>NZ_FMAQ01000029.1 GCF_900094945.1 Gilliamella bombicola
CAAATATTAGTACATTTATTGGAGGCAGTGTAGAGTATTACATCAAGCCGGATTCTTCTGGTGGTTGTTACTTTGTGCAATCGGTCAGGCCGAATTTGTTGTTGGGTGGCACTACTGGCATCGTTCTTAATGATGCCCCTCGCTTTGCAGGCCCATCTAACATATGGAGTCCTGCAAAGGGTTTTTTGGTTCAGTCAACAAGTCCATCGTCTTACGACCGAAATTTTCCTACAACGGGTGCTGACGGATTGTATTTTGATTTGCTCATAGGTGGAATCGATGCAAGTCAGTTGAGTTGGACAGTTAACACAGGTGGTAGTATAAGGGCAGAGGTGAGTTGGACAAGGCCGCGTTCTGGTTCATTCAGAGCCCCTGATGGAGATACTTTCCAAGCCGATAGATGGATTAGAGATAAATCCAGTTATGTAACACGGGTAACGTTGCATGGTCCTAGGGCAAGTAGTTCTCAGATAAATTCAAGTAATCCTAGTCCTCTAACTGTCCCATCTTTGCCACAGACATTTGAGTTGGTCGGTAGGGATAGAGGTGGTAATGAGGTTCGTTATGGATTTGTGTTGAGGCAGTGGTTCGTCCTTCGTGATAACGCCGTTAGCCTGTCAGACCAAATATTTTGGTGTAGTCGTTTGGGTTATCGTCTTGCTAGGGTAAGGGATTTAACCAATTCAAACTATAGAAATTTAGGCGCCGTGCCGTCGTCTGGTTTTAATGGTTACAAGCGTCACATAGGTGCTGGTTTTTTCTCGGAGTGGGGCCTCATGGCCTACTACACTGATGCGGGCTTCGTCCACCACTACGGCCACTGGACGAGCGACGCAGCAGGTAGCAATGGGTTCCTTGTCTACTCGAACTTCGGCGATTTTTACAGCTACAGTGCTTCCATCCGCTACGCTGCTGTTTGCACCGCACCTTAGCTTTTATTTCTTATTCCTTAATCCTTGGGCCGCGGGGGCGGTTATGGTGCCTGAGAGGACAATCTAACAAAGAATAACGCCCCCGCGTAAGTTGGGGCATTTCCCTTAG
>NZ_FMAQ01000028.1 GCF_900094945.1 Gilliamella bombicola
CAAATATTAGTACATTTATTGGAGGCAGTGTAGAGTATTACATCAAGCCGGATTCTTCTGGTGGTTGTTACTTTGTGCAATCGGTCAGGCCGAATCTAAACTATGGCATAAGCGTCTATGCTGGTCCATCTAACATATGGAGTTCTACTAAGGGCTTTTTAGTTCAGTCTACAAATCCATCATCTTACGATCGAAATTTTCCTACAACGGGTGCTGATGGATTGTATTTTGATTTGGATATAGGAGGTATTGACGCAAGTCAGTTGAATTGGACAGTTAACACAAGTGGCAGTCTAGGTGCAACGGTGAGTTGGACAAGGCCGCTAACAGGGACATTCACAGACCCTTTGGGAAATACTGTCCAAGCCGATCAATGGATTACTGATAAATCCAAGAATGTAACACGGGTAACGTTGCATGGTCCTAAAGTTGATAGTGCTCAAATAAGTTCAAGTAGTCCAGGTTCATTAGAACGTCCATCTTTGCCACAGACCTTTGAGTTGGTCGGAAGGGATAGTAGTAGTGGTAATGAGATTCGTTATGGATTTGTGTTGAGGCAGTGGTTCGTCAATCGGGGTAATAAAGGTGGTACCGTTTCAGATCAAACAGCATGGTGTAATAGTTTGGGTTATCGTTTGCCACAGGTTAAGGATTTAACCAATGCAGTCAAAACAAGTAATCCTCCTATTTCTGGCGCAGCACCTAGTTCATCAGGTAATTATTACATGCGTCACATAGGTGCAGGATTTTTAACGGAGTGGGGCTTAGTGTCCTCCTACGCTGATGCGGGCTTCTTCATCACCTACTTCTGGTCAAGCGACGTCAAAGGTAGCAATGGCTTCTATATCTTATCGTCCTACGGCATGGTCTTCGGCTCCAGTGTTAGAACCAACTTCTATGCTGTTTGCACCACACCTTAGCTTTTATTTCTTAGTCCTTAATCCTTGGGCCGCGGGGGGGATGGTGCCTGAGAGGACAATATAAAAAAGAATAAAGCCCCCCGTAAGTTGGGGCATTTTCCCTTAGAGTTGCGCTGTTGCGGCGAAGCCACAATCGGCGCCCCCACCACCCACACTAAAAGCGTGGCTGGCGTGGGGGCAGGGGGAAATAAATAAGAATAACCAAGCAGTTGG
>NZ_FMAQ01000027.1 GCF_900094945.1 Gilliamella bombicola
ATCTCTACAAGATTCTGTGGATGTCAAGACCAGGTAAGGTTCTTCGCGTTGCATCGAATTAAACCACATGCTCCACCGCTTGTGCGGGCCCCCGTCAATTCATTTGAGTTTTAACCTTGCGGCCGTACTCCCCAGGCGGTCGATTTATCGCGTTAGCTTCGGAGCCCATCACTCTAGGCAACAAACTCCAAATCGACATCGTTTACAGCGTGGACTACCAGGGTATCTAATCCTGTTTGCTCCCCACGCTTTCGCATCTCAGCGTCAGTATCTGTCCAGAAGGCCGCCTTCGCCACCGGTATTCCTCCACATCTCTACGCATTTCACCGCTACACGTGGAATTCTACCTTCCTCTACAATACTCTAGTTAACCAGTTTTAAGTGCAATTCCTAGGTTGAGCCCAGGGCTTTCACACCTAACTTAATTATCCGCCTACATGCCCTTTACGCCCAGTCATTCCGATTAACGCTCGCACCCTCCGTATTACCGCGGCTGCTGGCACGGAGTTAGCCGGTGCTTCTTCTGTGATTAACGTCAATTAATGCACCTATTAGATACATTACCTTCCTCATCACCGAAAGTACTTTACAACCCGAAGGCCTTCTTCATACACGCGGCATGGCTGCATCAGGGTTCCCCCCATTGTGCAATATTCCCCACTGCTGCCTCCCGTAGGAGTCTGGACCGTGTCTCAGTTCCAGTGTGGCTGGTCATCCTCTCAGACCAGCTAGAGATCGTCGCCTAGGTGAGCCTTTACCCCACCTACTAGCTAATCCCATATGGGTTCATCAAATGGCGCATGGCCCGAAAGTCCCATGCTTTGGTCTTACGACTTTATACGGTATTAGCAGTCGTTTCCAACTGTTGTCCCCTTCCATTCGGCAGATCCCCATACTTTACTCACCCGTCCGCCACTCGTCATCAAGTGCAAGCACTCATGTTACCGTTCGACTTGCATGTGTTAAGCCTGCCGCCAGCGTTCAATCTGAGCCATGATCAAACTCTTCAATTTAAAGTTTGATGCTCAATAACTGTCTCTGACATATTCAAATGAATCTTCAGTGTCACTTATCAAGACTTGATTTTTTTAAGTCCGTAGACTTTTAATTCTTCGTCTCGCAAGTGCCCACACAGATTGTCTGTTTCTTCTTTTTAAAGAGCTGACAGCTTCTATTTTTAATCAACTTTTCGCTGATTTAGTTTGCTGTCTCAAGGG
>NZ_FMAQ01000026.1 GCF_900094945.1 Gilliamella bombicola
TTACCAAGCTTATCAGGCTTATCAGGTTTACTCAGTTTACTTAGATTATTTAGATTCCTTAAATCGGCGTTGTTCTTCGTGGTATTGTTGTTGTTGTCGTATACACAGGGTTCTGTGGCATTAACGGCTTATACATCAAAATATATCGTGGGTAGTGCGCCGTATTTAACATTCGACAATGGTCGAACAAAAGCCACATCAACGGATAAATTGTTGTCAATTCGGTTGCAGGATGGTCAGGTAATCACGCCGTCTACTAATACATCAAGCGTATCAAATCCAATCAGGTTGCCGTACGTTGGGAGTAATTTAAGTCATATAGAAATGATAGTCCCGTCATCAACTAATTCAGTGAGTTTAAGTGATTTAGTCACTAGATATAATTATTGGCGAGATGATGATGGAGATGAGCCGGCTGTAAATGGTGTATCTGGGAGTATATCGGTATCGTTTACAGATAAAAATGGCAATACAGTTAGTCGTAGTGATACATTAAGTCTATGTAAAGCGCCTTATAAGGTAACTTTAAGTAGTACAGGGGGATATTTACAGACCCAGTACGGTGTTCCTAGTAGAACCAGTTTTAGTGGAGCTACGGTGGATTATTATATCAATCCGTATGGCAGTAGTGGTCCTGTTGTGTGTCACGCAAGGCCGAATTTGTACTTCGGTGGTACTGGTAATAATGTTCCTAACCCTTGGGATGCTCGTGTCCTTGACGATTCCAAGTTTGCCGGCCCATCTAGCATATGGTCTCCTACAAAGGGTTTTTTAACTCAGTCTAACGATTCTTCCTCTTACGACCGGAATTTCCCTACAACGGGTGCTAATGGGTTGTATTTTGACTTAGAGATGCCTGCAGGAGTGGATGGAAGTCAGTTAAGTTGGACAGTTAACACAGTTGGTAGTATAAGGGCAGAGGTGAGTTGGACAAGGCCGCTAACAGGGACATTCACAGACCCTTTGGGAAATATCCAAGCCGATAATTGGATTACTGATAAATCAAAACGTGTAGTAAGAGTAACATTAAGAGGTCCTAGGGCAAGTGGTAGTCAAATAAGCTCAAGTAGTCCTAGTAGACTCACCGTACCATCTTTGCCACAGACCTTTGAGTTGGTCGGTAGGGATAGTAGTGGTAATGAGGTGAGGTATGGGTTTGTCTTAAAACAGTGGTTCGTCAATCGGGGTAATAAAATTGATACTCCGGCTAACCTATCCACTTGGTGTAGTGGTTTGGGTTATCGTCTTGCTAGTGTAAGGGATTTAACCAATTCAAACCATAGCTTAGGCGCCTCGCCTCGTTCATCTGGTAATCATTATATGCGTCACATAGGTGCAGGATTTTTCACGGAGTGGGGCGCCGTGAGCTACTACGCTGGTGCGGGCTTCGTCACCCACGGCTACTGGATGAGCGACGCATCATCAGGTGGCTATGGGATCTATGTCAACTCGTACAACGGCAGCGTCTACAGCTACAGTGCTTCCAGCGGCCATTTTGCTGTTTGTACCGCACCTTAGTTTTTAGCGTTTATTCCTTAATCCTTGGGCCGCGGGGGCGGTTATGGTGCCTGAGAGGACAATCTAACAAAGAATAACGCCCC
>NZ_FMAQ01000025.1 GCF_900094945.1 Gilliamella bombicola
GATTAATTATGCGCTAGTTTTTTTGTTAAAATTTTATAAAGTTTTGTTAAGGCCTAAATCAGTTTACGTTTGTGTGCTTTGGGGAAGGGTTTTGGTGGTGTTTTTTGAATAAAAAAATAAAACTTTAATAAAATCAACACCTTTTCTAACCAATTTTTAGTGGGAATAAAGCCTTTTTTGGTTGGTGGATAGAATGAATTAGATGCAGTGGTTTCGGACGTTTGCAGTTTAGTGTTCACAATAGCTACCGTGACCACGTCCGAAATCTTACCGCGCTAAAATAGAATACCAATTTAAACCGCAAGCGCCCCAATTTCGCGAGAGCGCTGTTCTTTGTTAGATTGTCCTCTTGCACCATAATCACCCCTCGACCTCAGGATTAATAACCAAGAAATAAAAGCTAAGGTGCGATGCAAAGGGCATAACGATTGTAGCTGGTAATGCCGCTGTAGACGCCACCGTTGCCCGAGTAGACAGAAAGGCCATTGCTACCTGCAGAGTCGCTTGCCCAGGCATTGCCGTTGACGAAACCTGCATCAGCGTAGTGATACATGTGGCCCCATTCTGTGAAAAATCCTGCTCCTATTCGTCGCTGGTACCAATTATAAAATGAGTTAGGCGTAGCGCCATCTATGCCGTTTATACATGGAAAGTCGGTATTAACACCACATTTCGCGTTAGTTAACTCCCTGACTTGTGGTACACGATAACCCAAACGACTACACCAAGATATTTGGTCAGACTGATAACCCAGTTGGTTACCCCGATTGACGAACCACTGCTTTAACACAAATCCGTACCTCACCTCATTACCATAACTATCCCTACCGACCAACTCAAAGGTCTGCGGCAAAGATGGCAGTATTAAAGGACTAGGATTAGCTGCGTTTATCTGAGCATCACTCGCCTTAGGACCATTTAACTTAACCCGTGCGACAATTTTTCCACTATCAGCACTAGGGATCCATCTGTCATTAGCTGTTACACTTGTCACGGTAGCCGTTATCCCACCACGCGTGACCGGAGACCATGTCAATTGACTTGCATAGACTCCACCTATAAGTAAATCAAAATACAATCCATCAGCACCTGTTGTCGGAAAATTTCGGTCATAAGATGATAAACTCGTTGACTGAGTTACAAAACCTTTTGTAGAGCTCCATATGTCAGATGGGCCGGCGAAGTGAGAATCGTCATTAAGACCATAAATAATAGCACCAGTGCCGCCAAAATACAAACTCGGCCTTGCGTAACAAACACGGACAACACTGTCCGGATTGATATAATATGTCACTGTTTGACCACTAAAATTGCTTGTATTCGGAGCTCCGTACTGTGTTTGTAAATATCCATCTGTATTACTTAATGTTACTTTATAAGGGGCACTACATATACTTAATGAATCACTACGACTGACAGTATTACCATCCCTATCAGTAAAATTTACCGATATATTCCCAGATGCCGTTACACCATTAGCGCCCTGACCATCTCCATCATCATCACCCCAATTACCTTGAGTGATTAAGTTACTTAAATTCACGGTATTCGCCCCAGACGGCACCAACATGTGTATATCATTAAAGGTACTTCCATTAACTAACTTTATTGGATTTGTCGGACTTGAAGTATTGGTTGATGGACTGATGGAACTACCATCAGGCAATTCAATAGTCAATAAACTATCCGCTGAAATTACCTTAGTTCGTCCCCCATCAAGCGTTAAATATGGCGCACTACCCTCAA
>NZ_FMAQ01000024.1 GCF_900094945.1 Gilliamella bombicola
CTCCCACCTATCCTACACATTAAGGCTCAATGTTCACTGTCAAGCTATAGTAAAGGTTCACGGGGTCTTTCCGTCTTGCCACGGGTACACCGCATCTTCACGGCAAGTTCAATTTCACTGAGTCTCGGGTGGAGACAGCCTGGCCATCATTACGCCATTCGTGCAGGTCGGAACTTACCCGACAAGGAATTTCGCTACCTTAGGACCGTTATAGTTACGGCCGCCGTTTACTGGGGCTTCGATCAAGAGCTTCTGCTTACGCATAACCCCATCAATTAACCTTCCAGCACCGGGCAGGCGTCACACCGTATACGTCCACTTTCGTGTTTGCACAGTGCTGTGTTTTTATTAAACAGTTGCAGCCAGCTGGTATCTTCGACTGATTTCACCTACGTCCGCGCGGGATTTCAATTACCATCAGCGTGCCTTCTCCCGAAGTTACGGCACCATTTTGCCTAGTTCCTTCACCCGAGTTCTCTCAAGCGCCTGAGTATTCTCTACCTGACCACCTGTGTCGGTTTCGGGTACGATTAACTATAACCTGAAGCTTAGAGGATTTTCCTGGAAGCAGGGCATCAATTACTTCACTGCCTTAGCAGCTCGTCATCACACCTCAGCGTCTCAGTGACCGGATTTGCCTAATCACACGCCTACATGCTTAACCCACCATCCAATAGGTGGTAAACCTAGCCTTCTTCGTCCCCCCATCGCAGTTATAGCCAGTACGGGAATATTAACCCGTTTCCCATCAGATACGCCCTTCGGCCTCTCCTTAGGGGTCGACTCACCCTGCCCCGATTAACGTTGGACAGGAACCCTTGGTCTTCCGGCGAGCGGGCTTTTCACCCGCTTTATCGTTACTTATGTCAGCATTCGCACTTCTGATACCTCCAGCATGCCTCACAACACACCTTCTACGGCTTACAGAACGCTCCCCTACCCAATACACTTGCGTGCACTGCCGCAGCTTCGGTGCATAGTTTTAGCCCCGTTACATCTTCCGCGCAGGCCGACTCGACTAGTGAGCTATTACGCTTTCTTTAAATGATGGCTGCTTCTAAGCCAACATCCTAGCTGTCTAAGCCTTCCCACTTCGTTTCCCACTTAACTATGACTTTGGGACCTTAGCTGGCGGTCTGGGTTGTTTCCCTCTTCACGACGAACGTTAGCACCCGCCGTGTGTCTCCCATGATTAAACTTGTCAGTATTCGGAGTTTGCATCGGGTTGGTAAGCCGGGATGGCCCCCTAGCCGAAACAGTGCTCTACCCCCAACAGTTACTCATGAGGCGCTACCTAAATAGCTTTCGGGGAGAACCAGCTATCTCCCGGTTTGATTGGCCTTTCACCCCCAGCCACAGGTCATCCGCTAATTTTTCAACATTAGTCGGTTCGGTCCTCCAGTTAGTGTTAACCAACCTTCAACCTGCCCATGGCTAGATCACCGGGTTTCGGGTCTATACCCTGCAACTTAACGCACAGTTAATACTCGGTTTCCCTTCGGCTCCCCTATTCGGTTAACCTCGCTACAGAATATAAGTCGCTGACCCATTATACAAAAGGTACGCAGTCACCACTACCCAACGGCAGCAGCTCCCACTGATTGTACGTACACGGTTTCAGGGTCTATTTCACTCCCCTCCCGGGGTTCTTTTCGCCTTTCCCTCACGGTACTGGTTCACTATCGGTCAATCAGGAGTATTTAGCCTTGGAGGATGGTCCCCCCTTCTTCAGACAGGATATCACGTGTCCCGCCCTACTCTATAAGCTTCCACATATCGCATCTTCGTGTACGGGACTTTCACCCTCTATCGTGCGACTTTCCAGACGCTTCCACTAATACTATATGCTACCCGCTTGGGCTCCTCCCCTTTCGCTCGCCGCTACTTAGGGAATCTCGGTTGATTTCTTTTCCTCGGGGTACTTAGATGTTTCAGTTCTCCCGGTTCGCCTCATATGACTATGAATTCATCATATGATAGTGTAGTCACCTACACTGGGTTTCCCCATTCGGACATCGACGGCTATTGCGCTTTTTATCAGCTCACCGTCGCTTTTCGCAGATTAACACGTCCTTCTTCGCCTCTGATTGCCTAGGCATCCACCGTGTACGCTTAATTTCTTAACCTTACAACTCACAGTTGTCTTGGTTTTAATTACGCTTTCTTCTCTTTCTTTATGTTCAACCTTTATCAATTCAACCTAACTAATCGTTATCGCTAACGTTTAATTAAATAACTCAATAAATGCATTACACAAGAACGAGAACTCGTTTCTTTCAGCTTGTTCCTAATTGTTAAAGAGCTTTATCTTTCTATTCACTTAA
>NZ_FMAQ01000023.1 GCF_900094945.1 Gilliamella bombicola
AGTGTGGGTATTACCCATGTGAGAGTAGGGTGCCGCCAGACTTTTAAATTAGAGAGAGCCCAGCAGTGATGCTGGGCTTTTTTGCTTTTGTGGTTTTATTTTATTATATAAATGGTAAAAAATACCCGAAATGAACACGTTAATAGCCTTTAATAAACCGTTTAATGTGACGAGTCAATTTTCAGCACATGAAAAATATCAGACATTAAAAGAGTTTATAAACTTACCTAAATTTTACCCGGCTGGGCGGTTAGATACCGATAGTGAAGGATTACTATTGTTAACCAGCGATGGGAAATTACAAGCAAAAATCAGTTCACCAAAGTTTAAATTGCCAAAAACTTATTGGGTACAAGTGGAAGGACTTATTACTCAACAGGCTATAGATAAACTTAGATCTGGTGTGCAATTAAAAGAATTTTTTACACAGCCAGCCACAGTAACCTTTCTTGATGAACCATTGCAATTATGGAACAGAATACCTCCTATTAGAGAACGCAAAACAGTACCAACTTCATGGGTAAGTATTACAATCTCAGAAGGAAAAAATCGACAAGTTAGAAGAATGTGTGCTGCGGTTGGTTTTCCTTGTTTACGTCTAGTGCGTGTGCAGATTGGAAAGTATAATTTATTCACTCACCAGTTACCATTAAGTGAATGGCGATTTATCACAACTAAAGATCTTTATTTATAATCAGTGTTACTTATTGGTTATGGATCACAAAATATTTCTTTTATCATCTTTTTAAAAGATCGAATGCATTGGGCTTTATTCTAAAATAAGATACAATGATCTTTAAATGATCGTGGAATAAATTATTTATGACTGAACAAAAAAAAGAAGGGTTTTTCTCCCGTTTAAAAAAGGGTCTTTTTAAGACTAAACAGAATATTGGATCTGGTTTTTTAAGTCTATTTAAAGGAAAAAAGATCGATGATGCTTTATTTGAAGAACTAGAAGAACAGTTACTTATTGCTGATGTGGGTTTTGATACAACGCAAAAAATTATAGACAACTTAACAAAGCAAGCTTCAAGAAAAGAGTTAAAAGATGCAGATGCATTACATGTGCTTTTAAAACAAGAAATGAAATCTATTTTAGATGGAGTCGATAAGCCTCTTGATATTAATAGTCATAATCCATTTGTTATCTTAATGGTTGGTGTTAATGGTGTCGGTAAAACAACGACAATCGGCAAATTAGCCCGTCAATTTCAGCAACAAGGTAAATCAGTTATGCTTGCCGCTGGCGATACATTTCGTGCTGCTGCTGTTGAACAATTGCAAGTTTGGGGGGAGCGCAATCATATCCCCGTTATTGCACAGCATACCAATGCAGATTCGGCATCTGTTATCTTTGATGCAATACAAGCAGCAAAAGCAAAGAAAATCGATGTATTGATTGCTGATACTGCTGGTCGATTACAAAACAAATCTCATTTAATGGATGAGTTAAAAAAAATAGTACGAGTGATTAAAAAGCAAGATGAAACAGCACCTCATGAAATTATGTTAACGATTGATGCAGGTACTGGCCAAAATGCTATTAGCCAAACAAAATTATTTAATGAAGCAGTCGGTGTAACAGGAATGACATTGACTAAATTAGATGGTACTGCAAAAGGTGGTATCATCTTTAGTATTGCAGATCAGTTTAATATCCCTATCCGCTATATTGGTGTGGGTGAAAAAATTGAAGATTTAAGACCTTTTGTTGCAGATGATTTTATCAATGCCTTATTTGATGAAACAGATGAATAGAGAAAAGCCATGATAGAATTTCAGCGTGTAAGTAAAGTTTATTCTGGTGGTAAATCGGCATTACAAAATATAAGCTTTACCCTGTTGTCTGGAGAAATGGCATTTTTAACAGGACATTCTGGCGCAGGTAAGAGTACGCTGATGCGACTAATTTGTGGATTAGAAAAAGCTAATGATGGCAAAGTATTACTAAATGGTATTGATGTTTCTAGTTTAAGGCGACAAGATATGCCTTTTTTGCGTCGCACAATTGGCATGATTTTTCAAGATCATCAATTACTGATGGATCATACCGTCTATGATAATGTAGCTATTCCATTAATTATTTTAGGTAAACCGGCGGAGGAAATTAAAAGGCGCGTGTCTGCTTCTCTAGATAAAGTTGGATTACTAAATAAAATGAAATTTTATCCAATACAGTTATCCGGCGGTGAACAGCAGCGAGTGGGGATAGCTCGAGCAATTGTTAATCGTCCAACTGTCCTGCTTGCTGATGAACCGACTGGTAATTTAGATGATAAACTGTCTAAGGATATTTTAAAACTTTTTGAAGAATTTAACCAAGCAGGCGTAACAGTCTTGATGGCAACCCATAATATGGGGCTTATTCGTCGCAAGCATCATCGAATACTGCATTTAAATCAAGGGTTTTTAGAGGTTAAAAATTAATGAGTTACGCTAATATTAAACCCACTAAATTAAAGAAAAAAGACAGCAATAGTTTTTTTTCACGTTGGAAAAGACAAATTGGCTATGCTTGGCGTAATACTTTTAATGATTTTTCTCAGCATATTTTTGCCTCATTATTGACCGTTTTTGTTATTGCTATCTCAATTACTCTACCTACTATTAGTTATCTACTTTGGAAAAATGCTAATCAAACAGCTCAACAATGGTATCCAACTCCCAACTTAACGGTTTATATTAATAAAGAATTAACACCTGAACAAACAACTGAATTGATCGCTAAACTTAAGTCTTATTCGGAAGTTGAACAAGTGAATTATCTTTCTCGAGAAAAGACAATTGAAGAATTTAAAACATGGTCAGGATTTAGTAGTGCATTGGATTTATTAGATGAAAATCCATTACCCGCTGTCGCAATAATTGTACCGAAAGAAGAAGCAAAAAAAACAGCCATATTGCATCGGTTACAAGCTGAATTACTTAATCTTGATGGCATAGATGATATAAAATTAGATGATAGTTGGTTTACCCGATTAACTGCGTTAACGAATATGGTCAAATCTGTTGTATGGATTATTTCGATATTTATGATTATTGCTGTATCACTTGTAATAGGTAATAGTATTCGCTTAACTATTTTTGCTAGAAAACAAACTATAGTTGTTATGCAATTAATTGGTGCAACAGAAGGTTTTATTTTACGTCCTTTCTTATATAGCGGTATTTTTATTGGTTTTGTTAGCGCTGTTGTTTCGTTGGTATTATCGGAAATATTTATCTTTCAAATAGAATCAATTATATTGAATGTTTCTGATGCTTTTGGAACAATTATTAATATTGAAGGCTTACTATGGGATGAAAGCTTATTAATTATACTTATTACTATCATTATTGGATGGCTTTCATCGTTTGTTGCGACTAAAAAATATTTAAAAATGACACAAATTACCTAGCTATTTTGACGTAACTAATTAAAATGTATATTAGTTTTAGTAAGTATTGAGCCTAGCAAGATGTTTTAGTAATTTTAAATAAAAAATATGAACTAATTTACAACTTGGAGGTCTAATTAATAAGTGAACGTTAGTTTAACGTTTTTAATTGTTGCATTTTATCTATGTAGCAACAACTAGTTAATTTAAAGGGGGAGTTAAATGAGTACTGATATAAAAATGCAAGTAGGTGCTTTAATTCCACAAGGTAATATTGAATCGTACATTCGCGCAGTTAATACCTATCCGATGCTAACAGCAGAAGAAGAAAAATCATTAGGTGAAAAACTTTATTATCATGACGATGTTGATGCAGCAAGACAATTGATATTATCTCATTTGCGTTTTGTTGCGCACATTGCTCGTGGATATTCAGGTTATGGTTTACCACAAGCTGATTTAATTCAAGAAGGTAATATTGGTTTAATGAAAGCTGTGCGTCGTTTTAATCCAGAAATGGGTGTGCGTCTAGTCTCATTTGCTGTGCACTGGATAAAAGCTGAAATTCATGAATACGTATTAAAAAATTGGCGTATTGTTAAAGTGGCTACGACTAAGGCACAAAGAAAATTATTTTTTAACCTAAGAAAGACCAAACAGCGTTTAGGTTGGTTTAATAATGCTGAAGTTGATATGGTGGCTGATGAGTTAGGTGTAAGCCGTAAAGATGTGCTTGAAATGGAATCACGCATGTCAGCACAAGATATGTCATTTGATATAGATAGTGATGACGATGATAATTCAATTGTTGCGCCAGCACTTTACTTAGAAGATAGCAATTCTGATTTTTCAAAATCAATTGAAAATGACAATTGGGAAAATGATGCAACAGATAAGTTACATGATGCATTATTAAAATTGGATGAACGTAGCCAAGATATCATCAAAGCGCGTTGGTTAGACTCGGATGATAGTAAGTCTACATTACAAGTTTTAGCTGATAAATATAGTGTTTCAGCTGAACGTATTCGCCAACTCGAAAAAAACGCAATGAAAAAATTACGAGTGGCTATTGAAGCATAGTTGATTTGTTATTGTTAACTTCTTAGGCCTTACTGATAAAAAAGTAAGGTTTTTTTTGTACTTCAACCTAATAAAACAATAAAAAATTATCGTTTTGTTTTAATTTTTTATTGTTTTATGCTTTGTTTATGTTATATTGTGTACAGTTTTATAAAAGAAAGGATATAAAGATGAACACAGATATGACTAAAACACATTCTCGATTGAATCAATATTGTCGCTTTATGGCATTATTAACATTAATTCCTATTCTAATTATGTTAATTAGCTCAATATTCCCCTTCTTGTATTATTTTTTTGATATGCAAAATATTGGGCTTGAATTTGGAGGGTTTTCTTTTATCCAAAGTGGGATTGATAATGTTGATCCTAAATCGTTATCTGGATGGCAAGCGGCTATCGCAACGTTAATCGATACTTCATTAATACTTATTTTAGCTTATGCATTTTATCAACTTAGATTATTGTTTATTAATTACAGCCAATCAGAGTATTTTTCGGTAAAATCAGCTAACCATTGTTACGTATTTGGCAAATTGCTTGTTTTATGGGGGATTATAAATTTTTTATCTGAACCTTTATTGACAATGCTCTTAACTTATAATCAAGACGCATCAGCACGATACTTTTCTATTTCTTTTTCTAGTGATGATATTATAACGCTATTTTCTGCCATGAGTATTATGCTTATAGGTCAAATATTGAAAAAAGCTTGCCAACTAGCTGAAGAAAATAAACAATTTATTTAAAAGGAGCCATATGTGCCAATTATAATAAATTTAGACGTAATGCTAGCAAAACGTAAAGTTAAATCAAAAGATCTAGCGGTAGCAGTTGGTATTACAGAACAAAATTTATCATTACTTAAGCAAGGTAAAGTAAAAGGATTTAGACTAGCAACACTCGAAGCAATCTGCAAACATCTAGATTGCCAACCGGGTGATATACTAGAATATACGAACGAAGAATAACTTATTAACTTATTGCAAGTAATGCTGCCTCTTGTGCGTGAATTAAGGCTGTATCAAAAAAAGGTATATTACGATCGGATTGAGAGATTAATAACCCTATTTCCGTACAGCCTAAAATAACACCTTCTGCGCCATTTTTAACGAGTTTATCAACAATATTAAGATAGGCTTGCTTAGAATCAGGCTGAATAATACCTTTGCAAAGTTCATCATAAATGATCTGATTAATGATATTTCTGTCTTGAGATTCTGGAATAAGCACATTTAAATTTTTATCGATCAGTTTAGATTTATAAAAGTCCTGCTCCATTGTATATTTAGTACCTAACAAAGCGACCGATTTAATATTTTGTGCTAGTAAATGTTTAGCTGTCACATCGGCAATATGAATAATCGGAATATTAATTGCTTTTTGGATTTGATCTGCAACTTTATGCATGGTATTAGTGCAAATTACAATAAAATCTGCACCAGCTAATTCTACTCTTTTAGCCGCATCAATTAAAATTTCTGCGCTTTTATTCCACTCATTATTGGCTTGGCAATTTTCAATCGCTTGAAAATCAACGCTATATAAAATTTATTTATTTTTTGTTAACTCGTCTTACTAAATAGTAGAATAGCTATGCTATAAAGTCTATATAAAAAATAATGTAGTTATAAATACGGCCTTTAAGGTAACAATCTTAAATGAAGAAAAGAAAAACACAGTTATGGTTTGCATCGATTATTTATTTCATACTCTCCTTGCCCTGTTTTGCCGATCCCAAAGTGATCCATGTTTTGGTGGCGCTTTGTGATAACAAATATCAAAAGATTGCACCTGTTCCAAAGGCGATAGGAAACGGTCAAGATCCCAAAAACAACCTTTATTGGGGGGCTGCTTACGGGTTTAAAACCTATTTTTCTAAGCAAAAAGAGTGGCAAATTGTACAAATTAATCGACCCAAATCAGGAATAATATTAGAAGAGATCATTTACAAACACCAAGACAAAGATGTTTATCTCATTGCACAGGCGTATAATGGCAAATATATTAACGATACTGTTGATGATTTTATTGACTACTCAGCAGGCAAAAAGGTAAAAGCGTTTAAATTAAGTGATAAAACGATCATAGCAGGTGGCAGCGCTGATCTGGTTGTCTACATTGGTCATGATTCACTAATGGAATGGTCATGGAAAAAATATTTACCTGATAGCTGGCGTTGGGATACATTATCAAAAGAACAACAAGAAAAACAAAAATCACGTTATGCGGCGGTATTTGCTTGCAAAAGCCAACAATATTTTACGCCACCACTATCGCGCCTAGGTATTACTCCGCTTATTTTAACTTTGCACCGTATGGCGCCCGAAGCGTATAGTGTACATGCAATGATTAACAGTTGGTTAAATGGTGAATCCAAGGCAGATATTCGATTAAAAGTGGCAAGCGCCTACAGCCAATATCAAAAACTAAGCAAGCCTGCTTTGCATATTTTTACCACCGAATACAGCCAATAATTGGCTAATATTTTGTTTTCAATAATCTTAGATAAATTATAAAGGTGTAATGAATTATGACAATACCAAAAATAGTTATTCTAACCGGTGCGGGTATTTCGGCCGAATCGGGTTTATCAACCTTTCGTGCCCAAAATGGATTATGGGAAGGTTATGATGTTAATGATGTAGCAACTTACGAAGGCTATATACGCAACCCAACAGTGGTACATGATTTTTATAATATGTTGCGCCGTAAATTACAAAATCCAAGCGTAAAACCGAACGCAGCCCACTTTGCGCTAGCTGAATTAGAACAGAAATTAGGCACTGATAACGTCTTAATTGTGACACAAAATGTGGATAACTTACATGAACAAGCTGGATCTAAAAATATAATACATATGCATGGTGAGTTATTAAAAGTGCGTAATGAAAAAACAGGACAGATAATTGATTGCTTTAACGATGTGAATTATCAACAAAACAAATTAATTCGTCCACATATAGTCTGGTTTGGTGAAATTCCCCTACAAATGGAACAAATTTATGATGCACTTTCGCAAGCAGATTACTTTATATCCATTGGCACATCAGGCAATGTCTATCCTGCTGCTGGTTTTGTACAAATAGCTAATCAAGCTGGCGCTAAATCGATTGAACTTAATTTAGAGCCAAGTCTAGGTGAAAGCCTGTTTCAAACCAAAATTTACGGGCCAGCAAGTAAAGTGGTACCTAAATTTATAGCGACACTGATCTAGCTATTATTTGAGCTTATCTAAATAATACTTACCACCCAAATTATTCATTTGAGTACGAATCCATTCTGCTTTTCTTTGAATATTACTATTGGGGTTAACAGGGCTCCATTTTCTTGGATTAGGCAAAATAGCCGCCAGTAAACTTGCTTGAGTAGGAGTTAATTGGCTAGCACTAACGTTAAAATAGTGGCGAGAAGCCGCCTCAACACCAAAAACGCCCTCATCCCATTCAACGCTATTTAAGTAAACTTCAAGTATGCGCTGTTTAGGCCAAGTAAGCTCGATCCAAAGCGTAAACCACGACTCAAACCCTTTACGAACCCAACTGCGCGATGGCCATAAAAAAATATTTTTAGCGACTTGTTGCGTAATGGTACTGGCGCCACGAATTTTTTTACTATTTTGATTATATTGTAAAGCCCGATTAATCGCCTTAAAATCAAATCCCCAATGATTAGAAAAGTTTTGATCTTCGGCGGCAATGACAGCTATTTTAATATTATTAGAGATCTGATCCCAATCTTTCCATGTGCGTTGTTGAGTAACATTCCAATGAGTGATTTTTCTTTCTACCATCAACATAGAACCAAAAGGATCGACCCAACGCATTAATAAAACAAGCAAAACGGACAATAGCACAAATCCAATTATCACTTTTTTAGTTATATTTAAAAATTTTTTGAATAAAGGCTTCATGCTGATTCAGGTAAAGTAACGTAAAAAATTAGCAAATAAGATACGATATATTAACGTTTTAATAAATAACTTTTTATAAACTCAACAATTTGAATTGGCTGATTAATATCAAATCTTGGCACATTCGTATCTAAAGGCTCATCACTAGCAATAGCCAAAGTAAAATCATCGATAAAAAACTGCTTTTGAACACGGCTTCGATGACAAATAATTTTAGGGATTGGCTCATCTTTAAATCCCTCAACTAAAATAATATCAACATCAGAAAATTGATTAACTAAAGTCTGCAAATCAGCAGGTTTATTGGGGGTTTCGCAAATAAAAGCATAACGATTATCACATGCGGCAATTGTTTGTAACGATCCTGCTTTACGTAATTTGTAGCTATCTTTTCCTGAAATATCAAATTCAATATCGTGATGTGCATGTTTTAAAGTTGCTACCTTAAAACCTTGCTCAACAAGTAACGGAATAACCTTTGCCAACAAGGTTGTTTTACCGCTACCACTGTAACCACAAATTGCGAGCGTTTTTTTTATATTCATTATTTCGTGATTCAAAAATGGTTATATTCAACTTAAACCTAATATACACTATTTTCTATGTTGAAAAAGGAGAGATCATCTTTAGCAAAAAGTGGTCAGGAAAAGTATTGATTTTATTAAATTTTTTCTGGCTATTTTTTAACAAAAACTGCCTCATAAAAACACAACAACCCATCCCAAAAAACGATGATTATGTTATTTGTCTTATTCCGGCGTCAGAATGTGCCGACAACAGAGCGAGGTTAGCACGCCAAACAGGGATGTTTGGCGAGTTTGTGGTGCGCCGGGAGCGCGTCCACAAACGGTGCGTTAAGACCGAGCGGCGCGGAGGACAAATTTGTCTGGAACAAATTTGAACATCTGAGCATAGCGAAGATGGCCTCGAAGAGGCGAGTATCAGGATGATACAAGTAGCGTAGCCGTAGGCCACATTCTGCAGCCAAAGCGTGGGTTGTCAGGGAATTCGCTCTAATTCCCTTAGCTCGGACGTGGTCACTGTGGCTATTTTGTTCACTATAGGCCAAAACGTCCGAAACCTGCGCACCCAATTTATTCTATTCACCAACCCAAAAAGGCCTGATTTTCCGCCCAAAAATCGGTCAGAAAAGGTATTGATTTTATTGAATTTTTTATTTGGTGTTTTTTAGTAAAAACCGCCTTATAAAAACACAATAACCCATCCCAAAAACGATGGCTATGTTGTCTGTCTTATTCCGGCGTCAGAATGTGCCGACAACAGAGCGAGGTTAGCACGCCAAACAGGGATGTTTGGCGAGTTTGTGGTGCGCCGGGAGCGCGTCCACAAACGGTGCGTCAAGACCGAGCGACGGCGGCGGACAAATTTGTCTGGAACAAATTTGAACACCTGAGCATAGCGAAGGTGGCCTCGAAGAGGCGAGTATCAGGATGATACGAGTAGTGCCGCAGGCCACATTCTGCAGCCAAGCGCGGGATTGCTAAGGAATTCGCTTTAATTCCCTTAGCTCGGACGTGGTCACTGTAGCTATTTTATTCACCCAAGGTCAAAACGTCCGAAACCTGCGCACTTAATTTATTCTATTCACCAAAACAAAAAAGGCCTGATTTTCCGCTAAAAATCGGTCAGAAAAGGTATTGATTTTATTGAAGTTTTTATTTGATGTTTTTATTCAAAAAACATCACCAAAACCATTTCCCAAAGCCCGCCAACATAAGCTGACTTATCCTTTAACAAAACTTTACAAATTTTTAACAAAAAAGGTAGCGTATTATTACTCAAGCGGTTATAATTTAATCGCTTTCAAAGCAAGGGAGTGCTCATTATTAGAGCAGTCAGTTATAAAAAATCTAAATAAAACAAAAATTTACTTGACAGGATGATCGAAATGCGTTACCATTTATGGCATCTGGCATCTGGCATCTGGCCTGCCAAACCTACGCCCTAAAACTTTTTAAATTTCACCGTAGTCGAAATCAGACACAATTCTTATTTTCATCACCGAGGTCATTTCGCGTAGCGAAATCGGAGACGTTATCGGCAGGGTTATCGCCGGGGTCGAGGCGTTTACCTCTTCTATCTAAATTTTCAGGTTTACCAAGCTTATCAGGTTTACTTAGATTATTTAGATTTTCTAAATCGGCGTTGTTCTTCGTGGTATTGTTGTTGTCATATTCACAGAGTTCTGTGGCATTAACGGCTTATACATCAAAATATATCGTGGGTAGTGCGCCATATTTAACATTCGACAATGGTCGAACAAAAGCCACATCAACGGATAAATTGTTGTCAATTCGGTTGCAGGATGGTCAGGTAATCACGCCATCAACCAATACAACAAGTGCAACAAATCCAATCAGGTTGCCGTACGTTGGGAGTAATTTAAGTCATATAGAAATGATAGTCCCATCATCAACTAATTCAGTGAGTTTAAGTGATTTGGTCACAAGGTATAATTATTGGCGAGATGATGATGGAGATGAGCCGGCTGTAAATGGTGTATCTGGGAATATATCGGTA
>NZ_FMAQ01000010.1 GCF_900094945.1 Gilliamella bombicola
CCTTAACGCCGTATAGGCGGTTTAGAAAATAGTGTCATCAGTGTATGTAACTAGATTAATCCTTAACGCCGTATAGGCGGTTTAGAAAAAATCGACGAGTAATTACTCGTGAAGCCGGGTCCTTAACGCCGTATAGGCGGTTTAGAAATTTCCAGTTAAAACGCTCTAACAGAGACCACGCCTTAACGCGCGCAGGCGTTTAATTAAAATAAATCATATAATTATAAAAAACATAATATCTTCCAAAAAAGATGGTTGTGTTGTTTGTTTTATTCCGGCGTCAGAATGTGCCGACAACAGAGCGAGGTTAGCACGCCAAACAGGGATGTTTGGCGAGTTTGTGCTGCGTCTGGAACGCATCACAAACGGTGCGTCAAGACCGAGCGACGGCGGACAAATTTGTCTGGAACAAATTTGAACACCTGAGCATAGTGAAGGTGGCCTCGAAGAGGCGAGTATCAGGATGATACGAGTAGCGTAGCCGCAGGCCACATTCTGCAGCCAAAGCGCGGGATTGCTAAGGGAATTCGCTTTAATTCCCTTAGCTCGGACGTGGTCACTGTAGCTATTTTATTCACCTAAGCTCAAAACGTCCGAAACCACCGCACCTAATTCATTCTATCCACCAACCCAAAAAAAGACCTGATTTTCCGCCAAAAATCGGTCAGAAAAGGTATTGATTTTATTAAAGTTTTTTGAGCTATTTTTTAACAAAAACCGCCTAATAAAAACACAACAACCCATCCCAAAAACGATAGTTATGTTGTTTGTCCTATTACGGTGCGAATAATTCCCTTAGCTCGGACGTGGTCACTGTAGCTATTTTATTCACCTAAGCTCAAAACGTCCGAAACCACCGCACCCAATCCATCCTATACACCAAAACAAAAAAAAGGCCTGATTTTCCTCCCAAAAATCGTTCAGAAAAGGTATTGATTTTATTAAAGTTTTTATTTAGTGGTTTTTCGTCAAAAACCATTCCCCAAAACAGACCAACGTAAGCTGACTCAAACCTTAACAAAACTTTATAAAATTTTAACAAAAAAACTAGCGCATTATTATTCAAGCGACTATAATTCAACCGCTTTTAAAGCAAAATAATGCTAGTCAGTTGAGCAGTTAATTATAAAAAATCCAAATAAAACAAAAAATTACTTGACAGGATAATCGAAATGCGCTATCATCTTTGGCATATGGCATATGGCATATGGCCTGCCAAACCTATGCCCTAAATTTTTTTCATTTTCACCGTAGCCCAAAACCGGCTCTATTCACTTTTTTATTACCTAGTCTAGCAAAATTGTCCGATTTATCGGCAATATTCTCGTCGAGAACGAGGCACTTATCCAAGTTGCTGTTAGCTTTTGCGCCATTGCTTTTACTGCCGTACTCGGGGAGTTTGCAGGCGTTGTCAGTCCAGTCCCAGCAGGTCATTCAAGGCTCCGCACCATATTTAAGTATTGATGGTGTAACTAAAGTTGCTAGTATGGAGGACTTATTGGGAATAAGACTGCCAAATATCAGCTATATTCCTCAGGGAGCAAATAGTGCACTTTATCCTAATGCAACAATAGATCAATCTAACGTTAATGCACCGATTGAGATGTCAAATATAACGGATACATTTGCCGATATACAAACAATAGTGCCATTGGTAAATTACCCTGAAATTCAATTAAATGACTTAGTTGTTTCACCTTATAATTATGGTCATGACGATGATGGCGATGATAATATAAATGCAACAGGACAGTTAACCATAAAATGGCAAGATAAAAATGGTATAGATATTACAGGAGAGGTTAAAGCCAATCCGAATAAACGGTTTAATCTTTGTGATGGGCCTTATAAACTTACCTTAACAGCAACTGCAGGCACTTTATCGACGCAATATGGTGTTCCCAATAGTAGCACTTTTGCGGGTAATGCCCACAGTTACTATATTAATGGCAATATGAATAGGCCAGTTGCTTGCTATGCGCAACCAAATTTAGCTTATGATGACCATGCTTTTGGTACCACCATTTGGGATATGGATGGTCCAAATTGGGTTTCGTTAAAAGGGTTTGCAGTCACAAATAATAGTAATATAGCAGAGAACTTTCCGACGACGGGATCAGATAGGTTATATTTCTATTTATTATTGGGCGGGATCTCCCCTGAACAAGTTATAGCTGCAAATGGTACAACGGTGAGTGCGGTTAGCGGTAGTGGTGTATCATTATCGTTAAGCAAAGAGAATACACAACACTGGGCTATTGACATGGAGAGGATATGTAGAACTTGTATTAGAGGTGGTAACCTTTATCCAGGTGGCGATGAAGCATTGAAGATTGTATTAAAAGGTCCTTCGATAAATTCAAGTAATAAGGCTTTTTCTCCTTCGTTATTTAAGCTTTATTCTGATGTAAATCATACAAAATTACTGTATAGCTTTAAGATAGAGCGTTGGTATATCTCTCAACCAGGATCGACAGTAAAATATGGGTATGCGGATGCTCAAAACTTTTGCCGTAGTTTAGGAAATGGTTATCGAATTCCCGATATAAATGACTATACCAATGGAAATGGAGCAGGCTGGACTGAAGGTTTACCAGGAAGAAGTATTAATAACTGTCAACGAAAAGTCAGTTATAAAGATATTAGCGGTAAATGGGTTGGGGGATTATTTAACGAGTGGGGGTTTACTGCCAATACTATGAATAATTTTTATGAAGGTAGTGATTGGAATCTTAGTATTGGTAACAATTGGGCTAATGATACAGGATATTGGGCTAATTCATATAATGGCAGTCTATATAGTGTTTATTCAGCCGATGGAGGTATTGACCTGCAGAGTACAGCTAATAGTCGCTTTATGGCTTGTGTTGCCCCTTAAATCTATGTGTGCTTTTTTGTCAAACGCGATATTGTTTTAATGCAATGATGAGAATGCACCTATTTGTAGGCCTTAATCTTAAACCTAGACCGGATTTGCGCTTTTGTTGTTAAACAGCAGAAGCGCTTTTTTCTCAAAGTAAGTTAAATTTCTAAGCAGAATTTTGGTGAAGAATGATTGTTTTTAGTTCATGGTAAAAAACATCCAGTTCCTTCAGTATTGGTTTAAGGTTGTTGTTTTTATTGTGTTTTTTCAAGAAATCTTCTCTTTCAAAACATCCTGCCTTTACAACAACCGCTTAATAATTCTATCCACTTTAATGCGGCTTAGCCGCTTTATTAATTTATGGACTTGGGTAGGATAAAATTGGCTCGCTTGGATTTGTTGAAAGTGTGTAACCAACGTTGTTTTTTGACGAATCGTGTTAAGTTCTTGATTGAACTTATCTCTTAATTCTTGTTTTGGATCGTGCACTAGTATACCGTTTTCAAGGTCAAGGCGCCACGCTCGTGGGTTTAGGTTGTTGCCGGTTATGAGTGCCCAATTGTCATCTGCCCAGATGCCTTTTAGGTGATAGGTTTGAGATTCGTCTTTCCATAATCTTATTGTGAGTTGCTCTTTATCAATAAAATTTTGTAGGCGTTCAATAAAGTGTCTTAAGTTGATTTCGTATAAATAAGGCAGTCCGCCCGATATGTTAAAGGGTTGGTCGGGAGGGATATAGAAGTCGTTGGCTTCTTTGTCGCCAATGATTAATTCAACTTGACGTCCTTTGCGTAGTAAGCGAATGATGTCGCGTACTAAAATATTAGGCAAATTAAAGTAAGGCGTGCAAAAAATGATTTTTTGTTCGGTTATATTTATTAGGTGATGGATAATTTTATTGAGTGAGTTGTTACGCCCAAGCCCCATTATTGGCGCAACCGATAATGTTTCGTTGTCGGCATTGCCGTTGTATTGGTAGCTAGCATCCATTAGGTGTTGGCGCAGGGTTTTTATTTCGGATTTGATTTGTTTGCGTGTTTTGTGTACGCCTGTATTGAGTAGTTGTAAAGCCTCATACGGCATAAAGTGGTCGTTGATGAACTGCACCATGCTATCGGCTAATAGTGGATTGGTAATTAAGTGGTAGCGGTCATAACGGTATTTTTCAAGTTTATGTAAATAGACGTTGTTGATGCTTGCACCGCTGTATATGACAGTATTATCAATAATAAAACCTTTTAGGTGCAGTACGCCAAGCACTTCTCGACGGTTTACGGGTACACCATAAATAGGGATGTCGATGTCAGGGTGTTGTTGTTTGAGCTGGTAGTAATAGTTGGCGTTGGTGTGGGCTTTGTCTTCACCAATTCGCCCCCGCTGTGCGCGGTGCCAGTCAACAAATATTTTGATATCTAAATTTGGACGCTGTTGTTTGATTTGATACAGTTCGTTAAGAATTTCTTTGCCAGCTTCATCTTGTTCTAGATAGAGCGCAACAATATAAATGCGATTTTGTGCTTGTTTTATGCTTTCAATTAAAGCAAGTCGATATGCTTTAGGATCATATAAAATTTGGTATTGGTCAGCATTTTGTTGAATTTTGGCTAATTCATCAAGATGCTTGTGATGATTGTATTTTATAAATGGTATTCGCATAATCTATTTATCGTTATAACTGACCAGTTACGTTAGGATTTTATCTAAGGTAATTTAAATAAGGCCAGTAAGAATAACACTCCTTTTTATTTGTGTGCATTTTTGCTAAGTTGCTTTAGGTTAGTGTACTACGTTATACCTTTAGCAACCTGTTTATGCTTTATTGTTGGTGATAATAAATGGTTTAAGATTGTTCATCAACCCATGTTTGAATTATTTTATAAGTTAATGCTAGTACCACTGGACCAATAAATAACCCCATTATACCAAAGCCAAGTAATCCGCCAATGACGCCAAATAATATGAGTAAAAACGGTAAGTCAGCCCCTTTTTTTATTAAGTAGGCTCGCATTACGCTATCTAATGTCGTTAATATGATCGCAACAACAATTAAGACGATACCTGCAATGGTATTGCCAGCCCAAAATTGCCAAAAAATGCACCCTAGCATCACAATCACAGGGCCAATTTGTGCCACACAGCAAATAAATAAGATTAGCGTTAGTACACCAGGCAATGGCATTTCGGTTAATAGAAAACTTAATCCGCCAATTAGGGCTAAGGTGATAGCAGTAACCACAACCCCAAGTGCTACTGCGCGAATAGATTGTCCTGCAAGAGTGACGGTGGTTGTGCCGTATTGTTTTGATAGTCGATTAGCAAGTAAGTAGACGTATTTTGTGATACTTTCGCCTTTTAAAAAAAGAAGTAAGCTAAATATAATCATGACGCCAGCATGAAAGATGAATATGCCAATGTTGGTGACTTGTTCAAGTAGCCAACCTATCATGGTGCCAATATAAGGTTGTATGCTTGAGACTAAGTCAGAACCATCAGTTTGAATCAGGTTTAACCATTTTTGGTGTAGTTCAGGACCAAAAGCGGGAATGTTATTTAGCCAGTCTAACTTTGGCAACTCTTGATGTGAAAGTGATTTTGCCCATTCAATAAGGTGGTGACCATTTTGGGCTACCGAGCTAATAATTAATATAAACGGTATAATGCAAACAAGTGCTAATATGAGTGCCATTATTAGTAACGATAACCAGCGTTTGTTAAATAGCTTTTGTTGAATTTTTATCATTAGTGGCCAAGTGGCAATGACTACCATTACCGCCCAGAAGAATCCAAATAAGAATGCTTCAATAACACGATAGGTAATAATGATTAGCAACCCGATGATTAACAGGTTTAAAATCAACTTGAGTAAATCAGTAGTGTTTTTTTCTGCTGGCATTTTTTTACCATATTTATTAATCTTGATGGCGTCATTATACGCATTATCACTTCAAATTAATACGATGGTGTTTATAATTAATTATTTTAATGGAGATTTTAAAATGAAAAAATTACTGTTATTAACATTATTAGGTGTTGCGTTAACCGCGTGTGCAAATTCCCCAAAAGTGAAGCCTGTTGCGCAAAATGCCAATGATACAGCGCCATTTCCTGCAGCTCAAGTTGGCTTTACGCGTTATGCTATCCATTTGCCTGCTATTGCTAATGAGAACAATACAAAAGTTGAAGTGATCATTGGTAAAGAGATGAATGTTGATTGTAATTTCCATAATTTAGGTGGCGTAGTTAAGCAAGAAGAGCTTAAAGGTTGGGGATACTCTTATTATGTGGTTGAAAAGACCGTTGGTAACCTGTCAACCTTAATGGCTTGCCCAGAAGGTTCTAATAAAAATCAATTTGTGACAATTAACCATAATTTAGGTTTATTGAATTATAACAGTAGTTTACCGTTAGTTTTTTATGTGCCAAACGATTTGCAAGTTAAATACCGCGTTTGGCAACCTAATACCAAAATCATGCAAGCTACTGCCGAATAATAGCGGTTAATTAATTGCTAAATGGTGGTCAATTACCCCTTGAGTGGTTAAAACATAGCCACTCAGTTGCGAAAGTTTTAATATTTGATTTTTTAAGTAGACATCTTGAAAAAAAAAGGTATTTTATCCCTCGTAATGCAAGGTTAGCTCTACTCGTTCATTTATTTTATTAATGACTTGTGATTGCCTGATTACCTCGGTTTCGCTCGGCGATTGTGATATTGGTTATTTATATCATTGTTAACATCGTCGATAGCAAAATTTGGGGGTCCGTTGTGTCTTTGCAATGGGCTTGTGTCTAACATGTAATATCCCTACAACTAGAGGAGAAGTGGTGAGCATGTTTACTCAACGTAAAACAATTCTTTCAATCGTGGCTGGTGTTTCACTAGCGTTATCTCAATCTGCTATTGCTAAAGATCGCGTTGTGCATTTTTACAATTGGGCAGGTCAAATTGGTTCTAATACTATTTCGGATTTTGAAAAGGCGACTGGCATCAAGCTTGTGTATGATGTGTACGATTCAAACGAAATCCTTGAAGGTAAATTGATGGCGGGCCATTCTGGTTTTGATGTGGTTTCTCCTTCTGATAGCTTTTTAGCTAAACAAATTAAATCAGGTGTTTATTTACCGTTAGATAAAAGCAAGTTACCAAATTGGAAAAATCTTGATCCAAATTTAATGAGATTAATGGCAACGCATGATCCCGACAATAAATATGCTATCCCTTATGTTTGGATGACAACAGGTATCGGCTATAACATTGATAAAGTGAAAGAGCGCTTGGGCGAAAACGCGCCAGTTGATAGCTGGGATTTAGTCTTTAAACCAGAAAATATGGAAAAACTAAAAGATTGCGGTGTGGCATTTTTAGATGCACCAACCGAGATCTTTGCAAGTGCACTTCAATATTTAGGTAAAAATCCTAACAGTACTGACGTTAAAGATTACACTGGTGCGGCTTATGAGTTGTTAGAAAAGGTAAGACCAAATATTCGTTACTTCCATTCTTCACAATATATTACCGATTTAGCAAATGGCGATATTTGTGTGATTTTAGGTTGGTCAGGTGATATTTTACAATCACGTGATAGAGCAAACGAAGCGAAAAATGGTGTGCATATTGGTTATCAAATACCAAAAGAAGGCGCATTAGTCTTTTTTGATACCTTTGCGATTCCAAAAGATTCAGACAACCCTGACGAAGCTCATGAGTTTTTAAATTTTGTTATGAAACCTGAAATTGCCGCACAAGTCACTAACGATGTGAACTTTGCTAGCGCTAATAAAGAAGCAAATGACAAATTTGTAAAACCAGCAGTGAAAAACGATCCAGCGGTTTATCCAAAACCAGAAGTGATGGAAAAACTATTCACTTTGCAAGTTAAAGATCCTAAACTTGAGCGCGTAATTACTCGTACGTGGACTAAACTCAAGACTGGTAAATAGTTGATATTTTGCATATCGCGTTAAAATGATAATTCTAGACGGATGGGCTATTGAGTCTTTCCGTCTCGTTTTTTTTGGCTTGTTGTTATGAGGAAAATAGAGTGAACAATAAAACAACAAATCAGGTACAGCCTAAAAAAAAGATGATAACTCCACTATTGGAGATCAAAAATTTAACCAAAGTTTTTAATGATGATTATTATGCCGTTGATGATGTTAATTTGACTATCTATACTGGCGAAATTTTTGCTTTATTAGGTGCGTCAGGCAGTGGTAAATCTACGTTATTACGAATGCTTGCCGGTTTTGAACAGCCTACGTCGGGGCAGATTATTCTTGATGGTAAAGATTTATCGCAAGTTCCACCTTATGATCGTCCAATTAATATGATGTTTCAATCGTATGCTCTGTTTCCTCACATGACGGTTGAGCAGAATATTGCCTTTGGTTTAAAACAAGACAAATTAAATAAAGCCGAAATCAAACAACGCGTTGACGAAATGTTAGCCCTTGTGCATATGGAGCAATTTGGTAAGCGTAAACCGCATCAATTATCTGGCGGTCAAAGACAACGTGTGGCTTTAGCCAGAAGTTTAGCCAAACGTCCAAAATTATTGTTGCTTGATGAGCCAATGGGTGCGTTAGATAAACAACTTCGCGATCGTATGCAACTTGAAGTAGTGAGCATTTTAGAACAGGTGGGCGCAACGTGTGTGATGGTAACTCATGACCAAGAAGAGGCCATGACCATGGCAGGGCGCATTGCGATTATGAATAAAGGCCAATTTGTACAAATCGGCGAGCCTGAAGAGATTTATGAACACCCAAATTGCCGTTATAGTGCTGAGTTTATTGGTTCGGTAAATGTTTTTGATGGTATTTTGCAAGAGACGCAAGAAGATGGTTTGATCATTAGCTGCCCTATGATTAAGCATCCATTAAAAGTCGATTATGATTCGCCTGCAGTTGAAGGTGTGCCAACACAAGTCGCACTACGTCCAGAAAAAATTAAACTATGCGACGAAATCCCAGAAGATGGCTACAATGTGGCAACTGGTGAAGTCGTTGAAATCGCTTACCTTGGGGATCTGTCGATTTATCACGTTAAATTACCAAGTGGACAAATTATCATTGCACAGCTACAAAATGAGCATCGCTATCGCAAAGGCATGCCAACTTGGGGTGACATAGTTAACTTAAGTTGGGAAGTAGATAGTTGTGTTGTGCTTACTGAATAAACATAAGAGGATATCATAATGCGATCCATTGTATTAGGATTGTTGTTAAATGCATTTGTGTTGCTCAATGTTTATTTGCGTTTTGCAACAACAGGGGCGTTTGATAACTTATTTTTAGATGCGCTATTTACCGCAATGACATTGAGCTTTTTATTGTCATGCTTGGGGTTATATTTAGTAAATTATAAACCATCTAGGTTTGCTTATAGGCTGATTATTGCTGGCAGTATATTATTTGTTCCTGCGGGGCTTGTGGCAATCTATTTTGCTTATAAAAAAATGCAACAACAACGCTCAGAAGCCGATCTAATGACTCTTTATGGACGGTTAATTGTTATTGCCATTCCTTATTTATGGATGCTTTTGCTCTTTTTATTGCCATTTTTAATTGTATTTAGGATTAGTTTTTCTGAAAAAATCTTTACGATTCCGCCTTATACTGATTTGTTTAGTTTCGATGACGGATTGCTAAATATTGCTTTGAACTTTGGTTATTATATTAACTTAGTTACTGATAATATTTATATTGAGTCTTATTTAGAATCATTAAAAATTGCGGCTATTTCAACCATATTATGTATTTTAATTGGTTACCCATTAGCATGGGCAATTTCAAAATGTAAACAATCTACACGTAATATTCTATTATTGTTGATTATTTTGCCGTCTTGGACATCATTTTTAATTCGAGTTTATGCGTGGATTGGTATTTTAAATCAAGAAGGCTTGTTAAATCACTTTTTAATGTGGTTAGGGGTTATTGATCAGCCGCTGGTGATTATAAAGACTTATTTGGCAGTTTATATTGGTATTGTGTATTCTTATTTACCGTTTGTTGTGTTACCTATTTATACTTCATTAAGTAAAGTGGATTCGACGTTAATTGAAGCCGCATTAGATTTAGGTTGTAAACCAATAAGGACCTTTTTCAAAATTATTGTGCCACTTACCAAAAATGGCATTATTGCAGGCGGTATGCTGGTGTTTATTCCGGCCGTTGGTGAATATGTGATACCTGAATTATTAGGACCATCTCAAAGTATCATGATTGGTACGCAAATTTGGACTATATTCTCTCGGGATACTGATTGGCCGGCAGCATCTGCTGTTGCGACAGTTATGTTGTTGATTTTAATAGTGCCAATTTACTATTTCAATAAGTTTCAAAGCCGACAAATGGAGGGTAAATAGATGAATGATTTACCTGTTATTTTGCGATCTTCTGTGATTGTATTTATCTCATTGTTATTGGGTTCGTTAGTACTATCGATATTGATTAGTTCGGCTGGGTTAAATCTGCTTAGCAATATGAGCTTATATGTTAACTGTTTGATCTTTAGTTTTATTGTGACAGTGATTGTGACATTATCGCTCATTTTTCGATGTCTTAAAGGACTTATTTTATTGGTGGTATTTTCTTTTTTATATATCCCAATGATTATTTTAATTGTTTATTCATTTAATAGTTCTCGCTTAGTTACGGTGTGGGCTGAATTTTCAACTAAATGGTACTTTGAGCTAATGCATAATGAAGAGCTATTTAAAGCTGTTGGCCTGAGTTTAGCAATTGCCGCATGTGCAGCAACTTTTGCAACAATTTTAGGTACGCTTGCTTCTTATGCTGTTGTTCGCTTTAAACGATTTAAAGGGGCAAACCTGTTTTCATTTATGACAACAGCACCGCTTGTTATGCCTGATATTATTACAGGATTGGCATTATTGCTTTTATTTGTCGGTATGGGACAAATTCTTGGATGGCCAAAAGACCGTGGCGCAATTACTATTTGGATGGCGCATACGACCTTCTGTATGGCTTATGTAACAGTGGTGATTAGTGCAAGGCTCCGTGAACTTGATAAATCAATTGAAGAAGCCGCTTTAGATTTAGGTGCTAATCCATTGAAAGTGTTCTTTATTATTACATTGCCAATGATTGCACCGGCATTAGTTTCTGGTTGGTTATTAGCCTTTACTTTGTCTCTTGATGATGTGGTGATTGCTAATTTCGTAACGGGGCCAGGAGCAATGACCTTACCGAAGTTGATCTTTGCAAAAGTGAAATTAGGCGTCGATCCGCAAGTTAATGCGCTTGCAACTATTATTTTATTGATAGTTGGTATTATCGGGTTTATTTCATGGTTATGGATGCGTCAAGCTGAACGACGTCGAATAAATGAATCTCGTATGCATTAATACACACCGTACTTTCTATGATTGCCGCGCTTTGCGGCAATATTTCGTTTTAAAATCTCCGTGTTTTTTTTATCATTTTGTATTATAGTGTGACTTGTCAATCTTTTTGGCAAAATTCTCAGGGCGGGGTGTAAGTCCCCACCGGTGGTATAGCCCACGAGCGCTTAATTTGTCTTGTTAACTGTGGTGATTTTTTTATTGTTCAGTTAATTTTGACGGGTTAAGGTCAAGCAGATTTGGTGAAATTCCAAAGCCGACAGTTAAAGTCTGGATAAAAGAGAGTTGCTTATCTTTCCAATATTTGCTGAAAGGCAAAACCATGCTAGTCGAGCACTGCCCTGATTCTGGTATTTTATTTATTTGTACTTAATTAATTTAATGGCTAAATAGATCATCGTTAAATGGTTATTTAAAGTTGATTAAGTAAATAATGAAATGAGCAAGTGAAAATATATAGGTATTTACCATGAATCAGTTTAATTTAAATGAGTTTGGCACGCCCATCGAACGTGTCAAAAAAGCGATCGCATCAATTCAAGCCGGTCAAGGTGTGTTGGTTTTAGACGATGAAGACCGTGAAAATGAAGGCGATATTATTTGGGCTGCTGAGTCTATCACTAGCCAGCAAATGGCGCTGACGATTCGTTACGGGAGTGGCATTGTTTGTTTATGTTTGCCACAAAAACGTTGTGACGAGTTACATTTGCCAATGATGGTGGCAAATAATACTAGCAAAAATAATACAGCATTTACTATTTCGATTGAAGCCGCTAATGGAGTTACAACCGGTGTATCAGCGGCTGATCGCGTTACAACTATTAAGGCGGCGGTGAATGACAATGCTAAGCCGAGCGATCTGAATCATCCAGGGCATGTGTTTCCTTTAGTTGCTAAAGAGGGCGGTGTTCTAGTTCGCCGAGGCCATACTGAAGCGTCGATTGATTTAGTGACATTAGCAGGTTTAAAACCTGCCGCAGTTCTGTGTGAGTTAACCAACGATGATGGTACTATGGCAAGAGCACCTGAAGTGGTTATGTTTGCTAAACAATATCATATGCCCGTTGTGACCATTGAAGATATTGTTGAGTATCGTAAATCAATGTAATACAACTGTACAATAGCAAATAGTACAGCGGTATAAATAGCTTAATAATATTATTGAACATCGCCATATTCTGCTGAATTGTAGGGGGAATATGGCTAGTTATTTAAGATTAAAAAAACGCTAGTTAATATAATAACTGTCATATAAAACTACGATTAATTGCATTGTTAATGTACAATTGTTAATAATTCTCATTATTAATTTAGGATGATGATGCAACGTTTGTTTCTTATCAATTTGTTTGCTTTTTTATTGCTTACTGCTTGTCAAGCAAACTCATCAAAATTTAATCCTCTTGTTATACAAAATGTAAGCGTGGAGAGATTTCATTCCAAATATATTGGTGATTATAAAATTACTATCTATTCACCAAATAAACCTATACCTAAAGATGGATGGCCTATTATTTATCTGTTAGATGGCGATAGTTACTTTTTAACGGCGAATAATATATTAACAACTCAAACGTGTGAACGCTGTATTATTCAAGATGGCATTATTGTTGCTATTGATTATTTTGGTGAAAGTAGACGAGCGCTTGATGATTTACCCAAACCAGAAGTATATACTTTAGAAGTGCTCCCAAATAAAGAAATCAACTTTCCTAAGCAGTATGGCGGTGCTGATGCTTTTTTTAGTTTTATTTCGCAAGAGCTCAAACCTGCTATGGAAAAAAGATTTGCTATTAATCCCCATAAACAATCTATTTTTGGACATTCATACGGTGGGTTATTTGCATTGTATTGTTTTTTTACCAAACCACCTGTTTTCAACACTTATGTCGTATCAAGTCCTTCGTTGTGGTTTAGTGGAGGATATCTTTTTGATACGCTTGATCAATTCATTAAGAATCCAAATAGCCATGTTTTAAAACAACCTACTAATCTATTAATCTCTGTAGGTGGTAGTGAACAATCTCTGAGTGAAGTTGAAAAAAGCCTATCCAAAATAAAACAAGAAGAATTATTAAAGCATCGACAAAACCGTAAAATGGTTGATTCTATAACAAAGTTATTTGAAAAACTAAAACAGGCTAATATTTCAAATTTACGTCTCAGTTATGTCGTTTATCCAAATCAAACACATAAAACTTCAGCGATGATTGCTTTACAAGATGGTATCCAAATTGGATTTCAACGTTAATTAGGTTTCAATCCTTTACAAAATTGATAATGATAATTATTATTAATTAAAGATGTGTTGAATCTTATTATAGGGAAATGTAATGTTAAAATATAAACAGACTTGTCTTTTATCCTTTTTAATTAGCTTAGTGTGTCATTGCGCTTATGCTGATGAACAAAAATCTTCAACGGATAAAATGGTTGATTCTGATGATGTTATGGTTATTACTGCCGCAGAACAAACAAGACAAGCGCTTGGTACTTCAATTATTACTCAGCAAGATATCAAAAAAGTGCCGCCAAAGAATGATCTTTCAGAAATTATCCGTACTATGCCCGGAGTTAATTTAACGGGTAATTCAACGAGTGGTCAACGAGGTAATAATCGTCAGATTGATATTCGTGGTATGGGCCCAGAAAATACACTTATTTTAATTGATGGTAAACCGGTAAAAAGCCGTATGTCTGTTCGATATGGATGGAGAGGTGAACGAGATACCCGAGGTGATAGTAACTGGGTTCCTGCTGATATTATCGAGCGTATTGATGTGATTCGAGGCCCTGCTGCTGCTCGTTATGGTGATGGAGCTGCGGGTGGGGTGATTAATATTATTACTAAACAACCTACAAATATATGGCATGGTTCATTAAATAGTTATATTAGTTTGCCTGTTCACAGTGAAGAAGGGAATTCTAAGAGAACTGATTTTTTATTAACTGGTGGATTGACTGATAATTTGAGTATGCGTTTATATGGTAATATTAATAAAACAGATGCAGATGATTGGGATATAAATCAAAAATATCAAATTAATCCAACATCAGTAAGTGCAGGTCGAGAAGGAGTTCGTAATAAAGATCTTAACGGGCTATTTCGCTGGGATATTACCGATAAACAATCTTTAGAGTTTGAAGCTGGTATTAGTCGGCAAGGTAATATTTATGCTGGTGATACGCAAAATAATAATCCAGATCAGTTAGTCAGTCGTCTATACAATCATGAAACCAATAGAATGTATCGTCAAAACTATGCTCTTACCCATCGAGGATATTGGGATAGTGGTATCAGTATGTTGTCTTATATTCAAAGCGAAAAAACGCGAAATAGTCGTTTAAACGAAGGATTAGCGGGTGGAACAGAAGGGCGATTTAGTGATAATGAATTTTCAACAATTAAATATAATAATGTCACCTTACATCATGAAACCAATTTGCCGTTAACTATTGTTGTACCTCAAACGGTGACTGTTGGTGCTGAATATAATCATCAACGTATGAAAGATCCAAGCTCAAACACGCAAGAAGTTAAAGAAGGTGGTCGTATTCCTTGGATTAAAGAAGTTGAACGTAGTGAATATTCTTCTGCAAATTTGTGGGGAGTATTTATTGAAAATAATATTGAGCTAACATCATCTACCATCTTAACTCCTGCATTAAGATTTAATTATCACAGTCAATCAGGTCGTAACTGGAGTCCTGCTTTAAATTTGGTGCAAGAATTAAATGATTATTTGTCGTTAAAGTTAGGGATTGCTAGAGCTTATAAGGCACCTAATTTGTATCAATCTAATCCTAATTATTTACTCTATAGCCGTGGACAAGGTTGTTATGGCGCTGGTGGTAGCTGTTATTTAATTGGTAATGACCATTTAAAAGCCGAAACAAGTGTTAATAAAGAAATTGGTTTAGAATTTCATGATAATAAGGGGATAATTGCCGGTGTGACTTACTTCCGTAATGATTATCGGAATAAAATCGAATCAGGAATAACCCCTATTGGACATGCAATAGGTGGTGATAAAAAATTTAGAGAATCAAATATATTTCAATGGCAAAATGTTCCTAAATCTGTTGTTGACGGGGTTGAAGGAAGTTTAACTGTACCTGTTACGAATAAAATTAATTGGCGTAATAATTTAACTTGGATGTTGCAGTCAAAAAACAAACAAACAGGTGATTATTTATCGATTATTCCCAAATATACTTTAAATTCATCATTTGATTGGCAAGTGACAGATAAACTATCATTTTTAACATCTGTCACGTGGTACGGTAAACAAAGACCTAAGAAATATGATTATTTTGGTGAAAAGGCGACTAATAGCTCAACGCATCAACTTAGCCCATATTCCATTTTAAATTTTAGTAGTCAATATCAATTTAATCAAAATGCTTCGTTGACATTAGGTGTCGATAATTTATTGAATAAACGTTTATTCCGTGAAGGAAATACTTCATCGCTCAAACATCCAAAAACAGGGAAAATTACGGTATCTGGTGCCGGTGCTGCAACTTATAATGAACCGGGTCGCACATTTTTTGTTAGTACCAGTATTTCATTTTAAGTTTATTTGAATCAAAAAATAAGCCGCCATGTAAAATAATTACTTGGCGGATATTTTAGAAGTTCCTTTTAAATCTATCTACAAAATAATTTCAATATATACAAAACGAAATATCGAGTACCTGTATAATTTGTATAGATGTTAGCTTTAGTTAACAAACTCCATCAGTTATTTGGTAAAGTAAAGATTATTTACCCAAAACTTTTAATGCACAGGCTTTTGTTATTTTGACGCCGTTTTCTAATGCTGAAGTGTCAAACTTCATTTCTGGATGATGTAATCCTGGGGTTAAATCAGCACCTAATCCCCAAAAGCCAGCTTTGACATTGCGTTGACATGGATAGTTGAAAAAATCTTCTCCACCTGGAGTAAAGATTGGATCTTTTAAACCTTCTTTTCCAAGTACATCAACAATTGCTTCGGCAATAATTTTGGTGACATCGTTATCAATTTCAGCAGCTGGGATCTCTTTAGTGACATTGATATCCACTTTGCCACCGATAGATTCAACACTGAGTTTTATTGCATTTAGAGTTTTGGCTTTGAGCTCATTCATAGCTGGGTTTGTTGAGGTTCTTAGATCCCAACATACATACGCTTCAGATGGAATGGCATTAGTTACTCCTGCATCACAAATACAACGTGTTGCTTTGACGCTATAAGTTAAACTTGGTGCAAGGTGAATGGTGTTAACCGCTTGAATGGCAAGTGTTGCTGCATCAAGTGCATTAATACCTAAATGTGGGCGAGCACCATGCGCAGGTATTCCATGAATACTTGCTTCAACGGTAGTGGATGCCGAATAGTACATGGCTGCTGAGGCAAAGTCTTTAGGACATTCATCTTTAGGGCGTAAATGTAAGCCGATAATCATGTCAACATCGTCAATAACGCCACCTTCAATCATGGCTAAAGCGCCTGAACCAAGCTCTTCAGCTGGTTGGAAGATCAGTTTTAATCGTCCTTTTTTGATGTTGTTTTCTTTTATTAGTTCTTGTGCCGCAGTTAATAATATTGATGAGTGGCCATCATGACCACATGTGTGCCTTGCACAATGCTTACCATCAATGATATGACCCAATGCATCCATATCAGCTCGTAAAGCCAGAACAGGACCCGGTTTTCCGCTATCATATTGGGCAACTATGCCAGTTGTGTTATTAACATTGCGAGTTACTGTATAGCCGGCTTGTTCAAGCTGCTGTGCAATATATGCCGATGTTTTGTGTTCTTCAAATCCTAATTCAGGAATTTGATGTAAATATTGATAATGTTCTAATACATTAGACATTGAGATCTCCTTTATCAAACAATAAATCGCATAATAACCATTGCAATTAGTGCATTAAAAATACTGTTTAACATGAGTAAAGGCCAGTATTTTTTAGGTACATCTGCAACGCCTAATAATCGTCCCATATATTGCAATTGTGAGCCCATTAAGAAAATAGCAGGAGCAAGAATGGTTATTGCTGTCGCATTGAGTGTGCCACTAGTAAATAAGTTAACGGCAACACCAGTTCCCGCTGATGCTGATAACCATGCGGTCAATAGTACGGTAATGGCTTCGCCTGGTAGGCCAAAAATTTCCATGACTGGTGCGCAATAAGTTCCAATAAATTGCATTATACCTAAACGTTTTAGAATTTCGGTGATAACAAATGCCATTAAGATGTTTGGCATTAAATTGTTAATGGCGATATTGAATCCTTTGCGTGCACCAATAACAAAGATATCTAAAGGGTTATTTGTTTGTTTTTGTGAATTACTCATTGATAAAATCCTTTTTATAAATTGAATTTAATACCAAGCGGACAAGTATAGCGCCAACAAATTTAAGCACTAACATAATGACAAGAGGAATAAAAATAGCCACGGTCATTGAGGCAAATAATGCTGAACCAATCGAAAAGTAGTTATTGATTAAACCTGCACCAGAATATTGCCAAGCACTAATGATGATTAGATCCTTTTTGGTAATTTGCTTTTCGTCATATAATTCTTTGGTTAATACTGCACCTGCATCAGTACTTTGTAGATCGGTAATTAATGCAAGTCCAGTTTTGCCCGGAACACCTAAGATTGGTTTTAATAATGGTGTTAACAATTTGTGTGCTGCACGGATTGTGCCGTAATGGGTAAAGATTTCTAACACGCCTAAAGCTAACATAACCGTTGGTATAAGAGATAAAGCAAAAATAAAGCCAGCTCTAGCACTGTTACCCCCTTCACCTACAAAGGTGTTCTTTTCAGGATGAAGCATGGTGCCAAATTTACCGCTTAAGCTAGTAAAATCAAATGCACCTAGCCATTCTTTTCCCTCTACATTAAAAAACAACCCCGAAAAAAACAAAATTGCCACTACCAGTGACACATAGGCTTTTATACCCACTTTGAACTCATTGTCCGATTTTTTTGACATGCTATCTTCCTTTTCATTTGATTTAAACTACTGATATATCCTATAAATGGTGATATTTTAGAAGTGTAAAAAAACGTCTACTTCATGTTTTACTTATAAAATAGCCCAAAAGTGCTATTTTATTATTCTATAACGATTCTAAATTAAATTGAAAAAGATATAACTATTTTTATTTTTTTCTAACAATTCATCTGTTTCGTTTATATCTTGCAAAAAAATCGGCCTATAAAGGTGGCAGAGGAGAGTTTGTATAAATGGTAAAATGTTGAATTATACAATTTTGTCCTTGCCATTTGTAATTCTTCATTATAGAATCATTTACTTATTTGAAAAATAAGAATAAAAATTGTTAAGATGTTTCATAAACGTTAAGCGATTTTGGTTTAATCGTTAGGAGTATATAACAATTGACATCTTTTGGTGGCAGATCCTTTTATTTGCGAACCATCTTTTGTTTTGTCATTGCTTATCAGCAATAGAGCATAATCAAGCATTATACTTAAAATAGATTGCAGTAAAAAAATAGATTGCTACGGCAAAAATAAAATAACGAAGCGAGGTAGCTATGTTTAGCGTGAATAGAGAGTGGGCATTTGTGATGCTGACCTGCTTTTTTGAATTATGTTGGATTCTAGGATTTAGTATCGCAACCGAGCTTTGGCAATGGGGTATTATTGTGTTTCTCATTGTTGTGGATTTTACGTTTTTGACTAATGCTTGTAAGACAATCCCTACAGGTACGGTTTATGCCATATTTTCGGGAGTTGGTGCAATTGGAGCAACTGCAATTGATATGTTGCTTTTTGGAAAAGAGATTAAATTAATTCAACTTTTTTTTGTAGCACTAATTATTATTGGTGTTATACAACTCAAACGAGCCGATAGTTAATATTATAATAAAGGACAATTTTAATCATGGGATGGCTGTTGATATTGATCGCTTCAGTTTTTGAAGTTGCTGGTGCGATTGGCCTTAAGTTATATGCTGAGCAAAAAAATTTGTTTAGACTTGCGTTATATTGGGGGGGATTTTTTGTTTCTTTTGTCCTTTTTTATTTTTCGCTTCATTATCTTGATTTAAGTATTGTATATCCTGTTTGGGTGGGGCTTGGTACATCGGGTGCTGTGTTAGCTAATATGTTGTTGTTTAATGAGCCTAGAAACTTTCCTCGTTTGTGTGGGCTTTCTATTATTATTATTGGTGTTGTGGGTTTACATGTTACTTTATGATTATTTTCTATTAATTTTTTGAGGATAAAAAAAAAACCGGAGATAAACTCCGGCAATGTAAAATGTAAATGAAGATCATTGGATGAATAAACAGAAATTAGATTTCGTTAGCATGCTCTTTTAAGAAACTAGCAACGCCGTTTGGATTCGCTTTCATGCCTTTTTTACCTTTTGTCCATTGCGCAGGACATACTTCGCCGTGCTCTTCATGGAATTGAAGTGCATCAACAATACGAATCATTTCGTCAATGTTGCGACCAATAGGTAAATCGTTAATAGTTTCATGACGTACAATACCTTCTTTATCAATAAAGAATGAAGCACGTAATGCAACACCGGCTTCAGGATGTTCAATACCATAAGCTTGCATAATTGAGTGTTTAACATCGGCAACAATTGGGAATTTTACTTCGCCAATACCGCCTTTATCTTGTGGGGTATTACGCCATGCATTGTGCACGTATTCTGAGTCCATTGAAACACCAATTACTTCAACTCCTCGTTTTTTAAATTCTTCTAGGCGGTGATCAAATGCAATAATTTCTGATGGGCAAACAAAAGTGAAGTCCATTGGCCAAAAGAATACAACAGCATATTTACCTTGAATATGTTGTGATAAATTGAAGTTGTTAACTATTTCACCAGAACCTAAAACAGCTGCTGATGTGAAATCTGGTGCTTTACGAGTGACTAATGTCATGCGTTTTTTCTCCTATGTATTAGTGCAAATTTGTTTCTACGTATTATAGCGATTTAAACTTATTGTCCAAGTTGTTATAAACAATTGATACCATAACTTTAAACTATTAATGTGTGAGTTATTGTTAGGCATTAATTATTGATTTTTTGGGTTTGCCTTTATTTTTGGTATCTCGATGGCGTTGCTTTACTTTTTTCTTTTTGACATCTTCTTTTTTGTTGGCGTTTTTTAATTTTGCCTTTTGTGAAGGCTTTTTCTTAGTTGCTGGTTTTGGCGCTTTTGTTTTAGGACGCAATTCGTCAATTGTTCTTAATTTGATCGGTTCTTGAATGTAACGCTCAATTTTTTGTAGTAATTCGTTATCATGTGCTTCGACTAGTGTTATTGCAGTACCTTTTTTCCCAGCGCGAGCTGTGCGACCAATGCGGTGCAAGTAAATATCGGCGGTTTTCGGGGCATCAAAATTAATAACGTGGGTTATATCGTCAATATCAATCCCACGCGCTGCAACATCAGTTGCAACCAGTACATTAACGGTATTATTACTAATTCTTTTGATTGCTTCGTTGCGTTTTGCTTGTACCATTTCGCCTTCTAAGTAGCAACTATGTATACCTGCTTGATGCAGCATGCTAACTAATTCGTGCACACGTTCACGTTTACGAACAAATACAATTGTTTTTTTAAATTCTTCTTGTTTTAACAAATGAGTAAGCAGTGCTACTTTGTGAGTGAGATCGTCAGCACGATAATAAAATTGTAAGATCTTTTTGCGTTCTTTACGCGACGGGTCGGCGTTGATTTCGATTGGTGCATTCAAAATTCGACTAGCAAAATTATGTAGTCCTTCGCCTTCAAGTGTCGCTGAGAATAATAAGGTTTGCTTACGCCAGCGAGTTTCGGCTGATATGGTTTCAACATCTTGCGAAAAGCCCATGTCTAGCATGCGATCCGCTTCATCTAAAATCAACATTTCAACAGCTCGACAATCAAAATTTTCTTCTTTTATATACTGTAATAAACGACCGGTTGTAGCAATAACAATATCTTGATTTTTGCTAAATACTTCGGCGTGATTCATATACGCAACACCGCCGGTAATAGTTGCAATGCTTAAATGTGTCGATTCTGTTAATAATTTGGCTTGTTCAGCAATTTGCATAGCAAGCTCACGTGTTGGTGTTAATATCAAAATGCGTGGTGGACCAGGTTTACGTCGTGGAAAATCCAATAAATGTTGTACAGCAGGAATTAAAAAAGCCAGTGTTTTACCGGTCCCAGTGGGAGCGGAACCTAAAATATCTTTGCCATCTAAAGCAACGGGAATGGTTTGCGCTTGTATAACTGTTGGAGTATTTATATTTTGTGCTTGAAGATTGTGAATTAATATATCATCTAATTCTAAATCAGAAAAAGTGTGTGCTGTCATAGTGTTCTTGTTATCTAAAATTATAGGGCACATTATAACGGCAATTGTTATAACTACAATCAATAAAAGTGTGATGGATTATTATTCGTTCTTTGTGAGGTGTTTAATTGCTGGTAATTTTTTGTGATTTAACAGTCTGTCTGTATGTCTGATAATTATGCGCTTTATTTCAGCAAAACTTATCATCATTGGTTATTTATGGTAAGATTAAGGCGTGGTTATGCCATACGAAATGATTATTTGTTTACACTGTAGACATTAAATTAATTTAAATAGTTTGGTGTTTAACCATTTTATAAGCTAACGCAAATTAATTTGGAATTTCATATTAAATAGTACTCCTATAATCACTACCAGATAATGACTATGACTGAATGTTTTTCGAATGATAACTATAATCAACAATTAGAAAAAAAAGTAGATAATTTAAAGGCATTGTTATCAGACTTTTCACTTCCCAAATTAGCAGTCTATTCATCGCCTATTAGCCATTATCGTATGCGTGCTGAGTTTAGAATCTGGCATGATGGCGAAGATCTTTATCATGTTATGTATGATAAAAAAACAAAAAAAAGGATTAGGGTCGATGAATTTCCTATCGCAACTAAACTCATTAATCGAGCCATGCAAGCTATTTTGCCTTTGTTGCAACATAATCAGTTACTTCGCCATTTATTATTTCAAATTGATTATTTTTCGACGTTAAGTGGTCAGCTATTAATTACGCTTTTGTATCATAAAAAGTTAAATGATGCATGGATTATTGAAGCAAAAAAATTAAAAATGCAATTAGCTGAGCAGGGGATAGATGTTCATATCGTTGGGCGAGCAAGTAATCAAAAAATTACCATAGATGTCGATTATGTTGATGAAGTTTTGCCTGTAATGGATAAAGTGTTCGTTTATCGTCAAGTCGAAAATAGTTTTACTCAGCCTAACGCTGCGGTAAATATTAAAATGCTACAGTGGGCTATATCAGTCACTAAAAACTCGTTAGGTGATTTACTTGAGTTTTATTGCGGTAATGGTAACTTTTCAATAGCACTGGCACAAAATTTTCGCAAAGTATTGGCTACCGAAATAGCTAAAGCATCGGTTTATTCAGCTCAGTATAATATTGCAGTTAATCATATTGATAACCTAATTATTGTACGATTGTCGGCCGAAGAATTTACTTGCGCAATTAAAAAAGAACGCGAGTTTAATCGTTTAAAAGGGATTAATTTAGATGATTATCAGTGTGATACGGTACTTGTTGATCCTCCCCGCAGTGGATTGGATTTAAATACCATTGATATATTGAAATCCTATAAAACTATTATTTATATTTCGTGTAATCCTTATACACTGCGCGACAATTTGCAGCTACTGACTAAGACTCATTCAATCCAACATTTTGCTATGTTTGATCAGTTTCCTTATACCGATCATATTGAAACAGGTATTGTGTTGTGTAAAAAGTAAAAGAAAGTAAAAGAATGTAGAATATAGAGTATTATTTGCTAAAATACTCCGACATCTATACCTAATTGCTTGCTGTTTCCAGTTTATATGCAAACTTTTACATCAATTTAGAATAAAAAAAAACCCTAGATAAACTAGGGTGCATTAAATTGCAAGGAATGGATGAAAGGAAATAAAACAATGAAACAGTAATGTCTAGCTTCATGAATCATTGTGTGGCTACTATAACAAAGAAAAACCAACTAGTTGATGACATTATTATTACAAAATAGTCATAAATTTATCATGGTTGGTTTAGCGTCTGTCATTTATTCTATAGCATTGTTATGCAATTTCGGCAATCAGATAAATAACAAAGGAAGTATTCAAATATGAAATTGTTAGTAGTTGAAGATGAGCAAAAAACAGGTGAATATCTTCGCCAAGGTTTAGTTGAATCTGGATTTGTTGTTGATCTAACAAATAATGGCCTTGATGGCTATCATCGAGCCATGACTGAAGACTATGATTTAATCATTTTAGATGTCATGTTGCCAGATATTGTTGGTTGGAAAATTGTTCAGTCATTGCGTGAAGCAGGTAAAGATGTCCAAATTATGTTGCTCACAGCTATGGGTAGTGTGGATGATAAAGTAAAAGGTCTTAACTTAGGTGCAGATGATTATTTAGTAAAACCTTTTTCGTTTGCCGAATTATTAGCACGAGTTAAATCTCTGCTTCGTCGTAATGTTCCTCAGGTCAATAATTCTCAATTGAGTATTGCTGATTTGGTCATGGATCTTCATAAACGAACAGTAACTCGTGGAGATAAACGTATCGATTTAACTAATAAAGAATTTTTATTGTTAGAGTATTTTTTACGGTATCCAGGAGAGGTGTTGCCTCGTTCCTTAATTGCGTCTCAAGTTTGGGATATGAATTTTGATAGCGACACTAATGTGATTGATGTCGCGATTCGACGATTACGTAATAAAATTGATGCCGATTTTGAACCAAAGTTAATTCATACAGTTCGTGGAATGGGGTATAAGTTAGATGTCTTGGATGAAAACGAGTAAGTTAATCTCATTTCGTTTGCCGCTTGCTGTTTGTTTGTTAACAAGTGGTCTGCTTTATTGTTTCAGTTTTTTAATTGAACACTCTTTTGAAAAAATATCAATTCAACACAATGTCTCCGAACTTAATTCGGTTATTGATTCTATTGAACGCGAGCTTGTTTACTATTCTCCAGATGAGAATCGTGATGAGTTTATTCAGAATTTATTACTAATTTTAACTGGTCATCATCGTTTGTTTGTTTATGTTATTGATGATACAGGTAAAATTGTTTATCGAACCCGTGGTCCAAATTTAGCCTTTGCTAAAACTCAAATTGATTTTGATGCTATTATTAAAAATCACAGCACAGCTATTTGGAATCAAGATAAAGCATCGTATCGGGTTGCTGCGTCAAGCGTTGTTATTGAAAATGGTAAAAAATATACTACTATAGCTGCTGTTGGTCGTGACTTATATATTGAATTTATTCATCGATTACACGATGGTTTAGGATTACTTATTGGTATTGCTTGTATTTTGGCATTAATTGGTTCTTTTATTAGTATCTATTTTACTCAAAAACCCATAAATCGATTGATTAAAAAGATCGAGAAAATTAATCTTAAAAGCTTGAATTACCGTATTCCTACATCTTTGGTTCCCATTAAATACGTTAGCTTAGTGAAAGCATTTAATCATATGCTTAATCGTATGGAGGATGTGTTTCAGCGTCAACGAAATTTTACGGCAGATATTGCCCATGAAATGCGAACACCTATTACCAATCTAACAACACAAACACAAATTGTGCTTAGTAATGCTCGATCGACTAACGAATACCGTGAGATTTTATATTCTAATTTAGAAGAATACGAAAAAATGTCGCAGATGATTTCTGATATGCTATTTTTAGCACAAGCAGATAATCGTCAATTGGTACCCAATTTAATTGATATTGATTTACATAATATGATCACAATGATGTGTGAGTATTTTGAACCACTGGCTGATGAGAAAAATATCGTCTTTAACCTTGAAGGTAACTGTTCCCATATTCAAGGGGACAAGATGATGTTAGGGCGAGCAATTAGTAATATTTTATCCAATGCAATTCGTTATACACCAGAAAACCAAATTATCACAATAACTTTAAGTCAAGTCAGCGAAAAACGCATTAGGATCATTATTGCTAATCCGGGTAAAAAAATTGATAGTAAACATTTACCACATCTTTTTGATCGGTTTTATCGGGTTGATGAGTCACGCCATCGTAATGGTAATGATAGTTCGGGTACAGGCATAGGGCTTGCGATCGTAAAATCCATTGTTGAAACGCATAAAGGCTCGATTTATGCTGAATCCGATGAGCAATCTACGAGATTTATTATTAGTTTACCAGCGACTATTTAACATCAAAGTCGCTGATCAATAAATTAGCTGCTGCATAAGCAGCTTTATCTTTTAGTTCTTGCGGTACGTGATCGTTACGAACAATGTCATCCAAAACTTGCATAACAGCCCCTAAGGCATCTTCAATGTAACCTAGATCATTACTGCCAATTTGTGCGTATTTTTCGCAAATAAGTTCGCTATATTTATTCATTGCATACTTTCCTTTTGGTTAACTTATAAAAAATTAGCTAATTGTTGATAAACTTGTTCGGCTTGAATGGTTTGCATGCTTTTTTCGTTTGAGATAATGCTGAATTGATTTTTTCCATATCCTCCGATTAGTTTAGGATCTGTTTTGCCAAATAAAGTAATATTGGGACGATCTAATGCAGCAGTTAGGTGACTTAGTCCTGTATCAACCGAAACAACCGCTTTTGCTCCAGCAATAATGGTTGCTATGTCAGAAAGTGGACATTTTGGAAGTACTTCGACATGTTGAAATCCCTGAGCTAGGCGAATTGCGCGTGCTTGTTCATGTGGTGCCCCCCAAGGTAGCTTTATTCTTAATCCTGTCGGTTCAACTAATTTAATTAATTTTCGCCAAGCGTCTTCACTCCAATGTTTTTCATCGCGGGTTGTTGCGTGTAAAAAAATTAGATACTGTTGATTATCGCTAGGTAGTGAAGATAAAAAGTGGCGTGCAATGGCATAATCACCCATTGAATTAGGTAGTTGGTACTGTAGACTTTGCGCAAACAGCAATCTAATGCGCTCAATGGCATGCATCTGTTTGGGTACATTGTGTTTTACATCATAAAACCAACTGGCAATGGGCTCTTTGATGCTTTTTCGATCCAAACCGTGCTTAATGCCTTGAGCTTTACGAGTAATAAGAAATGCACTTTTAATAAGTCCTTGCGCATCAATAATCACATCATATTGTTGTTGCCTTAAGGTTTGAATAAAGTCATGACGTTCTTGGCGAGTTGTTTTGGCAAACCAGCTTTTTCGCCAGCGTCTTATTGCAACAGGGATCACTTTATTTACTGCATAGTGCCAACTGGGTATTTGGGCAAAATTTTCTTCTACTACCCAATCAAAAGTTATATTTGCTAAGTTGTTGGACGCATCAGTTAATGCTGGTAAAGTATGAAGTACATCCCCCATGGATGATGTTTTAACAACTAGTACACGCATTATCCATTACTCTTTTCACAACGCATAATGAGTTTCATTAATGTTTCAAATACGTTATCAGGTTTAATATCAATTAAGCTTTGATGATAGCCCTGTTCAGCATCCCCCTGGCGCACACGTTGGTAGCCAGTAATTAGACGAATAACTTCGGCTTTATTTGATAATGGTGGTGTGAAATCAGGGCTACTTGGTCCATAAAGTGCCACCAGTGGTCTATCTAATGCAGCAGCAACATGCATTAATCCCGAATCATTAGTAACAATCGCTTTACAAGCGGCAATTAAACTCACTGCTTGTTCTAATTGGGTTTGTCCAGCTAAGTTAATACATTGATCGCCATGTGTCATTTTTGCAATAATCTGTTCACCAACGTTGCGATCTTTTACGGAACCCAAAATAATAATTTTAGCATGTTGTTGAACTAGCATATCGGCAAGAGCTGCGTAATGATAATCTGGCCAACGTTTTGCTGGGCCAAATTCAGCACCTGGGCAAAAACCAATTAATGGTTTATCTTGTGCAATTGTAAAAGTTGAAAGTGCTTGCGTTATTTCATCTTGTTCAACATTGAGTTTAGGCCATAACAGAGGCTGTGGTAAGTCCGATGCCGAGTGAATTTGATCTTTAGGATAAGCAAGTGCAACATAGCGTTCAATCATTAGCGGAAAAGCCTGCTTATCAAGTTTTCGTATATCATTTAATAATCCATAACGCATTTCGCCTTTCCAACCTGTACGTTTAGATACTTTTGCAAAAAATGGGATTAATGCGGATTTAAATGAGTTAGGTAACACAATTGCTTGATCATAATGGCTATCACGTAGTGATTTTCCTATTTCGTGACGTTTTGCTAAGGCAAACTCACCATGCCCTAATGGCATTGCAATTGCTTGATTCACTTCTGGCATTTTATTTAACAGCGCTCGACACCAAGCAGGTGCTAAAACATCAATTTGGTTATTAGAATCAAGTTGTTTTAATGTACGATACAGACTTTGCGACATCATCATATCGCCAACCCATGAAGGACCAATAATGAGTGTTTTCATTTAATTAATTCCGTTTTATTGTTCATTTAACCATTTCATATATTCAGCAGTGCCTTCTGCAACGGTTTTAAATTCGATTGAACATGTTGTTTGTCTAAATTTAGTCAGATCAGCTTGGGTATAGCTTTGATAGCGTCCTTTTAGATGATCAGGGAAAGGAATATAATCAATTTCGCCTTTTTTATGGTAGTTAAGTACTGCATCAGCAACGGCTTGAAAGGATTCTGCTCGACCTGTTCCACAGTTATAAATGCCCGAGATTTTGTTTTTCCAGAACCACAAATTGACCGCAACGACATCACCAACATAAATAAAGTCACGCTTAAAATTCTCACTGCCAGCAAACAGTTTTGGTTTTTCACCTTTGTTAATCTGTTCATTTAAGTGAAATGCAACACTCGCCATGCTGCCTTTGTGCGATTCGCGAGGTCCATAGACATTAAAATAACGGAATCCACAAACTGGTGAATTAGCTTGGGGTAATACTTGTCTTACGTATTGGTCAAATAAGAATTTAGAATAACCATAAACATTTAAAGGTTTTTCGTAAGTACGATCTTCAATAAAGTTATCACTGCGTCCGCCATACGTCGCAGCTGATGATGCATATAAAAATGGAATGTTGAAGTCTAAACAATAATGCAATAAGTCCTTTGAATAGTCATAATTGTTTTCCATCATAAATTTACCATCCCATTCAGTGGTTGATGAACAAGCACCTTGGTGAAAAACAACATCAATATCAAGATCTTCATGACTAATAATAGCTGCAATAAACTCGTCTTTATCCATATAATCGGCAATATCTAGATCAGCCAAATTGGCAAATTTAGTGCCGTCGGTTAAATCATCAACAACCAAAATGTCTTTATGTCCTAGATCATTCAGACCTTTAACAATATTACTACCAATAAATCCTGCACCGCCCGTTACAACAATCATGATTATTTTCCTTAACCAATAAAACTAATCTGCTTATGATAACGATTTATGATAAATTTTTCGAGTGCTCATTTTAGTTTATATAGTTATTTTAATAAGGTTCCACTAGCATAATTTGCAAGACATTATTTTTGATAAAAATAAATTTTAATGATGAATGTCTGTAATATGCATCATCCCAAGAAAATGATTTTTATCATCAATTACAGGTAAAACAGTGATAGGTCTAGGTTTATGGTGTTCCATAACTAAAATTGCTTCACTAACATATTGATTTTCATTTATTGTTGTAGGATTGGTTATCATTATTTCTTTTACATTTTTATTTAGTAAATCGGGATAAACTTTGAGCTGTCTTCTTATGTCACCATCGGTGATGATGCCTAGTAAAATATTGTTTTTATCTATCACACCAACTGCGCCAATGCCTGAATCAGTCATTACAAAAATAGCGTTATATATATTTTTTTCTGATGTTATAAATGCTTTTCTATTCTGCATTTTAACCAAATTTTTAACCGTCTTTAATCGTATTTTCCCTAAGTTACCACCAGGATGATAAAACGCAAAGTCTTTATCGGTAAATCCTTTTGCTTGCATTATCGTTATAGCTAGTGCATCGCCTAGTGCTAATTGTACTGTGGTGCTGGTTGTTGGCGCTAAATTATGTGGACAAGCTTCTTGTTGAACTTGTGCGTTTAAATGGCAGCTAGCAAATTGAGCCAGTGTTGATGATGCATTACCACATATTGAAATTAACGGTGCACCGATTAATTTAATAGTTGGTAAAATATTAACAATTTCAGAAGTTTCACCACTATTTGATATAGCAATGATGATATCATCTTTGGTAATACTCCCTAAATCACCATGAATGGCTTCAGCTGGATGCAAATAAAATGAAGGTGTTCCAGTACTCATTAATGTTGCTGATAACTTGTGTGCAATATAACCGGGTTTGCCTATACCAGTAACAATAACTCTCCCTTTAGTTGTTAGAATTAATTCGACAGCTTTAACAAAATTTTCGTTGATCGTGCTGATAATTGATTTAATACCTTTTGCCTCTGTGTGTAAAACCTGTTTTGCTGTTTGAATGATTTCATTTTTATTTAGCATATGATTATTCCATTTCTTTATTTAAAGTATATTTTTTTGAATTATTTATATAAATGTACTGTTTACTTAGGTTTGTTTCTATAGCAGTTTCTATGAATAATTTTATGTGTAATGGTGAAAATAATCTCAATGATTAACAAAAATCTATCCATCAAAACATTAAAGTTTGACTGTGATCACAATTGTTAAATTATGGTGTGAAAGTGTTAAATGATTAACATATTTTGCATTATTAACTATTTACAATTAATCCAACTTAACAGAGAGATATCTTATGAACCAAGAATTACCAAGATATAAACGAATTCTCGAATATTTAGATGAGTATGATGTTGCTACTATTAATTTGTTATCGAATCTATTTTCGGTTTCACATATGAGTATACGTCGTGATTTAAAAATTTTGCAAGAAAAGGGGCTAGTTAGAGTTTCTTATGGTGGTGAAATAAAGCGAAGTTTTTTAAATGGTACTCCGCTTTACAATGTCAAACAAAGCCGTTTTTCAGAAAGTAAAAAAAAAGTGGGTAAAATTGCAGCCGGCTTATTACAACCTGGTATGGTTATTTTTATTGATGCGGGAACCACTATGCGAGAATTTGCTCTTAACATCAATGTTCCTATCACTGCTATTACACCTGATTTACATATTGCGATTGAATTAACTCGTCGTCCAGAGATCAATACTATTATTTGCCCAGGGGAAGTACAAAACTCCATTGTTGCAACTTATAACACTCAGACAATGAAATATTTATCTGAACAGGTTATTGATTTGGCATTTATTGGTGCTGATGGTTTTAATTTTGAAGATGGTGCACTTACTACAACACAAATTAAAGCTGATTGTAAATGGATGGCTGTATCAAGATCGATTCAATCAGCATTATTAGTTGATAGTAGCAAATTAGGATTACGTTGTCGATTTAAGATCTGTGATTTGAATCGATTTAATTATTTAATCACAGAAAAAAAATTTCCTGAAAGTTTCGAAAAAAAATTAGTGAATCAAGATATTAAGTTTATTTATTAAGGAGGGTATTAACCATATTTGAGAATACCGTTTTGTGAAGATGTATAAAAATGAGTTCATTTAATGAACTTAAGTATCGATAGGGAGTAAATATATGAAAGTAGCCGTTGTAGCCGATGATTTAACAGGCGCCAATGCCACGAGTGCATTGTTAAGCAAAAAAGGGTTCAATGCAATTACATGTTTAGAAAGTTTTAATGAAGATTTAACTAGATTTGATGTGATTTCGTTTGCAACAGACTCTCGCTCAATTCCATATAAGGAAGCTTATTCTCGTGTTGTTAATTGTATCAGTCAGTTTAAACAATATCGTCCCCTTATTAGTAAACGTATTGATTCAACATTACGTGGTAACTTAGGAGCTGAAGTCGATGCCGTCATTGATAATGATCCTGACTTAATGGCATTGGTTGTACCAGTTTATCCTTCAAGTGATAGAATTTGTGTTGGTGGTTCTCTATTAGTCAATGGCATTCCTTTACAAAATACTGCCATGCGTAATGATCCTAAAAATCCTATGACTGAATCATCTATTCTTGAATTATTTCGATGCCAGTCTCGTTATCCTATTTCACATATAGCCCTAAAAGATGTTTTAGAAGGTAAAGAAAGAATAGAGCAAAGGCTAAAGCAAGTTTATCAGCAAGGTGGACGTATTGTGATCTTTGATGCAACAACCGATACCGATATAAGTGTTATTGCGCAAGCTGCAAATAATGCCGATTTACCTGTTTTTTGTGTTGATCCTGGTCCTTTTACTGCACAATTTGCGCATTTGCGCTATTCAAGTGAGCGAAAGATGGCAAATAAAGTTTTTATTGCAATTGGTAGTGTGTCTGAATTAACCCAACGACAAATTAAAAAGTTGAAATACGATCGAAAAGTGTGGTTAGAAACAGTGTTGGTAAGTGAATTAATTGAGATATCTAAAGATACCAAAAAAGCCGAACCGATTGTAACTAGATTATTAACCAAAATAGAGCAGTTTGATGTAATTGGCATTGATACGGTCGAAACACCTGAGCAGGTCTCTAATCTGACTAGCCTTGCGGAAGGCTACAATATGAGCATAGTTGAAATAAGTAATGCATTAAATAAAGGAATTGCAGAAATTACTGCTCAAGTTTTGTTTCATCCTGAATCAATCATTCGCGGTATTTACACGAGTGGTGGAGATGTAACAGTGAATGTTGTTAATCGTTTGGGGAGTAGTGGTTTTTTGTTAAAAGATGAAATTGAACCTTTAACAGTTTATGGGCATTTGGTGGGAGGAAAATGTGATGGTTATTCAATTGTAACAAAAGGCGGATTTGTGGGTAATGACAATACTCTAGTTCACTGCATTGATTATTTAAGTACTAAGATTTCATCTCATGAAAGTCAAAAGTCTAATCCATAATTATGTAACTGATTTATTTAAAAATTATTCATTTTATTTTTTTTATTACTATTTCTAAGGAGTCGAAAAATGAGTCGTCGTTGTATGATCGGGGTACCAATGGGTGATCCTGCTGGAATAGGACCAGAAATTGTTGTTAAAAGTATCGCCGAACCAGAAACATATCAATATGGTTGTGTGGTAGTCACTGGGGATAAAAAAATTTTAGCCGATGCGTGTAACTTTTCCAAAGTTAACCTACACATCAATGTTATTAACGATTTATCGCAAGTGCGGGATGAACCAAATAATTTAAACCTTATTCAGTGTGGTGAGTTAAATTATAGTACATTCAAAAATGGAAAAATTGAAGGTCAATGTGGGAAAGCAGCATTTGATTATATCAAAAAAATTACTGAGCTAGCTATGCAAGGTAAGCTTGATGCTATAGCTACAACGCCAATTAATAAGGAATCATTAAAAGCAGGTCAAGTTAACTATATTGGTCATACTGAAATTTTAGCTGACTTAACCAATAGTCAAGATCCTTTGACTATGTTTCAGGTCAAAGATCTACGAGTGTTTTTTTTAACTCGCCATGTGTCTTTAGTTAATGCCATTCAATCTTTAACTCCTGAAAGAGTTTGTGATTATGCTGTTCGTTGTAATGATGCTTTGATCAAATTAGGTATTAAAAATCCTAAAATGACGGTAGCTGGTATTAATCCTCATTGCGGTGAACATGGTCTATTTGGTCATGAAGATGACGATATTTTGTTACCTGGTATTGAGATGGCACAGCAGAAAGGAATTAATATCAGTGGTCCTAAACCAGCTGACAGTGTTTTTTATTTTGCTATGGGGGGAGCTTATGATGCTGTTTTATCTCCTTATCATGATCAAGGTCATATTGCGACTAAAATGGTTGATTTCCATCGTACTATTTCAATTACTAATGGTATGCCAATTCTTCGGACTTCTGTTGATCACGGTACAGCAAATGATATCGCAGGAAAGGGGATTGCCAATGCAGTTAGTTTAATTGAGGCAATTCGTTTAGCTGCATTGTATGCACCAAAATTCAAATGCTAATCAATGTGGTTTCTGCTTTAGATAATTTCATATTCGATAGCATTTGTTCTCTATCGAAAGGAGAATTTATATGTCAAAAAAAAATAATCCAAAAAAGACACTTTATCCTTACGTCATGCTTAATGGTATTATTTTGCTTGTAGTGGGACTGATTGTCTTTTATCTAGGTAGTTTAGAAACTATAGAGAAAAATAGTTGGAGAATGATTGCAGGGTTATTAGTTGCCATCACGTTATTACTTTTTATGATTTTGAAAACAAGAATTCAAGCTTTCCCTGCGTTGATTATTTCAGCCTTTATTACAGGGTCACTTGGTGGTATGCCAGGTCAATTTATGATAGCTACCATTAGTAAAGGATTTGGCAATACACTAGGTAATATTGGTATTGTAATTGGTTTTGGTGTCATGATGGGGGCCATTTTACAAATGAGTGGCGCAGCACAAAAGATGGCTCAAGTCTTCATTAATTTACTAGGAAAAGGCAGAGAAGAATTAGCGCTAGTAATTATTGGCTTGTTAGTAAGTTTAGCTGTATTTTGTGATTCAGCCTTTATTGTTTTATTACCTTTAGTTAAAGCAATTTCACGGAGTACTGGTAAATCGGTTGTTGGTTTAGGATCAACATTAGCAATGGGGTTAGTTATAAGCCATAGCATGATTCCACCAGCTGTTGGCCCATTTGGTGTTGTTTCTCAATTTGGCATTGGACTTGGTGAGTACATGCTTTGGGCAATGGTACTTGCTATTCCTATTACGATTGCAGGATTTATTTACACGCGTTATGTGGGGCGTAGTATTTATCAAATTCCAACAGAAGATGGTGAAAATTTTACTCGTGAACGATTGACTATCAAACCTAATGATATCGAAGATGATCAACACTTACCCAGTGCTTTAGCATCGTTTTCTCCAATTATTACTCCTATTATTTTGATTCTAAGTGCTACATTAGTCGGTGAAATGAAATGGGATAATACCATTGCGGTTATGATAAAAACAATGGGGCATCCTATTGTCGCAGTTGGTATTGGCTTATTGATTGCAATAATGTCCTTGACAAATTCATTTCCACGTAAGGATGTTGTTCATCAAATGGAAAATTCTATACGTTCAGCAGGCATTATTCTATTAGTTATTGGTGGCGGTGGTGCTTTGGGCATGGTACTACGTGATTCTGGAACAGGCCAAATTATTGCTCAATATATTGTTCAAATTGGTGTGCCAGGTATTTTATTACCATTAACTATTTCAACTTTAATTCGCTTAATTCAAGGGTCGGGTGTTGTTGCAATGATTACCGCTGCAAGTATTACTGCACCAATGATTGGTACGTTAGGAGTTAATCCAATTATGGCGGGATTAGGTTGTTCGATAGGTTCATTTATGTTTTCACATTTCAATGATGCCTATTTTTGGGTAGTTAATCGTTCATTAGGTGTGACTGAAGTTAAAGAGCAAATTAAGGTATGGAGTATTACCTCAACAGTCCTTTGGGCTTCAGGAACGGTATCTTTGTTAATAGTGAATGCGGTATTCTTCTAAATCAATGGGATATAGCGGTTAAGGCTATATCCCATTGATTAAATCTCTAAATACAAATTTAGTTTTTTGCAGTAACTAATATATATCTTGCTAAATTAAGATAAGGTTCAGTTTGGCAATATGTTTGTTCAAGTTCTAATAGCTGTTCAAAGTGAGTTTCCGCTTTGGATTTATTGGTAAGATAATCATGAAAAATGCGAATCCCTGTTTTTTGTAAGATAGTAAAATCCAGTTGTGTAAGCCAGTGATATACGTCGGTTGGAACTCTTGGAAAATCGGGAGAAAGTGTTTTCTTTTTGCGTTTAGCTAACCCCGATTGGGTGTAACCAAAATTGCCTAATGTGACAGTTTTAAATAAAAGCGCATGATAATTATAAAACATTAACGATAAATAGCCTTCGGGTTTGAGATGTTTTTTTAATGATGCTATTAATTCAATTGGCTCTGCTACCCATTCTAATACCGCATGGCAAATGACTAAATCAAACTTTTGGTTAATTAAGTTATCAAGCTGTTGGATAGGGCAGCAAAGGCAATTTATAGTTACCTTTTCTGCTTGGGCCTTTTGTTTTGCTAGTTCTAGCATCTGTTCTGAGATATCACAAAGTGTTACCTGATGTCCAAGCTTGGCAAGCCTGCCGGCGATTTGACCTTGCCCACCACCAGCATCAAGTATGGTTAGTGGCTTATTGGTTGGATAAGTAGCTAAAATTTTTTCTAATTCTTGCCATACTATCGCTTCGCGAATTTTTCCTTTGGTTGTGCCATAAATGTTTTGTGCAAACTTATTGCTGATGTCATCAAAATTACGATCTTGTTTATTCATGAGTTATTTTTGATTATTTAACTGTTTTGCTTCATCATTTATTTGCGCTATTTTAGCAGCCATTTGGTTATAGCATTGTTCCATTAAGGTTCTAGCATCCTCTTTGCTTAGATCTTTTGTTTCTATAGGCTCTAGCATTTCAACAATAAAATGCCCATTATTTAGACGATTTAATTTGATATCATTAGTTTGCGATACACAAATTGGCACAATGGGTACTCCAGCTGCAATTGCGGCTTTAAATGCCCCAGTTTTAAACGGTAACAATCCACGTCCGCGGCTACGAGTACCTTCAGGAAACATCCAAATAGATATGCCACGTTTTTTGATTTCATTAACAACTTGTTCAATTGTATCTCGAGCTTTTGATTTATTATTACGATCAATAAGAATGTTGCCAGTAAGGTAATAAAGTTGCCCAAAAAATGGAATCCAAGCTAAACTTTTTTTACCGACGGTGACTGTTTTAGGTTGTACGACATCTGATGCTACGATGATGTCATAGTTATTTTGATGATTAGCAATATATACACAACTACCTATTTTATTAATATTAGGGTGAATGCGAGTATCAACTTTTACGCCAAATATAGGTTTAAAGAAAAAACCAAATAAATGGGCAAATCTTGCCACGTTTTTGGGATTTCTTGGATTAAATAAGCAAAAAATAGTGCCTAACACACAAATAACAAGACCAATGATAACCACACTAATTAAGCGGAAAAGAAATACCATAATTTACCTCATAAGTTAACTTAGCGTATTATATACATAATTAACATTAATATACAGTTGTTAAATATAGCTGTTTAAAGGAAATTTATGCATAAATCGACAATTATTTGGAATGAAAATCAGACGCCTATTTCTGTTCATTTTGATGATGTGTATTTTAATACGGAAGGCGCTATTGAGGAAACAAGGTATGTATTTATTGACGGTAATGATTTACCTCAGCGTTTTTTACAGCATAAGCAAGATACATTTATTGTTGGTGAAACAGGTTTTGGTTCAGGTTTAAGTTTTTTAATTTTATGGCAAACGTTTTTAAATTTTAGAAGTGAGCATCCAAATCATATACTGAAACATCTTGCCTTTTTCAGTGTCGAAAAATATCCATTATCTTTAGATGAACTAATAAAGATACATGATAATGTGGTTTCTAAAAATGAAACGTTATTTTCGTTAGCAAAACAACTTCAGGCTAGTTTGATTGATTCTACCTGCCAATTTGACAACGTTAGTTTGACAATATGCTATGATGATATTAGGCATTTTTCAGATTTTCTAGTTAAGAAAAATGTATTGATTGATGCTTGGTTTTTTGATGGTTTTTCACCGGCTAAAAATCCTGATATGTGGTCAGAATGTTTATTTAACAATTGTTTTAGCCTAACAGCCCCAGGCGGTAGTTTTGCGACTTTTACGGCTGCTGGTTTTGTTCGTCGTCATTTAATGAGTGCCGGATTTACCGTTGAAAAACGAAAAGGGTTTGGCGCAAAACGTGAAATGTTAGTAGGGTATAAGTGAGTTTGCTTTTTACCTGTATCCACTACCGTCATTTCTCAAATTACGGAAAACAAAACAAGCCATTCCCAAAATTAAGCAATTTTCTAGAAGAGATAAGCTAATTCATGTAACATATTAATCAATAATGACAATTTATTATTGATTAATATAGTTATAAAAATAAAAGTAAATTAAATAGGAGAACAAATGAAAGCCTTAAAAAACGTTTTAATTATATTAACCACCGCTATGATTTTAACGGGTTGTGAAGAAAAAAACGAAGAATATTATTTAAACAATATAGACTCAGCAAATAAAAAAGTAGAGCAATGTAATCAGGATTTAGAAAAGGCATTTATAGCAAATGATAAAGGCGGTATCGAAAAGGTAGAAAAAAATCCTGAATGTCGTGCTGCAATGTCTGCAATTGAAAAAGACAGAAAGATAAAATATGAATTAGAAAAAAAACGGAAAGAAGACGAAAAAAAACAAGCGGTAGAATCTGAAATGAGCGCCATCAGACAACAAGTTTCTGGTATGTCATGGGGCGAATCAGTTGATGAATATTTAAAGGTAGATGAGTGTAAGAGTAGTTTTTCGTTTAATAAAAGCCCGAAATGTGAAGCTTGGGAAACGGTTTATAAAGAAAAAGTAGATGAAGGCAAAAAAGAGTTAAAACAGCTATCTTTTAATGAAATTAAAGAAAAAATGCAGTCTTTATGTAAATTAGATAAAAGAACTGGCTCTAAGTGTAGTGTTGCCCAAAAAGCACTAGAAGAAAAGGCGGCTGATGAATTAGCCAATGTTGATATTCAAACCATTGAATCAAAAAAATCACTATACTGTGCAGAGGATCTGGTTTTTCAATCAGCTTGTAACGTTAGTTGGGAAAAAGCATGGAAAAAAGAAAGTGATAAGTACGTCAAATTCTATACAGAAAATAATGCGGAATTTGTTGCTACATATAACTCATGCATAGATAAATTAGAAGCCGTTAAAGCTCAGAAGTTAAACTGGAATGAAGAAAATAAATTACAAAAAGCAATAAAAGAAGGATACCCTTGTAGTCAAGTGAAAGATGCTTACACGAAAAGAGGAATGGGATATTCTTGGTTTTATCAGAAAATTGAAGAATAACCCAATTTAGTCGTGTTCTATTAGAATGGAATCAATTGTTGACAAAGAACTCGCTTTTCGCGAGTTCTTTGCGCTAATAGATTTGTAAACTTAGTAAATAAAAATTTTAATAAAATAAATGATTTTTCTTCTTTAAATCAGGTGCTGTTTTGGGGAGGGTCGATTTGGTTTTGTGTGATGGTTTCGGATGTTTTGGCTTTAAGTGATTAAAATGGCGACAGTGACCACGTCCGAGCTAAGGGAATTTGAAGCGAATTCCCTTAGCGAACTCACACTTTGTCTGCATAATGTGACCCCGCAATTACTTGTATCATCCTGACATTGCCTTTACGAGGCCATCTTCGCTTTGCTCAGACATTCAAATAGTACAGCACAAACTAGCCAAACGTTCCTGTTTGGCGTGCTAGTCTCGCTCTGTCGTGGCACATTCTGACGTCAAATAAGACAAACAACATAACCTTGGGTTAGATTTTGTGGAGGTGTTTTTGGTTAAAGAGATCTAATTACTAGCCCAAAAACAGTCAGGAAAGGTATTGATTTTATTAAAGTTTTTTTGGTGTTATGAGGTTATGTACCATTGGACAAAAATAAATGCTGATAGCACTATTTTATCACTGAAATGGCATAATCTGATATACAGCCTAACTAAAGCATCAGTTAGCACGCTTTAGCTAGGCTGGTGTTAGCATTTTACTCCATTGGGGTTCTGCATAAGGTAATGGGCATAGAGTCCTTTGGGGTAATGTTAGAAATCAAACTGATAAATCAGATCCAATGTTTGCGCTAAGCTTGATGCTGCATCTAAATAAAGATTCGGCATAAGCCTATAACGTAAAGTAAACGTTGCCAATGAATCAAAAATGCCGACACCATATTTTAGTTGTAAGTTAGGTAATATATACCCGCTAACCACAACTTTAGAATTGTTACCCGCACCTTGCGTATCAAGCGTTAGATTTTTGATACCAAATGCATTACCTATATCACCAATATATTTACCGGTTTTTGCTGTGCCAATACCAACGAGTAATGCGGTCATCATGTCACTATCACTTTGTTCCGCACTATCAAGTCCTTGACCTCGAATTAAGTAGGAAAGGGCTTCTTGCTGTGACATGGCAGGATCTGAAAACACTTCAATCTTAGGTGATTCCGACGATCCTGTAACACGAATCCCCGCCATGATGTTATTATTTTCCATTGATTCTGGATTGCGGATTGCTTCAATGTCGAGCATAGCTTGATCGGTTGCACCTGAAAATGTGATGATACCTTTGTGAATAATCAAGTCTTGCCCATAGGCATGGAATCGACCTGTTGGAATTGAAATCTCTCCATGTAGATCGAGTCCTTTATTGGTTTGTGTTGCAATTAAATTACCTTTAAGCGATGCATTTAATCCAAAGGCATCGACAGTCACTTTATCCTCAATATTAATTTCAATATGTCCATTGATTTTCATGCCAAATTCTTGGGCCTTAATTTCTTTTCGATTTGCACCAAGCATGACCTCATCTGGCGAAACATCAACGCTTGATGAGGGTAGCGATTCAACCGTTATTTTACCTTTTGGAATACTTACTTTTCCTAATAACGTTAATTCGTCTGGTGTTGCATTGATTTTAATATCAGGAATAATGGTCATAACAATCATTGGAGGCACCGAAACTTCCATGGCTGCACCATTAACTGTTAGCGAAGCTTGCCATTTATCTAAGGTATTCCAGCTGGCATTACCATTAATATTAACGTTACCTGCTTGAGTGGTTAAAACACCTTTTAATGTGGATGATTTTCCATTGAAATTGATATCAAACTTAGCTGATTTAACGTCAATGGGTAATTGGCTTGATTGTATTTCGCTATGTTTCAAGCTAATAGTACCAGTTAGCAATGGGTCATTTAGTGATCCAGAAAATTTAACCGTACCATTAATGGCACCTTTAGCATAATCTTTACTGTCTAATAATGGATTAATAATTGCTAACGCTAAATGATCGATATTTAATTGGCCACTTAATGTTTTTTGATTGGTTGGATCTGTTATCACTATATTTCCGCTAATTTTTCCTAGTTTATTTAGGCCAAAAATCCAATCTAATTTAGCTTGTTGTTCATTAAATTCTGCATCAATCTTAAAAAGATCGAAAGGCAGTGGCAACGACTGTGAGGTAACAATTTGTTGAATATAAACATCACGACTGGTTATATTCGCTTTTATTGATGGTATTTTATTGTCATTTTTAAATTGTATGATTATTTTGCCATTTACATTACCAGTAAGTTTGGTTTCACCATCGTTAGGTATTGGTAGTTTAGATAGATTAATTTCTTTTAACGTAATACTTGTATCGGTGTTTTTAGTTAGCGAAAATTGTTTATCAAGGCAAATAGTTGACTTTTCATTTATCCAGCAATGGGCATTAATGGCTGGTATTTGATTCTTTATGTCATAAGATAAGTCCAACGATTTAGTAAGTTGCCAATTATTGTTTTTGCCTAAATTAAGTAGAGCATGCGCAATGGTCCCGCTCCATTTTGTGCGATCTTTATCAAGTTGCCCTGTTAACGAAGTCGTCAATGATGCTGGATCACCATCAATATTTGCCGTTAAAGTATGGTGATTTTCACTGCCTGATAACTCAATATTTGCTTTTTTGATGATTTGGCTTGGTAGCTCTATTGTTTGACCAGTGAGCTTGATATTGCCACTTAATTGGTTTTTATACCGAACTTTGCCAACAAGATTAGCTTTAGCCACTTTGATTGTGTCAAAAGAAAATGAGTTAACCGATAAATTGGTATCAATAGCGGCATTGTTAGCAGTACCGTTGAGTTTAATATTACCTGCAACAGATCCTTGCATGCCATCAATCAATAACGATAGTGATTCGAAATTTAAGTTCGCAAGTAAATTGCCACTTTCACTTGAGCCATTTAAATTTAGCTGATTTTTCCCCCATTTAATCGCAAAATCATCTGCAGTGGCTTTATTTTCAGAGTTAACAGATAGATTACCTGATGCAAAAAAATCGGCGTGATTGATATTACCTTTTAATTGTAAACCGGACAAATTAAACGCCCATTTATCACTTTCTAGCGAGCCTGTTGTTTTCAATTGACCGTTTAATCGAACTGGATAATTTGGCAATTCTTTGGTGATATCAACGTTATTGAGTTTTATGTTGGTATCCCATTGCAGGGCTTGTTGCCAATTTGCAGTTCCTGCTATGTTAATTTCACCTTGGGGTAATTTAATTATTCCATGGTCGATCATTGCACCTTGATTGGTGCCTGTACCGGCAATATCAAACATCGTGTTGGCTAATTCATCTCCTTTTATATGGCCTTTAGCTGACATTTGATACTGCTGCACGTTACCCTCTATTGATGCAGAAAAATCATTTAATTCATATTGCGCTTGTCCTTCAATTGGCCATTGAATATGCTTACCTTCGAGGTGAGTCATGATAGGCAAGTATTTTTCTATAAAATTGATGCGCCCATTTATTTTTATTTGATTCAAGCCATCAAGAGTTGCGTTAGTTAATAGCTCTCCAAGCAATTTACCTGAAAATTGTGCATCGAATTGGTTTTGTTCGGTATTTGCTTTCACTAATGCTAATACTGGCCAGTCGTCATGTAATGTAATTTCGCCCGAAACCGAAGCATGTCCGCTTGCGTAAGGGGTGGTAGCATCTGTATCGACTTGTTTTACAATGATACGACTATTGACGATATTAGTCTGAATTATAACATTATTGAATCGATAATCTTGCCCTCCCATATGTAATAACCAGTTATTACCGGTTAAACTTGTTACATTAATATTTAATGGAATATTAACTTGAGGTAACGAATCAATCAGTGGTTGATTAAAAAGTTGGCTGATTTTTTCATTAAGAGCGATATCTTCGTTTGTTGCTTCAACAGGTAAATTGGTTGTTTTATTATCCGCAAAAATAGCGCTTAAATCTGTTGCTACAGCTGGATAAACATAAATTTGATTATTAATCCACGTTGCTTTACCAGTAAAGTCGGACATACCAAATTGCATATCATCAACGGTGACTTTTATATCTGTTAAGTGGGTATTTTTAAGATCTATAGGTAACGGTGTTGTGAGTTCAAAACGTTTTTCTGTGCTGGGCTCTTCGCTAGGCGAACTATCTATTTGTCCAGTATTAATTGAAACTTTTACACCATCGGCATTAAATTGACTTACACAGACTTGGGCTTTTAATAAACAATGTCCAGCTAATGAAAATGAAGCATCATTAACTTGAACATTAACATTCGGTAATTCAAGCGAAAGTCCTTGTATATGCAGATTATGTAATGTGCCTTCAATTTGAGCTATCTTTAGCTCAGGTAGAAATTTATTTAAAACATAGGTAGTTAGTTTTACACCAAGACTGGTATATATAAACAAGATAACAAAAACAATTAGAAAGCCGATAACAGATAAAATGGCTATGCTTCGCTTTTTCCATTTACGTATCTGTTTTAATTTTTTTACTTTTTTTATTCTAACTAAATTTTTAGCCATATTATAACTCGCTTCCTAGACCAATATATAGGTGAATAGAACCGGTGTTTTTGTTTAATGGTGTTGCTAAATCGATTTTTATTGGCCCAACAGGCGAAGCCCAACGAATGCCAAATCCTGTTCCTGTGTAAAATTTGGTTGTATCAACTTTGTCTATGGCTTCGCCAGTATCAACAAAGGCAGCTCCCCACCATGGACCTGATAAATTATACTGGTATTCAATTGAACCAGTGATGAGTTTAGAGGCACCTTTTAATTTGCCTTTTTTATCTTTAGGTGAAATAGACTGATAGCTATAACCACGAATACTGCGCTCACCACCCGCAAAAAATCTAAAAGATGGTGGAACTCGATCAAAATTGCTCGCTTGTATAATACCGAAATTACCACGAGCAATAAATCGATGTGACTTATGTAGTGAACGAATCCAAGCTTGTTGAGCTTGAAAGCGAACTAAATTAATATCTGACCCTAATGATTCTCCAGCGGCTTCGACAGAATAACGTTGGGAATCCCCCCACATTGCTAATAAATCACCATCAGAGCGGATTCTTGATAAGCTAAGTGATGGATAATACAAAAATGTTTTGAAACTTGCATCACCTTGAGTAAAATCATCACGTAACAGATTAAAACCTAGTGCCGTTTGCCATCCATAAAAGTTATCCCAGTTGCGCAATGCTCCAAACGTATAAGAACGTGAGTAGGTGTCGTTATTATCTATTTTTTTATAACCACTTTGAATGGTATAATACTGCTCAAGAGGCGATTTTTTTAATGGAATTTTGTAACTCATAGTGACCAGTTGTTCTGGTGAAGATAGCGATAAGTTACTTTGAAAACTTTGTCCTCGGCTATTAATCCAAGGTTTGTTCCAACCAATTTTCCCATGTACACCGTTATCTGTTGAAAAGCCTAAACCTAAGTCCATATTATTTTTTTTGCGAGGCGAGGTTTCAACATCAATAGGTAAAACTTTGTCTTTTGTTAAATGTGGAAAGTCAGGTACAACAACCACTGAATTAAACCAGTTTGTTGAGGTAAGGCGTCTATTTAATAATGACAATTGTTCGGCTGTATATTCCTCACCATCTTTAAATGGCACAATATTTGCTAAATAATCGTCGCGGATTTGGGCGTTATGAAAAGTGACTTTACCTAATCGATAACGTTTACCTGTAGTGTAATCAATATTCCAAAAGGCTTTATTTTCATCTGTCGAAACAGCTAATTGATGTTTAGGCATATCGGCATCAAAGTAACCTTTTCTTAGTGATAAATTTTGCAGGCTTTTCTTAAATGACTCATAAATGCCATGATTTAACACATCGCCAATTTTGGGTAAATTATTTTTTAGCAAATATTCAAAATCGGGATCTTTTTGTCCATCCCCTGTAATATTGACATTGAGCTGCTCAACTAATACGGGATCCCCTGGTGATATGTTAACGACAAGGACTTTGGGATCTTGTGCATTATATTCAAAAGTTGGCGAATAGTAACCTAATGCGCGTAGTGCTTTTTGTACCTCACTTTCAAAATACCGCTTAAAAGCGGGCGTATCAACCACTTTATTGGGGGAAATTAATGAAACACGTGTATTGACATTGTCAGCTAATTCTCCTGATAATCCTTTAATGGATAATTTCATGTCAGCGTAACTTGATGTTACTGTCATCACTAACAGTAGACCTAATGAACAGGAAAATCGCGACACATACACCTCGTATAATATTAAGATTCAAGTAAAGTGACATGACCAATATAAGGTAAGTGACGGTAGTGTTGAGCATAGTCAATACCATAACCCACGACAAATTCGTCAGGAATCGAAAATCCGATATATTTCACTGGAACGTTCACTTCGCGCCGTGAAGGCTTATCTAGTAGTGTACAAATTTCAATACTACGAGGATGGCGTAATTTTAAAATAGCCATAACTTTGCTAAGTGTATTACCCGTATCTATAATATCTTCGATAATCAATACATCTTTATCACGGATATCTTCGTCTAAATCTTTTAATATTTTAACATCACGGTTACTAATAACAGCATTACCATAGCTTGACGCTGTCATAAAATCAACCTCGTGTCCAACGGTAATTGCTCTGCTCAAATCGGCCATAAAAATGAAAGAGCCACGTAAAAGACCAACTAAAATAAGTTCATTTTGGCTATGTTGATAATCTTGACTAATTTGTTGACCTAGTTCAATCACGCGCTTTTGGATATCATCAGTAGATATCATCATTTCTAATGTGTGTTTTTTCATTAATAATGCTCAAATTAAATTTTTAAAAAATTAAATGAGATTCTAGCAATTTTCCTTGGTAAAAAGAATAAGCGAACCCATTTTTTATTAAACTAACATGGGAATAGATTTTCGTATTTTATACTCAAACACCTAGTTACCTGAAACTTTTTGACAACAATTTTTAGTCACTTTTTTTTGTAAGCGCCGTTTTTTAAAAAAATCACTCAAAATAGTACTACATTCGTTAGCTAGTACTCCGCCTGTCACTTCTGCATAATGGTTGATGCCTTGCTGAGCAAGAATATCGATAAAAGAACCTGCTGCGCCAGTTTTGTAATCACGTGCACCATATACTACACGTTTAATACGGCTATGAATAATGGCACCAGCACACATAATACAAGGTTCAAGAGTGACATATAAGGTTGTATTAATTATGCGATAGTTATTCAAAAATTTACCCGCTTGTTCAATAGCTAGTATTTCGGCGTGAGCAGTGGGATTATGCTTACTAATGGGTTGATTAAAGCCTTCACCAATAATTTGATTATTTTCATCAACAATCACCGCACCGACCGGGATCTCTCCTATCGATTCGGCACGATTAGCAAGCATTAATGCACGGCGCATCCAAATTTCATCTGACATTTTCAAATTACAAATTATTGAGATTTAGGACATCACGCATGTCGTATAAACCAACAGGTTGTTTGGCAAGCCAGAGTGAAGCTCGTACAGCACCATTAGCGAATGTCATACGGCTGGATGCTTTATGACTAATTTCAACACGTTCACCAATATCGGCAAAAATAGCGGTATGTTCTCCTACTATATCCCCAGCTCGGATAGTTGCAAAGCCGATAGCGCCTTGTGGTCTTTCCCCTGTGTGACCTTCGCGACAGTAAACTGCACGCTCTTTTAAGTTGCAATCAAGTGCATCTGCTATTGCTTCACCCATGGCTAATGCTGTACCAGACGGCGCATCAACCTTGTGACGATGATGCGCTTCAATAATTTCGATATCAGTATAACTGCCCATAATTTTGGTGGCTTTTTCCAATAATTTCAGCACTAAGTTAACACCGACACTGAAGTTTGCGGCAAATACAATGGCAATGTTTTTAGCTGCATCAGCAATAGCTTGTTTACCTGCATCATCAAAACCAGTTGTGCCAATGATTATCATTTTTTTATTTTCAACACAAAAAGCTAAGTGTTCAAGGGTGCCTTCAGGTCGGGTAAAATCGATCAGTACGTCAAATAGGTCTTTAGCTTGTGCTAGATTATCGGTGACTTTAATGCCACACATACCGATCCCTGCAAGTTCACCAGCATCACTACCAATTAATGATGAACCTGCTCGTTCAAATGCTGCACCTAAGGTAACCCCTTCGATTTGCGAAACAGCTTGGATAAGTTGCCGTCCCATTTTGCCACCAGCGCCAGTTATCGCAATACGAATCATGTTTGTTGACATATAACTTTCCTTAACTTTTTGTGAATGTAGATAAATAAATATTATAGCGGAAAATAAATAACTTATACACATCAGCTAAACTTAAATGCTACAATTTTTGATCCGTTTTCTATAAAAAATAAACAGGAGTTATTATGCGATCTCCGTGGTATTTTGGTTGGAATATCGTTATTGCAGCATCTTTTCTCACTTTGCTTTCTAGTGGGTTGAGAATGAGTATGGGTGTTTTTTTCCTCCCCATTGCAAATGATCTTGGGTTTAGTCGTAGCGTCCTTTCTGGCATTATTGCTATAGGCATGCTTTTTTCAGGTATCGCAATGCCAATAGCCGGATATTTAGTGGGCAAATATAGCACTCGTTTTGTCCTAATATTAGGCACGATCATTATTATTCTCTCGACAGTTTGGTCAGCTAACTCAACTGATTATTGGAGCTTTTTACTATCTTTCGGTATTGCATTATCTTTTGGTACTTCTTTTGTGGGGTCAGTTAGCTTTACGCCTATTGTAGCGCGTTGGTTTATTAAACGCAGAGGATTGGCCTTATTTATTTTATCAACAGGAAGTATGGCAGGTATTGCTGTGATGTTACCTGTTTTTGCATTCTTCATTCCTATTTATGGATGGCAAACAACGCTAATTTCGTTTGCTGTGATTTTTATGATTATCGCCTTGCCTATTGCTTTGTTTATTATGAAAGATAATCAATCTGAGATCGAAAATTCTAGTATAGAGCCTGTTATCAATCAAAAAATAGAGCCTAGTATCAAACTTATAGATGTGTTAAAAACACGTCCATTTTGGCAACTGAGTTTTGGGCTTTTTACCTGTGGCTTTAGTATGAATTTATTAGGAACACACGGTGTCCCAATGCTTATCGATCATGGATTTGATCCTATCACCAGTTCTAATGGTATTGGTTTGATTGGTTTAGTCGCTATTTTTAGTACCTTAGTTTTGGGTTATCTATCTGATATAGTACAACGAAAAAACATTTTGATGATGGTTTATTTAATACGAGGCTTAGGTTTTATTGCTCTTGTTTTAGCATCAACTAAATGGCAGCTTTTTACTATTGCAGCAGTGGGTGGTTTGGTTTGGGCTGGCGCTCTGTCAATGTCTGGGGCCATTACAGCAGATATTTATGGTGTAAAAATCGTAGGATTACTTTCTGGATTAACCTATTTTGGGCATCAAATTGGTGCGATGATTGGTTCATGGTTAGGAGGATGGGCTTACGATCATTTACACACTCATTTAGTTGCGTTTGGTACGGCAAGTATTTTATTGTTACTGGCGGCATTTAGCTCCTATCTTCTTCCTAAACAATAATAGTTTAAAACAAATGGACGCCAAGTAGCGTCCATTATTACTTATAAAACCTTTATTAATTCAACATCAAATATTAATGCACTGTATGGTGGAATTGATGCACCAGCACCTTGAGCACCATAGGCTAACTCTTGAGGAATATATAAACGCCATTTTGAACCTGCAGGCATCAGTTGGAGCGCTTCAACCCAGCCTTGAATTACGCCATTGACAGGAAACTCAGCCGGTTGTCCACGCTCTACTGAGCTATCAAATACTGTGCCATCAATTAATTGACCCGTATAATGGACTTGAACGCGATCTGTTGCTTTAGGTAAAGCGCCATCACCTTGTTTGATGATTTCATACTGTAAACCAGATTCAGTCGATTTAATGCCATCTTTATCAAGGTTTTTGGCAAGAAAATCTTTACCTGCTTGAGCAATTTTTTCTGCTTGTTTGGCTTTTTCTTTTGTTGCTTGTTCGTGTACATGACGTAGTGCATCATGTAATTCTTGCAAGGGTAGTGCAGGCGGATTACCGGCTAAAACATCTTCCATTGCTTGTTTTAATGCATTGAGTTCTAAATTATTTAAGCCTGATTCTTTCAATTGTTGCCCAATTTGTAATCCAATGGCATAACTTGCTTTTTGATCTATTGTTTCTAGTTTCATTTTGTACCTTAATTGTTTAAAAAAAGCGTCTATCATGACTGTATTAAGTTGGTGGATACAAGGGTAAAAGTCAAGTGATAATTCGTATCATTACTTGATGGTAATTTGATTATTAGCTAATTGCTAAAGAATTTATCAATTTGGCTAGCACTCAGGCAAAATATCAGCGATAATATAGCCTATTATTTTTTTAATGGATAAAGTTAGATGCTGTTTCGTAAATTTACCGCCTTTGCAATTGTAACGAGTGTTTTACTAACTGGTTGTTCGGTTGTTGAGCATTGGATATATAGACCGGATATCAACCAAGGTAATTATGTGACACAAGATGCTCTTGATCTATTAAAAGTAGGTCAAAGTAAAGAACAAGTTGTGTTTATTATGGGGTCACCAATGTTAACTTCTGTTTTTGGTGATAATGTTTGGTATTATGTTTTTCGCCAACAACCTCAGCATGGTGACGTTAGCCAAAGAAGTTATGCTGTTTATTTTGATGAAATGGGCCTAGTAAAAGATATTAAAGCATCAGAACTAGACGGTTCCAAATCATTAGAAGAAATGAATAAACAAGGTATATCAGACCCGATTGATAAAAAATCTGATGATGATAATCCTGACTCAGACTCTTAATCAAAAACCTCGTTATTTAACGAGGTTTTTGATTTTTGTTTACCTATTTTAATTTTATACATATAAAAGGTAATAAGTTGTAACGATTATTAGTAATAACTACCGTATAAAGTAATAATAATTGGCATGGTATTATAAAAAGTAGTATTGAAGCGACAGATGTAATTAAAAATATTTAAAATAGCCGTATATTGAGATACTTGTTTGGTTTGTATCCATTCTTATTGTTTATATTGTGGTTTTATTTGAAAACGTCGAGTAAAATAACAAATTTTTAATTGATGTCGAGGTTTTTTTGCATAATAGTTCAAGTCTAAATCGTTTTTCCATTGCCCCTATGCTTGATTGGACCGATAAGCATTGCCGCTATTTTCATAGAATTTTAACTAAACAAACATTACTCTATACCGAAATGGTGACCACTGGCGCGATTTTATTTGGAAAAGGGGATTATTTAGCTTTCAATAATGAAGAGCATCCAGTCAGCTTACAACTAGGTGGTAGCGATCCTAAAGCATTAGCACAATGTTCAAAATTAGCACAAGAACGTGGTTATGACGAAATAAATTTAAATGTAGGTTGCCCATCCGATCGTGTACAAAATGGCATGTTTGGTGCTTGTTTAATGGGAAAAGCCGATTTAGTTGCAGACTGTGTTGCACAAATGCAAGATCAGGTTGATATTCCCGTCACAGTAAAAACCCGAATTGGCATTGATAATTTCGATAGCTATGCATTTTTATGTCAATTTATTGAAAAAGTCATGCCCTATACTAATACATTCATTGTGCATGCACGTAAAGCATGGTTATCAGGGTTAAGCCCAAAGGAAAACCGAGAAGTCCCTCCGCTCGATTATGAGCGTGTTTACCAACTTAAACAAGATTATCCCGACTTAACTATCGCGATTAACGGTGGTATTAAAACCATTGACGAAATAAAGTACCATCTACAGTATGTTGATGGTGTAATGGTTGGGCGAGAAGCTTATCAAAACCCACTATTACTGACTCAAATAGATGCACAAATTTTTGGATTAAACTCTCCAACAATCGAACCTAAATCAGCAATTCGGGCACTTTATCCTTATATTGAACAGCAATTGACACAAGGTGTACAGCTAAATCATATCATGCGCCACACCTTAGGGTTATTTAATGGACGCAAAGGTGCAAGGCAATGGAGACGTTATTTGAGCGAAAATTCCCACAAAAAAGGTGCGGGTGTTGACGTTGTTGAACAGGCTTTAACATTCATCAAGTAGATGACAAAAACTAGCGGTTATGATCGATAAATATTGATGATAATTGGACGCAACTAGTATATCGTTATATACTAATCCACATTTTTCATAATGGTTTTTATTCAGTGCGTTTAAATTCAAGTCAACAAAAAGCTGTCGAATATGTTTCAGGCCCTTGTCTTGTATTAGCTGGCGCAGGTTCAGGAAAGACTCGGGTTATCATCAACAAAATTGCTTACCTAATTCGTGTTAAAGAGTATTTACCACGCCACATTATTGCCGTCACTTTTACCAACAAAGCCGCACGTGAAATGAAGGAACGTATTGCTCAATCGCTCAGCAAACAAGAAGCTAGAGGGCTAAAAATATCGACATTCCATACTTTAGGGTTAGATATTATCCGCAAAGAATATAAACACCTTGGTATTAAGTCGAACTTTTCATTATTTGACGATCATGACCAAACTGCACTATTAAAAGAGCTCACACAACAATGGTTAGATAATGACAAAGACCTTATCAACCAACTACGTGCCACTATATCAAATTGGAAAAACGACATTATCGACTCAACCACTGCCATGGCAAGGGCGCAAACTAACAAAGAAAAGCTCTTTGCACACTGCTATCAACTTTACGAAAAACAACTAAAATCGTGTAGTATTTTAGATTTTGATGATCTGATCTTACTACCTACGCTATTATTAAAAAACAACGAACAAGTCCGCGAAAAGTGGCAAAACAAAGTTCGTTACTTGCTAGTTGACGAATATCAAGACACTAACACTAGCCAATACGAATTTATCAAATTACTTGTTGGCAACCGGGCTAAATTCACTGTGGTGGGCGATGATGATCAATCAATCTACTCTTGGCGAGGTGCACGTCCACAAAACTTAGTTTTTCTTAAACAGGACTTCCCAAATTTAGAAGTAATCAAACTCGAACAAAATTACCGATCATCGGGTCGTATTTTAAAAGTTGCCAACATCTTAATCGAAAATAATCCACATATATTTGAAAAAAAACTCTTTTCAGAGCTTGGCTATGGTGAAGTTATTAGAATCATCTCAGCCGATAGTGAAGAACACGAGGCCGAAAAAGTTATTAATGATCTTATTGGTCATCGTTTTACGAATAATAGCCAATACGGAAAATATGCCATATTGTATCGTGGTAATCATCAAGCGCGTCTTATTGAAAAAATGCTAATGCAATACCGAATACCGTATCGAATATCGGGCGGAACCTCGTTTTTTGCACGTGTTGAAATCAAAGACTTAATGGCTTATTTACGGTTATTAACTAACCCTGATGATGATAATGCGTTTATTCGCATTATTAACACACCAAAACGAGAAATTGGCCCAGCAACCATTCAAAAATTAGGGGAGTGGGCAAATCACCGAGGTATTAGCCTATATCAGGCAAGTCATGATATGGGGTTAACTCAACTACTATCTGGCAAACGCATGGAATCGCTACAGGTATTTATCCATTGGTTTGATACGCTTATTCAAAAATCACATCATGAACCGATGGACGCGATTTATGAACTACTGCATGGTATCAATTATGAAAGCTGGATTTATGAAACATCCACATCCCCAGCATCAGGCCAAATGCGTATGCGCAATGTTGAACAGCTAGTTAGCTGGTTAAATGATATGTTAAAAGGCGATGATATTGACGAAGCTATGACACTTGAACAAGCTGTTGCCAGATTCACCTTACGAGACATGCTAGAACGCAATGAAACCGAAGAAGAGCTCGATCAAGTTCAGCTTATGACACTGCATGCTTCGAAAGGGCTAGAGTTTCCTTATGTGTATTTGGTGGGCATGTCCGAAGGCTTATTACCCCACCAAAACAGTATTGATGAAGACAACATTGAAGAAGAGCGTCGCCTAGCCTATGTAGGCATTACTCGAGCTCAACAAGAGCTCACATTTTCATTTAGCCGACAACGTAAACAATTTGGAGAGACAATACAAGTCGAACCAAGTCGATTCTTATTAGAACTGCCACAAGATGACTTGGCATGGCAAGAACAACGCAACGAACTATCTCCTGAAAAAAAAATGCAACAAGGACAAAGTCGCCTAGCCATGCTAAAAGCGCAAATTGCCAAGGCTAAATAAGCAAATATTAATCATGACAATGTAAGGAATACAAAATATGAAGTTAATGATAAGTGCCATATTAATATTAATCAGTTGCTTTGCGCATGCGATAGACTTTAATTATCACTCTGACAACACGCAGTTTTATCTATTAATTAAACAAATTGAATCTCAAAAAACATTACCTAGATTAGATACAGCAAAAGGTAAAGCAATCCTTAGCAAATTCACCGATCCCAAACTTATTGGAAATTTTTCAAACGATAAATTAGACGAACAATTGCAAATCACCAACTATATTAATTATATAGTAGAAATGTATTTAATCTTTTCGCCAAATAAATCAAACCAATTAACGAGCCAAGACCTAACCAATAACCTAAAAAAATTCCAAGCTGAAATCATTCTATTAAGTAATTTTAATATAAAATATTTTGCGGCAATATCACAGCAGGTTAACCAGTTTTATAAAGAACTTCCAGAAGCGGAGAAGGGTGGAGTTATAAAATATAGTACAAAAATGATACAAGCAGAAATGTTAAAATACTATTATGGTGGATTTAAGTGGATGGAACTACCGGACTGTCTAACTGAACAATCCAAACTTAATATTATCACCACTCTAGAACAATCGGCTGAAAATTATGCAAATGTGATAACTGAACAACAAAAGCTACAGATTATCGAAAAGGCTGAAACGCTAATAACCCAACAACCGGCATTTGAAGCACAGTTATCACACATTATTGAAGTGATGAAAAAAAGCAAATGCGAAGAACTATGCCAAATAGCCAACAAAAAAATAAAGCAACCTGAAAAAATAGAGGAAAATAACTAAAATCAAAAACGATTAACAAATAAAGCGCTATATATCAAATAGTCATCAAATCAAATTGCTTATAGGTCGTCTATATTCATGACCAAAACAAAAAATAAACACCTAGATTGGTGATATTTTGACAATCCAACGCAATAAACCATTAAAAATCATTGACGGATAGAAATAGCTTTATATAATACACAGCGTCTAACCAACAAATCCAATCCCAGTCTCCTTAGCTCAGCTGGATAGAGCAACGGCCTTCTAAGCCGTAGGTCACAGGTTCGAATCCTGTAGGGGACGCCATTAAAATCAATAAGTTAAACCAATTTCTAATGTTTTATAAAATTTAACTGCTTAAGTTGGATTTTACAGATTAACTGTGCTTTAATTTTTATTCTGAATAGAATTCAAATTCATTATTATGAAAAGATATCAGATACATTTAAAAGTAGCCGTGTATTTTGCCAAAAATTAAAGATAATTGATAAACAGAATATTAGAGGATAGGAGACATGGCTGCAAATTGAGTTTTCTTATTACTTAACTGAATTAGAAGACAATATTGGGAATGGTTAATGACCATCTAAATACAATAAAAATATCAATGTTCGACGACAGCATCTGATATAAAGAGTATTTGCTAAATGTTATTGAGAAGTATACTAAAAACAAATAATAAATGAGCTATCTAGAATGATTTGTTATAATTTAACTTTATAATAATAAAAAAGGAATAATAATGTTAAAAAGGATAGTTGCATTTTTACTAATGGCATTTGCTTTGTCTGGATGTTCGCCTGAAGTTACAGAAGATATGCTAATTGGGAAATGGATATGTCATAACCAAGGGGTATACAATATAGGAAAAAATGCCAATGACGAAAGAAATTATGAGATAAATGACATCCCCGTAAGATATGAAAAACATGAAGACAACTCAATGACGAAACAATCTTATAATTTAGTACCGGAAAAATTTTCATTTAAACGCTATAGAAAAGAGCATCATAATCTAGATAAAAACATTGAGTATGAATATATATGGGAATATCAATATGTTTCAGATGATGAATTTAAATATGTACACACTTATAGTTCTAGATATATTCAAACAAAAAAACCTAGCGAGCTAGATGTTTGGACAACAACATGTTTTAGGCAAAAAAATTAGCGATCAAAATGGTAGCAATTGTTGAGATACCTATGCTTGTAAATAGCTAATTTATGCTTATATGATGAGAATTGATATAAGGTTCCATCAGTATGTGATAAGAACCTTGAATAAGGTAATTCAGTAAATAATGGATTTTGAGCTACGAGTATCAGACGAAAAGATTAGTTAAAAGAATGAAAAAATAGGGCATTATTAGATCGCATTGATTTAGATGCAGAACCTGAAATCAAGTAGCCAGAAAAACCACCGTAATAATCAATTATTCTGGATAATTGTATTTGTTTTTTGCGTATAAACAGTGCAGTTATCTGGAATATCTTTATTTACAAATGACATTGCACCAATCACGACATTATTTCCTATTTTTATTTTTCCACCTAATATACAGACATTAGCGCCAATAGTAACATTATCCCCCAAAATAAAGCACGCCCCCTCATCTTTACTGCCTATAGTTGTATTTTGTCGTATGCTTAGGTTTTTACCTGCTCTTATGTTGTCATAAAAAACTATTGATGAATAATGCGTAATAGAGAATCCTACATCAATAAAAGTATTTTCTAATCCTATTTCTACAGCGTATCGCACTATTAAATATTTATTTATTTTGTACGCTAGCTTTCTTTGCTTTTTATTTCCATATTTTGCCATTTCACTAGCTAATCGCCACCACGCAATATATGTGTTTTCTTTTTCTATTAATTTTTTTAATAAATGTTTCCAGCTAAATTTTGATTTTTTTAAAAATTCAACGCGCCAACACTCTTTAAGAAAAGTCAAATCATGAGTCATTAAAAATTTAATTATATGTATATATTTCATAGCGCCACTCGATTCAATTAGATGATTGGAATATTAACAAACACACTATCAATCTTCAACTTACAATATTCAACAGCATCATGTAGCATCACAAAATCAGCGATATCGTATAGTGTTTTCTGCGTTTGATAGAATACATAATTGTGCTCGTCGTCGCTGTTGATAATGTAGCACTCGCCTGATAGCTCAATTTCAAAATCTTCGGGCATCATACACATATAAAACGAAAGTAAATTTATTTTGCATTATTTTATGTTGATTGCTTTTTGATGTGAAATTTTGGAGGGTGGGTCGTAAGATGTATAGCAATTATTAGAAAAGATAAAGCCGCTATTATGTTTAATTTATTTCGTTGAATGATTTTAAAAAAATATCTGTATGATTACTTGATGAGGATTTTTCATTGCTATTAATTGATAAGTTTCATACTATTATCTAGATTTAATTAAGGAGATGGTATGAAAAAAATATTTTTAGTTGCTTTTTTGGGAATAATTTTATCTGGTTGTGGTGAAAAACGAGTATCGGATGAAATGTTTGTAGGCGAATGGAGTTGTAAAGTGACATTCTATAACTCTGATTGGAATGGCAATGGTTTTGAGGAATTTAAAAAAAAATATAATGATGAATATGTGTTAATGTCATTTAAATATGAGAATAATTCTTTATATTCTAAAAATCTAAAAACAGGACATTGGGACAAAGAAAGCCTTGTAGAAACTTATGATAATAAAACAAAACAAGAAGAAACGGATTACTTTTTTAGCAAAAAGACACGATCATTACAAAAAGAAAGCAATGATAAATTTATTTTGACTTATGAGCGAGAAACAATAACTAAAGATATCGAATATAGTTCATCGAATAATAAAATTAAAGAAGAGGCAAATTGCACCAGAATGAAATAACAGTTATAGACAAACCCTTTAAGAGGGTTTGTCTATAATATATTTAATATTTTTGTAAGTTAAATAAACATTCTATTTTTATTGGAACAGTGACCAATAATGTGATTTATTTCAGATTGCGTTTAACTTACAAAAATAATTAAAAAGTTAGAAACAATTTGTCAAAATCATCAGACCCAAATTAAGGCTTTTAGCGTTAACAAAATGGTTGATAAATATTTAGTTTTAAGGTCATGAGTTATCAAAGATATTACCTTAAGGCAATTCTAAGCCATAGTTCACAAATTAGAGTTTTGTTGAGGATAAAATTAACATTAATCAAATCAACTTAATAAAAACTAAAATTCTTTCTTTAAATTGAAATATATATTATCCTTTGATTTCACTATAAAAATAACGAGGGAAAATAATGTATAAATTATTAAAATTATCCACTTTTATTATCTGTTCGCTATTAATCACATCGTGTGCACAAGATACTTCAACAAAACAAGCTGATAGCGCAAAAAAAAAGCAAGAAGAATATTTAGCAAAAGCTCGTTTTTATTCAGATGTTGAGCCAAAAGGTAAACAACCTAAGGCTAGGATTACTGTAGTACAAGTGGGCTCAGATGATTTTACTGCAAGCAGATTAAGTGTATTTGACCTAACAAATACAAGCAAATTAGGATATTTCATGGCTTATCGATTTGGTGATGAAACTTATGCGCCCATTGTTACCGACATTCATGGCGTACAGGTTTCGGATGAAAATGCAAAACCAATAAATCAGCTCAATATAGTGCCAGATAAGCCGTTTATTTTTAATGTGGCTGTTTATAGATATAAAAAACAAGAACCGGGATGGTTCCATCGTGGTTACACTGAATTGGTTACATGTAAATGGAATAACAAAAAAATAGTATTTATACCGAAAAAAGATACCGATTACTTGCTATCTATCGGCGCTAAGCCAACAGAGGATAAAAAGAAATTCTTTTGTATATTCAAATTACAAGAGTGGGATAAAAAGACAAAAGAATATAAAGAAACAGCGGTTATGCCGTTACCAGAAAAATAATCGTTTCCAATCTTTTATAGAAAAAAAAACAGCACGATATTTTTTTGCATTATGAATATATAGCACAAACTAAAAATAGTTGCTGATAGTAATAATGAAAAGAGAATATATAATGAATAAAAAATATTAATGGATGATAAATTAAATGTACGAATGGGACTTAGTTAACATATTTTATTTTTTGCTTAGAGTTATCTTTGTTTATGCACCAATGCATTTCTGGTATTTTTATCTTTCCTTATTGATTGTAGGAATTATACTTGTAAAATCAAGTAAGAATAAGTTTTCTTATGGTTTAGGTATTTTTTCTATTATGTTTATTGTCTTTAGTTATGTATATTCAATCGTTTTTTGGATAAAACTATAAAAAAATAATTGCACATACATCGTTATTAGCAATAACCAATTAAAAATCTGTCAGAAAAGATATTGATTTTATTTAGTTTTTTTTTGGTGGTTTTTAGTCAAAAATACCACCAAAACCATACCCCAAAATACGTCAACACAAGCTTAAACTTATCCATTTAACAAAAAAATTAGCACATTATTTTTCAATCGGCTATAATTTAGGCTCCCTTATAGCAAGGGAATGCTCATTAGTTGAGTGGTTAATTTTAAAAAAATAAAATAAAACAAAAAGTTAATTGACAGGATAATCGAAATGCGCTATCATAATCGGCATCTGGCATCTGGCATCTGGCATGCCAAATCTACGCCCTAAATCTTTTTCAATATCACCGTAGTCGAAATCAGACTCAATTCTTATTTTTATCACCAAAGTTATCGAACCTGACTTCATCGCTGAGGTCGAGGAACTTACTTTTCCTAGCTAATTTGTCTAAATTATTCAAGTCATGGTTGGTTTCTGTACCGTTGTTGCTATTGCTGTATTCGCAAAGTTCTCAGGCATTATCGGCGCAAACCACAAAGGTTATTGAGGGGAATGCACCTTATTTAACGTTTGATGGTGGTCGAACTAGGGCGAATTCAGTGGATAGTTTATTGGCTATTACATTGCCTGATGGTAGAACCATCACGCCGTCAACTAATACATCAGACACAACAAATCCGATAAAGTTAATTAACGGAAGAACTTTGGGTGATATAAGCATGTCGGTACCATCATCAACTAATTTATTGAATTTAAATGATTTAGTGAATAGATATCATTATTGGGGAGATGATGATGGAGATGGACAGGGGGCAAATGGCATAACAGCGACGGGGAGTATATCGGTAAGTTTCACTGACAAGAATGGCCATACAGTAAGTCGTAGCGATACATTAGATATATGTGATGCGCCTTATAAGGTAACATTAAGTAGTACTGGAGGCAGCTTAGCTACACAGTATGGCGTGCCGAATAGCAGTATTTTCAGTGGTAGTACGGTGTCGTATTATATCAATCCAAATGAATTGCCAAAAATCTGTTACGTAAGGGTGAATTTGATATATGGCGGTGGTAATCTTGATTTTAGAGATAATCCTAGCCTTGCTGGTCCAGCCAGCATTTGGGATCAAAATAGGGGTTTTTTAGTTCAGTCAACAAGTTTGTCATCTTACGATCTTAATTTTCCGACAACGGGTTTAGATGGTTTGTATTTTGATTTAGATATAGGTGGAGTGGATGGAAGTGAGTTGATGTGGTCTGTTGTTACGAATGGTAGTATAAGGGCAACGGTGAGTTGGACAAGGCCTCATTCTGGTTCATTCATAGATCCGGAGAGAAATAGCAGACCGGCTGATATTTGGATTAGTGATAAATCCCATTATGTAACACGGGTAATGTTAAATGGTCCTAGAGCGGATAGTAATCAGATAAGTTCAGCAAATCCTAGTCCACTAACTGTACCCTCTTTGCCGCAGACTTTTGAGTTGGTGGGAAGGGATAGTCGTGGTAATGAGGTGAGGTATGGATTTGTGTTGAGGCAGTGGTTCGTCAATCGCGGTGGTAAACACGATACCCAGTCTAATCAAATATCTTGGTGTAGCCGTTTGGGTTATCGTCTTGCTAAGGTAAAGGATTTGACTAACGCGAAATGTGGTGTGCATCATTATTTCCCATGCTCTGGAGGCATAGATGGCGCCACGCCTAGGTCATCTGATAATAATTACATGCGTCATATAGGTGCAGGTTTTTTCACTGAGTGGGGCTATATGAACTATTATGCTGATGTGGGTTTCGTCTATAACTACTATTGGGCAAGCGACGTAGCTGGTAGCACTCCGTTTGCTGTCAGTTCTGGCGGCGGTGTTGTTTACAGCTACATAGCGTCCAGTGACCTCTATGCTGTTTGCACCTCACCTTAGCTTTTAGTCCTTTGGCTAAGGGAGGGAAATGATGTAAATAGAGGATAATTTGTCAAAGAACAGCGCTGTCCGCGCTGTTGCGATTGAAAGCTACAGTCTATTCTAGTGTGGTAAGGTTTAGGATGTTTTGACCTTTAGTGAAAAAAATAGTTATAGTGTCCACGTCCGAGTTTAAACAATTAAAGCGAATTCCTTACCTCCCCCCTCGCTTTAAGTTACAGAACATGGTCTGCGGTTACTACGCTACTTATCTCTTTGAAGCCACCTATATTCAAATTTGTTTCAGACAAATTTGTGTTTCCGATTGAAGCATAGCATCGCTATCATTCTTGTTTGACGTGCTGATCTCGCTCGGTTATTGGCACATTATGACGACGGAATAAGATAGGCAACATAACCTTGAGTGGTTTTTATGAGTTACTTTTTATCAAAAGAAACGCAATAATTATCCAAAAATCAGCCAGGAAAGTTATTGATTTTATTGAAGTTTTTATTTTGCTGTTTTTAAACAAATCAATTACTTACATAACTACGGTAGGACGCTGATGACCAACAAGTCCGCAAAATCAACAATAACTTACTCTAGGCAATAGCCATTTAACTGCTAAAGAGTGGTTAATAATTTTATTAAAATTTTTCATGATTTTACCAAAGAAAACGTAAAAAAAAACAACCCGTCTAAACGGGTTGATCCAAAACAACACATCATTTTTGATTTACAATTAAAAATCAATATCCATACCTAATTGGAATGTTCTACCCGGTGCGGTAAACATTTCTAGATATTTATAATTTGATGTTTTGTATAGTTTATTATTACTTAGATAATCCCAGTATTTTTGGTCGGTCAGATTATAAATACCACCGCTTAATTTTACGTTTTTAGTGATATTAATATAACCTGTTAAATCAACAATTCCATGTCCTGCAATTCTAAAATAGTCATCGGTTGAATCTTTGATTGGCTTACCGTCATTGTTGTAGGTTTCACGCGTTGTGCCGTCTGTTTTTTTGCCTTTTTGGAAGGTTGTGGTCAATGCGAAACCATAGTATTTGTTAGGGTCATCCCATGCTAGACCAATGATGCTTTTTAATGGTGATATGGTGTCCATTTCGATATATTTGTCGCCTAGATAGCTAGATTTTGATTTACCTTGGTTGTAGCCGATAGCAAGTCTTGCGCTTAAACCGTTTATAGATTCAAACCATGTGCCTATATTAAATTCACTGCTGAGTTCGGCACCGTAAATGTAGGCTTTATCTCGGTTTTCCGATTGATAAACGATACGGTTACCTGTTCCGACAAAATTCTTTTTGTAACGAGAATAAGCAATGAAGTTTTTGTATTTATTATAAAAAGCTGCCGTTGATAATGTAACGCCTGCCGTTGGTTGTCCTTTTAGTCCTAATTCAAAATTATCACTGGTTTCGGTTTTTAGATTAGAATCACCCACGAGTACATACATTTGGCTATGCGCTAAATATGAACCATATAATTGGTTTTGATTTGGCATTTGTGCGCCACGTTTGTATTGTAAGTAAGTGGTCATATTTGGGGTGATGTCATACATTAATGACATGGATGGTAATATTTTAAAATCACTATTGCCGTTGTACTGTTTGCCAAGTTGACTTGAGTTTATGTTTGTTACACTCATGTTTTCAAGATGACGCGGTTTGGTGTTTTGGTATATTGCTCTTGCTCCTGGGACCAAATAGAAGTTATTGCTGTTATTGACGTTAAAGCTAATACGATCTTCAACAAATCCACCTAATTGATAACTACGGCTATCAGCTTGAGGCTTGGTGTAATCGCCATCCGGAAAGATTCTTCCATATTGTGATTTTGCCGATGTGTAAAATGGTGATTCATCTTTGCTCCATTTTGCATTTAAACCCGCACTGATTTTTTGATTTTCATAATTTTTTAAGAGGGTTGTAATAAAGTTATAAGCCTTGGTGTTGTAGTGTGTTTGTGTGTTGAAATTGCCTCTAGATGTGTGTTTTAAGTCTGTATTATCGTAAACGTGAGTTTGTTGATAATTGAGTTGGGTGGTTAAGCTATCAATCCAGCTAATGTTGGTTGGTTTCCATTGATCTTTGATGGCTAGATTAAAACGGTTATTTTTGCTTCTTTGGTGATCAAAGGATTCGATTTTTTTACCATATTTATCCCATGTGTCGTAATGTGAATTTTTGGTTTTGCCGTTGTAATCAGCAGTGGTATTAAGTAAATGTTCATCATTCATTTGCCATCCGAATCCAGCCAATATTGAATTTGAATGCCAATTTTCTGGGTAATTGTTGATTGAATCACCATGATTGCGACCTTGCTGACCATCACGACGACTTAATACAAGAATGCCATTAAGGTAATCATCACCACCTGCTATGGTTAATCCTTGATGGTAACTTCTATCGGTACTGTCATAATTGTTTTGGAAGCCAAAATAGCTTGTTTTGCCAGGGTATAGGTAGTAACTTGCAGTTTTGGTTTGGAATGATACCGATCCTCCTAATGCATTGTTAGCATTACTAACGGATGTTGCACCTGATTGGATATCGACTTTGTTATACATGTAGGTATCAATATAATCACGCCCAATGCCGTAAGTACCAAATCCAGCTCGACCTACTGAGTTGACGCGTCCTTGTGCGATGGGTAAGGGCATGCCGTCAATGTCGATGGAAACTCGGTTGGCATCTAAACCGCGAATGTTATAGCCAGTAAATCCACCGCGATCCCAACTACTTTTACCACTGCCAGATCCTGAAATGTTCCCCGGCGCTGAAATAAGCGGTTGATAGCGCATAAGTGTGCCAAAATTGGTTCCGCCATCGCGTCTGATTTCTTGTTCAGAAATTTCGGTATTAGTGCCGGTTTTTTTTGTTGCTTCGTGTGCAGTGACTGTCATAACGTCATTGTACTTTTCTTTATCATTATTTTCTGCTGCGATTGCGGGCATGATAAAGGACAAGCTTAAAGCCAATGTGCTAGTTTTTTTAAAATGAGTAAAGTTAAGCATTTTATTCCTTTCAAACATAATAAATTAAATAATACGCTTCAATTGCTTCGCTTAAAATTGTTATAAATTAAATATAATTATTATGTTACAAATTAGTTATCCAATATTATTGAGGATAAAAATGTTGATAAAGTATTTGGGCAACTTCGTCAACTCTTGGTCCAATACCAAAAAGATAGCTATCGTCAATGGCAATAATGCGGTGATTTTTATAAGCCGATGTTTCTGTTATTCCTGCAATAGTATTTAATTTTTCCATTCCACCTAATTGTTCAATTGAATGTTTGTTTAATACAATAATTTCAGGATCCATGGCAATTAGGGATTCCGCTGTATAGGTTTTGTAGCTTGTATGTTTGGCAAGATTTTCCCCTCCTGCGATAGTGATGAGGGCATCGGCGGTGGTATTTTTACCTGCGACCGAATTCGTTCCACCCATGCTCATTAAAAAAAGGACTTTTGGCTTATTAGGGTGATTGCTGATTTTTTCTTGAATTTTTGTTAGGTTGGTTTTTATTTTGTTGATTAACAGTTGCCCTTGTGGTTGTTTATTTAATTTATCGGCAATTTTCTCGATATTAGCATAAAGTAATTCGGTCGTTCCCGGTACTCGTTGTAACGATAAAACATCAACTTTTGCTTGAGTGACTTGGCTTATGATGTTATCAGGCTCGGCATCACTTAATGTAATAAATAGCGAGGGTTTAAGCGATAAGATTCCTTCAATATTTAACAATTTCCAATAACCAATTTGAGGAAGCTGTTTGGCTTTACTAGGATAACTACTTGTTTTGTCTACACCAACAACCTGATCGCCTGCCCCAAGGGCAAAAACGATCTCAGTTAAAGAGCCTCCAGCAATAACAATTCTTTCATTCGCAAAGCTTAAATTAATAAAGCTGTTAAAGCCGAAAATGAATAAAAATAGTCCTAATTTTGCGAAAAAATTTTTCTTCATCGTTTATTTCCTGTTGATTAGTTATTTTTTAATCGAAATACTATAATGAAAATGATAACCATTATCAACAAGGTAACGATATTTATTTTTGCAACGATAAAAATTTCAATAGGATTGCATGATGTTTTGAGAATTTTAATTAGTAGTAAATTTAATTTATTGGACTATTTTTTATAGATTAAAACATCGCCAAATTTGTGCCTAAAAACTTTGTTACAGATATCCAAATAAAAATATACATAAAAATATCAAATTGTTATAAAAAAATAAATAAAAAATATTGCTAAATGATAATAATTATTATTTAATTTATGAAGATTATTTGTTCAAGAATTGTTGTTATGAAATCATTAGATGTTAGTCCTTTTTATGCAGAAAATGCGACTTTACCTTTCAAAAATCGCTGGGCAGTGATGCCTTTGCAAGCCAGTTTACCTTTATCGCCGCAAGATGTTGTACCTCAGTGGCAAATTATCCAAAATACCGCTTTAACAGGTAAAAAACGGTTGATTTATATCCATATTCCTTTTTGTGATATTCATTGCCAATTTTGTGGTTTTTATCAAAATCCATTAAGAAAATTTAATACTGAAACATATATCGATTATTTATTAAAAGAAATATCGCTCGAAATTCACAATAAAGCGATGCAATCAGCGCCTATTCATGCCATTTATTTTGGTGGTGGTACGCCTTCTGCTTTAGCCGCAGGGCAATTAGCGCGCGTTATTCGTTATTTCAAACAGCATGCACCTTTAGCACCCGATTGTGAAATTACAATCGAAGGTCGCATCTCTGATTTTGATGATGAACGTGTTGATAGTTATATTGACGCGGGGGCAAATCGCTTTTCGATCGGAGTGCAAACGTTTAATACTGCAATTAGGCAAAAATTAGGTCGTGAATCGACCGAAGCGCAAATTATTAACCGTTTTGAGCGTATTGCATTGCGTGATAGTGTTGCGTTGGTATGTGATTTAATGTTTGGTTTACCTAATCAAACCGCTCAAACGTGGCAACGAGATTTAGACATTGCCAATAATTTACCTTTAGATGGCGTTGATCTTTATTCGCTCAATTTATTGCCAACCACGCCACTGGCTAAAAGTGTTGAAAATAAGCGCATTGAGATACCATCAGTAATAGATAAATGTGATTTTTACCATCAAGGTGCCGAGTTCCTTGCTAAGCAAGGTTGGGTTCATTTAACCAATTCTCATTGGGCAAAAACCAGCCGTGAACGAAATTTATATAATTTTTTAATTAAACAAGGTTCAAATTTTTTTGCTTTTGGATCTTGTGCTGGTGGGCGTTTAGGTGGTCAATCCTTTATGCTCCATCGTGATTTAAACCAATATTATGCCCAGCTTGATCAAGGAAAGAAACCAATAATGATGTTAACCGGCCAACCATTGGTAGGTGAATGGTTATATCAATTGCAAGCAGGTATTGAAAAGGGGCGAGTTGATTTAACAAAATTAACGCCACACTTTCAATTATTTGAGCCTCTAATTGCTCAATGGCATCAAGTAGGACTTTTAAAAAATAAAGATCATTGCATGTTTTTAACCTTATCGGGGCGTTTTTGGTCAAGCAACATGCTACAAGCTTTGCAGCAATTACTGTTACAACTCAACAATCCAGAATATATTGAATTACAGCAAAAAAGAGCGCAAGCAGGACTATCGAACAATGGTCAATCAGCAATGCCTCATTCCGTTATTAAAAACGCAAAACACCCACATAACATTTCGTAACTAAAGGATCTTATTATGGTAGAAAAACAGTCTCATTTAGCAAATTTAGCTGCTTATATGCAAACCAATCCAGAAGAATTATTAGAAAAAATTGCTCAAGATCATCATGTTACATTGACGCAAGTGATTCAAGCTTTACCCGGTGCAAAAATTGTTGATGGTAGCCATTTTGATGCAATTTGGGATGAAGTGACAACTTGGGGAGAGGTGTTATTTTTAATTCATACCGGTGATGTGATTGCTGAAATTTCGGGTGAATTGCCTTCAGGCTCGCATAGCCAAAAATACTTTAATTTACGTCATCAAAAAGGCCTAAGTGGTCATATCAAAGCAGAACATTGTCAGCACATTGCTTTTATTGAGCGTAACTTTATGAAGATGTCTACCGCATCAATGATATTTCTTAATCATATGGGGCAAGCGATGTTCAAAATCTTTGTTGGTCGTGATGAAAAACATCAACTAAAAGCAGATCAGTTAGAAAAATTTAGAGCATTAGCTAAAAAAATCAATTAATTTTAAGATGTTAATATTATGAAGACATTATTGATTTTTGGTGTAAGTCCTAAACTTGGAACGGGCTATCAAGTTTTGCAGCTAGCAAAGCAAAATTATCCGAATTGGCGTTGCATTGTTTTGGTTCGTGATAATGAGTTTGCTAAACAATTAGCAAATCAAGGCATTGAAACTTATGTTGGTGATGCAACTAATGCTTTGCTTGTGAAATCTTTATGCGAGGTAGCTGGATTGGATGCTACGATTGTGACAACCTTAGGGGGAGAAACAGGAAATTATAAGGCTCAACGAGTAATTATTGATTGCGCCGAGCAAACTGGTATTAAGCAGATGGTTTTGGTAACTTCACTTGGATGTGGCGATTCATGGCCTACGCTATCGACTAAAGCTAAACAAGCTTTTGGTCATGCCGTACGAGAAAAGTCATTAGCTGAACTTTGGTTGCAAACTAGTACGTTAAACTTTGTTATCTTAAGACCAGGTGGACTGCGTGATGGTGAAATGACACAACATGCCGAGTGTTATTATCAGCAAGAAGTTCATGGTTTTGTTTATCGTATTGATTTAGCAAAAATTATTATCGATAAAATTGCTGCTAACCAGTTTGATCATCGCGCTTATAGTGTGGTTGACCCTAGCTTAAAAGTCACTTATTGATTAAATGACATGAAAAATCAACAAAAAAGAGGTTAGTCGGTGCAAAATAATCGTCATTATTCCAATAGCCATCGTTCATTGTTATGGGGATTAACCTGTTTCCTTTTAGCGCTTATTCTGCTTTCTGCTAATTGTGGTGCTTTAAACTTATCTATCACGCATTTAATGAACATGCCATTAGATGATCCATTGTGGAATATTTGGCTCAATATTCGCATGCCAAGAATTATATTAGCAGTTGTTGTTGGTATGGCATTAGCGAGTTCCGGCGCGGTGATGCAAGGCTTGTTTAGGAACCCATTAGCCGATTCTGGCTTATTAGGTATCAGTAGTGGGGCGGCGTTAATGGTTGGGTTATCTATTTTGTTTCCAGCAATCTTTCCTCCTATTATGATGCTTTACGGTAAAATGGTGGCTGCTTTTGTAGGTAGCTTGTTGATTTGCTTATTGATTTATATTTATAGCTTAAACTCGCAATGTAACTTGGCTAAAATGGTTTTATTGGGTGTTGCCATTAATGCCATTATCGGAGCAATAATGGGATGTCTAAGTTATATAGGCGATGAAGTCCAATTACGACAAATCTCATTATGGTCGATGGGCAATTTGGGTAAAGGCTCGTGGGATCTGGTTCTTGTTGCAGTATCATTTATTGCTCCCGCTCTGTTTGCTGTTTTTAAGCTTGCTCATCATCTTAATATTCTTCAACTTGGCGATGAAGATGCACATTATTTAGGCATCAATGTGCAGCGAATAAAACGCTATTTATTATTGCTTTGTGCGGTGTTAATAGGAACATCGGTCGCAGTTAGTGGCATAATCGCTTTTGTTGGGTTAGTTGTTCCCCATATGATTCGATTAAAAGTGGGCGCCAATCATCGTTGGCTATTACCTGCATCAGCATTAGGTGGAGCTTGTTTATTATTGCTTGCTGATACATTTGCAAGGACATTAGTTGCGCCTACCGAAATTCCTGTTGGGCTTTTTACGAGTTTAATTGGTGGTCCTTATTTTCTGTGGCTAATTTTAAAACATAAATAATAGATGGAATCGATTATGTTAATTGCTGAACATTTGACTTTAAGTTATGCAAGCCGCACTTTAATTAATGACGTGTCTTTAACGATAAATGCCGGTGAAATTATGATTATTATTGGGCCAAACGGTGCCGGTAAATCAACACTCTTGCGCTTGTTAACTGGTTATCAAAAGCCATCTTCTGGAGAATGTTATTTATTTAATAGGCCACTATCACAATGGTCAGAAAAACAGTTGTCTCAAGTCAGAACGGTGATGTTGCAACAAAGCCAGTTAACGTTTCCATTTAAAGTAAAAGAAGTGGTTGCTATGGGGCGTTCACCTTATGGTAAAGTTGATTTTAATCAAGCTATGCAAGAAACAATGTTGCAAACGGATTGTTTAAAGTTGGCTGAGCGTGATTACCGTAGCTTATCGGGTGGGGAGCAGCAGCGTGTGCAGTTAGCTAGAGTTTTAGCTCAATTATGGCAACCCAAACCGACTGAAAAATTACTTTTTTTAGATGAACCCACCTCAGCGCTTGATTTATATCACCAACAACAGACCTTAAGATTATTAAAACAACTTGCTCATAAGCAGAAATTGGCGGTATGTTGTGTTTTGCATGATCTCAATTTAGCAGCATTATATGCTGATAAAATCTTATTAATTAATCAGGGTAAAATTGTTGAACAAGGTACACCTAAAGACGTTTTGACATCGGATAATATCCATCGCTGGTATGGGGTTGAGTTGGGTATTTATCATCACCCTGATAATTCTTGTGTCCCTCAAGTCTATTTAATGCCTTAAGAAAAATAAATAAACACTAATTGGTGACTCCATTTTAAGCTAGATTCAGTATATAATTTGCAAAAACAACAAATGGGATCGATAATGACTAATCAAAATAGTGTAAATTCTATTTCTGTTTCACATCTTCTAGAGGCTCAACCGGCTTTCTGCTGTCAGCTAGATGGTAAAGGCAGAGCAATACCGCTTAATGAACAGAGCACTCCTTCAGTTTCGCAACCATTTTGGATTCATTTAGATTTCGCTAAACAAGAAACCGTCAACTGGATAAATACCACAAATCTTGTGCCTGATTTGATTAAAAACGAGTTAGTAAAACCAAACCAAATATCCAAAGAAATTCGTTTTGAATCAGGGGTTTTAGTCGTGTTAAAAGGCGTTAACTTTATTCCTAATGAACTTCCCGATCCTATTGTTACTTTTCGTTTTTTTATTACTGATAACATGATCATTTCAACCCGACATCAAGAAATTGCGGCTATTGCGGAATTAAAAGATCATTTAGAACAAGGCATTGGACCGGTTGATGTGGCTGATTGGTTGATTCAAATGTCTGATTTAATTAGTGATCAAGTTAATCTGTCTTTTGATAGTGTTCATAATAAAATTATTAAGTTAGAAGATGCTGTGTTAAATCAACGTATCTTTTCTTATAAAGAAATAGGTCGAGTCCGTAAACAATTGATTGTCTTACGTCGATTATTATCGCCACAACGTGATATTTTTGTGAAGATTTCAACTGAACGGATATCATGGATTGATGATAATGATCGTCAGCGATTACACGATATTTCTTATCAACAAAACCATTATGTCTCTGATATTGATAGCTGTTTATTACGAATAGCCTCAATCATGGAGCAGATCAATAGCTTCTTGGCTGAATCGACCAATAAACGAATTTACTTAATGTCACTATTCACTATTATTTTTACGCCGATTACTTTTTTAACCAGTTTACTGGGGGTCAATTTAGCCGGTATTCCTTTTAGTGGGGAAGGGTGGTCTTTTGCTGGATTAATATTATTGCTTGTTGTCATTTGTATTGTTTCAGTCATTTGGCTTAAATATAAAAAGTGGTGGTAATTAGATTCATATTTTTAGAAAAATGAATAATAGCTTATACCTTTTGGAATTTTTAATGAACAATCATTCTTATGCAATCTAATCAGTCCTATCGCTTATTTATCGCCGAAAAACCTAGCTTAGCTCGGGCTATTGCTGATGTCTTACCTAAACCTCATCAAAAGGGCAATGGCTTTATTAAAGCAAGTAATGGCGATGTTGTGAGCTGGTGTATTGGGCATCTATTAGAGCAAGCCACTCCAGAAATCTATGATCCTCGTTATAAAAAATGGGCGATTAACGATTTACCTATCGTACCCGAACAATGGATATTAATGCCAAAAGACAATACCAAAAAGCAATTTAATATTCTGGTGGATCTGATTAAATCCGCCGATCAAATTGTACACGCAGGTGACCCAGACAGAGAAGGGCAGTTATTAGTTGATGAAGTCTTAAATTATTGTCAACTACCGCCAGATAAACGTAAAGCAATACAACGATGTTTGATTAGCGATTTAAATGCCAGCGCTGTTGAAAAGTCATTACAACAGTTGCGTAGTAATCAAGATTTTATCCCTTTATCCACTTCTGCATTAGCAAGGGCTCGAGCAGATTGGCTTTATGGCATTAATATGAGCCGGCTTTGTACTATTGTTGGGCAAAAAAATGGTTATCGCGGCGTGTTATCAATAGGGCGAGTACAAACGCCTATTTTAGGGTTAGTCGTTAGGCGAGATTTAGAGATAGCACAATTTGTACCCAAACCGTTTTATGAAGTATTTGCCGTGTTACAAACCAAAGATAATGAAACATTTAAAGCGAAATGGCAACCCAGCGAAGCTTGCTCGCCTTATCAGGATGAAGAAGGGCGCGTATTAGTTAAAAAATTAGCTGAAAATGTTTGCCAGCGTATTAATAATCAATCTGGAACAATTGACAAAGTCAGTAATAAAAAGAAAGAACTGGCGCCACCGATGCCATTTAATTTATCTACATTGCAAATTGAAATGGCAAAAAAGAATGGATTGAGTGCTCAAGAAGTACTTGATATTTGCCAATCGTTATATGAAAAACACAAATTAATTACCTATCCAAGGTCGGATTGTCGATTTTTACCTGAAGAGCATTTAAAACAAATTACAGGCGTAAAGTCCGCCATTGAAAATAATTGCCCTGAACTACAAACCGCTATTGGTGATGCTGATTTTGCATTACGTTCCAAGGCTTGGAATGATAAAAAAGTTGAAGCACACCACGCCATTATTCCAACGTTGCGCAAAGCTAGAATGGAAAACTTAACTGATAACGAAAAAGCAGTGTATCAAGTTGTGGCAACGCAATATTTAGCTCAATTTTACCCAACTTATAAATATGCTGAGTTGCAAATTGATGTTGATATTCAAGGCGGTAAATTTGTTTCTAAAGCTAACCAAATGCTTGACGAAGGTTGGAAGGTTTTGTTTAGAAGTAAAAATAATCAAGTTGAAGCCGATACAGATGGTAATGAAAATAATGGTTTATTAACTAAATTAGTTAAAAAGGGCGAAACTGTGCAATGTATTGATACCGAACTGGTTAGTAAAGAAACTCAACCGCCAAGACCGTTTACTGATGCAACATTATTGTCTGCAATGACGGGAATTGCCCGATTTGTTAAAGATCCTGAAATCAAAAAAATATTGCGTGAAACCGATGGACTAGGCACCGAAGCAACTAGAGCGGGCATTATTGAATTGTTATTTAAACGCCAGTTTTTAACTCGCCAAGGCAAGGCAATTCGCGCAACTGATGTGGGTAAAAATCTTATTTTATCTCTCCCCGATATCATGTCGATGCCTGACATGACAGCGCATTGGGAATTACAATTAGACGAAATTAGTAAGAAAGCATTTTCATACCAGCAGTTTATGCATCAACTTAACTCGTCGCTGTTAGATCTTGTTAATCAGTTAAAAAATGCAAGGTTGAATATTCGAGCCTAGACGCTATATAAAAATAAGATGAGATATTATCATATCCATTTTGTCGATTAATACACTATATTAGCGCCAATTAATAATGTTATTAAGTTGCCGTTGGGCTATTTTTCTGGTTCCGTTATTTCGTCTATCATTGCGGCGTTCATGTTATTTTTATCTTTTATTATTTTGGCTAATTCGTTATTTGCTCTTTGTAAAAAGGCTTTGTCTTTTACAATTAAAAGATATGTTTTGAATCGCTTTATTGGGGTTAGTGCAAAGCGAAACAGTGCGATGATAATGATAAAAACAGTTAAAATAGCAACAATAATATTAATTATCAAAGAAGAGCTAAAGATTGTGACTATATTAGAAAACAAGATAACAAAGGCAAATATAAATGCCGTACCACTAAGTATAACTTCTTTAATTAAATAAGGTTTAAGTGGTATTATGTGATTTTTTGTTATACTAAAATAGTGTGTTAATGAATCTAGCTGAGTCAGTTCAATAATGTTATGAACGTCAGCGTTAATTAGCGAAATAGCGATACGTTCTTTATTTATACCCCCTGCTTTATAAAAGCAAACTTTGTTCCATATAAGTTTCTTTTTAATATTATTTAAAAATTCTGTTTTATATTGAGGGTGAGGTGTCTTTTCCAAAATATCGGTATATTTAATAATATTGTCAAAACCATCATTTTGAGGGCGTTTTTTATACATAAATGCGATAAAGGAAAGCACAAAAATAATGATCAAATTGAACCAATTATCATGGAGTAATTCCGAAATTTCCATTTAAAATATTCTCACTAATTAATCGTGCTGTGATTGTAACCTATATTAGGTAAGTGGGGTATCAATTCTATATTAAAATGAAGGTAAAAATAGCGATAAGTGCTGTTTTTTTATAATTGTTCTCCTCTTTTTTGTTTTATGGGTTGACTTCTGTTTCAGAAAAGCGTATAAAATGCCCGCCTTTAAAGCTTTTCTTCCTTTTTTAGCTATTATGGAAGTTAAAAATGAGGGTGAAGGAAAGTTAAAATATAAAGTGAAGAGTTCAATTTACAGGAGAAATATGGACACTCAATCGGGTCACCCCAAAATGAGGGGAGACAATTTTAAACACATCATTATCGGTTAATGAACCTGTCTAAATCACCATTTTTTCAGTTCACAAGCCGAAATTGATAAAACGGTAATGGTGAACGATATGCATTTTTTTACACGCTATCACACAAACTCAAAACATCAATGCGCACAAAGCTTAATGTTGCGTGTTTTACATCTTTCAGAAAAACATTTAGAACCACCGAGTTGTATCTAAATTCTTAATTAATTCTATTTGCTAATTAAATTTAATGCTCAGCACTAGCTATACAAAATAGCTTTACGGGCTAGTTTTGCTATGCAATAAAATTTTAGCTCATCATAAAATTTAATAACTTATCGTTACTTGGTAACAATGAGTTGGCATACCTTTGTCAAAATTATGAATATAGGTACTCGAGATGACAAAAACTACATCAAAAAATAAAGCACAAAATAGTGCAGATATTAAAGCTATCAATGAGGCACAAAGCAGCCTTGATAGTATTTTATCTAAATTCCAATCTAGCCTTTCAGGACTAACACAAGAAAGTGCTAAATCGAGAATTGAACAATATGGTAAAAACGAAGTCGCACGTGAAAAAGTACCCTCAATTCTAGTGCAATTATTAATGGCATTTAATAACCCATTTATATTTGTATTATTAGCATTAGCTAGTGTCAGTTTTGTGACCGATTTTTGGTTGCCTTTGCAAAATGGTGAAGAAACTGATTTAACTGGGATTATTATTATCCTAACCATGGTATCGCTTAGTGGATTATTACGTTTTTGGCAGGAGTTTAGATCAAACAAAGCGGCTGAAGCCTTAAAATCAATGATTCGCACAACAGCAACCGTGTTGCGTCGTGCACATAAAGATATGACTCCAGAGCGCATTGAGATTCCATTAAGTGAAATAGTTCCGGGGGATATTGTTTATTTATCAGCAGGCGACATGATCCCAGCGGATATCCGATTAATTGAATCTAGGGATTTATTTGTTAGCCAAGCGGTACTTACTGGCGAATCCATTCCTGTTGAAAAGTATGACACCTTAGGTGCAGTAACGCAAAAAACGACCGATAATATCGAAAAATCAGATCTTAACAAAGATAATGTGCTTGATGTTAATAACATCTGTTTTATGGGGACTAACGTTGTCAGTGGAACCGCAACAGCTATCGTGGTTGCAACCGGTGCTGATACGCATTTTGGCTCATTAGCAAAATCAATTGTTGGATCACGTGCTGAAACTTCATTTGATCGTGGTGTTAACAGTGTTAGTTGGTTGCTTATTCGCTTTATGCTAATCATGGTGCCAATTGTCTTTTTTATTAATGGCTTTTCAAAAAACGATTGGGGCGATGCGGCTCTCTTTGCATTAGCCGTTGCGGTTGGTTTAACGCCTGAAATGTTACCAATGATCGTCAGTGCTAACCTAGCCAAAGGTGCAGTTGGTATGGCAAAACGTAAAGTTGTCGTTAAACGACTTAACGCTATCCAAAATTTTGGCGCGATGGACATTTTATGTACCGATAAAACAGGCACCTTAACGCAAGATAAAATTATTTTAGAACATCACCTTGATATAAAGGGGCAAGTTGATTCCTCTGTTTTAGAACTCGCTTGGCTTAACAGCTATTATCAAAGTGGTATGAAAAACTTAATGGATAAAGCGATCATCCGTTTTACTGAAGAAAAGACCAACATGAAAAAGGTGGGTGTTGGTTTATACAAAAAAATTGATGAGTTACCGTTTGATTTTGTACGTCGTCGTTTATCGGTGGTTGTGCAAAATGGCAGTGATAACCATTTGATGATTTGCAAAGGCGCAGTTGAAGAAATGCTATCTATTGCTAGTCATGTTTATGAAAATGGCGAATACTTACCGTTAGACGATAAACGCAAACAAGCGTTAATTGCACTTGCCCATGACTACAACAAAGATGGTTTTAGAGTGTTAGCGGTTGGTATAAAAGACATTCCTGCTAGCGAAACAAAAGAACAATACACAGTACAAGACGAAACAGCACTTGCTATTCGTGGCTTTTTAACCTTTTTAGATCCACCAAAAGAAAGCGCTTTCGAGGCAATTTCAGCATTGAATGAACATGGTGTCGGCGTTAAAGTCTTAACCGGTGATAACGAAATTATCACCATCAAAGTGTGTCGAGAAGTTGGTTTAGAGCCTGGTATTCCACTGCTTGGTGCTGAAATTGAAAAAATGGATGATGCTGAGCTCAAAACACAAATTGAACAACGTACTATTTTTGCTAAATTAACTCCACTGCAAAAATCGCGAATTATCCGATTATTGCAAGATAACGGTCATACCGTTGGCTTTTTAGGGGATGGCATAAACGATGCACCGGCACTGCGCGATGCTGATGTAGGGATTTCGGTCGATACTGCAACTGATATTGCTAAAGAATCTGCCGATATTATTCTGCTTGAAAAGAGTCTAATGGTATTAGAAGAAGGTGTAATATGCGGCCGCGAAACTTTTGGTAATATTATGAAATATCTAAATATGACCGCAAGTTCGAATTTTGGTAATATTTTCTCAGTATTAGTGGCTAGTGCGTTTCTACCGTTTTTGCCTATGCTAGCGATACATTTACTTATTCAAAACTTACTGTATGATATTTCTCAACTCTCATTACCATGGGACAAAATGGACGATGAGTTTTTACAAAAACCACGCAAATGGGATGCGCTAAATATTAGACGTTTTATGATTTGGATTGGACCAACATCGTCTATTTTTGATATCACAACTTATGCACTAATGTGGTTTGTATTTAGTGCAAACAGTATTGAAGCGCAATCGCTGTTTCATTCAGGCTGGTTTATTGAAGGGTTATTGTCACAAACATTGGTGGTGCACATGCTTAGAACACAAAAAATTCCATTTGTGCAAAGCACTGCGGCATTTCCTGTTATTGTGATGACAATGTTAATTATGGCTGTGGGGATTTATATTCCGTTTTCTTCACTGGGTGGATTAATTGGTTTACAACCATTACCTTGGTCATATTTTCCATGGCTTTTAGCAACCCTATTTAGTTATTGCTGTGTTGCTCAGTTGATGAAACGGATTTATATTAAACGCTTCGGTCAATGGTTTTAATTTAACCATAATACAGCGTATTACCAATAATGCTAAGCGATATCAACGTCGCTTAGCAATTTTAAAATTTATATAGTAAAAGTTATTAAAAATTAATTTATTAACCATATAATTATAACAAAAAAGGAAATAATCTATGAAAACACCACATAAAAATTTAATTATGTTAATCAAAAGCCGAAAACAAAAAAAAGCTCAAGAACAATTAAGAAATTAAAACCAAAATGGTGAATACAAACAATTAGGTTAACAGATAATAAAAACCCCAGTTATTGGGGTTTTTATTTGTGTTAGTTTTAAGTGATAACAAGTCTATTAATTAAAATGTTTACAAGTGATACTTGATTATAAATTTAAATGAGTATCAGATGCTTTTCTTAAAATTTCATAAATTTCATCTTTAATTTTAAGTTTTTGTTTTTTTAGTGCCTCTATCGTTTCGGTAGTATTGACAATAATTCCAGATTCAATGTTTTTAATTTTTTGATCGAGCTCATTATGTTGATCAAACAATTTTTGAAAACGTAAATCGGTATTTTTTAATTTAGAAATGATTTCTCGATATTCTGGAAACATAGTGCCTCCTTATATAGGCTAGATAGAATAATAACAATAGCAGCTATTGCTAATTCAGAATACAATATTATAAGCCATTTTAATAGAGAAATTGTTTTATAGCATAATTGTTCCTATAACAGATTTGCTCCTATAACAATGCAATTTTTATCATAAAATTAATAAGGGGTTAATTTATGAGTGAATCGATTGTAATTGCTAAAAGCCAAGGTAAAGATTTATCTATTATAGCTGCATTAGCTAATCGTCATGGTTTAATTACTGGCGCAACGGGTACTGGCAAAACTGTTACATTACAAAAAATGGCCGAAGGTTTTTCAAAAATAGGTGTGCCGGTCTTTCTTGCTGATGTTAAAGGTGATCTAACAGGAATAGGTGAAAAGGGTATATTATCTGACAAACTACAAGCCCGCTTAGCCAGCATTGAGGTTGATAACTGGCAACCAGATTCGTCACCAATTGAACTATGGGATGTCTTTGCTGAAAAAGGAATACCTGTTCGCAGTACCGTATCAGATATAGGACCGATTTTACTTGGTCGATTACTTGATTTAAATGACGTTCAAGCAGGCGTGTTACAGTTGGCATTTAAAATTGCGGATGATAACGGCTTACTATTAATTGATTTCAAAGATCTTCGAGCATTAATTCAATTTGTAGGCGATAACGCCAAAAAATTTACTACACAATACGGAAACATTTCGCTATCGTCAATTGGTGCAATCCAACGCGGATTGTTAACACTCGAACAACAAGGTGCCGAATTCTTCTTTGGAGAACCCATGCTTGATATCCAAGATTTAATTCACGTTAATTCTGAAGGTCATGGCATAGTTAACATATTATCGGCCAATAAATTATATAACTCGCCTAAATTATATTCAGTTTTTTTATTATGGTTATTGTCAGAACTTTTTGAACATTTGCCAGAAGTTGGTGATCTTGACAAACCTAAACTTGTCTTCTTTTTTGACGAAGCTCACTTACTTTTTAATGATATTTCGCCTGCATTATTAGAAAAAATAGAACAAGTGGTGCGTTTAATTCGCTCTAAAGGTGTAGGCATTTATTTTGCCTCGCAAAATCCAAACGATATTCCCGACACGGTTTTAGGGCAATTAGGTAATCGTGTACAGCATGCTTTACGCGCATTTACCCCTAAAGACCAAAAGGCTGTAAAAACAGCAGCCCAAACCATGCGTGCTAACCCAAGCTTTGATACCGAAAAAGCAATCATGGAGCTCGGTGTTGGCGAAGCACTTATTTCGTTTTTAGATGAAAAAGGTCGCCCAAACATGGTTGAACGAGGCTATATTATTGCTCCAAGTTCCAAAATGGGGGCAATGTCGCCAGATAATCAATCATCTATTATGCATCAATCTCATTTTTACAATAAATATGCGCAGAGCTTAGATCGACAATCGGCTTATGAAATATTAAAAGATGGATTTTCATTAGATGGCATGCGTAACCAAAATGCCAATAATAGTGCCCAAAAAAGTGATGATAATATCAATAAACAAAATAATGGTGGATTGCTTAATTTTCTAAGTACGCTGCTTTTTGGCTCTAAAGGTCCCAAAGGTGGGCAACATGATGGCATTACCCAACAAATAGCCAAAAGCGCAACAAGACAAGTTGTTAATCAAATAGGCAAACAGATCACCCGTGGCATATTGGGTGGCTTAAAAAAATAGTTAAACTAAATTTATAGCTTAAAATATCAGTAAAGTAGGAGAATTTTAATGTTAAAAATGTTTATTGAATGGTACAAAAAGCGCTTTAGTGATCCGCATGTTGTATCGTTAATGGCGGTTATTATTGGTTTATTTATTATAATCTATTTTTTCAATAAAATTCTTCTGCCTGTTTTTATTGCTATTGTGCTTTCTTATTTGCTTGATAGTCCGGTTAACTTTTTACACAAAAAAAATATTCCAAGAACACTATCTGTTGTGATCGTTTTACTGCTTTTTATCATGGTGGTATTGGTCGGATTTATGATCTTATTGCCGCTAATTTGGCAACAAAGTATCAGCTTGATCACCAATATTCCAAACATGCTAAATTTTGCTAATAATTTTTTAACCACATTGCCTGAACACTATCCCGAATTAATCGATGTCGGCTTATTCGATTCGGTGCTTCAAGGTATTACTGAAAAAGTTGTACAAACGGGTAATTCATTACTGCAGTTTTCAATTGTCTCTTTATTAGGGTTAGTTTCTGTTGCGATTAATGCAGTATTAATACCAATTATGATGTTCTTTTTATTAAAAGATAAAGCCAAAATATGGGGATATTGCTCAAAAATCTTACCTAAAAACCGCACAATTCTAAATAAAGTTGCTATTGAAATGGATATGCAAATATCCAATTATATTGTTGGCAATGTACTACATATTATTATTTTAACGATTTGTGTTTATATTCCTTTTTGGTATTTTGGCTTAGATTATGGGCTCTTATTAGCAGTGATTGTTGGCTTATCTGTATTGGTGCCTTATGTGGGTATTATTATTTCAAGTATCCCCGTTGTCCTTATAGCACTCTTTCAATGGGGATTCACTGCTCAATTTGGTTATTTATTGTTTTTCTATATTCTAATACAAGCGTTAGACGGCAACTTACTCGTGCCTTGTTTATTTTCTGAAAAACTCAATTTGCATCCATTAGTTATTATTTTAGCTGTGATTGTATTTGGTGGTTTATGGGGATTTTGGGGAATATTTTTTGCAATACCATTAGCGACATTAGTCAAAGCAATCATAAATGCTTGGCCAAAACAGGACGAATTAAATAACGCAAATGGTGAATTAAAAGCAGATTAATGGCTAATCTGCTTTTATTCAAAGTAATTATTTGACGTGTTTTTTAAGATAATCTAAAACCACTTCATGATGATTAGCTGTTTTAAAATCATCAAATACTTTTTCGATTTTTCCGTCTTTACCAATTAAAAAGCTAATACGGTGAATACCATCATAGGTTTTTCCCATAAACTCTTTTTCGCCCCAAGTACCAAATGCTTGGGCGACTTCGTGATTTTCGTCAGAAAGTAATGTAAAATTTAACAGCTCTTTTTCAATAAATCGAGATAGCTTTTCAGGTTTGTCTGTACTAATACCAAGGATCACAACATTATACTTTTTTAATTCATCAGAACAATCGCGTAAATTACATGCTTGTACAGTGCAACCCGGGGTCATTGCTTTTGGGTAAAAATAAATTAAAACACGGTGACCTTTAAAGTCCTTCAAGCTTACTAGCTCCCCATCTTGGTCTGGCAACGAAAACTGAGGTGCTTTTTCACCTTCTTTAAGTGGATTAACCATATGATTATTACCTATTTTAATAGTTTAATTTTCTTTTTGGATATATAAAACAGTGTCATATTTTTAAGCTAAGTTACTAAAAAAACGACTTGCAGCCTCAATTGTGTGATTGATCTCTTTATCTGTATGTTTAAGTGACATGAATCCCGCTTCGAAAGCTGACGGTGCAAAATAAACACCTTCCGTTAGCATATGATGATAGAATTTTTTGAATAATTCAACATCACACCGCATCACATCTTGATAACTGGTCACTTCGGAAGCAGTTGTAAAAAATACCCCAAACATCGCCCCTGCATAATTCACCACTAATGGCACATTATACTTTTTAGCTGCTGCTAATAAACCATCGGCAAGTGCTGCAGTTTTATTTTCTAGCTCCTGATATATACCGACTTCCATCAACTTCGTTAACGTTGCATATCCAGCTGCCATTGCAACAGGATTACCTGAAAGGGTCCCGGCTTGGTATATTGGACCCGTTGGCGCTAGTTGCATCATAATATCCGCACGACCACCAAATGCCCCAACAGGCATACCGCCACCAATAATTTTTCCTAAACAAGTCAAATCGGGCACTACATCATAATAATCTTGAGCACCACCAAGCGCGACTCTAAACCCCGTCATCACTTCATCAATAATCAATAAAGCACCATACTGATTACAAAGTTCACGCAATCCTTGCAAAAACTCTTTTTTGGCAGGTACACAGTTCATATTTCCGGCGACAGGTTCAATAATAATGGCAGCAATATCGTTAGGATATTGCTCAAATTGCTTTTTAACTGACTCTAAATTGTTATAATCACAAACTAAGGTATGCTTAACAAAATCGTTAGGTACACCAGGAGAAGTTGGGTGACCAAACGTAAGAGCACCAGATCCTGCCTTAACTAACAAATAGTCGGCATGTCCGTGATAACACCCCTCAAATTTAATAATCTTATCGCGCCCTGTAAAACCACGAGCAACACGAATGGCGCTCATAGTAGCCTCGGTTCCCGAATTTACCATTCTCACCATTTCAATAGAAGGCATTAATTGTGTCACTAAATTGGCAACTTTGGTTTCAATTTCGGTTGGTGCTCCATAACTTAAACCATTACGCACCGCATTAATTACCGCATTGGCAACATCGGGATCGTTATGCCCAAGGATCATCGGCCCCCAAGAACCGACATAATCAATATAAGCTTTATTATCCACATCATAAATATATGCACCGTTTGCGCGCTCAATAAATAAAGGCGTACCACCTACACCATTAAATGCACGAACAGGTGAATTAACGCCACCAGGCATAACGGATAGTGCTTGATGATAAAGCTTTTCTGATTTGAAATTGTTTTGCATAACTGAGATGATCTCTCTATAAAAATTTGTTGTATTTATTCATAAAATCAAAATAAATTCAAGCCAACTAACAAAATTTATTCGATAGAAGTTTTCTATTTTGTATTTTCATTTAGCAAGGGTATATAATACAAAGATCAATATATTAGGAGAAGAATATGAGCGATGCTTTACCAATCAACTTTACTGATGCAGCAGCCAATAAAGTAAAATCATTAGTAACAGAAGAAGAAAACCCAAACTTAAAATTAAGGGTGTACATAACTGGTGGTGGCTGTAGTGGATTTCAGTATGGGTTTACTTTCGATGAAAAAGTAAATGAAGATGATCTCGCTATCGAAAAAAATGGCGTATCACTAGTTATCGATCCCATGAGCTTACAATATCTCGTTGGTGGCACAATCGATTATGTAGAAGGCTTACAAGGTTCTCGCTTTGTGGTTGATAATCCTAATGCAACAACAACGTGTGGTTGTGGCTCATCTTTTAGTGTTTAAGTCATATTTAAGTTTTTTAGAACGCTAATAATTATTGTTAAGCAACACATCAGAATTTTTAACTGTTAAGCGGGATAGGTGAATAAACCCACAAAATGTGACAAACATTGAGCAGTTAGATAATAATTTAAATTTTTTTGTTGACGGCAAATTTAAGATGGGTAAAATGCACAGCATTCAAAACGCAATTACCTTTCGGTAATAAGTTTTGAGCCCGGGTGGTGAAATCGGTAGACACAAGGGATTTAAAATCCCTCGGCCTTTTTGGCCGTGCGAGTTCAAGTCTCGCCCCGGGCACCATTCAACAAACACCTCTTACGCGGGAATAGCTCAGTTGGTAGAGCACGACCTTGCCAAGGTCGGGGTCGCGAGTTCGAACCTCGTTTCCCGCTCCAATATAAAATCGATCTTAGTTCATTAGAATTTATAAAACAAGTTATATCAATGTTTAAATGTGATTTTACTTTCCAAGATAGAACAGAGTAATTCAGTGATACTCAAAAAATTAGCCCACAATTCATACCAAACAATTTCTAAGTTTTTGGGTATGTAATAATTTAGCAATAGGAAAACGCCGAGTTGTTTACACTTCATGATTAAAATAATCCTTTAAAAACGCATAAGGCGTTTTTCCTGAAATCGCCTTATGCGATTTAACGCTATTATAATAGTTAATAGATCGCTTAAGTTTTGTTGCCTATCTTTTGAATTGTTAAATATTGGTTGATGATGCCACATCGCAATTCAAAGTTCGTATCACTCTTTCCGCTTTGCCATTCGTTTGTGGGCAGGCTGGTTTGGTAAATTTTTGATTGATATTATAGTTTATTACCTGTTTTAACAAATAGGTGTTTACTTGTGCCTTGATATTCACGTCCATTATCGGAATAAATACATTAAATAGTATATTATTCTTCATCAATAAAATTTATTAACTCATTAAATTTAAAATAATTTCACGTTGAAACGGTATAGAATCCTGAATATTTTTAACAAAAATTGTGCTTTTTTAATAAAGAAATACTTTGTTTTATTGCTAACTATGTATAACTATAAGAAATTTAAAGATTAATTGGTAGAATAAAAAAGCGTCATATTCTTTATCTTATTTTTAATATTAATTTAATAAAAACAATGTTTTATAAAATAATTGTTATTTTAAGAATAATTAAAAAAGTTGGTAGAAATTTAAACTAAAATATTTTAATTATAAAACAAAATGTTATAATTGGTCTGTTCCCTATGCACATAGGGATAAACCG
>NZ_FMAQ01000016.1 GCF_900094945.1 Gilliamella bombicola
CGGCGGACAAATTTGTCTGGAACAAATTTGAACATCTGAGCACAGCGAAGATGGCCTCGAAGAGGCGAGTATCAGGATGATACGAGTAGCGTAGCCGTAGGCCACATTCTGTAGCCAAAGCGTGGGATTGCAAAGGGAATTCGCTTTAATTCCCTTTGCTCGGACGTGGTCACTGTGGCTATTTTGTTCACCCAAGGTCAAAACGTCCGAAACCTTGCCGTACTATAAATAGACCACAAATTTAAACCGCCACAGCATTATCCACTAGGATTGCCATCGACACTTTCAGCGTCGCCGGCGGCGGGGGCGGGGGCGGCGCGATTGTAGCTTCACCACAACAACGCAACCCTAAGGGAAAACGCCCAACTTATGCGGGGGCGTTATTCTTTGTTAGATTGTCCTCTCAAGCACCATAACCGCCCCCGCAGCCTAAGGATTAAGGACTAAGAAATAAAAGCTAAGGTGTGGTGCAAATAGCCCGACCGCCGTTCTCGCCGAAGTTGACGGAGCCGTCGACCGACTTGACACGGTAGGCAGCGCGAACATTTATTCTTCTGCCTGCCCAATAATTGCCGTCGACGAAGCCAATACCGTAGCCGCTCACTTTTCCCCACTCCGAGAAAAAACCAGCACCTATGTAACGCATGAGATAATCACCAGATGAACGAGGCGTTGCGCCTAAATTGTTATGGTTTGAATTGGTTAAATCCCCGACATCTGAAAGACGATAACCCGAAGAACGACACCAAGATATTTGAGAAGGCAGAGCAAACGGGGTACCACGATAGATGAACCACCGCCTCAACACAAATCCATACTTCACCTCATGACCTCGACCATCCCTACCGACCAACTCAAATGTCTGTGGCAAAGATGATACATAATCGCTTAACGTTACCCGTGTTACATAACTAGATTTATCTCTAATCCATATATCTTCGTCTGCGCCTTGTTTTGGCAATCTCCAACTCACCGTTACTCCTTGACTACCACTTGAGTTAACTGTCCAACTCAACTGACTTGCATCGATTCCAGCTATGTCCAAATCAAAATACAATCCTCTAGCACCTGTAGTTGGAAAGTTTTGGCCGTAAGATGATGGATTTGTAGACTGAGTTAAAAAACCCTTTGTAGGAGACCATATGTTAGCTGGGCCTGCATAGCGAGGATTATCTCTAGAATCGATGCCAGTTGTACCACCCAACAACAAATTAGGCCTTGCGTAACAAACACGTGGAACACTGTCATACGGATTGATATAATAATCCACCGTAGCTCCACTAAAACTGGTTCTATTAGGAACACCATACTGTGTCTGTAAATATCCCCCTGTACTACTTAAAGTTACCCTATAAGGAGCCTTACATACATCTAAATCATCACTACGACCAACGGTATTGCCATCCTTATCCCTAAACGATACCGATATATTCCCCGATGCGGTAACTCCATTAGCACCCTGTCCATCACCATCATCATCACGCCAATAATTATATCGAGTGATTAAATCACTTATACTCACTGAACTAACCGATGACGGGACTATCATATCTATATCATCCAAAGTATTCCCTGAATAAGGCAATTTTATTGGATTTGATACACTTGATGTATTAGTAGACGGCGTGATTACCCGACCATTGTGAAACTCAATAGACAATAAACTATCTGTTGATATTGCCTTTGTCCGACCACCGTCGAACGTTAAATATGGCGCACTACCTTCAATGACCCTTGATGTATGTGCCGTTAATGCCACAGAACTCTGTGTATAGGACAATAACAACAATGCCGCAAAGAATAATGCCAATTTAGATAAAAATGAAGGTCTAAACAATAATGGCGGTTTGAATACTAATGGCGGTCTTAATATCCACTTGGATATCGACGATAATTTTGTCGAAGAACCCGCCGAAAACATCGCCTGAAAAAACCTCGATGACGGCGTCGATTTCGCTACGCGAAATGACTTCGGTGATGAAAATAAGAACTGTGTCTGATTTAGACTACGGTGAAATTGAAAAAGATTTAAGGCATAGGTTTGGCAGGCCATGTGCCATGTGCCATGTGCCATACATGGTAACGCATTTCGATTATCCTGTCAAGTAAATTTTTGTTTTATCTTAATTTTTTATAACTGACTGCTCAACTAATGAGCACTCCCTTGCTTTAAAAGCGCTTAAATTATAACCGCTTGATTAATAATGCGCTAGCTTTTTTGTTAAAAATTTGTAAAGATTTGTTAACCCTGCCAATTGATTACAGAATAAACTTAATAAAATATAATAAGTTAAATCAGTTTATTTTATTGAGTTTGATTGGCTGTTATGCGGTGAATTGATGATTTAGATGTTGCTAATTTAATGATATACCACTACCCTTTAGGCTGTTTGCGATTAATATATATGGACGATAATTAATGCGAAATTTAAAATTATTATCTTTATTTTCAATGGTATGTGCTTTTTCAAGTGATGCCTTTGCCGATACAATTTCACAAAACGTTTGGTCTTTGGCTATAAATAAGCACGATAGTGTCGCTCAATATACAGTTGCTCATGCTTATAACCCTTTGGTTGAAAATAAAGATTTGGACTGTGAAACAAATCAGTTTTATCTCAAGTCAAAAAATAAAAAATTGCAAGGATGCTATGATAAATCGGCCGATAAATATATCGAATTTTTAACTAAAGCAGCCGAAAATTCATCCCCATCCCCCCTTGCCCAAACAGACTTGGGCATCGCCTATATTGAGGGAGAATTAGTCGCTAAAGATATTAAAAAAGGTTTGTATTGGTTAGAAAAGGCCGCATCCCCCATTTCAGATAAAGCAAAACTTAGTCTAACTGAAGGAAACAGTAAATTTGACAAGCAATTAATGAAAAATGGCGTAGGTCTAGCTCAATATGTATTAGGTAAACTTTATCATCAAGGCATAGAGGTTAAAGCTGATTATGATAAAGCAATAAAATACTATGAAATGGCAAGCCAAAGTGATGATTTTGGATCTTACGATGCACCGCAATATCAACTTTATCAACTTTATAAAAATAAAGTTAATAACCCCAAAATGGCTTTATATTGGCTTGAACAGAGTTTGGGGAATATGAAATATAATGATGAATGGGATGCAGCAACCGAGATAGTCGACTATTTTTTGGACGGAGGCCAGATAGATGGTTCAAAATCAGAACAACCTAATTACCCATGGGCAGCTAAATGGTTAATTGAATTTGTAAAAGGTCGATCACTTAAAGATGAGACTAGGCAAAAAATGGCTTTTCAACTAGCTTGGCTTTATTTAAACGGTTTAGGCGTTGAAAGGGATCCCAAGGAAGCGGCAACATATTATCATTTAGGGATGAACATTAATCCTGATGTTAATTTCGATATTCAATCGTCTAATGAGCAAACCCTGCAAGAGCAGTTTTTACTTAATGTAATTAAACCTATTTATGAAAATATCGATAATAACCAAACAATTGAATATAGTGCTTTTTTTGAAACAATTTATCCTGATAAATTTAAAAAAATACAAGCTACACTCGATTATGCCAATAATCTTTATATTGAAAACGCCAGTAAAACCGTAGAAGCGATTTTTGGTGATAATTTAAAAGATGAACAAATTTTTTATGCTCAACTTGACAAAGAGCTACAATCCTATAGCGATTTAGAAGAATTCCCTCATACTTCTCCTTTGCTGGCATTAGCTCAACATCGTGGAATTGCTTATGGTTTTTATCGTGATGCTGAAAACCTTATGGGTAAGTCAAGCAATGAATTAATCAAGCTTTACCAAGCTGCATTGAAAATTGAGCCAAATAATCCAATAATTTTATACCGATTTGGTACGTTATATGATTTTATTCTTCAAGATACCAACACAGCAATATCATATTACAAGCAGGCCGCTGATTTAGGGGATGCAGTGGCAAATTATCGGTTAGGGGTCATTTATTATTTAGGCAAAAACATTGAGCAAAATTATCATGAAGCTTGGCGATATCTTGACTTGGCGGCAAAACAATATTATGTGCCAGCACAAAATTTTTTGATCACTATCGACAAATCACACCCTGAATTTGAATGGTTAACTACACAATACATTGAGCATCAGCAAACTTACCGTTCACCAACGGTAATGGTTGATGGTGAGGATTGGCTAAAGGTACAAAAGGCAAATAATCCGTCACCTAAAGTGATTTATCATCTTACAAAACATAATTCTGATCGTAATGGTCTAAAAACTTATGAGGGTTGCAAAGCCGCAATTGAGTTGGCAACACAGGGCAATACCTTGGCGCAGAGAGAATTAGTTAAACAATTAAATAAGAATTATTTTCTTTGTACACCAGAGCAAAATTTAATTTTTTCTTGGATTGATAGCATCTATAGGGATGATCAATATAAGCAATTCTTAAAATTGAAATACTATAAATTTACCAAAACAGATGAGCAATATCAAAAAGAGCTTAATAATTTAGCAGATAACCAAAATCATTATGCGATCATTGAATTATTGAATAATACTCAGAGATATTACGATTCAAGAGATGATAATTACCTTTCAAAAATCAAAATGTTGCTTAAGTCAGGTAATGTTAGTGCTGCCGAATTACTTATCAGATATTATACTTTAGATTCTTATTTAAATTCTGATTATCATCAAATTCCCAATAGCATTTACCAACATACTAAAGCGATTTTATTAAGGAATGATTTAGCCAATTATGTTTCGGCATTGCCTGAACAGACTTATACCGAGCCGAAATATATTTATGCTGATAACATGCTTTCATCTTCTGATATTTATCAAATGTGGTTTGAACTTGCCGATATGCATGAGCAAGGTGTTGATATTCCAAAAAATAACATTTTTGCCTATGTTTGGTACAGTTTATTGGTAGAGCATAATCAAACCCAAGCATTAAATAAAGTACAAGAATTAAAAGCACAATTAACAGCAGAAGAATTAACAAAAACGAATGATAAACTTAATCAATACCGTAATTTATATCGTTTTCTTCCTTTAACCCATGTGGAATTAAACCAAGAATAGGTATGTTTAAGTTTAGTGAGTTAATATAGGATATTAGGGATGAATGATTCAATTATTATATCAAGCAAAACAACTTCCCGCTCAAAATTTTGGGTATTTGCTATAGTGTTATTAATATTAACAATAAGTGGCGGATATTATTTATGGCAGGAAAATAATCTTTCCATTCAATCATTTTTCCCTATCAAGGAAAAGGTGGTAAAAATTTATGATACAAATCAAGAACTTTATAATTCTAGAGGTCAAACCGTTGCATTTAAATGCATTGTATCGATCAAATATGGCGATAACCCAATAAGTTATAATTTTATTTCTAGCTATGATAATGAGCAAAAATTTCTTGAAAATTGTATACCACTATAAAACCAAATAACAATAAACACGGGATTTTGCCCGTGTTTTTGTTTCCAGAACTGAATAAAACACTCAACAACTAACCATTATTGCCCATGGCTGTCATCGTGGTTTTCGGTATGAATAACGTTAATATAGCTAGGGATGGCTGGCGTATTAACATAAAAGAATGCCCATTGAATCCCGTCTATTTTTTTAGTTTGACGTAAATATTGTTTTAGTAATATATCGTCCTGAGAATCATCTTCTGATTGCTGATGTATATAATGATCAATAAACTCATTATATGTATCTTCATCAGTCGCTAAATATCCATTGTGATTTTCACAATATTGTTTATATAAATCGAATAATTTGTCGACAAAAACATTATATTCTTTTTCAATATCAAACGTTTTAGGATTACTATACCCCAAAGTCGCAAAAATCTTATCAGCAATAGCAGAACCGGATTTTGATTTTTTTAATGCAGAAGAGAATAAATAAGTTGGTAAAATAAAAAATAATCCCATAACAGCCATAAGAAGTAGCGAAAAATTATTTTTAGAAAAGGCCATTACTACAAAATAAAAGAAAGTAAATACCCCCAATCCTCCAGCACCAATAAGGAAAAGACGCGGTAAAATAGGTATATTTAGTTTTGAATTGCCAGCTTCTGTTCCCTCTGTTGCATAAGGATGTAACCATAAAAGCTTATCGGCAGGACGGCGTAATGCATAAGCAAAATAGCTTCCACCAGCTAGTGGATCAACAACCGCCTCCACGTAGTCTCCCTCATTAAAAAAGGTTCGACAAAATGCGCCTTCAATCACCTTATCACCTAATTTACAGCAAAAATACTGCTCAATATCGGCTGTATCGTAATCAATTTTTTCAATTTTTGCTGAAGTTATTTTCATACTATTAGCCATAGAAACTAAATCTAAATGCCCTATTGTGAGTAAATTGACATCAGGGCGTCCAGCTAGTTTGCGAGCATTAAGATAACTTTCTCGCGTGTCATAGACCTCCAGATCGGTGATATAACCAGTAATAATTTGGTAATAATGGCTATCGCCTATATTCTGTTCCATATTTTTTATTCCTTATATTTATCTGTTGAATTATTTGTTATTTTTTGTTTCGTTCATCAATGACTTTAACCCAATTAGGTAAAGTTGGCGTTCTACAGTAGTAATTTGTTAATGCTTTAAATTCTTTGAATTTTTCAAAGTCCGGGCTCTGTGGATCGTTAAATATTTCAGGATCATTGATTCGATACAATTTTTTAAAGCGTTCCTTTTCTTTTTCAGAATCATATTTCCACGGTTTTTCATACCCAAAACAGGCATAAATTTGATTAGAAATAAAAGAGTATCCTCCTCCACCTATCAAAAAAGAAACAATAATTGCAATGATCCACCCCAAAAAACAGTATTTAAATATGTTAAAAATATAATTTAATGAACAATCGTTAACTAGTTCAATAATTAACAAAATAAGTAGGAAAACAACGGCAAATACCGTCATCAAAATAAAAATAACTTTTAAAAGTGGGAACGTTGTTAAACCAATATGTTGCGGGAAAATTATCGCATGTTGTTTCGGAATTCGTACGGCATAAGGCTGGTAAACATCATTTTTTTTCGGCTTAACAAGCATTTCAACATAATCGCCCTCATTAAAACCAATCCTGTTAAGCCTTCCCTCTACTTTTTTATTGCCGATCTGGCAACAAAAGCGTTGCCCCCTTAAAGGCGGACGACAACAAATAAAAAAGCAAATCAATGCTATAATTGAACAAAACACCGCATAAAAATCTTTTTCTATTCGATCCGTCATCGTCAGCTTAGTGTCAGTTTGTTGCGGATTTTTATCTACTTGTAAACAACTTACAGTTCCTTTTAATAAGTAAAAATCATTCCTCATTAACTCTATACCTTGTTGAATTTCATAATTAAAATACCAAATAATTTTATAGCATGATTAAGCTATTAACCACAATAAAAATTAATTCATTTAATATTTAACTCAAAATAAGTTACTTAATTTTGAACATTTATTCAAAATTATCAATTAAAAACAAAGTGTTGGATTGATTAAATTGATCCACTTTTCCTATTCAATCAGTTTGAGTATATAATAGTCGCTTTGTTGATAAAACCGTCAAAATAGAGGTTGTGATGATTACCCATATTAGCCCATTAGGATCAATGGATTTACTCGCTCAGGCTGAAGTCGATCTTTTAAAAAAGTCAGCAAACAGCGAGCTTTATCAATTATATCGGAATTGCTCATTAGCAACATTAAATGCCGGCAGCAAAACCGATAACACCAAAGATCTGTTAGATAGATTTAAGTCTTTTGAAATTAATGTGATCAGTAAAGAGCGCGGTGTTAAATTAGAATTAGTGAATGCCCCTGAAAGCGCTTTTGTTGATGGTAAGATCATCCGCTCCATTCAAGCCAATCTGTTTGCTGTATTACGCGATATTTTATTTTTAAATAGTCAAATTACTGCCATTAAAGAGTTAATAGAAAATATCAAGCTTGAAAAAGATCATTCATTTTATATTTCTAATCTTGTGTTTTCAATTTTACGTAATGCCAATGCGCTACATGTAGGCGAAGAGCCTAATTTGATCGTTTGTTGGGGTGGACATTCCATTAATGAAAACGAATATTACTATGCTCGCCAAGTGGGAATGCAATTGGGTTTACGTGAACTAAACATTTGCACTGGTTGTGGCCCCGGTGTAATGGAAGCACCAATGAAAGGAGCCGCTGTTGGTCATGCACAACAGCGTTATAAAGAGAGCCGTTTTATTGGCATGACTGAACCGTCAATTATCGCCGCAGAGCCCCCTAATGCGTTAGTCAATGAGCTAATTATTATGCCCGATATCGAAAAACGTCTTGAAGCGTTTGTGCGAATGGCGCATGGCATTATCATCTTTCCAGGTGGACCAGGTACAGCCGAAGAGCTACTTTATATTTTGGGTATTTTGCTAAATCCAGCCAATAAACAGCAAACATTACCGTTGATTTTAACTGGCCCTAAAGAGTGTGAAGCCTATTTCGCTTCTATCGATAATTTTATTCGTAGCACGTTAGGCGATGAAGCAACTAAGCTTTATCAAATTGTGATTGATTCGCCGGAACAGGTCGCTCGCATTATGAAAGAGGGTGTTAAGCACGTTAAATCTTCACGATTAAAAACCGGCGATGCTTATGGATTTAATTGGCTATTAAAAATCGATGAATCATTGCAACATCCTTTTGAGCCAACACATGCCAATATGGCGTCATTAAATCTTCATCGTGATCAACCGGTCGAACTGTTAGCCGCTGATTTGCGTCGTGCGTTTTCAGGTATTGTCGCTGGCAATGTTAAAGAGTTTGGTATGAAACAAATTGCTGAAAAAGGTCCTTATAAGTTACAAGGCGATAGCGAAATTATGAAACAAATGGATAATTTATTGCGTAGCTTTATTAAGCAAGATCGTATGAAGTTACCGGGCGGAACGGCTTATCAACCATGTTATGAGCTCTGTTATTAGTGCCTATTTGGTAACCTAACTTTAATACTCTATTTATGCCTTACCGCCAAGGTCGCTCAGTGGTAAGGCAATAAGTGTATTTTTAGCTAAAAATTACTTAAAATATCTAACACTTCTGATATTTTCTTTACCCCAAAAATTTGCATATTTTCTGGTTTCTTTTTAGGCATATTGGCAATCGGTACAATTGCTTTTTTAAAGCCATGTTTAGCAGCTTCTGAAATGCGTTCTTGTCCACTAGGTACGGGACGAATTTCGCCGCCAAGGCCAATCTCACCAAAAATCACAATATCTTGAGGTAAAGGCCGATTACGGAAACTGGACACTAAGGCCGAAATTAACGCTAAATCGGCACTGGTTTCGGTTACTTTAACACCACCAACCACATTAACGAAAATATCTTGATCGGCCATTTGCAATCCCCCATGCCTGTGTAACACAGCAAGCAATAACGCAAGTCGATTTTGATCTAAACCAACAGTCACACGTCTTGGGTTACCATACATAGAGTGATCGACAAGAGCTTGGATTTCAACAAGTAATGGGCGTGTACCTTCCCACAGCACCATTACCGAACTACCGGGTAGCATTTCATCTCCACGGCTTAAAAAGATGGCTGATGGATTACTAACCTCTTTTAAACCTTGTTCGGTCATAGCAAACACACCCAGTTCATTCACTGCACCAAAGCGGTTTTTGTGGCTTCGCAGTGTTCTAAAACGTGAGTCAGCATCGCCATCCAATAAAATTGAACAGTCAATGCAATGCTCAAGCACTTTTGGCCCTGCAAGCGAACCATCTTTAGTTACATGCCCAACCATAATAATGGCAATCCCTTTGGTTTTGGCAAAACGTGTTAAATAAGCCGCTGTTTCGCGTACTTGTGCAACACTGCCGGGGGATGATTGGATATCAGTCAGATGCATTACTTGAATTGAGTCAATCACCATTAGTTTAGGTTGTGACTGATCAGCCAGTAAGCATATTTGTTCAATGCTGGTTTCGGACAGCATATTGATATTATCAGCAGGTAACCCTAAGCGATGGGCACGCATCGCCACTTGTTGAAGGGATTCTTCACCAGTGACATAAAGAGTATTCATTTGCGAAGAGAGCTTACTCATGGTTTGCAGTAACAATGTACTTTTACCCGCTCCCGGGTTACCACCAATAAGAATAGCACTGCCCGGCACAACCCCCCCACCAAGCACGCGGTCAAATTCTGAAAATCCAGTCGAAAACCGAGGCAATGCCTCTAAACTGATTTCGGATAATTTCTGAATTTTAGCCTGCCCAGCACCACTACCGGCATAACCCGTTAACCGATCATTACGCGATGATGTGCTAGCAAGTCTAACTTCGGTAATGGTGTTCCAAGCATGACATGAGCTACATTGCCCTTGCCAACGCGGGTAATCTGCTCCGCAATCATTACAAACATAAGCACGTTTTACTGCTTTTGCCAATTTAATCTCCTAACCTTCACTTAATAAGCTGGTGGATAAAATACACCATAATCCTGTTAAATCAGCATAATTAATACTAATTCGTGCTTTTTCGACCACTTTCGGTTTACCATGATAAGCAACACCAAGACCCGCAATACGGATCATCATCAAATCATTGGCACCATCACCAATGGCGACCGTTTGCTCAATAGGAATTTCCAATGATGCCGCTAGCTGTTGTAATGTTCTTGCTTTATATTTGGCATCAACAATTTGCCCTTTGACTTTACCGGTTAATTTGCCATGTTTAATCTCTAATTCATTGGCATAGCTATCAACTAGTTTTAACTTTTGCTTTAAGTGATCAGCAAAATAGGTAAATCCCCCCGACGCAATGGCAACATGCCAGTTTTTTTTATGCAGTTCTTTTACTAAATAAGTCAGCCCCGAAGTCAGCGGTAAATTATCTTTGACTTGATCTAAAATAGCTTGATGTGCGCCTTTTAAGGTTGCCACTCGTTTGCGTAAACTGCTAGCAAAATCAAGCTCACCACGCATTGCTTGTTCGGTCACTGCGGCAACTTGTTCACCAACCCCTTGCAATTTGGCAAGTTCATCAATACATTCAATACCAATCGCTGTCGAATCCATGTCCATAACAAGTAACCCCGGGGAGCGTAGCGTGGGTAAATTATCGATTGGGGCAACATCAATACCTAATGCTAATGAAATCGATTTGGCTTTTTTAGGTATCACCCCTGCAATACGAACAATTTGGTAAATTTTGATTTTCCATGATGAAACAATCACCATAGGCATGGCAAGCTGATCTTGGAATTTTGATAAGATGGTTTTATTTAGCTTTTTGCCATAAATAATCCAACCTGTTTTACCAGCATTATAATCCAACGGAACCACTTCACACCCATTTAATGAAAGTGGTAAACCTTGCCAATGTTGGATATTTTCAGGAAGATCATTGTAGGTAAGTATATAAGCCATATTAAGAGGTCTTCATAACATAAAATAAGCCCAAAATTTACCATAACTATTAAAGATTGTCCAAGTAAGGATTAAGTTGTTTCTTTACCCACTTTTATACTTAAACAATATGTTATATGAAACTTTTTAACAAAATAGATAAATCTATCAATTGCCTTTAATCATTCCACCGCGATACTGATATCGATCTTAAATATTCAACGCCCATAAACAAAGTTGCTCTAATATAGGCCCCAATTTTTCGCCCAATGGAGTTAATTTATAGACAACTTTTAAAGGGGGTTTATCACCAAAAACACGTCGAGTAATTAACCCATCTTCCTCTAATTTTTTAAGTTGTATACTTAATGTCATATCGGTAATATTAGGAATAACGGTTTTCAATTCGCTGAATCTTTTTTCACCAGAAAGCAAATAATAAATTATCACCCCTTTCCATTTTCCGCCAACTAAATCCATTGATAAACTAATAGGACAATAATAAGTTTTATTGTTATAACGTTTTAATGGTCTTTGTTCATCTATTTGCATTAATTCACCTAACTATCAAGTTTGATAGATATTGCTATAAGCTTATTTACGAATAAACTAATTAGAGTAACTATCATTTTAATAGCAAAAAAGGAAAAAGGAATCATTATGGCATTAATTATTTTAGGTCACCCTAACATTAAACAGTCTATCGCCAATAAAACAATTATCGAAACACTACAAGATAAAGTTGAGGATATTGAAATTCGCAATATTCACAATCTTTATCCAAACTATCAAATCAATGTGCAAGAGGAGCAAGCCGCATTACTTAGACATGACCTTATTATTTTACAATATCCAATGTACTGGTATAACATGCCGGCAATATTAAAAATATGGTTTGATGAAGTATTTACTTACCAATTTGCTTATGGCTCCAAAGGTGATAAATTAAAAGGTAAAAAACTATTACCAAGTTTAACCATAGGACAACAAGAACAGAATTATAAAAAATATCGCAATGATTTAATGGATAATTTATTAGAGCCCGTCAAAGTATCGGCCTTATATGCGCAAATGGAATATCTACCACCAAGACTTTTATACGGTGTTTCACCAGAGGTTGAAGAAGTACAAGCTAAAATAAAAACAAAAGCACAACAACACGGTCAACAGTTAGTTGAAATTATAAACAAATATAACTAATAAAAATCAATATGATATTTATAATAATTAATAAATGATCATATTTTATGTTGTATCAACTATGCTTTTTTAAAATCGCATAAAAGAAACCATCACCACCATTTTCAGTAGGTAAAAATTGTTTAAGTTCACCTTGTAATTTGGCGCTGGTGTTTTCTTGCAAAAAACGTTCAATTTGTAATTTATTTTCGTCTGGTAGAATTGAACAAGTGGCATAAACCAAAGTACCACCAGTTTTTAAATAAGACCAAATATTAGTTAAGATTGCATGTTGTAACTCAGTTAATTGTGCAATATCACTATCACGGCGTAACCATTTGATATCAGGATGACGACGAATAACCCCCGTTGCCGAGCAAGGTGCATCAAGTAAAATACGATCAAAACTTCGCCCTTTACACCAATTTTCGGGCGTTAGCCCATCTCCTACTTTCACTTCAGCTTGCTGTTTTAAGCGAGCTAAGTTTTCACCAATACGTTTTACTCGGCTAGGATCAATATCTACCGCTAAAACTTGCGCTTTTGGAGCAACTTCTAAAATATGTGTGGTTTTACCACCGGGAGCTGCACACATATCCAAAATGTGCTCGCCATTTTGTGGAGCAAGTAAATAAGCGGCATATTGAGCAGACAGATCTTGTACTGTGACAGCACCTTCATCAAAATAGGGTAATTTATTTACACCGACAGGCGACAATAATCGCAGAGCACTAGGTAACTCTGGAAAGCTATCCGATTCAATTTGTTGCTCAACAAGTAATTGTTGGTACTCACTGACTGAATATTGATTAAGATTAACCCGTAACCACATTGGTGGCTTTTGATTATTAGCATTAACGATGGTTTGCCATTGCTGTGGATAGGCTTGTTTAAGACGAGTTAACAACCAGCTTGGGTGTAATGTTTGTTGGTTTTGTTGCTTACTGTCTTGTGTAAATGTTTGTTGTAATGAGGCTTGTTGGCGTAAAAATTCGCGTAGTACGCCATTTATTAATCCTTTAAGTTGTGTTTTTTTGAGTGTATTAACAGCATTGACTGTTTCGCCAACTGCGGCATGCTCGGGAATTCGGGTATAAAGAATCTGGTAAATCCCCACTAACAATAAATAGTGCAAAATTCTATTTTTACCGGTTAACACTTTACTCATTAAGGAGTGAATATAGAAATTAAGTTCTGGTAATACTCGCATCACACCAAAACAGATTTCTTGCACCAATGCCTTATCTTTATTGGCTATTTGATAACTTAAAGCTGTCAATGTCGCACTTAATGACTGACCTTCTTCCAGTACGTTAAAAATAGCTTGCGCACAAACTGCACGAATATTTTGGTGTGATTTATTATTCATAATGACCTAAATAACAACAATTATGTTGATTATAAAACTAATGATCCAACCCAACCCGCAATAAATAGCGGAATATTAAAATGGGTAAATGTAGGGATAACACTATCGCGAATATGATCATGTTGTCCATCACTATTTAGCCCTGAAGATGTCGCTAAAATAGTATCTGATGGCGGCGATCCCGCATCACCAATAGCACCAGATGCACCAATTAAGCAAACTGTAGCAATTGGCGAAAAACCAAGTTGTACACAAAGTGGTACATATACTGCAGCAATGATAGGGACTGTCGAAAATGAAGATCCAATACCTAATGTAATAACCAACCCAATTAGCATCATCACAAAAGCTGCAATCACTTTATTACCAGCAAATAATGCTGCACTGTTAATAACCAAAGGTTCTATTTCATGAGTCTGTTTTAATACTTCAGCAAAACCTTGCGCTGAAATCATTACAAAACCGATCATTGCCATCATTTTAATGCCGTCAGTAAAAACACCATCAGCTTCGCCCCATTTAATTGAACCCGATACAATAAAGCAAATAAAACCAACTAAAGCACCTAAAATCATTGAACCAGTATAAAGTTGAACAGTAAAAGATAGAACAATCGCCAATAATGAAACAATAAGTGAACGCTTATTCACCTCTTTTAAAGTACCTTGATTCCCCTCTCCACGAATAATTTTATATTCTCGAGGCTTACGGTAGCTAACAAAGATAGCCCATAATAAGCCAATAAACATACCTAATGCGGGGATCGCCATGGCATGCATTACATTGACATGACTCACATCCATTCCCGATGCAGTAATATTTTTTAATAAAATTTGATTCAAAAAGATGTTACCAAAACCAACAGGTAAAAACATATACGGAGTAATAAGCCCAAATGTCATAATACAAGCAATCATTCGTCTATCGAGTTGTAATCGCGACATCACATATAAAAGAGGTGGAATTAAAAGTGGTATAAAAGCAATATGAATGGGAATGACATTTTGTGAGGAAACACTTACTAGCGCAATGATAATAATTAATAACCATTTTATACGCTTTTTAGCACTACTTGTTGTAAGCTGTTGTATTGCTTTATCTGCAAGTAACTCTGGTAAACCAGATTTTGATATCGCCACCGCAAAAGCACCGAGCATTGCATAAGAAAGTGCAATGTTGGCACCATTACTGATACCTGTATTAAAAGCATCAATCGTTTCTTTTAGAGACAGATGACTAAATAAACCACCAATAAAAGCCCCAATAATTAGGCTAATGACCACATGAACACGACAAAGGGACAAAATTAACATACAAATTACCGCTATCACAACGGCATTTATCGACGAGAATAACTCAAGTATTGTATTCATAAATAGATTTTTAATTAATGAACAAAGTTCGTTATTCTAGGCGATACATGGTGAAAGTGCAATTGATAGTGTATACTCACTCTTCTTCGATAGAAGAAATCCTAAATATACAGTTGAACAATTATTAAAAATAAAAAGCCCAAGAATAAAATAAACCTAGAGCAAATCTGGTTGTGGAGAATGGTTAATGAGAAGTAATATCGACGGAAATTTTTTATTGATTGGTTTAATGGCATATCCTATTCGTCATAGTTTATCGCCACAAATGCAAAATACTCTTTATGCTAAAATGAATGTACCTTATGTTTATTTGGCGTTTGAAGTTAACCAAGAAAAACTCCCTGATGCAATTAAAGGGCTCCGAGCATTAGGTCTACGCGGTAGTGCAGTATCCATGCCCAACAAACAACTCGTCTGCCAATACCTTGATAAACTAACTCCAGCCGTTGAGATGAGTGGAGCATGTAACACGATTTCAAATGATAATGGTGTTTTAACAGGTTATAACACTGATGGTATGGGTTACATGCGTATGCTCAAAGAAGCTAATATTGATGTGATAGGCAAAAAAATTACCATCCTTGGTGCTGGTGGTGCTGGTACTGCCATTGCGGTGCAAGCTGCTCTTGATGGCGTGAAAGAAATCACAATATTTAATCAAAAAGATGATTGCTATACCAAAATAGAAGCAGTTGCGAAAAAACTGAATCAAAATACACAATGCCATGTGCGCGTTATCGATCTTGCCGACAATAAGCAACTACGCCAAGAAATAGCAACAAGTACTGTTCTTTGCAATGCAACAGGTGTCGGGATGAAGCCATTAGAAGGTCAAAGTTTAATTACCGATCCAACCATGTTACACTCAGATCTTATTGTGACAGACTGTATTTACTGCCCACGTAAAACAAAACTACTAGAAATGGCTGAACAACAAGGTTGCAAAACCTTAAATGGAATTGGAATGATGCTATGGCAAGGGGCTGCACAAATAAAAATATGGACAGGCGAAGAAGCACCAATCGAATATGTAAAAGAAAAAATGGGCTTTAACGATTAGTTCAACTCTATGTGATAACATTATATTAACTCATCTTATTCTATTGTTTTATTTAATATAATCCATAAAATAAAACCCTATAATAAAATTGTCGACAATTAGCAGGAAATAAAATGAAAACAGTCACTATTAAACAACTTGAGATCGGTGTAGGCGCACCAAAAATTATTGTACCGATTGTTGGTAAAACTCAAGCAGAATTAATTGAGGAAGTTCAGTTTTTACAATCAATTGATTTTGATGTTTTAGAATGGCGAGTCGATCATTTTAACCAAGTTGATGACATTCAGGCGGTTAAACAAGTCGCTAAAAAAATTGTAGATTTGTTACCCAATAAACCACTTTTATTCACCTTTAGAACGATAAACGAAGGCGGAGTAAAACCTTGGGCATTATCCTCTTATATTCAATTGAATAAAGAAATGGCCTGTAGTGGACTTGTCGATCTGATTGATGTTGAAGTATTTATTGGCGATGATTATGTAAAAGATATTATTGATGTTGCACATAAAAATCAGGTCTTTGTTATAGCTTCAAACCATGATTTTGAAAAAACACCGCCTAAAAATGATATCGTTAATCGATTACGAAAAATGCAAGATTTAGGGGCTGATATTCCTAAAATTGCCGTTATGCCCAAAACCACGGATGATGTATTAACCTTACTGGCTGCCACCACCGAAATGAACGAAAAATATGCTATAAAACCGATTATTACTATGTCAATGGCGGGGCTAGGCGCTATTAGTCGTATTGCAGGTTCGACATTTGGTTCAGCAATGACCTTTGGTGCTGCAAAAAATGCATCGGCACCCGGTCAATTGGATGTTAATCAATTACGATATATTTTAGAAGCGTTACACCAAAACAATAAGTTAACTCAATAACGGTAGATTATTTCAAAAAATTGTTAGTTATCTTAATAAATCAATAGATAGTAATATAGAATCAACATTAGCAGTAAAAGCCAATTAGGTTCGTGGCGTTGATAGCAATAAACCGTTATAATACGGCTATGTATCGTTATAATTTTGCTTTAGGTTGATTAATCATATGGTCTAAAGATTACACAAATTTACTAACGATTGGGTGATAACAGGTATATACTCAATTCATCGCTTTTTAAGTATATGAATAACGCAAAAGTATGAGGTTTATTTTTTTATGTTTTCTTGGTGGACTAAAGTCTATTTTTTTCTTATCCAACTTTTGATCAAAATTTTTGTTAAAAGTAAACCGATTCCTACTAATCCAATAACAGAATTAGAGCTTGATACTGCTAGACCAATTTTATATGTTCTACCTTACAACTCTCAAATTGATTTAATGGTAATTCGCTCCCTTTGTTTGCAATATAATTTACCTGATCCATTAATTGGTATCAATATTAACGGAAAAACTGTTCCTGCTTATATCTATATAGATAAAGGCCCCGGTATTTTTGCGTCTAACCAACAAAGAAAAAAAGCTATCGGTATTTTAAGGGATTATATTTCTGCACATCAACAAAATCATGATCTTGATATTCAAATGTTACCCGTTTCGGTCATGTTTGGACGTCGGCCAGATAAAGAAGGTAAAAAAAAGCTATCACTACAAGTACTTGGTGCAACTAGTAAATTTCTAAAAATTATCACATCAGGAAGAGACTGTTATACACGCTTTTCTCGTACTGTTTCGTTTAAAGATATTCATGTCGATAAACAAGATCTTTCGGTTTTAGCTCATAAATTGGCCCGTGTTGCACGTATTCATTTTTCCAAACAACGCATGGCTTCAATTGGTCCTACACTGCCAGTTCGCCAAGCAATGTTGAATAATCTACTCAAAAAACAAGCACTCTCAGAAGCAATACGAGAAGAAGCTAAAAGTAAAAATATCACTCTTGATAAAGCAAAAAAAAATGCATTAGCTAATTTAAACGAAATTGCAGCTAATTTTTCTTATCATATGCTTAGAGTCACTGATTTTGTCCTTACTTGGGCGTGGAATAGGCTTTATCAAGGGCTGAAAGTAACCAATGCAGATCCCGTTCGGGAATTAGCTCAAAATGGACAGGAGATTGTCTATGTACCTTGTCATCGTAGTCATATGGATTACTTATTGTTATCCTATGTACTTTATCGACAGGGGTTAGTACCTCCTCATATTGCTGCAGGTATTAATCTAAACTTTTGGCCTGCCGGCCCTATTTTTAGACGATTAGGTGCGTTTTTTATTCGTCGTTCGTTCCGTGGTAATAAACTCTATACGTCTGTTTTCCGGGAATATTTAGCAGAGTTATTTATTCGTGGTTATGCTGTTGAGTACTTTATTGAAGGTGGGCGCTCACGTACAGGTCGGTTACTTGATCCTAAAACGGGTATGTTAATGATGACAATTCAAACATTACTACGTGGTGATGCAAGGCCTATTGCCATTGTTCCTGTTTATATTGGTTATGAACATGTATTAGAAGTCGCAACCTATGCCAACGAATTACGCGGCGCTAAAAAAGAAAAAGAGAGTTTATGGCGTACTATCAAAGCATTTTTAAAACTAAAAAAATTAGGATTTGGTTATGTTAACTTTGGTCAACCTATCCCACTAAATCAATTTCTAAACCAACACGTTCCAGAATGGCGAGATGCTATTGAACCAACTGGCACTCAACGTCCTCAATGGTTAACACCAACCACGAATTTACTTGCTAATAAAATTATGGAACACATCAATTCATCAGCAGCAATTAACGCGATGAACTTATGTTGCTCAATATTATTGGCTGCGGACCAACGTGCTCTAACAAAAATTAGACTTGTTGAACATATTGATTATCTTTTAAAATTACTAAAAAAAGTCCCTTATTCAAATTTAATTACTATTCCAGATCAGACACCCGAAGAATTATTTGAACACGCTAAAGATATGGGGAAATTCATTATTACCACCGACAAAGTTGGCGAAATGGTCGGTCTTACCACCGAACAAGCAGTATTAATGACGTATTACCGCAATAATATTCAGCATTTACTGATTATCCCAGCTATTGTAGCCAGAATTGTGCTTAAACATAACCATATATCATCTGACGAAATTTTAGAACAAGTAAAGTGTCTCTTCCCTTTAATCAAATCAGAGCTATTCCTTTATCATAATGATGAACAACTTACTGAATATGTGCATCAAATCATCGCAACTTATATCGATCTGAATTTAATTAACGATTCGACAGATAAGTTAGTAGTAAATTATTTAAAAATTTCAGGATTACAATTACTTGCTTCATCATCTAGAGATACACTGCAACGTTATGCTATTGCGTTTTCTTTATTACAAAAAGATCCAACAATCAGCCGAGCAACGTTAGAAAAAGAAGGCCGATTAATTGCCGAGCGATTATCTGTCTTACACGGTATTAACTCCCCTGAGTTCTTTGACAAAGGTGTATTTTCAACACTTGTTGCATCGCTACGGGAACAAGGTTATCTAGATGATCAAGGTGACGAAAACGTACCAAAAATTGAAAAAATGAACGAAATCCTTAAACCACTTATTACCACTAGAGTAATGCAAACCATTGACGAAATTAACCCTTTAGCTAAGCAATCCAATAGCTAGGTTCACTAATTCAGTTTGCCCATTTATCAAAATGGGCAAATTTAGGCCAATCAATAGAGAATAAACTGATATAAAGAACGACCATTTTGTATAAAATTTGACCCATGTCAAATTTTCTGGATTCCTACTTGTTTTTTCCTTTATTTCCATTTCATTAAAGATTATCATTATGAATAGTAAGGATGTTAATCGCTTCCAATATAATAAATTAAAATGTAATGTCAGCTTTCTAAGGAGTCCATATGCTATTTAACCGTAGACAGTTCTTTAAGATCTGCGCTGGTGGTATGGCAGGCACAACAGTTGCCACACTCGGACTAGCGCCGAATGTCGCACTTGCACAAACTCGCCAATTTAAATTACTCAAATCAAAAGAAACCCGTAATAACTGTACTTACTGTTCAGTTGGTTGTGGAATGCTACTTTATAGCCGAGGAGATGGTGCTAAAAATGCCGAATCTTCCATTTTTCATATTGAAGGCGATCCTGATCACCCTGTTAGTCGCGGTTCACTTTGTCCTAAAGGAGCTGGTGTTCTTGATTATATAAAAAGTGAAAATCGCGTTAAATATCCAGAATACCGTGCTCCAGGTTCAGATAAATGGCAAAAAATAAGTTGGGCTGATGCCATTGATCGCATTGCTCGTTTAATGAAAGCTGATCGAGACAAAAATTTCGTTGAAAAAAATGACAAAGGCAACACCGTTAATCGCTGGACAACAACTGGATGGCTTGTCACATCAGCTGCCAGTAATGAAACAGGTTGGTTAGCGTTTAAAGTTGCTCGCGCATTAGGAATGTTAAGCCTTGAAACTCAGGCGCGAGTTTGTCATGGTCCTTCCGTATCAAGTTTAGCCGCCACTTTTGGGCGTGGTGCAATGACCAATAATTGGAACGATATCAAAAATGCCAATGTTGTCATTGTCATGGGTGGTAATGCGGCAGAAGCTCACCCTGTCGGTTTTAAATGGGCAATCGAAGCCAAAATTAATAATGGTGCTGAGCTCATAGCCATCGATCCTCGTTTTCACCGAACTGCTTCTGTTGCTGATCATTATGTGCCAATTCGTTCAGGATCTGACATTGCATTTTTACTCGGTATTATTAATTATCTAATTACACATAACGAAGTTAACTTTGAGTATTTAGTCACGCATAGTAATGCGAGCCTCATTGTGCGTGATGATTTCAATTTTGATGCCGATAGCGGGTTGTTTAGCGGTTATGACGCAACTAATCGCCAATATGATCAAACGAGCTGGGCATATCAAAAAGATGAAAATGGTTATGCACTTCGGGATAAAACACTCAGCCATCCTCGTTGTGTTTGGAATCTATTAAAACAACATGTTAGCCGTTACACTCCGGAAATGGTAAATAAAGTGACCGGTAGCCCAATTGACGGATTTTTACATGTTTGCCGTTCTCTGGCTAGTACAAAGACCAATGATAGAGCGGCTACTTTTCTATACGCATTAGGTTGGACTCAGCATAGTTATGGTTCACAAATTATTCGCACTGCTGCAATGATCCAGCTTATATTAGGTAATATTGGTGTAATGGGCGGTGGCGTTAATGCACTTCGCGGCCATTCAAATATTCAAGGTTTAACCGATGTCGGTTTATTATCAAATCGCTTACCTGCCTATCTTGATTTGCCTAAAGAGTCTCAAGTTTCACTCGCTCAGTATTTGGATGAAAAAACACCAAAGCCGCTTGGTTCGAGAGAGGTGAACTTTTGGGGGAATTATCCAAAATTCTTTGTCAGCTTTATGAAGTCAATGTATGGTGATAAATCGACTAAAGATAATGACTGGGGTTTTGACTGGTTACCAAAATGGGATAAAACCTATGACGTTTTAAGATTCAATAAAATGATGCGTGATGGCCAAGCTAATGGATTTATTTGTCAGGGCTTTAACCCACTCGCTGCACTACCTGATAAAAATAGTGTCCGTGAAGGTTTATCTAACTTAAAATTCCTAGTTAGCATTGATCCTATGCCTACAGAAACCGCTGAGTTTTGGAAAAATCATGGTGAATCTAATGATGTGGATTCTAGCAAAATTCAAACTGAAGTCTTTAGATTACCATCTAACTGTTTTGCCGAGGAAAACGGAACAATAGTTAACTCCTCTCGTTGGCTACAGTGGCATTGGGCAGCAGCAAGACCTCCTGGCGAATCTTTATATGATCCTGAAATTATTGCACGTATCTTTTTGAGAATTAAAGAATTATATGCTGAAGAAGGTGGCGCCTATCACGAACCAATTGATAATTTAGTTTGGGATTATCAAAACCCTGAAGGTCCAGCGGCTGAAGAATTAGCTAAAGATTATAATGGGCGTGCACTTACTGATATAACCGATGCAAATGGTAATGTGATCCTTAAAAAAGGTCAGCTATTGAGTGGTTTTTCTCAATTAAAAGCAGACGGTACAACCTCATCAGGTATTTGGATCTTCTGCGGTTCTTGGACTGAGCAAGGAAACCAAATGGCACGACGAGATCCAAGCGATCCGTCAGGAAAAGGGGTTCACTCTGGTTGGGCTTGGGCATGGCCAATGAATAGGCGTGTGCTTTATAACCGTGCCTCGGCAGATGAAAACGGCAATCCATGGGATCCAAAGCGCGTTTTAGTCAAATGGGATGGCTCAAGTTGGGTGGGTAACGATGTTCCTGATTTTACAGCAACATTACCACCAAGTGCGGGCGCGGGTGCGTTTATTATGAATAATGATGGTTTAGGGGGATTATTTTGTTTAAATCGGTTAGTCGATGGGCCATTCCCTGAACACTATGAACCGTTTGAAACACCTATTACCAATAACCCTTTTCATCCAAATCAAATCAGTAGCCCAGTGGCTCGTGTATTTAAAGAAGACTTGGCGCGATTAGGCAATGCAAGTGAATTTCCTTATGTTGGTACTACTTATAGTATCACCGAGCATTTCCATTTTTGGACACAACATGCAAAATTAGCGTCAATCACTCAACCAGAACAGTTTATTGAACTGAGTGAAAATTTAGCCAATAAAAAAGGTATTAAATTAGGCGATACAGTCAAAGTAACGTCACACCGAGGCTATATCAAAGCTAAAGCTGTGGTAACAAAACGTCTTCCGACATTAACTGTTGATGGTAAAGAAATCGAAACTATTGGAATTCCTATTGTTTGGGGGTTCACAGGTCAGACGAAGAAAGGATTTTTGGTGAATGAATTAACGCCTCATCTAGGTGATGCAAATTCACAAACGCCAGAATATAAATCATTCTTAGTTAATATCGAAAAAGTGACCAGCGCAGCATAAGGAAGAGTAAATTATGTCATTACAAACACAAGATATTATTCGTCGCTCTGCAACCAACACATTAACGCCAGCGCCACGAGCACGCGATTATCAACAAGAAGTAGCGAAGTTAATAGATGTCACAACATGTATAGGCTGTAAAGCTTGCCAAGTAGCTTGTAGTGAATGGAACGATCTGCGAGCCGAAATCGGTAATACCGTCGGCGTGTATGATAATCCAGCTGATTTAGAGCCAAAAGCATGGACAGTAATGCGTTATTCCGAAGTTGAAGTTAACGGTAAATTTGAATGGCTTATCCGTAAAGATGGCTGCATGCACTGTGCTGATCCTGGCTGCTTAAAAGCTTGTCCGTCAGAAGGTGCGATCATTCAATATGCTAATGGTATTGTTGATTTTCAATCTGAGCATTGTATTGGTTGCGGTTATTGTGTTGCGGGTTGCCCGTTCAATATTCCTCGAATTAGTAAAGAAGATAATCATTCGTACAAATGTACTTTATGTGTGGATCGTGTGGCAGTTGGACAAGAACCTGCTTGCGTTAAAACCTGTCCAACTGGTGCGATTCACTTTGGTACTAAACAAGATATGATTCGTCATGCTGAAAATCGAATTGTAGATTTGAAAAAACGTGGCTTTGAACATGCAGGCCTCTATGACCCGCAAGGGGTGGGGGGAACTCATGTGATGTATGTTCTTCATCATGCAGATCAACCTGAGCTGTATCATGGCTTACCGAAAGATCCTAAAATTAGTGAAATCGTCAAATTTTGGAAAGGTATTTGGAAACCATTATCTGCAGCTGCTTTTGTGGCAACATTTGGAGGCTTACTTTTCCATTATATGGGGGTTGGTGCAATTGAAGTGGATGAAGATGACATTGAACAAGAAAAGGAAGTTGATAGGCAAGCTCGAAAACGCCTAGGCTTACCTGTTTTTAGTCACAAAGATAGTGCTAATTTATCACAACAGGAGAATCACCATGAATAAAAAAGGGATGATTTTAAGAACACCACTTATTGTCCGCTTCTGCCATTGGTGTATGGTCTGTCTGTTTATACTTACCGCACTATCAGGCTTATCACTATTTTTCCCATCAATTAAATTGTTTGGGTTAGTGCTTGGCACACCGCAATTAGTAAGGGCATTACATCCGTTTTTGGGGGGTATTGTTTTTATATTACTTATGTTTATGTTCTTAAAACTTGCTCATCATAATATTCCAAATAAACAAGATATTTTATGGATAAAAAACTTTAAAAAAGTGATTATGGGCAAAGAAGAAGGTATTCCAATTGGCAAATACAATATTGGTCAGAAGTTTCTATTTTGGTGCATTATGAGTTTAATTTTGGTCTTGTTTGTTACAGGAATCATTATGTGGCGCCAGTATATTTCGGACTATTTTCCTGTACCAATTGTTCGTATAGCAATATTCTTTCACTCTCTTGCCGCTATTGGCTTAATTCTACTTGCTATTGGTCATGCTTATATGGCAATTTGGGTTAAAGGCTCAATTAAAGGGATGATAACAGGTTACGTATCACGTGCTTGGGCACGAAAAAATCATTCCGCTTGGTATGAAGAAGAAATGGAAAAAAGTTATCAAGCAGAATTAAATGCTAAAACTGAATCCGAGCAAAACAAAGCTACCGCTAAACATGATATCGAGAATGATATTGAACATAAACCTATTTAACTATGTTTACCGCTGAGCTACTATCAGCGGTATCACCGCTTAATGGTATAAAAGCAATAATCAGCCAAATCACAATCAATGAGAATGTACAATGAGTATAAAAATAATCCCACAAAAACAACTTGAACAACAAGCGTCAAACTCAGTGATTAGGCAGATCCCATTACTTTTTTTTCCATCACCCCAAAATATTTATGTTCATCGGGCAAAACGTTTAAAAACATTGGCGACCAATAACCAGTTTAATGATTATTTAAGTTTTTGCGCCCAAATTGTCGAACTACAAGCTAATTTAGCCAAACAAAACTCAGTTAATGTGGACTTGTCTCACCTTCTAAATGATAAATATCCACCATTAAGTTTAAACAACCTCCCTTTGTCCAACGTTTGGCAAGAATATCTTAACAACTTATTAAGTTCGATAACTGCAACGACCGAACAAATAGCATTAGTTATTGAGCAGCTTAAACAAAATACTGCCCAACAATTACACGATAAAGCTTTGCATTTACTCAATGGTAAGTTTGATTGTGTAGACGGTAACGAAGCCCTATTTATATGGTCAAGCTTGTCGGTTTATTACAGCCAGCTAGCAAGCCAAATCAAAGGTAAAGCAATAGCAGAAAGTACAGATAAAAACTGTTTATGCCCCGTATGTAACAGCATGCCCGTTGCTAGTATCATCCAATTAGGTAGTAACAATGGCTTACGCTATTTGCATTGTAGTTTGTGCGAAAGTGAGTGGTATGTACCTCGAATCAAATGCACGACTTGTGATAATATGAAAGATATCCAATACTTTTCACTTGACGTAGAACTATCCGCCACAAAAACAGAATGTTGTGATGCTTGCCATAGTTATTTAAAAATCCTTGATCAAGATAAAGATCCACACATTGAGATCATCGCCGATGACATTGCCTCATTGATATTAGATATCAAAACAGAAGAAGAAGGCTTTGCCAAAAGCGGAATGAACCCATTTATATTTGCTCAATAAAAGTACATATAACACTATGATTAAGAAATAGTTTACGATGGCCGTATAACGATTTTATTAATAATAATCATTAATTCATAAAATACAACTTAACTTTTCTGATGAATAAGGCTACAATAAAACTACTGTACTAGTTTATGAGTGTGTTTTATGAAACGTTTTATTTTGTTAATAATAATGGTATTGCTTACGCCTTTTTACAGTTTTGCAGATACAATGAAAAATGTTGCCATTACGGCAATTGTTGAACATCCTTCATTAAATCAAATTCGTGATGGTGTCAAAGATGAACTAGTAAACAGCGGCTATAAGTTAAATGAAAATTTGACTGTACAATATAAAAGTGCACAAGGAAGTAGCGCAAATGCAGCTCAAATTGCAAGGCAATTTACTACAACAAAGCCCGACGTTATTGTGGCAATTGCAACACCAAGCGCACAAGCAACCGCTGCTGCAACTAAACACATTCCTATCGTCTTTGCTGGTATTACCGATCCAATAGCGGCTAAATTAGCTAAAGATTGGCAGCCAACAGGTACCAATATTACAGGGGTATCTGATTACCAAGAAATAGGTCCACAAATTGATTTCATGAAAAAAATCGTACCTAACGTTAAATCGATCGGTTATATTTATAGCCCGAGTGAAATTAACTCAACGGTTGTACTAAGACACCTTCAAACTTTATTAACAGAACAAGGGATCGCTCTTTTTGCTGTACCCGCTCAAAGAACAGCAGATATTTCAACAGCAGCAGCTTCTTTAAAAGGTAAAGTTGATTTGATCTATACCACAACGGATAATAATGTTGTTTCAGCCTACGAATCTTTAGTCAAATTTGCCAATGAAAACAAAATTCCCCTTTTAGCCTCATTTCCTGATGCCATTGAACGGGGAGCGGTTGCGGCATACGGCATGAGTTATTATGACGTGGGTCGTCAATCAGGTAAACTTGTTGTACGTATTTTAAAAGGTGAAAATCCAGGGAGCATAGCCCCAGAAATAGGACAATCCCTACGCCTTGTCATCAATACCGATGCAGCTAAAAAACAAGGCATCACATTAACACCAGAAGTCATTCAATCAGCAGATAAAGTCATTGGAAATCATTGAATAAAATAAATTAACAGCCTTGTTTAATTAAGTAGACAAGGCTCTCAATATGGCAAACAACCGCTCCTAATCAGTAAACATTACTGACAGCCAACTTTAATTCAACAATAAAATAATCCGTTACAACATCTTTTGTTTAATAATAACAATCATTCACAATTGTAACGAAATGTTTACACACAATATTTTTACTCTAGAAAATTATCTAATTTTGCTTTATAGTAACTCAATATTTAACTTATATGTAAAAAAAATATTACAGGAGCATTTTATGATGCGTAATTCTATTATTAAGTTTTGCATACTAATGAGTTTATCATTAGTAACATTTTGTTCTTTTGCTGACTCTAAGACGGAACAAAAATTTGTAGCCATTACGGCCATCGTTGAACACCCAGCATTAGACAATGTACGTAAAGGAGTTGAAGATGAGTTAAAAGATAACGGTTATATTAATGGTGAAAATTTAAAATTACAGTTTGCTAGCGCGCAAGGAACTAGCGCAAATGCGGCACAAATTGCCAAACAATTTGCTGCCAGTAAGCCTGATGTTATCGTCGGTATTGCAACCCCAAGTACACAAGCTTTAGTTGCCGCAACAAAACGTACTCCTATCGTTTTTACAGCGGTAACAGATCCTGTTGCAGCAAAATTAATCCCAAGTTGGGAAGCATCAAAAACAAATGTAACAGGTGTTTCAGATGCCTTGTCTCTTGATTCTCAAATCGACATGATGCTAAAAATTAAACCTGATACTAAAAATATCGGTTATATTTACAGTCCAAGTGAAGTAAATTCCACAATTGTACTTAAAGAGTTACAAACCGCACTTGAAAAGCGCAATATAAAAATTACAGCAGTACCAGCACCACGAACATCAGATATATCAACCGCTGCTCGAAGTTTAAAAGGTAAAGTTGATTTAATCTATACTACAACAGATAATAACGTGGTTTCGGCTTATGAAGCTTTAGCAAAAGTGGCAAACGAAAGTAAAATCCCTCTAATTGCGTCAGATCCTGATTCAGCAGAACGAGGGGCAATTGCTGCTTTAGGTATGAGTTATTATGATCTTGGACGACAAGCTGGTAAAATTGTTATCCGCATACTTAATGGCGAAAAACCAGGAGATATTCCCCCACAAGTGGGCAATATCACTCAACTCACAATTAACAAAAAAGCAGCTGAACGACAAGGTGTTACCTTATCTGAAGAGGTATTAAAGTCAGCCGCAAAAATTGTTGAAAAATAATTTTTAATTTTTACTCTTTTATCATTAAACCGCCAATCTTGGCGGTTAACTTTAATGGATTTTTTAATGTCTTTTGAATTTTTATTAGGCTCAACCGAAATTGGCCTTATTTATGCACTGGTTAGCTTGGGTGTATTTATATCATTCCGTTTACTAGATTTTCCCGATCTTACTGCTGATGGGAGTTTCCCTCTGGGTGGGGCGGTATGTGGAGTATTTATCTATATCGGCGCTGATCCTTGGATGGCGACATTCCTTGGCATGTTTGCAGGTTGCCTTGCTGGCGCCATGACAGGATTTTTATATGTAAAACTAAATATATTACAACTACTTGCTAGTATTATTGTGATGATGGGACTTTACTCAATAAACCTAAGAATTTTAGGGGTTGGGCACTATGTCATGAACGAAGCGAATAGAATTGTAGGTACACCAAACCTATCATTGCTGGGTTCTGATACGATTTTCTCATCACTTCCTTTTGATGAATCTATTGCACAATACTTGATAATATTAGGGTTTGTAATTGTATTTTGGATATTACTAAATCTATTTTTAAATACCCAAAAAGGACTTGCCTTAAGGGCGACCGGAACTAACCAACGAATGGCAAAATCCCAAGGCATACCAACCGATGGCATTATCATTTTGGGAATGGCGATCTCAAATGGTTTAATTGCGCTTGGCGGCTCGTTATTTGTACAGACGCAAGGAAGTGCCGATATTACTATCGGTGTTGGCACTATCGTTATTGGTCTGGCATCAATTATACTCGGTGAAAGCATCTTCCCAACAAAACGAATTTGGTCGATTATGTTTGCGATCATTTTGGGCTCTATTTTGTACCGTTTATTTATTGCTTTTGCATTAAGTAACGAATCCCTAAAAAGTATCGGTGTTGGAACAGAAGATCTCAATATTATCACCGCATTATTAATGGTATTAGCACTTGTTTTACCAAAACAACTAAAAAAACTCTCGAAAAACAGAGGAAAGTAAACATGATTAAAGCAGAACAATTACAATTAACCTTTAATCAAGGTACTCCGATTGAAAATCATGTATTGCGAGGGTTAAACCTTAACATCAGTGAAGGAGAATTTGTCACTATCATAGGCAGTAACGGTGCAGGTAAGAGCTCGTTACTCAATGCAATTAGTGGCGATTTACTGACTGATTCTGGTCGTATTACGATTAATGATAAAAATGTCACTCGCTGGCCAGCATGGAAACGAGCCGGCATGGTTGCGCGAGTATTCCAAGACCCGATGGTTGGAACTTGTGAAAATTTAACGATAGAAGAAAACCTAGCAATTGCTTATAACCGAGGTCATAAATTCACATTATTCCCAGCACTTAACCGTAAAGCACGATCGATCTTTAAAGAAAAGCTAGCAACATTAAACCTAGGCCTTGAAAATCGATTAACGGACATGATGGGGCTGCTTTCTGGTGGACAAAGGCAAGCTGTTAGCTTATTAATGTCAACGTTACAACCGTCTAAAATACTACTTCTAGATGAACACACAGCCGCACTGGATCCTAAAACCGCACAATTTGTTTTAGATTTAACCGATCAAATCGTTTCACAAAACAAATTAACAACGATGATGGTTACCCACTCAATGAAACAAGCCTTAGAATATGGCACCCGAACTGTCATGCTTCACCAAGGCCAAGTGGTACTTGATGTATCGGGCGAAGAGCGCGCTAAATTAACCGTCACCGATCTCTTAGCCATGTTTGAACAAACACGTGGTGAAAAAGTCACCGATGATGCTTTACTTTTAGGTTAATGATCATAAAAAAGCAATATTTCTGATAGAAATATTGCTTTTGAACTCTTGTAATCAGCTCCATTACAGCTTAATCTTTTGTCGCTTGCAGCGGAATATTTCCTAGACCTAATTTATTGAGCTTATCTATATAAAATTGCTTCATGTCACTCCAACGATAATAAGGATAATCTGCTGATTTTATAGGTAGATGCACTTCACGTTCGTTCAATAATACTTTCACTAATATAGGCTGATTTGCTTGTTTACTTTTATAAAAAATCCATTGAATATTGGCACCCATAGGAATAATTTTATCAGCTTGCCAAACAGAATAATAATCAAAAATGGAATCAGCAGTAGTAGCTGTACCTTCAATTTCAAGTAAAGTAGCTAAAGGTGAAACGGTTTCAGCATGAGCAAAACGTAAATTAGCATCAATATTATTATTTTCTATAGCAATATCAGCAGTATTTAACATATCCCACAACAAGGGTGCTGCAATTTTTATTTGGATACCATTTGCATCAAAAGCAGGGCCGATTTCTAGATAATTTTTAGCCGAAACAACTGTATTCAACCATGCATTTTCATCGTTCGAGAAATACGGATTAAAGTCAAGGCTATTATCCTTTAATACTTGAGGCGAAAATGCCTGTAACTCTTGATATAATTGATAAATCGAAATCACAAAATCCCGTGTTTTTACTGATGATTTATCGACGACCTCAATACCATTATCTAACTTTTCGATAAAATCATGAGTAAAGATTTTTTTTACTACTTCTTCGCTTATTTGCTCTGTTTTAGAAGCCATTTCTACTGATTTCACCGCATTTTTAACTGCTTTACTTTGTTTATATTCATCATAAGCAGGTGAATAATCAAAAAAACGCAATAAAATTTGCTGATCTTCGGGTTGCTGAGTAACTTGGATATATGGATATTTAGATTTGAAAGATTCAACAAAAATTTCTGCGGTTTCTTTTGCTCGTGGTGAGCGAGATGAAACGACATCAATTCTATTTCCTCTAAAAACAGTTGGATTATTCTTTTGCATACGCTGGCTAATCAAGGCAATATCTTTACGACCAAGCTCGGTAAGCTCACCATAATGATGTTTATTTAGTTCAGCAATGCGAATTATTTGCTTAAATAAATCCTTACCAAGGTCTGTCAATTGATCTTGCTTTGCAGCCATTAACAAAATTTGATAAGCAATATCTTCATATTTGGGCTTACTAATATAACGAGAGCCATGTCGCCCAACATGATCAATGTAAAAAGCTATATACCCTGTTGGAGCAGGGATAATCTTGTGCTCGGCATCATATTGATAAGCAGTTTTAGAACCCACAATCATTAGTTGTTGAGCAAAACTTATGGAAGAAAACGCATATAACAAAATAGTAAACAATTTACGAAAACGTACCATAATCATACGTTTTTCTCCCATTGCCATTGAAATAAACAACCTAATATACCATTAAAAAGAGTCTAAATATCAATATTTACATTGTAGATTAACATTAAGAATGTAGCTTTAATTAAACTCTATCTATAAATAAATTTCACAAAAAAAGATGATTATTTTCATAACACTCTTTTATTTTTCGTAAAAAAGATTATCTTATTAGTCACTCAACACAACTTCCCTTTAATTGATTAAACACAATGAAATTATATGGCCTTTCTGGTACCAAAATTAGCTGTGCACTGATATCAGCATGTATAAATACCCCTTACAACATCCCCCGTTTTATTAAAGACTTAATAGCTGGCATAACCGTTGGTATTATTGCTATCCCACTTGCAATGGCATTGGCAATCGCTAGCGGTGTACCACCACAGCATGGCCTATACACAGCCATTATCGCGGGTTTGGTGATTGCATTAACGGGGGGCTCTCGTTTTAGTGTTTCTGGCCCGACAGCAGCATTTGTGGTTATTTTATACCCGGTGTCATTACAATATGGATTATCTGGATTACTAATTGCTACCTTATTGTCGGGTATATTCCTTATTTTTATGGGCATGGCTCGATTAGGTCGATTAATAGAATATATTCCACTCCCTGTTGTATTAGGCTTCACTTCGGGCATTGCCATCACTATTGCCACCATGCAAATTAAAGATTTTTTTGGCTTAACGCTCGAACATATGCCTGAAAGTTATATTAGCAAAGTCATTGAATTAACAAAAACTCTACCAACTATCAATATCGCTGACACCATTGTTGGATTTGTCACACTGATGATATTAATTGCATGGCCAAAGCTTAAAGTAAAAATACCGGGGCACCTACCTGCACTCATTGCTGGTGTGATTATCATGTTTATTTTTAATCAATTTGGCTACCAAATTGAAACAATTGGCTCACGATTTACCTACACAATGGCTGATAATACCATAGGGCACGGTATTCCATCAGTGCTACCAGAATTTTCTGTACCGTGGCTTCATACCGAATTTAATTGGGATTGGTCAATGCTCACAGCCCTATTACCTATTTCGCTGACCATGGCAATGTTATGTGCAATTGAATCGTTATTGTGCGCAGTAGTATTAGACGAAATGACACACACCAAACACCACTCAAATAGTGAACTTATTGGCCAAGGTTTAGGTAATATCATTGCCCCATTTTTTGGTGGCATATCAGCAACAGCAGCCATCGCAAGATCGGCAGCAAATGTCAAAGCGGGTGCGACCTCCCCTATTGCTGCTGTTTTGCATTCATTGGTTGTGTTACTTGCACTTATTTGCTTTGCACCAGTGTTATCGTTCATTCCACTATCAGCGATGGCTGCTTTATTACTTATAGTGGCATGGAACATGAGTGCAGTTCAACGCGTCATTTACATCATTAAATGCGCCCCCAAAGACGATATTTTAATTATGCTTATTTGCATGTCGCTAACGGTACTATTTGATATGGTGATTGCAATTACAGTTGGAATAGTGCTTGCATCAATTTTATTTATGCGCCGTATAGCTCGAATGACCCGCTTAGTTGAACTAAACCAAAGCAACGATAAAACCCTTGCATTACGAATTAACGGCCCACTCTTTTTTGCAGCCGCTGAACGTACTTTTTCAGAAATATATCAAAAAATAAATGGTTATAAACACATTGTATTACAATGGGATGCTGTGCCTATTCTTGATGCTGGTGGGCTCAATGCTTTAATACATTTTATTGATGAACTCCCTGAACATGTCGATTTATCGATTTGCGAGTTACAATTTCAACCATTAAAAACTCTTGCTCGAGCCAAAGTAGTGCCAACATCTAACAAAATCATGTTCTATTCAACATTAGAAGAAGCACTGAAAGATAAAGATTAATTTTAAATTTAGTCTTATCATATTTACTAATTTATTGCACAGTCAAATTTTCAACAAAAATAACGACTGTGTAATAAATTAAAACTTCAAGACCTTTCTTTTTATTTTCTAATCACTATTAGCAAGCGCATAGGTTTTAAAATTTTTTAATTTAAAACCCAAAATTAACTTATAAAAACAGGGAAATAACATGATATCTAACGAAAACAAGCTACAAAGTCTTAAACAAAAATCAAGTTGGTTTATTTTAATCGGTGTTATTTTAATTGTATTGGGGTGCTTAGCATTAGGTTATCAGTTTATCGCTACCGTCTTTTCTGTCTATTTTATTGGCTCATTAATATTAATTGCAGGGATCGCTCAAGCGTTACATTCATTTAATATTAAAAGCTTTGGCCAATCTGCTTTATGGGCAGTAATGGGGATTTTATACATTTTGATAGGCTTGATGTCGTTTTTCCAACCAATTGCGGTTTCATCAGCTTTAACGTTAGTCATTTCATTCTTATTACTGATGAGTGGTTTTACTCAATTATTTGCAGCGCTAAATAATCGTAATTTACCTCGCTGGGGATGGATTTTAACCTCTGCCATTATTACACTTATTTTAGGCTTTATGATTATCATGGGGTGGCCATATGACAGCCTTTGGGTATTAGGCATGTTTTTAGGTATCGACCTTATCTTCCAAGGTTGGGCTTATGTTGCTATTGGATTTGCAATTAAAGCGGTAAATAATAAATAAATCATGCCATTGCTCACAATCAAGTGGCGGTACTTTTAGCAGTCTGGCACACGGTTACTACTTATTGTGAGCAATCATTCATGAACATAATAACTTAATTGCAACAAACAATATGCCAAAAGCCACTACTTATAGCTTTTATTGGTTTTTGCTTTAACTTCTTGCATTGACTGCAAAATTCGATGATAGTTATCTAACCTTGATTGAGCAATTTCACCATCTTGCACGGCTTTTTGTAATAAACATCCTGGTGTGTCAAGATGATTACAATCACGAAAGTGGCAACCACCTAAATAATTATTAAATTCTTTAAAACCACTAATCACTTGCTCCGGCTCTAAGTGCCATAAACCAAATTCACGGATACCTGGTGAATCAATAATATCGCCACCATTTGGTAAATGGTAAAGCTTTGATGAGGTTGTGGTGTGTTGACCAAGTCCTGATATTCCCGAAATATCCCCAATCATTGCTGATTGTGATTGATGAGGTAACAGTAAATTAATAATACTTGATTTACCCACGCCTGACTGCCCAACTAAAATAGAAATCTTACCTTGCAAGATATCTTGTAATACCGCAATACCTTGTTGATGCTGGCATGAAACATACAACACTTGATAACCAATTTTGGTATAAATCGCCAATTGTTTTTCAACATCAGCGCGTTGCTGATCATTGAGTAAATCAATCTTGTTTAAAACAATAATGGGTTGTATATCCGTACTTTCACAAGCTACTAAATAGCGATCGATAATATTTAGTGATAGTTCTGGCAAAACAGCCGAAATAATCACGATTTGATCAACATTTGCGGCAACAGGTTTAACACCATCATAAAAATCAGGCCGAACAAGTTCAGAATGCCGAGGATGAACCGCTTCAATGATGCCATTGGTGTTCGGCTCTAAACTTTCGCGCCACAAAACTTTATCGCCAGTGACTAACGACGGTAACGTGCGCCGAATACTACAACGATAAATAAGGCCGGCATCATCTTCGACATCCGCCGATTTACCAAAACGACTTATCACCACACCATCACGAGGGGATGAAAAATTTGATAGACTTTCATCTTGTTTTATAACTAATCGTTGCTGGTGTTTTGCCGCTACGCGCCTTTTTTGATTTTGGGAGAGTTGATTTTTTGCCATAGCACTCATTTTTTACTAAAACAGATTGTCAGTTATGCTACACTACTCAGTATCAAAAAGAAAATTTCTATCGCAAATTATGAGCAAACAACCACAAATTAACAGCAGTAATCTTATTTGGATCGATCTTGAAATGACAGGACTTAATCCAACCACTGATCGCATTATTGAAATTGCAACCATTGTTACCGATTCTAATTTAAATATCCTTGCTGAAGGACCGGTCATTGCCGTTCATCAATCTGATGAGCAATTAGCATTAATGGATGAGTGGAATCAAAATACTCATGGCAAATCAGGACTCATTGAACGTGTTCGTACAAGTACCATTAGCGAACAACAAGCCGAACAACAAACCATCGAATTTTTAAAACAATGGGTACCTGAAAACTGCTCACCGATTTGTGGGAATACTATTGGGCAAGATCGTCGTTTTTTATTTAACTATATGCCTAATTTAGAACGTTATTTCCATTATCGTTATTTAGATGTCAGCACAATTAAAGAATTAGCTAAACGCTGGAAGCCTGAAATATTAAAAGGAATTAGCAAACAGAGTTCGCACCAAGCGCTTGATGATATTCGTGATTCGATTGCCGAACTGGTTTATTATCGCGAGCACTTTTTTGATCTAACCCAATAATTAGCATGCAAATTTTATATACTGTTTTATTATATTTGATTCAACCCTTGGTTTGGCTAAGGCTACTTTGGCGTAGCTGTAAAGCGCCTGCTTATCGTAAGCGTTGGCTTGAACGCTATGGTTTTTGCCAAAATAAAGTTGAACCTAACGGTATTTTACTGCATGCCGTATCAGTGGGGGAAACGATTGCCGCTATCCCACTAATCAAAGCATTGCAACAACAATATCCTAATTTACCTATCACCGTGACCACTATGACGCCAACAGGCTCGGAGCGAGTGAAATCGTTACTCGGTGATAGCGTTCATCATGTCTATTTACCTTATGATTTGCCTTGCGCAATAAATCGTTTTTTAAAAACAACTCAGCCCAAATTAGTGATTATTATGGAAACTGAGCTTTGGCCTAATTTTATTGGTCAGTGTTACAAACGAAATATTCCGCTGATTCTTGCCAACGCCAGATTATCAGAACGATCAGCTAACCGATATCGCAAACTAGGACGCGCGATTAGCCATTTACTATCAAAAATTAGCACCGTTGCCGCACAAAATAAGCAAGATGGAGAGCGTTTTATATCACTGGGTTTGCCGAGCGATCATTTAGCAATAACCGGCAGTATTAAATTTGATATTGATTTAACTACTCAACAGCAGCAAAAAATCACAACACTAAAACAACAGTGGCAATTAAACCGCCCTGCCTTTATTGCTGCAAGTACACATAGTGGCGAAGATGAAATCATCTTGTCTGCCTTTGAACGATTATTACAAACATATCCTAATTTGTTATTAATTCTTGTCCCCCGTCACCCTGAACGCTTTAAAACCGTCGAAAAATTAATTAATGACCGCGGGTTAAATTATATAAACCGCAGTAGCAACCAAGTTCCGACTCAACAGACGCAAGTTATTTTGGGCGATACAATGGGAGAGTTAATAGAACTTTATGGCATAGCCGATATTGCCTTTGTTGGTGGTAGTTTAGTGAAGCATGGTGGGCATAACCCATTAGAGCCAGCACTTCACCACATTCCAATCATTAGTGGCGAACACTTTTTCAATTTTAAAGTTATTTGTGAACAGCTCATTTCAGCTAACGGGATGATCACTTGTGCTAGCTCAGCAGACGCTCTTTATTCAGCGGTTAATGCGCTTTTGGCAAATAAAAGTCATAGTCAGCAAATTGGCGAACAGGCATATCAAGTATTAAAACAAAATCAAGGGGCACTAGAGCGGCTGCTTAACATTATCAACCATTATCTTTACTCTAAATAAGGATTGCTTGTGGAAAAAAAACAAGGTCTATTATTGGTTAATTTAGGCACGCCAAGTGCAGCAACGCCAGATGCAATAAAGCAGTATTTAACCGAGTTTTTGCTTGATCGGCATGTGGTTGATTTACCTAAGCTGTTTTGGTCTCCCATTTTAAAGTATCTTGTGATACCTAAACGAGTGCCTTATATTATTCACCATTACCAAAAAATTTGGATAAATGGCGCATCACCTTTATTACATTATAGCCAATTATTATGTGATAAGTTACAACGCCATTTACCTAATATCCAATGTGAATTAGCCATGACCTATGGCGAACCGGATATGCAATCTGCGTTGAACAAGCTTCAATCATGCTCAAAGATTACCGTATTACCACTCTTTCCACAGTATTCCACAACCACAACTCTGGCAGTACTTGACAAACTTAAACAAATTATCGCCTCTGATCAAATCATCGATAACATCTGCTATATTCGTGATTATGCTGATCATCCAAGCTATATCAATGCACTTTATTTACAAATTAAGCAGGCTTTTGAAGATCAAGGAGAGCCTGAAGTACTCGTGCTTTCTTATCATGGTATCCCAGAGCGCTATATTCACAAACGAAAAGAGGATTATATTGAACGTTGTGAAATGACCACACAGTTATTAATCGAAAAATGTCGAGCAAATGGTATAAATCGACCAATCCAAATGGCGTATCAATCCAAATTTGGTAAAGGTAAATGGGTAACTCCAAGTACTAGTGAGACACTACAAACACTAGCGCAAAGTGGCGTTAAAAACGTGCACGTCATCTGCCCGGGTTTCTCGGTAGACTGTATTGAAACTCTTTATGAAATTGATGAAGAAAATCGAGAACTGTTTTTTAATGCAGGCGGAAAAACGTTTTATTATATTCCCGCATTAAATGAGAGCGACTTACAGATGTGTTTAATCATAGAGCTAATTAATCATACTCAACCGTTTACATTTAAAAACTTATACTCAAACACATAGTCTCCTAACATTTTTTACATAAGCCATGCGACTTAAAAAGATTATGCAAGATTGGTAATTGTTCATGTTCAAATGATTCAAATTTTAAATTAACAAATATTCATGCTAAATAGCTGTCTATCTCCCCTATAATTTATGGCGTATGATAGGATATTATGAATAATTGAATATCTGAGCACTGAGGAGCAAATTAAGTGAAAATCATCATCATTGGCGCTCAAGCCGCAGGCGCAAGTGCTGCCGCAAAGGCCAAAAGAATGAACCCAGAGGCAACCATCCGTATTTATGAAAAATTGAATATTGTCTCGTTTGGCGCTTGTGGTTTACCCTATTTCATTGGTAACCACTTTACTGATGCCAATGAAATGATATCTCGAACACCAGAACAATTTCAAAAAGATGGTATTGAAATTAAAACGTTACATGAAGTCATGGCGATTGATGTTAATCAAAAAAAATTAACCATTAAAGATCACAATACTGGTGATTGCTTTGATGACAACTACGATAAATTATTACTGGCGGTTGGCGCAAGTCCTGTCATGCCGGCTTTTAAAAATGGTCAGCTAAAAAACATTTTTACATTACGTGATCTGCACGATGGATTAGCAATCAAACACGTATTATCAGACCCAAACACCCAAAATGTTATTGTTGTCGGTGCTGGCTATATTGGGCTTGAAATCGCTGAATCACTGGTCGCCTTACAAAAAAAGGTTAAATTGATTCAATTGGATGACAGAATCCTTGTCGATGCGTTTGATGAACAAATTACCGACCTAATTGAAGAAAATATTAAACAACATTGCGACCTACACTTGCAAGAGCGAGTACTTGGCTTTGAAGGCTCACACAATGTCACGCATGTAATTACCGATAAAGGACGATATCCTGCTGATATGGTTATTATTGCAACGGGAGTAAAACCAAATAGTGATATCTATAAAGATCTTGGCATCAACACACTTAAAAATGGCGCCATAATCACTAACAGCTTAGGGCAAACCAATATTACCGATATTTATGCCGCTGGCGATTGCGCCGCGCTTTACCATAAAGTTAGCCATTCAATGGTATATATCCCGCTCGCCACAGGAGCAAACAAGCTTGGCAAAATTGTAGGCGAAAATTTAGGTGGTGGACATTGCGAATATCCCGGCACGATTGGCACATCAGCTTTAAAAGTTTTTGATATCGAAGCAGGGCGCACTGGTTTAACTGAAAACGAAGCCAAAAAAGCTGCAATCCCCTATAAAACTGTCATAGTTAAAGATAAAAATCACAGTAATTATGTTGCTGGACAAACAAGTGTAACAGCAAAACTTATTTATCATGCCGATACGCGCGTGATTTTAGGTGGACAAATAGCCGGTGGGCAAGGTGCGGTATTAAGAGTGAACACGTTAGCAACCGCTATATGGGCGAATGTGAAAATTGATGAATTGGCCATGATGGATTTTCTGTATGCGCCACCTTTTTCCAGACCTTGGGATATTTTAAATATTGCCGGCTCAATCGCCAAATAAACAACATGAATATATTTATAGTTAAACATCAAATCATGTAATTAAACATAGATTGTTAACCAGATAATTGAATTATCAAAAGAGAGGCTAATTATGTCAGATGCCATTTTTAAGGGGACTTTTTTTGAAAAGTTCCTATCAATTACTCATTATCAAACTCTCATTGGTATTGGGCTACTTCTCATCTGTTTTTTTGCGGTGATGAAGCCGTTACAAGATAAAAAAGTCAATTTTTCAGTTCGTATGTTAGTTGGCTTAATCCTTGGTGCTGTGCTTGGTCTAGGCATTCAAGCTGTAGCGGGCTTTCCTAATACATCAACCCTCTGGATGCAAGAAACCGCAACATGGTATGGGTTATTTGGTCGAGCATTCATTGCCTTTATCCGAATGTTAGTGATACCACTTATTTTTGTATCGATTGTTAAAGTGATTATCGACTTTTCGGGCAAAAAAAATCTACCTCAAATTGCATTTAGAGGGATTTTTTGGTTACTGTTTACAACAGCCATTGCCTGTGTCGTTGGTATTTTGCTAGCGAATCTATTTTCTTTAGGTGAAATAAGCTCAAGCTCTGTACATCAAGCCCAAGCAAAACAATACACCAATATTATTGATACCTTTATAAATCTAATCCCAAGTAATATTATTGCCTCAATGGTAAATGAAAACATTGTTGGATTAGTCATCTTCTCTGCCTTAATGGGGCTTGCCGCCAATAGAATGGAAAAGAAGAACCCACAACCTATTGCACTCTTTAAAACATTTATCGAAGCGCTTTACAAAATCGTGATGTCCATTGCGATGACAGTGATTAAATACATGCCTTACGCAGTCATTGCGTTACTGGCTCGCACTATTATTTCGAATGGAATACCGGCTATTATTCAGGTTTCTAGCTTTGTTGCTGCCATCTATATTGCCACATTGATTATGCTAATTGTACATATCGCCATTGTCTCGATTCATGGTGTTTCACCAATTATGTTTATCAAAAAAGCACTAGGAACATGGTTATTAGCCTTTACGAGTCGCTCATCAGTTGGCTCTTTACCAATGACTATCTCAACGTTAACCGTTCGAATGGGAGTAAATACCGGCACGGCAAATTTAGTCGGCTCACTTGGCAGCACGATGGGAATGAACGGTTGTGCTGGTTTTTTCCCTGCTTTACTTGCCGTGATGGTAGCGCATATGGTTGGTATTGAAACGAATATCCAATTTTATATTATGCTTGTCATTGTGGTAGTTATTGGCTCAATCGGCATCGCCGGCATTCCCGGCACAGCAACTGTCGCTGCAACCGTTGTTTTATCTGGTATGGGGATGGCTGAATACTTCCCATTAATTGGGATGGTTTTAGCTGTTGATCCAATTATTGATATGGCAAGAACTTTAGCCAATGTATCTGGCGCTATGACAGCGGCTGTGGCGACTGATCGTGAAATTGGCCTTATGGATATGGCTGTGTATAACGATCCTAATATTACTCTTGAAAATGAGCCGTCAGAAGTTTGATGGTGATGAGGGGGGTGTTCTAACTTGATGTAGGTGTTGATTTAAAAAACTTTAATAAAATCAATACCTTTTCTGACTGATTTTTGGGTGTAAAATCAGGCCTTTTTTGGGTTGGTGGATAGAATAAATTGGGTGCGCAGGTTTCGGACGTTTTGACCTTGGGTGGACAAAATAGCTATTGTGACCACGTCCGAGCTAAGGGAATTAAAGCGAATTCCCTTAGCAATCCCACGCTTTGGCTGCAGAATGTGGCCTACGGCTACCCTCCGCCGTCGCTCGGTCTTGACGCACCGGCTATGATTCGCTCCCGGTGAAGCATAGCCTCGCCAAACATCCCTGTTTGGCGTGCTAACCTCGCTCTGTTGTCGGCACATTCTGACGCCGGAATAAGACAAACAACATAACTATCGTTTTTGGGATGGGTTGTTGTGTTTTTGTTAGGCGGTTTTTGTTAAAAAATAGCTCAAAAAAACTTTAATAAAATCAATACCTTTCCTGACCGATTTTTTGGCTAAAAATCAGGCCTTTTTGTTTTGGTGAATAGGATAAATTGGGTGCAGTGGTTTCGGACGTTTTGACCTTGGGTGAATAAAATAGCTATCGTGACCACGTCCGAGTCAGGGAATTAAAGCGAATTCCCTGACAACCCACGCTTTGGCTGCAGAATGTGGCCTACGGCTACCCGACGCCGCCGCTCGGTCTTAACGCACCGGCTATGATTCGCTCCCGGCGAAGCATAGCCTCGCCAAACATCCCTGTTTGGCGTGCTAACCTCGCTCTGTTGTCGGCACATTC
>NZ_FMAQ01000008.1 GCF_900094945.1 Gilliamella bombicola
ATCAAGTGCAAGCACTCATGTTACCGTTCGACTTGCATGTGTTAAGCCTGCCGCCAGCGTTCAATCTGAGCCATGATCAAACTCTTCAATTTAAAGTTTGATGCTCAATAACTGTCTCTGACATATTCAAATGAATCTTCAGTGTCACTTATCAAGACTTGATTTTTTTAAGTCCGTAGACTTTTAATTCTTCGTCTCGCAAGTGCCCACACAGATTGTCTGTTTCTTCTTTTTAAAGAGCTGACAGCTTCTATTTTTAATCAACTTTTCGCTGATTTAGTTTGCTGTCTCAAGGGTTGCGTATGTTACTCACTTCACTCGTATACGTCAACCCCTATTTTAGAAATTTTGCTTTTTTTAAATTGAATGATTGCTTTTTGCACAAAACAACCAATTACAAGGTTATTTTTACTTGTTTTACTACATTAATGGCCTTACTAATCGCTTCCTTGACCGTTACCGATTTAGCTAACGCAACGCCCATCCTTCTTGTTCCTTTTACTTCTGGTTTACCAAATAGACGTAAATCAGTTTGTGGATCATTCAATGCTTTATCTAAATTAGCAAAGGAGACTTGTTTTGAATCGCCTTCTACGATTAAAACAGCTGAAGCACTTGCACCATATTGTTCAATAATAGGAATTGGTAACCCCAATATGGCTCTAGTATGTAATGCAAATTCAGATAAATTTTGTGAAATAAGTGTAACCATACCAGTATCATGAGGACGAGGAGAAACCTCGTTAAACCATACTTGATCTCCTTTAACAAATAATTCCACACCAAACAAGCCTCGCCCTCCTAAGGCATCAGTTATTTTGGTTGCAATATCTTTTGCTAAGATTAATGCCTTGTTAGACATTTGTTGTGGTTGCCAAGATTCTCGGTAATCACCTTTTTCTTGGCGATGTCCAATAGGTTCACAAAATGAGACGCCATGAATATGCCTGACGGTCAATAATGTCACTTCATAATCAAAATCTATAAAGCCTTCAATAACTACTTTTCCACCACCGGCTCGCCCACCTTCTTGTGCATATGTCCATGAAGATTCAATATCTGCTTCACCTCTTAATAGCGATTGTCCTTTACCAGAAGAGCTCATAACGGGTTTGACTAAACAAGGAAAACCAATTTCTTTGACTGCTTTTCTAAATTCAGTTGCATTTGCAGCAAATCGATAAGGTGAGGTTGGTAATTTTAATTTTTCCGCTGCAAGTCGACGAATTCCCTCACGATTCATGGTTAGTTGTGCTGCTTTTGCTGTTGGAATAACCGTAAAACCTTCTTCTTCCAACTCAATGAGTGTAGATGTTGCAATAGCTTCAATTTCTGGAACAATATAATCTGGATTTTCTGCTTCAATGACTTTTCTTAAAGCATCCCCATCAAGCATATTAACAATGTGGTACCGATGAGCAACTTGCATCGCAGGCGCATTTGCATAACGATCAACGGCAATAACCTCACACCCCAATCGTTGTAACTCAATGACAACTTCTTTAGCAAGTTCGCCCGCACCGCAAAGTAATACTTTAGTTGAAGTTGGTGATAATGGTGTTCCTAGTTTAGTCATAATTTCCTCTTACGCAGTGAGTTTTTCTGGAAAACAACATCCTAAAAACAAAAAATCGGGACAATTATCCCGATTTGATTGATGCTAAATTAGTTTTGGTATGGATCGCGTAAAATCATTGTTTCACTTCGATCAGGTCCTGTTGAAATAATATCAATCGGTGTTTCAGTTAACTCTTCAATCCGTTTAATATAAGCTTTAGCTGCTTGTGGAAGAGCATCATAACTTTTAACACCAAAGGTTGATTCACTCCAGCCAGGCATCGATTCATAAACAGGTTTAACTAAACTCCACTCTTCGGCCGCCGCTGGGGCATTTTTAATGATGTCACCATTTGGTAGTTGATAACCAATACAGATCTTCACTTCTTTAAGTCCATCTAGAACATCAAGTTTAGTTAAACAAAATCCAGAAATAGAATTAAGTTGTACCGCTTTGCGAACAGCGACTGCATCAAGCCATCCAGTACGACGGCGACGACCAGTTGTTGCACCAAATTCATTACCTTGCTTACAGAGGTACTCACCGGTTTCATCAAATAATTCTGTAGGAAACGGACCGGCACCAACACGTGTAGAGTAAGCTTTAACAATACCTAACACATAACCAACATAACGCGGACCAAAACCAGAACCTGTAGCAACACCACCGGCTGTAGTATTAGAAGAGGTCACAAAAGGATAAGTACCATGATCGATATCAAGTAATGTACCTTGTGCCCCTTCAAACATAATTCTTTCGCCTTTTTTGCGTGCCTCTTCTAAAAGTGCAGGAATATCGGCAATCATAGCAACTAAAATGTCGGCTATCGCTAATGTATTATCTAAAACTTGTTGATAGTCTACTGCTTCTGCTTTGTAATAATTAACTAGTTGGAAATTGTGATATTCCATCACTTCTTTTAATTTTTCAGCAAAAGCTTGGCGATCACGTAAATCACCAACCCGAAGTCCTCGTCGCGCTACTTTATCTTCATAGGCTGGACCAATACCGCGCCCTGTTGTTCCAATAGCTTTACTACCACGCGCTTTTTCTCGTGCTTGGTCCAACGCAATATGATAAGGCAAAATTAAAGGACAAGATTCAGAAATAAGGAGCCGTTCTTTAACAGGAATACCACTTTTTTCTAACTCATGCATTTCCTTCATTAAAGCATCAGGACATAGCACAACACCATTAGCAATAATACTTATTACATCATTACGTAAAATTCCTGATGGAATTAAATGTAATACTGTTTTTTCACCATTAATCACTAATGTATGACCAGCATTATGTCCACCTTGATAGCGAACCACATATTTTGCTTTTTCTGTGAGTAAATCAACAACTTTACCTTTGCCTTCATCACCCCATTGTGTACCTAGCACAACAACATTATTACTCATAGATTATTTATCTCATTCAATTATTTATTAGATTTTAGTTTCATATATTGAAAAAATTCACTATCAGGGCTAATAACCATAATATCATTACCTGTAAAGCTTTGTTCATAAGCCTTTAAACTACGAATAAAGCTAAAAAACTCTATATCTTTACCAAAAGCATCCGTATAAAGTTTAGCGGCATTGGCATCGCCTTCACCACGAATAACTTGAGATTCGCGTTCAGCTTCAGATAATATCTTTGTTACTTCCAGTATAGTCTCTGCTTGTATTTCATTTACTACCTGAACACCTTGAGAATGCTGTTCTTCTTTCATTTTATCATAAATAGATTTAGATATTTCTTGAGGAAATCTAACATTCTTTATACGAATATCAATAACTTCAATACCAAAAGATCTTATACTTATTTCATTATTTTCAGTATCTTTTTCAGCCTCATTGGCAAGATTTCCTGTTGATTTATTTTCAACCACCGCCTGAGCAAGGCCATTTAATGCATCTTTAATACTTACCAAGATAGAATTATGAGAGCTATTATTTGTGTTATTAAGAATATCAATGATATCTAATTTACCAATTTCAGCCTTTAAACGACTATTTAAACGAGTAGACAATAAGTTTTCAATATTATTATTTCCTGCAATAGCTTTATAGTATTGATTAAAATCAACGACTCTCCATTGCACAAAATAATCAATAATTAATTCTTTATTATCATGAGTTATGAGTTTTTGTTCGTGATCTAACTTACTAGAATTATTTATAGTTTGGATTTTAGCATCAACAACTTTGACATTATCCATTCCTGGAACTTTAAAATGTAATCCAGGCTCTGATACACTTATAATTTTATTAAATCGTAAAACAATACCACGTGTTCCCTCTTCGACAACATAAGTACTAGACAAAAACACACCAACTAAAATCAATATTACAGGAATCAATAATTTGCGCATATTTATCTCCTTACTTCCCTATAAACCGCGGAGTTCGTGCAGTATTTCCAAGATTGGAATTATCTGTACTATTTTTAGCCTCTTTTGGTAATTCCTGTGTTGTCTGAGACTGATCTTTTACTGCTTCAGAAGAATTCGGCATATCTTTACTATTTGAGTTTGGTAAAGTCAATGGCTCAGGATTTTTTTCATTTTTGTTTTTTAACAGTTGATCTAATGGTAGAACCACCGAATTTCCGCTTTTATCATTAACTATAATTTTGCTAGTCTTAGATAATATTCTTTCCATAGTTTCAATATATAGACGTTCTTTTGTAAGTTCGGGAGCCTCTTTATATTGTGATAAGACTTTTTCAAAACGAACTACATCGCCAGCGGCTTCAAGTTCCACTTTAACTTTATATGCATTTGCATTAGCTAAAATTACGGCTGATTGAGCTTTTGCTTCTTGAATTTGTGTGGTTTTTTTAGTTGTAGCATTGTTTATTTCACGTTTTTTATCTTCTTGAGCTTTCATAATACCATTAAAAGCTTCTTGTACTGTTGTAGAAGGACGAACTGATTGGAAATTAATATCTACTATATTAATGCCCATATCATAATTATTGATAATATTAGTCAATTCATCTTTTATACGGTTTACTAATGTCAAACTGTCATTAGTAAAAACACCCTTCATACCAAATCTATCAAATTCAGTACGCAAAGCGCTATCCGCTGCTTGTTGTAGGCTATCTTTAACATTAGTAACATTAAATAAATATTTAATTGGATCGACGATACTATATTCTACCTTCATCTCAACAAAGTCCAAATCGTCACCGGTTGTTATCATAAAGCCGTCTAGATTAAAATTTCGCGTACTTTGTACATCAACTTTATACACTTTATCAATTAATGGTGGATTCCAATTTAACCCAGGTTGAAGAATTTCGGGTTGAACTTTACCAAATCGAGTAATTACCCCAAGTTCACTTTGATTAATCGTATAAAAACCGCTTACACCCCAAATCATAACGAGTAAAAAGACTACCGATAGAATAATTTTAGTAGTATTCATCGGTAATTTAATTCCAGAACTACCTCTATTATTACCAAAATTACCTTTTTTTAAGAATCCCTTAACTTTATCAATTAAACCATTAGAAGAATTATTAGCCGGTTTTTTGTTATTATTACCCCATGGGTCGTTATCTTGTCCGTTATTGCCGGGCTGATTCCACGCCATATATTATATGCTCCATTTAACAATTAGTTGTTATTTTGCTTATTGATTAAGTATAACAGATCTGGTTCTTGTTTACAGAGGCGATTCCATTCAATAGAGGGAATTCTCACATCTAGATGAAAACTACCATCCTCATTAATAAATTCATTTTCTACTGCATTTAACTGATATAAACGACTTCTTAGTTTTGCTAAATAAGCTGGCACACTCAAATGGCAAACCTGAATTTGCTTAGCAAGCCTTTCTTTTAAAGCAATCAATAACAGATCTAATCCTAAACCATTTTGCGCTGAAATCCAAACTCGAATCGGAATACCATTTTCATCTCGATCAATACTTGGTTGTTTACCCTCTATCAAATCGATTTTATTCATAACAAGTAATGTTGGTATTTCGTATGCATTAATTTCGAGCAAAACGTCATCAACGGCATGCATATTATCCAATAAATTAGGATCAGCTGCATCAACAACATGTAATAGCAATGTTGCTTCCTGCGTTTCAAGTAATGTTGCTTTAAAAGCCGCTATAAGATCATGTGGCAAATGGCGAATAAAACCAACCGTATCTGCTAAAACAACTTCGCCAACATCATCAACAATAATTCGTCGTAGTGTTGGATCGAGTGTAGCAAATAACTGATCAGCTGCATATACATCAGCATTTGTTAATGCATTAAATAATGTTGATTTACCCGCATTAGTATAACCAACTAAAGATACTGTTGAGAGATCAGCTTTATTTCTTGATTGACGATTTTGATTTCGCTGTTTTTCAACTTTTGCAAGCCTTGATAAAATCAACTGAATACGATGACGAATCAGTCGTCTATCAGTTTCCAATTGCGTTTCACCAGGACCTCGTAAGCCAATCCCACCTTTTTGTCGTTCTAAATGCGTCCAACCTCGAACTAATCGAGTCGAAAGATGTTGTAACTGTGCTAACTCGACTTGCAATTTACCTTCATGTGTTCGGGCTCGTTGTGCAAAAATATCAAGAATTAATCCTGTTCTATCAACAACACGACATTTACACAACTGTTCGAGGTTGCGTTCTTGTGAGGGGGTTAAAGTATGATTTACTAAAATAACAGAAGCATCAAGTTGATTAACTTTTTCAGCGATTTCCTGTGCTTTACCTTCACCAACAAAATATTTGGTTTGAGGCGATTTTCTTGAAGTTGTTACAATATCGAGAATATCTATTTGAGCAGAAGAAACTAATACTTCAAACTCTTTTAGATCCTCGATATCGTTTTCTTGAGGGAAGAATACATGGACTAATAAGGCAGTTTCACCGCCTTTATATCGCTCAAACAATCAGATTCTCCAGAAATATCAGCTTTCGCCTTCCTCTTCGGGTTGAGATAACAATCCAGAAATAGGTCTAGATGGTACGACTGTTGAGATAGCATGTTTATATACCATTTGACTTACAGTATTTTTTAACAAAATAACAAACTGATCGAATGATTCAATTTGTCCTTGTAACTTGATACCATTAACTAAATAGATTGATACAGGAATGTGTTCTCGACGAAGCAAATTTAGATAAGGATCTTGTAATGACTGCCCTTTTGACATGAGTTTATCCTTTAAGATGATAATAATATGAAGATAAAATAACTATATAAAAAATAAATATCTATTTAACTTTAAATATAAGATACCTATAACATATACCAAAATAACATAAAAAACTCAGCTCTTAAACCTGCCAATTGAAATTTATGCAAAAATAACTAAAAATTTAATAAATTTACAAAAATAAAACAAAAAAAAGCTAAAAAATCGCACAAATCTAAAATTTCTTTACAAAATAAAAAAGAATTATTTTCAATACGACTCAAAAAATATGATCAAAAGCACTATCCGTAATACTATTACTATCTAACCATGTTATAGGTTGTTTCCACCCCCGAAGCCACGTAATTTGTCTTTTAGCTAATTGACGAGTAGCGCAAATGCCTTTAAAAACCATTTCATCATAACTGGTCTCACCATTTAAATATTCCCACATTTGGCGATACCCCACACAACGAATAGAAGGCAAATTTAAATGCAAATCAGATCGCTGCATAAGCAGTTTTACTTCATCTTCAAAGCCTTGATCTAGCATCTGTAAAAAACGTTGTTCAATTCGTTTATGTAACTGTGCCCGATCTTGCGGCATAATAGCAAACTGCATAATATCATAAGGTAATGCTTCACCGCTTTCTTGTGTCAGTTCAGTTAGACTCTTACCCGAGATTAAATAAACTTCTAAAGCACGATTAAGGCGCTGTGGATCGTTAGGATGAATTCTTTTAGCCGAAATGGGATCGACTTTTTTTAGTTCATCGTGAATCGCTTGCCAACCTAATTTATTGGCTTTTTCTTCTATTTGTTCACGAATTTCACTATTAGCCGCTGGAAGTGGTGAAAGCCCTTCAATTAACGCTTTAAAATAAAGCATTGTCCCACCAACTAACAATGGAATTCGACCTTTTTTTAGTGATTTTTCAATTTCTACAATTGCATCATGCCTAAAATTAGCCGCTGAATAACTCTCTGCGGGATCACAAATATCAATCAATTTATGTGGATAATTTTGTTGCTCTTTTTTAGTTGGCTTTGCGGTACCAATATCCATACCGCGATAAATCAAAGCAGAATCGACACTAATAATATCAATAGGATAACGATCGTAAAGCGCCATAGCAAATGCCGTTTTACCGGATGCTGTTGGTCCCATTAACGAAATAATTTTTGGTTTATTCATGATAAAATTGATTGAGTTAAAGATTGTATATCAATCGGATATAAAAATGATTCTTGTTGTAATAGATTAATATCTATCTCTTCTAATTGAGCAAGCAACGGAATGACTTTAGCCACACTCCAGATCATAGTGTGATTATCATCATACTGATTAGCTAACCAAGCCGCTATTTGTGTAGGATCTAACTCTCCATTTTTTGAATCGGATATAAAAGCAATTAATGCCGGTAATAATTGCTGCCAATTGATAGTGCGCAACATTTTAGGAACATTTTGCAAATACAATTTTGCTTTATCAATATAAAAATCAAAACCTAAAAAATTCAACTGAGGTTGATAACTGGAAAGCACTTGCTGCTCTTTACTATTAATTAAAATTGTTAATGGGATAAGCAATTTTTCAGAGTCTTGTGATAATAGTTTAATTGCAGTCACTTTTTGCTGAGCAATAGTTAATTTCATCAACATTAATTTTTGCTGATTATCTTCATACTTTTCAAGCAGTGCAATATCAGGATGAATAACTGTTAATACTCGACCAAACTGTACTAATGATGAACTATCAAGTTGCTGTTGTAATGATTGTAGCGGAGTATTTCGTTTAGGAAATAATGCTTCAATAACCGCTTTTTGTGGTGCTGTTATTCCATCATCTTCTGCCAATAAACATGACTGTTTTTGCTCAATTTGCACTGTCTTTTGGGGAAGAGCAACATTGACTAACTCACCATATAATGCATTTTCTTTAGCATAATTGCTTGGTTTTTTCGATAATTGGCTACTTGTTTTATAAGAATTAGCAACCGTTTTTTGATTAAAGATATTCTCACCGGCAGCTTGTCGATTGGGTGTTATGGTTACTTTTTCTTCTGTTACAGATAAATTTGATTCAAGGGCCATCACAATCGCTTGATAAACAAAATCATGAACCAGTCTTGCTTCATGAAAACGGACTTCATGTTTGGCTGGGTGAACATTAACATCAACTTGTTTTGGATCAATTTGTAAAAACACCACATAACTTTGTTGTTCATTCGTACGACTGATGTAAGCCTGACGCAATGCATGATTAAGTAATTTATCTTTGATGACCCGCCCATTAACATAAAAATATTGCCAATCACTACTTTCACTACTGGTGACCCAACCTTGAATGAGTAAATCATCATGCTGCCAATCTAGTTTTACAGCTTTTTGCATAAAAGATCGGCCACAAACTAATTCGACTCTTTTTTCAAGAGTTGATGAACGATACTGCTTAACGAGTTTACCATTATGTTGTAAATTAAAGGTAACATCAGGACGTGTAAGTGCAATACGCCGAACAAACTCTTCAATATGCATAAACTCAGTTTTTTCTGTTTTTAAAAAACGACGTCTTGCCGGTGTATTATAAAACAGATCTAGTACTTCGACAGTCGATCCTACTGGATGGGCTGCAGGTTTAATCATCGGCTTCATATCCCGCCCTTCAGCATAAACTTGCCATGCTTCGGATTGTTCAGCGGTACGTGAAGTTAATGTCAATCTAGCAACCGAACTTATACTCGCTAGCGCCTCACCACGAAACCCAAGACTAATAATTGCGTCTAAATCATCTAGCGTACTGATTTTACTTGTCGCATGACGAGCAAGTGCCAACGCTAATTCATCTTTAGCAATACCACAACCATTATCACGAATACGAATTAATTTGCAGCCACCTTGCTCAAGGTCAATATCTATTTGAGTACTACCCGCATCAAGGCTATTTTCAACTAACTCTTTGATGACAGACGCGGGACGTTCTACCACCTCACCAGCAGCAATTTGATTGGCTAATTGGGGAGAAAGGATATGAATTGGCATTAATGCTGTTCTCCAAATTTTGGATTTTGCTTAACGTAATTTTTTATACCTTGATAGATAGTTTTAGCTATCTTATCTTGATGGTCATTACTACCAAGCAAACTTTCTTCATTTTGATTAGAAATAAAGCCAACTTCAACTAAAATCGATGGGATATCTGGTGAACGTAATACACCTAAACTTGCATGTTCTGGAGCAGATTTATGTAACTTTATTGTTCCTTTCATCTCTTTTAACACTTGCTTTGCTAACTCGTAACCCACTTGTTGAGAATAAGAAAATTGTAAATCTAACACAGCTTGGCTTAAATGAGGATCATGATCATCACTAAGCACATCACCAGCTCCACCTAATAATTGCGACTGTTTTTCATCTTGTTCAAGCCAACGACCAAGTTCCGTGTCAGCACGTTTAGTTGACAAAACCCAGATCGAAGCACCAGATGCATTTCTATTTGGTGCAGCATCGGCATGAATTGAAACTAATAAATTAGCTTTATTTTTACGAGCGATTTCGGATCGTTGCGAAACAGAAATAAAATTATCGCTAGTACGAGTTAGAACCCCCTTAAAGTTAGGGTCTTTGTTTAACAAATTAGTCAATTTTTTTGCAATTGAAAACGTAACAGTTTTTTCATATAACTTATTTTTTCCTATTGCGCCAGAATCTTTACCACCATGCCCCGCATCAACGGCAATCACAACTTTAGCTGCATAAGCAGAGCTACAAAGCAGTAATAACATAAAAAAAGTGATTAGTTTTTTCATTGTCTTTTTATTGTTTATTTCTATTGTGATAAATTAATAATCGCTTGACCTTTTTCGCTTGCTACCTGCACAGAAGCTGTACGTTCAAATGCTAAATAAGCCAAATGGACTTCAAGATCAGCACTAGGTAAGATACCATTTGCTTGCTCTGGCCACTCAATTAAACAAATCGATCGTGAAGAAAAATATTCACGAATCCCCATAAACTCTAGCTCTTCTGGATCACAAAGTCTATACAAATCAAAATGATAAACAGAAAAATTATCAAAATGATAGGGTTCTACTAATGTATAAGTTGGACTTTTTACGTTACCTGTGTGACCTAATTGTTGTAAAAAGCCACGACTAAAAGTCGTTTTACCTGCACCAAGATCGCCAATTAAATAGATAACAATAGTATCATCATGTTTAGACAAATAGTTTAAACACAGTTTGGCAAGCTTACTACCAAACAAAATCGTTTGTTGCTCATCGGTTAAAATAATCGGATTCATGATGAACTCTTTGCTCAATAAATACTCCTTATTATATACTAATAACCATTAAATATGTACCAAACAGATAATCTAGATTTTATCAAAAAGTTTCAAGAAAACTTACGTTTTAATATAAAAAGTGAAAAATAATGCTACATACAATATCGACAGCAAATCCTTCAACCATAAATCCACAATTAATATCGGCACAAGATGCCGTATTGTTCTGGCAAAATGGCGTTATTCTGGCTATACAAAATAATCCATTATTAAATGATATTATCCATAAAACCGAGCATTGCTATATAATTAACAGTGATATTAAAGCACGAGGCCTAAGTAATATTATCGATTCAAGGCTTAAAATTATTAATATGCAACAGGTCGTTGAACTTACAGCTAACCATTTTCCACAAATGAACTGGGAATGACTATAGACCATAGCATTCACTATTGTCACCATTTAAAAGCTAAATCATGCTAATTTGCAAAACCTAAAACCTAGGTTTAATATAAATATTAATTGTACTCAGTTAATATTCAAATTTAATGGCTAATTTATTAACGCTATCGGAAATAAGTAATTATTTAAAAAATGGTGAAGTGATCGCTTACCCAACTGAAGCCGTTTTTGGTCTAGGTTGTGATCCGGATAGTGAATCAGCCGTATTAAAGTTACTACAACTAAAACAACGATCAATAGATAAAGGTTTGATTTTAATTGCTAGTTGTTACCAACAACTAGTTCCTTATATAGATCAATCAGCCATTACCAATGAACAAAAACAGTTAGCACTTACTAGCTGGCCTGGACCTGTTACTTGGGTTTTTCCTAAAAATAAAAATACGCCTTATTTTTTGACAGGTAAATTTGATTCTATTGCGGTACGCGTCACTAATCATCCTTTAGTTTGCAAGCTTTGTGATCTTTATGGCAAACCGATTGTGTCAACTAGTGCTAATCTTTCTACTCATAATCCTTGCAAAACTGCCATCGAAGTCGCCAAACAATTTGGTCCATATTTCCCAATTTTAGCCGGTGACACAGGTCATCGATCACAACCATCGCAAATTAAAGACATCAAAACAGGGCAAATCATTCGGCAAGGGTAACTTTATGCAAAATTTATATATTGGTGTGATGTCAGGTACTAGCATGGATGGAATTGATATTGCTTTAGTTAATATTACTGCCAAAAACGTTACATCAATCGCGAGCAACTGCTATCCAATGCCCGCTGATTTAAAAAAGCATTTACTAACATTATGTGAAACCCAGCAAACCACATTACAAAATTTAGGTGAGATAGATTATCAAATAGGCAAACTGTTTGCTGATAGCATAAATCAGTTTTTAAAAGATAATAATATTGATAAACAAAAAATTAAAGCTATTGGTTGTCACGGACAAACAATTTACCATGCACCAAACGGCGATTACCCATTTACTTTACAAATTGGTGATGCCAATATTATTGCTGCAAAAACAGGTATAACCACTATTGCCGATTTTCGTCGTAAAGATATGGCTTATGGAGGCCAAGGCGCACCACTAGTGCCTGCTTTTCATAAAGCGGTACTACAAGATCCACAAATCAATCGTGTAGTATTAAATATTGGGGGAATAAGTAATATTTCAGTATTAATTCCTAACCATACTATTATTGGTTACGATACAGGTCCAGGTAATGTATTACTGGATGGTTGGATAAAAGAACATTTAGGTAAAAACTATGATAAAAATGGTTTATGGGCAAAAACAGGTAAAATAAATCAAGACTTATTAAAGCTTTTATATAAAGAAGACTACTTTCAAATACCCGCACCAAAAAGCACAGGACGAGAACTATTTAATTTACCTTGGTTACATAAAAAATTAATAGGAACACATTTAAAAGCAGAAGATATTCAAGCAACGCTTGTTGAATTTACTGCTTTATCCATTGCCAACGAAATTAATAAATTACCTATAGTCAGCACATTACCTTGTGAGCTTTTAGTTTGCGGTGGAGGAGCTAAAAATCCACTAATAATGCAAAGATTATCAGCATTATTACCATCGTGGGCAGTATTAACAACCGACACAAAAGGCATAAATGGTGATGATATGGAGGCAATAGCCTTTGCTTGGCTTGCTTATTGTCGAATCAATAATATTCCATCAAATATTCCAGAGGTAACTGGCGCAAGTCAAGCTGTTTGTTTAGGAGTTTATTATCAATAAACTAAAAATATAGATAGATTTTGATTAAATCAAACCAAAATGTTGTAATCCTTTAGCTATTCCATCATTATTATTAGTATCTGTCACAAACTCAGCTTGTGCTTTTAATTCATCAACAGCATTACCCATAGCAATAGGGTGATCAACGGTTAAAAACATTTCAAAATCATTCATGCCATCACCAAAGGCATAGGTTGGTACATCAGTAAACCCTTTATTTTTTAACAACTTAGTAATACCATAACCTTTAGAACCACCATGATTAAAAACATCAACACAGTAAGGCGTATTACGAATAAAGGTTAGCTCAGGAAAAACATCTCGATAAAGTGCCTCTCCTGATTCACAAAGTAATAAAAGCATCTGAATAGATGTTTTTAAATAAATCTGATCATCAACAGGCGGAACTTGCTGCTTAAGAAAATGATAAAATTTTTTAGCCGGTTCACTATCTTGCGACACTCGCATAATTTCGTGGTTATAAAAAGACAGTGGGATACCTGTTTGCTGTTTAGAAAATTGATACAACCGCTCAATAACATCCTTATCAATATCATTAGTAAAAACCTTTTCGCCTTGATATAAAACAACTTGTCCATTCATGCCAATTATCGACTCAATCTGAGTCTTTTTCATTAAATCAACCACTTCACAAGGTGTTCGACCCGTTGCTATCATTGGTGTAATATTATTTTGTTTTAATTTGTTTATAGCTTCCAAAGAGCTGGGTAATACATCAATTTGGCTATTAAATAATGTTCCATCTAAATCAAAAAAAACAATAGCATCAGGTTTCTTGCTCATATTACAAATCCAAAATATGTTTAATAAAAGGAATGGTTAATTTACGTTGTTGCGCAAGCGTTGCAACTTCAAACTTTTCTAATAAAGAAAACAGTGTACGCATATCACGGTTAACGCGCTTTAATAAAAATAACCCAACTTCTGTTGATAATTCAAACCCACTTAATTGCGCTCTTAATTGTAAGGCTTTAAGCTTATCATCATCGCTAAGCTCTTTTAATTGATAAACTTGCCCCCAAGATAATCTAGAAACCAAATCAGGTAATATAAAAGAGATTTGTTTAGGCGGTCTACTTGCCGTTATCAATAATTTACTCACGTTTTTTTCAGTTAAACGATTAAATAAATCAAAAATAGCTTCTTCCCAATCTCTATGACCAGCTATTGCATCAATATCATCTAAACAGACTAAATCATAATGATCCAACCCCTGCAGAATTTCAGGCACAAGATGATAGTACTGCTTTAAGGGAATATAACTGGCTAATTTATTTTGACTTGATGCATGTAAAAGGTGAGTTCGACCCGCAGCGCTAGCCGACCATATATAAAAGATATTAAACCCCTCTTTACCTAATAAGGTTTGCAATGAATCAAACAATAATCGATTATCACCGACATAAAAACTATCAAAAGTTTCATTATTGGGTAATGAAAAAGGTAAAGGTAGCTGCGAAAGAGTAATAAAATAACCTCACAATAAAAACATAATCATGTTAAGTATAAATTTGCTTTCATAAAAATCAATCACTTTTATAGAAAAGAAAAATATCCTAGTATCATATTATAATTTACTTACTATTTTGTTTCATATTCATCATTCAGTTTTTTGAATTAAATATGTTAGATCTTTAATAAAAGCTCATTGAGTAAGTATAGAATAGAAGCAATAAAGGATAAAATTTAAGCAAACAAATTTATTTTTTGTGGATAACTCTGTGATAAATTAGGATCACAAGCTGTTATGATCGCATTAATAACCTTATCTAATAAATCATCTGTGGATAAATATAATAGTTATAAACAAGTTAAAATAAAAAAAGATCCGATCAATTAACAGAATTAGATGATCGATAAGATCCTATAAAATAATTATAAAAACGAGTTATCAACAAAAAGGATCCACAGTAATAATAATAAAAATAAAAAGATCATCTAAAAGATCTTATTTTATTTAGATCGCGATCAAAATAGATCATTTGACGTAATCGAAAAGATGAGTAAAATTCCCTACCCTAAATAAACCAAATCTTCAGATCTAAATTAGCGATCTTCTTTACACAAAATAAATACGAGGCTTTTTTATGTTTTATCCAGATCTTTTTGATGTCATCATCGTCGGCGGCGGCCATGCCGGAACAGAAGCAGCTATGGCATCAGCAAGAATGGGACGGAAAACACTACTTTTAACTCATAATATCAATACATTAGGACAAATGTCTTGCAACCCAGCCATTGGCGGTATAGGTAAAGGGCACTTGGTTAAAGAAATTGATGCAATGGGTGGCTTAATGGCTCATGCTATCGATCGTGCTGGGATCCAATTTAGGATCTTAAATAGCAGCAAAGGTCCAGCCGTTAGGGCTACGCGTGCACAAGCTGATCGATCTCTGTATCGAAAAGTGATAAGAACAACACTTGAAAACCAAGAAAATTTAATGTTGTTTCAACAATCGGTTGAAGATGTGATCATTGAAAATGATCAGATCATTGGTGTAAAAACCCAAATGGGTGTTTCTTTTAAAGCCAAAGCTGTTGTACTTACAACAGGTACTTTTTTAGACGGTAAGATCCACATAGGACTTGATAATTATAGTGGTGGCCGTACCGGCGATCCAGCTTCGATCGGTTTATCAAAATCACTACATCAATACCCGTTTAGAATGGGGCGCTTAAAAACTGGTACTCCACCACGAATTGATGCTAGAACCATTGATTTTTCAAAATTGGGGACTCAATATGGTGATGATCCTGTTCCTGTATTCTCATTTTTAGGCAACGCAAATGAACATCCTAGACAGATCCCTTGCTATATCACCAGCACGAATGAAACAACCCACGATATTATTAGATCAAATTTAGATCGCAGCCCTATGTACACTGGTATTATTGAAGGTGTAGGACCAAGATATTGTCCATCAATTGAAGATAAGATCATGCGTTTTGCTGATCGCAATTCTCATCAGATCTATTTAGAACCTGAAGGATTAGATAGCAATGAGATCTATCCAAATGGGATCTCAACAAGCTTACCATTTGATACGCAACTTGCATTTGTGCGCAGTATGACAGGATTAGAAAAAGCCAACATTATAAGACCAGGTTACGCGATCGAATATGATTATTTTGATCCAAGGGATCTTAAACCAACACTTGAAAGTAAAGTGATCAAAGGACTCTTTTTAGCTGGACAGATCAATGGCACAACAGGCTATGAAGAAGCGGCTGCACAAGGAATGCTTGCTGGTTTAAATGCAGCGCGCTTTGCATATGATCAAGATCAATGGTATCCAAATCGTGATCAAGCTTATTTAGGTGTGCTAGTTGATGATCTTTGTACACTTGGCACTAACGAACCTTATCGTATGTTTACCTCGCGCGCTGAATATCGTTTAATGTTACGTGAAGACAATGCTGATATTCGTTTAACTGAAATAGGTCGTAAACTAGGCATGGTCGACGATTATCGTTGGCGTCGTTTTAATGAAAAATTCGAAGCTATTGAACAAGAAAGAGCAAGGTTACGGGATATATGGGTACATCCTCATATTGAAACCATCGATGAAGTCAATGCTGTTTTAAGTGCTAATTTGACGAAAGAAGCCAATGGTGAAGAGTTACTTAAAAGGCCCGAAATGAGTTATAACACATTGAAATCACTTTCATTATTTGCACCTGGCTTATCTGATGTACAAGCTGCCGAGCAGGTTGAAATTCAAGTAAAATATGATGGTTATATAAAACTGCAAATAGAAGAAATTGAACGTCAAAAGCGCAATGAAGAAACACTTATTCCAGAGCATATTGATTATGCAGAAATATCGGGATTATCGAATGAAGTTGTGGCTAAATTAAAACAGCATAAGCCTGTATCTATAGGACAAGCTTCTCGTATATCAGGCATTACACCAGCTGCTATTTCAATGTTATTAGTTTATTTAAAAAAGAAGAATTATGTTAAAAAAGAAACTCACTAATCTAATTGATCAAACGGATCTTTCGATCTCTGAATCACAAATAGATCAATTGATCCATTATGTTGAGATGCTCAACAAATGGAACAAAACTTACAACTTAACAGCCGTTCGCGATCCGAGCGAAATGTTAGTTAAGCATATTATGGATAGCCTAGTTGTATCACCTTATTTAACTGGTAAAACCTTTATTGATGTAGGAACTGGCCCTGGTTTACCAGGCGTTCCATTAGCTATTATTAACCCCGATAAACAATTTGATTTAGTGGATAGCTTAGGTAAGCGTATTCGCTTTTTAAAGCAAGTACAATTTGAATTAAAGCTAACAAACATTAACCCAATACAAAGCCGAATAGAAGAGTATAATGATAAAAAATTTGATGGGGTTATTAGCCGAGCTTTTGCTTCTTTACAAGATATGCTTAATTGGTGTAAGCATCTTCCAGATCAACAGGGATCTTTTTATGCTTTAAAAGGAAGTGATATCGATCCTATTCCTGATGGTTTTACACTTAAACAAAATATTAAATTAACTATACCAGGATTAGATGCTGAAAGGTGTTTGATTATTATTCAATAGTTTTATTGTAAAACAGTTTGTTTTTTTAATTTTTACGGTTTTTTAAGTAATCTTTAATACCATCAACGATTGATTTAGACACTTGATTTTGGAACGAAGCAGTCTTTAATTTTCTTTCTTCATTGATATTACTAATAAAGGCTGTTTCGACTAAAACTGATGGGATATCCGGCGCTTTTAACACTGCAAATCCAGCCTTTTCAAGCGATGGTTTATGCATTTTATTTACTTTTTTCATACGATTTAAAATAGCATTACCCAATAATATACCATTACTTAACGTTGTTTTTTGAACTAAGTCTAAAATAGTATTATCTAAATATTTATCGCCACTACGGCTAACGCCACCAATCTGATCAGACTTGTTTTGAGTTTGCGCTAAATAGCTTGCTGCCGAACTACTTGCTCCACGAGTTGATAATGCAAAAACAGACGAACCACCGACTGAACGGTTAGCAAAAGCATCGGCATGAATAGAAATAAATAGATCTGCATGCAGTGACCGCGCTTTAGCAACTCGTACTTTTAATGGAATAAACACATCTTCATTACGAGTCATATAGACTTTAATATTCGGTTCTTTTTTAAGTAAGTTATAAGTACGACGTGCTATTTGCAAAACAATATCTTTTTCTCGGGTTCTACTGTAACCGATTGCCCCAGGATCTTCACCACCATGGCCAGGATCAAGCATAACAATAACAGGTGCATTTTTCTTTTTATTGGTTGGGGTTTTGATCTGTGCTTGTTTTTTACTAAGATTGCCTGCTTTATATTCTTCTAATAGCGTAAGTAAAGGGTCGTCTTCTTCTTTTGAAAAAGATTTTGATGGATAAAGATCCATCACTAAACGATGTTTAAATTCAGCAATAGGTGACAATGTAAAAGTATTAGGTTCAACTCCTTGCTTCAACTCGATCATAATTCTGATTGTTTTAGCATCTAATTTAAGAACACGAATTGATTTTATAAAAGGATCGTGACTTAATACTTTTGATGAAATCGTTTTTAAAGTAGGGGTTAAATCGATATTATCAATATCGATAACGATCCTATTTGGATTAAAAAGTGAAGTACTCTTATAGTTCAAACTAATATTAGATTCTAACGTAATTCGAGTATAAGTTGATGAAGGCCAAACACGAACAGCAACAACTTGGGCTTTGGTTGCTGCAAAGCCAACACGAGTGACAGATAATAAACATGTAGCAATAATACCTTTTATAAAAAGGCGTTTTGTTGAACTAAATGTTTTTGTCATATCTTAAACACTTTATTTGTGATCTTATTAGCCGCGGATAATAACATAAAATAAAGAGATATTAAAAAAGAATGATGATTATAATTGGTTGTTTTTTAGTAAATAAATAAACCTTTTTAATCTATTTGTTCATTTTTAATATTCCAATAAAAAATCTTAAATTAAATTATTGTTTTATATTTAATATTGTTAATAACTATTTATTGAACCCATTTTTACAGTCTTTATTCAATGTTATCAAAATAAGCCTTGTTTTGTGGTGTCACTTTTTTAATTTATTATAGACCCTACAATCACAACAGTTTACAATATGGCTCGCTAAAATCGCGGATTTAAACCCGTTTTCATTTTAACAATTAAATATAGCTGAGTTATTGATGAGCAAAAAATTACATATCAAAACTTGGGGTTGCCAAATGAATGAGTATGACTCAACAAAAATGGCTGATCTCCTTGAATCCACCCATGGTTTAACCTTAACAGACAATGCCGAAGAAGCTGATATTTTATTATTAAATACCTGCTCTATTCGAGAAAAGGCCCAAGAAAAGGTCTTTCATCAACTAGGTCGTTGGAAAAACTTAAAACAACATAATAAAAATATCATCATTGGTGTTGGTGGTTGTGTTGCTTCGCAAGAAGGTGCTCAAATTCGTAAACGTGCACCATTTGTAGATATTATTTTTGGACCGCAAACTTTTCACCGCTTACCTGAAATGATTGAACAGATTCGCAGTGGTAACAACAATCACGTGGTTGATGTAAGCTTTCCTGAAATTGAAAAATTTGATCGTCTGCCTGAACCTCGTAGCGAAGGTCCAACCGCATTTGTGTCGATTATGGAAGGATGTAATAAATATTGTACTTACTGTGTAGTGCCTTACACCCGAGGTGAAGAGGTCAGCAGACCTTGTGATGATGTCATTTATGAAATTGCGCAACTGGCTGAACAAGGTGTGCGTGAAGTTAATTTATTAGGTCAAAATGTTAATGCTTATCGTGGACCTACGTTTGATGGTGATATTTGTTCCTTTGCTGAGTTATTACGCTTAGTTGCAGCCATTGACGGTATCGATCGTATTCGCTTTACAACCAGTCATCCAATTGAGTTTACTGATGATATTATTGATGTTTATCGTGATACGCCAGAGCTAGTTAATTTTTTACATTTGCCAGTACAAAGTGGATCAGATCGTGTATTAAACTTAATGAAACGTACGCATACTGCGCTTGAATATAAATCCATTATTCGAAAATTACGCAAAGTGCGCCCTGATATTCAAATTAGTTCGGATTTTATTGTCGGTTTCCCGGGTGAAACACAAGAAGATTTTGAACAAACAATGAAACTGATTGCTGATGTCAATTTTGATTTAAGTTATAGCTTTGTTTATTCATCGCGCCCAGGTACTCCTGCTGCTGAAATGGAAGATAATGTATCAGAAGAAGAGAAGAAGCAACGCCTTTACATTCTTCAAGAACGAATCAATCAGCAAGCCATGCAATTTAGTCGTCGTATGTTAAATACTGTACAGCGTATTTTAGTTGAAGGTCCATCCAAAAAAGATCTTATGGAATTAACCGGTCGAACAGAAAACAATCGAATTGTTAATTTTGAAGGTCGCCCTGAGATGATAGGTAAGTTTGTTGACGTTGAAATTACTGATGTTTATCCAAATTCATTGCGTGGTAGAGTTGTTCGTACTGAAGATGAAATGGATTTACGTGTTAGTGAATCGCCAATGTCAGTTATTTCACGCACTCGTAAAGAAAACGAGTTAGGGGTTGGGATCTATCAACCTTAAAGTAATAATCATTAAGCCACAATGAGAGTGGCTTTTATAATTTTTATAAAATAATAAAATAACTTACAGATGAATTTAAGGAAAAGGGGAATAATATGTTTATAATATTTGGAACTCGCGGAAGAGAAGTTAACGAACGTAGTGGACAATTTAATTGCCCAAATTGCTGTTCGCAACAAAACACCACTACCGACGAAAAAAAACAAAAATATACACAAATAAAAATCGCAAAATATTTTACGCTATTTTTTATTCCTATTTTTAGTTACGAAACATTAGGACGTTATATAAAGTGTAATGAATGCAATAATGATTACAACGAAAAGGTGCTCGAATATGTACCACCAACATTTGAAGAACAAATTGCATCATATGTTGAGCAAGAGTTAAAAAGCGGAACACCTATTTCAATGTTAGTCAATAAATTAAAAGCACAAGGATTTGATGAACAACAATCAACAAACGCGGTTAATAATGTTGTTAAAGGAAACATCGTTTCTTGCCATCAGTGTAAAATGGACTTTTTAAAAGGTGTTGAAAAGTGTTCTTTATGCGAAGGGCGTATTAGCGGTTAAAATTAATTATTTGAGGACTTACATTTGAATATTACGACACATGAAACCATGCTTGAACCAGCCGACAATCATCGGCTTAATAGTCTTTGTGGTCCTTATAATGACAATATTAAACAGTTAGAACGCAGACTTGGTATAGAAATTAATCACCGAGGTAATCTATTTTCAATAACTGGCGAGCAGCTTTGTGTTAAAGCTGCTGGTGATATTTTGCAGTCTCTTTATAAACAAACCAAAATAAAAGATAAAATTATTGATGTTGAACCTGAGCAAATTCATTTAGCTATTAAAGAAACAGGTGTGCTTGAAAAAGTAAGTGAACACTTACCTGCTTATATTGATCATCAAGGTGGAAAGTTAGTGATGATCAAAACTAAACGAGGTGTGATAAAACCCCGAACAGCGAACCAAGCACAATATATTGCTCATGTTTTAGATTATGATATTTCATTTGGTATTGGACCTGCTGGAACAGGTAAAACTTATTTAGCGGTAGCTGCCGCAGTTGATGCCCTTGAAAAGCAACAAATTCGTCGTATTGTACTAACCCGTCCAGCCGTTGAAGCGGGTGAAAAGTTAGGATTTTTGCCGGGCGATTTAAGCCAAAAAGTGGATCCTTACTTACGTCCACTTTATGATGCCTTATTTGAAATGCTTGGCTTTGAAAAAGTCGAAAAACTAATTGAAAAAAGTGTGATTGAAGTAGCTCCACTTGCCTATATGCGCGGGCGAACGCTAAATGATGCGTTTATTATTCTTGATGAAAGCCAAAATACCACAATAGAACAAATGAAAATGTTCCTAACTCGTATTGGCTTTAATTCAAAAGCGGTCATCACAGGCGACATCACCCAAATTGATTTACCTCGTCATCAAAAATCGGGTTTACGCCATGCGATTGAAGTGTTAAGCAAAGTTGATGAAATCAGCTTTAATTTTTTCAATAGCGAAGATGTGGTACGTCATCCAGTGGTTGCTAAAATTGTTAACGCTTATGAAAAATGGGAAGAACAGCAACATAAGCCACAAATAGAAAAAAGCATTTAGTAGAAAGAGTATGATTACCCCTATCTCAAGTAAAAAAAAGAAAACTAATATTCGAGATCATTCAGCTGAAGCAAACTTGTTTTTACGCCGAGCACTGTTTTCTTTTATTGTAATTATTATTTTGATTGTCGTATTGATTACAAAATTAGCTGATTTACAGATTTTGAATTATGGTTATTACACTACGAAATCTAATGATAATCGCATCGAAATTATCCCTATTCCACCAAATCGTGGCATGATTTATGATCGTAATGGTACGCCATTGGCGATTAATAATATTACTTACCAATTAAATATCATTCCCGATAAAACTAAAAACCTCAATGAACAATTAGAGGAATTAAAAAAAATTGTTGATTTGACTGATGAAGATATTGAAACTTTTCAAAAAGAACGTCGCAACTATAGAGCTCATCGTCCGGTACCATTAAAAGATAATTTGACCGAAAAACAAATAGCTCGTTTTGTTGTAGATCAACATCGTTTTCCGTTTGTTTCCATTGTTGGTATACAGCATCGTTATTATCCTTATGGTGCATCACTGACGCATATTCTTGGCTATATTTCTAAAATTAACAGCCAAGATAAACAGCGTTTAGAAGATGAAAATAAGACTAGCGATTATGTAGCAACGTTTAACATCGGCAAAATGGGTATTGAAAAGTACTACGAAGAAGTATTACACGGAACACCGGGTTATGAAAAGGTTGAAGTCAACAGCCGAGGCCGTATTGTTCGCCAACTAAATCAACATCCGCCGCAAGCTGGTGAGGATATCTATTTGTCTATCAACCTTAAATTGCAGCTTTATATTGAGCAATTACTAGCTGGACGCAAAGCGGCTGTAGTTGCTATTGATCCGAATAATGGTGAGATTTTAGCCTTGGTTTCTAGCCCAAGCTATGATTCCAATCCATTTGTAGGTGGGATATCAAGTGCTAAATATAGCGAATTGCTTAAAGATCCAAGTAAGCCTCTTTTTAATCGGGCTTTACTGGGTGCTTATCCGCCCGCTTCGACAGTGAAACCTTTTATTTCTATTGCGGCTTTAAGTGAAGGTGTTATTTCACCAAAAAGCGTGGTTAATGATCCCGGTTGGTGGCAATTACCTGGTACTGAACGCCGTTATCGAGACTGGCTTAAATGGGGACATGGTCGTGTTGATGTATTAAAGGCAATTGAAGAATCAGTTGATACTTACTTTTATCAAGTTGCTTATGACATGGGCATTGATCGTTTAAATTTATGGATGACAAAGTTTGGTTATGGTGAACGAACAGGCATTGATATATCACCAAACGAAGAAACACGAGCGGTTATGCCGAGCCGTGAATGGAAAATGAAGCGACATAAAAAATCTTGGTTACAAGGTGATACTATTCCAGTTGGCATAGGACAAGGCTATTGGACTGCAACCCCAATCCAAATGGCGAAAGCATTAACGACCTTGATCAATAATGGTAAAACTTACACACCACATTTTTTATTATATAAAAAGAGCGATATTTTAAACTCTAGTGAACACCAACCACAGGTTGATTCAGATAATTATATCGAAAAAAATAGCTTAGTTGATGTCAATCCAACTTATTGGTCACTTGCTAAAGAAGGAATGCACCGAGTCATGTTTGGATCACGAGGAACTGCCCGCAAAGTTTATGCTGATGCAAAATATCAGGCAGCAGGTAAATCGGGCACAGCACAAGTTTATGGTTTAAAGCAAGACGAGATCTATAATGCCCATAAAATTCCGGAGCGTCTGCGCGATCATGCCTTATTTATTGCTTACGCTCCATATGATAAGCCAAAAATAGCCTTAGCCATTGTTTTAGAAAATGGTGGTGGCGGTAGCTCGAACGGTGGTGCGGTAGCGCGTAAAATATTGGATTTTTACCTTTTAGGCAATAATTCAACAGAGCTTGATGAATCATCATCCAATACAGGAATAGAGGACTAATGATGAATAATATCAAAAAAAGTTTTTGGCAAAAAATACATATCGATCCCCTGTTCTTTTTATTTACTACATTATTGCTTGCTTATAGCCTTTATATTCTTTGGAGTGCAACAGGGCAAAGTATTGATATGATACAAAAGCGAGCAATACAAATATTGCTTGGTTTTGTTGTAATGATTGTGTTGGCGCAGTTTTCACCCAGAACTTATGAAAAATGGGCACCGTATCTATATGTTTTTTGTATTTTAATTTTATTACTTGTGGACATTTTTGGTTACACAAGTAAAGGCGCACAGCGTTGGTTAGATTTAGGTGTATTACGGTTCCAACCCTCTGAAATAGCTAAAATTGCCGTACCATTAATGGTTGCTAAATTTATTCATCGTGATGGATGCCCACCGCCATTAAAAACCACGCTACAAACACTTGCTATTATTGGCGTACCAACATTACTGGTTGCTATGCAACCCGATTTAGGAACTGCTATTTTGATAACCATGTCTGGTATTTTTATTATCTTTTTAGCAGGCATAAACTGGCGTTATATTCTTATTGCGCTTATTTTAATTGCTATATTTTTACCGATTATGTGGTTCTGCTTAATGCACGATTACCAGCAAAAACGTGTACTTATGCTCATTAATCCTGAACTTGATCCAAACGGAGCTGGCTATCATATTATTCAATCTAAAACAGCAATTGGGTCGGGTGGTATATGGGGTAAAGGTTGGCTTGAAGGCACACAATCGCAACTTGAATTTTTACCAGAACGACATACCGATTTTATCTTTTCAGTTATCGCTGAAGAATTTGGTTTTATTGGCTCTATTATTTTATTAATTCTGTTTTTATGTTTAATTGTACGAGGGATGTTTATTGCTGCACAGGCGCAAACAACCTTTGGACGGATCCTTTCTGGTGGACTTATTTTAGTATTTTTTATTTATATGTTTATTAATATTGGTATGGTCAGTGGAATCTTACCTGTAGTTGGTGTACCATTACCGCTAATAAGCTATGGTGGCTCATCTTTAGTCGTATTAATGGCAAGTTTTGGCATTATGATGTCTATTCATACTCATCGATACATGTTATCTAAAAATATTTGACGGAATTTAAATAAATGAAAAGTAAATTTAAATTATCTTTTGCTTTATTAGCGCTTGCTATTTGTTCATCTGCATCGGCTGAAATGGCTTTTCCTATTCCAGCTATTCCACAATTAGATGCAGAAGCTTATATTTTAATTGATGCAAAATCAGGCGAAATTTTAGCGCAGTATAATGCCGAGCAACAGCGTGATCCTGCAAGTTTAACTAAAATGATGACTAGTTATGTCGTTGGGCAAGCATTGCAATCAGGTCGCATAAAAAATGATGATATGGTTGTTGTTAGTAAAGATGCTTGGGCAACGGGTAACCCTGTATTAAAAGGGTCGTCACTAATGTTTTTAGAAGTCGGTAAAACAGTTTCCGTTTCCGATCTTAACAAAGGTATTATTATTCAATCAGGTAACGATGCGTGTATCGCCATGGCAGAACATGTTGCTGGCAGTCAAGGTGCTTTTGTAAACTTAATGAATGATTACGCCAAAAAAATTGGACTAAATCATACCCATTTTGAAACTGTACACGGACTTGATGCCCCAGGCCAATACACCACAGCCAAAGATATGGCATATTTAGGGCAGGCCTTAATTCGTGATTTACCCGAAGAATATTCCATTTATAAAGAAAAAGAATTTACCTATACTCTATCAAAACCCCAACTTAATCGAAATGGATTACTTTGGGACACCACATTAAATGTAGATGGCATCAAAACAGGCCACACCAATGCAGCAGGTTACAATTTAGTTGCTTCAGCGGTTGATGGCAATACTCGTTTAATTTCAGCGGTACTGGGTGGTCGCACTTTTAAAGGTCGTGAAGAAGAAAGTAAAAAGTTATTAGTTTGGGGATTCCGTTTCTTTGAAACCGCAAACCCTGTTAAGGCTGGAACTCCAGTCACTACCGAAACCATCTGGTATGGCGACCAAAACAAAATCCAACTGGGTGCAGTTAATGGCGCATTTATTACCGTACCAAAAGGACGTGCGGCTGATGTACAAGTCGAATATAAAATTGATGATTACATCTATGCACCTATCACCAAAGGTAATGCGGTAGGTAAAATGCAGTTTTTATTAGATGGAAAAGTCATTAACGAACAACCGCTTGTTGCTTTACAAGATATTGAAGAAACAGGATTCTTTGGTGGAGTATGGGATTGGATCTGCCTACAATGCCATAAGTTATTTAGCTAGTTTTATTATCATTGTTCTGTAAGCGTTCGCTTACAGAACGACCTACCCCGCTAAAAAATAATCTAATATAAAAAATATTGATTTTATTTATTTTTGTTAAATAAGCAATGAAAGCTTAATAAAGCTCACCTACATCTAAATAACGATAATTAGCTTCGCTAACAGCCTATAAATACAAATAAAGCTGGTAATCTTATACTATTTATGGTATAAAACGCGCGCTACATTTGACATTATTTTTTTGCGAAAGTAATGACGAATAAAAGCATTAAATTTAATGATTAATTAACGTTATAACACACACATATTATTACACTTTTCCGGGGTGCCTTTTACCTTGTGTAATTAGGTCGGTTAAAGCGGATATGTGGAGGCATAACCCCAACGTCAAAATGAGGAAATCATGACTACAGTATCAATGCGCGATATGTTACAAGCGGGTGTACACTTTGGACACCAAACTCGTTATTGGAACCCAAAAATGAAACCATTTATTTTTGGTGCACGCAACAAAGTTCATATTATCAATCTTGAAAAAACAGTACCATTATTCAACGAAGCATTAGCTGAATTAAACAAGATTGCCGCTCGTAAAGGTAAAATTTTATTTGTTGGTACAAAGCGTGCAGCTAGCGAAGCAATTAAACAAGCAGCTGAAAGTTGTGGACAATACTATGTTAATCACCGTTGGTTAGGTGGTATGTTGACTAACTGGAAAACAGTACGTCAATCAATCAAACGCTTAAAAGATTTAGAAACACAAGCTAGTGATGGTACATTCGATAAATTAACCAAAAAAGAAGCACTAATGCGTGCTCGTGAAATGGCTAAATTAGAAAATAGCTTGGGCGGAATTAAAAATATGGGTGGCTTACCTGATGTGATTTTTGTGATTGGTGCAGACCACGAACATATCGCTATCAAAGAAGCTAACAATTTAGGTATTCCAGTCATTGCTATTGTTGATACTAACTCAGATCCTGATGGAATTGATTACATCGTACCAGGTAATGATGATGCAATCCGTGCAATTCAATTATATGCAAATGCGGTTGCTGAAGCAGTGCGTTCTGGTCGTGAGCAAAACCAATCTCCAGTATCTGAAGAAAGCTTCGTAGAAGAAGCTCCAGCAGTAGAGTAATAAACTCAAATATTTTCAGGGTCGATATTTAGTAATATCGACCCATTCTAATGAAAATCATCACAATGGTTAAATAGAGGATTAAAAAATGGCTGAAGTTACCGCTTCTATGGTAAAAGAACTGCGCGAAAGAACAGGCGCAGGTATGATGGAATGTAAAAAGGCATTAGTTGAAGCTAATGGCGATATCGAACTTGCAATTGACAACATGCGTAAATCAGGTCAAGCAAAAGCTGCTAAAAAAGCGGGTCGTGTTGCGGCTGAAGGTGTTATTATTTCTAAAATCTCTGCAGATAAAAAATTTGGTATTATCTTAGAAGTAAACTGCGAAACAGACTTTGTTGCTAAAGATGCAGGCTTCTTAGCATTTAGTGATAAAGTTGCTGAAGCAGCATTAACTGAACGCACTAGCGATATTGCTGCACTGCAAGCTAAATTTGAAGAAGAACGTACAGCGTTAGTTGCTAAAATTGGTGAAAACATCGGTATCCGTCGCGTTGCTCAAATCGCTGGTGATGTTGTGGGTAGTTACCAACACGGTGCGCGTATTGGTGTATTAGTCGCAGCTAATGGTGCTGATGATGAATTAGTTAAACATATTGCAATGCACATTGCTGCAAGCAAACCAGAATATGTTGATCCAAGCGATGTTCCAGCTGATGTGGTTGAACATGAACGTAACATTCAAATCGATATCGCAATGCAATCAGGTAAACCTCGTGAAATCGCTGAAAAAATGGTTGAAGGCCGTATGCGTAAATTCACAGGTGAAGTATCACTAACAGGTCAACCATTTGTTATGGATCCTTCTAAAACAGTTGGTGACTTATTAAAAGAGAAAAAAGCAGCAGTTGCTTCATTCATCCGTTTTGAAGTGGGTGAAGGTATTGAAAAAGTCGAAGTTGACTTTGCTGCAGAAGTTGCTGCAATATCGAAACAATCTTAATCGTTTCAAAAAAACCGCCGTTAAGGCGGTTTTGTTTATCTACAAAATATTTTAAAATTACTATAGGCTAATTTTTTAGCTTATTGAGTAATAAAACAACGAAATAGTGAGACTTCAATATGGTGACCCCTTTCTATAAACGTATTCTTCTTAAACTCAGTGGCGAAGCACTACAAGGCGACGAAGGTTTTGGTATTGATGCGACCGTTCTAGATCGCATGGCGCAAGAAATTAAAGAATTGATTGAAATGAATGTTCAAGTTGCTGTTGTTATTGGGGGCGGTAATCTATTTCGGGGTGCAGGGCTTGCTAAAGCAGGGATGAACCGTGTTGTTGGCGATCATATGGGGATGCTAGCAACTGTAATGAATGGTCTTGCGATGCGCGATGCGCTGCACCGAATTGAAGTTAATGCCCGTTTAATGTCAGCCATTCCATTAAACGGTGTATGTGATGATTATCGCTGGACCGAAGCAATTAGTTTGCTTCGTCATGGTAGAGTCGTTATTTTGTCTGCTGGAACAGGCAATCCATTTTTTACCACCGATTCAGCAGCATGTTTACGTGGTATTGAAATTGAAGCTGATGTTGTTTTAAAAGCTACCAAAGTTGATGGTGTTTATTCAGCCGATCCTGTTAAAGATCCAACAGCAACACTTTATAAAACATTAAATTATGATAAAGTGCTTGATGATGAACTTAAAGTGATGGATTTAGCTGCATTCACATTAGCAAGAGATCATAATCTACCCATTTGTGTCTTTAATATGAATAAACCTGGTGCATTGCGTCGTGTTATTTTAGGTGAACAAGAAGGGACATTAATTAATAACAAGGCAACAGTAACCAGTTAATTATCTTTATTTTAAATAAGGCTTTTATTATGTTAAACGAGATTCAAAAAGAAGCGCAAACGCGCATGGAAAAAAGCATTGATGCGTTTCAAAATCATATTTCTAAAGTTCGAACAGGTCGTGCATCACCAAGCTTATTAGATGGTATTATGGTTGAATATTACGGCAGCCCAACGCCACTTCGTCAACTAGCTAACATTGTTGCTGAAGATGCAAGAACGCTAGCTATCACAGTATTTGATAAATCATTAACTCCTGCTATTGAAAAAGCAATTTTAACGTCTGATTTAGGGTTAAACCCAGCATCAGCAGGTACCGTTATTCGTGTACCATTGCCACCATTAACAGAAGAACGCCGTCGTGATTTGACTAAAATTGTTCGTAACGAAGCGGAACAAGGTCGAGTATCTATCCGTAATATTCGCCGTGATGCCAACGATCAAATAAAAGCGTTACTAAAAGATAAAGAAATTTCAGAAGATGACGAGCGTAAAGCACAAGATTTAATCCAAAAAGCGACAGATGCCGCAATTAAAAAATTAGATGCAGTGCTTGCCGATAAAGAAAAAGAGTTAATGGAATTCTAATTCTTCTACTTTTTCCCTTTCCTTCCAAACGCTCTGTTTTATAAAGCAGAGCGTTTTTTATTCCAATAGTTTTCTAATTTTGAAGTGAATAGCTATAAAATACAACACGCAAAATATACCTAATCTAAAAATCAATTTTCACAACAAACCTTTCAATGTAAATGTTTAACTATATGAATTATTTTTTAAAAAATATAATTCAATCTAAATTACAAAAAACAATTTATGCCTTTAAGGCATATCTAACTATAAAATATAAGTATTTTACATAGATTGATGAAGTGCCTATACTTTTTTGAAGTTAGCTATTTAAACTATTTCTGCTTGTGCTATCCGCTCTGATCTTATTTGTATAGATAAGTTGGTTTTTGGTTTAGAGGCATTTTACTGGCCAAGGTTTCAACGTTAATGCCACTATGGAGCTAGTTGAATAAAAGGTACTTTATGTCATGAAAACACTATTATCGTGTCAGACAGAACCAGAAAAACCATCCCATTGGTCTGCTGTTTTTTCATTATTCATGGGGGTAACCAGCCTTATTGCTGCTGAGTTTATTCCTATTAGTTTATTAACACCTATTGCACAAACATTAAAAATTACTGAAGGAATGGCAGGGCAAACGGTCACTGCTGTGGGTATTTTTGCTGTTATTGCAAGTTTGACTTTGGCGCCATTAACAAAAAAAATAAATAGGCGGTTAGTATTATTAACGCTCTCTATTTTATTGGTGATTGCTAATATATTGGTCGCATTTACCCCTAATTATATCATTCTATTGATAGGGCGCTGCATATTGGGGATATGTGTTGGTGGCTTTTGGTCTATGGCTTCAGCAGTAACGCTACAACTTGTACCAGCAAAAGATATATCTCGTGCATTAAGCATTATCTATGCTGGTGTTTCAGTGGCAACGATTATTTCGTTACCATTAGCAAGCTATTTAGGCAATCTGATTGGTTGGCGAAATATCTTTTTGTTATCAGCATTACTGGGGGCTATTGCCTTTATTTGGCAATTTATAGCATTGCCTACTTTACCTGCACAGCAAGGTAATAGTTTTAACAATATGTTTTTTCTCTTAAAACAAAGCTGGATAACGATAGGAATAGTAGCCACGATATTTAGTTATGGGGGATATCATATATTTTTCACATATTTAAGACCATTTTTAGAACATAATCTTGCCTTAAAAACAAATACTCTCTCTACGCTTTTACTTTTATTTGGCATTGCTAATTGTATTGGCACCGTTATTGCGGGTTTTGTGATGGGTAAACAATTTAAAATAACGATGATAGTTATTCATTTTATTTTATTGATGCTTGCTATTATTTTAATGTTTATCGATAAAAATATAACATTCAACATGTTACTTGTTATTGCTTGGGGATTTATGTTTGGTTTTATTCCGGTGGGTTGGTCTACTTGGATTGTACGTACACTTGCCGATAAAGCCGAAATGATGGGCGGATTATCTGTTGCGGCGATTCAATTTTCTATCGGATTGGCAGCGGCAATGGGAGGCATCATCTTTGATCATACGGGGATGCAAGGTATATTTTTTAGTTCTGCACTTATTTTTTTATGTGCCTTGATATTAACTCGTCTCAGTTTTCGATTATTTACTCGTGTAACAGGAAATCGTATTGCATAGTAATAATTTTTAACTATTTATTGCTTGATAATATCGAATTAACATTTACTTATTAAAGGGATCACATTAATGAAAAAGGTTTTATTTTATTTCAAAGATAGTACTGCTTTAATCGTCTTTTTAAGTCTTTTTGGGTTATTTTTATCACCATCAGTAATGGGAGCCGATATGTCTAACAATGCGAATAATTTTTATCAAAGCGATAATGTCACTATGCAAAAAGTTAGTTTTCTAAATCAATATAAGATGAACGTGGTTGGAAATTTGTTTATGCCTAAAACGCTTGATCCAAAAAATAAATATCCAGCCATTATTGTTGGACATCCAATGGGTGCAGTTAAAGAACAAAGTGCCAATTTATATGCGACTAAAATGGCTGAACAAGGCTTTATTACATTAGCCATTGACTTATCTTTTTGGGGCGAAAGTGAGGGACAGCCACGTAATGTTGTATTGCCCGATATGTATGCAGAAGATTTCAGTGCGGCAGTTGATTATTTAGGTACTCAAACTTTTGTAGATCGTCACAATATTGGCGTAATTGGTGTTTGTGGTAGTGGTAGTTTTGTTATTAGTGCTGCTAAAATTGATCCACGTTTAAAAGCCATTGCGACGGTAAGTATGTATGATATGGGGTCAGCCAATCGCCATGCTCTTCACCACTCGTTAACACTTGAACAGCGAAAGCAGATTATTAAACAGGCGGCAGAACAACGTTATGTTGAATTTTCTGGGGGGCAGACATTATATACAAGTGGTACGGTCAATAAAGGGCAACTCAAACCAGAAGATGGTCCAATTGCCCATGAATTTTACGATTTTTATCGTACGCCTCGTGGTGAATATACGCCTGCAAGTTCAACGCCAGAACTAACGACTCACCCAACATTAACCAGTAATGTAAAATTTATGAATTTCTATCCATTTAACGATATTGATACCATTTCACCACGACCAATGTTATTTATCACAGGTGATCAGGCTCATTCTAAAGAGTTCAGTGAAGATGCTTATAACCGCGCGATAGAACCGAAAGAACTTTATTATGTAAAAGGAGCTGGGCATGTTGATCTTTATGATCGAATCGATTTAATCCCTTTTGATAAATTAACAACCTTTTTTAAAACATATCTGAAATAGCTATTAATTTTTAATGAAATGCTGTTCCACAGCAAAGGGAGTAAGAATTTATGCTGCTCCCTTACTTTTGCTCATCATTATAAAATAGCAGATGAATATCAAAAATGTTTTTTTAGCTGTTTTAAAAACAGTTCAGCAGCTTTAGAAAATACATGATATTTTTTCCAGACAATATTCACATCCACTTTTAATTTTGGATATAACGGTTTAAAACAAAGCGGATTATCGCCAGCTGTATTAATCAGTTTATCTAAACACAAGGCATATCCGATATGTTGTTCAACCATTAATGCGGCATTAAATATTAAGTTATATGTTGCAATAATATTTAATTTGTCATAGTTTCGTTTAAACCATTGTTCAATGCTATCACTAACATATTTTTGTTGGGAAACAATCAGTGGTAATGACCATAAATCAGATGGAGAAATGACCTCAAGGTTTGCCAACGCACAATCTTTTCTCATCAACACTCCCCACGTATCTTGTTGAGGAAGGCACAATGATTCATATTTTGTTAGATGAGTTGGTTCAATTAACACACCAAAATCAAGTAATCCCTTATCAATACGTTCGGTGACATCATTTGCATTACCACTATAAATATGGATGCGGATATGAGGGTATACATCTTGCATTGATTTAATAACATTTACTACCAACTTCATTGCATCGGTTTCACCACAACCAATATAAATATCACCACCAATACTTTCGTTGGGTGCTTGAAACTCTTCTTCTGTTTTATGCACAAGTTCCAGTATCTCCTCGGCACGTTTACGTAATCGTATTCCTTCATCGGTCAAGGTAATTCGCCTACTGCCGCGAATAAATAGGGGGGTGCCAAGCGTTTGTTCTAACTCCATGAGTTGACGAGATAAGGTAGGTTGAGTTAAATGCAAATGGTTAGCGGCAGCGGTAATACTTTCTTCTTTAGCAAGCGCAAGAAAATAACGTAAAATTTTTATATCTATCATTTTCCTTTCCCATTATTCTTGTTTAACAATTCTTCAAATTTTATATTTAAAAGATGCTATGCCAGAAAATGAAGTGTGCCTACTTTTCATTATTAACATAATCTTTTAAAAATCATCAGATGTTTTATCACAAATCACTTAAGTTGGATAGGTTACTCTTTATTACCGCTCAGTATTGTCGAGCGAGTTAATTGGTATAGAGCATTTTGCAAAAAGTCCAATAAGCCTTGGACTTACACAGATGAGTGTTCTAAGGTGGCTTTTTAAATGCCAATTAGTGAATGAAGCGGAGGCAAGAGATAACTAAAAATATATAAAATCAATATGTTGCTTGAATATTTTTTGATGTTTTTTGTTAAAAAATGGTCAGGAAAGATACTGATTTTATTAAATTTTTTGTTTGGTTGTTTTTACTCAAAACAACCGCAAAAAAACATTCTCCAAGACATCGCTTCTATACAAAACTTTACAAAAATCAACAAAAAAAAGCTAGTTGTTTATTCTGATGCAGAATATAATTTTGTTTAATGGACAAAGGTCCGGATAATTAAATAAGCAAATAATTCTAAAATTATTATAAAAAGTTCACTTAAAAGGTGGGTCGTTATGTATTGTAATTACTCAACGTATCTTTTGGGTTATCAAAGTTGCAGTTATCAAAATTTCTCACGAGCTTTATTTTTACCTATGAATTTCGCGAAATTATTAGCATTCTTACTGACATCAATATTTTTATCACCTTTGTTATTACTTTCTTCATTTAGTGTACAGGCGTTATCGGTTTATACATCACAAACTATTGAAGGTTCTGCGCCGTATTTGACGTTTGATGGAGGCCGAACTAGGGTAACTTCAACCGAGAGTTTACTGGCTATTGAGTTGCCTGATGGTACTACCCTTACGCCATCAACTAATCCATCAAGTTCAACAAATCCAATAAGATTACCTTATGCAGGAAGTACTTTGGGAGATATAGATATGTTAATCCCATCATCAGTGAATTCAGTGGATTTAAGTGATTTAGTCACTAGGTATAATTATTGGGGAGATGATGATGGAGATGGCCAAGGTTCAGGTGGTGTTACCGCATCAGGGAGTATATCGGTATCGTTTACGGATAAGGATAGTAATACAGTAAGTCGTAGTGATGCATTAGATAAATGTAAGGCTCCTTATAAGGTAACCTTAAGTAGTGTAGGGGGTTATTTACAAACACAGTACGGAGTTCCTAATAGGACTAGTTTTAGTGGAGCTATGGTGGATTATTATATTAATCCGTATGACAGTAGTCCTAGTGTTTGTTACGCAAGGCCTAATTTGTTGTTGGGTGGTACTACTGGCATCAATTCTAATGATGAACCTCGTTACGCAGGCCCAGCTAACATATGGTCTCCTACAAAGGGTTTTTTAACTCAGTCAAATGATTCATCATCTTACGGCCGAAATTTTCCTACAACGGGTGCTAATGGGTTGTATTTTGATTTGCTCATAGGTGGCGTCGATGCAAGTCAGTTGACGTGGTCTCCGGTCACTCGTGGTGGAATAACGGCTACGGTGACAAGTGTAATAGCTTATAATAATTGGCTTCCTAGTGTTGATAGAGGAAAAGTTGTCGCACGAGTTAAGTTAAGCGGTCCTAGGGCAATTAGTACTCAAATAAACTCAAATAATCCTAGTCCGCTTACTCCGTTGCCATCTTTGCCGCAGACCTTTGAATTGGTGGGCAGGGATAGTCGTGGTAATGAGGTGAGGTATGGATTTGTGTTAAAGCAGTGGTTCGTCAATCGGGGTAGTAAACTCGATACTCAGTCCAACCAATCCACTTGGTGTAGTAGTTTGGGGTATCGTCTTGCTAGTGTAAGTGATTTAACTAATGCAGTCAAAACAGATAGTCCTTCTATTTCTGGCGCCTTGCCATCCTCATCTGATAATTATTACATGCGTCACATAGGTGCTGGCTTTTTCACGGAGTGGGGCTACATGACCTACTCCGCTGATGCGGGCTTCGTCCCCGGCGCCATCGACTGGACAAGCGACACAACAGGTCGCAATGTCTTCAGTGTCAACTCAAACAACGGCCACGTCGGCAGCGGCTACGTTTACTACAGTGGTTACGCTGTTTGCACCGCACCTTAGCTTTTATACCTTAGTCTTTGGACCGCGGGGGCGGTTATGGTGCAGATAGAGGATAATTTATCAAAGAATAAAGCCCCCGCGTAAGTTGAGCATTTCCCTTAAGGTTATGCTGTAGCGGTTTAAATTCGTGGTCTATTTATAGTACAGCAAGGTTTCGGACGTTTTAACTTTGGGTGAATAAAATAGCTATTGTGACCACCCAAGGTCAAAACGTCCGAAACCTGCGCACTTAATTTCTTCTATTCACCAAAACCCAAAAAAGACCTAATTTTCCGCCCAAAAATCAGTCAGAAAACATATTGATTTTATTAAATTTTTTATACAGTGTTTTTTAGTCAAAAAACACCACCCAAAATCCTCCCCCAAAGCCCGCCAACGTATGTTGACTCAAGCTTTAACAAAACTTTACAAAATTTTAACGGAAAAAGTAGCGCATTATTAACCAAGCGGCTATAATTTAAGGGCTTTCAAAGCAAAGGAGTGCTCGTTAGTCGAGCAGTTAGTTACAAAAAATGTAAATAAAACAAAAATTTACTTGACAGGATGATCGAAATGCGCTACCATTTATGGCATCTGGCATCTGGCATCTGGCATGCCAAACCTACGCCCTAAATCTTTTTCAATTTCACCGTAGTCGAAATCAGACACAGTTCTTATTTTCATCACCGAAATTATCAAACTCATTGCGCTTGGCGAGGTCGTCGGGGTGTTCGTCGTGGTTAGGTTTTTTACTTAGCTCGCTTAGTTTTTCTAATTTTTCTATCTTACTTAAGTTACCAAGCTTACTTAGATCATTTAGCTTACCTAGATTGTCGCTGTTCTTCGTGCTGTTGTTGTCATATACACAGAGTTCTGTGGCATTAACGGCGCATACATCAAGAGTAATTGAAGGTACTCTGCCGTATTTAATGTTTGACGGTGGTTGGACAAAGGTAACAGATACAGACAGTTTATTGTTTATTAAGTTGCAGGATGGTCGGGTAATCACGCCATCTACTAATCCATCAAGTGTGACAAATCCGATAATTTTGCCGTATGTGGGGAGTAACTTAAGTCATATAGCAATGGTTGTTCCGTCGTCACAGAGTTCAATTAGTATAAATGATTTGGTTGTTCAGGGTAATTGGGGAGATGATGATGGGGATGGACAGGGAACAAATGGAGTTACCGCATCGGGGAATATATCGGTATCATTTACGGATAAGGATGACAATACAGTTAATCGTAACGATGCATTAAGTATATGTAAGGCTCCTTATAGGGTAACTTTAAGTAGTTCAGGGGGATATTTACAAACACAGTACGGAGTTCCTAATAGGACCAATTTTAGTGGTCAGACGGTGACATATTATATCAATCCGTATGGTGGTCCTGTTGTTTGTCACACAAGGCCAAATCTTAGTTATGGCACAGACGATTTCACCGGCCCATCTAACATATGGTCTCTTACAAAGGGTTTTTTAAGTCAGTCAAATGATTCATTATCTTACGACCAAAACTTTCCAACTACAGGTGCCGATGGATTGTATTTTGATTTGCTCATAGGTGGAGTGGATGGAAGTCAATTGACATGGTCTCCGGTCACGCGTGGTGGAATAACGGCTACGGTGACAAGTGTAGCAGCTAATGATAGGTGGATTCCTGGTGTTGATAAAGAAAAAGTTGTCGCACGGGTAACGTTAAGCGGTCCTAGGGCTGATAGTACTCAGATAGGGTCAGATAATCCTAGTCCGCTTACTCCATTGCCATCTTTGCCACAGACATTTGAGTTGGTGGGTAGGGATAGTAGGGATAATGTGGTGGTTAAATATGGATTTGTGTTGAAGCAGTGGTTCGTCCATCGGGGTAATAAAGACGCTAGTCAGTCTGACCAAATATCTTGGTGCAATCGTTTGGGTTATCGTGCGCCACAGGTTAAGGATTTAACTAATGCGGTTTGTTCTGGTTGGCATTCAGGATTTTGGTGTCGAGGCGCAGTAGGTGCCACGCCGTCGTCTAGTAATAATCATTACAAGCGTCACATAGGTGCTGGGTTTTTTACGGAGTGGGGCATCCTTTACCACTACGCTGATGCGGGTTTTGTCGACAACATCTACTGGACGAGCGACGCTTCAGGTAGCAATAGCTTCACTGTCGCTTGGGACCTCGGCGACATTAACAGCTTCAGTGCCGGTTACAGCCTTTATGGCCTTTGTACCACACCTTAGCTTTTATATCTTAGTCCTTAATCCTTGGGCCGCGGGGGTGGTTATGGTGCAAATAGAGAATAATCTAACAAACAACAGCGCCCCCGTACTGTGAAGCGCCGAGTTAATAAGATTGGGAGTGAATATAAAACAAATAAGAATAACCAAGCAGTTGGTGGATAAGTGTTTGTTGTGTACTTTGAAATAGTGGTGTTAGTTTAACGAATGGAATCAATTAAATACTTGGCATAATATGCCTAACAGTAAAATTAGCACTACTAGCACAGCACTTATTCATCACCCAAGACTTTCAACCTAAAATTGTCATGCAAGCTTGCTGATAAAAGGGAAGAAAGTTAGGGGGATATGGCTAAATCAGCGACATACGCATCTTAGGTTGCAACTTCCCGACTGGGGTGCGAATGATTTTTGATTTTAGTTATACACCAACTGACTTGGCCCTCAAAACAAAGTTAAAAGATAACCATACGGCAATCCATAAAAAAACATAGTAAAAATCGGTCAGAAAAGGTATTGATTTTATTAAAGTTTTTTGTTTCTGTTTTTAACAAAAAAACAATAGCTTATTTTCTTTGTCTCATTCCGGCATCAAAATTTGCCGAAACCTAAGCGTTGACATAAATGTTACTTATTTCAAAAAAAGCTTAAACTCAAACACAGATTTTTATCTGTACTATTTCAAACAATTTCGCCATAATGTTATAAAAATAACAACATTTAGCTATATTTGTTATTTTTATAACATCTCTATTTATTTAGATACTAACAATATTTAATTAAACATTATTACAAAGACATTTTAAGGATCTCGTTATGAATTATGCAAAGTATATTGATCATACTTTACTCGCAATGAATGCGACAGAAGATCAAATTCGTAAGCTTTGTGATGAAGCCAAACAATATCATTTTTATTCGGTTTGTGTAAATTCAGGCTATGTACCTTTAGCGGCAAGCTTACTTAATGGCAGTGATGTAAAAGTGTGTGCGGTGGTTGGCTTTCCACTTGGTGCCATGCTCACTAGCGCTAAAGCGTTCGAAACCGAAATGGCGGTTAAAGCTGGCGCTCAAGAAATCGATATGGTTATTAATGTAGGTTGGTTAAAAAGCAATGATTTCGATGCGGTTAAACATGATATTGAAGCAGTATTTAAAGCTTGTGGCGTTGTGCCATTAAAAGTTATTTTAGAAACCTGTCTATTAACCAAAGAAGAAATTGTCAAAGTTTGTACAATTTGTAAAGAAATTGGCGTTGCGTTTGTAAAAACATCAACTGGTTTTAGCGTGTCGGGTGCAACTGTTGAGGATGTTAAATTAATGCGCGACACTGTAGGTAAAGAGATGGGTGTTAAAGCATCGGGCGGTATTCGCGATCGTGCAACCGCTGAAAAAATGATTCAAGCTGGGGCAACGCGTTTAGGTGCAAGCGCAGGCATTGCTATTGTATCGGGTGATACCACATCATCAAGCAGTTATTAATCAATAAACTTATCAATAAGCTACTTTATGTCGCTTATTGATATTGATGGAAACTGAATGGAAACGCAATCGCAAAAAAGAATTAATGACCTGATTCAAATTTTAAAAAAAACAGATAAGGTTCATTTAAAAGAGGCGGCTAAGTTGTTAGCTGTTTCAGAAATGACCATTCGACGAGATTTAAATAATATTCCTACATCATTAACGGTTTTAGGCGGTTATATTGTTAGTGAAGCTCGTTATCAAGCAACGCAATATTTTGTTTCAGATCAGCAAGATAAACAAGTTAACGAAAAGCTACATATTGCTAAACTAGCCAGCAAACTTGTTTATGCAAATGATACTGTCTTTTTTGATTGCGGTACCACAATCCCTTTTATCATTGATGCTATTGATGATGAAATAACCTTTACCGCTATCTGCTATTCATTAAACGCATTTTTAGCATTACAAAATAAACCTAATTGTAAGACAATTTTATGTGGTGGTTATTATCAGGTTAATAATGCTATTTTTACCTCTATTGGACAGCATTGCCAATTAAATTCGATTTGCCCAAATAAAGCGTTTATTTCAGCTGCTGGGGTTGATATATCACGAGGAGTCACTTGTTATCATTTTGATGAACTTGATATGAAGTTGCAAGCCATGAAACAATCTGACCTGCGTATTTTGATTGCCGATCATACTAAATTTAATCAAGTTAAACCGGCTTTGATTAGTGAATTAACGCTGTTTAATCAAATTATTACCGATAAAGCCCCCACTAAGGAATTTATCTCTTTTTTCAATAACCATAATATAAAACTGATGTATTAATATGAAAAATATCACAATTTTAGGGTCGACTGGTTCAATTGGTTGCAGTACGCTAGCGGTTATTGCTCAAAATCCACATCTGTTTAAGGCATATGCCTTAGTGGGTGGCAATAATGTAGCCAAAATGACTGAGCAATGTTTGGCATTTAAGCCTAAATATGTTGCCATGGCAACAGAGCAAGTAGCTGATGAGCTAAGAGCAAATCTTGCCAATCTAAAATTGGATATTGAAGTGTTAAGCGGTGAGCAAGCCATTTGTGATTTAGCGCAGTTGCCCGAAGTAGAGCAAGTGATGGCCGCTATTGTTGGTGCTGCAGGGCTAAAACCAACCCTTGCGGCAATTAAAAAAGGTAAACGTATTTTACTTGCCAATAAAGAATCACTTGTGACTTGTGGGCATCTGTTTATGCAAGCAGTTAAAGAGTATGGCGCTGAGCTGTTACCGGTAGATAGTGAACATAACGCGATTTTTCAAAGTTTGCCAATGACGGTACAGCATAATTTAGGTTTTGCTAATTTGGCTGAACAGGGTATTACTAAAATAGTTTTAACGGGTTCTGGTGGGCCATTTCGCGATTGGGAAATAGATAAGCTTGCATCGGTTACGCCAGCGCAAGCGGTTGCACATCCTAACTGGTCGATGGGTAAAAAGATTTCTGTGGATTCGGCAACCATGATGAATAAAGGACTTGAGTATATCGAAGCACGTTGGTTATTTAATGCAAGTGCTGACGAAATGGAAATTATTATTCATCCGCAATCGATTATTCACTCCATGGTACGTTATCAAGATGGTAGTGTGGTGGCAGAACTGGGGGTGCCTGATATGTGCACACCTATTGCTTATGCCATGTCTTATCCCGATCGTGTTCTATCCAGTGTACCACCTTTGGATTTTTGTCAAATTTCGGCTTTAACGTTTAAACAGCCTGATTTTAATCGTTATCCTTGTTTAAAATTGGCAATAGAAGCGTCTAATCAAGGGCAAGCTGCCACAACGGCACTTAACGCAGCCAATGAAATTGCGGTAGAAGCATTTTTGCAACATAAAATTGGTTTTATGGATATTGCCAAAAATGTAGCAAAGGTATTAGATCAATTAGCTTTCCCTGATCCAACCACCATTGACGAAGTTTTTATAATTGACCAGTGGGCAAGATCGCAATGTGGCGGGTACTAAAGACGATTTGATTTTTATAAGCAGTGAATTAAATAGGCAATAAGGGCAGCTGAGCACAATTTATTTTGAAAATGTGGTTGGCTGCCCTTATTCATGCTTTTCTTGACTAAGCGATTTGTTTAGCCGTTAATGTTGGATTATCGCTAATAAATGATTGTAAAAATGTGCTATCGGGGAGTGCTGTTAACGCGCCTTTTTGGGTTGTCGCTAAGGCACCGCAAGCACTAGCTATCGTCATCATGCTTTCTAACATGAGTTTATCTTCAGGCATTCCTGATGAAGCAATACTACTAAGTAGCCCTGCTACAAAGGCATCACCCGCACCGGTGGTATCAATACTATTTACTTGGTACGAATCAAACGAAAAAGTTTTACCTTGCCATAATACAATACTGCCATCTTTACCTTTAGTGATTAACTTTAATGGTGCTTTATAGTGTTGTTGTAGTTTACTTAATGCTTCATGCCAGTCATTGCATTGCGTCAGCCAAAATAATTCTTCATCTGATAGTTTAAGGATATCGGCATCATGACAAAATTGAGTAATAGTTGTGCGCATTTCATCTTTATTTGCCCACATCTGCTCACGCAAGTTAACATCAAAGCTAATTAATCCATTTTTAGCGGTAAGATTTTCAATGGCTGTTTTAAGCGTTTGCCGACAAGTGTGACCAACGAGTGCCAAAGAGCAAAAATGTAAAATATCTTGTTTAAAATCAGGTATCGCTTGCTGAGACAAAAATTGATCAGCAGAAGGTGAAACAAGAAAAGTAAAACTCCGCTCCCCATTTTGACCTAAATCAACAACAACAGTACTTGTTTTATAGTGTTCGTCCTTTTCAAGGCTTTGGCAATCCACATGATATTCAAGGAACGTTTTTTCCATAAAATGACCAAAGGGATCATTCCCAACACGGCCAATAAAAGCGGAGGGTAGACCCAATTTTGCAATACCAATTGCGACATTAGCCGGTGCGCCGCCAGCACAAGCTTTATAATTCATATCACCAAATGGCAATAAATCAATAACGGCATCTCCAAGAGACCAAACTTTAGTATTATTCATTTTATGACTCAATTTGTGGTTAGTTAAATTCAGTGAATATATTTTGGTTTTTGTATAAATAAGTTAGGGTTTTATTGTTTGATATATATTGATCAAAGGTTAATAATAGGATAAATCGTCGATCAAAAAAATCATGGATAATATTTAAAAAGTATGACATTTGTCACATTGTTGGTGAGCTATTTTACCATAGGTTAATGTTAACAGGTAAATCCGGCTACGATTAATGCTATCAAATATTGGGTTAATAAGGGGATTGTATGTCTAGTGCTATCGATAAAGCTAACCAAGCAGTTAACAAATTAGCGCAGCTTGTTAATAAACAGTATTACCCACATTTTCATTTAGCGCCACAATCTGGTTGGATGAATGACCCTAATGGTTTGATCTATTTTAAAGGGCAATATCATGCTTTTTATCAGCATCATCCTTACGATGAAAACTGGGGTCCAATGCATTGGGGGCATGCTGTTAGCGATGATTTGGTGACATGGCGTAGATTACCAATCGCAATTGCCCCTGATCAAGAATTTGATAAAAGCGGTTGTTTTTCGGGCTCTGCTGTTGATAACGATGGTGAGCTGTGTTTATTTTATACTGGACATGTTTGGTTGAGTGGCCAAGGTGATGACGAGCAGATAAGCCAAACTCAATGCCTTGCAAGTAGCCAAGATGGTATTCATTTTGAAAAACACGGTACGGTACTTGCGCCTAAAGTCGGGATTATGCACTTTCGTGATCCCAAAGTTTGGCAACAAGATGGTCAATGGTGGATGGTGGTAGGGCAACGAACCCCAGATAATGTGGGTGAAGTATTGCTTTATCGTTCAGGTGATTTAACAAATTGGACGTTCGATCATGTTGTTGTTAGTCATATCGATCCAAATGTGTATATGCTTGAATGTCCTGACTTCTTTCCCCTTGGTGATAAGTGGGTGTTGATGTTTTCACCACAAGGTATGCAAGCGAAAGGCTATCAATATCGTAATTTGTTCCAATCAGGTTATATTGTGGGTAATTGGCAACCAGGCGAGCGATTTTCAATCATTAAACCGTTCCAAGAAATGGACTTTGGACACGATTTTTATGCACCGCAATCATTTCTTGCGGCTGATGGGCGTCGTATTGTTTTCGCTTGGATGGATATGTGGGAATCGACCATGCCAAGTAAAAAAGATAAATGGGTAGGCGCTTTTACTTTGCCGCGTGAATTGTTTTTAGATAAGGATAATTATGTTCGTAATCGCCCCATTAAAGAACTTGAAGCATTGCGCGAAAAACCAGAATCGCTAAGTAATATCCTCTTAAAAAACGAGCTTAAAAACACCGATATTCAATCGATTAGCTGTGAGATTAACGTTGAGTTTGATTTAATCCAAAGCGATGCTGAGCGTTTTGGTTTGCAGCTTGCAGCCACAGAAGATGGTAAACAAGCAACATTACTATATGTTGATTTACAATCCGAGCGAATTATACTTGATCGCAGTTTATCCGGTCTTGAATTAACCGGTTATCGTAGCGTACCGCTACCAAAAACAGATAAGCTAACTTTGCATATTTTTGTTGATGCCTCATCTGTCGAGGTTTTTGTTAATGATGATTTGTATAGTCTCACTAGTCGTATTTACCCGCAATTACCAGCCAAGCGAGTTATCAACCTCTTTGCTGAAAACGGAAAAGCGAAAGTAACAAAATTGGAAAGTTGGCAATTGCAGCCTATTTATGCGTAATGTCTATTCACTGCCTATTGGCAGTGAATTTTCGTTTTAAAATCTGTATTTTTATTGTTTCATTCCACATAATCACAACCAATAAGTCATGATAGTAAAACTATCAATGCAGCTATTTTTTATTACCTATTGGTTTAGTGATTATTTAGTGTTTGTTTCGCCTTGGGTTTATCATAAACGCCAAAATGGTCTACAATTGTACTACTGGCTTTATTTAGCCCTAACACTTCCACCTGTGCCCCTTCTTTGCGGAATTTAATTACCACTTTATCTAAAGCTGCTACAGCGGTTATATCCCAAAAATGTGCGTGGGTAAGATCAATTGTTACCTTTTGTACAACTTCTTTTAAATCAAATGAGCTAATAAATTTGGTAGAAGAAGCAAAAAATACTTGTCCATACACGGTATAAATACGTTGTTCCTTGCTGGGTTGCTCAGTTTGAATTTGTAGGTAATGAGCGACTTTATTGGCATAAAACAGTGATGCTAGTAATACCCCAACAAATACGCCATAAGCAAGGTTATGGGTAAATACAACGACAACTACAGTTGCCAGCATCACAATATTGGTTGAAAGTGGGTACGATTTAAGGTTCTTAATCGAGTCCCAGCTAAAGGTTCCTATGGAAACCATGATCATCACAGCTACTAACGCAGCCATTGGAATTTGGCTTACCCAGTCTTGTAAAAAAACTACTAATAATAAAAGTACAGTTCCGGCTATAAATGAGGATAGACGCGTTCGTCCGCCAGACTTCATATTGATAATTGATTGCCCAATCATCGCGCATCCAGCCATACCGCCAAAGAATCCTGTCACGATATTGGCAATACCTTGCCCCTTGCATTCTCGGTTTTTATCACTCGGTGTATCGGTAATATCATCTACAATGGTTGCGGTCATCATTGATTCTAATAAGCCGACAATGGCTAATGAAAGAGAGTAAGGCAGAATAATCAATAAGGTATCAAGGTTAAAAGGAACATTGGGCAGTAAAAATGTAGGCAAGCTAGTGGGTAATGTACCCATATCACCCACCGTGCGTATATCCATGCCAAAATACATATAGATACCGGTAAGAATAAGAATGCAAAGTAGTGGTGAAGGAATCATTTTTCCTACTTTGGGGATATAAGGGAACAGATAAATTATGCCAAGCCCAGCAATGGTCATTGCATAGACATGCCATGTGACATTGGTTAGCTCAGGAAGTTGTGCTAAAAAAATTAAGATGGCTAATGCATTAACAAAACCTGTTACCACAGAACGAGAAACAAAGCGCATTAAGTTCCCTAATTGAAGAAAACCGGCAATAATCTGAAAAATACCGCATAAGATTGTCGCAACAAGCAAATATTCAACCCCATGTGCTTTAACCAGTCCAGCAATCACTAGCGCCATTGCACCGGTAGCGGCAGATATCATACCCGGGCGACCTCCGGCAAAAGCAGTAATAACCGCTATACAAAAAGCCGCATACAGCCCCATTTTAGGGTCAACACCGGCAATAATAGAAAAAGCAATTGCTTCAGGAATAAGGGCAAGTGCTACAACGATGCCCGATAGAACATCATTTTTGATATTGGAAAACCATTGTGTGCGTAAAGATTGCATTGAATTTAATCACCACTGAAAAAAAGGAAAATTGCCGCGTGAAGCAATGCATTTATAAGGTTATCAAAAGTTGATAGGAAAGATATGACTTCTGTGCATCACGCGAGTAACTATAATTATTATTAATAGAAAGAACGCGCAAAAAGTTACACAGGTATACTCCATAATGAAATTATATTTTTATAATAATAGAACTTAACCCATTGTACAATGGCTAATTTTCTTATTATCGTTGAAAGTTATAATATTTTATTGTTTTAAAAATTTTAATCTAACCATACAAATTTAAATGATGCCGATGTCATAGATCTATTTATTATAGGATTTAATGACGGAATTAACCGTCATCATTAAAAGTAAAATAGACAAAATTGAAAATGGGATTAGGCATTGGCGGTTAAACAATGTTTTAGATCTGTTTTTTATGCCTTTATTTGGTTTGATCTAATATACTTTATTCCACTTACAAAGAGGCTTTTTTTAATAAGGTGATGCTATCTATATTGGCTCTTTTGGGCTTTTTAACGTGATGATAAATGAATACAAAACTTGCTTCTAGGTTAAGTTTGCGAAACAATGTGAACAATTTTAGTTATTGTGTATAAGGACTTGTTGTGAGCGATGCAAAAATAGTTGTAAAACCCGAACGGCTGTGGCAAACCATTCGGCAAGAAGCCTTTGAGTTAGTCGAAAGCGAGCCAATGCTGGCAAGTTATTTCCACGCGACTTTACTCAATCACGAGGATTTAGGCAGTGCATTAAGTTATATTTTAGCTAATAAACTGGCAACACAAGTAATGCCTGCTATTGAGATTCGTGAGATTGCTCGGCAGGCTTATCAAGCTGATCAACGCCTTATCCAATCTGCAGTAAGTGATATTATTGCGGTTTATATTCGTGATCCTGCAACCAACTATTATTCAACCCCTCTTCTTTATTACAAAGGTTTTTTATCACTACAAGCTTATCGAATTGCACATTGGCTTTGGAAGCAAAACCGTAAATCATTGGCCATTTTTTTACAAAGCCAGATTGCGATAGTGTTTGGTGTGGATATTCACCCTGCGGCAAAAATTGGCTGTGGGGTAATGTTTGATCATGCGACAGGAATTGTGATTGGTGAAACCGTGGTAATTGAAAACGATGTTTCTATTTTGCAATCCGTCACTTTAGGTGGCACCGGTAAGCAAAATGGTGATCGTCATCCAAAAATTCGTGAGGGTGTAATGATTGGTGCGCATTCCACGATTTTAGGCAATATTGAAATAGGCAAAGGCGCTAAAATTGGTGCGGGTTCTGTGGTGTTAGATCCTGTGCCACCACATACTACCGTTGCCGGTGTGCCCGCAAAAGTGGTGGGTTGCCCTGATTGCGATAAGCCTGCTTTAAATATGGATCAAGATATTTAATTGCGATGCGTATAATGAAAAATGCCGTTGATTTGTATCGACGGCATTTTTATAACGGATTATTTATTGTTAAGATTTACATCCATTGTTGGATATGGAATATTAATATTATTTGCAGTTAATCCATTTTTGATATTTTCAAGCAGATCCCCTTTTACTGCTCCGTAGTTTTCATTTAATGTCCAAACTAATACATTAAAATTCATTGAGGAAGCATCTAACACATCTAATCGAATCGTTGGCTCTTTGGATGTTAATATGTTTTGTGTTTTATCAACCGCTTGCTTTAACACTTGGTAAACTTTTTGAATATCAGAATCATAGCCGACATTAATGACCAAATCTAAACGCCTTTCTGGTAAACGGGTATAGTTGATAATATTGGTGTTGACGACCTGACTATTGGGTATCACCACTAATTCGTTAGTTGATGTGATCATCGATGTTGAAAAGATCTGTATTGAATCAATCACGCCTTGTTGGCTATTTATTACAACTGTTTCGCCTACTTTAAATGGGCGGAAAATAATTAAAATCACCCCAGCCGCAAAGTTAGATAGCGAACCTTGCAACGCCAAACCAACAGCTAAACCAGCCGCACCAATGATAGCAACAATAGAAGCCGTTTGTACTCCTAATTGGCCTAAAACCGCCACTAATGTCATAACAATAACGGCATAGTACGACAAAGCACTGACAAATTTAACAACCGTTGGGTCAACGTGCCGTTTAAATAATATCCGTTTTAATTGGTTGCTAATAAATCTAGCAATAGTTCTACCAATAACAAAAATAAGAATAGCAAAGCAGAAATGAGCGATATAGCTAAATACAACCCCATCATATCGTTTGATAAAGTTAAGGGTGTAATTTAAGAAACCTTCAAAATTCATCTTATTATCCTCAGTAATTCGGAATAGTAATTTCTATCAATGTGTTTTAGTGCAAAATTGGCTAAACCAATTGTTTAACTAATAAAGTCCAACGTGTATCAAAATTAGTAGTTGGTAGATATTTAAAACCTGAACGAGAATAACGCGCCATCATGCCTTCGCAAAAAGCCAATAACTGACTAGACAAAATCCGTTCATCTGTGATGAAAGCAACACCTTCACGTATTTTGCGCTCCCGTAAAACTTGTTTGATTTGGATTTCAATTCGTTCAAATAGTTGGCTAATACGTTCTTGTAATTGGTCTTGTTCAAACATTAATGCATGCCCCGTCATAATTCTGGTTAATCCTGGGTTTTTTTCAGAAAAGCCTAATATCAACGCAAGAATAAGTTGTAAGCGTGTAAAGGTATTGGGCTCTTCTTGCATAATGACATTAATGCGAGACAACAAAATATCTTCGATATAGACAATTAAGCTTTCAAACATTTTTGTTTTGCTTGGAAAATGTCGATATAACGCCGCTTCAGAAACACCTACTGTTGCAGCTAATTTAGCTGTTGTAATGCGTTGAGTGCCTTCATTAGATTCAAGCATTTTTGCCAAGGCCTGTAAGATATCTTCTTTGCGATTTTTATTTTTATTTGTCACAATCATTTTTTACCCGAATGTCCAAATCCACCTTCTCCGCGTGCTGATTCAATAAATTCATCAACAATATTAAATTCGGCTTGTACAACCGGAACAATGATTAGTTGGGCAATTCGATCGCCAGCTTCAATCACAAAAGGCGTTTGACTACGATTCCAAACAGGAACAAATAACTGGCCTTGATAATCCGAATCAATCAAACCAACCAAATTACCAAGCACAATACCATTTTTTGAACCAAGTCCAGAACGTGGTAATACTAAGGCAGCTAAACTAGGATCAGCAATATGCATCGATAAACCTGTTGGCGTTAAGATGGTTTCGCCGGGTTTGATTTCGGTGGTTTTATCAAACATTGCACGCAAATCAATACCTGCTGAACCTTCGGTTGCATAGGTAGGTAGTGGAAATTCATTTCCTAAACGTTTGTCTAATACTTTTATATCAATTTTTCTTTTCATCATGACTCGCTTTATATCGTGTTATAACTGCTTCAAGTAACTGTATTGCTAATTGTTGTTTGTTGCTTAATGGTAACGTTTGCTCACCATTTTGCCAATATAGTGTTAATGCATTTTGATCAGAATTAAAGCCGATGGTTTTGTCTGAAACATCATTAGCGCAAATTAAATCTAGATTTTTTGTAGTTAATTTTTTTAGTGCATAAGTTTTGACATCATGAGTTTCGGCAGCAAATCCTACCACAAAAGGACGATTCGTTTTTAGTGCTGCGACACTTGCTACAATATCGGGGTTTTTCACTAATTCAATAATAAGTTCATTGTTATCGCTAGTTTTTTTGATTTTTTGTGTCGCAATTGTTTTGGCATGATAATCGGCAACCGCCGCGCACGAAATAAAAATAGTTGATTTTTGCGCATAATTTAATGCTTCTTCATACATCTGTTTAGCGCTTTTAACGTTAATTCGGTTGACACCATTTGGCGTATCTAAATGAACCGGTCCACTAATTAATGTAACGGTAGCGCCCATTTGCGCTGCTGCACTTGCAATTGCAAAGCCCATTTTTCCTGAACTGTAATTACTAATGTAACGAACTGGATCGATTTCTTCGATCGTTGGGCCTGCCGTGATGGTTATAGATATACCTGAAAGCGCAGCAGTGGTTGAAAAATACTGCCTAATATTTTCAACAATCGTTTCAGGCTCTAACATTCGCCCAGGCCCTATATCACCACAGGCTTGAAAGCCGCTGTCAGGCCCTAAAATTAAGGTATTTCTTGAGGCCAATACTGATAAGTTATGTTGCGTTGCTGCCGCTTTATACATTTGTTGATTCATGGCTGGCGCTATAACAATTGGCGATGGGGTTGCTAAGCAGACTGTTGACAGCAGATCATCAGCAATGCCGTTAGCCATTTTGGCAATAATATTGGCCGTTGCTGGGGCAATGAGGACTAAATCAGCCCATTTGGCCAGTTCAATATGGCTCATAGACAGCTCGGCTGATGGATCAAAGAGATCACTGGAAACCTGATTGCCAGAAACAGCTTGCAGAGTCATTTTAGTCACAAAATGGCTAGCAGAATCAGTCAGAACAACACGTACTTGCGCACCCGCTTTTTTTAAATGGCGAACAAGGTCAGGACATTTATAAGCGGCAATACCACCAGTAATGCCTAACAAAATATGTTTACCCGATAGACTCATGATCAAGCTTCCTTCACATCAAGATGAAAGCGCTATATTACCACAATTCAGCTAGATAATAAGTAGCTCTTTCGCATTGGCTAATGTTGCGTCAGTAATTTTGTCTCCTCCTAATAAGCGAGCAAGTTCGTTTAAACGTCCAGTATTATCTAGCTTTTGCATATCAGTTGAAGTCTGTTTGCCATTGGTTTGTTTGTTAACAAAATAGTGCTGATTTGCTTGCCCAGCAACTTGTGGCAGGTGGGTTACAGTGATCACTTGCGTTGATTCACCCAGTTGCCTTAATAACTGGCCGACTTTAGCGGCAGTTGATCCACTAATACCGACATCAATTTCATCAAATATTAATGCTGGTGTATCCATTTTTTGCGCAGTTAAAACTTGAATAGCTAAGGCAATACGTGATAACTCACCACCAGAGGCCACCTTAGCAAGCGGTTGTGGACTTTGCCCAGCATTGGTGCTGACTAAAAAGGTGACTTGATCGGCACCGTCTTCATTTAATCGGTTTTCGTCAAAAGTGACATCGATACTAAATTGTCCATTAGGCATGGATAAGTCATGCATAATAGTGGTTACTTTTTTGGCTAAAGTTTTGCTTATCGTTAATCTTTTTTGATGCAATTTTGTGGCAATTTCAACCGCGAGTTGATGGTATTTGGTAATATCGGTTTTAAGTTGTTCGCTTTGTTCATCTTGCTGATTGATCTGTTTAAATTCAGTTAACAAGGTTTGATGTAAATCGGGCAATGCTTCAGGGGTGACATGGTGCTTACGCGCTAAAGCAATTTGTTTTGATAACCGCTGTTCAAGTTGCATGACTCGAGCAGGATCGAGCTCTAAACGTTCACTATAATGACGAAGTTCATCGCTTGCTTCTTTAATTTGGATTGATGCCTCTTCCAGCATATTACAAACACTATTTAAAGTTGGATCGAGCTCAACCAATTCTTGAACGCTATTTTTAACACTACTAAGCAAATTACTGACGTTATATTCATCGGCTTCATCTAACAACATCACAGATTGTTGGCTTAGATTGATTAATTGTTCACTGTTAGATAATCGTTTGTATTCTTCGTCAATTTGTTGATATTCCCCTTCAATTGGCGAAAACTCATTAAGTTCTTTCAATTGATATTGTAAAAGCTGCATATGCGCATCACGCTCTTGTCGTGAGGTTTCGTACTGCTGATAAGCTCGTGTTGCTTCTTTCCACTGTCTATAGGCTTGCTGCATTTGGGCAAGCAAGGTGGGCTCATTCATATAATGATTGAGTAACAGTTGTTGATAATCACTGCGTAACAGGCGCTGATGTTCATGTTGCCCATGAATTTGAATCAACATTTGCCCCAAATCTTTTAATTGCGAAATAGGTACCGCACGACCATTAATAAATGCTTTAGAACGCCCATCTTGATTAATCACTCGGCGTAAAATGCACTCATTACCCTCATCAAGTTGATTTTCGCGTAACCAAGCAAAAGCCGCTGGCGTATCATCAAGCACAAAACAAGCCGAAATATCAACACGATCAGCGCCATGCCGAATAGATGAAGCATCAGAACGATTACCTAAACATAATCCCAATGCATCAATAGCAATCGACTTCCCTGCGCCCGTTTCACCCGTAATAGCGGTCATCCCAGTAGTAAAGTCGACAAGAAGCTGATCTACAATAGCAAAATTATTAATAGTTAGTTGAGTTATCATAATAAATTAATACATAAGGCTAGTTATCATATTGGCAGTATAGCAGTAAAAACACTGTAAATAAATACAGGTTTGTGTTTTTGTTTATGAGACTTATTTTTTGTTATAAAATCAATTAAACTTTAGATTAATTAAAAATAGTCATTATTTAATTAATTATTTTTAATATGTTATCTTCTCTCGAAGACATAAGGAATCAGCTGTGAAGCATAAGACAATAACGCCACTATTTCCAACATATGCACGAACTATTGCAATGATTAAAGCGGTATCAGGTTACAGTAAAAAGTCTGTACACGGGATGATTAGTGATATTCGTGGCCAGTCTGGAACTCCACAGAATCCAGTTGACTGGTCAGAACCTGATGATTGGATTAGTGAACGACTAAGTGGTGAATATGCTGAAATAGCAAATAAAATATGGGTGCAGGATAATCATGTGTTAAATCCTCGCCATAGCTATGGTGCTTATTTGTTTATAAATAATAGCGATCTAATGACTGTCGATATGCAAGGTTATTGGCAACCTTCACCAAAAGGGCGAGCTTTTTTAAAGGGGGATAAAGATGTTTGGCTAGAACTAGATGATTCAGAAGGCATATTGCAATTATTAGAATTGCTTAGCGTTCGTGGACAAGCTAAAAATGGAGATTTATTACCAGAATGGATGACTTATTTACGTCAAAATTCTAAGTGGAATAGTGAACAAGCATGTAAATCTACGTTATATGCTCGCCTTGTAAATTTAGTTGATCGAAAACTCTTAAAACGTGAAGGAATTATTTATCAAATAACAGATAGTGGTCGGAAATGGTTAGATGCAGCGCCACAAGGGAAGCTATGCGATCCATTAGATGATATTATGGATTCTATTGTTCGATATAATGAGCAGCAAAAACTATTATTATCACAACAGTTACAGAATATGAATCCATATCATTTTGAAATATTAATTGGTCAATTATTACAAGCGATGGGTTATGAAGATGTGAATGTGACGAAAGCATCTGGAGATAAAGGAATTGATGTTGTTGGCAATGTGCAAGTGGGTATTACGCGTATTACTGAAGTCGTTCAGGTAAAACGCATGCAAAATTCTGTTAATCGCCCATTGATTGATCAGTTAAGAGGGGCTTTGCCTTATCATAAAGCAATTAGAGGTACATTAATCACAACAGGCAAATTTTCATCTGGTTGTGCCGAAGCTGCGAATTATCCGGGTGCCGCCCCAATTACTTTAATTGATGGCACTCGATTAATTGAATTACTTATTGAAAATGGAGTAGGTATTAAACGAAATCATTCTTTAGAATTACTTAGCATTGATATGTCAGTATTTGAAGAACAGACTGAAGATTAAAATAAAAGGTTAGTTACCCATATAGAGTATAATTTGTTAATCAAATGATTAGAATTTAATCTTTAATCGCGATTAATCAGTTGAATGAATAAACTCACCTTTTTATTGGTTGGTTTATTTTCGTTTTATGATGGAATAATGACTATCACAAATTATAACGATATTTTTTATTTTTATATGCATCAAAAATTAATGTTACTAATTCATCTAACATCCGAAATGCACAATCTACATAACGGAGATAGTTTTTTTCACTAATAACCGACAGATCAACACCAATACTTGAGCATCCTTCTAGTAATGCAGAATAAGTAGGTTTCATTCCACGGAACAAGAATAATTGATTTTATTGACAACCCTAAGTTAGCTAAAAGATCCCTAACAAACTTTAAAACTTTACCATATTTTATTAGCTTACAAATAAACTTATCACATTGTAAAAAAGATTCATAAGCCTATCTATATCGTCTAATAGCAAATAATCATGATATCTGATTCATTTAAGCTAGGATTATATAATCACCACCACTCATCAAAATACTTTTACACCTCCCCCCAACTTATTCTTCTTTTATCTAAAATTACACAGTAGTATAATTTGAACACCTATTTATTATAACTATGGGAAACTAAGTATGTTTGGAAATAAAACAAATCGCCAAGTAATTATATGGACAACAATTATCGGCGGATTTTTCAGTTCATTAGTAAAATGGGGTTCAGAAGTTAATATGCCTCCACGAGTACCTGGTGAAATTTCTCCACCTGCGGCACATATTGATGCATGGCTGGGTTGGCTTGGGATTAACTCTCACTCGCTTGATTATATTTATCAAGGGGCAAGCGTTTTAGGTGCAGTGACACTTTATCACTGGTTATTTAGTTTTGCTTTCGCCTTTGTTTATGTTGCAGGTGCATATTATTGCAACAAAATCCGCTTATGGTATGGGGCATTGTACGGCATTATTATTACTGTTGTGATGCACGGTTTTTTAATTCCATTGCTTGGTTTCCGTCATCCTGCTTATGATGCGGAAGGTACGGTTGGTTGGTTATGGAACTTAAATGGTTATGAACTTTGGAGTGAAATTCTAGGTCATATCTATTGGGGTGTATCGATCGAAGTGTGTATGATTGCAGTACTTGCTCATTTTGCAAGACCAATTCATGGTGAGTGGCGTCAATAATTGGCTTAGCTTTCATCAGTTAATATTAAATCCTACTATTTAACCATAGTGGGATTTTTTATTTGAATTGATATAGTTAAAAACTATAACAATCAATAAAAAACTAGAATTATTCAATACCTATTTTTTTTGTTATCTTTTTATCACTATAAGAAAATGGATAAAAGGAAATAAAAATGAATACTGCTGTTATTGGATATCCTCGTGTTGGTAAGCTTCGTGAACTTAAATTTGCAACAGAAGCCTATTTTAAAGGTAATAAAACTCAAGCCGAATTATTAAACGAAGCCAAAGCGTTACGAGCTGAGCATTTAAAACAACAAGCTGCTCAAAAAATTGCTTTTATCTCATCTAATGATTTTTCATTCTATGATGCGGTGTTAGATACAGCGTGTTTACTTAATGTTATTCCAAAACGTTACCAAGATTTAGGTTTACCTGAGCTTGACCGTTATTTTGCCATGGCACGTGGTTATCAGGGCGAAAAAGGCGATGTGCGCGCACTGGCTATGAAAAAATGGTTCAATACCAATTACCACTATTTAGTTCCTGAAATAGAAGATTCAGTACAAATTAAGTTAACAGGTACGAAACCTTTTGACGAATATCAAGAAGCGAAAGCGCTAGGTGTGCAAACCAAACCGGTTGTGGTTGGGCCGTTAACCTTTTTTAAATTAGCGCAGTATTTAGGTAAAAAACAGCTTGGTGATTTTAAAGCCGATATTATTAAAGCTTATCAAGAAATCATCCAAAAATTTACAACGCTTGGTGCTGAGTGGATCCAAATTGATGAGCCAATTTTAGTGACCGATCTAAATAAAGACGATATCGCCTTATTTACCGAACTTTATCAAGCGATTTTATCAGTTAAAGGTAACACCAAAATTGTTCTACAAACCTATTTTGGTGATGTGCGTGATTGTTATAAAGAATTAGTGGCACTGCCTTTTGATGGTATTGGGCTTGATTTTGTCGAAGGTAAGCAATCATTAGCTTTACTTGAAAATAATGGCTTCCCTGCTGATAAAGTATTATTTGCCGGTGTTGTTAATGGCAAAAATATCTGGAAAAACAATTACCAAAAAACTTTAGCTTTACTTAGTAAAATCAAACAAAAAGCCACAAATATTGTCATTAATACGTCTTGTTCATTACTGCATGTTCCTTATACATTGCAAAATGAAACCAAATTAACCATTCAACAACGTGCTTATTTTGCTTTTGCCCAAGAAAAGCTGCAAGAGCTTGCTGAACTAGGTCAGTTATTTAAAGAAGCAAATCCTGAAAATAATGCGACTTATAAAGCTAATCAAACACTATTTACCCGTGAACGTGAAGGTGCAAACCACGCGGTTCGCCAAAAAGTGGCGGCATTAAATGCGTCTGATTTTACCCGTTTACCAGAGTTTTCAGTGCGTGAAGCGGCGCAGAAGAAAGCCTTTAATTTACCACTATTACCAACTACAACCATTGGCTCATTCCCACAAACACCTGATGTGCGTTTAAATCGTGCTAAATTCAAAAAAGGCGAAATTTGCTTGAATCAATATACTGAATTTAATCAACAAAAAATAGCTGAGTGTATCAAATTGCAAGAAGAGATCGGCATTGATGTGTTAGTGCATGGTGAATTTGAACGTAATGACATGGTCGAATATTTTGGCGAAAGCTTAAATGGCTTTGTGTTTACCGAAAAAGCTTGGGTACAATCTTACGGTACACGTTGCGTTAAGCCACCGATTGTTTGGGGTGATATTTCACGATCTAAACCGATTACGGTTGAATATTCAAAATATGCACAAAGTCTGACAGATAAACCAGTTAAAGGGATGTTAACTGGACCGGTAACGATTCTTAACTGGTCATTCCCACGTGAGGATATTTCGCAAAAAGAATCGGTATTCCAAATTGGATTGGCCATTGGTGATGAAGTGTTAGATCTTGAAGCTGCAGGCATTAAGATTATTCAAATTGATGAAGCCGCGTTAAAAGAAAAATTACCACTGCGTAAAGCGGATTGGAACAGCGAATATCTTGATTGGGCGATTCCGGCATTTAGATTAGTACATAGCAAAGTACAAGCTGATACCCAAATTCATACACATATGTGTTATAGCGAATTTGCTGACATCATTAAAGATATTGATGCCATGGATGCTGATGTAATTTCGTTCGAAGCTTCTCGCTCTAATCTGCAATTAATTGATGTGCTCAATGCCAATAATTTTAAAACCGAAGTTGGGCCAGGTGTTTACGATATCCATTCGCCACGCGTTCCACCTGTTGCTGAAATTAAAGCGACGATCGAAAAGTTACTGGCGAAGATCGATAAACAAAAATTATGGATTAACCCAGACTGTGGTTTAAAAACACGTGGTGAAAAAGAAGTGGTTGAAAGCTTACAGCATCTTGTTGAAGCTACATTAGCAGTAAGGAAAACACTCAATTAAGCACTGTTTTATAAAGAACTGAGCTTATTTATTAAGACATCGTATTTTACGATGCTGACAATTCCGCCGCCTATTTGGGCGGCGGAAATGTCAATAAGGAAAATAAGCGATATAACGAATGGATGATAAAAATGAAAACAAATCTATTATTTAATAAAAAAACGGTGTTCTCTTTTGAAGTTTTTCCACCTAAAAAAACATCACCTTTAGAAACCATTTACAGCACTCTGCGAGAGCTTGGTTATTTTAAACCCGATTTTATCAGTGTCACTTATGGTGCGGGTGGTAGCTTAAATGGACAAACCACCATTGATATTGCCCACTCGGTAAAACACACTTATGGCATCGAAAGTGTTGCTCACTTACCGGGCATTAATTTTGATAAAGCCGAGATGCAAAAAATCCTACACGACCTTAAATGTGCAGGGATTGATAATGTGCTTGCTTTGCGTGGTGACATCAGCGCAAATGTACCGCCCAAAGATGATTTTCGATACGCCAGCGAACTGGTGACATTTATTAAAGAAAACGGTGATTTTAACGTGATTGGTGCATGTTATCCAGAAGGACACCTTGAAGCATCAACCCTAAAACAAGATCTGATCCACCTAAAAGAAAAGGTCAATGCGGGTACTGATCAACTTATTTCACAGCTATTTTTTGATAATGACTATTTTTATGCATTTTTAGATAAAGCACACGATATGGGCATTAATGTGCCGATCGAAGCCGGCATTATGCCAGTGACCAATAAAAACCAAATTGAGCGCATGGTATCGATGTGTGGGGTGAATTTACCTAAAAAATTCAAACAAATGATGGAAAAATATGAACATCATCCCGATGCATTTCGTGATGCGGGTATTGCTTATGCCATCGATCAGATTGTTGATTTAGTTTCACAAAATGTGGACGGCATTCATTTGTACACCATGAACAATAGCTACATAGCCAGACGCATTAGCGAAGCTGTTGCAACATTATTAGCTGTGCCAAAAACAAAACAGTGATTTAGAAAAAAGGATATATCAAGGATTGATAGGAATTGGTTGCGGGGGCTGGATTTGAACCAACGACCTTCGGGTTATGAGCCCGACGAGCTACCAAGCTGCTCCACCCCGCGTCAAAGAGGTGACCATATTATAGTAATTAAATAATAAAGCAATACCTATTTAACGCAATCGCGCCATTTTTAAACACTATTGAGTAAATATGGTGTATTTTTTTACATAAACACAAAGTGACATAAAAATTTTTAACAATAACTGTAGTCTTTCATTAAAGCTAAAAGGCATATAAAACCTAGCGATTTCAAAATAGAAACTTTCCAATAGCTATTATGATTTTACATAAAAACATTAATTTTTATTATATAAATCTAAATATTTCTTATACAAATTAATAAAAATATTATCTATAAGAGATAGTGTGGCAAACCATATAAAATAATTTTCATATTTATAATCATTATCAACAAGTGTTTTTAATGATGGCAAGTGTTGTTGAACACACAATATATTATGAGCACATCTATTTCTATGACGATATAGATGTTTTTCATATATTTTTTCTTTTAAAAAGTTATTTTTATTTTCAGCTAAAAATAAAGTACCTTTAGCAAAATGATCTATTGTAATAGTCTTCCAAAAATCTTCAAATTCATAATATTTTTTTGTGCTCCAGTAAAACAAATTAGTATTTTTGAAAATATTATGTATTTCGAGTGTTGTATCTTTTAATATTTTTTCTCTTTCCTCGTCAGAAAAATGTTCAAAGCTTGGATCATGTTTTTTAATTTGTTCAACAAGTTCTGTATATATATTATTTTTGTCTTTATATTGAGAACATTCTCCTAAACCATTTCTAAATTTCTGATATCGATAATCGTAATCCTCTGTTGCTAAATCCCAACAAATACACTTCATTTTTTGTTCTTGAAATCCAGTCATTTTGAGAAAAATTGATTGCATTATGTAGTCACATAGGGGAAAAGTTTCAATACCATTACCGATACCTGAGCAGGAAGTCACTGCAATTTCTAAATTGCTTGTAATAGGAGTTAAAATAAAATTTTTATGCATTTTCATTATCTATAATTTTTTCATATAATTTTATTGATTGTTCCATACGTTTTCTTAAATGTTGTAAGTTGCTAGGTGATTTTTTATGAGCACCTTTTTTAAAAATATTAATCTTCTCATCTATTTTTGTTTTAAATTCATCAATTTCAATATACTTTATTGAATCGCCATCTTTAAATTTTATTTTAGTATTATCTATGATAGGTATTTCATTTTTATTAAAGATAATTTGATATATTAGACCAAAAAAATATACATCTAGATCAATAATTGAACTATATTCATTAGGGATTTTGAGATTGTTTATTGTTTGTTTTAATAGTTCAAAACGTGAACTATATTCTTTATTAGGAAAAATTTCTGAAAATTTGCCGAATAATTTTGATTCTTCATCATTAACTACACAATAGATATATTGTTCATAATATTGTTCCATTTTAGATTTATAGCTACGTGCAACTATATTTTTATTTTGACTTTTAAAATAATGCGAAAGAAGAGATAAATATCTAACAAAATCGAATTTAGCCTTATTACCAAAGTTTTTTACCGTTATTTTTTGACAAAAATCTGGTGTAAAAAAATTTGTTAATTCTTTATCCAAAAAATATAATGAGGCTCGACTTTCTTGGGGTAACAGTGTTTGACCTTGAATATTGATATTTCTAAAAACGGAAGAATAGTATTTTTGTTGGATTTTAGCGTCATCCGATATATCAGGAACTAAATAAGAAAAACCCAAAAAATTTTTTTCAAAAAATTCATCGTCCAGATTGAAATCTAGCGATTTATATTCTGCATTATTTATCTTCTTAATTAAATCATCTCTATTGCTGCCTTTTTTTGTAAGCTCTCTAAAAGTCCATTCACATATACATGGATCTTCATCATCATCTTCATCATCATTTTCACTAACATATGATTCTAACGGCTTAGAATATTTGTCTTTATTTGGATATAGACCTAAATAAGCTAATAAAATACTTGTTAAGCGTTGTTGTCCATCAAGAATTAAATTATCATTTTTACCATCGATTTTAAAAGCGCCGATTGTTACAGGAGGTATAAATTGTTTATTTGAAAAAGTTTGTATTAATGTTTTTACTTTTTCATCACTCCAAACAAAATGTCGTTGATAATCAGGTAAAATAATATTTTTATTCAAGATTAATTCAATCCAATGTTTTAAAGTATACTCTCCATAATAAACCCTGTTTTCCATAAAATTACCTGCCATAAATTTTTCATGATTAACAATACGAAAACAACTATCGCGGTTTTAATTAACAAATCTGCTATATTTTGAACGAATTTATTATATACGTATAACGGATAATTTTTCCAATATCCTGTATCATAATGAGGTTTAGAATGTTACCAAAATTCCTAAATCCCAATGTACATCACTTTATAACCATATGATTTTAATTTAAAAAGTTAAAAAGTTAAAAAATAAAAATTCAATAAAATCAAAATTATACCTGAACTATTTTTATAGTAAACACGTTAATTTTTTACAAAAGAGTAAGGTTATTATAGCTAATCTATTTAGCTTAATACTGTTCTGGTGAAAAGATGTTGGTGTAGTAAGCCATAAATAATCATCCAATTGTAATTAACATAATTTTTTAATTGCTTAGTTTTATTTTAGAGCGATCAACTAAATGAGCCATTTTTTTATCTGCTTTTCCCTGTGGTGGATTCGGTGTCATTGAAAAACCTGCTTTGCCCTATTTTTGGTATATTTTAAACCAGTGGCCTACATATCCAAAGTGTATATCAAACGCCAAAGCAGCTTTGTTTTGTGACGGGTTTTAGTCCTTCAATGCCTTTTCTTTTATATAACTTTACCCACGACTCCACTGTACCGACAGGCACTTGAAAGTGCCAAGCGGTTAAACCATAACCATCATTACTCTTAAAATAATGTTCAATAACTTGTTTTTTAAAATCGAATGTATATTTTTTTGCCATAATTTTGTTCCCAAAAGTAGATTTAAACAATCCAACTTTTGGGGGGCAGTTCAATTGATCTGCGAGCTTTGTGCTTTAATCACTAAAAGTCAAAAAAGCGCCTCCATCTGATCGACGATGCAGGGTGGCTTCAGGCCATATTCTGTAACCAAAGCGTGGGTAGTTAGGGAATTCATAATTCCCTAACTCGGAGGTGATCACGATAGCTATTTTGTTCACCAAAGGTCAAAACGTCAAAAATCGCTCAGAAAAAATATTGTTTATTTGCTTTTTGGTTAAATGTATTAAGCTCCTCTACCGTATTGATATTGATAAAACAAGCTGCTTTATCACTAAAATCAACAGATTTAGCACTGATTTGTTCTAAAAATAGCATCAGTTTACGTTCACCTTGTTCTAAATAAGCTTGTAGCTGTGGAATAGTTGTTTTATGAATAAGCAAGATGGTTGGATGGTGATGTTGTCCATCATATGGATAAATAGCACTGTTATTTGCCGTATAAACAGCTAAGCGGTCAATTAAGTCATCTGGTAAAAAAGGCGTGTCACAACTGATAAATAAGTTCCAATCGGTTTTGCTGCGTAGTAAGCCACTATAAATCCCCGATAATGGCCCACAAAATCCTGCCAGATCGTCACTAAATACAGGATAACCTGCTTTTTTGTATTGTTGGATATGGCGATTACAATTAATCATGAGTGCGTCAACGTGAGGTTGGATGCGATCAATAACATGTTGATAAAGTGGTTTTTGTTGTAATAATAACAGTCCTTTGTCGTTGCCATTCATGCGGGTACTTTTACCGCCGGCTAGAATGATTGCAGTAATAGAGGGTTTTTCCATAAATTATTTCTCTTTTACGTTGCGAAAAAACAAAATAACATTACTATATAGCAAAGTTATTGCAAGTCGTAGCGTATCATTTTTTGATGATTGCTTATTTATCATTATCTTCGAAAGGTTTGAAGATCTACTAAAGGTAACAATTATGAAATGTCATCGTATTGATGAAGTAGTGGAATTATTGCAACCCGCATGGGAAAGCGATTCTGATCTTAACTTATTACAATTTTTAGCTAAATTAGGTCAAGAGGCTGGTTTTGAAGGTGAATTAAAAGATTTGAGCGATGAAGTTTTAATTTATCATTTAAAAATGCGGGGTTCGGATAAGAATGAGGCTATTCCTGGTCTAAAAAAAGATTATGAAGAAGATTTTAAATCCGCATTGTTAAAAGCTCGTGGAATTATAAAAGAATAAGGAGAATTATTAAAATGAAAAAAACACTTATTGCAATTAGTATTTTGCTTTCTTCTGTAAGTTGTTTTGCCGATGAAGGAAAAACAACAACTAAAACTGATGAATCACAAACTGTCTCTACCAATGCACCAGCGCCGATCGAATTAGGCAAACAATATGCTGCACTGCCAACTAATCCATCACCCGATAAAGAAGTTATTGAGTTCTTTTCGTTTAATTGCCCAAGCTGTTTTAGATTTGAAATTCAAAATAATGGCTCACAAACTATTAGTAAGGCTTTACCAGAAGGCGTTAAATTTAAACGTTATCATTTAGAGAACTTTGGGTTATTAGCTAAAGAGCTTTCACAAGCATGGGCGGTGGCTAATGTACTTGGTATTCAAGATAAAGCTTCAGATGCACTTTATAATGCAGTTCAAAAAGATAAAACAATAAAAACAGCTGATGATATTAAAGCGGTTTTTGAAAAATTAGGTATCAGTGCTGAAGTGTATGATAAAACGAAAGATAGCTTTTTAGTTAAAGCGTTTATGGCACAACAAAGTGATGCGATTAGAGAGATGAAACCAGAGTCCATTCCTACTGTTATTGTTAATCGTAAGTTTTTTATCATAGCAAATCAACTTAATCTAACTAGTGATGCAGCCTTTATTCAGGATTATGCAAGAGTGACTTCATTTGTTGCTGGATTAGATCCTAATGCAAAAATAGAAGAAAAAACGGATTCTAATAAAAAATAAATGATTATCAGGGTTAAAGAAAAACCTGTATCAATTAATTTTTAAATCCCTTTGCATCATTATTTGGTGCAAAGGGATTTTTTATTATATTAGGATGACTATTCTCGCTCTAATGCATAAATAGGATCGAGTTTTGCGGCACGTTTTGCTGGAAAGTAACCAAAGATAATGCCAATTATGCTTGAGCAGCTAAATGCCGCAACAATGGCAAGTACGGAAAAACTCATGGCAAATGATGTAACAAAAGCGTTAAAAATAAATCCAATAGCAAACGAAAGTAAAATACCTATTGTGCCACCGGTTAAACAAACTAATACGGCTTCAATTAAAAATTGTTGTAATATGTCGCTTGAACGCGCACCAACGGCCATACGTACGCCAATTTCTCGCGTTCTTTCTGTGACCGATACTAGCATAATATTCATTACGCCAATGCCTCCCACAATAAGTGAAATGAGTGCTATAGCCGAAACCAAGAGTGTCATTACCCAAGCTGATGAGTTAATGGTTTCTCGTATATTGTCTGAGTTGAAGATGAAAAAATCTTTTGTGCCATGTCGTTTTAACATGATTTGATTAATGGCTTGTTCTGCAATTGATAAATCAACATGATCTTTAACGCGTACTGTGATGCTTTTTAACGAAGTTTGACCCACCATCCGATTAATAACGGTGGTATAAGGTAACCAAATATTCAAGCTTTCATTACTACCAAATCCTTGTTGTTGTTTAGTCGCAACGCCAATGATTCTTACAGGTAGCTGGCCGGCCATTAAAATTTTTCCAATAGGATTTTGATCTGCAAATAGTCGTTTAACGGTGTTTTCATCAATTACCGCATCTTGTGCTGAAGTAATAATACTGGTTTCATCAAACGATTTTCCTTGAGAAATAGTATAACCACGAACAGCAAAGAATTGCTCTCCAACACCGTTTACTGTTCCTGTTACCGCTAGGTTGTTAATTCGAAAATAAACACTGGTTGCAAGATTTGGTGTGGTGCTGTGAACAAAACTTTGTTGCGCTAAAAAATCGGCATCAGATGAGCGTAGTGTCGTGATTTTATCTGCATTGCGATCGCCAAAGCCTGAGCCTGCATAGATTTCAAGTGTGCTTGTTCCTAACGAATTAATGTTAGATAAAATTTTCTGCTTTGTGCCTTGTCCTAATGCAACGACTGATACCACAGAAGCAATACCAATAATGATACCCAACATCGTTAATACAGTACGTAATCTCTGTGAAAGCATTGATAATATAGCCATCTTAAACGCATCACGAAAACGATAATATTTTGCCAAGAAGTTATCTTGGGTTTTAGTCGCTTCGATTTGTTTAATTTGACGATTATCACTTTGTTCAGATTGGTATTTGGGGTTAATAGAATCAGAAATAATATTACCGTCACTAATTTCAATAATTCGCTGGGCATTTTGGGCAATATTTGCATCGTGTGTGACAATAATAACTGTGTGGCCTTGTTGGTGTAACTCTTGTAATATGGCCATCACTTCTAAGCCACTTTTGCGGTCGAGGGCTCCGGTTGGTTCATCTGCTAAAATGATTTGTCCACCATTAATTAAAGCTCGGCCAATACTGACACGTTGTTGTTGTCCTCCTGATAACTGACTAGGTTTATTATGTATTTTATCGGCAAGTCCTAAACGTGTTAAAATTTCGTTCGCTCTTTTTTGTCGCTGTTCACTGGTTACACCAGCATAAATGGCTGGGATTTCTACATTGCCTTGTGCAGTTAGTGCATTTAACAAGTGATAACGTTGAAAGATAAAACCAAAATGTTCGCGACGTAATTCGGCGAGCTCATCAAGTGACAATTTACTCGTTGTTCGTCCGCCAATGGAGTAGGTGCCAGTGGTTGGTTTATCTAGGCAGCCTAATATATTCATTAAAGTGGATTTACCAGATCCTGATGCCCCAATAATCGCCACCATTTCACCAGCATTAATTGTCAGATTTATGCCTTTAAGAACTTGTATGGTTGAATCGCCTGCTGGAAATTCACGAACAATATTTTCAAGTTTGATAAGAGGTGTATTATTTGCCATATTAGAATCGAATCCTTGGGGATCTTGCATTATTACCTATTGATGCTCCATTAGTACTACTTACTACAACAATATCACCTTCTTTTATACCCGATTTTATTTCAACATTAATATTATTATCGATACCTAAAATAACTTCGTGTTCTTCAATTTCTTTATTTTTATTTAATAGATAAACAATGGCTTTATTATTGCTTAATTTTTTTTGGACTGCTTGAGAAGGAATGGTTAATACATCTTTTGCTTCAGATAGGACAATATAGACTTGTGCTGTCATTGAAATTCTTAAAATATGATCAGGATTATCCACATCAAATAATCCATTATAATAAATCGCGCTTTTTGTGGTTGATGATGAACTTGATAAGGTTGTTTCGGTATTAATTGAATCTGGTGCGGGCTCTATCGCACGTAGTGTTAAGCCATCAAAACGTCTATTAGGCTGTCCTAAAATGGTAAAATAAACAGGCATGCCTTTTTTGACATTGACCACATCGGCTTCAGAAATTTGCGCTTCAATCGTCATTTTATCAAGCTGAGCTACTTTAACAATGGTTGGTGCACTTTGGACGGAGTTTACTGTTTGTCCTTCATCGACTGGAATTGCGACAATTACACCATCAATGGGCGAGCGGATTTTAGTATATCCTAAGTTAACTTTCGCTGTATCAACCGCAACTTGCGCCTTAACTATGTCGGCATTAAGCGCAGCAATATCGGCTTTGATTGCATCAAGTTCGGCTTTTGCTGTATCCAAATCCGATTGAATACCCACACCCTTACTGACCAGTTTGTGCTGACGATCATAGGTTAACTGATAGTTGATTAGTCTTGCCTTTTTGGCTTCACGTTGTGCTTCTAAACTATTAAGTGAAGCTTCCGATTGTTTTAAATCGTTGCTTTGTTTTAGATCGTCGATTTCGGCAATCATATCGCCTTGCTTAATTTCATCACCCAACTCAACATAGAGTTTTTTTATTTGACCAGAAACCTGAGCACCCACACTAACTTGTTTAAAGGCACTAATTGTGCCATCGGCCAGTACTGTTTTTTCAATATTATTTTTTGTTACAGGCGATGTAATGTAATTGACTGTCGGTTCTGAACGTGATGTGATGAAATATGCAATACAAATAATTACAAAAATGGCAATAGCCATAAATATATATTTAATTTTTATCAATTTTAACAATCTTTTTTATCCTTTAATGTTCTTATTATGATTTTAACATTCTATCGCAATAAACTAAATGCTATTGATAACCATTCTTAATAAATTGTAATAATTATGAAAATATACCCGATATAAGTTATTGCTTTGATACATAAAATATATGTTTAATCGGCATTTTTACTAGTATGTATGTTGTTCAATAAGCAATAATAGGATCCTTATTCGGATTTATTAGCGATTGCGCTATAATGTCGCAAATTTTTTATAGTCGGTAAAGATAAACTGTAATGGCATTAAAAATAACTAGCAAATGTATTAATTGTGATATGTGTGAACCCGAGTGCCCAAACGAGGCTATTTCAATGGGATTTGACACGTACGAAATCGATCCCAATAAATGTACTGAGTGTGTGGGATATTATGATCATTCGACTTGTCAGCGAGTTTGCCCTATTCAAAATGCGATTATTGCTGATCCTGAACATATTGAAACAAAAGAAGAATTATTAGTAAAATTTGAGGGACTGAAGTCTTCTTAATTCAAGTTGATTTAATGTCAATTCGAAGTTCTTTTGGAATTTCAAAAGTGATATTTTCTAAAATGCCATCTGTTTCAATAAGAGATGTGCAACCTAAGCTTTTTAAATGATCAATCACCTGTTGCACTAAAATCTCAGGTGCAGAAGCGCCTGCTGTTACACCTATCGTATGTGTATTTACTAGCCATTCTTTTTTGATGTCAGATGCAAAATCAATTAAATAAGCCTGCTTGCTGTTTCGCCTTGCTAGCTCGGCTAGGCGATTCGAATTAGATGAATTTTTAGAGCCTACGACTAAAACAATGTCTGCGTGTGATGATAGTTGTTTCACTGCTTGCTGGCGATTGGTTGTAGCATAGCAGATATCATTTTTGCGAGGACTGCGAATATTAGGAAAACGTTTTTTTAAAGCAGTAATGATTTCGGCTGTATCATCAACCGATAACGTTGTCTGAGTGGTAAAGCAAAGATGATTTTCGTTTTTTACTTGCAGTGTTTTTACATCATCAATTGATTCGATTAAATAGATGCCACCTTCGGGATTGCTATATTGCCCCATTGTACCATCTACTTCGATGTGACCAGCATGACCGATTAAAATGACTTCTTCGCCACGATAGCTTGATCGAGCAACTTCCATATGTACTTTGGTTACAAGGGGACAAGTTGCATCAAAAATGCGCAGTTTACGTTGTTTTGCCTCCTCTCGGATCGCTTTAGACACGCCATGTGCTGAAAATATAAGAATGGTGTTATCAGGTACTTCGCTAATATCTTCAATAAAAATCGCCCCTAACTCTTTTAGACGATTAACAACATAGCGATTATGTACAACTTCGTGGCGTACATAGACCGGTGCTCCAAAGAGTTCTAGTGCACGTTCAACGATGGTGATAGCTCGATCAACACCAGCACAAAAACCACGAGGATTGGCTAAAATAATTTGCATATTATACGGTCTTCTTCGGTTTTTTATAACTATAGAAAATAAATAATCCAATACCTACGCAAATGGCACAGTCTGCGATATTAAAGGTTGGATAGTGCCAATCACCAAAATTGACATCAAGAAAGTCGACGACAAAACCATGATAAAGGCGATCAAATAAATTACCTAATGCACCACCTAAAATCAGCGATAATGAAAAGTTTTCTAATTTTTGCTGGCGAGTATTGCGGTATAACATATGCAAAATTACAGCACTGATAATTAAGGCGATAGCAGCAAGCATCATACGTTGGCCCTCAAAAATGCTAAAGGCAGCACCAATATTACGTACATAAGTAATTGAGAAGAAGGGTAAGAGGTTCACTGATTCAAATAGTGAGAAGTTATTTAAAATCCAAAATTTACTTGCGATATCAATGATAAAAACAAGGATTGCAAATAATAACCAGTAAAGTCCGTTATCTTTTTTCATATAAGTCTGTGCTCATTATTATATTTCCGCCGACAATTGTCGGCGGAAAGGGTACTAGATAGCTATAAGGCGTCGCTATAGCTTATTTTAATGTGCTAAATAGCTTAGCATTATGCAAAATGCCGCACTTCGCCTTGGCCGTGAATATTTTCTGCACAACGTTTGCATAAGTGTGTGGTTGGCTCATTATCGACGGTATAGTGCCAACAACGAGGGCATTTATCACCTTGCGCCTTAGCAAGTTCAATTTTCAGTCCTTGAATATCGCTTTGCACAGCATTAGCCGGCGCTGCTTGTAATGGTTTTACACTTGCTTGTGATGTGAGTAAAACAAAGCGTAATTCGTTTTCTAACTTAGCTAATGCCGTAGCAATATCTTCATTAGCATAAAGTGTAACGGCAGCTTCAAGTGCACCACCGATCACTTTGTCATTACGACCTTGCTCAAGTACTTTATTTACTTCACTACGAATAGTTAAAATTTTTGCCCAATATTCGCTATTTAACGCTTCGTTATCTGATAACGTAAACAGTGAGCAATACCATTCATCTTCAAATACAAATTCTGATTTTTCTGAACTAGGTAGATATTGCCAAATTTCATCGGCAGTAAATGATAAAATCGGCGCGATCCAGCGAACTAATGCTTGTGCAATATGATATAACGCAGTTTGACAACTGTGGCGAGCGATGCTGTCGCTTTTCGCTGTGTACTGACGATCTTTGATGATATCTAAATAGAATGATCCCATCTCAATTGAACAAAATTGCATAATTCGTTGTACCACTTTATGGAAATCATAATTTTCATAAGCTTGAATAATTTGTTCTTGAGCTTCTTTTGCCATACTAACCGCCCAGCGATCAAGGACAACCATATCTTCTGGTTTGACCATATCTTTCTCTGGATCGAAACCATTTAAATTCGCCAGTAAGAAACGTGCGGTATTACGAATGCGGCGGTAACTATCAGCGGAACGTTTGATGATTTCATCTGAATAGTTCATTTCGCCAGAATAATCTGTTGAGGCAATCCATAAACGTAAGATGTCGGCACCAAGTTTATTCATTACATCTTGTGGAGTTACAATGTTACCAAGCGATTTAGACATTTTGCGTCCTTGCCCATCAACCACAAAACCATGAGTCAATACTTGTTTGTAAGGTGCTTTGTTATTAATTGCCGTTGATAACATTAATGAAGACATAAACCAACCACGGTGTTGATCTGAGCCTTCTAAATACATGTCGGCTTCATGTCCTTCAAATTCTGGGCGAACGCGAACCACTGACGAAAAAGTAGATCCTGAATCAAACCAAACATCTAATGTATCAGGTACTTTGCGATAATCATCAGCATCAGGGCCTAAGAGATCTTTAATATCAGCATCCCACCAAGCTTGAATGCCATCTTTTTCAACTAATTTAGCGACTTTTTCAACTAATGCTAACGTATCTGGATGAAGTTCTTCTGTTTCTTTATGAACAAACAACGTCATAGGCACGCCCCATGTTCGTTGACGCGAAATACACCAGTCTGGACGATTAGCTACCATGGTTTCAATGCGAGCTTGTCCCCAATCAGGGATCCAACGAACTTGTTTGATCTCTTTTAATGATTGTGCCCGTAAACCTTGTTTTTCCATGCTGATAAACCATTGCGGTGTTGCTCGGTAAATAACAGGGGTTTTATGACGCCAACAGCATGGATAACTATGTTCAATATTTTCAAAGTGTAATAATGCGTTGTGTTCTTTTAATATTTCAACGATTACTTTGTTTGCTTTGAACACAAATAGACCATCTAGCCCTGCGCCTGTTCCCGGTAAGTAACAGCCATTTCCTCCAACAGGGTTAGCTACTTCTAGCCCATATTTTTGTCCTACTATAAAGTCTTCTGTACCGTGACCTGGTGCAGTGTGCACAGCACCCGTACCGGCATCAATAGTTACATGATCGCCAAGCACAACCGGCTCGTCAAAATCAAGGAATGGGTGCTTAAAGCGTAATAACTCAAGTGCATTGCCTTGACAGCTACCTAACACTTTCCATTCGCTGATATTAGCTCGCTTCATCACTGTTTCAACTAAATCAGTGGCTAAGATTAAGCACTCTTTATCATTGATTTGAACGAGTTGGTATTCAAAATCTGCATTTAAAGCAATCCCTCGGCTAGCAGGTAGAGTCCAAGGCGTGGTTGTCCAGATAACTGCATAAATGGTTAAATCGGTATTGATACCAAATTTATTTGCAACAGCTTGATTATCAACCGCTTTAAATTTTACATCGATTGCTGGTGATGATTTATCATAATATTCAACCTCGGCTTCCGCTAAAGAAGACATACAATCAGTACACCAATAAACCGGTTTTGCACCTTTAACTAAATGACCATTTTCAATCACTTTACCTAAAGCACGAATAATGTTGGCTTCAGTATCATAATTCATGGTGCGATAAGGGTTTTGCCAATCACCAAGTACGCCCATACGAATAAAATCGGCTTTTTGTAGTTCAACTTGTGAGGCCGCATAATCACGGCAAATTTGGCGAAATTCAGCCGGAGATACTTTAACCCCAGGCTTACCAACTTGCTCTTCGACCTTTTGTTCAATTGGTAAGCCATGACAATCCCATCCTGGAATATACGGGGAATCATAACCGCTTAAGCCTTTTGATTTGATAATGATATCTTTGATAATTTTATTAACAGCATGACCAATATGAAGTTTACCGTTTGCATAAGGAGGACCATCATGCAAAATAAAGGCTTTTTTGCCTTTTTTCACTTGGCGGATTTTGCGATAAAGTTCTTTATCGTACCAATTTTGTAACATTGCAGGTTCGCGTTTAGCGAGATCGCCTCGCATTGGAAATCCTGTTTCAGGTAAATTCAATGTGTTTTTATAGTCTGTCATGCTGATTTATTCCAGTTAAATTTGTTGATACTACTTTTAATTGGTTAATTGTGCACTGATCTTTTTCGCAGTGCAAATATCTTGTGTAATTTGTTGTTTTAAATCTGTTAATGAATCAAATTTTTTCTCATCACGTAATTTTTGGACGAATGTTATGTCTAAATATTGTCCATAAATATCCTCTGAAAAGTCAAATATATTCACTTCTAAAATAGCCTTTTTCCCATTAATGGTTGGTCTTAAACCAATATTGGCGATACCATGATAATGTTGGTTGTTACAGATATTTTTTACTTTAACAAAATAGACACCTTGTAGCGCAGGCTTTTTTCGGTGTAGGTGAATGTTGGCTGTTGGGAATCCTAATTGTCTAGCTAAAGCATTACCATGGACTACGCGACCTTGTATTGTATAATCACGCCCTAACAGACAATGAGCCAATTCAAAATCACTATTTAAAAGTGCTTGGCGAACGGCGGTACTACTTATGCGGAAATTATTCCAAACAAATGTTGGCATGCTTTCTACTATAAAGTCGTTGTTGTGCGCATATTGTTGTAGAAGATTGATATTCCCTTTACGTTCAAACCCAAATTGAAAATCATCACCAATAGTAATATATTTAGCTTGTAGCTTATTAATTAACCAATCTTGGATGAAATGATTTGCTGACATGTGGGCAAATTTTTTTGTAAATGGAATAACAAGAATATAGTCAATACCTAACTTTTCAATCAGAATGACTTTTTCTTGAAATGAAGTTAACCGTGACGGTGCCCTATCTTGTGTAAAAAACTCTAGTGGTTGAGGCTCAAATAACATCACAACCGTAGGCAAGTTTCTCTTTTTTCCTTGTTTAATAATATGGTTAATTAATTGCTGGTGCCCTAAATGAACCCCATCAAAATTTCCCAAGGTTAAAACACATTGAGAGAATTGATTTTTTAAATTAGTTATACCACGGATAATCTTCATGAAAACAATGTTATTTATATTGAGTAGCCCAGAATTATACCAATCTTTCTTTAAGATGCACGCAATATAAAGTGGCTTTTTGCGCTAGATGTTTGGTTTTTGTGATAGCTTAAGGAAGAGGTACTGTATTGACAGTACCAAATAGCATCAAATGATTAATAGTGATTTAACGTGCGTAAAAACTCTTGTCTTGTGCTTGGATTAGTCTTAAATCCACCACCAAGCGCTGTTGTTGTTGTCATACTGCTTGAGTCTTTAATGCCTCTTGCTTTTACGCAATAGTGGGTGGCATCAATTGAAACAGCAACATTGACTGTGCCAAGTAATGTTTGTAGCGCAACTAAAATTTGTTGGGTTAGTCGTTCTTGTACTTGAGGACGCTGTGAGAAAAACTCAACAATGCGATTGATTTTTGACAGTCCAATCACTTTATCTTTGGGGATATAAGAAACCGTCGCTTTGCCGTCTATTGTTACAAAATGATGTTCACAAACACTGGTTAAAGTGATGTCGCGGACGGTTATCATCTCGTCAACTTGCATTTTGTTTTCGATTAACGTGATTTTCGGGAAATTTTCATAATAAAGACCCGAAAAAATTTCATCAACATACATCTTTGATACTCGATGAGGTGTTTCTGCAAGGCTATCATCTGTCAAATCGAGCTCCATAAGTTTCATTATTTCACGAAAATGAGCTTCGATTTTTTCTTTGCGCTCACCATTATCCATTGCCAATCGGCATGATGGTGTTTCAAGGTTTTTAGCCGCAAGCGCCGCTTTTACTTTTTGCGCAGCAAGACTTAATTCTGTCATTTATTACATACTCAGGCGAAAATAGATACAATATTATATAATACTCCTTATACAATATATAGTCGTTTACATATGGTTTTATATGTGAAACATTTATACTTTTTTGAAAATTCTTTACATTATATAATGGTTCTTCGTAAGAATATTATTGTTAATTAGGTTATACTACTTAAACAATTGTATTGAATAACGTTTAGGTGACTGTAATGCTAAATAACACACCGATTATCTTAATTGATGGCTCTTCTTATCTTTATCGTGCTTTTTTTGCATGCCCTCCGTTAACCAATGCTAGAGGTGAACCAACAGGGGCTATTGTTGGTGTGATTAATATGATTCGCAGTTTGATTAATCAATATAATTCCTCTCATGTTGCTGTGGTATTTGATGCTAAAGGTGGCTCTTTCCGTAACGAAATTTATTCTGACTATAAAGCAACACGTGAAGCGATGCCTGAGAATCTTCGACCACAAATTGAACCAATTCACGCTATTTTAAAAGCAATGGGTTTACCACTGCTTTGTATTGATGGAGTGGAAGCCGATGACGTTATTGGTACACTAGCTAGACAAGCAGAAAAGGAAAATCTTGACGTATTGATTAGCACTGGTGATAAAGATATGGCTCAGTTAGTGAGTGACAAAATTATATTGATTAACACCATGAATGATACCGTCTTAGATCCGCAAGGCGTAATAGATAAATTTGGTGTGCCGCCTGGCAAGATTATTGATTATTTAGCGTTAAGGGGGGATGCGTCAGATAATATTCCCGGTATTGCTGGTGTGGGTGAAAAGACCGCACAAAGTTTGTTAGCCGAGTTTGATGGTTTAAAAGATATTTATAATCGGTTAGACGATATTGAAAAATTGACAATCAGAGGCGCTAAATCCTTAAAACAAAAACTGTTAGACAATCAAAAAGAAGCCGAGCTTTCTTATTTACTTGCGACGATAAAAACCGATGTTGAATTAGATTTTACTAGTGAACAACTATTATTGGGAGATATTGATGTTAAAGCACTCATTGAGCTGTTTAATTATCATGGCTTTCATCGTTGGCAAAAAGAGCTAATTTCAGGCACTTTTTTGAAACAGCAAAACAATACCCCTATTGATGATAGTTTGCTTTCATTTATGCAACAATCTACACCTGATTTACAAACAAACGATTATCAGTGCATATTAACCAATAAACAACTAGATGAATGGATTGCAACATTAACAAATTGCAAGCAATTTGCTTTTAACATTGAAAGTGATGGTATTGATCATGTACATGCTCAATTAGTAGGAATTTCATTGAGTGTTGAACCTAATCAAGCGGCTTATATTCCTATTTCTCATCAATATTTAGGTGCTCCAAACCAGTTGCCAATAAATGAGGTGTTGGATAAATTAAAACCAATATTTGAAAATCCAGAAATCAAAAAAGCCTCCCAAAATGCGAAGTTTAATTATAGCGTTCTGGCAAATTATGGTATAACCGTGCAAGGCATTGCGTTTGATACAATGATTGAATCTTATGTATTAAATAGCACTGAACGTTATGATATGGATAGTTTGGCAAACCGCTATTTAAACCACAAAACTATTACTTACGAAGAGCTAACTCCAGCTGAGAAAATACAACTCAATATTGATGCCATAGAAGTAGAAAAAGCCACACTATATGCCGCCGAAGATGTAGATATTACTTTACAATTGCACAATAAGTTATGGATAGATCTTGAAAAAGACCAAAAATTAAAAAATCTATTTACTGATATTGAAATGCCATTAGTTATTGTGATTGCCGAAATGGAAAGAACGGGGGTTTTGGTTGATACTAATTTATTGAATAAATACTCCGCTGAGTTGAACAAAAAATTAAAAGAACTGAAAGAAAAGTTACAATTTCTAGCTGGCGAAAAATTCAATCCTAGTTCGCCTAAACAGATTCGAGCTATTTTATTTGATAAACACCAACTACCGGTTTTAAAAAAGACACCAAAAGGCGATCCAGCAACCAGTGAAGATGTGTTGAGTGAACTGGCTAATCAATACGAATTACCGCGCATGATTTTAATGTATCGTAGTTTAGCTAAGTTAAAAAACACATATACAGATAAATTACCATTGATGGTGAGCCCTATCGATCATCGGATCCACACTAATTATAATCAAATCGGTACGGTAACAGGGCGATTATCGTCAAACGAACCAAATTTACAACATATTCCAGTGCGTACCGAAGAAGGGCGACGAATTAGACAAGCATTTATTGCACCAAAAGGTTATAAGATTATTGCTGCCGATTATTCTCAAATTGAATTACGTATTATGGCGCATTTATCACAAGATAAAAGTTTACTTAACGCTTTTGCCAACGACAAAGATATTCACCGTGTAACAGCAGGCGAAATTTTAGAAAAACCCGAATCTCAAGTAACGTCTGAAGAACGAAGGTGCGCTAAAGCGGTTAATTTTGGTTTAATCTATGGTATGAGTTCTTTTGGTTTATCTAAACAAATTAATATTAGCCGTAAAGAAGCCAAATTTTATATTGATCGTTATTTTGAACGTTATCCTAGTGTACAAACCTATATGGAGCAGACTCGCCAGCAGGCTGCTGAGAGTGGTTATGTTGAAACCTTATCGGGTCGACGTTTATATTTATCAAAAATTACTTCAACCAATGGTGTTGAGCGTCGAGGCGCGGAGCGGGCGGCAATTAACGCACCAATGCAAGGTACAGCGGCAGACATTATTAAAACCGCAATGATTAAAATGAATGAGTGGATTAAAAGTCAGCCTGTCGGCAATATTAGAATGTTAATGCAAGTTCACGATGAATTAGTATTTGAAGCTAAAGAGGAACTAATCGAGCAGTATTGTGCTGAAATTAAAAAAATTATGGAAAATTGCTATCAATTATCCGTGCCACTAAAAGTGGATATCGGTGTGGGTGAAAACTGGGATGAAGCGCATTAATCATTCTAAATCAGTGTGAAACAAAAGGATAAAATACTAACTGCCTAACATTAATGGAACTATTGCCGAAACCTTTCGGCATGTTAGAATAAGCAACTAAATTGAATTGATATCAACATGTTATTTTGCTTGTTGATTCTGGCAGAATTAAGGAAAAGGGCGCTAGCAGTCTTTTTGTTGTTTAAGCTCGTTTTACTGTTATTATTAGGATTATTTCATGAAAATCAAAACCCGTTTTGCACCTAGTCCAACAGGCTATTTACATGTAGGTGGTGCACGTACAGCGCTTTATTCTTGGCTTTATACTCGTCATGCAAAAGGTTCGTTCGTGTTACGTATTGAAGATACTGATCTTGAGCGTTCAACACCAGAAGCGATTGAAGCAATAATGGAGGGTATGAATTGGTTAAAATTATCATGGGATGAAGGTCCTTATTATCAAACTAAACGTTTTGATCGTTATAATCTCGTTATTGACGAAATGTTAGCTAAAGGTACCGCTTATCGTTGTTACTGTTCTAAAGAACGTCTTGAAAAATTGCGTGAAGAACAGATGGCGAAAGGTGAAAAGGCGCGTTACGATGGTCATTGTCGTTGTGATTCGGTGCAAAAAGAACATTCTCATGATGAGCCTCATGTTGTTCGTTTTGCTAATCCTATTGATGGTACTGTTATCTTTAATGATTTAATCCGTGGACCGATTGAGATTGCCAATAAAGAGCTTGATGATCTTATTATTCGTCGCACAGACGGTTCACCAACTTATAATTTCTGTGTGGTTGTTGATGATTGGGATATGGAAATTACCCATGTTATTCGTGGTGAAGATCACATCAATAATACGCCTCGTCAGATCAACATTCTCAAAGCGTTAGGTGCACCATTGCCTGAGTATGGGCACGTATCGATGATTTTAGGAGATGATGGACAAAAATTGTCTAAACGTCATGGCGCGGTAAGTGTAATGCAGTATCGTGATGACGGTTATTTACCTGAAGCATTACTTAACTATTTAGTTCGTTTGGGTTGGTCGCATGGCGATCAAGAAATTTTCTCAGTGCCAGAAATGATTAGCTACTTTTCATTAGATGCAGTGAGCAAATCAGCTAGTGCTTTTAATACCGAAAAACTACTTTGGTTAAATCACCACTATATTAATCATTTAGATGCAGATTATGTTGCTCAGCATTTAGTTTGGCATATGAACCAACAAGGCTATGATTTAGCTAATGGTCCCGATCTTATTACCATCATTAAGCTATTTGGCGAACGTTGTAAAACACTGAAAGAAATGGCTGAATCTTGTTCTTATTGTTATCAAGACTTTGCTGATTTTGATGCAGATGCAGCTAAAAAACACCTTCGCCCAGTGGCTAAACAGCCATTAGAGACTATTAAGGCTAAAATTGAAGCTATTGCTCAGTTTGACTGGCAAATTGATAAAATTCACCATGCTATTGAAGCGACGGCTACTGAGCTTGATATCGGTATGGGTAAAATTGGGATGCCACTACGCGTTGCTGTAACCGGTATCGGGCAATCCCCATCGGTTGATGCTACTGTTTTTGCCGTTGGTAAAAAGCGCACGCTTGCTAGAATCGATAAAGCTTTGGCATATATTACTCAGCGTGAGCAATCTCAAAATTAATCTATTTATTGCAGGGTAATGCCTGCAATTATTTTCGCCAAATCGAGAACTTCTATGGTTCGCTTAAAAAAACGCTATTGGATCTCACTTAGTATTTTATTTTTGATTGTACTGTTTTGCTTATATGGGTGGCACTATTGGCAGTCATTTAAGCAGAAACATGGAATTATGGTCGATTGGCATGGTGCTAGCCTTAGTTTTGAAGGGCTTACTTTTGATGAACTTACTGTTAGCAAGCAATCTCAAATCTCTATAACAGCTAAAAATCTGTTAATTTCGTGGTCATATTTATCTGCAAATAATTTGGATATCCACTGGCAAGTAAATCAATCTGAAACGGTCGTAGATTCTGTCGAAAATGTAGTTGATACTGCTACTGATAATCTTAATCAATCTGATTTTGATCTCTCTTTGATTTCAACTATTGTTTATTGGTTACCTAAGAATATTCATATAGATACACTACAATTTTATGAACAAGATAAAAAACAATTCGATTTAAAAGTCGATATCAGTAAACAGCAAGAAGCTATACAACTGGATGTATCAACCAATACCCAAGAGATCGCACAATTATCGGCTACTTTGTTTGTTAATCAAAAAGCTTCGCGTGTTGATATACAAAACGGTCTTTTAAAAACATCTTTAAATCAATTAGGTCTAGAAAATAGTAATTTAACATTGCCTTTTACTGGTTGGGTATCTGGCCATCAATTGGCATTAACGACTTCAGATAAAGCCTCAATTAGCTTAGAAAAAGCAAATCTTTCTGACGATTTATTTCTTGGATCGTCCTCTGGGCAATTGAATATTCAACTAGAATCAAAAATTCCATTTGATAATAATAAATTGTCTGTTATAGCAATGCTAACGGTTAATAAGCTCAATGGTATTTATAAAAGTAGTGAAATTAAATCGGTGACAGGTGATGTTAATATTATTATAAAAGATAACCAATTTACGGTTTCGACGCCCGCGTTAAATGTTCAAGAAGTAAATATGGGTATTGCCTTTGAAAAGCTAAAATTAGCGGGTAGTTATTCCGCTTCATTTAAATCACCTAGCAAAGGTATAGTTACTTGGAACAAGCTTGAAGCTAATGTTTTTTCAGGTTTAGTTTTTATTGAAGAAAATAAATTGAATTTAGCCAAATTACCCCAACAATTTAATTTAGGGTTAAAACAGATACAACTAAAAGATATTTTTGATAAATACCCTGCCGAAGGGCTTGCCGGTGCGGGCGTAATTGAGGGGGTTTTACCTATTACCTTATTAGAGGTAAAGAAAAGGGGCGAAACAGCATTAAACCTTGTCATTAAAAATGGTCGGTTAGCTACGATTAATGAAGGTTATCTACAGTTTGAAAATTCAACCTTGAAAAATTATGCACAAAGTAACCCAAATATGAAAATACTCACTGATATTATTAAAAATTTTCATTATACTAAGTTACAAGGTACAGTTGATTATGCTAATGACATTGCTAAACTAGGATTGAATATTCAAGGCAGCAATTTAGATGTCGAAAATGGCAAAGCCGTGAATCTAAATATCAATCTTGAAGAAAATATAACTAAATTGCTCATGAGTTTACAGTTGTCCGATCAAATTAGCGAGCCTATCCGTAAACGTATTGAAGATAATTTAAAAAAGGGATCTTCAAAATAAGGAGTTATTTTATGGTACGAAATGTTATTGTAATGATGGCACTAGCGGGAGTGTTAATTGGCTGTTCACCAACAGTTAAGGTTCAAGCTCCAAGCGAGCCAATTAATATCAATTTGAATGTTAAGATAGACCATGAAATTAATATTAAGGTTGATAAGGCGTTAGATAATATTATTAATAAATCTGGATTATATTAAACCAATAGGTTCTATTTTAATCGATGTATTTGATTGTGGACAAAAGGCGCCCCACATTCGAATTAATAAAATATGATGTATTTATTAAGGAGTTTGTTATGACTATCTATAAAAAAGTAATAATAACGTTATTATCAGCTGTTTTATCTTTTTCTGCATTTGCATTAAATTTAGAACAAGCGATGGATTCATTAGGTCAAGCTAAAGCACAAGGCATTGTTGGTGAACAGGCTGATGGTTATTTAGGCGTAGTGAAAAATGAAGGTAACGCTACTGAAATTGCACAACTCATTAATCAGGCTCGTAAACAACAGTATCAAAAAGTATCCGCTGAAAGTAATATCCCTTTAAGTGAAGTAGAAAAAAAAGCGGGTAGTAAAGCGCAAGAAAAGACCCCAGCAGGTCAATATATAAAGCAACAAGGTCAATGGGTAAAAAAATAATTATCGCTTTTTAGTAACAATAACAAAAGTATAATGACATTGTACTTTTATTGTGTATCAATAATGTGTATCCTGTTTGTTTAAATATCTGTTCATAGTGTTTTTATATTAAATAAAAAATGGTATGAAATCTTATCTAGTTAGTTTTTATTTGTAACAATATCGCTTATGCGATTTGAAATGGAGAAAATCAATGTGTTCGATTTTAGGTATTCTTGATATTAAATCAGATCCAGAACAACTACGAACAAAAGCATTAGAGCTATCATGCCTACAGCGTCATCGTGGTCCTGATTGGTCTGGTATTTTTGCTTCTGATAAAGCTATTCTTGCTCATGAACGTTTATCTATTGTGGATGTTAATACCGGATCTCAGCCGCTTTATAATAAAGATAAAACATTAGTTTTAGCAGTAAATGGCGAAATTTATAATCATCAAGAACTCCGAAATCAGTACAAAGATCGTTATGAATTTCAAACCGGTTCAGACTGTGAAGTGATTCTTGCTTTATATCAAGAAAAGGGTATTGACTGTCTTGACGAATTACAAGGCATGTTTGCGTTTATTCTTTATGATATCAATAAAGGCACTTATTTTATTGGCCGTGACCATATTGGTATTATTCCAATGTATACTGGTCGCGATGAAAATGGTACATTTTATGTTGCTTCTGAAATGAAAGCCTTAGTGCCTGTTTGTAAAACAATTGAGGCTTTCCCTCCAGGATGTTACTTATCTAGTACCGAAGGTGAAATCAAAACCTACTACAAACGTGACTGGATGGATTATGAAAATGTTAAGGATAATAAAACAGACATCAATGAACTTCGTGTTGCATTAGAAGAGTCAGTAAAAGGTCATTTAATGTCTGATGTACCTTATGGTGTGTTATTATCAGGTGGACTTGATTCTTCAGTCATTTCAGCAATCACTAAAAAATTCTCTGCTCGCCGCGTTGAGGATCACGAAAAATCAGAAGCATGGTGGCCGCAGTTGCACTCATTTGCTGTTGGTTTAAAAGGCGCACCCGATCTTAAAGCGGCGCAAGCTGTTGCGGATCATTTGGGCACTGTCCACCACGAAATTAACTTTACCATTCAAGAGGGTATTGATGCGATCCGTGATGTGATTTATTTCATAGAGACCTATGATGTCACTACTATTCGTGCGTCAACACCTATGTATTTAATGGCACGTAAAATCAAAGCTATGGGCATTAAAATGGTACTATCTGGTGAGGGTGCTGATGAAGTGTTTGGTGGTTATCTTTATTTCCACAAAGCACCAAATGCCAAAGAGTTCCATGAAGAAACCGTACGCAAATTAGCGGCACTGCATATGTATGATTGTGCTCGTGCTAATAAAGCGATGGCGGCATGGGGCGTTGAAGCTCGCGTTCCATTCCTTGATAAGAAATTCTTAGATGTTGCTATGCGCATTAATCCAAAAGATAAAATGTGTGGTAGTAATGGCAAAATGGAAAAACACATTGTCCGCGAAGCATTTGAATCTTACTTACCAGCATCGGTTGTTTGGCGTCAAAAAGAGCAATTCTCTGACGGTGTCGGTTATAGCTGGATTGATACATTAAAAGAGATTGCCGAAAGTAAAATTACTGATCAGCAATTAGAAAATGCAAAATTCCGCTTCCCGTACAATACGCCGACTTCAAAAGAAGCCTATATGTATCGTGAGATTTTTGATGAACTATTCCCACTTGAAAGTGCAGCGCATTGTGTGCCAGGTGGTCCAACAGTTGCTTGCTCAACCGCTAAAGCGATTGAATGGGATGAATCTTTCAAAAACCTAAATGATCCATCAGGCCGTGCAGCGGTAGGTGTGCATAATGATGCTTATAAAAAATAAAGGATTAGGCTCAAGATAATATTATCTCATTCAAATTTGTAAAAAGGGCTATATGCCCTTTTTTTATATTTAGTTAGAACATTCTGATTAATCTACTTTTTGTTAAATTCATTTTAACTAAACTATCATAGTTTAGTGACGATAAATCTCCCATTTTTCATTCAACGATAATTTAATCATTTATTAAAAACTTTTCATTATTTTAAAATTTAGTTCATTAATTTCATTGATTGGTATACGTTTTAAAAAAAATAACGCAATTTTCTATACTTCATGTCTTGGATTTTTTATGAGCATTTTTTATTAAATATGTGATCTAAATTCATTTTTTTGTAAATCTAATAAACTATACTTAATGTTACCAGTCACATAACGACAGGGTGGAAAGTAAACAATGTTTATTTTCCAATAAATATAATTGTAAGAGTGGTGATTTATTAACTAGGAGCATTGAGTGAAAAATTATAGAATTGCAATAATCAACTCAAGTAGTTTTGGAAAATATTTTCCAGATCATTTAAAACGACTAGAAAAAATAGGTGAAGTAAAACATTTTATTTTTGAAAATAGTATTTCTGGAAAAGAATTAGCTGATGCATTGCAAGGATTTAATATTGTAATTGCGAGTGTCAGACCATTTTTTGATAAAGAGTTTTTTGATAACAAAAAAGATCCTTTACTTTTACTTTCTCGCCATGGAATAGGGTTTAATAATGTTGATGTTATTGCCGCTAAAGAGCACGGTACGATCGTTACTATTGTTCCCCCTTTAGTTGAGCGAGATGCGGTTGCTGAAAATGCTGTAACCAATTTACTAGCATTAATTAGGCAAACAGTTCAATCTCAAGCAGCTGTTAAGTCAAATGAATGGAAAAAAAGAGCCTCTTTTTTAGGCATTAATGTTACGGGTAAAGTTGTTGGTGTTATTGGATGCGGTAATATTGGCAGTCGAGTAGCAGAAATATTTAAACACGGCTTTAATACTCGGTTACTTGTGGTTGATCCTAAAGTCAATAAAGAATGGGCAAATAAAAATAATATCGAAATTGTTGAATTAGATTATTTGCTTCAAAATTCCGACATCATCTCTTTAAATGCATCACTGAATGAAACAAGCTACCATATCTTAAAAGAGCCTCAATTTTCTTTAATGAAAAAAGGTGTCTATATTACGAATACTGCACGAGCTGAATTGATTGATGAAAGTGCATTATTAAACGCACTTGATAGTGGTATTGTTGAGGGACATGCAACTGACGTAATGTATGTTGAACCTTCATACAATGACCATCCTTTAGTTAAGCATCCTAAAGTACTTGTTACACCTCATACTTCCGCTTATGCCATTGAATGCCTGCAAGGTATGGGGGAAAAGTGTGTACAAGATGTAGAAAACTTTGTTAATAATTTAGAACTACAATCAGTTGTTTCTTAATAAATTGTTTTAAATTTTAATTAATAATAAAAAATATTAAGGAGTTTATATATGCAAGAAATGCATGTAACGTTTCTTCAAGCGGCGATTATTTCCATATGGGTTGCAATGGTTATGTCACGGGGATTAGGTGGCGCAACCTTAACGTTAAGGTTTACCCCAATGATGACAGGTTTAATTGTTGGTGTTGTTTTTAATGATATTCCAAATGCCATGATAACAACTGCAGCAATACAATTAATTTACATGGGCGTTTTTTCGCCAGGTGGTCAAATGCCATCAGAGCCTGCTATTGCAACTGCAGTTGCTGTTCCTGTTGCGTTGCTTGGAAATATGGAGCCAACCGCCGCGGTTGCAGTTGCTGTACCCGTTGGTTTATTAGGATCTTACTTGTATCAACTAAGATTTTTCTTTAACACTATGATTATGAAATTAACTGAAAGATATGCGCAAGAAGCAAATAGTTCAGGATTAACTTTTTCTATAATTATATTACCAATAATTTGTAGTTTTGCCTTGTTTGTTCCGTTTATGTTTGTTGCACTATATTTTGGAGCACCGATTATTGCTGATGTCATTAAATCCAATGCCGGAGGAGTGGTTTTCCATATTCTTAACGTTATTGGTGGTGGGCTTGCCGCAGTTGGTATTGCATTAACCATTTATGTTATTGGTAAAAAGAGCTACATCATTTTCTTCTTATTGGCTTATTTTATGGCAGTAATGGCCAAACCACTGAATATAACAATGGTAACTTATGCGATTGTGGGAGCTATTGTTGCCTTTATTTTCGTTCTTGCAAAAAGTGAAGCAGTAAATTCTGCGGCGGATCAGCCTAGAAATAATTCAAATAATAACAATCAAGATGATGACGATTATTAATCTACAGTGATTTGATGAATCAATTAGATAGAGGAATTTTATAATGACAGAAATAGTACAAGAAAGCATTGATCTAAAACCAGAAACTATTACTAAAAAGGATATAACTTTTGCTTGGTTACGATGGTATTATGCCAACGAAATCCCACACTCATTTGATCGTTATCTTGCGGCATCATTGATGTGGGGGTTAATGCCAATCCTTAAAAAATTATATAAATCAAAGAGCGAACTGGCAGCTGCTTACCAACGACATTTATTGTTTTTTAATACTCAAATAACTTGGGGTGGAGGAACAATTTCAGGAATTATGGCCTCACTTGAGTCAGTTCGAGCCGATGAGGTTTATCAAAACAAACCAATTAGTATTGATGATGATGTACTTTATAATACTAAAGCGGGTTTAATGGGAGCATTAGCCGGTATTGGTGATGCGATTGACTCGGGTACTATACAATATATTTTTATTGCAATTGCACTTCCTTGGGCACAAGAAGGATTAGCAATTGGTGCCTTGTTCCCTTTCTTTGCTTTTGTAATATATCAACTTTTTGTTGGATATTATTTTGCACAATTAGGATTTAAATTAGGTAGAAATGCTGCTACAGAAGTTGTGGGTAACAAAATGCAGATGCTTATAGAAGGCTTATCTATTTTAGGTCTGTTTATGATGGGGATTTTAGCCGCGAGCTATATTAAAGTCTCATCAAGTTTAAAATTTACTTTATCAGGTAAAGAGTTTGTTATACAAGATACATTGGATAAAATCTTACCAGGTGTGTTACCGCTTGTTGTTGTCATGGGGCTTTATTTTTATTTTTCTAAGAAAGGTTTAAAAGTCACCAGAGCATTAGTTGGGTTAACCATCATACTGGGTGTTTTAGCTGCAATTGGCATTTTATAAAATAGCGATATAAAAAATAGAGGTTATAAATTATGGGAAAAGTTGTTTTAGCTCGTGTAGATAGTCGTCTCATTCATGGTCAAGTTGCAACTAACGTTTCTAAAGCGGCTGGGGCTAATGCCTTATTCGTTGCCGATGACTATTCAGCAAATGATGAGTTCACAAAAAATATCATTTTAGGTGCCGGTGCTAGTACAGGCCATAAAATCAGAGTATTAAAAGAAGATGGCGCGGTAAGATATTGGAATGATCGCAAATATGATGATTTTAATGTTATCTTAATTACTAAAAATATTGAGGTAATGTATAAAATTATTAAAGCTGGGGTACCAATAACCAACCTTAATATTGGTGGATTACCGCTAGTGCCTGGTGCAACTTCAATAATCAAAGAAGTATCCATTAACAAAGAGCAACTTGATCTATTGATTGATTTACAAAAGAGTTTCCCTAATATGGATATCTATTTTCAAGCAACGCCTTCATTGAAAAAAGTAACACTAAATGAAGCAATTAAGATGTTTGAATAATCTAGGATGGTAAAAATGATAGGTGTCTTATTAATTAGCCATGGCAAAATGGCATCAGGAATGAAAGATAGTGTAACAATGATTGTTGGAGAACAAGACAAATTTGAAGCATTATCACTTAACCCAGGGCAAGATATTAATCAATTAAAAACAGATTTATTTAATTGTACCAAATCGTTAGATTCTGGCGATGGTGTTTTAGTTTTTGTCGATCTGTATGGGGCTTCACCTTATAACGCATCAATGCAATGTGTGCCACAATGGCATGATTTTGGCATGAATGTTCGCGTTATTACTGGTATGAGCTTGCCAATGGTAATTAATGCAGTATGCAATAGAGATTCGCTATCACTCCAAGAGTTGACAAAAGAGTGTATTGAATCAGGGCATGAAAACATTCAAGATGCTATTGCAAATATTATGCATTCCAACAAATCTGAAAGTGAAGACGATTATTAATTAGTTTAATTTAACTAATATTATTTATTAAGTTGATAGTTTTTAGTTTATACCTATCAACTTATTTTTTATCTTCATAGTTAATCGGATTGTATAAAGGTTTATTCACTATATTATTTTAAATTTAGATAGTTTATTAAAAATGGAAATACTTAAAGATCTTGTTCTACGATATTGCGTCATCTTTGGCAAACGGTTTTCTTCTAAAGAAAAGATTGCTTTTTTAAGAGTGATATCTAAAGAACTCAGTCAATTAGGCTATATAGTTGATGCAAAACTGGCTAAATTAAAATTAGCCACAAGACGGTATGAAAACTACTACAATGCTTATATTGGTGATTTAAATAAGGCCGAATTAATCATCTGCACTTATTATGATACGGCTATTAACTGTTTTAATCTTCAAAAAAACTATGCATTTACACCGCAATTTAATAAATTAAATTACTTTATCAGCATTGCGCCTATTGTTTTTTTATTTATTATATCGCTGATATTAAATTATTTTGTCTTTCTTCCAAATATTAGTACTCAAGGCTTTTTTAGTTTTTCTGGCATCAGCTCAATTATTTCAACCGTTTTGCTATTTTTTGTTGTATTTAAATTTAAAAGCGGCATTCCTAATCAAAAGAATTTTGTCTGTAATTCATCAAGTATTATTACTATTATTAACTTAATTAATCAACTCGACAAAAAAGACAAGAAAAAAATAGCCTTTGTTTTATATGATGGAGGCAACAGCGGCCAATACGGCTTAAAAATGCTGGAAAGTTACTCTAGCCAAATGAAGGACAAAAAATTTATTTTTATAGACAGTATTGGTAATGGCAATGATTTAATTTATCTAAAACCCGAAGGATCTAGTCTACAAATAGAAGGTAAGACTATTTATACAGGAAAAATGGAAACCCAATTACCCAATTACATCATGATCACATCTGGTAATATAGATAAAGAGGGTAAAATTGTTATTAATAATGCTCATTCATCAAAAGACAACTACTTATCTAACGAAATAATCGAAAAACATACCCAGTCGCTTCATGATGTATGCCGTTCATTAACAACTCGTTATGCCAATAACAATCAAAAATAGTATTTGAGTAGAGGGAAAGCGATCACATCTACCAACCGATTGGGTAGATGTGATAGAAAAATTAATGTGCAGCGCCTTTTGGTGCACCAATAGGTAAAATGGTACGACCGTATTGTTCATTAATCACTTCAGCCATTGCTAAATAAACAGCACTTGCTCCACAAATAATGCCTTCAAAACCGGCAATATGGATAATGCCATGGTTACCAGAAATATTACCAATGGCTAATAAAGCAAATAAAACCGTTAAACTAGCAAAAACAAATTGTAATGCGCGGTTACCTTTTAATGTACCAATAAACATAAAGCCAGTAAAAATTCCCCATAAAGCAAGGAAAATACCAACAAAGGTAGCATCAGATGGTGCTGTTGCTGGTGAAGTTGGTAAATACCAAATACCCACTAACGCAATCCAAAAGAAACCATAAGAAGTAAATGCCGTTGTACCAAACGTATTACCTTTTCGAAATTCTAAAATACCAGCAATGACTTGTGCAAGGCCGCCATAAAAAATACCCATTGAGACGATGACTGTCATAGCAGGGAAAAATCCAGCATTATGAATATTTAATAAAATTGTTGTCATACCAAATCCCATTAAGCCAAGAGGGCCAGGATTTGCAAGTTTTGTTTGTTCCATAAGGATCCTATAGGTTAAATTTGATGATTAAAAAAGAGCGGCAATGATAAGTGCAGAAAACGCGATAATCAAGATTTCAGAGAAAATTATTTTTTTACCCCCCTTGATATTAATAATAATGTTCCCATTTATGTGAAAACAAAAACATTTCTTTGTGAAATAAAGGCTTGAAAATTAATATTTAAGACCTATATACAAGAAATAAAATACAGATTTTGAGGAGAAAGACTATGGGTAAAATTATTGGTATTGATTTAGGTACAACAAATTCATGTGTTGCTGTCATGGACAATGGCCAAGCAAAAGTATTAGAAAATGCAGAAGGCGATCGCACAACCCCTTCCATTATTGCTTATACTCAAGATGGTGAAATCTTAGTTGGTCAACCAGCAAAACGTCAAGCAGTAACCAATCCACAAAATACATTATTTGCCATTAAACGTTTAATTGGTCGTCGTTTTGAAGATGCCGAAGTACAACGTGACGTTAGCATCATGCCATATAAAATTGTAAAAGCCGATAATGGTGATGCATGGGTTGATGTTAAAGGTCAAAAAATTGCGCCACCACAAATTTCTGCCGAAGTATTAAAGAAAATGAAAAAAACAGCAGAAGATTATCTTGGCGAAGCAGTGACTGAAGCGGTAATTACTGTTCCTGCTTATTTTAACGACGCACAACGTCAAGCAACCAAAGATGCTGGTCGTATTGCTGGACTTGATGTAAAACGTATCATCAACGAACCAACAGCTGCAGCCCTTGCTTATGGTTTAGATAAAGATGTAGGTAACCGTACTATTGCTGTTTATGACCTTGGTGGTGGTACATTTGATATTTCTATTATCGAAATCGACGACGTTGATGGCGAAAAAACCTTTGAAGTACTAGCAACAAATGGTGATACTCACTTAGGTGGTGAAGATTTTGACTCACGCTTAATCAACTATTTAGTTGACGAATTTAAACGTGAACAAAACTTCGATCTAAAAAATGATCCGCTAGCAATGCAACGTTTAAAAGAAGCAGCAGAAAAAGCAAAAATTGAATTATCATCAGCACAACAAACTGATATTAATTTACCGTATATCACTGCTGATGCAAGTGGTCCAAAACATTTAAATATTAAAGTAACACGCGCTAAACTTGAGTCTTTAGTTGAAGATTTAGTTAAACGTTCAATGGATCCTGTAAAAACAGCATTACAAGATGCAGGTCTTTCTGTTTCTGACATTAAAGACGTTATTCTTGTTGGTGGTCAAACACGTATGCCAATGGTTCAAAAAGCGGTTGCTGACTTCTTTGGTAAAGAACCACGCAAAGATGTAAACCCTGACGAAGCGGTTGCTGTTGGTGCGGCTGTTCAAGGTGGTGTACTTGGTGGTGATGTTAAAGATGTGTTATTACTTGATGTTACGCCATTGTCTTTAGGTATTGAGACTATGGGTGGTGTAATGACCGCTTTAATTGAAAAGAACACAACTATTCCAACTAAACATAGTCAAGTGTTCTCAACTGCTGAAGATAATCAATCAGCTGTAACCATTCATGTGTTACAAGGTGAACGTAAACGTGCGGGCGATAACAAATCATTAGGTCAATTCAATCTAGATGGTATTCAACCTGCACCTCGCGGTATGCCACAAATTGAAGTTACTTTTGATATTGATGCTGACGGTATTTTGCATGTATCTGCAAAAGACAAAAATACTGGACGTGAACAAAAAATTACGATTAAAGCCTCTTCAGGATTAAGTGAAGAAGAAATTCAAAAAATGGTAAACGACGCAGAAGCGAATGCTGATGCAGACCGTAAATTTGAAGAGCTAGCTCAAACTCGTAACCAAGCCGATCATCTTGTTCACACAACACGTAAACAAGTGACTGAAGCCGGTGATCAGTTATCAGCTGATGATAAAAAAGCAATTGAAGATGCAGTCAGTGCTTTAGAAGTTGCCGCTCGTGGCGAAGATAAAGCAGAAATTGAAGCTAAAATTAATGCATTAATGGAAGCATCTAAAAAATTGCTTGAATTAGCACAACAACAAGCCCAAGCAGCTCAAGGTGCCGGTCAAGCAAATAGTGGAAACACTAATGCGCAAGATGATGTTGTTGATGCAGACTTCAAAGAAGTTGATGATGATAAAAAATAAACATTAACTACAATGTTTTTTAATGAGTTATTTCAACAAGTTTTAAGCATATAACAAGTTAAACGGGCAAGAGGTAACTCAAGCCCGTTTAGTTGTTTATACAATCATAAAAAAATAAAGGTTAATTATGGCGAAGAAAGATTATTATGAAACATTGGGCGTTAGTAAAAGTGCCAGTGAAAGTGAGATAAAAAAAGCCTATAAACGCCTAGCGATGAAATATCATCCTGATAAAAATCAAGATAACAAAGCCGAAGCCGAAGCAAAGTTCAAAGAAGTGAAAGAAGCTTACGAAATCCTAACTGATCCGCAAAAAAAAGCGGCTTATGATCAATATGGACATGCTGCTTTTGAACAAGGACAAGGTGGATCGGGTGGATTCGGCGGATTTGGTGGCTTTGGCGGTGGTGCGTTCGACGATATATTCAGCGATTTCTTTGGTGGTGGTCGTGGGCGCAGTCAAACCGCATCTCGCGGCAATGACTTACAATACAATATCACTCTAACATTAGAAGAAGCAGCAGCAGGTGTTAGTAAAGAAATTAAAGTACCAACTTGGGTAAGTTGCGATACTTGCCATGGGCAAGGCACCGAAAAATCCTCTGATGTGGTCACGTGTAATACCTGTCATGGTGCAGGTGTTGTACAAATGCGACAAGGATTTTTTGCCGTGCAACAAGAGTGTCCAACTTGTCATGGACGGGGTAAAGTGGTTAAAAACCCATGTAAAAAATGTCATGGTGAAGGTCGCGTTGAAAAAACGAAAACATTGTCTGTTACTATTCCAGCCGGTGTTGATACAGGCAACCGTATTCGACTATCTGGTGAGGGCGAAGCAGGTTTAAATGGTGCACCAGCAGGTGATTTATATGTTCAAATGCAAATTAAACCACATGCTATTTTTGAGCGAGACGGCACCAATCTGCATTGCGAAATTCCAATTAATATTGCCTTGGCATCACTCGGTGGCGAAGTTGAAGTACCAACCCTTAATGGCAAGGTCAGCTTAACGATTCCGGCTGAAACACAGACTGGTAAAATGTTCCGACTACGAGGCAAAGGCGTCAAATCATTACGCGGTAGTGCGGTAGGTGATCTTTACTGCCATGTTGTGGTTGAAACACCCGTTAACCTAACGAGCAAACAAAAAGAGCTGCTTAAAGAATTAGGTGAAAGCTTTAAAGCCGATAAAAACTCTAAACACAGCCCCAAAGAAAAAAGCTTCTTTGACAAAGTGAAAAAGTTTTTTGGTTAATTTGATATAGCAAAAGCACGATTGAACAGTAAAATAACTTGTTCAATCGTGTGTTAGCCAACATTCAGACCTCTACACCCATCCCTATTTATTCACAAAAACAAAAACTTTTAGCCAAATTAACTGTTTATGTAACTATTTCGTTTTTTACTACGATCCTGTTTTTTGCTTACGATATTTTTCGGTCAAAATTTCAACAGAAAACTTACCGTTATTTTCTCGGGATAGATTTAAAGAGTATGGTTTGTAGCTCCATATTTTATCCCCTACTATGTTTTTATATTCTTCTTTACCATATTTTTGGGTTAATTCTTTATAAACTTTCTGCTCTATTTCTGCTGTGTATGTCATTTTTTTATAAACATTGAACACAACCAATTGGGTAGGGTTACGCTCTAAGTCATCTTCAAGTCTAATGGTTAATTTTTCGTCTTGATTGTTGGCATTTAAAGTTATTTCATAGCTTTTGATTGTGCCTTCGGTTATCGATTTTTCGCCTATTTTTGATGGCGGTAATCGCATGTTCTTTTCACTAACCTTTATGTCCTTTTCAGAAAGGTGATATTGGTTTTTGAGTAATTCAACCAGTTCCGGTTCGGTTATTCCAAGTTTAACCCCTGCAAGCTCAAGATTTTCCGCCTGCTCTTTTGTTAAACCATCAGCCCAACAAGTTGGGATACAAAATAACAAAGTGAATAATAAAAAGTACTTTTTTAACATTGTTTAGCTCCTAGTTGTGTTATAGTCCATTGCTCCGAATAGATACATAGAATTTACCCTCAGTTTTTGGGGATAAGCCTAAATGGTATGCGTTGTAACGCCAGACTTTTATTCCGAAAAAGTTTGTTGTTTCTTCCTTACCATATTTTTCAGTTAACTCCTTATAAACCTTCTGCGCACTTTCTACTGTATATGGCATGGTATGATAAATACTATAAACCACCATTTTTTGTGGAGGATTATGCGTGATATCGTCTTTAAGTTGAATTGTTAACGTTTCTTCTGGATGGTTGGTATTTAAAACGACTTCATAGATCTTAATTGTGCAAGTAGTTATGCTTTTTCCATCTATTTTGGTTGGCGGTAATGCCATTTGCTGCTCACTAACAGTAAAGTCATTTTCAGAAAGGTGATATTGGTTTTTGAGTAATTCAACCAGTTCCGGTTCGGTTATTCCAAGCTTAACCCCTGCAAGCTCAAGATTTTCCGCCTGCTCTTTTGTTAAACCATCAGCCCAACAAGTTGGGATACAAAATAACAAAGCGAATAATAAAAAGTAACTTTTTAGCATTGTTTCTTTCCAATTTGTATATTAATTCCTTAAGTTATTATTTTATTATAATAAAATAATAACTTAAGCACCAGTAAACAATAAAAAGCAGCCATAGTGAAAAAAAACAGCAAAATAAATCTACCAATCAGACTGATTATTTAGCTATCTACACACTAAACACTGCACTCAATTTATTCTATTCACCAAAACAAAAAAGGCCTGATTTTCCGTCCAAAAATCGGTCAGGAAAGGTATTGATTTTATTCAAGTTTTTATTTATTGGTTTTTAGCTAAAAAACACCACCCAAAACTATTCCCCAAAGCATACAAGCATAAGCTGACTCATCCTTTAACAAAACTTTACAAATTTTTAACAAAAAA
>NZ_FMAQ01000001.1 GCF_900094945.1 Gilliamella bombicola
CGAGGCCATCTTCGCTGTGCTCAGATGTTCAAATTTGTTCCAGACAAATTTGTGTTTCCGATTCGGTGCATTCAGATACCAGATAAAGGGCTATCTTGACCTTTGAGTGTTGTGAAATATTAGTGTGTTTTTTTATAATAATAGTTGAGATAGATCATTAAAAAACAATTGATTATAAAGAGTGATTTTTTAGTATTAAACATAAAACTCACCAAAATAATAATGAGCTTTATGTTTGTTAAGGTGAGACAATAAATTTTAGAGTTTAATAATCAATTATTTTTAGGCGCTGAGACTAATTTTTTTAGGATAAAATTTAAAATCATTCCGTAAAGTGGCAAAAAGAATAGCCCACAAATTAGAATTTTAAAACTATAGTCCATTAACGAAATTTCGGTCCAATGATTTGCCATAAATTCATCGCTACTTTGATAAAATGCGATAGCAAAAAAGACAATAGTATCAATACCATTACCAAAGATTGCTGATGCAGTTGGTGCCACCCACCATGATTTATTTTTTCTTAAATAGTTAAAAACAGTGATATCCATCAATTGCCCAACTAGATAAGCAGCAAAACTGGCTAGCGCTATTCGAAATACAAAGCTATTAAATTCGGTCAATGCCGAAAAGCCAACCCAATGTGTCTCAAAAAATAGCACCGAAATAAGGTATGAAAATAGCAATGCGGGGATCATCACCACAAAAATGATCTTTCTTGCCAAACTTGCACCATAAATTCGAATGGTTAAATCGGTGGTTAAAAAGATAAATGGAAAAGTGAAAGCCCCCCATGTGGTGTGAAAACCAAAAATATCAAATGGGATTTGGACTAAATAATTGCTTGAAGCAATAACTAAAATATGAAAAAAAGCCAACCAGTAAAGCGCTTTTTGCTGTTGCCCACGGGTAAAGTTTTTTTCTATCGATTCGAAATGATTCTGTAAGTACATCTTTTTTCCTTTTTAATGGGGTGAGAGAACCCAGTTATTAATAAATCTATCTAGCCCTAGCCATATATTCTTGCAAGCCCTTATCGCGCAGCAAACAACTAGGACACTTGCCACATCCCCCATCAACCCCGTAATAACAGGTGTGGGTATGTTGTTGGACATAATCAAGATAACCCAGTTTATCGGCCATTTCCCACGTTTGTGCTTTGGTTAAATACATCAGTGGTGTAATAAGATTAAACGCATAGTCCATGGCTAAATTCATCGATACATTCATTGATTTAATAAAGATATCACGACAATCTGGATAGCCGCTAAAGTCGGTTTCACAAACACCAATAATAATGTCAGCAATGCCCTGCTGTTTGGCATGGCAGCCAGCTAAAAGTAAAAAGAGCATGTTACGCCCATCCACAAAGGTATTAGGATAATCGCCATCTTGAGCCGCTTGAATTTCTTGTGAGTCGTCGATGAGCGCATTATTTGTGGTTTGTTTGATAACTGATGTATCAATGACAGTTTGCTTTATACCTAAATCTTTGGCGATCCATTTGGCTTTTTCAAGCTCAATTGCATGACGTTGACCATAATGAAAGCTGATTGCCTGAACGTTTTCACGTCCATAATCGGCAATGGCTTGCAGTAAGCAGGTAGTTGAGTCTTGCCCGCCAGAAAATATAACGAGTGCTTTACGAGTCTGCATTAAAAGTTCCTGTTTGGATGGATTATAAATTAGCGATTATCCACTTTTTCTGGATACATATCGTGATTAGCTAATCGATTAGCCGCAACTTGTTGCCAATGAGTACCTGATTTGCCATAGTTGGCGTAAGGATCAATCGAAATGCCACCGCGTGGTGTAAATTTGCCCCAAACTTCAATATATTTAGGATCCATTAATTTAATCAGATCTTTCATGATGATATTAATGCAATCTTCGTGATAATCACCATGATTACGAAAGCTAAATAGGTAGAGTTTTAGCGATTTACTTTCGACCATTTTGATATTGGGTACGTACGAAATATAAATCGTCGCAAAATCAGGTTGACCAGTGATAGGGCAAAGGCTAGTGAACTCTGGGCAATTAAATTTAACAAAATAGTCGTTGTTCGGATGTTTATTATCGAACGTTTCGAGTATTTCAGGACAATAGGTTGTAGGATAGCGAACAGACTGATCGCCTAGTAGTGTAATTTTATTCATGATGTTCCTTAGTTTTTTAGCGTGGGAGGTTTACGAACCACGTAACAAGCCGCACACCATACTCTTTTTAAATAAAAAAGTCTAGTGTGGTAAAGAATACAAAATATCAAACTAACACCATCAACAATAACCATTGATAGTGTTAATGATAAAAACACGGTGGAAAAGCAAGCAAAGTGGGTAAATAATCTATCTGTTACTGCTTATCTTAATTTTAATTCTTGATAAAATTTAGCTAATTCAGCTTTAGCTTCATTGAGTTCTTTTTCGGCATCGGCTAATTTGGCTTGTTGTTTGGCAATTTTGTGCTCATTACCTTTTGTTTTTGCCTGATTCAATTCTTGGGTTCTTTCGACAACTTTATCTGTCTTTTCTTGAATTTTTTTATTATATTTTTCTTCTAATTTATCATTTGAACAATAATTATTGACATCATGTAATGCCTTTTCAAGCCCTTGAACTTGGTGAGAATTATTATTTTTTTTGGCATAATCAATCTGTGTTTCAATAGTTTGTTTTTTGCTTTCACACGTTAATCCTTCAGAATGTTCTGAAGCATAAGCACCAAGCGAAAATAAACTCGCCAAAGTAATAATGGTTACTTTAGTCATGACTAGAATTACTGATTTCATATCAATTTCCCCCCTTTTACCCTATTTTCTTAATTGAACCAAATCAACTTTGTGATTTTTACCTTTAGTCAGGATTAAACTCGCCCTTTCTCTTGTAGGTAAGATGTTTTCAACCAAATTTAACTCATTAATTTCACGCCAAAGGCGATTAGCAATGTTGACGGCCTCTTGTTCTGGCAGTTTTGAGTAGTGGTTAAAGTAAGAGTTGGGGTCACTAAATGCACCGGCTCTAAATTTTAAAAAGCGGTTCACATACCAATCATGTAATAACGAAACCTCGGCATCCACATAAATCGAGAAATCGACATAATCAGAGACAAAAACACGGTTATTTGCTTGCGGATAATTCAAGGTGCTTTGTAGTACATTTAATCCTTCAAGAATCAAAATATCTGGACTATCAATCACCATTTCTTCACCTTCGACAATATCATAAACTAGATGAGAATACACTGGTGCTTTAACGTTTGCTTGTCCTGATTTTATATCCGCAACAAAATTGATCAGTTTTTTAATATCATATGATTGTGGAAAGCCTTTTTTGTTCATTATCCCACGCTCTTCAAGGCATTTATTGGGGTATAAAAACCCATCGGTTGTCACTAACGCTACTTTACGATGCTCTGGCCAACGCGTTAACAATGCCTGCAATACCCGTGCAGTTGTGCTTTTGCCTACTGCAACGCTACCGGCAATACCAATGATATAAGGGATTTTGTGACTTTTGCCTAAAAACTTAGACAGTACCGCCTGCCGGCTAAAGCTGTTACTAATATAATAATTAAGTAATCTTGATAAAGGTAAATAGATGTCACTGACTTCATCCATAGATAAGTCTTCATTAATGCCTTGTAAAGAAGTTAACTCGTCAGGGGTTAACGTCATCGGTACTGCGTTACGCAAACTTGCCCATTCTTGACGGTTAAATTGCATATAAGGGCTCAAATGATTTTTCATTTTATTTTGTTCTCTAATTCGATCTGACAAATTTATTGGGCCCAGATTATACATAAATCTCTTTTTTTACAATCTTAAATTAGCATGACTGCTTCATCATAGCTATCTTTAAGACTTACTGATAAAATACGCTGGTTAAATGATTAACCCTAATATTAAACAGAGATTGTATGTTAAAGAATAAATCGAAACAAAAAACTAAAAAAAGCCGTCAAGAGATTAATGAAGAGTCTCGTGAGCTAAAGCGCAAACGTAAGCACAAAGGCTTACCAAGTGGCTCTCGCTTTAATAATCAAGATGATAACAAAAATAAAAATTCGACAAACAAAAGCAAAGATCCACGCATTGGCAGTAAAAAACCGATTTCATTAGTTGTTGAAAGTGCTAGCAATGCAATAAAACCGGTTAAACAACCGAAACCGGCTAAAACAGTTTTATCGCCACAACAAGAATTAGAACAATTAGAGAACGACCCAAAACTAGATATGTTACTGGATTTAGTAGAGCAAAATGCCAAACTCACTAAAGATCAACAAACTTATCTTGATAGCAAATTAAATCGTATTGATGAGTTAATGCAAGAGCTCGGTTATACTGATGATGATTTTGAAGATGAAGAAGAAAAGAAAGAAGATATTGTTAGTTTATTAAAACGAAACTAATAAGGGATAACTGTCATTAGTACTTATTAGTATCTTCTCAATGCAAGCAGAAATAAGATCCTAGTCATTTAATTTCTGCTCATAATTTAAAATTAGAAACTATTATTTTTTATACAATCCGTTGATAACTTAAAAGCGAGCGAATCATAATGCCAATATTAATTATGTTAAGTTTATATTTTGGGTTATTAGTCTGCACATTGTTATATTTAAATAAAACCAATCGAATCAAAATTAAAACAAAAATTAGAAACCAACAAAAACAACAATTAAAAATTCACAAAAATAACAACATTAAACATAGCTCTAAACGGAAGCAACAGCATGACTAATATGCAATTATGGGATCAGGCGTTAATTGAAAAATATAACTATTCTGGTCCAAGATATACCTCTTACCCTACTGCACTTGAATTTAATGAAAACTTTAATGAGCAGGATTTTTTATCGGCAGCAGCACGTTACCCAACAAAGTCATTATCGCTTTATGTGCATATTCCGTTTTGCCATAAACTTTGTTATTTTTGTGGTTGTAATAAGCTTATTACTCGCCAAACGCAAAAAGTCACCAAATATTTAGATATTTTAGATATTGAAATTGCCAAACGTGCCAAATTGTTTAACAATCGCACAGTAACCCAAATGCACTGGGGTGGCGGTACGCCAACTTTTTTAACTAATGATGAAATCACTCGACTAATAACTTCGCTAAAAAAGCATTTCAATTTTGCCGATAACGCTGAACTTTCGATCGAAATCGATCCGCGAGAAATTACCCCACAAACTATTGATCATTTAGCTCACGTTGGGTTTAATCGATTAAGCATGGGAATTCAAGATTTTAATCATGAAATTCAAAATCTAATTAATCGCGAGCAAGATGAAACATTAATACGTTCTCTTATTAATCAAGCTCGCAAAAATAATTTTGACTCAATTAGTTTAGATCTCATTTATGGCTTACCGAAACAAACAGTTACTAGTTTTACCGAAACGCTCAATAAAGTGATTGATATTTCGCCCGATCGTTTAAGTGTATTTAATTATGCCCACTTGCCTAGCCGTTTTGCAGCACAGCGTAAAATTAAAGATGCAGATTTACCTAATGCTAATCAAAAATTACAGATTTTATACACAAGTATTCAAAAACTAACCGAAGCAGGATATCAATTTATCGGCATGGATCATTTTGCCAAACCTACTGATGAATTAGCAATTGCCCAACAAGAGAATCAATTGCACCGTAATTTTCAGGGTTACACAACGCAAGGAGATGCAGATTTACTTGGGCTGGGTGTGTCAGCCATTAGTATGTTAGGTGATAGTTATGCGCAAAACCAAAAAGATCTTAGATCTTATCAAACGCAAGTTGAACAAAAAGGTCATGGATTATGGAAAGGATTCACCTTAAATCGTGATGATATTATTCGTCGTGATGTAATCAAGCAACTCATTTGCCACTTTTATTTAGATAAAAAAGCAATAGAAGAACAATTTCATATCCAGTTCGATAACTATTTTGCTGAGGACTTAAAACTACTCGCTCCATTGCAACAAGATGGGTTAGTTACAGTAAATGACAAGATAATTAAAGTTCAACCTAAAGGGCATTTACTGATACGCAATATTTGTATGTGCTTTGATATTTATATGCGAAAAATGGCTAGGCAACAGCAGTTTTCTAGGGTTATTTAATCTGAAGTCGTTTTCCAAATTACTGTAAACAACGCTAGTGATTCCTACAAAATAAATATTATGATAAAATTTAATCGAATTTAATAAAAAAAATAATAAATTAGCTTTTAAATTCAAAATTTTAGCCTTTAGACATGAAATTTTTATTTTAATAAGGAGTATATTTATAAAATGGGATCGATGAATAAATTAGTAGAAGTATTTCCAACTCGCCCTTTAAAAGTTATGAAACTAAAGCAAGAAGGCTCATTTCATCAAATAAGAAGATTACTTGCGGCAATAATTCTCTTTGTGTTAGCTATATTTCTTGGCATAAGAAATTATCCTGGATTAATTGATGATTATAGAATATCACGGAATCCAGTTGTGGTTAACTATGATGTAGAAGGAACATGTCGTGCAAAACGTGCGGTTGATAACTGTTCAGTGAAAATTACCACTGATACAGGACAAGTTATTAAGCGTGATTATACTTTCATTGGAGGGAAAAAAGGAAATTATCAAGTTGTAACTATAGCTTCTGCCGATGATCCATCACTCGTAACAATCGACTTAGCTATTGAGAATATGCGAACTGTATTTGTGGCTACAACTGGTCTTATTATTGCTTTGTTGTTGGTTGCATGGATGAGTTTAGGATGTTTTTTAAGAACACATAAAATGACAAAAGTTATCAAGGAAATTAACGGGCAAAAATTAACACCTGTTATTGTGCCAGTTAAATTAGTTTCTTATGGTAAAACAATAACAGCTTTATATCGTGCAAACAATGCACAAGGAATAAATGCTAAATATGCAGCCAATTTTAATAAAAGCTCAAACGGTGGACCAATCATTATAGGTGATAGGATTAGAAATAAATGTAATGTGTTGGCCGTAGTCGGAGAAAGCAACTCGGTTCCTATTCTTCTTGATCAAGAATTTACGCGCTGTGATTTTACCTATAATGAAATGCAGGCATTAAAAGAAGCTCTCTCTTAATTGAGATATGATATCAATAATAGTGAAATCAGTTTAAGTTTTAATATTTAAATTTTATACATAGGGCGATAACATCGCCCTATTTTTTTAAACTTGTGATATGTATTGCAACTTATTATTTTTTAAATAAAATAAATAAACTGCGCTTATTAATGACTTGCTAGATAAACCTTAAATTTTGTCGTTTGGGCAATCACTTCAACGCTTTTAAATGTTTCATCTAAAATGGTTTGATACGGTAAAAATGAATTTGCCACAATGCACAAATAACCATTTAATTTTAGGTGTTTTTTCGCCTCTTTAATTAGTGCATTAACGGCTGTGTAATTTATCTCTTTGCCATCATGAAAAGGTGGATTAGAAACAATTAAATGATATTTATCATTCAGATTAGAAAAAACATCACTCGCCACAACGGTTGCATTCACGTTGTTACTGTTTAATGTTGCTTTACTTGATTCAATTGCTGCACTGCTTACATCGGATAACGTTAGTGCAATATCAGGGTATAATTTACCTAGCACCGTGGATAAGATGCCAGAACCACATCCCACATCTAATACATTACCTTTAATAATATCAGTACGATCCATTAATGCATTTAAGAGTAATTCACTGCCAGCATCTAACCCTTTTTGGCTAAACACACCGGGTAAACTTTTGATTTCAATATTCTGATTTTCAATAGTTAAATGATAACTTAACCACCACTCATCAAGATTAAAGGCTAAACGGCTATCCGCCTGAAAGTGGTATAAACCACAACGCCTTGCACTGTCGATTTTTTGAATTGTACCAAAATCACTCAATAACGCTTCCACGCTTTTTACACCTGTTCTATTTTCACCAATGATAAAAATATCACTGCCTTTTGGCATATTATGCAATAAATAAGAGAGTTGAAACTGCGCTTCGCTTTTTGTTTTTGGCCAATAGTAAATTAGCGTATCCATACCGGCATAGAGTTCTGCTTCTGGCAATAATGAAAAATAAGTATTCTTGCCACGGACACTATTTTTTAAACGCAAATAAGTATGAAATTGTGTGCAATGAATCTTAACTTGATTTGCCGACATAATAGCCGGATAGCTATCTTGAATATCACCAGCTATAATCACATTTTTATCGTTAAAAAATGTTTGATGACGTTCAAGCACTTGACTTGCTGGAGTAAAAGCAGATGTTGCCATATTTCCTCAATGAAAAACCTTTATAATTTGATGCGTTGATTATACAATTAACTATCTTTAATCTCTAATAAAAAACAGTAAGTCAATAATGACACAACAAGATTGGTACCTAAAACAGTGCAATATAACGCAATATGTTTTGCGTAACACGAATGTCTTTAAAGGCGAAATCGCACCCCATATCAGTGATAAGATCCGTTTAATTGTCGTTGCCAAGCAGCAACCTACCCAAAAAATCTATTTAGATATATTAAATGCGATTAGCCTTACTCAAGATCAGGTGTTAGTATTAACACCATCCCAACTCATTGTACCAGCAAATGATATTAAGACTGTGATTTGGTTTATTGATGTTAAGCCCGAAGAGTCTTGGCAAAATCCATTAACCATTCAAACCGCTAGCTTAGATCAGCTTGCCAAAACACCACAACAAAAACGCCTATTGTGGCAACAATTATGTCAATATGAAAACTATTTCCACCCTGACCGAACATGATTTAACAAAAGCCTTTGAATTAGAACAGATCTGTCATACAATCCCCTGGTCAAAACAGACATTCTTTTCAAACCAAGGTGATCGTTACTTAAATTTTAAAATAACGATTGATAACCAAATAGCAGGATTTTGTATCTGCCAACAAGTCGCCGATGAAGCCAATTTATTTAATATTGCAATACATCCCGATTTTAGAAAACAGGGACTAGCAAAGGCTTTGCTCAATCATTTGATAGACACGTTAATAACTATAAAATCGCCTTGTCCAATTTCGACGCTTTGGCTTGAAGTGAGACAATCAAATAGCCCTGCAATCAAGCTATACCAAACTCTGGGGTTTAACCAAATAACTGTTCGTAAAAACTATTACCCAACAGCCGATGGTAAACAAGAAGATGCAATCATAATGGCTTATACATTAGCTTTATGATAAACCAATAAGATAAGCAAAAGGAAAAGTGTAATGTCGAAAAATAGTGCCTTACTTTTTGTTAACGGTGAACCACCACACCACACCGTTTACCATTTAGATAATTATAGCTACATTGCTTGCACTGATGGCGCTTACCATAATTATCTGTCGGCATTAACAATTGAGCCTGATTTTATTATTGGAGATTTAGACAGTTATCATACTAACAAAACAATTCCACCTAACACCCAAATTATTCACACGCCCGACCAAAATAAGACTGATTTTGAAAAAGCTATTTTATTTTTAGCTAGTAAAGGGGTGACAAAATTTGATGTTTATGGTGCTTGTGGTCGTGCTAGCGATCACTTTTTAGGAAATATTTCTGTCGCAATGCAATATTATCGTCAATATCAAATCACATTTTATGATAACTATTGCTATTTCTTTTTTGCTAAGTATGATCAAAAAATTACCAATGTAAAAGATCATATTATTTCACTAATGCCACTTTCCAAAGTAACTGGATTAACCATCACTGGCTTTCAGTACCCTTTGATTGACCAGACGCTATCGTTAGGTGGACAGGTTAGTTTACGAAATAAAGCGATCAACAATTTAGTTCAAATATCTTTTAAGGAGGGACACCTAATGGTTTTTATTGAAAATTTACATAATGTTAATTAATATTGACATCGACATTTACATTACTTTACAATAGTTAACCAAAATAATAAGCATAATTACTGGTCAAAGGATACACGCCATGCTTTTAAAAAAAATTTCTGTTTTTGTTTGTGCCTCATTTGTTTCCTGTATGTCTTTTGCACAAAAGAGTGATGCACAAAGCGAAACAGATAACGTAATCGATACGTTTTTTCAATGTGATAATCAGTTTTACGAACAACTTGCCAAACATCAAGAATCAATAAATCAATACGTTGATTTGGCAACCACACCCGATAATGTAACTTATATCCCTGTTGAATCTATTCATGAGAACGATAAAAACAAAGTTCTATTTAAAAAACCATTGGAGTATCGAGGTTTAAAAATTACTGGCTATCAAAGCATCTATATTCCCACCACTTTATCTGGTCAATATTTGTACTGGGGATTTATTTTTGATAATAAAGAAGACGAAATTAAAAACGCTTTAAATAATATTAATTGGTTGCCATACAACACCAATGTTTATATCGCAAATGCTAAAATTTATGATCTCAACGCAAAATTAACCGAATGGCAAGATGACCTTTATGCCATTGATGGTGTTGCACCAAGATTTGGTACCATTAATAAAGCACTTTATTTAGAAGACATTACCGATAAGCAAAGTAGTGTTTTTTGCTCTATCCAAGGTGATTTAAAAAAAGAAATCCTTATTGAAGCCCGTCCGGATCTAAAAACAATCATCGAAAAACAAGAAGCTGAACAACAAGAACGCATTAAAGCATATAAAGAGAAGAAGCAAAAAGAAGAAGCAGAAAAAGAAAAGTTACAGCAACAACAATCTCAACCACAAACTAATACGACAGAAACAACGTCAAAAGATGGAGATAATATTTAAATGAAAAAGCTCAGTTTATTCTTAATTCTCTTTTCTTTTGTAACATTTGCTCATGCAGTTGAAGAAAAAGCCGACACCGAAGCTAAAACAAATACAGCAGCCGAAAGTTTGAAGGATCCTAGAGTAGGTAAGCAATTTATTCCTACCTCTAAATCTACCGAAGATAATATCATTGGTTATTCATTTTTAGATAGACAATCAATCAAGCTGCATCCTTTCAATGAACGAATTCGTGTATTTAGTGAAGTAACTAATTACAGTCCTGAATTAGTACAAAAAAATGATGATGGTACTGAAACTCCATATAATTCCATCAAAATTGATTATTATGCCAATTGTGACAAAATGGAGTTAGCAAAAGGTAAACTAAGAACAATCAAAAATAACTTTGGTGATGGCGAATTAGTTAACACCATTGAAATACCAAACCGCTGGGTAGCGATAACTCAAGACAACGAACAATATAAGTTATTTGTTATTGCTTGTTCTTTACCGCTTGCTAATAAATAATTATTAGATCCACCCCCTATTTTACTCTTGCCACCTTGCTGTGGCAGAGTATATCCATTTATGCTACTATCACTCTATTATTTATTTGCATGATGATACCTTTATGAATATCACACAATTCCATACGCTTGCTGATCATTTATTTAATAAAATCGAACTGTTTTTGGATGATTATGCTGATGAGCATGACATTGATTTAGACTATGAAACCAATGGTAACGTTATTACTATTAGTTTTCCCAATGGTAGTAAAATCATTGTTAATACTCAAGAGCCACTTTTGCAGGTTTGGCTAGCCACACGAAAACAAGGTTATCATTTTGACTATGTTAATGATAATTGGATCTGCAATCGAACTAACGAATCATTTGACCTAATTTTTTCTGAATCAGTAGTAGAGCAATCAGCCCAATAGCACAAACAAAAAAACGGGAATTAATTTAACCATTAATTCCCGTTTTAATTACATCATGATACAAACTAAACAAATAAAAGCTATAATAAAGTAAGATTTGCTAATTTAACCACCAGCCATTTAACCCCTTCATTGACAAAAGCTATTTGTGCTCGCTTATGCTCACCTTCACCATCGATACAAACAATGGTTCCTTCACCAAAACGATTATGTAACACTTTACGACCTAACTTATAACCATCATCAATTTGGCGAGCCTTTTTAGGATAAGCTTTTTTATAGTCACGATATTCGTTTCGATCAGACGATTTGATAGCACCTCGATGGCTGATCTGGTTTAATGCATCCACCGGTAATTCGGATAAAAACCGTGAAGGCAAATTACGCTCTTCACGACCATATAAGCGCCTTATCTCTGCTAATGACAGTGTTAGGCGTTTACGAGCTCGAGTGATACCGACATATGCAAGACGCCTTTCTTCTTCCAGTTTTTCGACATCTTGTGCTGAACGCTGGTCTGGGAATATGCCATCTTCTAATCCAACGATAAACACATTATCGAACTCAAGCCCTTTAGCTGAATGTAGGGTCATCAATTGCACGGAATCTTGTTCATTAACTAAATCTCGGCTTTCTAGTGAAGTGTAAGCTAAAAAAGACTCTAAAACAGTTAATGGTTTACCCGTCTTACTATCTTCAATAACGGTATTTTCAGCAGAATGGTAAAACTGTTCTGCAGCTGATACCAACTCTTCAAGATTTTCTAACCTTGATTGCCCTTTTATACCGGGTTCTTGCTCGTACATCTGTAATATGCCCGATAATTTAATAATAAGATCAAGTTGCTTGTAAATTGGTTGTGATTCTACTTTATCAAAAATAAATTCCATCAAGTCCAAAAAGCGACTCAAACCTAGACATTGTCTTTCGCTCAATGCATTGGTTTGGATTAGCGTTAAACAGGCATCCCACAATGAAATACCATGTTGCTTGGCTACAGATCTAACTCTATCTAGCGTGATACTACCAATACCACGTGTTGGAGTATTAATTGCTGCTTCAAACGCCATATCATTATTGTGATCATGTAATAGGCGTAAATAGGCAAGCGCTAATTTTACTTCTTGTCGTTCATAAAAACGAATAGAGCCATAAATTTGGTAAGGTAGTCCCGCTTGTAATAATGTATCTTCAAGTATACGTGATTGCATATTGCTTCGGTACAAAATAGCGCAACTTGAGTAATTGTCACCTTCTTGATGGCGTTTTTTTATTTGATTGGCAACAAACCTTGCTTCATCAACATCGTTGTAACCAACATAAAGCAAAATCTGTTCGCCATCGCCACTTTCTGTCCATAAGTTTTTACCCAATCGCTTGGTATTTTGCGCTATTAACTTATTTGCAGCGTCTAAAATATTACTCGTTGAACGATAATTTTGCTCTAATCGAATAATTTCAGTTTCAGGATAATCATTGATAAATAATTGAAGATTATCCGCATTGGCACCACGCCAACTATAGATAGATTGATCATCATCACCGACAATCATCACATTAGCAGTATTGCCAGTTAATTTTTGTAACAAGCGATACTGAATCTTGTTAGTATCTTGAAATTCATCGATTAAAATATTACAAAAACGATGATGACAATACTTCAAGACTTCTTCGTCTCGACAAAGTAGTTCATAGGTTCTTAGAATTAATTCTGAAAAATCAAGATAACCGAGTTTATCACAAATAACTTGGTAATCATGATAAATCGTTTGCCACATGACTTGTTTAGGATCTTCAGGAACAATATCCTCTGCACGAATCCCTTTTTCTTTTTGAGCAGAAATAAAAGCAGCACACTGTTTAGCTGACCACTGTTTTTCATCAATTTTGAGTTCGCGAAAAATCCTCTTGATAAGCCGAACTTGGTCTTCGGTATCAATCAGTTGGAAATTAGGCGGCAGCTTAGCCTGCTCTGAAAACATGCGTAATAACCGATGAGTCAACCCATGGAAGGTACCTACCCACATACCATTAAAATAACTTTCACCAACTAATGCTTGGATACGTTCTTGCATTTCAGCCGCGGCTTTATTGGTAAAAGTAACCGCAAAAATTGAGCCGGAAGAATACTGCTTTTCAATACAAAGCCAAGCAATCCGATGAACTAAAACCCGAGTTTTACCACTTCCTGCACCAGCAAGAACAATGGTGTATTGATTATCAGTGGTGGCAGCATTTTGTTGTTCTGCATTCAGGTCTTTTAATAATGATTTATTCATTTCCATTATATTCGAACCTATTTTAATAATAAAAAATGCTAACAAGCATTAATATTGAAAATGTTAATATTTTCATCATATTCCGAGATGTTTTTGTTGAGCGTGATCAAATAGAATATAAAGGTAATAACAAAGCCATCAAGCGCAACATACCGCACACTCAATAAAGCTTAACTTACCTTTACTTGGATTTACAGTCTATTTATGCAGATAAAGGCAAAATTATAACAGATTATCTAATTCTGGCAATTGAGTTATTTCAATGTGAGGTACACACCTTGCATCATCAAGCTGTAAAATATCACGTTCATAAATATTAATGAAACAAGCTAAAAAACCGTTATTGATGGCACCATTAACATCTGTCAATAAATTATCGCCCACATGTAAGATATGGTGCGATGGAATAGCCAGTTTATGACAGGCCAATTCAAAAATCTCAGGAAAGGGTTTTGAACGCCCGTGTTCACCACCACGTAGTGAAAATTGGAAATAATCGCCCAGACCAATTTGGTTAACATCAACGTTACCATTAGTGATCACAGCCAAAGGGTATTTGGTGGCTAATTTGCTTAATAATGTATGGGTTGATTCTGGAACTTGAATCTTATGTCGCCAAAAATTAAAACAAGCAATTGATTCATCAATTACATCTGCAAATTTTTGCACTGGTATGTTAGTTTTACTTAACAACGATTTGATAGTTTGAATTCGCCAAACAATCACATCGTGATAAATTTCAGGATCAGACACAAGCACAGCGTGCTTTTCAGCAAAATATTCCGATATTGTTAGCGTGCGTAATTGTTCATAACCTTGAAGCGTTTTGATCATTTCTTCTTCTGCTTTTTCAACAATCATGCTGTTATCATATAACGTATCATCAAGATCGAAAGTCAATGCTTTAATCGTATTAATAGATCGATAAAAGTTCATCATTTATTTTCCTCTTTTTGCTCGTGGATGCGCTGAATCATAAACTTCTGATAGGTGTGAAAAATCCAAATGAGTATAGACTTGGGTCGTTGATAAATCAGCATGCCCTAGCAACTCTTGGACTGCACGCAAATCTCGACTTGATTCAAGCATATGTGTGGCAAATGAATGGCGTAGTTTATGAGGATGAACATGACTGCTTAAACCTTGTTTAACGCCCCACTGTGCAAATCGTTTTTCAACATTACGTGGTGAAATTCTTCTGCCTAACTTTGAAATAAACAAGGCATCGTCTTGTGGAACAAGACAATCTCTCATAGACAGCCAATGTTTAATCCATTTGATAGATTCTCGACCTAACGGCAGTTTTCGTTCTTTATTACCCTTACCCATTACGCGAATTTCGCCATCGGTAAGATTTAATTTCCGGCAATCAAGGCTAACTAATTCAGAAAGGCGCAATCCTGACCCATACATGATTTCAAGCATTGCTCTATCACGGACTGAAAGTGGATCGTTATAATTGATATCAAGCAACTTATTAATCTCGTCAATATCAATATTTTTAGGTAAATGCTGACCTAATTTTGGATTTAACACTCCGCGAGCAGGGTTAGCTGTAAGACGCTCATTTTTTACCATCCAATCACAAAAACTACGCAAAGCCGATAGCCTTAATGATAAGCTTCTTGCTTGTAATCCTGTTTGTTTACTGCGACTAATTAACACCCTTACAGCCGACGAATCTAGATCTTGCCACGTTGAAATTTCAGCCTCTTTTGCCAATGAAATAAGCGCATAAAGCTGACGTCGATAATTTATTTGAGTATTTAAACTGAGCTGTTTTTCTGACTTTAAATAATTCAAAAACTGATCAACAGGCAAAGTTAATGTAGCATTACTATTTTCATTAGGCTGAACCATGACATTTCCTTATCTTTTCCGCATAATCCATCGGCTAATTAAAATAGGTAAAATTTCACTCATTTTTTCAAGTAACAATGTACCTTGTCCGGCTTGATAATGTTCTGGATTAGCGCTAGTAAACATTAACAGCCCCAAATCACCAAATTGCCCTAATAAAGATAAAGCTACCGATCCAACATAGCCATGTTCAGGTAATAAAAAATCAAGTTCAGTTGAATTTAGTGTGCCTAAATATTGTTGGCTATACTGTAAATGTCTAACACGAATAAAATCAAATTGTGATGAATTTAAAGCTAAGTGAAGATAATTTGACGGTGCCTTAAGTAGCCATTTATCGTCAAAAAGATATAAATAGGCACCGCTAAGCCCTAACGATTTTGCCCACGTGTTTAATAATACAATTAATTCGCTTAGATCCTGAGCTTTAATCAATTCAATTTGCAGATCCATCAGTTGGCTAAACAACAGCTCGTTAGCACTGGCATGTTCCATCAATAATGAAATCTCGCATTCTAATTGATTAATTTTGTTGCGCTGACGGGCCATGTTCCATTCAGGTAATGAAATAATCCCTCGCACAGGATGAGGTACTCGCATACTCTCAACATACCGTGCATTTCGTATAAAAAAATCAGGATTATCAATAAGATATTGAATCACAATTTCGTCATTTAATTTTACTGATGAACACTGTTGTCGAGCTTTTTTTGCTCTTAAGTTTCGTGTATTTTTACCAACCATATTAACGTCTACTGTATTATTGTGTTATGTTTCTATTACTTTTGGGCTTTGTTTAATGCGTTGAAGACACAAATAAAAACTTTAATAAAATCAATACCTTTCCTGAACAATTTTTGCCTTGTCATTTTTTATTAACAAATGCTAACATTTATTGGTGATGATATTAAAGTTAAGTCGCAATAAAACCATCATACACATGTGTAGCCGGCCCTGTCATATAAAGTGGTTGATTGCCACCTTTCCATTCAATCAATAATTTACCTCCAGGCAAATTAACATTAACACTTTGATTTAATAACCCTTGATTGATACCAACTGCAACAGCTGCACAGGCACCTGTACCACAAGCTTGTGTTTCGCCAACTCCGCGTTCAAATACTCGTAAGTTAATATTATTGCGATCAATAATATGCATAAAACCAATATTGGCGCGTTCAGGAAAACGTTCATGTTGTTCTAATAGTGGACCAAGCGTTGCAACTTCTGCCGTTACAATATTATCAACTTGAATCACACAGTGAGGATTGCCCATAGATGCAACACCACATAATACAGTCTGTTCTTGAGCTCGAATGATATAGGTTTTTTCTTCTTTAATAGCCTTGAAAGGAATTTTATTCGGTTCAAAAATAGGCACTCCCATATTCACACGTACTGTATCATCGTCATTGACGGTTAAAACAATATTACCTTTCATGGTGCTGACTTTTAATACGCGTTTTCGACTCAATCCTTTTAAACGAACAAAACGCGCAAAACAACGCGCTCCATTACCACATTGCTCAACCTCAGAACCATCGGAATTAAAAATACGATAATGGAAATCACTCTCTGGCACATAAGGCGGTTCTACTATAAGGAGCTGATCAAATCCAACGCCTGTATACCTATCTGCCATTCGTTTAATCATTTCAGTCGAGAGATGAACATTTTGCGTCACTGCATCAATAACCATAAAATCATTTCCGAGTCCATGCATTTTTGAAAAGTTCATCGTTAGTTTACCTTCTACTGTAACAGGTTATTATTTATTTTCTTTTTTGTTTCTAGCTTTAAATGTTAAACAGCATCCACTTAAATCTGAAATGTGATTATCATTAAGCAATACAATTTATCCAGATTATAAAACCACTTCACCGCGCCATAAATCTTCGAAAGATTCACGCTCACGGATTAATTTATGCTGTTGTTCATCAATAAGCATCACTTCAGCAGGTCTTGGATGGCTATTGTAATTTGATGCCATACTAAAGCCATAAGCTCCAGCACTACAAATGACCAATAAATCATCCTGCTTAACCGAAAGCTTGCGCTGATAAGCCAATACATCGCTTGATTCACATATTGGCCCAACGACATTGTATACAAAAGATTCATCGCCAGCTTGTGGTTGTTTTTCGGGCAATATATTCATCCAAGCATCGTAAAGTGCTGGACGGATCAAGTCATTCATCCCCGCATCAACAATCGCAAAATGGTTATCATCTTGGTGTTTGGTATATTCTACTTTAGTAATTAATACACCTGAATTAGCAACAATAGATCGTCCTGGCTCAAACAAAATTTCAATATCGGGATAATTAATTAATTTATTTTTCAACTCAGTCACAAGTTGCGATGCTGTCGGAGGTTGTTCACTATCATAGCAAACACCTAAACCGCCGCCTAAATCGATATGTTCAATAATAATGTTATCTGATTGCAATTTATCTACTAAGGCAAGAATACGATCGGCAGCATCAAGAAATGGCGATAATTGAGTTAATTGTGAACCAATATGACAATCAATACCAACAATATTAATATTGGCTAATGATCGTGCCTTTCGGTAAACATCTAAAGCTAACTCGTAGCTAATCCCAAATTTATTTTCGCGTAAACCTGTTGAAATATAAGGATGTGTTTTAGCATCTACATCAGGATTGATTCTTAATGAAATCGGTGCAGTTTTATTTAATCGTTTGGCAACTTCATTAATTCGATACAATTCAGCTTCAGACTCAACATTAAAGCATTTAATACCGACTTCAAGCGCACGTTCAATTTCAACGACTGATTTAGCAACACCAGAAAAGACGATTTTTTTAGGATCAGCACCCGCTTTTAATACTCGTTCTAACTCGCCTTGTGAAACAATATCAAAACCAGCCCCCAGTTTTGCCAGTAAACTTAAAACAGCTAAATTACTATTAGCTTTAACCGCATAACAGACTAAATGCTTATTATTGATCAAAGCTTGTTCATAGGCTAAAAACTGTTTACTTATGTGATCAGCCGAATAAACATATAACGGGGTACCATACTGCTTTGCAAGATCGGCTATCGCTATTTGATTTGCAAATAAATGATCATGTTGATAATTTAAAAAATCCATCGCTTTATTCCATTATGCAATTTTAATCAATATATCGGATTGAATTGAGGCAGTTTTTGTTAGTTGGATTTGTTGCGTTTGTGCCTTTTCAACTGGATGATAAAGTGGGCCCTTTAATCCACATCCCACCAATGCCAAAGTAACGAAAAAGATAGAGAGTGATTTTATAGTTAATTTCATACAACCTTCGCAATTCTTTTCATTTTTTATGATGCTATCTATATTACACGATAGCCATTGCAGTGCAAAGCGCAAATAATCATGGCTAACCAAACAGATATAAAAATGGGTAAACTTATAAAGTTAAAAATTTAAGATTAAAGCCATACATCAATTTACCAAGTAATAAACAATTGAGTAATTAACTGTTTTATAGCAATGAGTTGGATTGATAATAATTTAAAATCAACACATTAAAGATTACGCATTAATATATTTTTCACGATTTGGTAGCCAGCAATCAACTAATTGCACTGCGCTTTGTGGGTAGTTTTTTTGGATATCATAAGAGGCTTGCTGTACTTCGCTAATCAAATGCTGGTCGCGAATCAGATCAACCACTTTAAAATTAGCCATTCCCATTTGCCGTGTTCCTAAAATTTCACCACCACCTCGAAGTTCAAGATCTTTTTGAGCAATAACAAAACCATCATTACTTTCACGCATTACCTTCATACGTGCTTGGGCAATTTTGCTTAAAGGTGCTTGATACATCAACACACAATGAGACACCGCCGAACCACGTCCGACTCGTCCACGCAACTGATGCAATTGGGCCAAACCTAATCGTTCTGCATTTTCGATAATCATTAAACTAGCGTTAGGTACATCAACACCGACCTCAATGACCGTTGTGGCAACAAGCAATTGAATTTTTCCGGCTTTAAAGTCTTGCATGACGGATTGTTTTAAATCAGATTTCATTTTGCCATGCACTAACGCAATGCTTAAATGAGGTAAACGCGCTTGTAATTCAGCAACCAACATTTCAGCCGCTTGCGCATCAAGCGTTTCGGACTCTTCAACCAAAGTACATACCCAATATACTTGACGATTATCTAAACAAGCCTGATTTACACGTTCAATGATCTCATCACGGCGAGTATTAGGTATAACAACTGTGGTAATCGGCGTTCGTCCCGGTGGTAGTTCATCAATAACTGAAACATCGAGATCGGCATAAACTGTCATGGCTAATGTTCTGGGAATAGGCGTTGCGGTCATAATTAATTGATGTGGATAAAGATGATCTTTAATGCCTTTTTCCCAAAGACTTAAGCGCTGATTAACACCAAAACGATGCTGTTCATCAATAATAACCAAACCTAATGAATTAAATTGCACTTTATCGACAAATACCGCATGCGTTCCAATTAACATGGTAATTTCACCATTTAAAATACGCTCATAACGCTGTCGCTTATTTTTGGCTGTTAAACTCCCTGATAGCCAATCAACAGAAATACCTAGTGGATCAAACCATTGTTTAAAATTGTGATAATGCTGTTCTGCTAATATTTCAGTCGGCGCCATTAACACCACTTGGTTACCGTTTTCAATCGCATTTAATGCCGCTAATGCAGCAACTAATGTTTTGCCAGAGCCCACATCACCTTGAACTAATCGCATCATCGGCACAGGTTTGGTCATATCTTGATAAATATCTTGCACAACTCGTTGTTGAGCACGAGTTGGGGTAAAGAGCAATGATGATAAAAACGGTTTAATCAAGCGTTGATTTGGAAAAAATTGATGCGATTGCTGGTTTTGGTTATGTTTTTTTATCATCAACATACTCAAATGATACGCAAGCAATTCTTCAAAGATAAATCGTTTAATCGCAGGGTGTTCTCCCGATTCTAACTGCGCTATTTGGGTATCAATCGGTGGGTTATGAATAGTATTTAAACAATCTAATGCTGACAAAAAATGACAAGCTAGTTGTGGTGGTAAAATTTCGTCTGGAGGATTATTTTTCAAAAACAATAATGCCGTCATAATCGACCGTCGAATCACTGTTTGAGATAATCCATAGGTGGTTGAATAAATAGGCGTATATTTTTCTTGATCATCATTTAAAGTGGTATTTTTATCATCCCGATTGGTTTTAAGTTTAAATTGAGGATGAATAATTTCAAGGTGGTTTTTTCCGCGTTTTATTTCACCATAAGCACTGACCCATTTTCCTTTTATTAACGAAGCTTTCATACCCGCAGTAAAATGCATAAATCGTAATAAAGCAATGCCTGAATGGTCTTGAACATAGCAAACGAGCATTTTCCGACGGCTAAATGTCACTTCGCTTTTGACAATCACACCTTCGATTGTCGTAAATTCACCGATAACGGCATCACCAATAGCACAAGACGAAGTGCGATCTTCATAGCGTAAAGGGAAATGCAATAGCAGATCTTTGGCGGTATAAATACCTAATGTATTGAATTTTTTTTCTAAACTTGCACCAATCCCCATTAATTTTATTAATGGCAAATGGTCTAGAAAACGATTTATCATAATGACTAATTTATATTTCGTATAACACTTACTACATCAGGTTGAAGTGATATTTTACGAATTAATTCATTAAGTTGTTGAGTATTGTTTACTTCTATCTGTAAGATAACAGTATAAATTTGCCTATCTTTTTCTTCAGTATTTAGCCATTGCAAATGAGTATTGTCATCATTAATAATCGAAAGAATATGAGCTAAAGAACCTTGAGTATTTAAAATATCGACCCAAATTTCAGCAACAAAGCGTTGAGAAATATCTGGTGCCCATTTGAGCGAGATGTATTTTTCTGGGTTATTTTGATAACCAGTAATATTGCGACAAGATTCATGATGCACTGTCAGTCCCTTTTCAGGGCTAACATGCCCAACAATAGGATCATTGGGAATAGGATGACAGCACTTAGAAAATGTCACCAAAACGCCTTCGCTACCAGTAATAACAAGTGTTTTATTTTGCTCTGATTTACTTTGTAACAGCGATTTATGCTCTAAACCTTTAGCAATAAAATGACTCATAATATTGCCTAGCCCTATTTCGGCTAAGACGTCATCAAAAGTGGGTAATTGTGCTAATTCAACCGCTCGAGCTTTTTGACTCGATGATAGCCCACTAATACCGCCAGATTTAACTAACGAAAGATTAAGTAAACGTCGGCCTAGTTCAATGGCATCTTCACGTTTAAGTGTTTTTAGCGCATGACGAATACGCAACTTTGCTTTAGCACTCACTACAAAATTCAGCCAATTGGCATTAGGTCGCCCTTCTGGTGAGGTAATAATTTCGACCGTCTGCCCACTGCTTAATGGCTGTGATAGTGGATAAGGTTTACGATCAACAATCGCGCCAATACATTGATAACCAATATCTGAATGAACCGCATAAGCAAGATCAACCGCAGTCGCCCCTTCAGGTAACTGAACAATACGGCCTTTAGGAGTAAAAACGTAAATCTCTTTAGGAAATAAGTCTGATTTTACGTTTTCGATAAATTCAAAAGAGTTCCCTACACTTTGTTGTAGTTCTAGCAGGCTTTGCATCCAACGCTGTGCTTTAATTTGCGTTGTAGTATTGTTTAATTCGTCAGTTTCGTTATATACCCAATGCGCAGCAACGCCCATTTCGGCCATTTGATCCATATCTTCTGTACGAATTTGCACTTCAACGGGGGTTCCGTGTGGACCAATTAACGATGAATGTAACGACTGGTAACCATTCGCTTTAGGAATTGCTATATAGTCTTTAAAGCGATTAAGCCGTGGTTTATATAAATTATGTACCAGCCCAAGCGCACGATAGCAGGCATCCACATCTTTAACCACAATTCTAAAAGTGTAAATATCCATAATGGAATGAAACTGCTGCTCGCGCAGTTTCATCTTTTGATAAATCACATAAATATTTTTTTCAATACCTGTCACTTTTGCATCAATATAAGCATCGAGTAATCGCTGTTTTATTTCAGACAAAATCTGTTGAATAAGCTCTTTTCGGGTATTACGCGCTGTTTTAACCACTTTTTCAATCACTTTAGCGCGATTAGGATGCATTGCTGTAAAGCCCAAAATCTCAAGTTCAGTTTTAATATGATGAATACCTAAACGATGAGCCAAAGGAGCATAAATTTCGAGAGTTTCTTTAGCAATGCGGCGGCGTTTGTCAGGCCTTAAAGCCTCCAATGTGCGCATATTATGAGTACGATCGGCAAGTTTAATTAAAATAACGCGCACATCTTCGGTCATGGCGAGCACCATTTTTCGAAAATTTTCGGCTTGTGCCTCTTGTCTGTTACGGAATTTTAATTTATCAAGTTTAGAGACACCTTCTACTAAAACGGCGACATGATTACCAAATTTGTTTGTAATATCTTGAAAAGTGACTGGAGTATCTTCAATAGTGTCATGTAAAAGTGCGGCAATAATGGTTTCATAATCAAGCCGCATTTCAGCTAAATTTGTTGCCACTGCAACAGGGTGAGTGATATAAGGTTCACCACTACATCGGAATTGCCCTTCATGAGCATTTTTAGCAAAAAGATAAGCATCTTGTATCAATTCGACTTGTTTAGGAGGAAGATAAGATGCTACAAGCTCTTTTAAGCTATCAAAATATTGCATAAGCAATTCCTGTCAAGCTAAACTTATTCGTACGATGGCGTATTTTCGAGAAGAATCGACTCATGAAGCGTTGCACGCACTTCTGCTTCTTCATCTTGGCGTGCTTGGAAATCGGCAACATCAAGAATTTGCTTATTTACAAGACCTTCTTCAATTTCACGCAAAGCAACAACCGTTTCTTTGTCGTTTTCTTCCGGAACCAGTGGTGATTTATTTTCAACTTGTAGTTGACGAGCGCGTCTTGCTGCTACAATAACGAGATCAAAGCGATTACCAATTTTTTCTACTGCATCTTGAACAGTTACACGTGCCATTTTTACCTCTAAAATTGTTTACTAAAATGCTTCATTTGAAAGATCTAGTATTCTACTTAAATTTGTAGGGTATTGTCTATATTAATATTGGCTGATCTATCGAAATCAAGGGATATTTAGATAAATAAAAAAAACAAATCTGTCATATTTAATCACCCATTATGATAACTGGTCATATTCATCGTCAATCTTATTATCCATATGCTCCTTACTTTGAACCAATCTAACCGCAAAATAAAGATCATAAGCGAACTCAACATATTCTTCATCAAGCCTAATATTCATTTTTTTAAACCAGTTTTTAAGCGTTTTACGTCGACCGGATAAAATTAGAATAATGTTTCTTACTTTTAAAGACTTCACCAACTCATCAATTCCCGAAAGCACACTAACATCTTTATAAGTAAAACAAGGAATTGCATCAACAATCACATAGTGTATAGGCTCTTGAGCTTCATCAACATAACTAATAATTCTTCGTTTAAAATACGCAATATTAAAATACGTCAATGGAGAATTAAATCGATAAATCATGGTATTACTGAGCGGCTTTACATCTTGGCTTATTGAATGAATTCGACCACTTTCATCTACGCCTAGCAATTGATCGTTTGGCCTAAATACACGACGTAAAAACAAAAATAGCCCTAATAATACTGCTAACGCCATACCTGGAATAATACCGATAACCAGTACTGATACAAGTGTTGTCAAACTTAAATAAAATGCATCCCGATCAAATTTAAAAAAACGGATAATTGTTTGAAAATTGATTAACGAAATTGAAGAATAAATTAAAATCACCCCTAACACGCAAGTTGGAATAAATTGTAAAGGTGAAAGAAAAAACAACACAACTAGACCAATTAACATTGCGGCAATAATCGAAACGAGCTGAGTTTTCCCCCCATTGGCATCATTCACAGCGGTTCTTGATGACGTACCACTAACCACAAAACCTTGTGATAACCCAGCTACAATATTGGCAATACCCAATGCTTTAAATTCAACATCAGCATTTGTTTCATAATTATTTTTGGATGCAAAACTGCGCACAGTTATCATCATGCTCACAAAACAGATGATGGCAATATTAAGTGAAGGAACAACTAAATCACGCATTAAACCTTTATCAAAATCAAGCCATGATTCGGCTGGAATAAAATCACTACTCACATTACCAATAATCCGAATATTAAAGTGATCAAAATTAAACAGCCATGAAAAAAACGTCATCACAATAACGGCTAACAGCGGCGCTGGATATTGAGGCTTTAAACGCTTTAAAACAATTAAAATTAATAACGTAAAAAATGAAACCAGTGCAGTACCTATATGGATTTGTAGTATTTTAAAGGGGAAATACACAATTCGCTCAATCAAATAAGAATAATCATAACTAAAGCCCAATGTTTTGGCCAACTGATCAACCATAATGGTGATTGAAATACCATTTAGTAAACCAATTAAAATAGGCTGACTAAGCAAGTCGGCCAAGGCTCCTAAATGCAACTTTCCTGCGATGATACACCAAATACCTATCATGATTGTTAATATCACAACTAATTGCCAACGCAATATTGGATCATTTGCCGCTAACGGTAATACAACAGCCGCAACCACTGCACAAGTAGCCGTATCAGGCCCCACAATCAGTTGTTTAGAAGAACCAAAAAGCGCATACACAATTAAAGGCAAAATGGTCGAATATAGTCCAGCTATAGCACCAACGCCAGTCAATTCAGCATAAGCAATTGACACAGGTAATGAAACAGCGGCAACCGATAGACCAGCCTTAATGTCAAAACCTAAATACTCGCGTTTATACTGTAATAAACTGCTTAACCCTGGCATCCATGAAGTTATTTTTTGAAAAAAAGCACTGTGAAAAAATCTGCCCATACTGATCCTTATTTTCCGGCTATGCTCATATTATCAATCAAAATTGATCCACATTGGATATTCGTTCTTGTCTCAATATCATTACCGATTGCCACAATGTTCTTATAGATATTTTTAAGATTACCAGCAATGGTAATTTCGTTAACTGGATATTGAATTTGACCATTTTCAACCCAAAAACCAGTAGCACCACGCGAATAATCACCAGTCACACTATTAACACCTTGCCCCATTAACGAAGTTATAACAACACCTTTATCCAATTTTTTAAGCATATCATCAAAACCCGCATTATTTTGGCTTGGTGATACAAACCAATTATGAATTCCACCTGCATGCCCAGTCGATGTTAAACCCAATTTACGCGCAGAATAGTTACCTAACAAATAAGTCTGCAGCACACCTTGCTCAACAATATTACGTTGAACTGTTTTAGTACCTTCGCTATCAAAAGGTGATGACCCAATACCTTTTAGAATATGAGGATCTTCATAAATGGTTAGCCAGTTAGGAAAAACAGTTTGCCCAACACTGTTTAATAAAAACGAGGATTTACGATAAATTGCCCCGCCACTTATAGCGCCCACTAAATGCCTAATCAGCCCAACGGCAACTTCCGCACTAAATAGCACTGGTGCTTGCATGGTTGGGAGTTGCTTAGCGCCTAAATGTGAAATCGCTCTGTCGGCCGCCTGCCTACCAACCCAATTTGCTGATTTTAGCTCACTAAAATCGCGTGATGAAGTATAAGCATAATTACTTTCCATCTGCCCTGCTTGTTCAGCAATGACAGAACATGAAAGTGAATGTGAACTTGCGCAATAACCTTGTAACATCCCTAAACTATTACCGTACACATAAACACCATAGCGACTACTAAAATAACCGCCATCAGTATTAATTAATTTTGAATGATTGAGCGCGGTTAACTCGGCTTGTTTGGCCTGCTCAATAGCGTTATCGACATTCAAATCACTTGGGTAAAATAAATCTAAATCAGGTGGATTAAATGCCATTTGGCTTGCATCCCCTAAACCAGAACAAGGATCGGGCGAGGTATATTGCATAATATTAATTGCCATATCCACCGTTTGCGAAATAGCCTGTTCGGATAAATCATTGGTTGACGCACTGCCTTTACTTTGATTTTGATAAACAGTTATAGATAGCGCACCATCACTATTAAACTCAACATTTTCAGTTTCGCCTAGACGCGTGCTTACACTAATACCTGTTGATTGATTAATTGATACCTCAACAGCATCAACACGTGATTTTGCTTGATTAATAGCATTAGCGACAATGGCTGATAAATGTTCTTTTTGCTTTAAGGCTTCTTTTTTATTCTGTTCAATGCTCATTTTATTATTTTCTACAATTCTGCTAGTGATACGTTATAATAAGCCAGAATTAAATATTAGTTAACAAAAGAAATAATATGAATCACAATCAAGAGACAAACCTAGAACCCAACTTTGCTATTGACAATGAAGACGAGGAAATCATTTACGTTAGCAAAAGTGAAATTAAACGCGATGCCGAAGCCCTCAAAAAATTAGGTATTGAACTTGTCAATTTAAGTAAAAACGAACTAGAAAAAATCCCTCTGGATGAAGATCTTATTTATGCTATTGAACTTGCGCAGAAAATAAAAAAAGAAGGATATCGCAGACAAATTCAATACATTGGTAAACTGTTACGTAGCCGTGACATTGAACCTATCAGCCAAGCGCTTGATAAACTGAAAAATCGACACAATCAGCAAATTGCCCTATTTCATAAACTCGAAAAGCTACGCGATGACCTGATCACAACTGGCGATGCTGAAACCATTATGGACTTATATCCAACAGCCGATCGCCAGCAACTTCGCACCTTAGCTCGTTTAGCTAAAAAAGAGCAAGAAGCCAATAAACCCGTCAAATCGGCAAGGCAAATTTTTCAATATTTAAAAGAATTGAGCGATACAGAATAATCTTTATAATGTGCCGCTTATTGTTAATAACAAACACTATATAAACTTAGATAGAGGATACAAAAATGGGACTTTTAAATGTACCAGCAGGTAAAGAATTACCAGATGATATTTATGTTGTGATTGAAATTCCAGCTAACGCAGATCCAATAAAATATGAAGTCGATAAAGACACCGGCGCTGTATTTGTTGACCGTTTTATGGCAACAGCAATGTTTTATCCATGCAACTACGGTTATATTAATCACACATTATCATTAGATGGCGATCCAGTTGATGTATTAGTCCCAACACCATACCCATTACAACCAGGCTCTGTTATTCGCTGCCGCCCTGTTGGTGTATTAAAAATGACTGACGAAGCCGGTCAAGATGCAAAACTAGTTGCAGTGCCTCACAGCAAACTATCAAAAGAATATGATCACATTAAAGATGTTGATGATTTGCCTGAATTACTTAAATCGCAAATCAAACATTTTTTTGAACAATACAAAGCATTAGAAAAAGGTAAATGGGTTAAAGTTGACGGTTGGGACAATGCTGAAGCAGCCCGTAAAGAAATTATTGAGTCATTTGAACGAGCCAAAAATAAATAAAATTAAGTAACAAAAAACTTCAACAAAGCCATAAATACCATTTATGGCTTTTATTTTATATAGGGGCTATTGATTTTCCATTATCAATGGTACAAATAAGTTATATCGGAGCGGTGCGTATGATATGGCGAAAAATGTAAAGAAAATTATGATTAATACAAAAAATCAACAACCTCTAATATATCGACTTTCGAAATAATTTAAAAGATTCAATTACCCAGCAATTTACTTTTTATCAATTAATAAGTGACTGTCTAAAAATTTAAGAAAAACTGTATTCTAAGTAAAAAAAATTGTTATTAACATCTTGCTTTCGATTATAAATTATGCGGTAATAGCAATGGGCAAACAACATAGTAAAAAATTACGGAAACGATTCACCTTAATTAATGTAACCTTGAGTACATGATTATGGTTTTGAGCTACATAATTAATACAATGTTAATACCCATACGAGCCGAAAGGCTAATTATTAATTATTGTTAGGATGTCTAGTAAATGAATAAGAAAACAGGCCAAGTGAAATGGTTTAATGAAAGTAAAGGTTTTGGTTTTATTACCCCTGCTGATGGAAGCAAAGATGTATTCGTTCATTTTTCTGCTATTTCAGGTGACGGTTTCAAAACCTTAGCTGAAGGGCAACAAGTTGAATTCGCTATCCAAGATAGCCCTCGCGGACCAGCCGCTGCTGAAGTTGTTGTTATCTAATAATTGAAGCTTAAAAAATTCATTTCCATACAGCAAAACGCCCATTCGAAAATGGGCGTTTTTTATATTCTAAAATTACATAATTTAATGCATAAAAAAAGCGACCCTAAGGCCGCCTTTAAACAAAGCTAAATGTTAATTATTTCTTAGAAATAACCGCAATTAAGTCTAGAACTTTGTTTGAATAACCTACTTCGTTATCATACCAAGAAACAAGTTTAACAAAGTTATCGCTTAATTGGATACCGGCTTTAGCATCAAATACAGATGTGCAAACTTCACCTAAGAAATCAGTAGAAACAACATCATCTTCTGTATAACCAAGAACGCCTTTCATTGGACCTTCAGCAGCGGCTTTGATTGCTTTACAGATATCTTCGTATTTAGCAGGTTTAGCTAAACGAGCTGTTAAGTCAACAACAGAAACGTCTGGAGTAGGAACACGGAAAGCCATACCTGTTAATTTACCATTTAATTCAGGGATAACTTTACCTACTGCTTTAGCAGCACCAGTTGATGAAGGGATGATGTTTTGAGCAGCACCACGACCACCACGCCAATCTTTATGAGATGGACCATCAACAGTTTTTTGAGTTGCAGTAGTTGCGTGAACAGTAGTCATTAACGCTTCAACGATACCAAAGTTGTCGTTGATAACTTTAGCTAATGGCGCTAAACAGTTAGTAGTACATGATGCGTTAGAAACGATATCTTGACCTGCATAATCTTTATCATTAACACCGATAACAAACATTGGTGTGCTATCTTTTGAAGGACCAGTTAAAACAACTTTTTTAGCGCCAGCTTGGATGTGTTTACGCGCAGTTTCGTCAGTTAAGAATAAACCAGTTGCTTCTGCAACAACATCAACACCGACTTCGTTCCATTTTAAGTTTGCAGGATCGCGTTCAGCAGTAACACGGATTGCTTTACCGTTAACAACCAATTTACCGTCTTTAACTTCAACTGTACCGTCAAAACGACCGTGAGTTGAATCATATTTAAGCATATAAGCCATATATTCAACATCTAATAAATCGTTGATTGCAACAATTTCAATGTCTGAACGTTTTTGAGCAGCACGGAAAACAATACGGCCAATACGGCCAAATCCATTAATACCTACTTTGATTGTCATAACAATTACCTTCTTTTTTTGAGTTTTTAATGTAAAAATCCTTTCGTGTAAACTATCAAATTTTATAGGTTTATTCAAGAAGATTCCTAATAATTAAACACGAATTGATTAAATAGATTAGACCAAGTTAAGGTTAGATAAATTATCGCAAATAAAATCATTGTGTTATTTAAAATAATTGCCCAGTATCGTAAGACGTACTATAGTTAAACTATGATTGTAAAAAGTTTATATGCGCGATAGATTCAATTGGATAAAAAGCGGGCTGAAACATTTTTCTTTAAATATCTATTAAAACGACAAAAAACTATATTATATTCTAATAACCTAGTTTAGTTGTTGGCACATTCTGATGCAGGAATAAGACAAATAAAATAAATTATTTTTTTATGATTTACATTTTTGATTGGGTATTTTTTGTTAAAAAACACCCCCAAAAATTCCAATAAAATCAATACCTTTTCTGACCGATTTTTAATGAAAAATTGAATACTTTTTTGAGAATTAAAAGCGATTATTGCTTTGGTTGTTTGGATCTTATGTTGTTGTAGTAATTAACCACGACAACACAAGCCCAGTTTTACTGGTCCGCCCCAACTACGCGGGAACTTTATTCTTTGTTAGATTATCCTCTATCTACACTATAACCCCCCCGCAGCCCAAGGTTTAAGGACTAAGAAATAAAAGCTAAGGTGCGGTGCAAACAGCGTAAGAGCTATTGCTGATGCTGAGCCCGTTAACGGCGCCGCTGTCCGAGTAGACATTGAAGCCATTACCACCTGAGGCATCGCCCGTCCAGTAGCTGCCGGGGATGAAGTCCGCATCAGCATAGATGCCCATGCTGCCCCACTCCGTGAAAAACCCAGCACCTATGTGACGTTGGTAAACATTATTACTAGACGACGGCGTGGCGCCTACTGCAGCTCGACAAGCTGAACCTGAATTAAAACCAGAACAAGTCGCATTAGTTAAATCCCTAACCTCTGACAAACGATAACCCAAACTTCTACACCAAGAGGATTGATTAGGCTGGCTATAGTTATTAGCCCCTTGATGGACAAACCACTGCTTTAAGACAAATCCATACCTCACCTCATGACCACGACTATCCCTACCGACTAACTCAAACGTCTGTGGCAAAGATGGCACAATCAATGGATTAGGAGTAGCTGACTGTAACTGAGTTCTATCCGCCCTAGGACCGCTTAACGTTACCCGTGTTACATAACTGGATTTATCTCTAATCCATTCATCGGCTTGTAGAATATTTCCATGTGGGTCTGTGAATGCACCAGAACGCGGCTTTGTCCAACTTACCGTTGCTCTTATACTACCATTCGTGACAACAGACCACGTCAACTGACTTCCATCTACTCCACCTATGTCTAAATCAAAATACAATCCATCAGCACCCGTTGTCGGAAAGTTTCGGTTGTAAGATGATGGACTTGTTGACTGAACTAAAAAACCCCTAACGGGACTCCATATGTTAGCTGGACCTGCGTAGCGAGGATTATCATTAGAAACGATGTTAGTAGTACCCCCCATTAACAAATTCGGCCTTGCGTAACAAACTCGAGCAACAGTGTTATACGGATTGATATAATAATCCACCATAGCTCCACCGAAATTACTACTCCTTGGCACCCCATACTGGGTAGTTAAACTTCCTCCTGTACTTATTAACCTTACCCTATAAGGAGCATTACATATATCTAATGCATCACTACGATTAACGGTATTGCCATTTTTATCCGTAAACGATACCGATATACTCCCTGTAGCCGTTACTCCATTAGCCCCCTGTCCATCCCCATCATCATCTTCCCAATTACCCTGAACAACCAAATCATTCATACTAATTGAACTCTGTGATGACGGGACGACCATTGTTATATGACCTAAGTTACTCCCCACATACGGCAAACTTATCGGATTTGCTGCACTTGATGGATTAGTAGATGGCGTGATAACCCGACCATCCTGCAATCTTATAGACAACAAACTGTCTGCATCTGTTACCTTTGTCCGACCACCGTCGAACGTTAAATACGGCGCACTACCTTCTATTTCCTTTGATGTATTTGCCGTCAATGCCATAGAACACTGCGCATACGACAATAAGAGTAGCAACACAAAAAACAACGGCAATTTAGGTAGAAAAGATAAGTGTCTCGGCCTTGGTGATAACACTGCCGATAAACATGGCGACTTCGTTAAATGCAATGATTTTGATAATTCAGATGATACAAATAAGAACTGAGTCTGATTTAGACTACAGCGAAAATGAAAAAGATTTAGGGCGTAGGTTTGGCAGGCCAGATGCCAGATGCCAGATGCCATGCATGGTAGCGCATTTCGATTATCCTGTCAAGTAATTTTTTGTTTTATTTGAATTTTTTACAACTGACTGCTTAACTGATGAGCTCTCTCTTGTTTTGAAAGCGATTGAATTATAATCGGTTGATTAATAATGCGCTAGTTTTTTTGTTAAATATTTGTAAAGTTTTGTTATGGATAATAGGAGTTAAATTATCGTTGCTTGTTTTGGGGAATATTTTTGCTGGTTGCTTTTTTAGTACCTTTAAAAGTACCAACAACTAGGTAAGATTAGCACCTTAAGAAGGAATATGTGGCTTGGCTTTATAGGATTTCGCATAAAAATTCTTCACTCGGGCGTTATCTCAGATGCTATTTATTTTTTAAAGACCAAAACGTCCTAAACCAAACCACTCCCAGCTATTTTATATATAATAGTAGGTATTAAAATGTTTTTACTGCAAGTTATCTAATTTGATCAATATACCCTTTTACTATATTTACGCTTTTTTCAAAGAGTTGTTTTTCATTTTCGGTAAAGTCGAGCTTGATCACTTTTTTGATTCCATGCTGATCTAAAATTGCAGGGACACCAATAGCAACATTTTTATAGCCATACTCTCCGTCTAAAATACAACTGAGCGCTAATGCTCGGTGGCTGTTGGTGAATATATGTTGGCATATTTCGGTGATAGTGCTGGCAATACCGTATTCGGTACAGTGTTTTCGATTCGCTATTTCAAAGCCCATTTTTCGAGCTTGGCTACCCACTTCATCAAAATCTATTTTGTTTTTTTCTAGATCATTTAAATTAATACCATAAACTGATGAATGAGACCAAACTGGAAACTGCGAATCACCATGTTCGCCCACAATGAAGGCGTCAATGCTTTGTGGGCCTATGTCCATTTTTTCGCCTAACAATCGACGTAATCGTACCGTATCAAGCCATACCCCTGTACCAATTACGCGGTGACGAGGTAGCCCTGATAGTTTCCAGACTTGATATGTGATGGCATCGCAAGGGTTGGTTGCAATTAAGAAGATGCCTTTAAATCCATTACTCATCATGTTAGGTACAATGCTAGCAACAATTTTAGATGTACCAGCAAGTTCTTCGGCTCGGCTTTTTTGGGCTATGCCTGATGTGACGGTGATAATGGCAATATCTATGTCAGCGCAATCTGTCGATTCACGCAAGCTAACTTTAACCATGTTTTGCCGATAAGCGGCGGCATCTAATAAGTCTTGCGCATGTCCATAGGCTAGCTCTTTATTGAGGTCAACGAGTGCGATTTCTTCACAAATGCCTCGGTTAACCAATGTATAAGCTGTTGTTGATCCAACATTACCCACGCCAATAATCATTACTTTTCGTAATTTCATGTTAAGCCTCGCTTGATTTAAGAAATAGGTAAAACAGTAAAAATTAGCTCAATAATATACCTTTAGGTATTATCAATAAAGAGACATTATTGCGACCTAGTTAATTATTTGTTTTGTGCTAACTATTAGTTAAATAGACGGAATTACCTACTATTTAATTGAGTTTTATATACAATAAATTCAGGCTATCGTTATAGCAATAATGAAGCAAGAAACAGCGAGTTTTAAAAAGGATTTGACTTTATTACACCAAATGATAATAATTCTCATTAACATTTAATTTTATTGCTGTTGCAAACGGTAATGCTGTTTCATTATTATAACTAATTAAATAAAAGATCTCTGCTTGATTGTTATATCGCTATCACTGAATTTTGTTATTTGATTATGTGTTGTTTGCAAGGAGTCGCTAATGAAGTTCATTTTTTTTAAAAACCGCAAAACGTTATTAAAGGTTATTTTAACTTCGTTAATTATTTTGGCTGGTCTTTCTGAATCTGCCCATGCGGTAGGAAAAAAGTTTAAAGTGGTTACCACCTTTACCATTATTCAAGATATTGCGCAAAATGTTGCTGGTGATGCTGCTGAGGTTGAGTCAATTACCAAAGTCGGGGCTGAAATTCATGAGTACGATCCCACTCCGAAAGATATCACTAAAGTGCATTCAGCCGATTTGGTGTTATGGAATGGCCTTAATTTAGAGCTTTGGTTTAAACGTTTTTTTGAAGACGTTAAAGATGTACCTTCGGTTGTAGTGACAGAGGGTATTGAGCCAATGCCAATTCAAGAAGGTAGCTATAAAGGTAACCCAAATCCGCATGCTTGGATGTCGCCAACGTTGGCTTTAATTTATGTTGAAAATATCCGTGCGGCGTTTGTTAAATACGATCCTAAAAATGCAGATATTTATAATAAAAACGCAGCCGATTATATTGCTAAAATTAAAGCTCTTGATGCACCATTACGTGAACGTTTAGCTAAAATTCCTGAAGCTAAACGTTGGTTAGTCACCAGTGAGGGCGCGTTTAGTTATTTGGCTCGTGACTATAATTTGAAAGAAGCTTACCTTTGGCCAATCAATGCCGAGCAACAAGGCACCCCTCAGCAAGTTAGGCATTTAATTGATTTAGTTAGAGCAAATGATATTCCTGTTATTTTTAGTGAGAGTACTATTTCAGATAAGCCCGCTAAACAAGTTAGTAAAGAAACCGATATTAAATATGGCGGCGTTTTATATGTCGATTCACTTTCAACTAAAGATGGCCCTGTACCCACTTATATTGATCTACTCAAAGTGACCGTTGAAACTATCGCTAAAGGATTTGAAAAATAATGACTCAAATTTGCTTGAATGTTGATGATATCACCGTGACTTATAATAATGGTCATACCGCAATTTATGATGCTAGCTTTCGCTTAAATGGTGGCACTATCTGTGCGTTAGTTGGCGTTAATGGTAGTGGTAAATCGACGTTATTTAAAAGCATTATGGGGATGGTTCGTCCAACTCGTGGTCATGTCACATTTAATGATATGTCAGTTAAGCAGACCTTAAAACAAAATATCATTGCTTATGTCCCACAAACCGAAGAGGTCGATTGGGATTTTCCTGTCCTTGTGTCAGATGTGGTCATGATGGGGCGATATGGGCATATGTCCTTTTTACGTATTCCAAGTAAAGAAGATAAAAAACAGGTCGATCTTGCCCTTGAGCGTGTCAATATGCTCGATTTTAAACATCGTCAGATTGGTGAACTGTCAGGTGGACAAAAAAAACGGGTATTTTTAGCTCGAGCGTTAGCTCAGCAAGGTAAAGTGCTGTTGCTAGATGAACCCTTTACTGGGGTTGATGTTAAAACTGAAAATGCCATTATTGATCTGTTGAAAAATCTGCGCAAAGAAGGCCATTTGATTTTAGTTTCAACTCATAACTTAGGTAGTGTGCCAGAATTTTGCGATCAAGTGGTATTAATTAATCAAACTGTTTTGGCCTTTGGTCCAACTAAAACAACCTTTACACCACAAAATTTAATGACCACCTTTGGTGGTGCCCTGCGTTACCTGAGTTTGTCGGGCGAACAATTGCACGATGATGAAGATCCTCGTAAAGTATCGATCTTAACCGATGATGAACGCGCTGCAATTTTTTATGGGGAAGGTAAGCATGACTCACCTCATCGAGATTTGCTAGTTAACCATCACGATAATGAACCAAAAGGGCAATAATAAATGGAACTATTACTTGAACCATTCACCTACGGTTTTATGTTAAAAGCAATTTGGGTAAGTAGTATTGTGGGTGCTGCCTGTGCTTTTTTATCGGCTTTTTTAATGTTAAAAGGTTGGTCACTCATGGGCGATGCGCTTTCGCATTCTGTTGTGCCTGGAGTTGCAGGGGCTTATGCGTTGGGGGTACCTTATTCTGTTGGTGCTTTTTTTACCGGATTACTCGCTGCGCTAGCCATTACGCTAGTGCGTGCCTTTACCCGATTAAAAGCAGACGCCATTATTGGTTTTATCTTTTCAACCTTTTTTGCTGTCGGTTTGTTAATTATTTCGCTCAATCCAACATCAATCAATGCGCAAACCATTATATTTGGCAATATTCTAGGAATTGATGATAGTGATATGTGGCAAGTGCAAATCATTATTTTGGTGTCTTTTATATTACTTTTCTTTTTTTGGAAGGATTTGTTAGTCGTTTTTTTTGATGAAACCCATGCCCGATCCATTGGATTAAAACCACTACCATTAAAAATCCTATTTTTTACCATTTTAAGCGCCTGCACTGTTGCGGCACTGCAAACTGTTGGTGCCATTTTAGTAATTGCTATGGTTATTACACCTGGTGCAACCGCTTACTTATTGACTAATCGATTTTCGCACTTATTGATTATTTCGGTTCTAATTGGTGCGATAACAAGTGCTATTGGTGCTTGGATCAGTTACTTTTTAAATGGCGAAACCGGTGGCGTTATTGTTACGTTGCAAACGCTAATATTTATTGCTGCATTCTTATTTGCTCCACAGCAAGGGTTAATTGTAAATCGCCTTAGGATCCGCCAAAGCCGTTTAAATAAAAGGGGGCTGGTATGACAGAGTTTTGGGAATATATCTATTATCCGCTTACTCTTCCCCTTATTCAGCGCGCAATCTTAGCTTCGTTAGCAACCGGTATTGTGTGTGCCCTACTATCTTGTTTTTTAGTTTTAAAAGGTTGGTCGTTAATGGGCGATGCGATTTCGCATGCGGTTTTACCCGGCATTGTGCTGGCATATGTAGCAGGTATCCCTATTATCATCGGTGCTTTTGCTTCTGGCCTATTTTGCTCGGTTGCAACAGGTTATATTAAAGAAAACAGTCGCATTAAAGAAGATACGGTCATGGGAATTGTGTTTTCGGGGATGTTTGCTTTTGGCTTAGTGTTATTTTCCAAAGTAGATACATCGCAACATTTAAATCATATCCTATTTGGTAGTGTGCTTGGCACCAGTTATGACGAGCTTAAACAGATCATCTTTATTGCTGTAATTGTCTCGCTTTTAATTATCATTAAACGCCGTGATCTTATGCTCTATTGCTTCGACCCAGTGCAAGCTAAAGTTGTAGGACTGCCCGTTAAGTTACTCCATTACGGTTTGTTGAGTGTTTTGGCTTTAACTATTGTAGGATCATTAAAAGTCGCTGGGATGATTTTAGTTATTGCGATGTTAATAGCCCCTGGCATCACTGCTTTTTCATTAAGTAAACGCTTTGAATGGATGTTAGTGATTGCCGTATTGGTTTCGACATTTTCAACAGTGATGGGAACGTTAATAAGTTATTATATAGATGCGTCAACTAGCGCTTGTATCGTTATTTTACAAGCAACTCTTTTTTTATTTGCCCAAACTTATCAGTTTGTTGCTCACAAAAAAGTGCGCCGTTAAATTAATTTTTGAAACTACTATTGAAATCACTATTAAAACTACATTGTTAATAGCTATAAAAAAACAGCGTAAATATATTTGTAACTCTATTTACGCTGTACTGATGCTTATTACTTTTAGTTTTTACTCATCATCCAGATATTTACTATTATCTGCATAATTATCAAAACGTGAAAACTGACCTTGGAATTTTAATCGTACTTTACCAATTGGTCCATTTCGTTGTTTCCCTAAAATGATTTCAGCAATACCTTTATGTTCTGATGCTTCGTTATACACCTCGTCACGATAGATAAACATAATCACATCAGCATCTTGTTCAATGGATCCCGATTCACGCAAGTCTGAGTTAACCGGTCTTTTATCAGCACGTTGTTCCAAACTACGATTAAGCTGAGATAGCGCAACCACAGGCACTTGTAGTTCTTTAGCCAACGCCTTTAGTGAACGTGATATTTCGGCAATTTCTAGGGTACGATTTTCAGAGATATTAGGCACGCGCATAAGTTGTAAGTAATCGACCATAATCATACTCAACCCTTTATGCTCACGATAAATACGTCTGGCTCTTGAGCGTAACTCCATTGGCGTTAAGCCTGATGAGTCATCAATATAGATATTTTTCTTTTCCAGCAATAATCCCATTGTGCTTGAAATTCTTGCCCAATCATCGTCTTGTAATTGCCCTGTTCGAATTCGGGTTTGGTCAACACGCGAAAGTGACGCTAACATACGCATCATAATTTGTTCTGATGGCATTTCTAAGCTGAATATTAACACCGGCTTTTCTTGCTCTAGAGCAGCATTTTCACACAAATTCATGGCAAAGGTGGTTTTACCCATTGATGGCCTTGCTGCAATAATAATTAAATCAGAACGCTGTAAACCAGCTGTTTTTTTATCTAAATCAGTATAACCGGTTGAAACCCCTGTCACACCATCATGTGGACGTTGGAATAACTCTTCAATCTTAGCCACTGTTGCTTCTAGTACTTCGGTAATACTTTTTGGGCCTTCGCCTTGTTTAGTTCGGCTTTCAGCAATTTGGAAGATTTTGCTTTCCGCCAGATCTAAAATTTCGGTACTATCCCGTCCTTCTGTGGCATAACAGTTATCGGCAATATCATTTGATGCGCTAATTAATTCACGCAAAATCGCTTGTTGGCGAATAATATCGCTATAAGCAACGACATTAATCGCACTTGGCGTGTTTTTAGAAAGCTCGGCCAAATAAGCAAATCCACCTACATCGGCTAATAGATCTTTACTTTCAAGACTTTCTGAAAGAGTAATTAAATCAATTGGCGTCCCTTTGCTGACCAAGGTATGCATTTCAGAAAAGATCAATTGATGATGACGCGAGTAAAAATCTCGCTCAGTGATCATTTCAGATACCGCATCCCAACGTTGATTATCAAGCATCAAGCTACCCAGCACCGCTTGTTCAGCTTCGATTGAGTGCGGTGGAAGCTTGATATTGTGCAGATTTGATTTTTCTGCTTCTTGATTTTTAGAATCTTTGTTTGTTCTTGTTCGATCAGTATTCATTACATTCATCTTTTGTTCTAAATTGAATTTATTGCTAAGCTACTTCGCTTATCTTAAAAATAATGGACCTAAACTAGGATCGGGGATTTGGTATTCAGATGGATAATCCACCTGAACTAAATATAATCCTTCCGGTTTTGCTGTTGCGGCAGCTTGCGTTCTGTCCTTAGCTTGCAAAAGTTCATAAATCCACTCTGGACGCTGATTTCCCGCTCCAACTTCAAGTAAACTACCCACAATATTGCGTACCATGTGGTGCACAAATGCATTGGCTTTTATATCAACAATAATATATGCACCTTGCCTTGTCACTTCAATATGATGAATATTTCGCCAAGGCGTTCTTGATTGGCATTGAGCCGCTCGAAATGATGAAAAGTCGTTTTCACCTAATAAATACTGCGCCGCTTGGTGCATTAATATTTCGTTTAATGGTAAATAATAATGTGATACCCCTTTAGCTAAAATAGCAGGACGATAGCGATGATTATAGATCACATAACGGTAACGCCGAGCTATCGCACTAAACCTTGCATGAAAACTATCCTCAACGGTTTGCGACCAGCGCACTGCAATATTATCAGGTAAATGCGAGTTAACGCCCATTGTCCAAGCACTCGGTGAGCGCTCTGCTTGGGTTTCAAAATGCACAACTTGTCCTGTAGCATGCACGCCAGCATCGGTTCGACCAGCACAAAATACGTTGATTGGCGCATTAGCAATAATTGATAATGCAGATTCTAGCTTTTCTTGGATAGAATCGACAGATTGCTGTCGTTGCCAGCCAAAATAACCACTGCCATCATATTCAATACCAAGGGCAATTTTACAGGTAGTCATTAATCAGGATCTCAAGCGTCTCAATTAACATCAATGCCCCTAAATAACGGATATTATCGGCTACTGACCAAAATTGAATTTGTTCATAATGGCCATAACTATGTCTTAAATTCGCTAACTTTATAACCAAATTGTGTTCTGATTCGGTACTGACTTCGGTCACTGGCGTTGGCAAATTATCGCCTTGTACTTCAACACCAAATTCACCAAAGCGTGCCATATCTAATTCAATCGGTAAGCTACTTGATACATTAATAGCTTGTGACACGCCATAAAACACGGGCACAATCACTGACTCGATAGAGACAGGAAGTTCATAATTACTCAATACTTTACGGATCTGATCAACTTGTGATTTTTCTCCTAGTATTGCATCGTGATGTTCGTGCGATACCGGTAATAGATTAAAAGCTAATTGCTTATCAAACAGTTGATTATCAACTGGCATACCATTTAACAAGCGAGCACTTTGCCCTGCCAGCTCATCAACACCCGGCTTACCATACAATGATGCTGGGATAAAACTAGTCGCATGTAAATTTGTTAATAATTCCATATCAGTTAATGAAGCAACACAACGCAACAACTGGCATACAGTGGCACTAGCAACGGCAATGATGTTTTCATTACGGTATTCGGTCAATACACTATTATTGACTTTAGGTACCACTAATGGAATATGATCTTGCTGAGCAAAATAACCACTTGCATCAATTACCACACATCCAGATTCTGCAGCAACTTGCGCATACTTTTCACTGGTTTTAGCACCAGCGACAAAAAAAGCAAAATGGCACTCGCTCCAATCCATTTGTGTACTATCAATCACCGTTAAATTTTTACCAGCAAAGCGAACTATTTCACCAGCGCTATTGTCGCTACCGACTAAATAAAGATTTTCAATTTTTAGACTACTGTCTTGTAAACTACGTTGCTGTAGCAACTCAACTAGCGCAGAACCAACTTGGCCTGTCGCCCCTATAATAGCAATATTCCATGCAGACATATTTATAAACCCAATAAAAAATTTAGCGGTAATTATATCACTATATTGTCAAAGATAGATGAATAGATTTTATTTGACTATAAGCCTGAACATTAAAACGATAAGCCATCATCAAGATGGCTTTGTTGATACTAAGCTTTTAGTTATAGTTAACTCGATTATTATATTAACATCTAGCTACCTAACTCATCTTCCGCATGTTTTATCGCTTGTCGATCTTGTTCAATTAAACAAGTAAGTACTTTATGTAAATAAAGTTCGATATCACTCTCATGAATTGGAGCTGGTGTAGCTAAACACGTTTTATTTATGTTTTGTTTTAATGCTGTAAATGAATCTTGTTGTTGCTTTTTATTATCAAGCTGATTTACTTTTTCTTTTAGCTGATCTTGATAATAATGATAAACTCTAGATGCAAGACTATAATCGGAAGAGCCATCCTTAGATGATTGATCAAAAAGTGCAATTGACTCTTCTAATGTTAAACCATACTCAACAGCGCCTTCGTGAAATTTAGTATTAAATTGGTTAGGATAAATAATTTGATAAGTTGCTTCTGGCATATTGATTTGCATCTCTTTAAGCACAAATCTCATATTACTGGTATCAACATTGTAATGCTTCCATAATGTAGGAAAAGTCCCAGACTCATCCTCAATCGGCTCTGATTTTATTGACAATAATGTGTAAATATCGCCACTTGGTGCAATATAGTAATGCTGATAGCCATTCCAAAGATTAGGATTATTAGAAAAAGAATTATTTGCTAAAAAAAGCTTATCAATTACCTGATTTTTGCTGATTAAAGATAACGTAATATCTCGCCCTAAATTAGGTAAATCTTCTTCGTTTTGATTCTTAGGATTAATTGGGCTAATGCTCAATTTTAGTTGAAAATCATTACCATTATAGGCAATAGGATCTTCATCAATTAATTTATCTAGCCGTTTAAAATCAAATTTCAAATTGTTGAGAGGACAACGGCTATCATATTTTATCTTTTCTTTTTTATCGAGTTGATTATATTCATCTTCGTTTCTAGCGCAATCTTGTTGCAATTGATGCATATCAACACTCATAAAAAATGGTTCACCACGATATTTAGAGTTAATATCAAGTAATTGACCATAGACACAATAACTAAACATAAATAAAATTGCGCCCAATAAAAGTTTCAGTTTCATATCAAATTCCTTTTTCTACCTCATGTTAGAATCATTTCATTCTATTTTTTCATTCAAGTATATTTTTCACATTATATATAACATGGTTATATTACTTATACCATATTTTTGATACAGCATATCCGTTTAAGCGGTTTAGATACCTATGATAGATATTTTGGAACACAGATCGACAAAACAAAATTCGATCCCTTACAAAACAACTCAATATCAGTAAAGTGATAAGCCATTTTAATTAATTTTATTTATTAATATGCCAAAAATCACCCTATCAACAATTGCCAAAAAAGCCAACACATCAGTCGCTTCGGTATCTAGAGTGTTAAAAAAACCACATTTAACGTCCTCTCAAATACAACTACGCGTTTATAAAGCTATTGAGGAATTAAATATGGACACATCAAAAAATTTCAAACCCTATAAACCTATACATAACAGTGGCAAGATATTAATTATTGATAACCAACTTTTTACAAAGAGCTTAATCAATATTGGTTTAGAACAAGAACTAAAAGAAAAGCAGTATCAAGTGTTTTATTTGCAGTTTCCTTATAATAATAAAAGTGATATCCATCATATTATTCGTTATGTTGCTCAAAATGCCTTTGACGGAATTATCATTATTAATGATGCTCCCTACTTAAAAACGTTGGTTGCTTATAAGAATACATTACCACCTATTGTATTAGTTAATCATTTTTCGCTTGATTTTGTTTGTGTGCACTTTGATCATTTATTAATTGGGCATCAAATAACAAAATATTTGATTGATAAATCACATAGCAAAATTGCCATTTTGCTTAACAATGAAACACTAACCAGCACCATGCTTTTGCTACAAGGTTATAAACAGGCTTTACTGCGCGCCAGTATTGCTATTGAACCCCGATATATTATTCACGGCTGCTTTACCTATCAACATGCTAGATCAGCGGTAAATAAACTAATAAACAGCACAAAATCACCTACTGCGATTATTTGTACCGATCATTTTAGTTTAAATTACTTGAATAAAAATAACTATAAAGAACAACACCACCAATTACCCGATAGCATGGTTCTGGGCGCCTTGCACCAAGCCAATGAAAATAAAGCAAAACTGACTAAACCACTTACAATATCGTATTTTAGTGCCTCTAAGGAACTTAAATACAATGAATTAGATAGCCTGTGCAGAATAAATAAACCATTGTTTAAAATGGGCCAAAAATCGGCTGCTTTACTGTGTGAGCTTATAGAAAACACAATAAAACCCATTAAGCGATGTACAATCATTAACACTGAATCGATGTTTTATTAATGTTTGAGCCGCATGATTTATTGTTAAACTTATTGTAATCAACGTTTCACCACCAAGTTCACTTACTAGTTACATTTGGTCGATGATGTCTTGTTCTTTTTCTTGGTTAAAGATATGTTTGAGCTCGTTATTGACATGCCAAGTATCACAACTTAATTCGTTGATATCTTGTTTTTGTTCCTCTTTATTACAGATAATAATCGCCCCTTTCGCTACCGCAGTGTAACTACCCCCTAAAATAGTACAGCCAAAAAGTAGAAAATTCTCTATGATAAAAGTAAAAGAGGATTGAAACATGAAAAAGATGACAGAGCATCAAATCGTATCTATTTTAAAAGAAGTTGAAGCAAGTATTCCTATTAAAGAGTTTTGCCATAAATATGGCATGAAAATTCAATATTTTATAAATGTTTTGTTACCAACCATGATAACAAATCCGCCTTTACCGATACAGGAAACACACAAAAAAAACATTAATAAAATCAATGCCTTTTCTGACCGTTTTTGTAAGAAAAATAGGAATAAGTGTATTTTTTATTTTTGAATAGAGGATATATAGCACTCAGTCAAATTCAATTCGTTTTGTGTTATTTAGTCCCTAAGAAGCAACAATTCTATCCGCTATCTTTATGAATTGCAGTGGCTGTATCTTCATAGTCTATTTATGATCTGCAAGATCGCAATTTTCGTTGCAAGTACACTAACTTTTACTGTTGGTATTTTAGCAATTTGCTGGATTCCTAAATCAATTTCTAAATAACGATAAGGGAGTTGTAACTATCCTTTTAACTAGTACAGCAAAAAGTAGTAAATTCGCTTTGGTTAAAATAACAGAGTACCAAATCGTCTTTATATTAAAATTATAGTTTAGGCAGAGATTTTCTGAACCGAGTTTACAATCATAACTTCTGCTGTACTATTTGCTTGTTTTTTTACAGTGGGATTTAAACCACGCAAGATTAGTTGATGAATGTTGATATTAAGCGTTTTGGCGATAATTTGTTACTTTGCATCACACCGGCACCAATAAATAGCTGACCTTGATAAATTCGCACTAAGGTTTCAACTTGCGTAGTATTTTCAAGTTCAATGGTTCGTCCTAACAATATATCTTTACCTTGTGCATCAGTCAGCGTGATTTTTGGACGTTCTTGTAACGGGCTATCAACAGGCATTAACAGTTCATCCTTTTCGAACCTATTTTGTAATGCATATAAACTGATCATTTTATCAATCGGATAATTAGATACTTGTAATCGTCTTAAATAAATAACATGTGCCCCACAACCCAGTAATTCGCCTAAATCATCAATAATTGTGCGAATATAAGTGCCTTTAGAGCAGTGTATTTCTAGGGTTAATTCGTTTTTTATAGCATCAAATTGAATAAATTGATTTTCGTAAACGGTAATAGGTCTAGCTTCACGTTCAATGACAATACCTTGGCGGGCATATTCGTAAAGTGGTTTGCCTTGATATTTTAAAGCCGAAAACATGGTCGGCACTTGTAAAATATCACCTCGAAAATGTGTTAAAGCTTGGTTAATTTGCGATTCGGTTACGTTGACAGGCTTAGTGCAAATAATTTGCCCATCAGCATCAGAGGTATCTGTACGTTCACCAAGTTTGGCGATAACTCGGTAGCGCTTGTCTGAATCTAATAAATACTGTGAAAATTTGGTCGCTTCACCAAAACAGATAGGCAACATGCCTGTCGCTAATGGATCAAGTGCCCCTGTGTGCCCTGCTTTTTTAGCATTAAATAGCCATTTCACTTTTTGCAACGCATCGTTGGATGTCATGCCTTGGGGTTTGTCTAGTAACAAAACGCCGTGAAGATCACGGCGAGTTCTTTTTATATTCATCATTTATTTTATACTGAAATGCATAGTTATCTGAAATTTTTTTAAAAATTCAGGGCTATTTTTTTAATATTAATCTTTATGACGCTCGTTATCATGCTTGATAACATCCGCCACCAAGCTCGACATTTGCATACCTTTAACGAGCGACTCATCGTAAAAGAATTTGATCTCAGGAATGATTCGCAAACGCATCGCTTTGCCAATCAAAGTGCGAATATAGCCTTTAGCATCATTAAGTACTGCTAAACCTTGTTCAATCACTTGCGGATCATCGTCATTTAAAAAAGTGACAAACACTTTAGCATAGGCAAGATCGCGCGAAATATCAACACCCGAAACAGTAACCATGCCAAGACGAGGATCTTTAATTTCTCGTTGTAAGATAATTGCAATTTCTTTTTGTAATTCATGCCCAACTCGAGATGAACGATTAAATGCTTTTGCCATATCTATTTTCCTTAAAAAATGAATAAGTAAGGCTAAACCTTGCTTATAACATTAATACGTTGTAATTAGATCGTACGTTTGATTTCGATAGTTTCAAAGACTTCAATCGTATCGCCAACACGAACATCGTTGTAGTTACGCACACCAATACCACATTCGGTTCCGTTACGGACTTCGTTAACATCATCTTTAAAGCGACGTAATGATTCAAGTTCTCCTTCATAGATAACTACATTATCACGTAGAACACGAATTGGATTATGACGTTTAACCACACCTTCGGTTACCATACAACCAGCAATTGCACCAAATTTAGGTGATTTAAATACATCACGCACTTCAGCAAGACCAATGATTTCTTGTTTGTATTCTGGTGCGAGCATACCGCTCATTGCTTGTTTAACTTCATCAATTAAGTCATAAATAACAGAATAGTAACGTAGATCTAAGTTTTCTGATTCGATCACTTTACGTGCTGATGCATCGGCACGAACGTTGAAACCTAAAATAATCGCATTCGATGCTGCAGCAAGCGATGCATCAGTTTCAGTGATACCACCCACACCTGATCCAATAATTTTAACTTTAACTTCGTCTGTTGACAGTTTAAGTAATGAATCAGAAATTGCTTCAGCCGAACCTTGAACATCCGCTTTTAATACGATATTAAGCTCAGAAACATCGCCTTCTGTCATATTAGTAAACATGTTTTCAAGTTTCGCTTTTTGCTGACGAGCAAGTTTCACATCACGGAATTTACCTTGTCGATAAAGGGCAACTTCACGTGCTTTCTTTTCATCACGCACAACGGTGGCTTCGTCACCTGCTGATGGCACACCAGACAAACCAAGGATTTCAACTGGTATTGATGGACCCGCTTCTGTCACTTCTTTGCCAAGTTCGTTACGCATTGCACGAATACGTCCATATTCAAATCCACAAAGAACGATGTCGCCTTTACGCAGTGTACCTGATTGCACAAGAACAGTAGCTACCGAACCACGACCTTTGTCAAGGAATGATTCAATAACCACACCACTTGCCATACCGGTTTCGTATGCAGTAAGCTCAAGCACTTCCGCTTGTAATAAAATAGCTTCAAGCAGTTGATCAATACCGGTTCCCGCTTTTGCTGAAACATGAACAAACTGTGTATCTCCACCCCAATCTTCTGACATTACACCATATTGAGCAAGTTCACCTTTTACGCGCTCTGGATCAGCTTCTGGTTTATCAATTTTGTTCACAGCAACCACAATTGGCACATTTGCCGCTTTAGCATGTTGAATTGCTTCAATGGTTTGTGGCATCACACCATCATCGGCAGCGACTACAAGTACCACAATATCTGTTGCTTTAGCACCACGCGCACGCATTGAAGTAAATGCCGCATGACCCGGAGTATCTAAGAATGTAATTTCACCGCTTGCGGTTTTAACATGATAAGCACCGATGTGCTGAGTAATACCACCAGCTTCACCTGATGCCACCTTCGCTTTACGGATATAATCAAGCAATGAGGTTTTACCATGGTCAACATGTCCCATAATGGTGACAACTGGAGCGCGTGCAACTTTTTCTGCACCTGTATCACGGTCGCTCATGAGTGATTCTTCAAGCTCATTTTCACGACGTAATACCACTTTATGTCCCATTTCTTCAGCAACAAGCTGCGCAGTTTCTTGGTCAATAACCTGATTGATGGTTGCCATCGCACCCATTTTCATCATAGTTTTGATAACTTCAGAGCCTTTTACTGCCATTTTGTTAGCAAGTTCAGCAACAGTGATGGTTTCACCAATCACAACGTCACGGTTGACTGCCTGTACTGGTTTGTTAAAGCCCTGCTGTAATGTACTTTTACCTTTCTTTTTATGACCACTACGAGTCACTGCACGTGCTTCTTCACGCTCAGCTTTCCCTTCGGATAATTTGCTACCTTTTTTCTGCTTAGTTTGTTTACCACTCCGACCTCGACCACGCGCGCTTTCAACCTCACGATCGGTGTCGTCTTCAGCTGCACGAGCATATTTAGAAGTTGTGACATGGTAATCTTCGTCTTCGGTAGTGTCTTTTTCGTCGATATTACTATATTGTTCAGCTAATTTGCGCGCTTCTTCAGCCATGCGTTTAGCGTCTTCTTCTAGTTTACGACGATTTTCTTCTTCAGCTTTACGTTTAATTTCGTTCGCTTCTGCTTCTAATCGTGCTTTTTCTTCTTGTGCTTTTTTCACTTTTGGATCGTTGGATTGTTCTTGCACTGCTTTTGCTTTTTCTTCTTGTGCACGTTTTTTAGCTTGTGCTTCTTCGCGTTTTTTCGCCTCTTGTGCGGCTAATTTTTCTTTTTCTTCCGCCTCTTTTTTGGCTTTTTGTTCAGCTTCAAGGCGTGCCTTTTCTTGCTCAGCAGCAATTTCGGCTGGATCACGTTTAACAAAAGTGCGTTTTTTACGCACTTCTACTTTAATTTCTTTACTTTTACCACCACCGCTAGACACATTCAAGGTTGAGTGCGTTTTACGTTGCAATGTCAATTTTGTTGGGCCTTGCTGAGGTTTTAAGTGGGCAAGCAAAGCTTCTTTTTCCTTTTGTGTCACAGTATCAGACGCAGTTTTATTCATACCTGCATCGGCAAACTGTTGCAAAAGTGTTTGCACTGGAGTGTTGATTTCTTGAGCCAGTGTTTCGATTGATACTTTGGTCATGTATTACTTTTCCTCAATTATTCATCTGCAAACCAACAAATATTACGTGCAGCCATAATAAAATCGCCAGCTTGTTTGCTTGTTAAGCCTTCAATATCGGCTAGATCTTCGGTACCTTGTTCTGCTAAATCTTCCAAAGTAATGATGTCATGTTGCACTAATTGATAAGCTAACTCTTGTGTCATACCTGGCAGATTAAGTAAATCTTGAGCAGGTTGTTTGTCGCCACTATTTGCTAGTGCAAGTGTTGTTAATGCATCTTTTGCTCGGTTTCTTAATGCTTCAACTAGTTCTTCATCAAGATCTTCGATTTCAAGTAATTCATCAACAGGTACATAGGCAAGTTCCTCAAGCGAGGTAAAGCCTTCTTCAACTAATAGCTGTGCAAGTCCTTCATCAATATCAAGATGTTTAATTAGATTATTGATTGCTGCAAAAGATTCTGCATGGTGTTTTTCTTGCAAATCTTCGGTACTCATTACATTTAATGTCCAACCAGTAAGTTGAGACGCTAAACGAATATTTTGACCATTTCGACCAATGGCTTGTGGTAAAGTGTCTGCATTTACCGCTACGTCCATGGTATGTTTATCTTCATCAACAACGATCGAAACCACATCGGCAGGTGCCATGGCATTGATTACATATTGTGCAGGGTTATCGTCCCATAAAACAATATCAATACGTTCGCCACCAAATTCATTTGATACAGCTTGTACACGCGCTCCACGCATACCAACGCAAGCACCAACAGGGTCAATACGACGGTCATTACTGCTAACAGCAATTTTAGCACGTGAACCCGGATCACGAGCCGCGCCTTTGATGTCGATCATCTCTTCACCGATTTCAGGCACTTCAATGCGGAATAGTTCTTCCATCATTTCGGGGTTCGAACGGCTAATGCAAAGTTGTGCTGGTTTATTATTCTGTTCTACAAGATATAAAATTCCTCGAACACGATCGCCAATACGGAAATTTTCACGCGGTAACATATCATGGCGTGACATCATGGCATCAGCATTGTTGCCTAAGTCAAGAATGACACTATCGCGATTAGTCTTTTTGACAATACCTGTCACAATATCGCCAATACGATGTCTAAACATGTCAATCACCATGGCACGTTCAGCTTCGCGCACTTTTTGCACAATAACTTGTTTAGCCGTTTGCGTGGTGATACGGTCAAAAGCAACTGACTCAATTTGCTCTTCAACATAATCGCCTAGTTGCACTGATGGATCTTCGTATTGTGCTGCATCTAATGTAATTTCTTTCGTTGGTTGGGTAACTTCGTTAACAACTAGCCAACGACGGAAGGTATCATAATCGCCAGTTTTATGGTCAATTTTTACAACAACATCAATATCAACAGCATGTTTCTTTTTAGTGGCCGTTGCTAATGCAGTTTCTAACGCTTCAAAAATTTTGTCGCGCGTAAGCGCTTTTTCGTTTGATACCGCTTCAACAACAGCTAAAATTTCTTTATTCATCCTTTACATCCGTACTCTATTTAAGGTTAAAATTAGGTACAATGTTTGCTTTTTGTATATTGCTAAAAGCAAACACTTCATCATTATCGTCGACAGTTAATGTAATCATCCCACTATCGATAGACTTAATTCGTCCTTTCCATTTGCGACGGTTAGCAACAGGAATACGCAGACTCACTGTGACCTCTTCACCAACAAAACGCAGGTAATGTTCAAGCGTAAACAAAGGCCTGTCCATTCCTGGCGATGAAACTTCAAGATTGTAAGCATCTTTGATAGGGTCTTCGACATCCAGTACTGCACTAATCTGTCGGCTAACATCAGCACAATCATCAACCGTTATACCATTTTCACTATCGATATAGACTCGTAGTACAGGGTAACGACCACGAATATATTCAACCCCGACTAATTCAAAACCAAGAGCATTAACTGGCTCTTGGATAATGTTGGTTAATTGCTGTTCTATATTAGCCAAACAAACCTCCACTGCAAAAAATAAAAAAGGGCATAAAGCCCAACATTTCTTTTAAACTTACGTTTAAATCATAACACAAAAAAAACCTCGACATGCGAGGCTTACATTTAAATACTAACTATAATGAAGCCACTTCATTCGAACTTTCATACAATAGCAGGATAGATTGGTATGAATGAAAATTTAAGTGGTTGCGGGGGCTGGATTTGAACCAACGACCTTCGGGTTATGAGCCCGACGAGCTACCATGCTGCTCCACCCCGCGATAGATGAGTGAGAATTATACGGTATTTTGAATAAAATGCAACTGCAAATCACTGTAGTTTTATTCATATGCCTAAAATTGTGAAAAAACATTACACGTTAATTCTAGCGTGTTTAATAATAATACAAGGCATAACCGATAAATTTATATCGGCACAATAATTCACGTGTCAATGCAACTATTTGTACCGATAATTCAGTGCGTTAAATTACTTATAAGTTGCCTTTTTCATGGTTTTAACAAAATTTGCTAACTGGCTAAGCATTTGTTCTGGGTTATTAAGATTTTCCTCAATAATTTTAACAGTTGCAGATCCACTAATTGCCCCAGCCGCACCTGATTTAATCGCTTCGCTAACTTGAGTTGGCTCGGAAATACCAAACCCTTGTAGAGCAGGAGGCGCTCCAAACTCAGTTAATTTTTTTAACAAATGAGTAAGTGGTTTATTCGCGCGATTTTCAGCCCCCGTAACACCGGCACGAGATACCAAATAGGTATAACCTTTACCATACTTAGCAATATTTTTAATGACTTCATCATCAGCATTAGGTGGACAAATAAAAATGGGTGCGATATTGTATTTTTCCGCTGCAACTGTAAATTCTTGTGCATATTCAACAGGTAAATCAGCAATCAATACCGAATCAACTCCCGCTTTGGCGCACTTGGCATAAAAATTGTCGATACCATTTTTGAACACTAAATTAGCATAAATAAGTAACCCAATTGGGATATCAGCATATTGCGCTCTCACATTAGTTAAAATCTCAAAACACTTTTCAACGGTTATTCCACCTTTGAATGCACGAATATTAGCATTTTGGATGGTTGGACCATCGGCCATCGGGTCTGAAAATGGTATGCCTAACTCTAACGCATCGGCACCAGATTCGATCAATGTTTGAATAATGTTAAAAGACAACTCTGGCGTTGGATCGCCAACCGGCACAAAAGGAACAAAGGCACCTCGTTTTTCAGCTGTTAATATGGCAAACAGTTTTTTATAACGGCTCATTCGACTTCTCCTTTTGCTTTTAAAATATCATAAACAGTAAAAATATCTTTATCGCCACGACCCGATAGATTAACGATTAATAGCTGTTCTTTTGTTGGATTTTCTTTGATCATTTTCATCGCATAGGCTAATGCATGTGATGACTCTAGCGCAGGAATAATGCCCTCATGTCGCGATAAAGCCTTAAAGGCATCAAGCGCTTCATCATCGGTAATGGAGACATAATCAGCACGACCAATACTATCTAAATACGCATGCTGAGGACCAACTGATGGAAAATCAAGCCCAGCTGATATTGAATAAGACTCTTCAATTTGACCTTCATCTGTTTGCATCATGGGTGATTTCATCCCAAAATAGATACCTAGTTTACCATGTTTAAGCGATGCCCCATGTTCACCACTTTCAATACCATGACCACCAGGCTCGACGCCAATTAATCTGACCGATTTATCGTCAATGAAATTAGCAAACATGCCAATTGCGTTTGAACCACCACCAACACAAGCAATCACCGCATCAGGCAAACGCCCTTCTTTTTCAAGGATTTGTTGTTTTGCTTCACGGCTGATCATTTGCTGAAATTCACGCACAATGGTTGGGAATGGATGAGGGCCTGCTGCCGTACCAAGCATATAATGGGCTTTTTCATAGCTTCCAGACCAATCACGTAATGCCTCGTTACAGGCATCTTTTAACGTGGCTGAACCTGTTTCAACTGGGATCACCGTTGCCCCCATCAGTCGCATTCTAAACACATTCGGTGCTTGGCGTTTAACATCTTTTGCGCCCATATAAATTCGGCATTTTAAACCAAGTAGTGCACAAGCCAACGCTGAAGCAACACCGTGTTGCCCTGCCCCTGTTTCGGCGATAATTTCGGTTTTGCCCATTCTTTTAGCAAGTAACGCTTGCCCTAAAACTTGGTTCGTTTTATGTGCACCACCATGGACTAAATCTTCTCGTTTTAAATAAAGCTTGGTTTTTGTGCCAGCAGTTAGATTTTTGCATAAAGTTAATGCCGTTGGTCTGCCTGCATAGTTGACTAATAAATCGTTAAATTCTTTTTGAAAGTTGGGATCGTTGATAGCTGAAATAAAGGCGTCCTCGAGTTGCTCAAGTACAGGCATTAATATTTGGGGAACATATTGCCCACCAAATTCGCCAAAATAAGGGTTTAATTTAGACATAACCATTCCTTTTTTAAATTAAAAATTAAATTTGCTCAAATGCAGCTTGAATTTTCTGTTTATCTTTAATTCCTGGTGAAACTTCAACCCCTGAATTAAGATCAACCCCCATCACCCCCGTCGCTAAAGCTGCCTTTATATTTTTTGGATTAATACCACCAGCTAAAATGACATTATTTAAATTGTGATTAGCAAGCATTGTCCAATCAAAACATTTACCCGTGCCACCCGCCCCGTTGTCGAATAGATAGCGTGAAACTAATGGATTGTCATGTTTAGGGATGGTGCTTCCAATACTTAGTGCTTTCCAAATTTGGCAAGTTTTAGGTAATTCTTGTCGCAATGTTTCGATATAGTTTTCATCTTCATCACCATGCAGTTGGACAGCATACAAAGATAACTGTTTTGCGATTTGGCATACAGTTTCAATCTCTTCATTTCGAAAAACACCAACCCAATTCAGTGGTGCAGAGGCAATAACAGATCGTGCCTTAATTGGCTGTATATAACGCGCTGAATTTGGCACAAAAATCAAACCACCATAGACAGCACCAGCTTGATAAGCATTTACTGCATCTTCGGCGCGTGTTAAGCCACAGACTTTATTTTCACCTAACATTACTTTGCGAATTGCCAACGTTAAGTTTGGTTCAGACATTAACGTACTACCAATTAAAAATCCATGAGCGTAATGGCTTAATTCTTTAACTTGATTATGAGTATAAATACCTGACTCACTAATAATAATGCGATCGTCAGGAATTGACTTAGATAAAACTTTTACCCGATTTAGATCAACGGTTAGATCCCTTAAATTACGATTATTAATACCGATTACTTTTGCACCCAATTGAATGGCTCTTTCAACTTCGCTTTCAGTACTAGCTTCAGTCAGTATCCCCATATTAAGTTGATGAGCAATTTTACTTAGATGACGATATTCATCATCGTTCAATACAGATAACATTAATAGTATCGCATCAGCTTGATAATAACGCGCTAAATAGATTTGATATTCGTCGATAATAAAATCTTTACAAAGCACGGGTTGTGTCACTTCATTACGAACTATCGGTAAAAATTCAAAGCTACCTTGGAAATATTTTTCATCAGTCAGCACCGAAATTACCGAAGCATAATCATTATAAACCTTAGCAATATTAGCGGGATTAAAATCATCCCGAATTAATCCTTTCGACGGTGATGCTTTTTTACACTCTAAAATAAAGACAGTTTCAGGTTGATTTAGCGCTTGATAAAAATTGCGATCACTTGGGGTTACCGCTGATTGAAAAGTCGCAAGTGGCTTTACTGCTTGCTGCTCAGTTAACCAAATTTGCTTATCTTCAATAATCTTTTTTAATACTGTTGCCATTTCAACATTTTTTACTAATGCTGCAATTGCCATGTTATTCTCCATTTATTATCTTGCTGCTAATTGTTGTAATAGCGCATAGGCTTTACCACTACGCATCATATCAATTGCACGTTGCGCATTTTGTTTTAAATCTAGTTCACCAAATAAGCTCATTAACATTGCGACATTGGCTGCAATAGCGGCCTCGTGAGCGGGTTTACCATGACCTTGTAAAATGGCAAGCAACATATCACGATTCTGCTCTGGTGTCCCACCTTCAATATCTTTTAAGGTAAATGTTGGTAAGCCAAAATCATCTGGAGTAATTGTAAAATAACGGATTTCGCCATTTTTAACTTCAGCTACTTGAGTTGCTCCATGAATAGCCACTTCGTCCATTCCTGCACCATGCACCACATAAGCATGGGTATAGTTCAACATTTTTAATGTTTCAGCAATAGGTTTAATTAAATCAGGATGATACACACCCAATAAAATACGTTTAGGACGAGACGGGTTTATCAATGGTCCTAATACATTAAAAATGGTACGTGTTTTTAACTGTTGTCGAATAGGAGCTGCATGACGGAAGCCTGAATGATATTGCTGGGCAAACAAAAAGCAGACTCCTAGTTCGTCTAACGCTTGGCGCGACGCTTCAGCGGACATATTTAATCGAATACCTAAAGACGATAACACATCTGAAGATCCCGATTTACTTGATACTCCACGGTTACCATGTTTAGCCACCTTATACCCCAATGCCGCCGCCACAAAGGCACTAGCAGTTGAGATATTAATACTATTGGTACCATCCCCGCCGGTTCCGACAATATCGGTAAAATCGTAATCGGGAATATCAAAAGCATCTGCATTTTCAAGTAAAGCCTGAGCGGCACCTGCAATCTCATCAGGTTTTTCGCCTCGAACTTTCATACTAATAACTGCACTCGCCAATATCGTTGGTTCAATTTTTCCTTGAATAATTAAATTAAATAATACTTTGCTTTCTTCTTGGCTTAATGTTTGTCCTAAATACAACTTATTTAGTGTTGGTTGAATATTGTACTCTTGCTTATCAACAATAGCTTCTTGTTTTGGTTGTTCTTTCTTTTCTGGTGGATTAAGTGCCCACGCAATTGTTTGCTCTAATAGTTTTACCCCTTGAATGGTTAGAATTGATTCAGGGTGAAACTGAAAGCCACAAACACGATCTTCATCATTACGCACCGCCATAACAACATTGTTGCAAAGCGCATTAATAGTGAGTGTTTTGGGAATATTCTCACCTTTTAAAGAGTGATAACGCGCAACTGGTAGCGGATTGGGCAATTCTTTAAACATCGCCTGCTGATCGTGCTCAATCAACGAGGCTTTACCATGTAATATATCACCGGCTGGCACAATACTACCGCCATAAGATTCAACAATTGCTTGATGTCCAAGGCAAATGCCGATTATTGGCAATTTCCCTTTTAAACGTTTAAGCAGATCAGGCATACAACCGGCTTCACTTGGAGCACCAGGACCTGGAGATAACATTAAAATAGGATTTTGCATTTGTGACAATTTTTCAATAATTACATCAGTCGCAATTGTGTTTCGATAAATAGTCACACAATGTTTGTTATTACGTAATTGATCAACTAAGTTATATGTAAAAGAATCAACATTATCAATAAATAAGATATTAGCCATTAGAATTCACCTTCTACATGATGTGCTGCCATAATCGCATGGATGACGGCTCGCGCTTTATTACGCGATTCATCAGATTCTGATTGTGGTTCTGAATCCAAAACCACACCGGCACCAGCTTGTACTGTTGCAATACCCTCTTCTACGTACGCACTACGAATCACAATACAAGTATCCAAATCACCATTAGCAGTAAAATAACCAACCGCACCGCCATAACTACCACGTTTGACTTTTTCAGACTCAGCAATTAATTGCATTGCTCTAATTTTAGGTGCTCCCGTTAATGTCCCCATATTCATGGTAGCTTGATAAGCATAAAGCGCATCTAAATCATCACGCAATTGTCCAACAACCCGAGAAACTAAATGCATAACAAACGAATAACGGTCCACTTTTAATAACTCTTTGGTGTAACGAGTACCTGGTTTACAAATGCGGGCTAAATCATTACGCGCTAAATCCACTAACATCAAGTGTTCAGCCAGCTCTTTTTTATCTGTACGCATTTCAAGCTCTAACCGGCTATCTAAGTCATAATCAATCTCGCCATTGGTGGTTAACCCACGTGGACGGGTGCCCGCAATAGGGTAGATTTCAACTTGATTGGTTGCTTTAGTGTATTTAAGTGCACTTTCAGGAGATGCGCCAAATAATATAAAATCATTATCTTGCATATAAAACATATACGGGCTTGGGTTGTTATTTTTTAATACCCGATAAGCCGATAACGGTTCTGGACAAGGTAAACTAAAACGCCGTGAAGGCACAGCTTGGAAAATTTCCCCCTGCTGAATTGCATCTTGCATCTTTTTGACAATTGTATTGAAATCATCATCGCTTTTATTACAAGTCACTTCAATATCCGTCAACGACTGAGTACTAATTGGTTTTATCGGCTTATTTAATGTTTTTTGTAAGTTTTCTAATTGTTGAGTTAATCGCGAAATCTCAACAGAATCATCCGTAAAAGCTGTCGCTTTTAAAATTGACTCATGATCTTGATGATTAATTTCTAATAGTGTTTCTGCCAAATAAAAACAGAAATCTTGACAACGCTGATCTGTGGGTAAACTAGGTAAGTTCTCAAATCCAGAAACGAGATCATAACCAAATAAGCCACCGACAAAAACTGCATCTTGACCGTATTGTTCTGGAATATCCACAATAGTTAATAATGTTCGTAAGGAGTCAAAAACAGATAATGACTTTAACCGTGAATCTTCATCTTGCATACTATCAATAGCAGGAAAAACCAATTTAAGTGTTTTTTCATCCATTTGAACATTGACTGGTTTATCCAAAAAAGAGTGTTGCAATAAAGGTAATAGCTTTTCACCATTTGTAGTCAATGCCTTAAAAGTGACTTCATTATTTATTGCCGAAATGCGTAATGCACTATCGACAATCATAACACTTTTAATACCTTGCTTATTATCAATTTCAGCCGATTCAAGCAGTAATGTTGCCGGCCTGTTATTACATAATTGACAAAACACTTGAGTCGGATCTTGATAATAACCAATGGTTTTGGTTATCTGTGTTAATGTTGGCTTATTCATTGTTGACTCTCTACATTCAAAGTTTATTCAAATTTATGTGATATTGGCAAGAAGCTACAAAACCCGCTTTTAGCGGGTTTTGTAAAATAAGACAATCTCATTACATCACCCTAAAGAAATCATACTCCAACAACCAAAACGAGTTATTTTATTTATATTTAAGTGATGTTTTTGATATTGCATAATTTTATTTGCTTTGAGTTATTTATCAAGTTTGTACTATTAAACTAGTTCATTGATGCAATGTCAAGTGAATATTTTGTACTCAGTAATAAAATTGATATAGAAGGAGATCGTGCATAATTTATTATCTAATAATATATTGTTATTTCAAATAACATTAATTAAAACTGGTCAAAAAATTCAATAACCTATAAAATAATCAATTCATTTTTATTATAAATAATTATAAGGATTTTTGAACTATGCCAGTATTTTATATCGTCATTGGTGTTATTGTTTTACTCGCTTTAATTACTGTCTTAAAAGCAATTACGATTGTTCCCCAAGGTTACCAATATACCATTGAGCGTTTTGGTAAATATACTCATACTCTTGAGCCCGGTTTAAATATTATTATTCCGTTTATGGATGGTGTTGGTCGTAAAATTAATATGATGGAACAAGTGCTTGATATTCCGTCACAAGAAGTTATTTCAAAAGATAATGCCAATGTACAAATTGATGCGGTATGTTTTATTCAAGTGCAAGAAGCTGCAAGAGCTGCGTACCAAGTTAATCAGCTTGAACGTGCTGTGATTAATTTAATGATGACTAATATCCGTACCGTACTTGGTAGCATGGAGTTGGACGAAATGTTATCACAACGTGATCATATAAACTCTAAATTGTTAAGTATTGTTGATGATGCAACTAGCCCATGGGGAATTAAAATTACTCGTATTGAAATTCGAGACGTTCGCCCACCAGCAGAATTAATCGCAGCAATGAACGCACAAATGAAAGCAGAACGTAATAAACGTGCTGAAATTCTTGAAGCGGAAGGTGTTCGTCAAGCAGCAATTTTACGTTCAGAAGGTGAAAAACAATCTGAAATCTTAAAAGCAGAAGGTGAAAGACAATCTGCCTTTTTACAAGCCGAAGCGCGTGAACGTGCAGCCGAAGCAGAAGCTAGAGCAACTCAAATGGTTTCTGAAGCAATTGCAGCGGGAAATATCAATGCGATTAACTATTTTGTTGCGCAAAAATATACTGAAGCGCTACAACAAATTGGCTCTGCGGACAACAGTAAAGTTATTATGATGCCACTTGATGCGTCAAGTTTAATGGGCAGCATTGGTGGTATTGCTGAATTGATAAAAAATACTAAATAAAATCGATTCTTATACTTAGATGTTTTTATACTTAAACATAGTTTTCCGACAATTTTGATAGGCGTGGTCAATTCTATGTTTAAGTTTTTCCTGAATGGATTTTAAAGGTAATTGATAATGACTGATTTTTTTATGGTTATTTATAATTCTCCCCACTGGGTGTTTATTGCTTTAGGTGGTTTACTGCTGATTGCTGAATTACTTGGCACTGGTGGCTATGGGCTTTGGAGCGGAATTGCTGCTATTATTGTTGGTCTAATTGCTTGGGTTTTACCACTTTGTTGGCCTACTTTGTGGATTTTATTTTCAATCCTAACACTTATATCTGCCTACATTTGGTGGCTTTGGCTTCGGAAAAATGGGAAAGATAAATCTAGTAAAGGCGAAATAAACCAACCCCAACAAGATTTAATTGGAATTAAAACAGTTGTGACAGATGCTATTGTTAATGGTTCAGGCCGTGTAAAAATCAAAGACGGTACATGGTCAGCAAGATGCGATCAAGATCTTAACGTTGGTCAACGTGTTGAAGTTATCTCTGTTGATGGTTTGATTTTAAATGTACTTCCCATAAATCATTAATAACATAAATTAATTCTATTTGATTGTCAGAATAAAAATACGCATTAACAATGCGTATTTTTTTGTTATAAAAGCGAAAAATGAATAACGAAAAAATATTTTTCATTTGGATAAATATCAGAAATCACCTTTTTCAACTCACTTAATGTCATATTCTCTTGTTTTGCATGTTCTTCCGTTAATTGTTCAAGAGTAACTGGTGTAACACTGATTATTTTTATAGTACAAAAATACTCATCAGTTTCAAAAGTGCCAACACGAAGCTTATCGCCAGCTTTAAAATGTGACTCTTTATTATCGCGAATAGTAATAACTTTTAAACCAGCTAAAATATCAGACTTAAAACGTTGATAAAAAGTAATATCATTTTGCATAGTAATTATCCTGCATAAGTAATCAGCCAATTTACTTATTGGCTGATTACTTATAATTATAAATTAACGAATAATGAGTACTAAGGTTCAATGCCTATGACTTTCCAATTATGATTAGACTCATCGGTAATTTTTCCTTTTTTCACTTCGATTATATATTTTATTGTCATATTACGTATAGTACCGTCTTCATCACCGAAAGCAGTACGAGAGTTCCAAATTGGTTCAACTCTGCGTCCTTCTAATGGTCCTCCTTTTTTAACCAGCATTTCATAGCGGTAAGCATTCATACCAAGTTTAATTTTCATATCATCAGTAACAGGTTTACCATTAAGTAAAGTTAAGTCTTTAATTCTTTGCCCAACAGGTTGTCTTAGATTAATGATATACTTTACACCACCAAACATATCATAAGTCATATATTTTGATGCGCCGCGAATAGGATCATATTGGTAATTATTATCCATCGGTTTTACTTGAGCAAAATAAGCCGCAGACCATTCCATATAATCCTTTAGATCTCTACCGGTAACTTCAAAAATACTCGTTTCGCCTGCTGTGTATTGATAATTATTGGCAATATCTTTACGTGCTATTTTCCCCTTATTGAGTATAGCTTTTTTATTATCAACTAATACCGATGTCACATCAGCACCGCTATAATAAAGTTGCACTGAGTTCAATAAATTAGTTAATCCTGACTCTTCTAAATAAACAGCGGGAATACCATGAATCAATTGTTGTGGAACTAAATCACTATCGGTTTCACCAATAACTTGATTAGAAATTTCTCTTAGCTGTTGATGATACGGCGCATATATTTCTTCAATTACTGGATCGGCAGGATAAGTTTTAACCGGCAAAGTTTCTGATTTCTTGTGCTCTAGCGTTTTTCTATCAGCTTGAATATCAAAAGTTAGATCCACAACTGACACCACTGTGCCATAACGATGAGGTTCAGTAATTACAACATTATTAATTACTTCTTCACTAATATTTTGGTGATTATGCCCGGCAATAATTACATCGATATCCGGTACTTGTTTTGCTATATCGGCAACACCAGTACCGGGTTTATTATTTTCATTATCTAATCCCATATGAGCAATTAGAACAATTGCATCAACAGATTGTTGTTTTAGCTGATCAACTTGCTTTTTAATTTCTGGAATAGGCATTGTAAATTCCATCTGATCAACATAACCTGTTTTATTTTCATATTCAGGTACAAATGGCGTAGTAGCACCTATAAACCCAATTTTAATTCCCTCTTTTTCAATAATCGTTGACGCCGGAAGGTAAGGCTTTCCTGAATTTTTGTAAAAAATATTGGCGGCTAGCGTTTTACCATTGAACTGCGAAATAATTTTATCAACAATTGGCATCCCAAAATTAAATTCATGATTACCTAAGACCATAATGTCATAGTTCATTGCATTTAGAGCAGCCATGGCAGGGTGTTGTTTAACATTGTAAAAACGTTCGATTTGATTATCTTGAATAATATCCCCCGCATCAACCAAGATAACATTAGCATGAGCATTGCGATACTCTTTAATAAACGATGAAATTTGTGCATAAGAGCCCGAAGTATCAGTTTTATCTGTACCATAATTCCAAGGTACCATTCTACCGTGAACATCGGATGTAGCTAAAATGGATACATTAACTTCTTTAGCCAGAGCTTGAAATGAACAACTTAACACTAAAATGTTACATAACGACAATAATTTTTTAGTAATGGGCATCTTTACCTCCTATAAAAATGACACGAATTTTTTATTTTAATAAATAAACGGAAGTAATAATGTGATTTTTTTCACATTTTTAATCTTAACATTTTAGTTAAGTTACATTATCAAGATAACTGTGAGATATTTACTGTTAAAACAAAGTATCATTTATAAAAATGCCCAACAATATGAATATTGTTGGGCAAGTGATAATTTGATTAAAAGCTGATAAAGATAATAAGATGCTGAACTAACTCAGCAGCCTATTACTTAAAACCTAGTGCGACATTGATGTTTTTACACCGCCCTCAGGAATTGGCACATAAGCGGTTTCTTTATCTGTTCTATGTTTATTATTACGCACTTTTAATGCCGTTTTAATACCAAAGAAGATAATACCGTAAACAACCAATAAGAATAAGATACTTAAACCAGCATTGGTATAGTTATTAATAACAATATGGTGCATATTATTGATTTGTTGAGCGGTTAAATCGCTCCCTTCTGCAATTCGACGATTATATTCATTCGCTAAATAGAAGAAGCCTTCTAATTGCGGATCTTGGCTAAATAACTTCAATGCTAATGCCCAGGTTGTACAAATTAACAACCATATAGCTGGAATGATAGTTACCCAAACATATTGAGCACGTTTCATTTTAATTAATACCACTGTTGCTAAGACTAACGCAACCGCCGCTAGCATTTGGTTAGAGATACCAAATAATGGCCATAAGCTCTTAACACCACCTAATGGATCAACAACACCTTGATAGAGTAAATAGCCCCATAAACCAACGCAACCAAGTGTACCGATAAAGCCGGCAATAAGTGAATCTGTTTTTTTCAAAAATGGAACAAAATTACCCAATAAATCTTGTAGCATAAAGCGACCAGATCGAGTCCCTGCATCAAGGGCAGTTAAAATAAATAGTGCTTCAAATAAAATACCAAAGTGGTACCAAAAGCCCATATTTGCGCCAGGTAGAATTTGATGGAATACATGTGCAATCCCTACGGCTAATGTTGGTGCACCGCCGGCACGATTGAGCACTGATGGTTCACCAATATCTTTCGCGGTTTGGATAATTTGCTCTGGCGAAATAACAAATCCCCAAGAGCTAACGGTCGCCGCAGCATGTGCTGTCACATCTTGTAATTGAGACATGATCATCGGTGCATCAGCAGTACCAAGCTTATGCAGATCTGGCATAGCAATACCTAATGCCGCTGGCGGGGTATTCATTGCAAAATAAAGACCTGGTTCAATAATTGATGCAGCAACTAAAGCCATCATAGCAACAAATGATTCCATCAGCATTGCACCGTAACCAATAAAACGCGCATCGTTTTCGTTGGCAAGTAATTTAGGTGTAGTACCTGACGAAATTAATGCGTGGAAACCAGAAACAGCACCACAAGCGATGGTGATAAATAAGAATGGGAATAATGCCCCTTTCCAAACTGGCCCTGTACCATCAACGTATTGTGTAATAGCAGGCATTTTTAAATCAGGATTTAAAATAACAATACCAATGGCTAAACCTACAATTACACCAATTTTTAGGAAAGTCGCTAAATAATCCCGTGGTGCTAAAATTAACCATACAGGTAACATTGCAGAAATTAATGCATAACCAACCAATACATAAGTAATCGTTGTTGCTTTAAAGGTTAAAGCTGGACCCCAATATGCATCATGTGCAATAACGCCACCAAACCAGATAGATAAAACAAGTAGTACAATACCAATAACTGACACTTCTGCTACTCTACCCGGTCGAATAAATCGCATGTAGATCCCCATAAATAGGGCAATTGGCACGGTTGAACAAACAGTAAAGACACCCCATGGACTTTCAGCCAAGGCTTTAACTACTATTAGTGCTAATACCGCTAAGATGATTAACATAATTAAGAAACAACCAAATAACGCAATAGTTCCCGGTATTGGCCCCATTTCTTCTTTAACCATTTCTCCTAAAGATGAACCGTTACGGCGAGAGGATAAAAACAGTACCATAAAATCTTGCACTGCACCGGCAAAAACCACACCAGCAAGCAACCAAAGTGTACCCGGTAAATAACCAACTTGTGCTGCAAGTACTGGACCGACTAAAGGGCCTGCACCAGCAATGGCAGCAAAATGGTGCCCAAAAAGTACATATTTATTTGTTGGGACATAATTTAAACCATCATTATTAATGACAGCTGGCGTTGCACGAGTTGGATCTAATTGCATTACTTTTTTAGCAATATACAGACTATAGTATCGATATGCGACTAAATAAATCGAAACTGCCGCCGCAACAATCCAAAGTGCACTAATATGTTCACCTCGCCGTAATGCAACAACGCCTAAACAGCATGCACCAACTAAAGCAAGGATGAACCATGGAATATGCTTAAATACTTTATTATTCATAATGATTCTCTTTGTGATTTATAAGATTAATTAGTTTATTACTTAATACTATGTGCATATTAAAAAACGTCGCGATAACATAAAACGAGTATTTTTTATATAAACAAAGATAGCAAGTAACAGCTAAAGACCTTTTCGTGTTTGAGTGTATAGTAATTTTTTGCTCTTAAGAATGATAACCTTATTTGGGTTACAGGTTAGATTAAGAGTATGAGTGGTTAAAATTAGCAACTTAGCGGTAAAAGAAATAAAGCAAAAGATATCGAGGATTATTACAATCCCAACACCTCTTTAAGCGGTTTTAAATAACGACGGCTCACAGGCACCGAAACATCATTAATAAAAATAACATCAACACCGCCAGTTTGATTGAAACGAATTTCTTTAAGTTTTTTCAGATTAATCAGATATTGCCGATGACACCTAACAAGATCGGTTTTATCTTCGAGCGTTTTTAGTGTTAATTCAGTTAGGTACTCATTATTTTCTTGATTAAACACATAAATACCACTCATTTTAGAAGAGATATAAAACACATCATCAAAATTCAATAAATAAATTCGGTTATGCCCAACACATGGGACATATTTCAGCTTCTGATTAACGCCATCTAATTGATTAATATTCCCAGAAAAACAATGATTATGCAGACGATATAAAGTTTTATTTAACCGTTCTTGTTCAATAGGCTTAAGTAAATAATCAAAAGCTTGTTCTTCAAAAGCTTTAACCGCAAATTCACTGTAAGCCGTTAAAAAGACAATTCTTGGCATGGATTCAGGATCAAGCATTGATAACATTTCAATACCGTTTATTTTAGGCAATTGGATATCCAAAAATACGACATCAGGTTGAAGTCGATGAATATCTCGAATTGCCTCCATGGCATTATTACATTCCGCAACGATGCTAATTTCGGGATCGCTTTCAAGCAAGCAGCGCAAATTTTCACGAGCTGGTAATTCATCATCAACAATAATAACGTTTAACATTGAGTACTTACATCCTCTTGCAAAGGTAGTATCAGCATGACTTTGGTATATTCATCAGGTTTACATGCTATCTTTATACCATACTTTTCACCATAACGAATCTTAATTCTTTTATCAACTAAATTAAGCCCTAAGCCTTTGGTGTCTTTCTTATTTTCACGATAATGGCCTGCGCTATCAATTACCTCTAAAACCAACGATTGTTCAAACTTATAAGCACTGATAGTCACGCTACCATGACCAAGCAATTGAGATGTACCATGTTTAATGGCATTTTCAACAATCGGTTGTAACGAAAAAGCAGGTAGTTGTGCATATTCTAATTTTTGGGGAATATCGATTTTGATAGTCAACTGATCCATAAAACGCATTTTTTCAATTTGCAAATAGGCATTCACGTGCTCTATTTCATCTCTTAGTGTGACGATTTCTTCGGTTCGCTTTAAGTTTTTTCGGAAAAAGGTAGATAAATTTTGCACGAGTTGCGATGCCTGTGTTTTATCACGACGAATAACAGCCAGCAATGTATTTAAGGCATTAAATAAGAAGTGAGGATTAACTTGTGCATGTAATAGTTTTATTTCAGTTTTAGATAACAGTTGCCTATAGTGCTCATTTTGTCCTGCTAAGATCTGTGCAGATAATAAACTAGCAATTCCCTCCCCAAGAGTTCGATTGATTGAACTAAATAATGTGTTTTTTGCTTCATAAAGCTTAATCGTACCCACTACTGTATTGTTTTCTCCCCTTAGTGGAATGACTAGTGTCGATCCTAAACGGCAATTTTTATTTATTGAGCATTGATAAGGCTCATGAGCCCCATCAAGATATTGTACTTCATTCTTTTCGATGGCTTCTAAGGTACTATTAGATGTTATTAGTGTTCCTGGTAAATGATGATCATCACCAATACCTATGAAAGCCAATATCTTTTCCCTATCGGTAATTGCAACAGCGCCAATATCAAGTTCTCGATAAATAATTTCAGCCACTTTAGTACTATTTTGCTGATTAAAACCATCACGCAATAAACCTTCTGTACTGACAGCGATTTTTAGTGCTTTTGCTGAAAAGGCCGAAGTATAACGCTCAAAAATCGCTCGTCTATCAAGCAAAATTCGCATAAACATCGCAGAACCAATGCTATTGGCAACAATCATGGGTGCGGCAATGCTCCTAACAGCATGCAAGACTACGTCAAAAGGTCGTGAGATAAGTAACACCAAAATCATTTCGAGTGATTCAACTAATAAACCTAATACACCAACTAACAAAGGATTATAGATTAGATCAACTCGTCCCTTTTTCATTAACACATAATGTAGTAATCCACTAATTAGCCCAATTAAAATGGTAGATAACATACAACTTTCAGCGGTAATGCCACCTAAAGTATAACGATGAATACCGCCAGTTATCCCAACTAGCAGCCCAACGACGGGACCGCCAAGTAACCCACCTAAAATGGCACCAATAGCTCGTGTATTAGCAATGGTATCCTCAATATGCAAGCCAAAATAACTCCCCATAATACAAAATAATGAAAAGATGCAATAACAGACTAATTTATGAGGCAAATGTACTGTCACTTGCATAAGGGGAATAACGATCGGCGTTTTACTTAGTAGATAAGCAATAACTAAATAAACGCACATTTGTTGAAGAAGTTGTAGGACAAGATCAAATTCAAACATAATACTTATCACATAATAAAACCGTCGACCAATGCCGACGGAAAATTAAAAATTTATTTATCAAGCAAAGTGAAAGTTTTCTTATCTTGTGTTGTTGAATCGGAACCAATAAACACATTAAATTTGCCAGGCTCTGCAACATATTGCATTTTGTCATTCCAGAATTTCAACATATCATATTTAATAACAAATTTTACTTCGCCTTTTTCATGCGGTTTTAAAGTAATATTTTCAAAACCAATCAACTCTTTAACAGGACGACTCACTGATGCGGTCACATCTTGCAAATAGAGCTGAACCGTCTGCATACCTTCTTTATTGCCGATATTTTCAACATTGACATTAACAACGATTTCGCTATTTTTATTCATTTCAGAACTAGATAAAGAAAAGTCCATCGCAAAATTGGTATAACTTAAACCAAAACCAAATGGGAATAATGGTTCATTTGGACTATCAAAATACGAAGTAGTATATTTTCCCATATTTTCAGTACCGCGTGGACGTCCCGTATTTAAATGGCTGTAATAAACGGGAATTTGCCCAACATTATCAGGGAAAGACATTGGCAACTTACCTGAAGGATTATAATCACCAAATAACACATCAGCAATAGCATTACCGCCTTCTGTTCCTAAAAACCAAGTTTCAAGCATAGCATCAGCTTGCGTATATTCTTCAGATAATGTTAATGGACGCCCATTCATTAAGACAATAACCAATGGTTTGCCGGTTTTTTTAAGCGCTTTAAGCAACTTTTTTTGGCTCGCTTGTAAAGAGAGATCTGTTCGACTTGATGACTCATGCGCCATACCTTCGGCCTCACCCACAAACGCAACAACAACATCCGCTTTTTTAGCGATACCAACTGCTTCGGCAATCATTTGATCCGCTGGTCTATGATCAAATTTGGTGGTTTCTTCATATAAATTTAAAAAACGATATAAATTTGCATCATCAGAAAGATTAGCACCAAATGCATAACTAACTGATTTTGGGTTATTAACCGCTCTTTTAATGCCTTCTAATGGCGTTACCGCCAAATTAGCACGACCTGCTCCCGACCAACTGCCTAAAATATCTCGTTTTGAATCAGATAATGGACCAATGACTGCAATTTTCTTATTTTTAGATAAAGGTAGAATTTCATTGGCATTTTTTAATAACACAATGCTACGACGTGCCACATCGCGGGCTTCTTCGCGATGTAAACGATCGTCAGCAAACATGGTTTCAATATCTAATTTTGGATCTAATTTACGATAAGGATCACTAAACAATCCCATATCGTATTTAAGTTCAAGAACATGGCGACAGGCTCGATTAATTTCTTCTTCTGTAATAGCACCCTCTTTAACCAATTCAGGAATAAATTGTAAAAAGTATTCATCATTCATACTAATATCAATGCCCGCTTTAATCGCAACACGCACAGCATCTTTCGGATCACTAGCTACGCCATGATTAATCAGTTCACGAATCGCGCCATGATCGCTCACCACAACACCATCAAAATGCCACTGATTACGTAATACTTCGGTTAACAGCCAATGATTCGCAGTTGCCGGAATACCATTAACACTCACGAGCGAAACCATCACCGAGCGACTACCCGCATCGATTGCCGCTTTATAAGGCACAAGATATTCTTGGAACATTTTACGTTCGCTCATGTCCGTGCTGTTATATTCACGTCCGCCTTCAACAGCACCATAAAGTGCAAAATGCTTAACGGTAGTAACTAATGATTTTTTATCAGAAAGAGATTGTTTTTGCATTTTTTCAACAAAAATACGTCCAGCCTCTGAAGACAGATAAGGATCTTCACCAAATCCTTCTGACACACGCCCCCACCTTGGATCGCGCGTAATATCAACCATCGGTGCCCAAGTAATATTCAATCCATCCGAGGTTGCTTCGTCTGCCGAAACTTCAGCAGCTTTAGCTATCGCACTACGATCCCAAGTTGATGCAATACCTAAATTAATCGGAAACACGGTTCTATGACCATGAATAACATCAAACCCAAAATAAATAGGAATCTTATTAGGGGATTTTAAAGCACGTTCTTGCATTTGAGAAAGGTCAGGTTCAACTACAGTATTAAAAATACCGCCAATTTCACCTGCTTCGATTTGATCAAGTGCTTTACTCAATGTTAGATCACCGCCAACACTGACTAAACGCAGTTGCCCCACTTTTTCTTGGAGTGTCATTTTTGATAATAGATTATCAATAAAAACTCTCTTTTCTGCCTTTGTTTCACTATCAGGTTCTTGCGCAAACAAATGCATAGAAAAAATAAGAAAAAATAGAGATAGAGCTAATTTTTTCATCATAATAAGTATTGTTCAAATTAAGAAAACAGACATGTGAATAGCATAGCGTATCCGTACAAAAAAATCTCGCTTTTTACACTACTTATATTTATGTTTTAAAGCATTATAGCCTTTATTTTATAAACAACGATGCAAAAACAAAAAATAAACTTACATCTTCTTAAGATTATTTAAATTTCTTTACAAAATACAGGTGATTAGCTATTTGGAATAGGATAATATTGCCGACAAATATCGGCAATATTACTTGAAAAGAAAATCAATCTCTAAAATTAGTAAACTGGAATGGTTGACCAAATTCACCATTTTTGACTAAAGCCATAGTCGCTTGTAAATCATCGCGTGATTTACCTGTCACTCGAACTTGTTCACCTTGCACTTGAGCTTGTACTTTAATTTTACTGTCCTTAATAGCTTTCACGATTTTTTTAGCTAACTCTTTATCGATACCCTGCTTAAGTTTAACCGTAATACTATAGAACTTACCGCTGTGTTCCATTTCTTCAGGAATTTCAAGTGCACCACCATCAATACCTCGTTTAGCAAGTTTATCACGCAAAATATCAAGTAATTGTTGTACTTGGAAATCAGATTGGCTGGTTGCTTTGATCGTTTCATTCTTTTCATTTAACTCAAACGATGCTTCAACATTTTTAAAATCCCAACGGGTGGCTAGCTCTCGAGTTGCATTTTCAACACCATTTTTAACTTCTGGCATTTGGATTTCTGAAACGATATCAAAAGAAGGCATAAATTCTCCTCTTCTTCTAATGGTTATAAACTCAGTGGTTATAAACAAAAATTAACAAGTTAATAAATAAAATCATAACCGCCTAACAAGCTAGGCGGTTTTAAAACATAAAATTAATCAATCGTACGCAGTAATTCGTTAATGCCTACTTTACCTAAAGTCTTAGCATCTACTTTTTTCACAATAACTGCACAATAAAGGCTATATTTACCATCTTTCGTTGGCAAGTTTCCAGAAACAACCACAGAGCCTGCTGGTACACGGCCATAATGAACTTCGCCAGTTGCACGATCATAAATTTTAGTACTTTGGCCAATAAACACACCCATTGAAATGACGCTACCTTCTTCAACAATAACGCCTTCAACAATTTCACTACGTGCACCAATAAAGCAATTATCTTCAATAATCGTTGGATTAGCTTGTAACGGCTCTAAAACACCTCCAATCCCCACGCCACCTGATAAATGAACATTTTTACCAATTTGCGCACAAGAACCAACAGTCACCCATGTATCAACCATTGTCCCTTCATCAACATAAGCACCAATATTAACATAAGATGGCATTAACACAGTATTGCGAGCAACATAAGCCCCTTTACGCGCTATAGCAGAAGGAACAACGCGAAAACCTTCTTGTTGGAATCTTGCTTCATCATATTCAGCAAATTTTAATGGTACTTTGTCATAATAGTTAGTCGCGCCACCATTAATCAATTGGTTTTCGTTAATACGGAAAGAGAGCAAAACAGCTTTTTTCAACCATTGGTGAGTCACCCAATCGCCATTGATTTTTTCTGCGACACGCATTTTACCGCTGTCTAATAAAGCGATACATTGGTTGATTGCATCACGAGTTACAGTATCGACATTTGATGGTGTAATTTCAGCACGGCGTTCAAATGCTGCTTCAATAATAGTTTGTAATTGTTGCATCTCTAATTTCCTTTAACTTATAAATCCGTTGGCAAAGAATAAATGAGTAAACAGTATAATATAATATTCCTCGCTTTTTAAGTGGTTTAATCAAAACACCACAATCAATATTTAATCAATCAAAAACAATCGAAATCTTAGTAAAGTCATAGGAAATTTACAAAAAATAGAAAAATAAAAACTTCAATAAAATCAATACCTTTCCTGACCGCTTTTTGGATGCAATTTCATTGCTTTTTTACACAAAAACCACTCACAAAAAAAACACCTAAGGTTATGTTGTTTGTCTTATTCCGGCGTCAGAATGTGCCGACAACAGAGTGAGGTCAGCACGCCAAACAAGGATGTTTGGCGAGTTTGTGGTGCGTCGGACAAATTTGTCTGGAACAAATTTGAACATCTGAGCACAGCGAAGATGGCCTCGTATCAGGATGATACGAGTAGTGCCGCAGGCCACATTCTGCAGCCAAGCGTGGGATTGCAAAGGGAATTCGCTTTAATTCCCTTTGCTCGGACGTGGTCACAGTAGCTATTTTATTCACCCAAGGTCAAAACGTCCGAAACCTTGCCGTACTATAAGGACTAAGATATAAAAACTAAGGTGTGGTGCAAACAGCCCAATAGCTGAAGCTAGAAAGGAAGTAGCTGACGTGACCGAAGGCCGGGCCGACATAGAAGCCATTAGCACCGACAGTGTCACTCGTCCAATAGGCGTCGTCGATGAAGCCCAAATCAGCGTAGCGGCTCATGCTGCCCCACTCAGAGAAAAAACCAGCCCCCATGTGACGCATGTAATGATCATCAAATGAGGATGGTAAGGAACCATCTATGCCATTTCGGCATGGGAAAGCAGGAAGCGCACCACACATCGCATTAGTTAAATCCTTAATCTGTGGCAAACGATAACCCAGACTTCCACACCAAGTGGATTGGTTAGACAAGGTATCCCGTTTATTACCCCGATTGACGAACCACTGCTTTAACACAAATCCATACCTCACCTCATGACCTCGACCATCCCTACCGACCAACTCAAATGTCTGTGGCAAAGATGGCACAATTAGAGAACTAGGACTATTTGAACTTATCTGAGCGCTATCAGCCCTAGGACCACTTAACGTTACGCGTGTTACATAACTTGATTTATCAGTAATCCAATTATCGGCTTGGACAGTATATCCTCTTAGGTCTGTGAATGAACCAGAACGCGGCCTTGTCCAACTCACCTCTGCCCTTATACTACCATTCGTGACAACAGACCACGTCAACTGACTTCCATCTGCTCCACCTATGTCCAAATCAAAATACGCCCCATCAGTACCCGTTGTAGGAAAATTTTGGTCATAAGATGATGAACTTATTGACTGAGTTAAAAAACCCTTTGTAGAAGACCATATGTTAGATGGGCCAGCATAGTCGATGTGGCCATAACGAAGATTCGGCCTTGCGTGACAAACAACAGGACCAGTAACACCATATGGATTGATATAATATGTCACCGTCTGACCATTAAAACTGGCTCTATTTGGAACCCCGTACTCTGTTTGTAAATAACCATCAGTACTACTTAAGGTTACCTTATAAGGAGCCTTACATATATCCAATGCATCACTACGATTAACAGTATTGCCATCCTTATCCACAAACGATACCGATATATCCCCTGTAGCAGTAACACCATTTATACCCTGTCCATCTCCATCATCATCTCCCCAATAATTATACCTAGTGATTAAATCACTTAAACTCACTGAATCCACTGATGATGGGATTACCATATCTATATCTCCCAAAGTACTTCCTGCATAAGGTAATCTTATTGGATCTGTAGCACTTGATGGATTAGTTGACGGTGTGTACCTTGTACCATCCCGCAACTTAATAAACAAGAAACTATCCGTTGAAGTTGTCCTTGTTTGACCACCGTCAAACGTTAAATATGGCGCACTACCCTCAATATACCTTGATGTAGACGCCGTTAATGCCATAGAGCACTGTGTATATGGCAACAAAAACAATGGCACGAAGAACAACAATAATTTAGTTAATCTAAATAATCTAAGTAAGTTTGATAATTTAGATAGAAAAAATAAGCACCTCGACCTCGGCGATAACCCTGCCGATAAACACGGCGACCTCGCCAAGCGCGATGAGCTTGATAACTTCGGTGATGAAAATAAGAACAGTGTCTGATTTAGACTACGGTGAAATTGAAAAAGATTTAGGGCGTAGGTTTGGCATGCCAGATGCCAGATGCCAGATGCCATGCATGATAGCGCATTTCGATAATCCTGTCAAGTAATTTATTGTTTTATTTTAATTTTTATAATTATCCGCTCAACTAATGAGCTTTTCCTTGTTTTGAAAGCGCTCAAATTATAACCGATTGATTAATAATGCGCTAGTTTTTTGTTAAATATTTGTAAAGTTTTGCTAAGTTGATAAGGTTGAGCTTTTAATGGTGTGTTTTGCGAGGATAGTTTTGGTGGTGGTTTTTGGTAAAAAAAACAAAATAAAAACTTAAATAAAATCAATACCTTTCCTGACCACTTTTTGGCGTAATTTTTAAATAAACCTTTCATCAAAACAAAAAGAAAAGTATTAACGAAAAAAACACAATTTATTTGAGCAATGTATCACAAATCCAGAACAAAAAATAATCAATTGTTTTATTCAAATATACTCTACAACCATTGTGATATATACCAAGACAATATTATGCAAGATTTGGGATTTTCATTACTAGAATTGTTAATAACTATCTGCATTAGCGCTATTTTAGCCGCTATTGGCATTCAACATTGGAAAGAGCAACAACTTCGAAATGAGTTAGCATCCACAACTAAACAGTTGGCTTATTTTATCTACGAAGTTCAAATAAAAGCTTCAAGCAAAAATGAAAATTATATTATCCATCAATTTACATCACCTTGGTGCATCACAATTACTCACGATGAAAAACCCACTTCATGCAGTGAGGGCGTGCTTTATTTTATGAAACCAGACAATTCTGTTGAAATTAGTGAACTATCAAACAATAAAAATGCATTGATTGTAGGTCGCCGTAATTTAGCGCAAACAATGTCTTTTCAATTGCAAAATGAAATAGGCACCAGCAAGGTTCTTGTGTCATTACTTGGGCGAATTCGTTTTTGTGCAGAAAACACTTATATAGCAGGTTTACCACCATGTTAAAAACGTCTGGGTTTTCCTTATTTGAAATGCTTATTAGCGTAATTTTATCTAGCCTGATCGTTATGGGGATGACATCTTTTTATATTCAACTACAAACAAGTATCATGCAATATTACCAAAAAACACGCTTACAGCAGACTATTGACCTTGGATTAGCCGGCATGAAAAAAGATATAAAACGAGCAGGTTTTATTGCTAACGATCCAAAAAAAATAACCGCCAAAGTAATTGAAATTAATGAAAAGATAAAATGTATTATTATTCGATATGACAGTGAAATCCGCAATTCTTGGGTTTGGAACATAGAGACTCCCATGAAGTCAGATGTTTTTACCTACCGTTATAAAGAAAACAATATAGCTTATAGAACAGGGTCATTAAATTGTTTTGGAAACAAGTGGGAGAACTTATTTGATTCAAACGAAATCAAAGTCACCTACTTCGCAATAAAACAGCTACCTGATGCGATTAGATTATCAATTACGGCTGAATTGAGGAAAAACAAACAAATTCAATATCACACAACTGAAATCATCAAAAATGAAAACCGATTTTAACCCGCTCCCAGCACAGTCCGGATTTAGCACAATTATGATGGTGATTATTTTCATGGTTGTGGGATTGGTGCTACTAATTGGTTTCAATCTGCTTATTTGCTCGTGGCAAAAAGCCATCATAATGGAAAGCCAATATTATCAGCAATTTAATCAAGCTAATTCGTCTTTAACTTGGGGAATAACCCAAAATTGGCCAGCACCAAAAGCCCATTGGCATTGTTTAACCGAACCGACTTATCAACTAAAAGCATGCATAAAAAAGTCTTTATTAAAAGTTGATAAATATGTATTAGTCCGCGGCGAAGCCAAAGATGAAGACTTTTATTTATATACACTTGCACATTTTGATAATAATCGATTAATTGTCGAAAAAGGCCATTGGCTCGATTATTGCCCAGAAAAAAGGGCTATTTATTGTGAATAATAAAAATATAGCAGGCTTTAGTTTGATTGAGGTTATGATAGCAATACTTCTATTCTCAATTATTATGCTAGGATTTATTAACTATCAACAAGCATTACTCAATAAACATCGCTACTTTGCAAACTATTTGCGCGCCAATAAAATTGCTTTTCAGCTACTTGATAACTACCCCTATACTACCAATCTCATTATTCCTTCTGGTTGGCGTTATACGATCACCAGTAAAAGATATAATGCTCGGTGCAAAATGATGGAAATAACGGTTAGAGCACCCAACAAGCAGATCACCAAGCAGCAGCGTTTTTTTTGTGATACACATTGATGTTTAAGAATTAAATATCACTTAGTCACCTAACCAGTTATGCAAAAGTTGTAAAACTTGCTGCGTTTTTTCAAAATGAATATTGTGCCCAGCTCCTTCAACCACTTCAATTTTTGCATTAGGAAACTGTTCAAAGATAGCTGTATAAGCCTGATCGGTAATATAAGGTGAATTGCCACCGCGTATAAATAACGTCGGTTTTAACCAAGGTGAAATCGTTTGCCAATCGCAAATATGACCATACTGTTCGTTAATAGCCTGAATATTAAATAACCAATGTTCATTTTTAAACGATTTTAATAAAAAAAGAATAATTGCATCATTAATGCCTTCTTGTCGCATTAAATCCATGATCTGTTTTTTGTCGGTAATCTGGTTTGCAAGGCAATAAGTTAATACTCTTAGAATGATAACATTGGCTGAGCGCTGATATTTTATGGGAGCAATATCAATTACCACTGTGTTTTCGATCAAATCTGGGATCACTTGTGACAATTGCAAAGCAACCTTTCCTCCCATTGAGTGGCCAATTAAGATCAGCTTTTTTAATTGTAAATCATGACAAAGTTCAGCCACATCTTCAGCCATAGCCTGATAGTCCATTTTATCAGACCACGGCGAATTTCCATGGTTACGCAAATCAACCTGCACTGTTTGATGATGTTGTACAAAATCCTTTGCTAACATATTTAAATTATCTAAACTGCCAAATACGCCATGTAAAAACACAATCGGCTGTCCATCGCCCTGCAATTTATAGTTTAATTTCATACTTTAATTAGCCCCATTATTTTAAGTGGCACTATTATACGTCTATTTTCAATGTCATCACCGATTAATTCAATAACCATAATTTGTATAATTATGATAGAATTTAGCACTAATTTTTTAAAAAGTGTTAAGCCATATGTTTCAAAATAACCCATTACTTGCACAATTAAAACAAGAACTTCATGAACAAACTCCTCGCGTTGAAGGCATTGTTCGAGCTCATGAAAAAGGATTTGGTTTTTTAGATACCGATAATAAGAAAAGCTATTTCATCCCTGTTGCTAAAATGAAAACAGTTTGTCATGGCGATAAAGTCTCTGGGTCAATCATCACGAATAACGATAAAGAATCTTTTGATCCCGAATTATTAATCGAAGGTTCATTACAAAAATTCATTGGCAAAATAGGCTTTCAAGATCGTGCAATGGTTATTTACCTTGAAAACATGCCTGCTAATTTTGCTATTCGCTGCAAAATAAACGAGCAAGTGAATGAAAAACTAAAGGAAGGTGACTGGGTTGTTGCAACGCTGGTTTCTCACCCTTTACAAAAAGAAAGTAAACATTTCTTTGCCGAGGTGACTCGTTTTGTTGCTGACGGCAATTCACCCTATCAACTTTGGTTAAAAACCTTAGCACGCTATGATTTAGAAACCCATGCTCCACAAGCCGAAGCATTAACCATTATTGATGCAGAACTTGATAACCGTCAAGATTTAACCGATGTTCACTTTTTTACAATCGATAGTGAAAATACTGAAGATATGGACGATGCCATTGCGGTTTCTAAAGATGAACACGGCGATTATCAATTAATGGTTGCTATTGCTGACCCTACGGCTTATATATTACAAGATAGCGAACTTGATAATATTGCCAAAGCTAGGAATTTCACTACTTATTTACCTGATTTTAATATTCCAATGCTACCCAAAGCGCTTGCCAATGAACTATGCTCATTAAAGGCTAATGAAAAACGCCCTGCAATGATATGTAAAATGCGCATAGACAACGCCGGCAATATTATTGCTGATGATACGACCTTTATGCCTGCTTGGATCGAATCAAAAGCAAAGCTATCTTACAATAATGTTTCTGATTTTTTAGAAAATAATAGCGAATTAGCAACAAATGACTCTACAATTAAACAACAACTTATTTGGTTAGCTGACTTAGCTAAAATCCGCATCACATGGCGACAAACCCATGCATTGGTTTTTAAAGATAATGGTGATTATCGTTTTGAACTGGATGAGAACCGCCAAGTTAAATCCATAATTAAAGAGACTCGTCGAATTGCCAATCATATCGTAGAAGAGGTTATGGTTATCGCTAATCTTGCTTTAACTTTACAATTACAAACTAAAATTGGTTTTGGCATTTTTAATATTCATTCAGGTTTTGATAATAAATATATCGAACAAGCCATAAAATTTTTAAACGATAATGGAATAACTGAGTTTGATAAAGAGTTACTCTTATCTTTTGATGGTTATGTAAAATTGCGACGAATGATCGACAATGAACCATTTCTAGCCACCAAACTTCGCAAGTTCCAAAGCCCTGCAGATTTTTCGACTGAACCACAACCACATTTTGGTTTAGGATTTGAAGCCTATGCAACATGGACATCACCAATACGCAAATATGGCGATATGGTCAACCACCGATTAATCAAAGCGTATATCCGTTCACAAGAGTTAATCTCGCCAGATAAAGAACAACTAAAAAGCATGAATGAAAGGCGTAAGATGTTACGCTTTGCTGAACGCGATATGGCTGAAAATCTTTATGCTCAATACTTATCAGATAAAATCGATGAAACTTACTCTGCTGAAATTATTGATATTAATCGTGGAGGAGCACGAGTTCGTTTATGTGATATAGGTGCTTTTGCTTTTGTACCACTGTCAATGATTCATTCTGTCAAAGAGGAAATCGCTCCCTTCCCAGAAGAAGGCGTTATCAAAATTAAAGGAGAAAACCGCTATAAACTTGCAGATATAATTTCCGTTGTTATTCACCAAATTAAAATCGAAAATAAATCAATCATTGCCAAATTTGCCGATGAAAATACGGAATGAAACAAGACTATTTTGGCCTGAATTTACTACTTACATCGTCTCTACTTGCCCCATTGTAAATAAGGGGCAAGTCAAACAAAAATTAACAATATTTTTTTAATCTTTCCCCCCTTTTTTTTATTAAAAATATCTGCTATCTTTCACTGCTCAAAATGACAAGTATTGATTTATAAATCAACAACAACTTGGGAGGCCCATAATGTCAATTCATGGACATGAAGTATTGCATATGATGGATGGAAACAATTACACAGAAGCTTCCTTACTTAACGCTATCAACGACAAGTTTGGTGTCGATGCAAAGTTTCATACTTGTTCTCAATCTGACATGAGTGCGGAACAACTCATCGCTTTTTTAAAAGCAAAAGGAAAATTTAAACCTTCTGTTACTCATGGATCTGAATTTACAGTAGATAATAAAAAAATATGTAAACACTAGAAAAAAGAAAACATATGATAGTGTGCTTTTTTATAAATTTAATTTAATCTGCTAGTGTTTTTAAAACAATAAGAGTATATAATTTTGCGTTGCAACAATAATCCATTATTACTAATAGCGCGATTAAATTAGCGGTACAGTTATTCACTTTAAAATACATACACTCAAGAATATGTCTATGGAATTTGATAAATGAAAATAAGTAAGATCCTTATATGCGCCATTGTTTCTATTCTTGTCGCAAGTTGTACTAAAAAAATTTCACCAACGAAAAGTAAAGAAGCGATTTCACAGGCAGAACAGGTATCTTTATTAAAAGAACAAACTGAAGCAAATAACCCTTACGTTATTGCAGCTAAAAATCAATTGCTTCAATTTATTGGTAGTAAAAACTTCGATAACTATATTACTAAACACGGCATTTTAAATTGTGAAGGTGATAATAACCAATCGTCTTGTGTATTGAGTTTTTATTTGAACGAGTATTATAAACTGAATTATGATATGAAACTCAAAAAAGTGATTGAAGAAAACCAAGCGCAACTTGATATTGAATTAAGCAAAATAACAGCAACTGAATCCAATATTAAAAATTATTGTCAATCCTCAGCAGATTTTATTGCAGCAATTTATACAAAAGATACAGCTAAAATAAACCAATATTTTCAACCAAAATTTAGAATGTCTGCGCAAGATATATTATCTTTACAAACAAAAATTTCCAAAGATAACTATTCTCAATTCCTGATCGAAGAAAATCCGAGTATTCTTCAAGAAATAAAAGTAGATTATGTTGAAAAGTGTTTGAATAATCCAAAAGATAATATTATCAATTACTTTAATATTTTTAGATAATAATGCGAGTCTTTATGTACAATTTATTACCCAATAATTCGTTTAATAAAATACTAATTTGCAAGGTGCTTTGTGTGGCTTGCGTTTCTTGCATTAGTTTTTCTTCATGGGCTTTTTCGTTTGATGATGTGGTTGCAAAAGCCGAAAAATTATCCAAAAAAGCTTATGTTCAGCCATCTAAAAACATTCCCAATGAATTGGCATCTTTACAATTTGCTGATTATCAGAAAATTCTATTTAATCATCAAAAAGCCTATTGGAGTGATCAAAAAAGTCGTTTCAAACTTGAGTTCTATCACGAGGGCATGTACTTTGATGTTCCAGTAAAAATCAATGAAATCGTCAATAATCAAGTTAACGAAATAAAATATGATCCAAGTTATTTTGATTTAAGCCCACTCAACCTTGATAAGATTAATAGTAAAGACCTTGGTTTTGCTGGTTTTAAAGTTCATTATCCAATTAATAACCCAACAAAAACTGACGATGAAATATTCTCAGCTCTAGGGGGCAGTTATTTTCGTGCAGTAGGTAAAGAACAGCACTATGGACTTTCCGCCAGAGGTCTTGCCATTGATACTGGCGAAATGTCAGGTGAAGAGTTTCCACGTTTTAAAGAGTATTGGATTGAAAGACCAGAAGCCAACCAAAAACATTTAGTCATCTATGCGTTACTTGACTCACCAAGTGTGGCAGGTGCTTATAAAATAACACTTGTACCAAGTGTTGATACCACAGTCACAGTGCAAGCGAAAGTCTTCTTCCGAGATTCAGTAAAAAAATTAGGCATTGCACCATTAACCAGTATGTTTTTATTTGGCCCAAACCAACCATCTCCTTTATTAAACTACCGCCCTGCAATGCATGATTCTAACGGACTATCTATTTTAGCCAACAATAATGAATGGATCTGGCGTCCATTAAATAATCCTAAGCGTTTATCATTTTCATCATATAGCTTAGAAAATCCGAAAGCTTTCGGTTTAATTCAACGCGATAACGGTTTTGAAGATTATCAAGATCTGGATGATCACTATGAAAAACGACCTAGCGTTTGGACTGAAATTTTAGGTGATTGGCACAAAGGACGCGTTGAATTAGTTGAAATCCCAACTGCTGATGAAACTAACGATAATATTGTTACTTTTTGGGTACCAGAAAAACAATATAAAGCTGGTGATGTGCTCGATATTAAATATCGATTACATTATTCATTAAATGAAAAACAACGCTATCCTAATGATGTAGCAAGAGCAGTGAGCTCTCGTTTATCGCTAGGCGATATAAAACAAGCTAATTTAATTCGTAAACTTGATGGTTCTAATGCATATGTCATCGACTTTGCTGGTCCTGAATTATCAGAAACAGCACCAGTCAAAGTGATTTCAAGCATGAGCAATGGCACTATCTTAAGTTCTGACGTGCAATACAATTCAGAAATTAAAGGCTGGCGAGTTATTGTTCGGTTTAACATTGAAGATAACAAAAAAGCAAGTGACATACGCGTACAACTAGCTTCTCAAGCAACCAATAAAGTCATTTCTGAAACATGGAGTGGGCAATATCCCGCACAATAATTATTATAATAATATGATAAAAATATGAAAAAAGATTACTTTGCAAATCTTTCTGACGCCGAAGTTTGGCGTCAGAAATCTGAAAACAATGCAATACCGCCAGACGATGTTGATTTTTTAAAATATCGTTTAAATCAAGTTGGTGATACCTCCTCTTTTATTGATGACCGAAGGCAACAGCCAAGTTATCCTGAAGTTGATCGTGTTTCGATTCAACCACAAATCTGGAATCAACGTTATACAGCCAAATCAAAACATGGCATAAATATTCTTGCCATCATTCGGCGCTTTATTATGTTTGTACTTATAACCATACAAACATATTATGGAACCACTTATCTTGCGTCTTTATTACCTTATCAAAGTTGGCAAAAAATCAATTTTATGGCAAATTGGGATATTAATCCTGAATTAGCTATTTACAGCATAATCCCTTATATTATCCAAGGTGCGATTATTATCTTATTTGCTATTTTGTTTTTCTGGATTTCGATTGGTTTTTGGACCAGTATTATGGGGCTAATATTAGCTGTAATGGGGAAAGATCGTTACACAATTCCTATTCCTAATGACCCTGCATCACATATTGATGCTAAGCATCGAACTGCACTTGTTATGCCAATTTGTAATGAAGATGTTGCTCGGGTATTTGCTGGATTACAGGCAACTTACCAGTCCCTCGTTGAAACAGGCCACGCCGCTTGCTGTGATTTTTTTATCTTAAGTGATACTAACGATCCCGATCTATATGTCAACGAACTTAAAGCTTGGGCGGAATTTAATGCGACAAAACCAAACAACGGTTGTAATATTTTTTATCGTCACCGCAAACGTCGAGTGAAACGTAAAAGCGGTAATATTGATGATTTTTGCCGCCGTTGGGGCCATCAATACGAATACATGATGATCCTTGATGCCGACAGTATTATGACCGGTGATTGTATCTTAAAAATGATTGCCATGATGGAAATGACTCCTAAAGCAGGCATTTTACAATCCCCGCCAAAATCCGTCAGAATGACTACGCTTTACGGACGTATTCAACAATTTGCTAACCAAATTTACAGCGATATCTTCTGTTCTGGCACACATTTTTGGCAACTAAGCGAAGCCCAATATTGGGGACACAATGCCATGATTCGCTTAAAACCTTTTATAGAACATTGCATTTTATCGCCACTTCAAAAACGTAAAGGACCAATTCATATTTTATCGCACGACCTAGTCGAAGCAACACTTATGCGTCGTGCCGGCTATGGCGTTTGGATTGCTTATAATATGAACGGCAGTTATGAAGAGCTACCCGGTAATATGATTGAAGATCTAAAACGCGATAATCGTTGGTGTATGGGCAATTTAATTAACCTAAGGTTAATTTTCAAAAGTGGTATCAAATTGACCCATCGCATCATGTTTGCAACTAGTGGTATGGCTTATATCTCTTCATTATTGTGGCTGGTATTTTTAATATTCTCAACACTATTATTATTGGTGTTTAATATTTCAGAACCTCAATATTTCTTCCAACCTAACCAATTTTATCCAACTTGGCCAAGGTGGGATGAGCAATTAGCCATACAGCTCCTCTCAACCACAATGGTTTTACTATTTGCACCTAAGTTTTTCAGCTATGGCATTATTATAGCCAGAACAGGGGCAAAAGATGTTGGTGGTATATTTAAATTAACCCTATCAATCTTTATTGAAATGATTTGGTCAATGATCTTAGCGCCAATACGCATGATCTTCCATAGTAAATTTGTACTTAGAGCATGGATGGGGAGCAAAATTCAATGGAAATCACCATCACGAAGTGACGATGCGTTAACATGGGGCGAATCATTTTATTTTTGTTGGCCACTGTCGCTATTAGGTATTGTATGGCTAGGGATAATAATCTGGCTAAATCCACAATTTACTTACTGGTATATCGCAATATTAATACCTTTAAGCATTTCGCCTTTAGTAATTAGGATATCAGGACTTTCTAGCATCGGTATGAAAGCAAAAAAGGCAGGGTTATTTTTAACACCAGAAGAAACCCACCCTGCAAAAGCAATCACACTTACAGGTGAATATTTAGTTAAAACTGAAGCGGCATTTATTGAAAATGGCTTTATTATGGCGTTGGTCGATCCTGTCTATAATGCACTTGCTTGTGCATTATCGACATCACGACATCGAGTAAATACTAAAAACCAACAAAAACGCCATGAGCTTATTGCGCAGTATAAACAAATAGATTTAGAAAAAATGAGTAAAGAAAAGCAGTTAGCGATTTTAGAAGATCCTATTATCCTTTCCGCATTACATCGTCATATATGGCAACAGCAAGAAAAATACGACAATCTATTCACTTTATGGCAAAATGAACGCCAGCAATAAAAATAGGGCTTTAGCCCTATTTTTGTTTTTTTAGTAAATAATCAAATTCCATGGATATTTTTTATGACTTGGCAACCTTCTGCATCTATCAATAATCTACTTAAGCGCGCAAAAATTGTTTCTCAAGTACGTCAATTTTTTGCCGACCGCTGTATTTTAGAGGTTGAAACACCTATATTAAGCCAATATGCAGTAACAGACGTGCATTTAAGCTCTTTCCACACTAAATTTTTAAAACCGGGGGAACTTGAAGGACAACAAGGGCGACAAATGTCATTAATTACTAGCCCTGAATATCACATGAAGCGCTTACTCGCTGCCGGCAGTGGTCCTATTTATCAATTATGTAAATGTTTTCGTAATCATGAAGAAGTTAGTCGTTATCATAACCCTGAATTTACCATGCTCGAATGGTATCGCATCCAATTTGATATGATGCAAATGATCAATGAAGTCGATGACTTACTGCAAACTGTTTTAGATTGTGAACCAGCTGAACGTATCTCTTATCAAAAGGTATTTCAACGTCATCTTAATATTGATCCTTTAGAAGCTGATCACGCAACCTTAGTTAATGCCGCAAACCAACTTGATATTGGGCTTAATACTGACAATTATGATAAAGATGGATTACTCCAATGCTTGTTCACTTTTGGTGTTGAACCGCATATTGGGCAAGATAAACCTATTGCAGTATTCCACTTTCCAGCATCACAAGCCGCATTAGCTGCCATTAGTTCAGAGGATCACCGAGTAGCGAGCCGTTTTGAGTTCTATTACAAAGGCGTTGAACTTGCTAATGGTTTTAAAGAACTTACCAATGCTCAAGAACAACGAATGCGTTTTGAACAAAATAATTTAGATCGCGCAAATCAAAACCTACCAGCACAAAATATTGACATTGAGTTACTTGCTGCTATGGAAGCAGGCTTACCTGACTGTGCAGGTGTTGCGGTAGGATTAGATCGTTTAATTATGCTTGCTCTAGAGTGCAAAAGTTTAGATGAAGTGATGTCATTTACTTTTGAGAGGGCTTAATTATGTTCTATGATTTAGGATTAGCCGAATGGGTTGCGATTATTATTGGTATTGCCGCCTTAATTTTACTGGTGTTAACGATAAAATCTCAACTGACAATTAATAATTTACATCAACTATTTGATCTGCAACTGCTCCAAAAAAAAGAAGAAAACCAATCTTTAACAATTCAAGTAAGACAGCTGGAGCATGAATTAGATCAGTATCGACAACAAAATCTAGCGCAAAATGTCAAAATTAGTGAACTCAAAACGCGTTTAGAAGAAACGTTAAGTGCTACCCAAGAACGGCAAACGATATTAGAACAAAGTGAACAACGGCTCACGACTCAATTTGAAAACCTTGCCAATCGTATTTTTGAACAAAGTGGTAAAAAAATTGAGCAACAAAATAAACAAAGTCTTGATTTTTTACTTTCGCCGCTCAAAGAACAGCTAGAAGGTTTCAAAAAACAAGTACAAGATAGTTTTGGTCAAGAGGCCAAAGAACGCCACACACTCACGCACGAAATTCGTAACTTGCAACAGCTAAATGAGCAAATGAGCAAAGAAGCAACCAACTTAACTAATGCGCTAAAGGGCAATAACAAAACCCAAGGGAACTGGGGCGAATTTATCCTAAGCCAAATTCTAGATAATTCAGGATTACGTTCAGGTTATGAATATGAAACTCAAGTCAATTTAACGAACGAAAGTAATCAGCGATTACAACCCGATGTTATTGTTCATTTACCGCAGGGCGGGGACGTGGTTATTGATTCAAAAGTAACATTAGTTGCCTATGAGCGTCATTTTAATAGTGATGACGAAACAATTAAAGCGAAAGCGATGACCGAACATTTAGCTGCTGTTCGTAACCACTTAAAGCAACTCAGCCAAAAAGATTATCATAAACTCATTGGCATTAATTCATTAGATTATATTTTGATGTTTATTCCTGTCGAACCTGCATTTTTAAGCGCAATTGATAATGACCCCGCATTAATCAATGATGCCTTAAAAAGTAATATTATGATAGTTAGCCCAACCACATTGTTAGTTGCATTACGGACAATTCATAATTTATGGCGATTTGAATATCAGAATCGTAATGCCGAGCTGATTGCTGATAGAGCAAGTAAACTGTATGACAAAATGCGCGGCTTTGTTGAAGATATGGAAAACCTAGGCAGTTGTTTAGACAAAGCACAACAGAATTATCAAAATTCCATGAACAAATTATCAAAAGGTCGTGGTAACGTAATTGGACAAATTGAACGATTCCGTGAAATGGGTATCGAAGTAAAAAAACCGATTAATCCAAACATCACCTTACTATCAATGGACGAATCAAATAACGAAGATGAACGTGAATCAACAAATTAGCTTATCGTTAAATCAAAGGTTAATACGCATTAACATCAATTGTTAGATTATAAATAAGCAAATACCATGATTCACGATTATTTGAAATAAGTGTATACTCATCAAACGTAAAGAGGAATTGAAGATGGAAAAAAAACAAGACAAAGAACCGAGTTTCGAAGAAACACTAAAGCAACTCGAAACCATCGTAGCTCAACTAGAAAATGGTGATTTACCATTAGATGAAGCACTAAATGAGTTTGAAAAAGGGATTAAATTAGCAAAAGCAGGACAAAAACAGTTACAACAAGCCGAACAACGTATTCAGATCTTATTGTCTGAAAATAGTGATACCGAATTGTCAGAATTCTTAATTGATGATAATGAATAGCTTAAAACCATTACAAGAACGAATAGACTTATTTTTAACTGCCTGTATTTCACAAATGGAGGCATCCACACTTCAACAAGCAATGGGTTACAGCTTGTTGGCCGGTGGCAAACGGATTCGACCTATTTTAGTCTATTTAACAGGCCAAATGTTTAATTGCCCGCTTTCTAAATTAGACGAGGCCGCCGCCGCAATTGAATGCATTCATACTTATTCATTAATTCATGACGACCTACCCGCCATGGATAATGACGATTTACGTCGAGGTAAACCAACATGCCATATCCAATTTGGTGAAGATCAAGCAATATTGGCTGGTGATGCCTTGCAAACTCTAGCGTTTTCATTGCTAGCAAAAAGCGAGTTGATTGATGCTAATACTAAAATTAATATGATAAACGAACTTGCCTATGCTAGCGGCGTTGCCGGCATGTGCCTTGGTCAATCATTAGATTTACAGGCTACACATCAGCAAATAGACCTTGAACATTTGCAAAAAATCCATTGCTATAAAACAGGTGCTTTAATCAAAGCGGCTGTCCGCATGGGGGCTTTTGCTTACGGTGAAAATACAAAACCTTATCGCCTAATGCTTGATCAGTATGCCGAAGCAATTGGTCTAGCATTTCAAATCCAAGATGATATTTTAGATATTATTGGCGAACAATCGATTATGGGTAAACCTAAAGGATCAGACCTTATCCATGAGAAGAGCACATACCCTGCACTAGTTGGACTTGATAACGCAATAAAACTCACTGAGCAACTTTATCAGCAAGCTATCGATAGTCTAAAGCAAATACCCTATAATAGTCAGCCATTGCAAGATCTTGCTGGTTTTATTATTAATCGAAATAGTTAACAACTAACTAAAAGATAACATTATATAATGAATTTAGATAATTACCCTTTGTTAAAACAAATAAACTCGCCCGATGACCTAAGACGTTTTCCTCAGTCACAGTTATCGGCGATTTGCCGTGAACTTAGGCAATATTTGCTAGCATGTGTTAGTCAATCGAGTGGACATTTAGCATCGGGGCTAGGCGTGGTTGAATTAACTACAGCGTTACACTATGTTTATCACACACCGTTTGATAAAATCATATGGGATGTAGGACACCAAGCCTATCCCCACAAGATATTAACTGGTCGTCGCGATCAAATGCTTTCTATCCGCCAAAAAGGTGGGTTACACCCATTTCCTCATCGAAATGAAAGCGAATATGATGTACTAACTACAGGGCATTCTTCGACTTCAATTAGTGCTGCGCTTGGAATTGCAATTAGTGAACAAAAAAAACAATCAGGTAACAAAGTAGCCGCCATTATTGGCGATGGTGCATTAACGGCAGGTATGGCATTTGAAGCGATGAATCACGCTGGTCATGTTAAACCTGATATGCTAGTGATTGTTAACGACAATGACATGTCGATTTCAGCAAATACCGGCGCACTAAACCAACATCTTACTCAAATCTTATCAAGTAGAGCCTATACCTCTTTTCGGGAAAGTGGCAAACGTGTATTAGCAAATATTCCGCCATTAAAAGAACTGATTAAAAAGACTGAAGAACACTTAAAAGGCTTAGTCACACCAGCCATCTTATTTGAAGAGCTAGGTTTTAATTATATAGGTCCTGTTGACGGACATGACCTTGATAGTCTAGTCTCAACTTTACAGAAAGTTCGCCAGCTAAAAGGACCTCAGCTACTGCATGTGATTACACAAAAAGGCAAAGGCTATGCGCCAGCTGAAAAAGATCCGACTTTATGGCATGGTGTACCAAAATTTAACCCTAATGATGGCATATTACCTATCGCCAAAAAAGTAACCCCAACATATTCGCAAGTTTTTGGCGATTGGCTATGTGAAATGGCGCAAAATGATAAACGTTTAATGGCAATAACCCCTGCAATGAGCGAAGGCTCAGGTATGACAAAATTTGCCAATCGTTATCCTGACCAATTTTTTGATGTTGCAATAGCTGAACAACATGCTGTTACCCTAGCCGCCGGGTTTGCAATTAGTGACTTAAAACCTGTTGTAGCTATTTACTCAACTTTTTTGCAACGCGCTTACGATCAAGTTATTCATGATGTTGCCATTCAAAACCTACCCGTATTATTTGCCATCGATCGCGCTGGTATTGTCGGTGCTGACGGTGAAACCCACCAAGGTGCATTTGACTTAAGTTATTTGCGCTGTGTGCCCAATATGGTCATCATGACCCCAAGTGATGAAAACGAATGCCGACAGATGCTCTACACCGGCTACTTACATAATGGACCAACAGCAGTACGTTACCCTCGAGGTGAAGGCTCGGGCACACAACTCATGCCATTAACCGCAATTCCTCTAGGTCAATCTAAATTATGTCGACAAGGCAAAAATATCGCTTTACTTAATTTTGGCACTTTGCTTCCTGAAGTTTTACAAGCTGCAGAGCAAATTAATGCTACAGTCATCGATATGCGGTTTGTTAAACCACTCGATGAAAAAGTCCTTTTGCACATTAGCCAAACTCATAATATACTTGTCACCATTGAAGAAAACAGTATCAAAGGCGGGGCAGGTAGCGGCGTCGGTGAATACTTATTATCGAAAAAAATAAAATGTGATATTTTAAATATTGGACTTCCTGATAAGTTTATTTCGCAAGGTGCTCAAAGCGAAATAAGACAAGAGCTAGGATTAGATCACAAACACATTATCGATAAAATTAATAATTTTATGAATCAATAGGTTAAACATGGAAACTCAAGCTGTCACTATTCAAATTTTTGGACGAACATTAAAGTTCAATTGTCCTGTTGATGAAGTCGAAGCACTTAATCGTGCAGCAAAAGATTTAGATACGCGCTTAACAAATTTACGAGAAAAGTCCCCTCAGGTTGGCAGTGATCAACTTATTATGACTGCGGCGCTAAATATTTCTTACGAACTGACAAAAGAAAAAGAACGAAGTAACGAATTTGGTGATCGGCTAAAAATGTTACAACAATTACTTGATTCTGCCCTAAATACCAACAATTAACTATTTGAATTGTAAATTTAATACAAATGGTATTGTATGATCTGGTAAATTTTGTATTATGTACCCAACTCTGAGATGATCGCGATGTGGGTTAGTCCCCTGAGCCGATAATCTTATCTTAAGAACGGAGTGATTTTTAATTGGTGAGTATGCCTTACTTGTAAGGAAACCTAAAAATTAAAACACGATGTTCACCTTGAACCGTGGGTTCAAGGGTTACGACCCTAACGACATCTTGGAGCTTCCTTTCGACCTTACAACAACAGTGAAAACTGATGAATATTAGGCAAATTATACGTCAAAAAAGACGACAATTATCTCCCAATGAACGTGACACTGCGCAACAAACTATATATCAAAAAATTGCCCGTCACCAAGCGATTAACACTGCAAAAAATATCGCCATATTTTTATCATTCGATGGCGAAGTAGATACAAAACCCATTATCGAATATTTATGGCAGCAAAATAAATCTGTCTATTTACCTATTATCCACCCTTTTGTCTCGACACATTTACTCTTCTTAAAATACACTAGCCAAACCAGACTTATTAAAAATAAATTTGGTATATTAGAACCTGAATTAAACGTATTAAACGTACTACCTAACAACCAACTTGATGTCATCTTTACTCCGCTAGTTGCTTTTGATCAACGTGGTTATCGTATTGGGATGGGCGGTGGATTTTACGACCGATTACTAGCAAATTATCAATCAAAAAAAATCTTACCTATTGGGCTTGCTTTTGCTTGCCAAAAGGTACAACATATTGATAACAAACCTTGGGACGTCAGACTGCCCGAAATTATTTATGCTTAAGTTTATTGATAATAAATTAAACACATTTTTCTAAGTATAAAAATAATCATATAAAACTTTTTTACTATGCACTACTGTTCAATTTCCTAGTACATAATATTCAAAAGCAATTGAGTCTTTCATCTTTAAAAGCTTTTTTAATATCATATAAAGGAGTGTTGCAATGTCAGATAAAAAAGTACTAACCACTAATAATGGCGCACCAATAGCCGATAACCAAAACTCTCGAACTGCCGGTCCTCGTGGTCCAGTTTTGTTAGACGATTTCCAACTTATCGAAAAACTTGCCCATTTTAACCGTGAAAATATCCCTGAACGACGAGTACACGCCAAAGGCTCTGGCGCACATGGTACCTTTACGGTAACAAATGATATCACCCAATATTCTCATGCTAGCCTATTTGCTAAAGTTGGTAAACAAACCCCAGTTTTTGCAAGGTTTTCAACTGTTGGTGGAGAACGAGGCTCATCGGATACAGCGCGTGATCCCCGAGGGTTTTCAGTCAAGTTTTATACCGATCAAGGTAACTGGGATATTGTAGGCAACAATACTCCTGTCTTTTTTATTCGTGATGCGCTCAAATTTCCTGACTTTATTCATACCCAAAAACGTGACCCTAAAACCAATTTAAAAGATCCGCAAATGATGTGGGATTTCTGGTCTTTATCACCAGAATCACTTCATCAAGTCACTATTCTATTTTCTGATCGTGGTATTCCTGATGGTTATCGACATATGCACGGCTATGGCAGCCATACCTATAGCTTAATAAATGAAGATGGCGTTCGCACTTGGGTAAAATGGCATTTTAGGACTGAACAAGGCATCAAAAATATTCATCCCCAAAAAGCGGCAGAGATGGATGGAGCCAATCCAGATTCGGCACAAGAGGATTTATTTAAAGCCATTGAACATGGCGACTACCCAAAATGGCGTCTTTACATACAAGTCATGACCGAAGAGCAAGCCAATAACCATCCTGAAAATCCGTTTGATGTGACTAAAGTGTGGTCACAAAAACAATATCCATTAATCGAAGTCGGTGTAATGGAACTGAATCGTAATCCTGAAAACTATTTTGCAGAAGTTGAACAAGCGGCCTTTGAACCAAGCAATGTGGTGCCTGGAACAGGTTTATCACCAGATAAGATGCTACAAGGTCGAATTTTTGCTTATGCCGATGCACACCGCTATCGTATTGGTACTAATTATCAACAATTGCCAATCAATGCCCCAAAATGCCCAGTACACAATTATCAACGCGATGGTGCAATGCGTTTTTATAGCCCAGATAATGCCCCTAACTATGAGCCTAATAGCGTCGATAATGCACCAAAACAGCAACCACAATACGCCGAACCACCAATGCATGTACCAGCTGGAACAATGGATAGGCACGATCATCGTGTTGATGACGATTATTACTCACAGCCACGCGCATTATTTAATTTAATGAATCCCGATCAAAAGCAACTGCTTATTGATAATATCGTTGGCTCAATGAAAAATGTAAAGCGTGACATTCAAATTAGACAGCTCAAACACTTCTACAAAGTACATCCTGATTATGGTTCTGGAATTGCCAAAGGACTAGGGATCGATGTTGACCTAATAAAAAGCTAGTACTTAAAATAACAATGCCGACTAAAATTGGTCGGCATTTTCATTTTGATAATGGCACTATTTATAACTTAACTATTTGCTTCAACTCATTCAATAATCTTGAGTAATCTACTTTAGTAAAGTCAGTGACATCAACTTGAATCAAGTTACCTAAAACAAATTGATCATACTGCCGCATTTGGCAAACTTGATAGAATTGATCCTTAGTGATTAAATCATCAGCAAGATTTCGATTTTCTAACGTATCGCCATAATGATAATGTTGCATAATATGACATAAATGGCGCTCAGGTGAACGATCACGCTGGTAACGACGTTGCCATATCACATCAAAATCAGCAACTAAGCGAATGGTTATCACTTGATAGTGATATTGCTCAGCAAATTCACTCAGTTGCCTTTTTTGCTTATCACTAAATGGGTATTCAGAAATAATCACCCTTTTACCTGCATCCATATACAGTTGTAAAACACCGTAATAAAATTGCCAAACTTTGTGTTCTAACGCTTCCTTTTCAGCTTTACAATTAAAGCCAATAGACTCAGCATATAAAATTTTGGCTTCATCGGGTGTGATAACAAAGCTATCTTTAAATTGCTGTTGCAATTGATTAACTAGATAGGTTTTTCCCGTACATGGACAGCCTGCCAGTAAAATTAAATATTTCTGCATGCTTACATACCCTAGTTAATACGACTATTAACGTTAAGAAACAAACTCATTTTATGTTTGACAATTTCTTTAACCGCTTGATTAGCGGGAATAATATTGTGCCGTAATGATTTATTCACTTCAGTATCAGCAAACTTATCTTTGGCAACTTGCGTCCAATTAACTAATAGTTCGGTACCTACATTAAATTTACGAATACCATTATTAATCAGTTCTGGGTAATCTTCTTCTTTAACACCAGTACCACCATGAATAACCAAAGGAATATCAACCATAGCGTGAATCTCTTTTAATAGCGGAATATTCACCTCTGTTTTTGATTTAAACTGTCCATGATTAGTACCAATGGCAACAGCTAATGCATCAATACCCGTGGCTTGAACAAACGCTAACGCATCTTTCGGTTTGGTATAAACTCGATCGTTAGGATCAACATGAATGCCCTCTTCTGTTCCGCCTATCGTGCCTAATTCACCTTCGACCGATACGCCACGTGCATGCGCATACTCAACCACCGCACGGGTTTTTAAAATATTTTCTTTAAATGGTAAGGATGAGCCATCAAACATCACCGAGGTAAAACCACTATCGATAGCTTCTTTAATATCATCAAAACTTTTAGCATGATCTAAATGCAATACAGCATCAACAATCTCTTCATCGGCGATTGCTTTTACCGCATTAACCAATACTTTAAAGCCAATATAGCGTGCGGTATCAACGCTAGTTTGTATAATAATTGGTGCACCAACTTCTTTCGCTGCGCGTAGCATATCAGGCAGCATTTCTAAGTTATGCGTGTTAAACGCACCAACGGTAAAATTGAGTTTTTGAGCTAATAATGTGACATCTTTTAGTGTGGTATACATAATCGTTTCCTTTAATCTCGTTGAACCGTAACTTGTTTGGCAATGTTGCGCATGGAATCCATTTTATTCATCCAAAAATCAATATCGTCCATTGAACCATGTTTTGCGGCATCGGCACGTTTATGGTTGTACAAATTCATTAATGCTTTATAACCTTCTCCAATTGATTTTTTATGTTGTAAACTCTTTTCTAAATACTCAATTGCAAAATCAACACGATCTAATTGGCAATAAAGAAGCCCTGTTGTTTCACATAATGAGGCTAAAGTTACCGCATCATCTGTATGATCAATTTGTTGTAACAATTGACTAATTGATTGTTCAATTTGGTCAATTTGTGTTGATGTCAGGCTACTTGTTATGTCTGGTTTATCAACCAACTCTTTTTTGGGCTTACTTTTTTTAAAAAAGTTAAACATAGCAAACTCCTATCCTAAAAATGCTTTAATAAAGGACTTAAAATCCATGCATAAAGTAACGCCGCTGTAACTGTATCAACATCGGTTGCTGTTGCATTAATAAAGCCCATTTGATTAAAGATAGTCACCAGTAATGCAGGTAATAAAGTAATAAAGAAACCATGCGCAATACCACCAATGAGCGCACCACGGCGACCACCAACAGCATTACCAAATATGCCTGCGGTACCACCAGCAAAAAAGTTGGTTAACATTCCTGGTAAAATCATGGCTAATCCAAAAGCTGGTAACGTCAACATCGCAATCACAGTACCAATTGATGTGGTAATAAAACCTAAAATGACTGCATTTGGGCTATAAGGAAAAAACACAGGACAATCAAGCGCCGGTATAGCATTAGGAACCACTTTCATCGCAATACCTCTAAATGCGGGTACAATTTCACCGAGCAATAACCTAACGCCAGCTAATAACACATAGATCCCCACAACAAAAATAATGGCTTGCGTAAAGGCATACATCACATAATTTTGGCTACCCGATAATGTTGAAGCATACTCCTCACCGGCAAAAAGAACCGTAATAATATAGAGTGGGATCATAACGACCATGACTGACAGATAGGTATCTTGCAAAAATTCAAATGATTTAGGTAATTTCATCTCTTCAATTGAACGTTTGTTTTCACCTTTCTCCCCCACAACATAAGCAACACCCGCTTCAAACAAATAACCAATTGTACAAAAGTGACCAAGCGCAATGTCATTAGATCCCGTCACTTTACGAATAATCGGCTGTGCAATAGCTGGCATAAATACCGCAAAAAGTGCACCAACAAAACCGCCGACTACAATTAACACGACTCCAGAAAGTCCAGCAAAACTACCAAATACCGTGGTCATGGTTGCCATCCAGAGAATAGCCTGACCAGTTAAAAAGATATATTTCCAGCGAGTAAAACGGGCAATTAGAATATTAAAGATAAAAATCATCAAAAAAGTCAAAGCAATATCACGACCTAAACCTAACTGATTCATGGCTTGGCCATTAATCGCTTCAATAGACGGGATAATCCCTTGCATATCAAATCCAGCGGTAAAAATGTGCCCGAAATAGGTCAAACTGCCAACAATAATACTTGACCCCGCATTGAGCACTTGAAAGCCCAATAATGTTTTAAGCGATCCCGAAATAATTTGACCTACTGATTTACGTTGCAACATCAAGCCAAACATAGCAATGAGACTAATTGTTATCGACGCTTGCGTTAAAATATTATCAATAATAAAGTTAATTACGTTCATAGTATTCTCCTATTTGGCAATTTAAAGCAGCCCTTTTTGTTGCAATACTGGACTTAACTTCTCATCTATTTCAGTTTTTGAGACAATATTTTTGAGATAAACAATTGAGGTCTGTTCACGGATATTAAACTTAGCAAACTGTGGACGAAAATTTTCAGCCGTGATAATAATATCGGCGTTCATAGAAGCAGCAGATGAAATATCCGTATGATCCAACTTAGCATCAATTCCTTTGGCTTTTAGCACGTCTTCAGTCGCCATTTGCGCGGCAAAACTACTGCCTAATCCCGCACCACAAACAAATAAAATAGTTAAATTACTCATTTTCAATCCTCCTATAATTTAATGGTTCAATCCGAATTAGGTTCATTAAATAAAATGTTCTTAAATTGCTGTACCGAATGACACATTGTTAAGCTTTCAAGTTTTTGTTCATCATTAATTAACTCAATCAAACTACGCATAATATTGAGATGAGAAAACGAATCGATAGCAGCTAAACAAAATATGATTTTAACAGGTCCCATTTCTGAATTACCAAAATCCACGGGATGACGGAGAGTCACGACACTCACCCCTAACTGGTTTACACCATCTTCAGGGCGAGCGTGTGCCAGCGCTAAATTTTTGCCTATAACGATATACGGACCATATTGCTCGACCGACGTAATCATGGCATCAATATAAGATGGTAAAATAAATTGTTTTTTTAATAATGGCTCAGCCGCAATTTTGATCGCTTGTTGCCAATTTGAACTATCTTGCTGCAATATAATGTCATTATCGGTAAGAATATCTTTCAACATAGGCTGGATTTTCCTTTTATTGATTTTAAGATTATTAATCGCTAAACATTTTTCGAGTTGGTTATAAATAGGTGCTGACACGATGCCACCACTTTGTTGAATCAAATCAACCAATGAATAGAAAAGATCGGTCGCATCAACCAAATTATTTACAACGCGTTGATTAGCCCTGTGCTTAGCTAAGAAATCAGTGATAATAGGATGATTTTTCTCTTTTAAAATCGGTTCTAACACCAATACTGGATGAGCTAAGTGTGGTAATGGAAAAGTAGAAAATATTAAGTCAAAATCGAGTTGAGCTAATAAATTCTGATCATTACGTCCCAAAATGGCTAGTACATCAATATTAAAAAACTCTTTAAGTGTTTCTGCTAATAAGTTAGAAGTTGCTATACCATGGTCACAAAAGACCACTGCTTTAAAATAGTAGCTTCGCTCTTGATTAATTGCGCTTGCAAAGGTAGAAAAATGAATAGTTAAAAAGGCAATTTCGTCATCAGATACTTTATGAGTTAAGGTCGTTTCAAGTTCTTGCATAAACATAGCAATAACTGAATAAATTGCACCATAGTTTTGTTTGATGTTATCGAGTAATGGATTAATAATATGAATATTATTACTCACTCGCGCAATAAGACCTGCTAAATGTTTACATAAATTTTCGTACAGCTGTTCTTGTTTAGTTGAAAATGGAATTTGTGTTTTTTCTTCGACATAATTAACTAACTTAATCGCTAATAACTGCGCATTTACCCACTCTATATAGTTATTGATATCCTTGGTATTGAACGCTTCTAGCATATAAATAATGTATTGTTGTTCTTGTCTATTAACTTGCAAAGCAACATGCCGACAAACCAAATGAATAAATTTTGCTATTTCGCCCAAATCATTATTATTAAAATCAGTTCTTATCATGGTGAGATGATGTTGCTGCTGGTTTCTAATTACCCAAATAGCAGTAAAAACAACCAGTTGTTGGATATAAATCTCATCATGAATCTGGCTAATAGTTTGGTGGGCTAATTTTAATAAGTCACAGATAAGAGATTGAGGAATATAATTAAACAATAACTGCTGTATCAAGCTTAATTCATTTAATGGTTTATCAAATTCTAAATTACCTGCGAACTGATTAATCGCTTCATACATCATCAAACGAATAGAGCGTTCTAAACCAACAAACTGCATACCCGATTTAGGCTGGCTACTTAATTCAATATCATATTTTTTCAGCCGAGCTTTGAGTTTTCTAATATCTTCATCTAAAACACTTTTTGAAACAAAAAAAATACTTTCTTTATGACTGAGAATGGTTGGAGAGGCAGAAAACGCAATAGACAGTAACAAATCAAATTGACGTTCATCTTTACTTAAAATTGATGAAGTTGGCACGCCCAACAATGCGTTGTGAATTAACTGTTTTTGATCTTGCGTCGCATTGATTATAAAACCTTTACTACGCACTGTTGAAATTAAAGGAAATTGTCTTTGCGTTAAAAACTCATTAATTTCTTGGATTTCATTGCGAATGGTTCGCGCACTAATCTGAAACTCTTCCGACAACATCTCGGAGGTGATCGGATAGTCGATTGAAATAAATTTTTTAAATAACTCAATGGTTCTTGTTCGCATAAGCTTATTCACCTATTTACTTCATAAATTAAGTATAAGTGAGATAGATTTGCTTACCTAGTTGGTATTTTTGCCAATAAAAATGGCAAAAATTACTAGTAAAAAAAGAAAAAAGATTGAAAGAAGAAAATAGTGTTAAATAACACACACAAAATAATGTTAATAAAATATTGATTATAATTATTTTTTAACAATAACCGCTGAAGATCAGCGACCTGTTCTGCGAACTATTAGTCTATATGAAAAACCGCTTTGCAACCCCGTTTTTATTGTGTATTTTCCCATCTAAAAGGCATTACCATACCCAATAATATTTATAGCCTGAAACGGCTATACAAAAATTTTTAGAATTTATTAATATATAGGGTGAAAGAGTGTTATTTGTCCATCATGTTTAGGTAAAATAATCAAAAGATTAAAGATAAAAAAGGATTAACCAATGAAAATCATTAAGCTAGTTGTTATATTGTTGTTTAATTGTGTCGGAGGATTGCTAAGTTATCAATGGTGCTATCGCTTTATCAAAAAACAATACAATACACCTGAATATTATTATTTAATATATTATGGCTTGTGTTATTTCTGTTTTATTCTTATTTCAATCTTCATTTTAAACAAAATAAAAAAATCATCTGGATTAGTCATTTGTGGTTTACTTATTGGCATTTTAATTAGCCTCATTTTTATGATTATCCGCCAGCTAATTCAAGATCCTTATTTATATCAGCGTTATTTAATTAATTTAATTGGTATTGATTTGCTGATATCATCATGGATTACTCTTAATTTTATAATATATCCAGCAATTTTATTGTGTTGTCATTACTCGATTTTTTTGATTGAAAAAATATATAGCAAAATTAGTTTAAACTGACAGTAAAGTATCAAAACTAATAGATACGCTTTGCTCACTGCGCCGGTATATCAAAAATGTATGCCTGAGTTGTTTTAACATTAACGACGTTTTTTTCGGGCCGTTATCGCCACCAATAACGGACGATGGCATTTATAAATCATGTCTGCAGGTAACATAATTAATTCAGCCAACGGCACCGTCCAATCAGGAATTTCGGTATTTTCAGGGTGTTTATCATCAATAGGAATATCAATAGAATAACGCTGTGCACTGGCAAACAACGCTTGTTTTTTAGCGATATCAGTATCATCGGCATCATTTAGCATTTGGCAGTTATCAAGCACTTTTTGAGCAAAAAGATCAGGCCAATTGGCAGGCTGATCTTTAAGTTCAACAAGCTCGGCGATATGCCGAAGCATATCACGAAATAGCAATAAATAAACCATCTGCAAATTACGACCTGAAAGCTTGGCTAATTGATCGTCAGATAATTTATCATTAATAACACTCGGTCCCCACTTAAAAAACAAAGTATCTTTATAAATTTTGATAATTGGTTTAATTGCTTTAAATTGTGGTTTAATTAGTTTGTCAATTTCACCTGAAAGTTGCATAGTAGGGTAACCAACACGATTACGTCCATTAAGGTCTCGCTCAGTAAGTGGCTTTTGTTTTTTTCGAGATAACAATTTTTTAATTAACCCAAACATATTAATCCCTTACTATCTATTTTTTTGCCGCACAATTTCAAATAAACAAACACCAGTTGCTACCGACACATTAAGCGATGACACAATGCCGGCCATTGGAATGCTGACTAACTCATCGCAGTGCTCTTTAGTTAAACGGCGCATCCCTTCACCTTCCGCCCCCATCACCAAAGCAATTGGAATCGCTGTTGATGTTTTATAAAAATCGGTTTGATAAAGCGTACAATCAGCTTCGCCAGCAGTACCCACAATCCAAACTTGATATTCATCTTGTAACATTCGCATCGTACGTGCCAAATTGGTCACTCTAACCACCGGTACACTTTCAGCTGCGCCACAGGCAACTTTTTGTGCGGTGGAATTAAGCGGTGCTGAGCGATCTTTTGGCACAATAATAAAATCGACTCCAGCGGCATCAGCGGTACGTATACAGGCACCTAAATTATGCGGATCGGTAACACCATCTAAAATCAAAATAACGGGGGTTGGTTGCTGTTCCATCAATAACGGGATATCATTTTCTTGATATCCTCGGCTCGGTTTTACCATAGCTAAAATACCTTGATGCACACCGTTTTTTGACTTTTCATCTAACCATTGACGATTAGCTATTTTCACTGGCAAGCCAAGTTGCTCTAACTGACGTACAACGGCAATAAGACGCTTATCTTCACGCCCTTTAATAATAAATACTTCAATAATTCTTTCTGGCGAACGCGCTAATAATGCTTCAATGGCATGCAGGCCATAAACTGTTTCACTCATTTATCTGCTACTCTTTTGTTTTATTAACTAATTTGGTTTTATTGACTGATTTTGGTTTCGATTTGTTACGTTTTTTACTTTTAGCTTTCGCTTCAATTTTCGTGCTTGATTTCGCACTCGGTTTAGCCTTTTTTTTAGTACTTGGCTTAGCACTACTTTCGCTAGTTGATTTTTTACCTTTTCGCTTAAGCGGCAAATCAGCATACTGATCGGTTTGGGATTGTTTAGACTTCTCTTTTGCTGTTTTACCTTGACGTTTCGGCTTATTATTACTGCCAACCAGTGAAAAATCAATTTTACGTTCTTCTGGATTAACATTATCCACTTTTACTTGCACTTTATCGCCTAAACGATAAGTAAAGCGGGTATTATCACCAATTAAGCGATTACGCGAACCATCAAAAGTATAATAATCATTTTCAAGCGATGACACATGCACTAAACCATCAATAAATAGATCGTCTAACCGCACAAAGAAGCCAAAATTAACTACGCTTGAAATCGTACCGTTAAAAACCTCGCCTACATGATCTTGCATATAATCACATTTTAGCCAATCAACCACATCACGCACAGCTTCGTCGGCACGTCGTTCAGTCATAGAACAGTGCTCGCCAAAATAGAGCATTTCGCTTGTATTATAACGGTACCCGCCAGTCTTACTAGTCTTTTGTTGTTCATCGGCTAAAATCCATTTAATAGCACGGTGCAAAAGTAAATCAGGATAACGACGAATTGGCGAAGTAAAATGTCCATATTCCTCAAGCGCCAAACCAAAATGACCTCGATTTTCAGGATCATAAATGGCTTGCTTCATTGAACGCAAAATAACGGTTTGCAACATATCATGATCAGGACGCGTTTCAACCACCGTCATTAATTCGGCAATATCTTTAGGTTTAACATTAGCTCCACCACCAAGCGACAATCCTAGTTCGCTTAAAATGCTACGCAGATTATTTATGCGATCTTCATCGGGTCTATCATGCACACGGAATAATGAAGGAATATCAGCCTTAATCACTAATTTTGCCGCAGCCACATTGGCTAAAATCATGCACTCCTCGATGATTTTATGAGCCGCATTCCGCTGTGCAAGCTCGACGCTTTCAATACGCTTATCGGCATTAAAGATAAATTTAGGCTCTTCTGATTCAAACCCTATTGCCCCACGGGCAACACGGGCTTTATCAAGCACACTATAAAGCCCGTAGAGGTTCTCAAGATGAGGAACCAAATCATGGTAATGCTCACAAAGTTCCTCATCACCCTCTAAAATTTTAGCCACTTTGGTATACGTTAACCGAGCATGCGAATTCATCACCGCTTCGTAAAACTCGTATCCTGTCAAACGGCCTCGATTAGACACCGTCATTTCACAAACCAAACACAAACGATCCACTTGCGGATTTAACGAACATAGTCCATTAGATAAAACCTCGGGCAACATAGGCACAACTCGTGAAGGAAAGTAAACCGACGTACCACGCAAACAAGCCTCTTTATCTAACGCTTTGCCCGGCCGAACATAATAACTCACATCGGCAATAGCCACCCACAAACGATAGCCACCACCACGATTTTTTTGACAATAGACCGCATCATCAAAATCACGCGCATCTTCACCATCGATGGTAACTAAAGGTAAATTGCGTAAGTCTTTACGACCTTTTTTGGCACTTTCGGGCACTTGATCGGTAAATTTACTAACTTCGGCTTCAACCGCTTGAGGTAATTCATAAGGGATTTCGTGATTACGCAGGGCAATATCAATAGCTAAATTCGTCCCCATCATTTCGCCAAGGACTTCTTTAATCACACCCACCGCTTTTTGGCGACGCTCTGGTCGCTGTTGTAGCTCAACTACCACAACCGATCCCATACGTACGGTGCGATCAGGTTTACCCGTTATTAAAATATCAAAGTTCAAACGGCTATCATCAGGCACCACAAAACCAACACCTTGCTCGATAAAATAACGACCAACAATTTGATTACTACGCGGCTCTAAAATTCGCACTACCCTAGCTTCGGTTTTACCACGATATTGTGTACCGATAGGCTGGGCTAAAATCACATCACCTTGTAACACCTTTTTCATCTGCTCAGGTGCTAAAAAATAGTCCTCAGGGTTCCCCTCTACCCGCAAAAAGCCAAAGCCATCACGGTGGGCAATAACCTTACCTTTGACCATGTCAAACTTTTCGGGCAAGGCATAACATTTGCGACGCGTAAACACCACTTGCCCATCACGCTCCATTGCGCGCAAACGACGGTGCAATGCCACTTTTTGCTCTTCATTTTTAATGTCGACAGCTTGGGCAATTTTTTCTAAACTTGCTGGTTTTGCTTCTTGTTTAAGGTAATCTAAAATAAGCTCACGGCTAGCAATGGGGGAATCGTACTTCTCGGCTTCGCGGTCAAAAAATGGATCTTTTATCATAAGGGATATCCTGTGACTAATATTAGCGCTAGCATAACATAGAGTGCTATAACTTAAAATGAAGATTCAATTTATAAACAAGCGTCAAAGAGTTGTTAATGTTTTGAGGGTTATGATTGACAAGTTCTTTGCATAAATAAGGATAAAATTAATTTTATCCTTATTTAAATTCAATTAATCATTTCCATTTTTTCTTTTTTATGTATCTACGTGGGGTTTCAAGAAAACTAATAAAAAATACATACAATATAAAAATTAAAACAGCCGACCAGAAAAAAATAAGTTCTAAAAAAAGCCCTTCTCCTGGCTGACTTATCATAAACAGGCTATATAAAAAAATAAAATAAAATAAAAATAAAGAAGAGCTAAACGTCGTTTACGATTTAAAGTTTTATCATTATCATAGTCCATTGCAATATATTCCGAAAAATAGTGCCGAATAAAACACCCAACAATGGAAAAAAAGTAATAGCTAATCCATATTTCAATAGCCATGCAAATATCCTTATTTTATAAATTAAGATTTGTGGCAGTTTTTTTCCCTCTCAATCGCACGATAACCAATATCATGGCGATAAAAACAACCATGCCAATAAATACCTTTGATGTGCTCATAAGCACGCTGTTGCGCTTCAAGTACGGTGTTGCCAAGTGCTGTTACGCACAACACACGTCCGCCATTGGTGTAAACGCGACCTTTTTCTAGACTAGTACCTGCGTGGAAGATTTTGCAATCATCACTTGATTCGGCAGGCAGTCCAAGGATAACGTCTTGGGTATTATACTCACCCGGGTAACCGCCGGCTGCTAGGACTACACCTAATGCAGGTCTTGGATCCCATTTTGATTTGACGGTATCTAATTTCCCATCCACCGCTGCAAGGCAAAGTTCAGCCAGATCCGATTGCATTCGCATCATTATTGGCTGTGTTTCGGGATCGCCAAATCGGCAATTAAACTCAATAACTTTTGGATTACCTTCTTTATCAATCATTACACCCGCATATAAAAAGCCAACATAAACATTGCCTTCTTGTGCCATACCATTGACCGTTGGGTAGATGATTTCATCCATTATTCGTTTAAAAACAACCTCAGTCACCACTGGTGCTGGCGAATATGCCCCCATACCACCAGTATTTAAGCCTGTATCACCGTCGCCAACACGTTTATGGTCTTGGCTAGTTGCCATGGGCTCTACATGTTTGCCATCCACCATGACAATAAAGCTGGCCTCTTCGCCATCTAGAAACTCTTCAATCACGACTCGGTGACCGGCATCACCAAAGGCATTACCGGCTAACATATCACGCACAGCATCTTCAGCTTCTTCCACTGTCATGGCAACAATCACCCCTTTACCAGCGGCTAGCCCATCAGCCTTAATCACAATCGGTGCGCCCTTTTCACGAATATAGGCAATGGCTGGAGCGACTTCGGTAAAGTTTTGATATTCTGCAGTAGGAATTTTGTGGCGAGCTAAGAAGTCTTTAGTAAAGGCTTTTGACCCTTCAAGTTGTGCAGCGGCTTTAGTTGGTCCAAAGATTTTTAATCCCGCTTTTTGGAAGCTATCAACAATACCAATTACTAACGGGGCTTCAGGTCCCACTATAGTTAAATCGATTTGTTCTTGCTGAGCAAAGCTAAGCAGACCACTTACGTCGGTAGCTTTGATGTTGATATTTTCTAAGCTAGGCTCTAGAGAAGTACCGGCATTGCCTGGTGCAACAAAGACTTTAGAAACCAATGGTGATTGTGCGACTTTCCAAGCAAGTGCATGTTCGCGCCCACCATTACCAATGACTAAAACTTTCATAAAAGATCCTTTAATGATGTCTTTTTAATAATAAACAAGGTCGCCCTATTAAGGTCTAAAATTAGTGCCTAAAATGGCGCATATGCGTAAATATCATTGCAATATTGTGTTCATTGGCCGCTTGGATCACTTCGTCATCGCGAATCGATCCACCGGGTTGAATTACACAAGTCACCCCTGCTGCGGCAGCGGCATCGACCCCATCTCTAAATGGGAAAAATGCATCTGATGCAACAACAGAACCTGCAACGTTTAAATTTTCGTCTTGCGCTTTAATGCCTGCTATTTTTGCGGAATAAACTCGGCTCATTTGCCCTGCACCAATACCAATTGTCATGTTATCTTTTGCATAAACAATGGCATTGGATTTAACAAATTTAGCCACTTTCCAACAAAATAGCGCATCAGAAAGCTCTTGGTCGGTTGGCTTACGCTTGGTGACTACCGTTAATGCATCTGGTGATATCATGCCTAAATCACGATCTTGCACTAACAAACCGCCATTGACACGTTTAAAATCTAAACTTGCTGACGCTGATGTTGACCATTCGCCACATTCAAGCACGCGCACATTTTTTTTAGCTTGAATGATGATCAGCGCTTCTTGACTAACTGAAGGTGCAATAATCACTTCAACAAATTGTTTATCAACAATCGCTTGGGCGGTTTTAGCATCTAACTCTCTATTAAACGCAATAATGCCACCAAAAGCTGAAGTGGGGTCGGTTTTAAAGGCTTTTTCATAAGCGTTTAAAATGTTATCGCTAACGGCAACACCACAGGGGTTGGCATGTTTTACAATCACACAAGCGGGCTCGTCAAATGATTTTACGCATTCAAGTGCAGCGTCAGTATCAGCAATATTATTATAAGAAAGCGCTTTACCTTGCAGTTGCTTTGCCGTTGCAATCGAGGCTTCTTTGACATCTTGCTCAACATAAAAAGCCGCTTGCTGATGGGCGTTTTCGCCGTAACGCATATTCTGTTTTTTAATGAATTGTAGATTTAACGTTCTAGGAAACTCGCCCGATGGTTCATTGGTTTCGCCCATATAAGGAGGTACTAATTGCCCAAAGTAGTTGGCAATCATGCCGTCATATTTAGCCGTGTGTTCAAAGGCTTTAATAGCAAGGTTAAAACGATATTCAAAAGAAAGGGAATTTTGGTTATCATCCATCATGTTAATGATATTGGCATAATCACCACAATCAACCACAATGGCAACATCTTTATGATTTTTAGCAGCAGATCGCACCATCGTTGGGCCACCAATATCAATATTTTCAACGGCGTCTTCTAACGTACAATTGGCTTTAGCAACCGTTTGAGCAAATGGGTAAAGATTGACAACCACCATATCGATTGGCGTAATTTGATGTTGTTGCATCACATCATCATCAATCCCTCGTCGCCCTAAAATGGCGCCATGAATTTTGGGATGTAACGTTTTAACTCGCCCATCCATCATTTCAGGAAATCCGGTATAGTCAGATACTTCCGTTACCGGTATCTGGTTTTCCATTAACAATTTTGCCGTTCCCCCTGTTGAAAGAAGTTCCACATTTCGTTCTGATAAGGCTTTGGCAAACTCTAAAATACCGGTTTTATCGGACACACTAAGTAAAGCACGGCGGATAGGACGAAACTGCTGCATGAGGGAAGCTCCGAGGTTGATATCTAAATTCAAATGGTTAAGTCGACATTATATATAAATTAAGGGTAGATGTTTAGTATTAACTTTTTAAAAAATTTTATTAAACAGGGTCAAAACGAGTAAATCATAATATTTGACGTTGATCACAGAATTAACATTTTCATGGAAAATCACGCATTACTAGCTTTCTTTTTTTGTTTTTCCATAATATTGTTACGCGTAACTGTTATGCATAACAATTTAAAATAAAAGGGAGAAAATAATGAAATCTTTATTCGAACTAAAGGGAAAACGCGCTTTAATTACTGGGTCAGCACAAGGTATTGGTAATTTACTTGCTACAGGCTTAGGTCAATACGGGGCAAGTATTGTTATTAATGATATTACCCAAGAACGCGCTGAAAATGCAGCAAACCAATTAAAATCACAGGGCATCAATGCTGTTGGCATCGGTTTTGATGTAACCAATTACGATTCGGTCAAAAATGCCATTGATCGTATCGAAAAAGAGATCGGCCCCATCGATATATTAATCAATAACGCCGGTATTCAACGTCGTCATCCATTTACTGAGTTTCCTGAAGCAGATTGGGACGCGGTGATTAATGTTAACCAAAAAGCGGTTTTTTTAGTTTCACAACAAGTGGCTAAACACATGATCACGCGTAAGCAAGGAAAAATCATTCATATTTGCTCAATGCAAAGTGAACTAGGTCGCGACACCATTACCCCTTATGCCGCATCAAAAGGCGCAGTCAAAATGCTTGTAAAAGGGATGTGCGTTGAGCTTGCTCGTTACAACATTCAAGTTAATGGTATTGGACCTGGCTATTTTGATACTGAAATGTGTAAAGCACTGGTTGAAAACAAAGAGTTCACCCAATGGCTATGTCAAAGAACACCTGCGGCACGCTGGGGTAAACCAGAAGAACTCATTGGCTCTGCCGTGTTTTTATCCTCTGCGGCATCAAACTTTGTCAATGGACACATTCTTTATGTTGATGGCGGAATGTTAGCCGCAGTTTAAAAAAACATATCGCGGCAATTGTATTTTTAGTTCATCAAATTGAAGAAGATTAAATCAATGTTATTAACAAAAAACGTTGATAAAAATTGTCGCCAAAATCACTTTATTATTATTTAAAGCGAGAAGAGCATGAATATAACAAACAAACTGGCGCCATCTCGTTGGTGGCGATTAATGCCAATCATTTTTATTACTTATAGTTTAGCCTATCTAGACCGTGCCAATTATGGCTTTGCCGCAGCTGCGGGGATTAACAAAGACTTAGACATCAGCCCCAGCACATCCTCATTAATTGGCGCACTTTTTTTCCTTGGTTACTTCTTCTTCCAAGTACCTGGATCTATTTATGCAGTTAGGCGAAGCGTTCGCAAACTCATTTTTGTATGTTTAATACTATGGGGATTATGTGCCGCATTGACAGGAATGGTCAGTAATATTCCATCACTTATGGTGATCCGTTTTGTACTCGGTATTGTTGAAGCAGCCGTTATGCCATCAATGCTAATTTACATCAGCACATGGTTTACTAAAGCTGAACGCTCAAAAGCCAACACGTTCTTAGTTTTAGGTAATCCAGTAACCGTATTATGGATGTCAATTGTATCTGCGCACTTAATCGACCTTTATGGTTGGCGCGAAATGTTCATCATTGAAGGGTTACCGGCTGTATTATGGGCAGTGATTTGGTGGATCCTTGTACGCGACAAGCCATCGGAAGTTAAATGGCTAACTGATGTCGAAAAAGCGGATTTCCAAGCCGCTATGGACAAAGAACAACAAAACATCAAACCCATGCGCAACTATGGCGAAGCGTTTCGTTCAGGCAATGTCATTAAACTTTGTGCAGTGCACGCATTGTGGAGTATTGGCGTATATGGATTTATGATGTGGATGCCATCAATCATCAAATCAGCAGGTAAAGTTGACATCATATCTGTTGGCTGGTTTACTGCCATTCCTTATTTTGTTGCTATTGCTATGATGTTAATGGTCTCTTTCTATTCCGACAAACTACAAAATCGCAAACTGTTTGTTTGGCCATTATTACTTATAGCAACTATCGCATTTTTTACTGCTTATTTGCTTGGAGCTGAACATTTTTGGATCTGTTTTGTGCTTTTATCACTTGCAGCAGGTTGCATGTACGCACCTTATGGACCTTTCTTTGCCTTAATTCCTGAACTATTACCAAGCAATGTATCTGGCGTGTCAATTGGCTTAATTAATAGCTTTGGGGCACTGGGCGCATTTATTGGTGCTTGGTTAGTTGGTGTTATCAATGCAGTAACTGGCAGTGCGGGAGCATCATATATCTTTATGGGGGTATCTTTAGTTTTATCAGTTATTTTAATGGCTAGTGTTAAAGCACCTAAAAATAATTAATAATATAACCAAAATAAGAAGACAATAGACATTGTCTTCTTATTTATTGTAACGAATATTATTTCTTTTCTTGTTTTTGCTGTTAAAATGCCACACATTCAACCGGCATCCCTTCTAAAATAACAGGTTATGAAAGATAAACGCATTAGTTTACAAGATATTGCCAATTTAACTGGCGTGACTAAAATGACCATTAGTCGCTACCTAAGAGATCCAAAACAAGTCTCTGAAAAAAATCAAGAAAAAATAGCAAAAGTACTAAAAGAAATCCAATACATCCCCAATCTTGCCCCCCAAATAATGCTTGGTTCACGCAGCCATTGTATTGGTATTGTTATACCGTCTTTTAAAAATCAAATATTCACCGAAGTGCTTGCTGGAATTGAATCGGTCGCATCAGCTCATCATTACCAAACAATCATCACTAATTACAATTATGACAAACAGCTAGAAGAAGAAAAAATCATTAATCTACTATCATACAACATTGATGCACTTGTCTTGATGGAAAAGGACCACACCGAAGCCACCCTACAATATCTAAAAACAGCCAACATTCCTGTTGTTGAACTTATGGATATCACCCAAAGTTTTTTTGACATCCAAGTCGGCTTTGATAACGAACAAGCTGCCTATGATATGACATTGCAAATGATTGAATCTGGTAAAAAAAATATAATCTATTTTAACTCAGTCGCCAGTGCTCGAGATACTCAACGCTACCATGGCTATCAGCGAGTCATGAAACAAGCAGGACTCACGCCACACCAAATCATACCTGATGCGATATCATCAATAGACTTAGGCAAAAGCCTATTTCACCAAGCCATTCAAAAATACCCTGATATGGATGGTGTTTTATGTACTAACGATGATATGGCAATTGGGGTCCTGCTTGAATGCCTAAATTATAATATCCCCGTACCAGAACAAATTGCCATTGCTGGCTTTCACGGCTTAGAAATCGGCCGAGCTAACCCCCAAAAAATCGCCACCGTCATCACGCCACGATTTGAGATTGGCAAAGTTGCGATCGAGTTATTGTTAAAAAGGTTGAATGGAGAGAAGGTTAAAAGTAGTGTTAATTTAGATTATAAGATTGATAAGGGGCAGACTGTTTAGGGGATGTTTTTTTTAGAAAAAACAGCAAAATAAAAACTCTAATAAAATCAATACTTTTTCTGACCACTTTTTGGATATAATTGTATTGCTCCAGCTTCGGGTAGCCAAAGCGTGGAATTGCAAAGGTAATTCGCTTTAATTCCCTTTGCTCGGACGTGATCACTGTGGCTATCTTGTTCACCCAAGGTCAAAACGTCCGAAACCACTGCACAATTTATTCTATTCACCAACTCCAAAAATCCTGATTTTACGTAAAAAATCAGTCAGAAAAGGTGTTGATTTTATTTAAGTTTTTGTTTTTTCATTTGGCTAATCAAAATAGAAAAGTTTTTTTAGGATTTATTTTGATTTAGTAATATGAGTAATAAATGCGCTATTAATATTTGGAGCGGGAAACGAGGTTCGAAAACAGCTTGGTAACCTGTTGGACTAGTTCCTAGTGGACACTTATGGACTTCTATGGATTCACGAAAAATACTTTTTACTAATCCTCATCTTATGGCGCTAAACCATTCATTGACAAGTTATTGAATAAAAGCATCTAACATTTTGTGTGGTTCAGCTTATCTAAATTGATAGTTAATTGTGATAAATATTTCTCATTATGTAATAAATGATTGGAATTATACAGCTATAAAATTATTTGTTAGCATGAATTCATTGTGTATTACTTACCTAATTATTTAGTAAATCTAAGAATATTTTTCCTATACCTGGCACAAGGAGGTTAAGTTATTTAATTGAAAATATTAAAGTTGTAAATATCACATTAAGTCCAAAGGACATTGCCTTTATTGATAAAAGCATGGCTAATTTTGTTATTCATGGAGAACCTTATCCTAAGGAGGATATGGTTAGCTATGGCTTTGATGAATAAATTCAATTTAACCCCAAACAAATTTATAATATGAGCGAATTACATGGAAAGAACAAATAATACATTTCCCACATTGAGCCTTCTTACCTTAGCAACAGCACTGTTTATTTCAATTATGACAGAAGCTTTGCCTGCTGGTTTTTTACTGTTAATAAGTGAAGATCTAAGTGTTACAGAAGCTCAAGCGGGTCAATTAGTGACACTTTACGCATTAGGTTCTCTACTATCAGCTATCCCATTAACAATTGCTACACAAAGTTGGAATAGAAAAAAATTATTAGTAACAGTTATACTTGGTTTTGGCATTACTAATTTTATGACTGCATATTTTCTGTCTTTTACTATGATATTAATAGCTAGATTTTTAGCAGGTCTTTTTGCTGGTCTTTTATGGGCAATGGTGGCTGGTTACGCAACAAGAATGGTTAGTGATGATAAAAAAGGAAGAGCAATAACTATAGTTATGCTAGGGGTTCCGATAGCCTTATCTATAGGTATTCCATTGGGCACATTAATAGGTCAGTTAGTCGGTTGGAGATTAACTTTTCATATAATTACAATAATCTCTTTGTTGTTGGTCATTTTGATATGCCTAAAACTACCTAATTTAGAAGCATTAAAAACGAAGAAAAAGAATGCCATGTTTTCTGTACTATCTATACCTTATGTAAAATCGATTTTAGTAATAAATTTTATTTTCGCTTTTGGTCATAATATTTTTTACACCTATATATCACCATATTTACAACTTTCAGGAAATGAAATGAATGTCGATGCTGTTCTATTTATTTTTGGTATTTCATCGATTATCAGTATTGCTATTGTCGGGATATTTATTGACAAATATTTACGTAAGTTGATTATTTTATCTCTCAGTTTTTTTGCTATCTCCGGATTATTATTTTATGCTTTTGATAACATTTATTCTTTAATCTTAGTCTCAATTGTAATATGGGGATTGGCTTTTGGCGGTGGAGCAACATTATTTCAAACAGCATCAGCAAAAATAACAGGAGAATCTGCTGATATTGCACAGTCTTTACTTGTATCACTTTGGAATTTGGCAATAGCTGGTGGTGGTTTTTGTGGCGGAATGCTGCTAAATGTTTTCGATGCAAGAGTATTACCAATCATGATGTGTATTTTGTTGATATTAGCTATTTTTATAGTTTTATATGCTGGTAAACTTGGTGTTGAAAATGCAAGCGGAGACGATAATGCATCTCATTGATCTGCATTTTCACACTTTAGCAAGCTGTCATAGATATAGTTCAGTATACGAAAATATAATGTTTGCTAAATACAAGTGGAAGCAAAGTAATCGATTTTTTTTAGTATAAAAAATAAATATTTTACCGTGTAAATAAATTTATTTATTTTTCATCTCATTAATAAAAGTAAGAGCATCAGCACCTGCTCTTTCTTCATTCCAAGACATTCCTATTTTCCATTTTGATCCTTTTCCCATGAGTTCATGATATTTAATTTTTGATTTAATATTATGAACTAAACTATTAGGTAATATCGTTACATTTGAATGTAAATTAGACATAGATATACTATTATAAACATTATTTGTGTAATATACCTGTGGAAAATTTAGTGAGTTTCTTGAAAGAAATTTCGAAATTTTTTGAGATAATTCAAAATGCGAATCACAATTTGGTAAACAAAGAGTATTTTTATCTAAAATTTGATTAATATCATTAAAATTATTAATCTGAAAGTTGTCTTTGGGATTGGATATAATTAATAAATGATCTGTACCTATCTCTTCATATTTTATTTGTTTATTGACAGGCTTTTCCATAAAAGCTATATCTAACTCTCCAGATAATAGCCTTTTTTCCTGCTCTGCTGAATCCAACTCATGGATTTGAATTTTTATCATTGGATGGTGTTCTGTATATCGATTTATCATTTCTGGTAATATATTTATAAAAGAAAATGTATGTCCGATATTCAAAACACCCGTTCTACCTGTTTTTATTTTTTTTACTATACATAAGAATTTATCTAATTCATCGGTTAAATTAAGTGCGTATTTATATATTATTTTACCTTCATCAGTCAGGTAACAACCATGATTATCTCTCAGAAATAGTTGAAAACCGAATATTCCTTCAAGAAGTTGAATTTGTTTTGTAAGTGCTGGTTGAGTTATATTAAGTTTCTCAGCGGCATCGCGAAAACTATCACTTGTAGCTAATACAATGAATAATCTTATTTTTTTTACATACACAGGGAAATCCTTCTAGTTAGCTATTAAGTATTATACTTAATTATTAGATTTTGAAGTTCTAATAATTACACTTGTTCTAACAAATAAAGAGCTAACTTGCACAGATAGCTTGCTGATTACTATGAGATATTGATCCTAAATAGTCTTCAGGCCATACGGGTTCTCCATGTTTTAAACTACACCCCAAAAGTTGTACAAAAAATTAAGCTGCTAGAAAATAATACTCCCGATATTGAACAGGACTCTTTTTGTCCAAGTTTAATTTAATTCTTTTATGATTATAATAATGGATATATTCCTCAATATCCGCTTTTAACTACTCAATAGTATCATACTTATTTAAGTAATAGACTTAATCCAAAGAAATTCTCAATAACAGCATTATCTATGCAATTTCCTTTTCGAGACATAGTCTGTACGATATTTCTTTTCCTTAGTTTTTGTTGATAATGACATATATGATAATGTCAACCTTGGTTTGAATGTAAAAGCTGTATGTCGGCGCTTTGCTTAGGTTGTGTAAATGGTTGATTTTTTCTTGAAAAAATTCAAATAAAAAATTTAATAAAATCAATACCTTTTCTGACTGATTTTTGAGCGGGAAATCAGGCCTTTTTTGTTTTGGGGAATAGAATAAATTAGGTGCGGTGGTTTCGGACGTTTTGACCTTTGGTGAATACAATAGCTATAGTGACCACGTCCGAGCTAAGGGAATTAAAGCGAATTCCCTTAGCAATCCCGCGCTTGGCTGCAGAATGTGGCCTGCGGCTGCCCTCCGCCGTCGCGCGGTCTTAACGCACCGGCTATGATTCGCTCCAGGCGAAGCATAGCCTCGCCAAACATCCCTGTTTGGCGTGCTAACCTCGCTCTGTTGTCGCACATTCTGACGCCAGAATAGGACAAACAACATAACTATCGTTTTTGGGATGGGTTATTGTGTTTTTATAAGGGGTTTTTTGTTAAAAAAACATCCAGAGAAACTTTAATAAAATCAATACCTTTTCTGACTGATTTTTGGGCGGAAAATCAGGCTTTTTTTTGTTTTGGTGAATAGAATAAATTGGGTTCAGAGGTTTCGGACGTTTTGGCCTTGGGTGGATAAAATAGCTATCGTGACCACGTCCGAGCTAAGGGAATTAAAGCGAATTCCCTTAGCAATCCCGCGCTTGGCTGCAGAATGTGGCCTACGGCTGCCCTCCGCCGCCGCTCGGTCTTGACGCACCGGCTATGATTCGCTCCCGGCGAAGCATAGCCTCGCCAAACATCCCTGTTTGGCGTGCTAACCTCGCTCTGTTGTCGGCACATTCTGACGCCGGAATAAAACAAACAACATAACCATCTTTTTTGGAAGATATTATGTTTTTATAATTATATGATTTATTTTAATTAAACGCCTACACGGCGTTAAGGATTACGGCGTCAGTAACGCACGGAACGCCACATTTCTAAACCGCCTACACGGCGTTAAGGGAAACAGATCCAGATACATATCCTAACGGGGATTTCTAAACCGCCTACACGGCGTTAAGGTAGAGCTCAAGATTTGATAAATCTTGCTATATAAAGATAAACAACAATTTCATCTTTGAAAACCCTTTTTTTAAGCCGTTTTATAATTTATTGATTTTATTTAATTTTAAATTGTCGTTAAAAAAAGGGTTTGGAGCGGTTAAATTGCTGTTATTAGGGTGCTATTCGTGGTTTTGTTGATTTGTTGGATGTCGACGCTTTGCTTAGGTTTTGTAAGCGGTTGATTTTCCTTGAAAATACAAAAATAAAAACTTCAATAAAATCAATACCTTTCCTGACCACTTTTTGGATGTAATTGCATTGCTTTTTTACACAAAAACAACTCACAAAAAACACCTAAGATTATGTTATTTGTCTTGTTCCGGCGTCAGAATGTGCCGACAACAGAGCGAGGTTAGCACACGCCAAACAGGGATGTTTGGCGAGTTTGTGGTGCGCTTGGAGCGCGTCCACAAACGGTGCGTTAAGACCGAGCGACGGAGGAGGGCAGCCGCAGGCCACATTCTGTAGCCAAAGCGTGGGATTGCAAAGGGAATTCGCTTTAATTCCCTTTGCTCGGACGTGGTCACTGTAGCTATTTAATTCACCAAAGGTCAAAACGTCCGAAACCTTGCCGTACTATAAATAGACCACAAATTTAAACCGCAACAGCGCAACCCTAAGGGAATGCCCCAACTTGCGCGGGGGCGTTATTCTTTGTTAGATTGTCCTCTCAAGCACCATAACCGCCCCCGCGGCCCAAGGATTAAGGAATAAACGCTAAAAACTAAGGTGCGGTGCAAACAGCAGAGTCGCTGACGGAAACGCTGACGCTACCAACGATGCCGGAGTTCGAGTAGACAGTGAACCCATAGCTACCTGTAGCGTCGCTTGCCCAGAAGCCGCCGTCGACGAAACCCGCATCAGCGTAGTGGCCCATGTAGCCCCACTCCGTGAAAAAACCTGCACCTATATGACGCATGTAAACATTATTAGATGAACTAGGTGTGGCGCCGACAAAACCTTCGCAAGATGAACCAGAATTCCAACCAGAACAAACCGCATTAGTTAAATCGCTGCCCCTAGCAAGACGATAACCCAAACTACTACACCAAGATGAGTGGTTAGACTGAGTACCCCGTTTATCACCCCGATTGACGAACCACTGCTTTAAGACAAACCCATACCTCACCTCATTACCTCGACCATCCCTACCGACCAACTCAAATCTCTGTGGCAAAGATAGCGACGGAGTAAGCCGACGAGGATTACTTGAACGCATCTGAGTTCTATCAGCCCTAGGACCATGCAACGTTACCCGTGTTACATAACTTGATTTATTAATAATCCATCTATCACTATTGTTTGGTTTTACCCAACTCACCTCTGCCCTTATACTACCAACTGCGTTAACTGTCCAACTCAACTGACTTCCATCCACTCCTGCAGGCATCTCTAAGTCAAAGTACAACCCATCAGCACCCGTTGTAGGAAAATTTCGGTCGTAAGAGGATGAATCAGTTGACTGAGTTAAAAAACCCTTATCAGGATTCCATATGCTAGCTGGGCCGGCGTAGAGATGATTATCTCTAGAATCGATGCCAGTTGTACCACCCAACAACAAATTCGGCCTTGCGTGACAAACAACAGGACTACCATACGGATTAATATAATAATCTACCGTAGCTCCACTAAAACTAGTTCTATTAGGAACCCCGTACTGGGTCTGTAAATATCCCCCTGTACTACTTAATCTTACCCTATAAGGTGCCTTACATTTACTTAATGCTTCGTTACGACTAACTGTATTGCCATCCTTATCCGTAAACGATACCGATATATTCCCAGATACACCATTTACAGCCGGCTCATCTCCATCATCATCTCGCCAATAATTATACCTAGTGATTAAATCACTTATACTCACTGAACTAACCGATGACGGGACTATCATTTCTATATGACTTAAATTACTCCCAACGTACGGCAAACTGATTGGATTTGTTGAACTTGATGGATTACTAGACGGCGTGATAACCCGACCATCCTGCAACCGAATTGACAACAATTTATCCGTTGATGTGGCTTTTGTTCGACCATTGTCGAATGTTAAATATGGCGCACTACCCACGATATATTTTGATGTATAAGCCGTTAATGCCACAGAACTCTGTGAATACGACAACAACAATACCACGAAGAACAACGCCGATTTAGAGAATCTAAATAATCTAAGTAAACTGAGTAAACCTGATAAGCCTGATAAACTTGGTAAACTTGGTAAACCTGAAAATTTAAATAGAAGAGGTAAACGCCTTGACCTCGGCGATAACCCTGCCGATAACGTCTCCGATTTCGCTACGCGAAATGACCTCGCTGATGAAAATAAGAATTGAGTCTGATTTAGACTACGGTGAAAATTAAAAAGTTTTAGGGCGTAGGTTTGGCAGGCCAGATGCCAGATGCCAGATGCCATAAATGGTAACGCATTTCGATCATCCTGTCAAGTAAATTTTTGTTTTATTTCGATTTTTTATAACTGACTGCTCTAATAATGAGCACTCCCTTGCTTTGTAAGCGATTAAATTATAACCGCTTGAGCAATAATACGCTACCTTTTTTGTTAAAAATTTGTAAAGTTTTGTTAAAGGATGAGTCAGCTTATGTTGGCGTGTTTTGGGAAATGGTTTTTGGTTAAAAACAACTCAATCACCACTCAAAAAAATCGGTCAGAAAAGTGATTGATTTTATTTAAGTTTTTGTTTTTTATTTAGCTAATCAAAATAGAAAAGTTTTTAGAATTTATTTTGACTTAGTAATATGAGGAATAAATACATTATCAAGATTTGGAGCGGGAAACGAGGTTCGAACTCGCGACCCCGACCTTGGCAAGGTCGTGCTCTACCAACTGAGCTATTCCCGCTTATTGAGGTGCTTCAAAAGAAGTGGTGAGCATTATACAAAAAAATTTGTATCTAGCAACCACTTTTTGCCATTATTTTTTATCTTTCCAACTAAGTGATTCAAAAACGCCAAATAAGAACAAACGTAGTACTTTGAATTTGTCTTGTTGCTTTTCTTGCTTGGTCATGGTTGAGCTTAGGAACCATGCTTGTAAGCCGTGGGTAACCACAAAGGCAATTAAGCCTATATTGGCAACAATATTGGCTGGTTTTGGATAAGGGCAAATTAGGTTAAATAATAAAAATAACCACATTAACGAATATAAGGTTTTGCCAATAAAGATGAACATTAATTATCTTCCCGTATAAAAAGGTAGCTGTGAACTTGGCCGGCGGTTTTTTCGCGATGTAAGTGCCAGTTATTTGGAATATAGGTTGTTAGGTCGTGCTCGATTTCTGCTTCAATATAGATATAAGCCGACGGTTTGAGCCAGTTGTTGTGTTCAAGTAGGCTAACCGTTTTTGCGACTAAGGATTGGTGAAACGGCGGATCGATAAATACAATATCAAACTGTTTGGATGCAGGTTTGTTAAGCCACGCGAGGGTGTCGGTGTGATAAATGTCGATAGCATCGCTCGCAATTAACTGTTTGTTTTTGTTGAGTAACTGAGCAACTTGTTTGTCTTTTTCCAGTAAGGTGACGCTTGTGGCGCCCCTTGATGCGGCTTCAAAGCCGAGAGATCCGCTACCAGAAAAACAATCCAAGCAATGACTGCCTTGGATAACTGGCATTAACCAGTTATATAAGGTTTCTTTGATTCGGTCTGTGGTTGGACGTAGTCCTTGTTTGTCAAGCACCGATAACTTTCGTCCACGCCACTTTCCGCCAATAATTCTGATTGAACCATTCATGTTAAATCCTTTATCAGAATAGTTCTGATGTATTGCCTTCAGAGTCGATGACTTTGGTGCCTACTTCTTGTGTTGCATAACCCGTTGGCTCAGTGCCCTTTATAAAATATTCTGACATGGTTTTTGAACCTGAGTTTGGTAATAATCCTGTTTTTTGATCAATCGTGACCGAAATAACATTTTCAGGTTTGACATCTTCTTTTACGGGAACATCTTTTAGGGCGACTTTCATATAATCGACCCATACTGGGTTTGCCGTTACGGCACCGGCTTCGGCTCGGAATGTTCGGCCTAAATCACGTCGGTGGTCATCAAACCCCATCCAAACAGTGGTAACAATATTACCACCAAATCCAGAAAACCAGACGTCTTTAGACGCGTTGGTGGTACCTGTTTTACCACCTACGTCTTTTCGACCTAATGCTTTTACGCGCCATGCAGTTCCTTGCCAATCTGAGCCACCAAATACAATAGATCGAAGTCCATCTTTCATGATATACGCAATACCACTATTGACTGTGTGTGGAGCATATTTTGGTGTAACATCTGTATTTTTTTCGTCTGGATTGATGTCAGGTAATACTAAATTGTCGTCAGCTTTAAGGTTAGCTTGTTCTGGCTCTTCGCTATCTGATTCGTTCGATTCATTTTCGACACTGTCTAATGCCACAGATTTAGTACCCGCTGTACCGATATCGTCATTACAGTCGTGACAAGCAATCACAGGTTGATGTTGATATATGGTGCCTGCACCATTGTTGTATTCTATCTTTTCAATCAAATATGGCGTAATTAGGTAACCGCCATTAGTGATAACAGAATAAGCTCTTGCAACTTGTAGTGGTGTAAACGATGCCGAACCTAACGCTAATGACTCGTTATGCGAGATGTTTTCTTTAGGGAAGCCAAAACGCTCTAAATACTCTGCTGCATAATCGATCCCTATAGCGCGCAATGCCCTGACCATCATTACATTTTTAGACATTCCAAGGCCGATTCTTAACCGTAATGGCCCCGCATAAGTTGGCGGTGAATTTTTGGGGCGCCATGTTTCACTACCCGTTGAGCGGACAATAGGTGCGTCATTGAGTAGTGTCGCCATTGTCAAACCTTGCTCTAAAGTGGCGGTATAAATAAATGGCTTTATGTTCGAGCCTAATTGCCTTAAGGCTTGTGTAGCGCGATTAAATTTGCTTAAGTTAAAATCGTAACCCCCAACAATGGCTTTGATTGCACCATTGTCGGAATCAAGTGATACAAGTGCAGCATTAACCGCTGGAATTTGTGCGAGTCCCCAGTTGTCGTCCGATTTTTTAACCCAAATAAGCTGCCCTACTTTGAGAGTATCCGACACTTTTTTCGGGAATGCGCCTTGTCGTGAGTCACTAATAAATGGACGTGCCCATTTCATATCTTGGTAGCTAATAGTAATATTACTTTTATCGGTTAATACTGCGGTGGCTTCTTGATCTGATACGGCTATGATCACCGCTGGGCACATGCCGCTATAGCATATATATTTGTTAAGTGTTTGTTGGATCTTTTCAGGATCCCATGCCGTTTCATTCGGTTGCCATAGGACTTTTTCAGGACCACGGTAGCCATGTCTGATGTCATAATCGATAATATTTTTTTGAACCGCTTCTGTCGCCGCTATTTGGTCAGTTTTTGAGATAGTCGTGTAGACTTTGTAGCCGTCGGTGTAAGCATTTTCGCCAAATTTATCATACATAAATTGTCGCGCCATTTCGGCAACATAAGGCGCTGAAAATTCGATTTGTGGCGAATGATAGCTTGTGCCAAGAGGTTTTTTAATGGCTTCGTTGTATTGAGCTTGGGTGATATAGGATTGATCTAACATGCGTCCTAAAACCCAATTACGTCTAGTTAGTGCACGATCTGGGTGTGCAACTGGATTATATGCCGATGGTGCATTAGGTAAGCCCGCTAATAAAGCTGCTTCGTCAATGGTTAATTGCTCAGGTGTTTTGCCAAAAAAGGTATAAGATGCTGCTGCAACGCCATATGCTCTTGAGCCAAAGTTGATCATGTTAAGGTATAAAGCCATGATTTCTTCTTTTGATAGCTCTTTTTCCATGCGGATAGCAAGGATGATTTCTTTGGCTTTACGTGCGATGCTCTTTTCAGGCGTTAGGAAGAAGTTTTTCGCAACTTGTTGAGTAATGGTACTACCGCCTTGAGAAAATCCTTTATGCTTCAAACCAATATACATCGCTCGAACAATACCAATCGGGTCAATACCAAAATGTTCGTAAAAACGGGCATCTTCTGTTGCAATAACTGCGTTAACCACCGTTGGAGGAATTTCGTTATATTTTAATGGTGTTCTGCGTCGTTCACCAAAAATAGCAATTAATTCACCGTCTTTGCTTAGCACTTGCATTGGTGTTTGTAAGCGAATATCTTTTAATGTTGCAACGTCGGGAAGTTCCTTTGAATAATAAGCATAACCGGCAATGCCAATAACTAAAGCACAAAGAAATAAACCGATGAATAATTTTAGAATAAATTTCAAAACTCTAACAAATATCACAAATCTTTCCTATATTCATTTTTAGGCAAAATAGTGGCATCAGAATTTTCTGCGCCAATATTCATCAATCTTTAGATAAGGATCTTCATTTTGGCATTTAAAAAAATGCGAATGTTTGATCTCTCATTGATTAAATCATACAAAATTGTGGGCATTATCTCCCATCTTTTGTTTTATTTTAAGCAATTTTTATCTGGATCATGAAATAATTCTATTTTAACTTAATAGAGCAAGCATTATGTGGAGCACACAACTTAGCATATCAAAGCAACAATTATGCATTGCAACGCTTTTTTATTCAGTGCTAATAATACTTTGTTGCGTTTTGTTTGCTGATACGACTTTAAATTGTTATACCTTTATTATCATTCCATTATTGATAATAGAATGGTGGCGCTGTCTATACTATTTGCAAACAATTAAAGGCGAATTTGCGTTATTTCACTATATCAATCAACTATATTGGCACAAACAGCGCTGGTATTTGATGCATAAACCATTGATATTCCGTTATGTTGTTATTTTAAATTTAAAATCTCGACGCGATGGTAAATATGGTACGCTTTGGTTAATGATTGATAACTTTCAGCCTCATGATTGGCGAACATTACGTTATTATCTAAAAAAAATTGAATTAAATTGACACAACTCCATATTTTATTAAAAATTTACCTGAAAGAGCCGTTTCACTAATGTGATTTTTTAATCCAGTATTGATATGGTTCAGATTCTATCTGCGATGAGAGTAATTCGTGATCCATATGGCGGCAAAAGCTAGGGACATCGCGAGTTGTGGCAAAGTCATCAGCAATAACATGAAGAACTTGCCCTATGGCAAGTTCTCGAATGGATTTTCTTATTAACATGATCGGTTCAGGACAACGCAATCCAAGCGTATTGAGTTCTTTGTCGATAGTTATATTCATTTTAGTCTATTTGATAATTATAAAAATAGTTTACTTAGATAATGAGGCACAGCGTCTTGTGCATTTGAGCCGATGACCTCTAATTCTGGCAATAATGCCTTTAATTCAGAGCTACCGTTTTCCATTATACATCCTTTACCGGCGGCTTTTAACATTTCGTAGTCATTCATGCCGTCACCAAAAGCAATGCTGTCTTTTAAACTGTAACCCAATTTTTCAACCACTTTTTTTAATGCACTACCTTTAGAGACGTTTTCGGCCATCACTTCAAGGCAGTTTAATGTTGAAAAAGCAACACTAATTTTATTGCCAAATTTTGCCTCTAACCGATTTTTTAACTGAACAAGGTGTGGGTAAAGTGCATCATCGGTCGTCGTAAAATAAATTTTAGCAATATCATCGGTTGAAAAATCAAGTGGATTAAATAATTGATAAGTAAACTGTGTATCTCGAAAAAATTCTAATGAAAATGTATCTTCTTTATTAATTAACCAATCATCACCACGATATACATGTGTATAAATTAGTGGGTCATCCATGCTCATTTGGGCAATTTCACTAGCAAGTGATGGGGTAATACTTTGGCTAAAGACTAAATTACCTTGGCTATCATGCACTCTTGCCCCATTTGAAGTTATCATAAAAGCATCAATTTCCATATTTTCGCGCATTTGGGCAACATCAATATGGTGTCTTCCTGTTGCAAAAACAAAATGAATGTCTTTTTTGCGTAATGCTTGAAGAACTTGTTTGGTATAAGGTGATAAGCTATGTTCAGGAGTTAATAAAGTCCCATCTAAATCAGAAGCAACAACATGCATAATATTCTCGACTTTTATAATAAATTGTAATAATAATGGCTAAAAATAATATACTTTGAACAATAATTACATATCAAAGCAAAGGCTAAAACAAGTTAAAGTATGATACAACTCCGTTAACATTTACTCAACCAATTGTGGCGTAATAAAAATAACTAACTCGCGTTTTTGTTGTTTTTTGCTGTTGTGTTTAAATAAATTGCCAATAACAGGCATATCACCAGCACCAGGAACTTTGCGGTTATTGTTAGTATTAACTTGTTGAAAGATTCCCCCTAAAACGACAGTTTCGCCATTTTTTATTTGCACTTGTGTTTTGATTTCTTGGGTATCAATCGCTAACGCTTCACCACCATCGCTACGTTTTATTGAGCGCCCTGCCGTATTTTGTGTAATATATAAATCTAAAATCATGCGATCATCAGACACTATTTTGGGCGTCACTTCTAGCCCCAATACCGCGGGCTTAAATTCAATTGATGTCGCCCCATTGCTACCACTAGATACCTCGTAAGGAATTTCGGTACCTTGTTTTATTGAAGCCATGTTTTGATTAGCGGTAAGTAAATTAGGACTAGCGATAATTTCAAGTTGATTTTCAGATTCAAGTGCTGATAGTTCTAAATTAAGTAAACTGCCCGATAGTTTTGCTAAATTAAACCCCACCGAGGTAGTAGGATGTGCCACACCAAGGCCAACATCAAACTTATCGAATAATTGTGATGACTTGCCGGTGTACCCCCATTTAATACCGAGCGCTGACATACTTTCATCACTCATGGTGACAATATTCGCTGATATATGGACTTGAGGCATGGGTTTATCCAGTGTTTTGATTAATTTTTCGATCTGGTTAAATTGTTTGGTTAGATCGGTGACGATGAGCGAATTAGTCCGTTTATCGTGTGTGACCTTTCCCCTTTCTGATAATAGCCCTTGCTGTTGAATTGTTTCGATTAAGGTAGTTGGATCAGCATGGTTAATGGCTATTGATAACGAATTAAGCGGTTGGTTGAGTTCTTGTTCTTTTTGCGCTAATTGTTGTTTTTGCATTAAAATATCTGGATCTGGCGCTTTGGATACGAACAGAATATTATCATCAATTTCAGCTTGTAAATTTGCTGAGTCTAATACAATCTTTAACGCTTTATGCCAATCAACATTATTAAGTTTAATGGTCTGCTTGATTGCTACATCTTCTGACATGACTAAATTCATCTGCTGACTGTCGGCTAATGCCTGTAGGATAATGGCAATATCCGTTTGGTAAAATGTCATTGAGATATTGTTTTTCTGTTCGGCATTTACTGATTGATCAATATTGGCATGACTAGCATTTATACCAATAATAAAAAAAATAGAAATAATTACGTTTGCCAAATTGATTTTGGCTTGAGTAACTCGACTAATATAGTGGTTTAGCCGTTGTTTTTTGGTGTTGTTGTTATTCATTGAGAGGCATTGTCCATGATACAGTCTGATGGCAATAATTAGGTAAATCTGCTTGCCAAATAATTTTGTCGTTAAGTAAAGATTGCATATGCCAAGGAAACAAAATGTTTGGCACTGTGTCATCGGTTATCGCTAGCCACTGATTATTAGATGATAACCAAATTTGCTGATAAGGTTGATCAATCTGTTTCATTACCCCCCTAAAATGCCAAATTTGGATCTGCTCAAGCAATTGTTCAGTTTGTTCACTGCATGAAACAGAATAATAAGGTTGAAACGGATCTCGTTCTAAAGGCATATTAGCCTTAAGGTCAAAACAGATAAAAAAGCATAAACCGATGTATTGATATATATAACGTATCATTCGTTATCCTTTTTGAACAATAACGTAAACATGATCTGTAACTGTTGATCTTGTTTGCTGATTTTTAAATTTTGAAAATCAAGAAAATAGAAATCATCCATCAATGACGCAAGCAAATTCATAAAATCAAAGAATTGACCATTTAACTCAATATCCCAATTAACGGTTTGGGCTGTTTGATAGCGCTTAAAGGAACTCAACACGAGGTGATGTTGTTCAATCATTTGTGCAAGTTCTTGTTCTGATATTAAACTATATAAACTATTTTTACTTGTCTGATAACGCTTCACTTTTGCTTGTAGTAACTCCGTTTCAGTGATTTTTTGCTGATATGTGTTGCTTTTTAATTTTGCTTGTTGCTCAATGTCGTGAATAAAAAATAGATAAATCATCACAGAAACCGCTAAACAGCATAAAACAGACACCAAATATTGTTGCCAAATTGGGCGATAAAAAAAATCACTGTTCATCTAAATAAATTTCCATTTCAAAAACTAAGCTCGTTTTATTAGACGAGACGCTATTTATTTGGCTGTTACTGATATTTTTTAGCGTTAACAGATTTTGATTAAATTTAGTCAATTCAACATAACTAAAGCTTTGTCCGTCGATCCTGATTTTTTGTTGTTCATAATAAAAAGAGTCTAGCCAAATGACAGAAGGTAACTGTGCCGAAAGTAACAATAAAACATTTTGAATCTGTTTGTGGCTTAATGATGGGTTAGGTAAATAATGAGATAATTCAGCAGTGAGCTTTTGCACTACCTCTTGCTGTTCTAACAATTTTTGGTCGTAATGTCGTAGCTCATTTCGGGCTTGAATCCAAAGATAACAGAGCAAACAACTGATTATACCAATTAAACCCGCAACCACGTAGGTTAATTGTTGCAGGTGCTTTGTTTGCTTTTCTTGACGCCATGGTAAAAAATTAATTTTGGCATTATCGAATTGATAACCAGCAAATGTTAATAGCAGTTCATGCTTTTTAAAAAGGTTAATCCAACTTTCAATATAATCACGTTCAACGATCATCACAGTAACATGTTTGTTTTGTTTAGTTGGATAAACAAAGTCAAAAAGTACCTTTTTAGCAGGCAATTGAAATAATTTATAAATATTAGCTTCAACATATAAAATCAATTCACTTAATTTTAGCTTTACATCGGGTAAGGTGAGTTGTTGCGTTTGAATTAAATTGATATCTAAATTAAGTTCGTATTGTGTGCGCCTAGTAAATTTTTTTTGTAACTCACCAATAAAAAATTCAATATCTGCGGCATTTTGATAATTAAATGCAATTAGGTCATCATTAATGGTCAATGCAGTGTTTTGCTTAGTTATGCCTACTGCCTTATAGCGTAAAATGGTAGGTTCAACATAAATAATAACGCGTTTTTTATTAAAAACCATGATTGATTAGCTTTTTATTTTTGATAACCGAATCACTTAATCATAATGCTAGTTGACTAAATAAAAATAAACAAAAGTGATTTTTGCGAACTATCACCCAAAAAATGTTTAAAATTAAACCGAACGAAGTGGATTTTAGAGAAATTTAAAAAAAAAAGGTTGACTGGAATAAGCCGTGCCTTATAATGCACACCCACACGGTAAGGGTGATTAGCTCAGTTGGGAGAGCACCTCCCTTACAAGGAGGGGGTCACTGGTTCGAACCCGGTATCACCCACCAATCTTTACCGTGACGTTTTAGTAATAAAACACTTGGGGTGATTAGCTCAGTTGGGAGAGCACCTCCCTTACAAGGAGGGGGTCACTGGTTCGAACCCGGTATCACCCACCAATCTTTACCGTGACGTTTTAGTAATAAAACACTTGGGGTGATTAGCTCAGTTGGGAGAGCACCTCCCTTACAAGGAGGGGGTCACTGGTTCGAACCCGGTATCACCCACCATCTCTAGATGGGTCGTTAGCTCAGTCGGTAGAGCAGCGGACTTTTAATCCGTTGGTCGAGCGTTCGAATCGCTCACGACCCACCATTTAATTGCACAAATTCTAAGTAAATCAAATTAATCTAATTAAAACAAAAAAGCGATGAGAACGCCAGCGTTCGACAAATTTGTCTGGAACAAATTTGAACAACACGCAGTGTTGGCCCCGAAGGGGTGAGGCACACGATGTGCCGAATAATCGCTCACGACCCACCATTTAATTACACAAATTCTAAGTAAATCAAATTAATCTAATTAAAACAAAAAAGCGATGAGAACGCCAGCGTTCGACAAATTTGTCTGGAACAAATTTGAACAACACGTAGTGTTGGCCCCGAAGGGGTGAGGCACACGATGTGCCGAATAATCGCTCACGACCCACCATTTAAATATATAATCCCTAAGTAAATCAAATCAATCTAATTAAAAACAAAAAAGCGATGAGAACGCCAGCGTTCGACAAATTTGTCCGGAACAAATTTAAATAATCGAACTATACTAAAAAAATAAATACGATAAAATAAGTAAGTTATTTATTTTTTAAAGGAATCTTTATGCTAAAGTTTCTTGCTAAATTATTACTAGTTTTGTGTTTTAGCACTGCTACTTATGCTGAGCAACAACCTTTATTTGATTTTAATGAGGAGTATCAAAAAGCAACCAAACAAAATGATGCTGAAGCACAATATCATTTAGGTCTTATGTATGCTGACGGCTCATATACTAAAAGACGTCATTTTAAAGCCGTCGAAAATGGATTTGAACAACAAGAAGCTAAACCCGATTATACACAAGCAAAGCAGTGGTTTGAAAAAGCAGCCAATCAAGGCAATGTTGCTGCTCAACATAGCTTAGCTTTATTGTACTATAATGGACAAGGGACAAAGCAAAGCTATTCAAAAGGAATTGAATGGGATACTAAAGCAGCGAAAAAAGGTGATGCGGTTGCTCAATATACCTTAGCAACGATCTATTACAAAGGCACAGGGGTAAAACAGAACTACTTTAAAGCTAAACAATGGTTTACTAAAGCAGCTGAACAGAACTATTCTGACGCCAAAGAGAATTTAGTTATTGTAACCAAAAAAGTCAATGCTATTGTAGCCAAACAACAAGCTAAGAAAAAACAAGCTAGTAATAATGATTGTGGTTGTTATTAAGAATAAAATAATCCAACGCATCAAAGATCTGAAATCATAACCAAATGGATATATTGTTCTCATAGTTTGGAGAAATTAAATACCAAATAGCAAATAACAGCTTGATAACGTCTTATATACGAATCATCCACAACTAAAATCAATTGGCTCTATTTAATTAAACTAAAAAACAAACAAAACTAATCGATAAGCAATATAAAACATCACGCAACCTACCAAAAAGTCTAATATGATCCACATCTTTTTCTGTTTAAACAGTGGCGTTAATAGTCTTGCACCATAACCTATTCCAAAAAACCAAATAAACGAAACACAAACCGCGCCAATCAAAAATGCCAATTTTTGTTCACTTGTTAATGTGCCTGCAATCCCCCCCACAATAACAACGGTATCTAGATAAACATGAGGATTAAGCAAGGTAACAGCCAAGGTTGCCAGTACTACTTTGAGTAAACGGTTATTTTGCGGATCTTGAGATTCAATTTGCATGTAACTATTACCTTGAATGGCACTTTTAAAAGCTGAAAATCCATACCAGATCAAAAAAACCGCCCCTAAAATGGCAAGAATGCGAGTTATTAATAGATTAGTACTAATAAACGAACCCACCCCCAAAATACCTACTGACATCAAGACGAAGTCACAAATAAAACAGATTGCCGCTACAAAAAAGATATGATTTTTTAATAATCCTTGCTTAAGTACAAATAAATTTTGAGCACCAATGGCAATAATTAAACTTGCCGAAATTAATGCGCCTTGCATTACATCTTCTAACATATTAAGACACCTAAAAAACTAATCATATTTATCTGATTTCAAAATAGTATAGGCGATATTAGTTGGGTGGTCATCTCTTTATCATTTAAGCTGTTATAATAAAATGCGTATATTTCTAAAATTTTTTGGACATAAATAGTGAATATAATTATTGTCACAGATAGCTTATCAGACGCTTACTCAGTATAATCGTTTAAATAACAATCAAACTGCTTTTTCTTATATGATTTTTGAATTTATTATTTTCCTTTCAATAGGTGCCGCTGCTGGATTATTAGCCGGTATGTTTGGTGTTGGCGGTGGAGCATTAATTGTACCGTCTTTAATTTTTACCTTAAATTACTTTAACCTTGGTGATCCTTGGATTAACCATATTGCCATTGCAACATCATTAGCCACCATCATTGGTACTAGTTTGTCATCTAGCTATATTCACAACAAAAACCACAATATTCAGTGGCCAATTCTAAAAAAAATGGTTTTAGGCTGTATGATTGGCACGTTAGGCGGTTCATATATGACTCCCTATATCCCGGGCAGTTGGTTAAAATGGGTATTTATTATCTTTCTTATTTATGTAAGTTTTAAATTTATTTTACAGATAGATAAAAAAAACAAAAATCTAGTCAGTCAAACGGTTCCCTTTAACAATCAAATTTTTATCTTTGCCGGCACGTTAATTGGTATTTTTGCCGCCCTTGTTGGTGTGGGTGGTGGTGTATTAGTAGTACCATTTTTGCAAAGATGTGGCATTGATATGCGTAAAGCCATTGGCACATCGGCAGCTTTTACCGTGCCAGTTGCAATTGGTGGAACCATTGGCTATATAATCGCTGGTTGGAATAATCCACAATTACCACAGTATTGCTTAGGCTTTATTTATCTACCTGCCGCATTCGTCATTATGCTAGCGAGCATACCAATGGCTAAAGTGGGAGTGCAAATTGCGCAAAAATTATCAATTAAAAAGCTAATCAGATTTTTTGGTATCTTTTTATTATTTCTGGCTATAAAGCTAATCATTTCTTAATATGATCAATAGACACAAAAAAGGTCGCAACTGCGACCTTATCTAAAACCGGCTAGAACATAAAACCAATAGGCAGTACTAACAGATTAATACAAACAACTATCTTGCATCTTTAACCGCAAGCCCTAATTGCCAAACTGCCATGGCATAATGCGTGCTATGGTTGTAACGGGTAATAGTATAAAAGTTTGGTAATCCATACCAAAATTGGTAACTGTCGCCCATATCAAGGCGCAACAAACTGACCTGTGTCTGTCCATCTAAAGAGCTTTTTGGTTTTAATCCAGCTTTTGCTAGTGTTTCAATTGAGTATTTTGTGCTAAAGCCTGTATCAAGTGATGGCGCTTGACCGTTAGCCATAACCGCTACTTTTTTGCCTCGTTGCCAGCCGTGCGACTTAAAGTAGTTCGCCACACTACCAATAGCATCAACTGGATCCCATAAATCAATATGACCATCATGGTTAAAATCAACAGCATAACGTCTAAATGCAGACGGCATAAATTGACCATATCCCATTGCGCCAGCAAACGATCCATTTAAATCAAAGGGATCAACGCCTTCATCACGACACATAACTAAAAAATCTTCTAATTCTTCAGAAAAATATTGCGCACGTCTTGGATAGTTAAAAGCCAGTGTTGACAGGGCATCAATAATTTTTGTTTTACCCATTACTCTACCCCAACCCGTTTCAACACCAATAATACCAACAATAATTTCGGGAGGCACGCCGTATTCATTATAAGCACGTTGCAATTCTTTTTGGTATTGGTTCCAAAAATCAACGCCTCGAGGAAGATTACTCGGCGTAATAAATTTATTTTTATATCGAAGCCAAGCACCATTCGGCACCGTCGATGAGCCGGTTTTTGGTGCTTGTTTATCCATTAAATTAATGACCCAATCCAGTTTATTGGTTTGTGCAAGCACATTGCGCAACTGTTGCCGATTAAAACCATGTTTACTGGCCATTCTATCGATAAACTTTTCTTTATCGATAGCTAATGGCGAGCTAATGGTTTCGGATGGATTGTGATCTTTTTCAAGATAAACACCACCTTTGACATTGGTATGTCCACGATGTTCTTTCATTGGAGATGTTGAAGATCTCTCACTACTACAAGCTGTAAGCAATAAAATTATGCTAATAAAAATGGCAATACGCTGCATACAAAAAAACCGTATCTTAAGTAATTAAAGAATCAACAACATCATAAGATATTTATTATTATTTAACAATATTCGGACATGGTTTACCTTCAGATATTTGTTTAATGTTATTTAAAGTCGTATCCGAAATATTCAATAATGCTTCCTGCGTTAAAAAAGCTTGATGGCCAGTAAAAATAACATTATGGCAAGAAGATAAACGACGGAACACATCATCTAAAATAACATCATTCGATTTGTCTTCAAAAAAGAGATCTCGTTCATTTTCGTAAACATCCATCCCCAAAGCGCCTATTTTTGATTGTTTTAATGAATCAATAGCCGCTGTTGCGTCGAGTAATGCCCCCCGGCTAGTGTTGATAATCATCACACCATCTTTCATTTTTTTGAAAGACTCTTTATTCAATAAATGATAATTCTCAGGTGTCATTGGGCAATGTAGCGTAATCACGTCGGATTTTGCATATAGTTCATCTAACTCAACATATTGCGCGCCTAATTCAACCGCAATATCATTAGGATAAGGATCATAAGCAAGAATATGCATACCAAAACCTTTTAAAATACGGATGACTGCTTGACCAATTTTTCCTGTACCAATTACGCCAGCAGTACGATTGTGCATATTAAATCCTGTCAAACCATCTAACGAAAAGTTAGCATCACGGGTGCGTTGATAGGCTTTATGAGTTCTTCTATTTAGGGTCATCATCAAAGCCACCGCATGTTCTGCAACAGCTTCAGGTGAATAAGCTGGGACACGAACAACGGTAATGCCCAATTTTTCGGCTTCGGCTAAATCAACATTATCAAACCCTGCACAGCGAAGTGCTAAAATTTTAATGCCATAGCCTGCTAATTTTTGTAGCACTTTCTTATCTACTTCATCATTAACAAATGCACAAACCGCATTATAACCTTGGGCAGTAACAACTGTTTTATGACTTAATTTATGCTCATAATATTCGATATCAAAACCAAATTTTTTATTCGCGATGTCTAAATGTTCTTTGTCATAATGTTTACTGCTAAAAACAGCAACTTTAATCGAACTTTTCATATTACTTGACCCCTTTTCATGGTAAATAGTTAATTTTTTAACTAGTTGTTGGCATTAATCTTTATACTAAAATATATAGATTCAGTATCACTTTTGGTATCTTGAAAAAATGACTTTAGGTAATGGTTTATCTTGGCTTGTAGCATTATTTTTTAATGTTGTGTGCTATGATAGCACTTTGTAAAAAAACTAACCAATAAAGTTAAATAATGAATAAAGTATTAGCTCATGCTTTTTTTAATAGAAAAATGTTGTTGTGCATCTATACAGGTTTTTGCTCTGGACTTCCTTTTTTCTTTATCGTCCAATTAATTCCCGCTTGGCTAAAAATTGACGGTGTAGACATAAAAACAATTGGCGCATTCGCATTAACTCAAATTCCTTACTTATGTAAATTTCTCTGGTCACCATTATTAGATAAGTTATCACCTTTCTCACTAGGATGTCGTAAAGGTTGGTTGTTTTTAACTCAGATCGGGCTCTTAATTATCATGCCTATGTATGGTTTTTTAACTCCCAAAAATAACATCGAAATAGTTGTTATTTTAAGCTTATTAACTGCTTTTATTTCTGCAACTCAAGATATCGCAATTGATGCTTATAGAAGAGAAATTTTGAGCGATAACGAACTTGGCAGCGGAAATAGTATACACATTAATATTTATCGAATATCAGGATTCATTCCTGGAGGATTATCGCTTTTTCTTGCTGATTATCTATCATGGATGGAAGTATTCGCATTCACTGCCGCATTTATTGTGCCAATGCTACTCATTACAATAAGCTTAAAAGAGCCGTCACATATCAGTGTAATTCATCCAGATAAATCTATTTTCAAACAATCAATAAATGAATTTGTTCATCGACAATCATTTCGTAATACTTTATTTATTATTGCTTTTATTTCATTTTATAAGCTTGGTGATAGCCTTGCTACATCTTTGGCAACACCTTTTTATTTAGATATGAATTTTGAAATGAAACATATAGGAACTGTAGCTAAAAATGCGATGGTCTGGCCAAGTTTATTTGGAGCTCTTTTGGGTGGTTTTATTATTTCAAAATATGGCATCAACCGTTCATTATGGATATCAGGTTTTGTGCAAATGTTTTCTATTTTAGGTTTTGCTTTTTTATCTTATGAAGGACCTTTTTTAACGATTAATTACACTCAACTTATCATATTGGCGACTGTAATTAGCTTTGAATCTATTGGTGTTGGAATGGGCGCAGCAGCATTAGTCACTTTTATAGCGAAAAAAACTAGCCCATTATTTACCGCAACACAATTTGCGCTATTAACTAGTTTTTCAGCTATACCAAGAACACTAATAAATTCAATGTCCGGTGTTTTAACTTCACATTTAGGATGGACAAACTTTTTTAGTTTATGTTTTATTCTTGCCATTCCTGGTATGTTATTATTATTAAAAGTTGCCCCGTGGAATAGCCAATCTTAGGAGAAAATATGGACAAGCTAACCCAAGCATTCAACTTTAGACATGCATGTAAAAAATTTGATGACACAAAAAAGATTAATAATGATGATATTGAATATATATTAGAAGCGGGACGACAATCTCCTTCATCATTTGGCATGGAGCCATGGCATTTTGTGGTTGTTGATAGCAGCAAAATAAAAGCAGAATTACGTAGTGTTTGCTACAATCAAGAACAAGTCACCAGTTGTTCACATTTTGTGATTGTGCTTTATCGAAAAGCGAATAATTTTACATCACAGAGCGATTATTTACGACGAGCAATTGCGCGTACTTTGCCCGATCCAAATAATCAAATGTCTATTGATATTGCCTGCCAAGCATTTATTAATTTTTGCGAACAAGGGCTTGCTGATGGCTTAACTATCAATCACTGGTCAGAAATGCAAGATTACATTGCTTGTGCCAATATGATGACTGCTGCAGCATTTCGCGGTATTGATTCATGTGCTATTGGTGGATTCGATCACGATAAAGTGATAAAAATACTAGAAAAACATATTCCACAAATTGGTGAAGAATCATTTGGGGTAGGACTTTGTTTAGCTTTTGGTTATCGAATCAATGAACCAGCAACGCATATTCGTTGGCCACTTGCTGATGTAACGACATATCTCACTGATAATCACTAAACAGATTTAACCACTTGCTACCTTCAATCGTCACACGACGAATGGAGGTAGATATAAATAAAAAAACAGACAAAACTATTATTCAATTGATTGATAGAGTGCTTCGGCATCAGCTGAAGCTGAGTCCATAATAAAAGCAATTCCAGATAAAATATTACCAATCTGAGGATCGCTGACATTTTGTTGTACCGAATTTAAAATCTCTTGTGCCCAATTAATTTTTGTAAGTACTGCTTCTACACTTTCTTTTGAAGGATTATTCATAGCATCTCCCCCGTTTTGTTAGGATGTCAAATAAATTGATAAGCAAAAATACATTATCAAATAATAGAAAAAGAAATTTCAGAATAACAAAGGGACGTATTTTAAATGCAATAAAGCAAAAACAAAAAACAATATCGTTTTAAAAATCACAATTAATTTTAAAATAACTGAAAAGGAAAAGATAACCGGATTATTTAACGTTAAAAAAGCCTATTGTCATTACCTATTGCTACAATAACCAATTTTTTTGCACTATAAAGATTGATAATGTTAGACTTACTGCCATAAATTGCACCAGTTTTGTCTAAAATAGGCAAAGTTGAAAATAAATAAGGATTTAAAATGAAAACCAAACATGCACGTTTATTGATACTCGGTTCTGGTCCAGCAGGTTATACTGCAGCGGTTTATGCTGCACGCGCTAACCTTTCGCCCGTATTAATTACTGGAATGCAACAAGGTGGACAACTGACAACAACAACGGATCTTGAAAACTGGCCAGCTGGTGCACCCGATTTAACGGGACCAGAATTAATGGTCAAAATGAAAGAACATGCTGAAAGATTTAATACTGAAATTATTTTAGATCAGATCGATCGCGTTGATTTTAGTTCTAAGCCTTATAAACTTTTTGGTAGTGAGACTGAATATAGTTGTGATGCCCTTATTATTGCAACTGGTGCATCAGCACAATACCTAGGTTTACCGTCAGAAGAAGCATTCAAAAGCAAAGGCGTATCTGCTTGTGCAACCTGTGATGGTTTTTTCTATCGCAACCAAAAAGTTGCCGTAGTGGGTGGTGGCAATACCGCGGTTGAAGAAACGCTGTATTTAGCCAATATAGCTAGCGAAGTCCATTTAATTCACCGCCGAGATAGCTTTAGAGCTGAAAAAATATTAATGGACCGTTTGGATCAAAAAATTAAGGAAGGCAAAGTTATCTTACATACGCATCGCGTTATCGACGAAGTATTAGGCGATAATATGGGCGTGACTGGCGTTAGGATCCGCAGTACACAAGATCCAAATATGACCGAACAATTATCTGTTTTAGGCGTATTTATCGCAATTGGTCACAAACCAAATACCACTATCTTTGAAGGTCAACTTGAACTAAATGGTGGTTATATCAAAGTACAATCAGGCACGCAAGGCAACGCCACTCAAACCAGTGTCGAAGGGATTTTTGCTGCTGGTGATGTAATGGATCATGTCTATCGTCAAGCAATCACGTCAGCCGGTACGGGCTGTATGGCGGCTTTAGATGCTGAACACTATTTGGATAACTTAAAATAAGTAGTAAAAATCTTTATGTCACTAGATAAAAAACGCCAGACCTATCTACTTGGCTGGTTAAAACAGTATGCAAAAAGGCATAAGGCTAATTTGCGAGCTTCAATTTTAACTGGCTTTATTTTAACGATATTAATCATTATCCAAGCGGGATTGCTTGCAATAATTTTGCAAAGGATCATTGTTGAACAACAACATTTTGTGGATATTTTGCCCTTTTTTGGTGCATTAATTGCAGTACTATTCGGTCGAGCAGGTTTAATCTATCTACGCGAAAAGATCAACTTTGCCATAGGCAAAAAAGTTCGGCAGCAAATTCGGTGCCAATTAATTAACCAACTTGAATTACATGGTCCATCCTATTTAAATCAAAGCACCACTGGTGCATGGAGCACCTTGTTGATTGAACAAGTCGACAAATTACATGACTTTTTTGCCCGCTACTTGCCACAAATGCGACTAGCAAGTATGGCGCCAATATTAATTTGTATTGCGATTTTCCCTTTTAACTGGGCAGCTGCCGCCATTTTGCTTTGCACTGCGCCACTCATTCCTATCTTTATGATCTTAGTCGGGATGGGCGCTGCGGATATTAACCGCCGTCATTTTAAAGCCCTATCCTATTTAAGCGGCCACTTTTTGGATCGTTTAAAGGGGCTTAATACCATTCGACTATTCAACCAAGGCGAAAAACAGACCAACGAAATCGCCCGCGCGTCTGAGGATTTTCGAATTAAAACCATGCAAGTTCTAAAAGTCGCGTTTTTGTCTTCAGCGGTATTGGAGTTTTTTACTTCTATTTCGATCGCTATTGTGGCGGTTTATTTTGGATTTTCGTATTTAGGCGAATTTAACTTTGGCGCATACAATGGCACAGTCACCTTATTTGCTGGTTTTTTTGCGCTTATCTTAGCTCCTGAGTATTTTCAACCCTTACGCGATCTGGGCACTTATTACCACGCCAAAGCTGAAGCCATTGCCGCAGCCGATAATATCGAAACGTTCTTAACCCAAAAATCACCACAACAACACACCGACATAACACCAGCCAATACCCCATTTAATCAAGCGATACAAACAATTGAAGCCAACAACTTAATTGTCATATCAAACGAAGGAAAACCCATTGTCGGGCCGTTGTCATTTTCATTACATGCCCCTTTTAAATTGGCACTTATTGGCACAAGTGGCGAGGGAAAAAGCTCGTTAATGCAAGTGTTACTGGGTTTTTTACCTTATCAAGGCTCGCTCAGAATTAACGGTATCGAATTCAACCAGATAGATATCAAAACATGGCAACAACAAATTAGCTGGATCGGACAAAACCCGTACTTAATTAATGGCTCAGTGCGCGACAACATTTTACTTGGCAAACAAAATGCCACACAGCAAGAACTTCAAACTGTCATACGTCAAGCACAATTGACCGAAGTTATCGCCAAATTACCCGCGGGTTTAGATACCCCTGTTGGTGAAGATGCCGTCAGATTATCAGTAGGACAAGCCCAGCGAATCGCATTAGCTCGTGCCATGTTAAAACCTTGCCAATTACTCATCCTTGATGAACCAACAGCAAGTTTAGACAAACAAACCATACAAAACTTAGATCAACAAAATATTGCAACCAATAGCATCACCATCACCCATCAAAATGACGATATGCAACATTTTGACCAAATATGGCAACTATCAAAAGGGGAACTATACTGCCATAACAAGGAGAGTTCATGCTAACCACATTACGCCCATATATTGCACTCTATAAACACTATTTTTGGCAGATTATGTTGGGATTATCGCTATCCATCTTAACCCTATTTGCCAGTGTATTTTTACTATCATTATCAGGGTGGTTTTTAGCGTCTACTGCTGTGGCTGGTGCAGCAGGGTTATATACATTTAACTATATGTTACCTGCAGCAGGCGTGCGCGCAGCGGCAATAACACGAACCGCTGCGCGTTACATGGAGCGCTTGGTTGATCACAATACCACCTTTAAACTACTTGCTTATTTAAGAACCCTAGCGTTTAAAAAAATACTACCACTTAGCACCAACCAACTGGCCCAATACCAAAAAGCCGACTTGCTTAATCGCTTTATTGTCGATATTGATGCGCTTGATCACTTATATCTAAAGCTGTTTTCGCCTACTGTCACTGCACTTGTAACTATTGGAGTGTTATTTATTGGGTTAGCAAGTATCAACTTACCGATTGCATTAATCATCAGCATTATTCTAACTTCTACCTTACTTATAGTACCGGTCATCTTTTATCAAGCTGGCAAACAACTAGGAACAACACTAGCACAACAACAAAACGAATATCGATTACAATTAATCAACTACCTACAAGGACAAGCCGAACTCACCCTATTTAATGCACAATCACGCTATCGCGCAAAACTGGATGAACTTGAATCAAATTGGCTTTACAATCAACAACGCCAATCGACATTAATGGCACTATCAAGTGCACTTGTCTTGCTAATTGCAGGTTTTTTAACATTATTAGTGCTATGGCTAATCACACAATACACGCTATCGCCTTTAGTCGCGTTATTTGTCTTTGTTAGCCTTGCCAGTGCCGAAATACTCATGCCTATACCCGGTGCATTTATCTTTTTAGGGCAAGTACTTACATCGGCTACTCGCACTACCGCTATTTTTAATCAAAAGCCTGATGTACAATTTAAAGCACAAGGACAAATTATTGACTTAAAATCGGCTAACTTACAGTTAAATAACATCAATTTTAGCTATCCAAATCAACCTTTTGCAGTATTAACCGATTTTTCTCTAACGGTCAAAGCTGGCGAACACATTGGCCTAATTGGCAAAACAGGTTGCGGTAAATCGACTTTATTAAGTTTGATCAACCGCTGTTGGGACCCCAATTCAGGAGAGATTTTTATTAACGACATCCCAATCAATCAACTTGACGAACCTACACTTCGCCAAGCGATCGCCGTTGTCCCGCAAGTGATTACTATTTTTAGTGACAGCCTACGGCAAAATTTATTAATTGGTAATGAACAAGCAACCGACAAGCAACTCACAGCAGTATTACATCAAGTCGAGCTCGACAAACTACTCACTACTGAGCACGGGCTAGAGTTACCGCTTGGACAAGGCGGGCGCTCACTATCAGGAGGCGAAATCCGCCGTATTGGCATAGCAAGGGCATTGCTCCACAATTCACCATTAATTTTAATGGACGAACCAACAGAAAGCCTTGACCAGCAAACCGAACAACAAATTATTCAATTAATTAAACAAACTTGTAGAGGTAAAACTCTGTTGATGGTTACGCATCGTTTGACAGATAACCCGTTGTTTGATCGAGTCGTTTCAATGGGGTAAAAGGTGGATTTGGTGGTGGTTTTTAAACAAAAACCACCAAATAAAAACTTCAATAAAATCAATAATTTTTCTGACAGCTTTTTGGTTGGGTTGTTTGGAGAATTTGTGGTTTTGCTGGTTTATCACTTTTCTAAAAAGTTTTTACCTTAAAATAAGGTCTTTTTTCTTGTTCAAATTTCCTTTAACATTTATCTATTTTTATAAAATGAAATAACTGAAAATTACTCAGTTAGATTGCATGTATTATGAAAGCGATATTTTTCTTACTTTTTTTATTTAATACCAATTTTGCAGAGGCAGCAACAGTTAGAATCTATCCGCGTATTAGTCACAATTACAATCCAATATACCCATCTTTATTAGGTTTATTTTTAGGACTTTTATTCTTTGTGGTTATATCGTCGTTAACAGAGGTGCTAGCTGCACTTAGCATATATAGAGAAAAAAAGCCTAAAGCAGAAAATACAGCAAAAAAGGTAATAAAAGATACAGCAAAAGAAGAGGAACGTTTAGCGATAAATAATCAAAAAAAATTGAAAAGAGACCAAATAAAGAAAAACAGAAAAGAACAGATAAAAAAAATGCGTGAAGATAGATTAGCAAAAAAGAAAAGAAAAAAACAATCCCAATAATCAATAAAAATATGTGTAAGTTATCATCACCGTTATTTTATAAATTCGTGATATACTAGCGCTTTATTTTTTAAACATAGAGAGTTTATTTTGCAGCAGTCGTTACAAGATTTTATTATTGATAAGATTGATGATCTAAAAGGTAAGGATATTGTTACCCTTGATGTTCGTGGTAAGTCGAGCATTACTGATTATATGATTATTTGCACGGGAACTTCAAACCGTCATGTTTCGTCTATTGCTAATCACCTGCTTGACGAAGCCAAAAAACAGGGTCATTTAGTGTTAGGTAGCGAGGGTAAGACCGATGCCGATTGGGTTGTGGTTGATATGGATTCAGTGATTGTGCATATCATGCAAGAAGAGAGCCGTCAGCTTTACGAACTAGAGAAGCTTTGGAGTTAATGGCGTGAAGATTCAGCTGATTGCTGTTGGTACGAAGATGCCAAGTTGGGTCACCACGGCTTTTGATGATTATCGTGCGCGCTTTCCTAAGGATATGCCGTTAGAGCTTGTTGAAATACCCGCTGGTAAGCGTACTAAAAATGCCGATATTGTGCGAATTTTAGATAAAGAAGGCGAATTGATGTTAAATGCCTGCGGTAAAAGTAATCGTATTGTGACACTTGATATTCCCGGTAAACCTTACACAACCCATAATTTAGCTGAACAATTAGAACGCTGGAAAGTCGACGGACGCGATGTGAGTTTGTTAATTGGTGGACCAGAAGGTTTATCACCTGCTTGCAAAGCGGCGGCTGAGCAGAGTTGGTCACTGTCGCCACTTACTCTTCCCCATCCTTTAGTGCGTGTCATTGTGGCTGAAAGCCTTTACCGCGCGTGGAGTTTAACCACAAATCATCCTTATCACCGTGAATAATAAAGTAAGGTAAACAAAATAAAATGAGCGCAATTATTTTAGATTTACAAATTGCTACAGAAGATAACCAAAATTTGCCAGCCGAAGCGCAAATTTTGCAATGGTTAGAGGTTATTTTGCCGCAATTTGTGGATAATGCTGAACTGACTATCCGTATTGTTGATGAACAAGAAAGTCAGCAATTAAATAATACTTATCGTCATAAAGATAAACCAACCAATGTGTTATCTTTTCCATTTGAATCACCCATTGAGATTGATGTTCCTTTATTGGGCGATCTTATCATTTGTAAACAAGTTGTCGAAGCCGAAGCCAAGCAACAACATAAATCATTAACTTCGCACTGGGCGCATATGATTGTACATGGCTGTTTGCATTTACTCGGTTATGATCATATTCTTGACGAAGAAGCCGAAGAAATGGAAAATATCGAAATAGATATTATGCAGCAACTGGGGTTTGAAGATCCTTATCAACCCATTGATGAATAAAAGTGTATGATAAACCGTTTGATTTTATGCTATTTTGTAAGATCATTTAGCAGACAAATTTAGTACACTAAGTAAGAAATATTACATTAATAATAAAGCAAGAAAGGAAGAGTACAAATGAGTGATGATAATCACCGGAGACCTAAAAAAGGGTTTGCATTATGGTTAAGTCAATTATTTAATTCAGAGCCAAAAGATAAAGAAGAACTGATCGAAGTGATCCGCGAAGCCGAAGAAAACGAGCTTATCGATCCAGATACGCTTGATATGATTGAAGGCGTCATGGATATTGCCGAGCAACGCATTCGTGATATTATGATCCCCCGCTCTCAAATTGTTACCATTAAAGACAATTACTCTCTTGATCAGTGTTTAGATATTATTTCTGAACATGGACATTCCCGTTATCCTGTTATTAGTGAAGATAGAGATCATATTGAAGGGATTTTGTTAGCAAAAGATCTGTTGATTTTTATTCGCCAAGGTGTGGATAATTTTGATCTTAAAAAAATCCTTAGACCTACTGTTGTTGTGCCTGAAAGTAAGCGCGTCGATCATATGTTAAAAGAGTTTCGCATGCAGCGTTATCATATGGCGATGGCTATTGATGAATTTGGTGGTGTGTCAGGACTTGTAACTATCGAAGATATTTTAGAGCTGATAGTAGGCGATATTGAAGATGAATATGACGAGGTTGAAGATCGCGATATCCGCCGCTTGTCTCCTTCGGTTTATACCGTTCGAGCACTGACACCAGTCGAGGATTTCAATGACATTTTTGCCACTCATTTTAGTGATGACGAAATGGACACTATTGGTGGACTAGTCATGCAACATTTTGGGCGGTTACCTTTACGTGGCGAAAGCATCACCATTGATGGTTATCAATTTAAAGTTACCATTGCCGATCGTCGGCGCATTATTCAACTCCATGTGACAATTCCAGAAGGGGCAACAGTGCCTAATTTAGAGTTACCTGACAATGTTTAAACACATATTATTGAGCCTATTTTTTGGTGGTATAGCGGTATTTAGCTATGCCCCTTTTCATATTTGGCCTTTAGCCTTTGTGTCGTTTACTGGGCTGTTATGGCTTATTGCCGATAAATCAAAAAAACAGGCCATGTTGCTTGGATTAAGTTGGGGGGTTGGCTACTTTTCGGCTGGGATTCACTGGGTCTATATCAGTATTAAGCAGTATGGGGAATTACCGCCTTTTGTAGCTGTGATTATTTTGGGGCTTTTAATTCTCTATTTGTCGCTTTACCCGATGCTATTTGCTTTCTTATTAAGAATGGCCAATCGATTTGCTCCGCAATTTTCATTTAAACAGCTTGTACTTGTGGCGCCAATTTTTTGGCAAATCACCGAGTTTTTACGTGGCTATATTTTAACAGGGTTTGCTTGGTTGCAATTGGGATATAGCCAAATAGATAGCCCTTTACATGCTTATTTTCCTGTAATTGGGATTGATGGTGTTAATCTGCTTTTAGTGCTGTTATGTGGTTTATTGATTTATGGTATAAAGGCCACTAGCACAAAAGTGCCCAAAATGTACACTTTTGGTGCATTTTTTGCACTGCTTGCGATCTTTTTTGCACCAATTTCATTCAACAATATCGATTGGACAACGGTAGATAATACCCGTTCAGCTAATTTTGCTTTAATTCAAGGCAATATTTCGCAGTCAGTTCGTTGGACAAGAGAGCAACTGAATAATACGTTACAAACCTATGCTAAACTCACTAAAGATAACCTAGAAGAAAATAAAATCATTATATGGTCAGAAGCTAGCATCACTGATTACGAAATTAATCAGCAATCATTTTTACAATATTTAGACAACGAAGCCAGATCACATAATGCTGAAATTGCTGTCGGTATTATTGATTATCGTTTTGGTGAAAACGGTTATCAATCCAATGGTGATATCTATAATACGCTATTGATATTGGGCGAAAAAGAACCCTATCAATACCCTACAGTGAATCGTTATCAAAAACACCATTTAGTACCTTTTGGTGAATTTACGCCACTAGAATCAGTACTTGAACCAATTGCGGAATTACTTAACGTTCCTATGTCATCAATGAAATCTGGCGAAGCAAAACAACCACAACTTGAAATAAAAGGCTTTAAATTTACGCCTGCTATTTGTTATGAAATTATTTTGTCAGATTTAATGCGACAAAAATTTACTCCTGATAGCGATTTTTTATTGACGGTGTCAAATGATGCATGGTTTGGTAATAGCATTGGTCCTAAACAACATTTACAAATGGCACAAGCAAGAGCGCTTGAGTTTGGTCGGCCTTTAATTCGTAGTACCAATACGGGTATTACCGCAATTATTGATCAGCATGGCAATATTGTTAAACAATTACCTCAATTTGAAACAGGTGTTTTATTGGCTTCTGTTTCACCCACAACTGGGCTAACGCCTTATGCAAGATGGGGAAATGTTCCTTATTTTATCATTATGGCATTGATGTTTATCTCACTTTTGATAAAAAGACGTTCATAATTTATGATACTGGCATAATTATTGCTTAAATATAATTGGGCTTAAGAACTTTTAATGGAATCAATTATTAGCAAAAACACGCTAATTGCTGATTTCATATAGCTCCGATATAGATAAATAAACAGTAAAAAGTACTTTTATACCAAAAAATAAGTTATAATATATGCCCTTTGTAAAAATATTAAATATATTTAATATGATACAAATTACACAGTAGGAGATGAGTATGAACAAAAAGACAAAATTAACCAAATTAGTACTATCATTTGCAATGTTAGGTCTCATGGCTGGTTCGGCTGTAGCAGAAGAATTAAGCGGAACATTAGCCAAAATTAAAGATACAGGTGTTATTGTTGTTGGTCATCGAGAATCTTCGATTCCATTTTCCTATTATGGTGAAAAACAAGAAGTTATTGGTTATTCACAAGATTATTCTAATTTAATTATCGATGCAGTAAAAAAAGAATTAAATTTACCAAATCTTCAAGTAAAATATTTACCGATTACTTCTAAGACCCGTATTCAGTTATTAAACAACTATACTTATGATTTTGAATGCGGTTCGACAACGAATAACCTTGAACGCCAAAAAACAGTTGATTTTTCAGACAGTATTTTTATTGTTGGTACTCGCTTCCTAGTTAAAGCAGATAGCAATATCAATAGTATTGAAGACTTAAAAGGCAAAAATGTGGTAACAACCGCAGGTACAACTTCTGAAATTCGTTTAAACCAAATCAATAGTAAAGATAACTTAGGAATTCGTATCATTACGCCAAAAGATCATGGCGATGCTTTTAACGCACTTGAAACAGGTCGTGCGGTAGCATTTTTAATGGATGATGCTTTACTTGCTGGTGAACGTTCGCGTGCGATTAACCCAGCTGAATGGAAGATTGTTGGTGAACCTTTATCTTATGAGTCTTATGGCTGTATGTTAAGAAAAGGCGATACACAATTTAAGCAATTAATGGATAAAACCATTGCTGATGCGCAAAAGTCAGGAAAGGCATTAGAATCATATAACAAATGGTTTACTCAACCAGTTCCACCAAAAGGTGCAAATATGGGTCTTGAAATTTCACCAAAAATGGTTGAGCTATTTGCCAATCCTAATGATAAAGCATTAGATTAATACTTTTCTTATTCTTTCTAATCCAATGTACTAAATGCTTTCGCATTTAGTACATAATCTAATTTAGCGAATTAAATATATTATGAGTTTTAATTGGACATTATCTTTTGAACCTATTGCAGCTTTATCGTGGCGTTTTTTAGACTCCATCATGAGTTTTAATTGGATGTTATTTTTTCAACCCACCCCTTACGGTGATGGTATTTACTTAAATTGGCTATTAGATGGAGTTCTTGTGACTGTTTCATTAGCAGTTACTGCGTGGATCATCGCTTTTGTGCTAGGGTCTCTTGTGGGAATATGTAGAACTTTAGACAATAAGTTTTTAAATAACTTTGCAGCAGGTTATATTCAACTATTTCGGAATATTCCATTACTGGTGCAAATGTTCTTGTGGTATATGATACTGCCTGTAATATTAAGTGGCCGTTTAAAAATTTGGTTTATATCTGACTTATCACCTAATGTAAGTGCATTTATCACTGCCGCAATAGCGCTAGGGTTGTTTACTTCAGCTCGTATTGCTGAACAAGTTAGAACTGGCATTCAAACGTTACCCAAAGGTCAGCGCTATGCCGCTATTGCTCTTGGTTTAACTAATCGACAAGCTTATATGTATGTTTTACTACCAAACGCTTATCGACGTATTATTCCTCCATTAACATCAGAAATGACCAACATTATTAAAAACTCATCAGTTGCTTCAACAATTGGCTTAATTGATTTGATCGGTCAAATTGATCGTATCAATGAGTCTACCAATAGCATTGTTGAAATTTTGTTGGGTGTTACTATTGCCTTTATGTTGATTAACTATGTGGTAATTACTGTGATGCGAATTGTTGAAAAATACACTCGCTTACCTAACATGAGTCATGGAGGGTAATATGTATTTAATTGATTGGATTACAAATACACAATTATATAATTGGATTGTAAATATACCTCCATTGGTATCAGATAAAAATAATTATCCTGTACTAATTGATGGTTTATGGTTAACAGTGCAAATCACTTTCACAGCTGTTGTTTTTGGTATTGTGTGGGGTACAGCACTAGCTTTAATGCGTTTATCAAATAATAAATTACTTAACTTTTTTGCTAAATGTTATGTTAATTTATTCCGTTCCATTCCGCTATTATTAGTGTTGTTATGGTTCTATTTAGCATTGCCACAAGTCATTAAATATGTGTTTAATCTGCCGCCTTATGCTGAAGTTCGAGTCGCGTCCGCAATGATTGCTTTCGCGCTTTTTGAAGCGGCTTATTATTCAGAAATTATTCGCGCGGGTATTAATGCTGTTGCTAAAGGGCAATATCATGCAGCTTATGCATTAGGTATGACTAAAACTCAAGCAATGCGTTTAATTATCTTACCGCAAGCTTTTAGATCAATGGTGCCATTATTATTAACCCAAGGTATTATCTTATTCCAAGATACATCTTTAGTTTATGTTATGGGGTTAATAGATCTATTTGGCGCAAGTATTACACGCATTGGTAACACACAAGGTGGTACTGATAAGTACTCAATGATTATTTTTGCGGCAGCAAGTTATTTTGTAATTTGTTTTACTGCTTCACGTTTAGTTAATTATTTTAAGAAAGGGATAAATCGATGATCTCCTTAGAAAATGTATCAAAATGGTATGGACAATTTCAAGTATTAAAAAACTGTACAACAAAAGTCGGTAAAGGCGAAGTTGTAGTTGTTTGTGGTCCTTCAGGTTCAGGAAAATCAACCCTGATAAAAACAGTCAATGGTTTAGAGCCAGTACAAAAAGGCCAAATCATTATTGGAGGAAAAGAAGTAACAAGTAAAGCAACTAGCTTATCTAAATTACGTTCTAAAGTGGGCATGGTGTTTCAACACTTTGAACTATTCCCCCATTTAACTATTTTAAAAAATCTAACACTAGCTCAAATCAAAGTGTTAGGCCGAACAGATGATGAAGCGCGTGAAAAAGCACTTAGCCTTTTAGAGCGTGTTGGTTTACTTGCTCATGCAAATAAATACCCTGCCCAGCTTTCTGGGGGTCAACAACAACGTGTTGCTATTGCGCGCGCATTATGTATGGATCCGATTGTGATGTTGTTTGACGAACCAACCTCAGCACTTGATCCCGAAATGGTTAATGAAGTGTTAGACGTAATGGTTGAGCTAGCTTATGAAGGTATGACAATGATGGTTGTTACTCATGAAATGGGTTTTGCGCGAAAAGTGGCAAATCGTGTTATCTTTATGGATGCAGGCGAAATTATTGAAGATACGTCAAAAGAGCAATTCTTCACAAATCCACAATCCGATCGAGCTAAAGACTTTTTAGCTAAAATTATTCATTAAGTTAATTATTACAGGGCTTATCGCCCTGTTTTATTATTGTTCCTTGTTTTATCACATCATCTTATAAAATAATCAGCTTTAATACTCTTAATGGAATAAACTTAGCCATTATTTTGCAATAAACTGACTAAACCACTATGCCTTTGTGTTTGTGATTTAATAGCTTGTAATAAAATTGGTTCAGTGGCATAAATGGAAACCGTTTTTTTAGCACGAGTAATGGCGGTATAAAGCAATGAACGATTTAGTAACGGGGAATAATCAGTTGGCAGGATAATATTCACATGATCAAACTCTGAACCTTGTGATTTATGAATAGTCATAGCGTAAGCCGTTTCATGCTCAGGTAATCGAAACGGTGAAAATCCTTTAATCGAACCATCAGCAAAAGGGAAATATACACGTAATTTTGAACTATCGTGTTCGGCCATTAATGTAATGCCAATATCACCATTATAAAGCCCTAATGAAGTGCTATTACGCAAAATCATAATAGGCCGCCCTACATACCACGTTTCTTTGTTTCTTACATGAATCAATTGGTTTTTCGCTAATAATAATTCAATTTGTTTGTTTAAACCTTCTATACCAAAATGCCCTTCTCTAACAGCACAAAGCAAGCGATATTCGGCAAATTTAGCTAAGACTGCGGCTATGTTGCTAGTACCTTGTTGCTTAATAACATGTAAGTAATGTTTATAATGGTGAATGCTGTCTTGTAATACACTATAGTAAGCTTGTTGAGATGATAGTGGATGATATTGGATATCGTTTAGTGACTCGTCTGTTAATAACTGCTTAACCGTACTAGATCGCCCTTCTTTCACTGCATTAGCTAGCAAACCGATACCTGATGACTCGTTAAAACGGTAACTCTTTTGTAATAAGCAAATACTGTCAGTAATTGTAGCTGTTTGCTCGCAAACGGGCACAATATAACCCGTTAATTGGCTTAGCTCTTTTGCACGCGGTTGACTATAACCATGAGTAATAAAAGTACAAAGGTCACCAAATACAGCCCCAGCTTCAACAGATGAAAGCTGATCTTTATCACCTAATAAGATTAAACGGGCAGATGTTGGTAACGCTTCTATTACTCTTGCCATCATATTTAAATCAACCATTGATGCTTCATCAATAACTAACACATCAATATGTAATGGATTATTTTTGTTATGCGTAAATGAACTGTTATCTGCTTTTGCACCGAGTAAACGGTGTAAGGTGATCGCTTCTGCCTTTAGGTTTAGTGATGTAAAAGCAAGTTGTTCTATTGTTCGGCTCAGTGATTCAGTTAACCTTGATGCGGCTTTTCCCGTCGGGGCGGCCGTCACAATTCGAGCATTAGGATTCGTTAACAAAATTCCTGCTAAGATCTTAGCTACGGTAGTTGTTTTACCCGTACCCGGTCCACCTGAAATAATCGCAACTTTGCGCGTTAATGCCGCAGCAACAGCAACTTTTTGCCAATCAATCTGAGATTGATGATGAGTAAAAAGCTGATTTAATATAGCGTTTAAATCAGAATAATAATATGGTTGGTCATCAAAAGTAGTATGATTGAAATATTGGGCAACATTCTTTTCGTCAAGCCACATTCTTTGAAAATAAATTTTATCGTCAATAAAGACAAGGGGAGATAAGTTTGTTCCATCACTCACAACCTGACTCTGGCGTGCTTGTTCAAGTGTGGTGTTCCAATCTTGCTCGCTTGGCGAGCCTAAAGCTAACCAGAGCAATGGTTCAATCGTTGCGTGATTTAAGAATGTCAGATTAAGACAAACATGTCCCGCTCTTACCTCCTTACTTAGAGATAAAACCAAAAAACTAAAACGTTTAACAGTAATATCATCATTTAACATCGCTCTATTGGTTAAAAACGCTGCCAAGTGGATATCAAGCAAACTAACTTGGCTATCTTGTTTAAATTGGTTTAACCACTCGTTTAACATACTCTATTTCTATTATTGATTTATTTATAAGCCAATTATATCGTCAACTTTGTCTTTTAGATAAGCCAATTTGAAACTTAAAGTAAGATTTTTATTTTCACTAGGATTGAACTTAAATTGCCATGTTAATTCGCCCGTTTCTTTATTATATTTTGCGCCATCATATTTAGCATCATCAAGTGAAACAGATTTATTTAAAATCATTAGTAACTAATCATAAACAACAATATCAATAAGCAGTTATTTGGCATTTTACGTCAATGGTGTGCATATTTTGGTGAAATATTATTACTAAATAACGAGGTAATATCATGACATTATTAATGTGTTACATTATTATCTGCAAACACAATTAAAAAACTATCTTTTGAATTTTCACACCATTCCTTTCAAACTAAGGATTTTCCATTAACCAATTGAATAAAATTAAATTATAACCAGATTAAAAGTAAAATATTTTTGTTTAATATATTGAACAATAATTAAAAATAATATATATTTTGTTAAAAATAAAAAACAAAAAATAAGGGGGCTTCATGAATAGCTTCAGTTATTTAAAGAAGGCAATAAAACGAAAAAATTTGTCATTACAAACCGTGGCCGATGCTTGCCAAATGACTAAAGGTTACCTAAGTCAACTTATCAATGACAAAATCAAAAACCCAAGTGCGCAAAAGTTACAATCTCTTCATCAATATTTACAAATTGAAGCTCCCGTCAAAGACAAAAAAATCGGTGTTATCTTTGGAAAGTTTTATCCTTTACATACAGGACATATTTATCTTATTCAGCGTGCAATTAGCCAAGTTGATGAACTATATGTCGTACTGTGTTCCGATACAATCCGCGACATGGCACTCTTTGAACAAAGTGCCATGTCTCGTCAACCCACTATCAATGATAGGATTCGCTGGCTACTGCAAACATTTAAATATCAAAAAAATATCCACATTGAATTATTAGAAGAAGATGGCATCCCAACTTACCCAAATGGTTGGCATGAGTGGAGTGAACGCGTTAAAAAACTGTTTCAAGAAAAGGGTATAAAACCTGATTGCGTTTACTCAAGTGAACCACAAGATGTTGCAATGTATAAAGATCTATTTGATTTAAATACCGTACTCATCGATCCAAAACGACAATTTATGCAAGTCAGTGGCACACAAATCCGTCAAGCACCACTAAAAAATTGGCAGTATATTCCAACAGAAGTCAGGCCGTTTTTTGTCCGAACTGTAGCTATTTTGGGCGGCGAATCAAGTGGCAAATCCACCTTAGTCAACAAGCTTGCTAATGTATTTAATACTACCAGTGCTTGGGAATATGGTCGGGATTATGTATTTTCACACCTTGGAGGCGATGAACGAGCTTTGCAATATGCAGATTATGATAAAATTGCTTTAGGTCATGCACAATATATCGATTTTGCAATAAAACATGCCAATAAAGTCTCTTTTATTGATACTGATTTTGTCACGACACAAGCTTTTTGTAAAAAATATGAAGGTAAAGAGCATCCTTTTTTACAAGCGATGATTAATAACTACCGTTTCGATCTAGTCATTTTGCTTGGTAACAATACGCCTTGGGTTGCTGACGGTTTACGCCATTTAGGCAGTCCAAAACAACGTAAAGATTTTCAAAAATTACTAGTCGCAATTTTAGAAAAAAATAACATCAACTATATTCAAATTGACTCACCCGATTACGAAGAGCGCTATTTGCGCTGTATTGAACTAGTTAACCAACTTATTAACGATGAAGAGTATTAATTATGAATAAATTAAGCGACATTACTATTTTAATTGGACGCAATAAATTCTATCCATTTTTTTGTATATTATGTGTAACATTGGCATTTTTATACACAGATCCATTTACTAACTTCAATTTACGCTATACAACTTCCTACATAGGTGCTTTTTGTGGTCTATTATGCGTCATTCTATTAGCTAAACGTAAAAACATGGGTAATGTATTGGGTATGTTTGCCGCAGTTGCAGAATGTTGCGCGAATATCCTTGGTGGCAATATTGGTGCTGGATTACCGCCTTTGTACTACTTTTGTTCGCATATCTATGGCTTATTTACATGGAAACAGAACCTTGATAATGATAAAAATGTTAAGGTTCGTTCACTTAATGAAACTGCATTTTTATATACACTCATCTTTCTGATTGTTACAGCCTTTCTCAATATTTATCTAACCGATAAAATTGGTTCATTCAATACAAGCTACCAACTCATTACTAATTGTTTCATCTTTGGATTAGGTTTAGTTGCTCAGTTATTATTAATGATGAGATACTCTTTTAACTGGTATTTATGGATAATATTAAATGTATTAGTAATCGGGTTAAATATTTATACCAATAATATTATTATCGCAACACAGTACTTAATTTATCTATTTAATGCCATTTATGGAATTTGTGAATGGAAACGTTCTGAACAGAAAAATTAGCTATTAAATAACGCAATAAGAAATTTTAAATCTTAATTTATAATTTTCAGGACGATATTTTACGCTCAATAAATGTGGTATAGTATAAAATTATAGGTTATTTACCAGCAATGAGCACCATAAAAAATTAATATAATTGAATGGTAATTTTAATCAAAATCAATTAAATATAAATATTATGAAAAATACGACCGCAGACAAACTTCTTAATTCAGCAGAAAGGCTTTTTGCCCAAGCTAGTTACAGTGAAGTATCAATTAGAGATATCACAGAAGATGCAGGCGTAAAATTAGCCTTAGTTCATTACCATTTTGGCTCAAAAGAAGAGCTATTTAAAGCTGTCATTCGACGTAGGATTGGTAAATTAAGTTCAGACCGAATCCGTTTACTTAATTACTATAAAAATCAGAACGGCGATGAGCCTATGTCGTTAGAAAAAATCGTTGAATCTTTTTTAGCACCTTATCTTTATAACACTCTTTATGGTGGTGAAGGTTGGCGTTACTATGCTATTAATGTTGCACGGCTTTTATCATCAGGCTCAGCACTAGGTTTATCAATTTTATGTGAACAATTTGATCCTTATGCCGAATTCTTTATTGTGGAATTAAAAAGAGCCTATCCCTCAGCAACTAAAGAACAAATTCATTGGGGATTCGATTTTTTAGTTGGACTTATGTGTAACACTTTTGCAGAAGCTGATCGAATAAAGTTCCTTTCACATGATATTTGCTCTATCGAAAATCCAGAAATTGCTTGTCAATATCTTTATCATTATTCAATAGAAGGATTACATGCCGTACTAACAAAACCCAAATACGATTACCAATCCACTTTTGATATTATCAAATCCTTTTCAAATATAGATTCTTCCTTTTAACCATACATTACCCTATCAATTAAACTAAAAAATTAGCACATTTTTACCTCAAAAATAATTGAACGTTCACTCAAATTTGTGATCACTGCCATATTTTTAAATATTCAATTTGAATGATCGTTCAATTAATTTTATATTGTGAATAATTTATTTTCAGGTAATAACCAAAACTTAAATGAAAGGAGAAATGAATGGAAATCATAGATCTAAGTATAGCAATTGAAGATCGCACACCTAATGATCCACCTTCTATGCCAACCGAAATTGATTATTGGGATCATATTAAAGGAGCTGAACATATCAAAACCTTTTTTCCAACAGCTACTAATGACGATTTACCAAAAGGTTTGGGCTGGGCAATTGAATATGTCAAATTAACAACCCATAGTGGGACACACCTCGATGCACCTTGGCACTATCATCCAACAATGAATAATGGAGAAAAAGCCAAGACTATTGATGAGATGCCATTAGAGTGGTGCATTTCTGACGGAGTGATGTTGAATTTTTCTCATTTCCCTGCGGGTTATATTGTTACTGCTAAAGATATTGAAAAAGAATTAGATCGTATTGGTTATAAATTAAAACCGTTAGATATAGTACTAATTCAATCAGGCGCACAAAAATATTATGGCTCAAAAGAATATTTGGTAAAAGGTTGTGGAATGGGAAGAGAAGCCACACTTTTTCTACTCAATCAAGGCATAAAAATTGTAGGTACCGATGCTTGGAGCTGGGACAGTCCATTACCACTTGTAGCAGAGAAATTCAGAGAAACACATGACAAATCAATTATTTGGGAAGGACATTTTGCAGGCATTGAAAAAGAATATTACCACTTAGAAAAACTAACTAATCTAGATAAATTACCTGCTTTTGGATTTACTGTGTCATGTTTACCAGTAAAAATCAAAAAAGCAAGTGCAGGTTGGACTCGAACCATTGCAATAATGCCATAATTTACAGGAGTAAACGCAATGAAAACAAAATTACTTAATAAATGGCATGTACTTGTTGGAGGTTTTTTTGGGTACATGTTTGATGCAATGGATATTACTTTATTGGCTGTTTCATTACCTGCAATTATGAAAGACATGGATATGACAATGTCCCAAGGGGGACTACTTGGCACCGCAACGCTACTAGGGGTTGGGTTAAGTAGTGTCATTGTTGGTTGGTTTTCTGACAATCATGGAAGAAGAACATCATTAATCTGGAGTTTAATCATTTTTGGAATATTAACTGCTGCAATATCATTAAGTCCAAATTGGATCGTTTTGTTAATGTTACGTTTTACAGCAGGATTAGCGTTAGGTGGAGTGTGGGGTATTATCGCTGCTTATATAGCTGAATCGTGGCCCGCAAAACAACGTGGGAGAGCTGCTGCTTTTGTTTTAAGCTCATTTCCAGCTGGAGCTGGGATAGCTGCATTTCTTTCTTCACTCATAATACCTGAATTTGGTTGGCGAGCTCTATTTTTAACGGGTGCGGGTTCAATTTTTGCAGCACTTTATATCTTCTTTTTTGTACCTGAATCAGAAGTTTGGAAAAACCAAAAAGAAGATAGAATTGCAAAAGGCGATATAAGCAATATTTCAATTAAAGAGATTTTTGCTCCAAATCTTTTTAAAAGAACAATTCTTGCCACACTATTATCAAGTTTTGCTTTTGTTGCATATTGGGGATCGACTACATGGATACCAACATTTTTAGTACAAGTCCGAAGATTAGACATAAAAACAATGTCTTTGTTTTTTCTAATATTAAACATAGGAATGTTTGTCGGTTATAACTTATTTGGTTGGTTATCTGACAACATAGGGCGTAAAAAAGCGATTATCTTATCATTCATTGGTACCACAATTACATTACCTATTTATGTAATGGTTGAAGACCCAATGATGATTTTATTGATGGGACCATTTTATGCTTTTTTCATCTCTTTTGTGGGGTTATTTGGCTCTTATTTTGGAGAATTGTTTCCTACACGCATAAGAACTTTAGGTGCAGGATTTTGCTTCAATGCAGGACGCGGAATATCTGCATTTTCACCATTTGTACTTGGTTTTATAGCAACTAAATATGGGCTTACTGTTGGCATTGGAATTTGTGCAGTATTCTTCTTCTTTTCTGCTATTACTATGCTTTTTTTACCGAATACCAAAATTGAATAATTAGAGGTTAAATTATGAATGATAAAGTAATTATTACTGTTGCAACTACAGGTGCCTTTCCAACTAAAGAACATAATAAAGCAATACCAATGACACCACATGAAATAGCAAAAGATGTTTATGCATGTTGGAAAGCTGGTGCAGCTATTGCCCATCTTCATATGAGAGATGATGATGGGCATGGGACTATGAGCGCTGAAAGATTTGAAGAAACAATTTCATTAATTCGTAAAACTGACTGCGATATTATTATCAATTGCACTACTTCGGGCGATCTCCATGCAACAGATGAAACACGAATGATTCATTTATCGAAAGTAAAACCAGAAATGGCTTCATACGATTGTGGAACAATGAACTGGATGAACTCTACCGTATTTTATAACACCCCTGCTTTTTTAGAAAAATTAGGTTATTACATGCAAGAACAAAATGTAAAACCAGAAATTGAAGTATTTGATGCAAGCTTTATCTATAACGCATTATATTATCTAAAAAAAGGAGTACTAAAAGCACCATTACACTTTCAACTTTGCATGGGGGCCCCTGGAGGTATTGCTGCCACTATTGAAAATCTTGTTTTCCTAAAAAATTTATTACCCAAAGACTGCACATGGTCCGCATTTGGTATTGGTTCGAATCATTTACCTACACTTTTTGCAACCATTTCTATGGGTGGACATATCCGTGTAGGAATGGAAGATAATGTATATTATGCGAAAGGAGAACTAGCAAAATCAAATTGTCAATTTGTTGAACGAGCTGTTCGTATTATACAAGAAGCAGGAAAACAACCTGCAACACCAAACGAAGCAAGAAAGATATTAAATATCAAATAACTAGAAAGGTGAAACCATCAGTCTTTCTGGTGGTTTTTACTCTATATCCCCTTTAACCAAAGGCACAAATATCACCTCGCCCATATTTTTGGTTACGAAGTTATCTCCATCACGCTCAATTAACTGCAGAATTTGTTTGTTTTCGCCAACAGGAATCACTAATCGACCTTTATCTGCCAATTGTTCGAGCAAGCATAGTGGCACTTCTGATGCAGCTGCAGTCACGATGATGCCATCAAATGGCCCGCGCTCCGGCCAGCCTAACCAACCATCCCCATGACGTGTTGAAATGTTGTGAATATCTAATTGCTTTAAACGGCGTTTAGTATTCCACTGTAGGCTTTTAATTCGTTCTATAGAACAAACATGATCAACTAATTTAGCCAAAACAGCTGTTTGATACCCCGATCCTGTGCCAATTTCGAGGACTTTGGAATTAGGCGATAATTTCAACAATTCGGTCATCTTTGCAACAATATAAGGTTGAGAAATGGTTTGGCCACTACCAATTGGTAGCGGTCGATTGTCATAAGCTTGATGCGAAAGAGCTTCATCAACAAAATGCTCCCGGGGAATAGAAGCAATGGCATCTAAAACACGATCGTCTTTTATTCCGTGTTGACGCAGGAATTTAATTAAGGACTGCATTTTTAAACTTTGCATTTGGACTATTCATTTCCTATTATTAATTCACGAATCACACTTGTCGCATAACAACCTGATGACAAATAGAAATCAAGCTCAAGCGTACAACTATCTAGCCATAGCCAATTAAGCTTCTCTGCTCGTAACAATAACGATCTTCTTGCAGTCTCCACTCGTTCTTTTTTAAATAGAGCATTAAATTCAGACCAATTTTCTAAACACTTTTGCTCAAATTCTAGCGCTTTATATAATGTACCAAGCGGTGAATCTCCTAACAGTGGAGCTGTAATATTAAGTTCAGCGTTTTCTAGACGCTGCTGTAACACCGTTAATTCATCAGCTTGAGCAACAAACCAGCTACCACGTTGCGCTAATTGTAATATATCACCATCAAGCACCGTTTGATGCAAATTTTGTGCAATTCGTTGACTGATAATATCATTGAAAATCGCACTTCGTGCAGCTGAAAGATAAAAGCCACGCTTTTTACGATCTTTAACCGAAATTTCACCACTAGCCCATTTTATGGCTTGAGTAATATTATTTTCATCACGACCAAAACGCTGCTCGCCAAAATAATTAGGCACACCATGTCGTTTGATTAACGCTAATTTAGAATCAATTTCAGATTGAGCATTTAAATTTCTTAATCTAATTTTAAAATAATTACCCTTTAATGCACCTATTTTTAATTTCTTATTATGCCGAGTGACTGTTAATATTTTACACCCTGCCAAATCAAATGCCGAAAAGTCAGGCGTTTGTTGACCTGGCATATGTAAACTAAACCACTGTTCAGTGACAGCTTGGCGATCTTTCAGTCCAGCATAACTTACGAGCTTTGCTGGAATACCAACATATTTAGCTAACTGTTCAGCGACAAAAACAGTATTACAATCACGTTTTTGCAAAAAAACTAAAACATGTTCACCATCGCCAGTCAGTTCAAAACCGAGATCCTCTGTGACGACAAAATCTTCGTATTGTTGTTTATATTGCCCTGTGGTGGTTGGTTTTCCATATAAATAATTAAGTTGTGCTAACACTTGTATTGCCTATTTTTAAATTTAATCTACTTTAGATTTTTTGCTTAATAACACGACTGCTTGACAAGCAATACCTTCTTTGCGCCCAGTAAAGCCCAATTGCTCTGTCGTTGTTGCTTTGACACTAATTTGATCAAAATGAACATTTAGATCTTCAGCAATATTTACTCGCATTTGATCAATATGTGGTCGCATTTTTGGTTCTTGTGCAATGATAGTGGTATCCAAATTCACTAATTCATAGCCTTTTTGTTGAACAAGGATGTAAACTTCTTTCAATAATATTCGACTATCAATACCTTTATATTTTGGATCCGTATCAGGAAATAGCTTACCAATATCCCCTAATGCTAATGCACCAATCAACGCATCAATTATTGCATGCAATACAACATCACCATCAGAATGCGCAATAAGCCCATATTGATAAGGAATTTTTACGCCAGCAAGGATTATCGGACCCTCGCCACCAAATTTATGAACATCAAACCCATGCCCTATTCTCATACTTTTACCTATTTAGACTCTGCTTAGTTAAATAAAAAGTTGCCAACGCTAAATCTTCAGGACGCGTTATTTTTATATTATCTCGGCGACATTCAATCAATAAAGGGTGCCCGCCACAATACTCAATGGCTGAAGCTTCATCCGTGATGGCAACACCATGATCTAACGCTTGTTGCAAACATGATCTTAATTCGCCGGCATTAAACAGTTGAGGCGTTGCTGCCCCCCATAAATAAGTACGATCTTCAGAATAATCAACAACGGTATCATTATCTTGATACGCTCGTTTTATTGTATCACTCAAACGGGTAGCTAATAACCCACCTTGTTTTTTATTTATTACCGTTGTGATTAACCGAGTAATATCATCATGATCAACACAAGGTCTTGCGGCATCATGAACTAAAGCCCATTGATCATCATTTAATAATTGCAACCCAGCTAACACCGAATCGGCTCGCGTTTTGCCACCTAAAGTGACATTAATCTTATCGTGTAAAGCGATCGAAAGCGTATTAAATATGTCATCTTCAGGACTAATAACAACAATAACTTTGGTTATTTGCTCATGAGTTAATAATTTATTTAACGTATGTTCTAAGATCGTCTTTGAATCGATTTTTAAATACTGTTTAGGAACTTGGCTATTCATACGGCTACCAATTCCGGCAGCTGGCACAATAGCGGTGATATGATTGGTGTTCACATTATGCATTATCGTTTTTTCGAGTCTGAATCAATTATAATACGATAAAAATATTCATTAGGTTTAACCATACCCAAATGGCTACGCGCACGCTCTTCAATAGCTTCAGAACCACGTTGTAAATCGTTAATTTCAGCAAACATTTGTTCATTACGAGCCTTTAACTTTTCATTGTCAGCACGCAAACTGATTAACATTTCAACATTATCTTGATAATCGTACACATTATTTTTGCCATACCATAAAGAATACTGCAAATAACCAAGCACGACCAATAGTAATAAAGGGAGCTTCCATCTTATCATGAATTGAATATTATCCTTTATCTATATACATTTAACGGGTTTTGGTAAACCAGCAAGTTTAGTCGCTTGTTTAGCAGGACCTTCGGGAAATAACTTATACAAATAACGACTGTTGCCCTTTTCTGCACCAAATTTTTTTTCCATCGCTTTAACTAACGCACGTATAGCTGGTGAAGTTTTATATTCTAAGTAAAAATCACGAACAAATAAAATTACTTCCCAATGCGCATCAGTTAATTCAATGGTCTCTTTGGCTGCCAATTCAGGAACCAAGTCAACACTCCAATCCTGCCAATTTTTTAAATAACCTTTATCATCTGTTTCTATCTGTTCTAACATTTTTCAAAGTACGCTATTTAATTTATGCTGTATTATACCCAATTAATCAAAATCCAACACTAATTTTGCAGGCGAATACCCCATCGTTTGCTTAATTTCCACAAAATTTGATGAAATTTAAAGCAAACGATAAAAAATCTTAAAATAGCTATTTACAAATAAGCAAGTCTCCTTTAATATTCACAGCCATTGCGGAAGTGTGGCTGAGCGGTTGAAAGCACCGGTCTTGAAAACCGGCGAGGGGCGACCCTCCCAGAGTTCGAATCTCTGCGCTTCCGCCATTTTCTCCAAGCATTATTTAGAAACCGATAAACCAACTAATCACTTTTTATCAGCACATCATCTAATATACTATTCTCATTCAAATCAGCTTAAATAATTTTCTATCTGTATTTTAAAACAGCAAATCAAAAAACTTCAATAAAATCAATACCTTTCCTGACCAACTTTTGGTTGAATTTATTTTTAAATAATCAGCTAATATGTTGTTTTTATGGGATAGCTAGAAATTCTAGCTTATTTTGATAATTAATCTTAAATTTATATTCTGTTTAATTTATAGTAGCATGCTCTAAAAAACATAGGAATAAACAACAATGAATAATCTATTAAAATTAGTAACTGCATTATCTTTACTTTTTACAGCAACCACATTTGCTGCCCCAAATACAGAAGAAACCCCTATATTTAAAAAACAGCATGAAGTTCTAAACGATGGTATTGAATATTTAACTTACTCAGCAGATATTGATGATGGCCGTTTTGTCATTATTATTGATGAATATAAAGAAACTAAACAAGCTGTTACAAGATATATTGTTGGCAAAAAAGTATATCGATTACTTTCTGTTAATTATTGTGTTGCTGAAACTGATTTATGTGGTGATATCACTACCCTATTAAAACCGTTAGAAGTATTGGCTGATGATTTATATGGAAGTGAAGCAGCTAAAGACTTAGTTTGGCGTATTACTTATGTTAAGAATGATGACATAGTTTCAACTGACCAATTAGTTCCAATTCCGGAACTAGGTGATTTAAAAGACTTTGTTGGTGTTTATAGCGATGATGAAGATGATATGGATGCCCCATATGATGAAAATAGTCATGTTGAACAATACATACCACATATGTTAGGTTGGAATTATGGTCCTAAAGTTAATCCATAAAAACTCAAATAAAATCAATGCCTTTTCTGACTGATTTTTATATGGCATTTATTTTTATAATAGATAGTGACGTAACGTTTTATTGAGTAAATAAAAACCCTAGATTAACTAGGGTTTTTGTGTGGGTTTATTAGTATAGCTATCTAGCTATTTATTTTTTGCTTTATATTCCGCATAATATTCCTCGGCCAATTTGCGCATTGATAAACCAATTGCCGCATATTGATATTCATTTAAGTTTGCTAACGAGGCGCGAGCAGAAGGATGCTGTACAGCAAATCCTTTGCCTGGTAATAATACAACACCAGCTTCATCAGCAATTCTGAATAACATTTCAGATGGATTTTTATTTTTGAGGATCCATTTAGCAAATTTATCGTCATATAATTCTCGGCAAATATGTTCAAGATCCACTAGCGTATAGTAATCTACACTATTTTCATCTGTTTGATGTTTAAGACCTAAATGTTGATAAAGTGATGCTGCACGGCGTCGGATTAGTGATTTTAAAGCGGTTTTATAACTTTGATCGCTATCCATCATTTCGCATAATGCAAATAAAACCATTTGTACTTGTTGTGGTGTTGAAAGACCCGCTGTATGGTTTAGTGCAACCGCACGACTATCAGCCACTAATCGATCAATAAATTTTAGATTTTCTGGATCAGTAACAATTGAGCTATAGCGTTTATTTAAGATCTGTTTGGTTTTACTTGGTAACGCTTTAATCGTTTTGTCGATGACATTATCGCGTGCTGTGGCAATGACACCTAAACGCCAACCAGTCGCACCAAAATATTTAGAAAATGAATAAACTAAAATGGTATTTTGTGGACATATTGCAAATAAAGATTGAAAATCATCCGCAAATGTACCATAAACGTCATCGGTTAGAATAATCAAATCAGGGCGTTTTTTAACAATATCAGCAATAATTTTTAGACTTTTATCATCAATTTTAACTGATGGCGGGTTAGATGGATTAACAACGAAAAAGGCTTTAATTGATGGATCTTCTAATTTACGCAATTCTGACTCAGGGTACTGCCAATTTGCATTAGGATCAGAATTGATTAACACCTCAACTAGTTGATAGTCATTGAGTTCAGGAATCTCAAGATAAGGCGTAAATATTGGCGCACCAATAGCAATTTTATCGCCTTTTTGGATTAAACCGTTTTCTTTCATTGAATTAAAAATATAAGCCATGGCAGCTGTGCCACCTTCAACGGCAAATAAATCGATGTTATCACGATCCAGATATTGAGCGCCCATTTGTTGTAAAATATAGGCTTTAACCACATCTTCACTAAAATGTAGCATTCTGTCAGGTACTGGGTAATTGCATCCCAAAATACCTTCTACCATCTCTTGTAAAAAAGCATTTTCGTCCAACCCAAGTTGATCACGAATATAAGAAAAAGCTTTACCTAAAAAGGCAACCCCAGGAGTGTTATAGTTTTGACAAATAAAATGTTCAAAGCGTCCTGTTAATCCAGCTTTGATTGGCATACCCCCAACGCCTTCATTTAAATATGAAAATGACATTTCGGATTCTTGAGTTGCAAACACACCTAATTGAAAAAAGGCTTGTCGAGGCCAAGTCGCAAGGAAGTTAGGATTGCCTCTTCCTGCATTTAACATTACGCGATCAGTATGACTTTGTGCCAGTTTAATTAAGTTATCTTTCAATTCAAAAGGACTTAAATTAGCATATTGGCTGTATTGTGTATTGTTTTTCATACATTTGTATCCTTAATTTGATATATCAATTAAACAAAAGCAACAACTAATGGACCTAATAAAGTTAGGAAGACATTAGCTAAAGCATAAGTAATAGCAAAAGAATTAGTTGGTGTTGAGTTGCCAGCTTTATTAAGCACTTCACCAAAAGCAGGATTAGCACTACGTGCTCCAGCTAACGCACCAGCAAATACTGCTGCATTTTTATAGCCAAGCACATATTTACCAAAATAGATGGCAAGCAGCATCGGTAATAAGGTCACAACCACACCAATTAAAAATAGGGATAAACCTTGTTCTTTAATAGTATTAATCGCTTGAAGACCTGAACTGAGACCCACAACAGCAACAAAACCTGCCAAGCCAAAGTCTTTTAAAAGTTGCACTGCACCAGTTGGAATATTACCAATAGTTTGATGAACAGAACGATACCAACCAAATAATAAACCAGATAAAAGCGCACCACCGCCTGCACCTAAAGTAATTGGAATATTGCTAACACGAATCACAACTAAGCCAATAATAAGACCAACAACAAGCCCTAACCCATGGAATATCCAGTCAGTTTTTTCGCTTTTAGTAATTGGCGCACCGATTTTATCAACCACTCGACGAAGATCACCATCAGCACCATAAATGGTAATAACATCACCTAGTTTTAAATAGATATCATTATTAAGGGGAAGAGATTGACCATCACGATGAATAGCCACAAGATAGATACCATGTTTTAATTTCATGACTTCGTCAGAAGTGAGCACTTGTGTAAGATTTTGTCCTACATACTTGTTGTTACGCATTTCAACATCTAGCTTGTTCATCACAACGTCCATACCTGATGCTGAATTAACTTCGGTACCAAGTAGATCATGCGCTTTAATCATTGCATCACGGTGACCAACAACTAGAATGATATCTTTCGACTTTAATACTGTTTCTGGTGTTGCTTCAATAATGTTATTGCCACGCTTGATACGCTCAATGCTAATACCATTAACAGTTTGCTCCACATGCGCAACGGTTTGATTGATTTTGTTTGAAATACGATATAAACGACCACTAATATCTGATAAAGCTAGATTTTGATCAGCCCCCAATAAAAGTGATCCATGAAGCTGTTCAGCTTGTGCTTTAATTGCATCATCGGCGATATCTTTCCCCATGATTTTTGGCAAAATATTAACGCACACAATAATGGCACCTAGTGAACCAAATATATAAGTTACCGCATAGCCAATGGTGACATTTGCTTGCATTTTTCTTAACTCTTCGACACTTAATCCAAGTTGACTTAAAGCATCAGAAGCCGTACCCATAATAGCAGATTGGGTTAAACCACCTGCCGCTAAACCAGCAGCAAGACCTTTATCTAAATTGAATATTTTAGCTAATACCACAACAGTTATAAAACTTGCAACTGCAATAAATAATGCTAAGAAAATTTCGCGTAATGTTTTAACGCCTAGTGAGCGGAAAAACTGAGGACCACTTTCATAACCTACTGCATAAATAAACAGTGCGAAAAGAATCGCTTTAACGCCTGCGTCAATAGTCACACCAAAAACACTTAACGCAACGGCAACAAGTAATGAACCGGCGACACCACCAAGTTGGAATTTTCCCATCCGAATGCCGCCAATTAAATACCCTAAACTCAATGATAAAAATAATAAAATTTCGGGAGAGTGTTTAAGTCCATCTAAAACCCAGTTTGAAAGCCATTGAAACATAATAATTGTCCTCAAGCGTAATGATATGTGAATAAAAAAAGATATGTAATAGAATGGAATGATATCCATCAATTTGTATGAATATAGGTTTATATTAAATCTCAATTAGATTAATAGATATTCAGCTTTAACAATTAATGCTATCGTCAGAAGATAATATAGAGAGATAATTAATATTGATTAAATAAAGGTACTAAATTGATTAATAAATTGTTTTGGAAAAAATTGAGGCGTCGCCATAATATTGATATAAGATTGCGCGTAAATTATAGATTTAAAAAGGGCTATTACAGCCCATTTCCTTGTCTGAAAAATAATTTTTCGACACTTTTTACGACATTTTTGGAAATTTTTTCTGATAATTTTTGTCTACGTTGATAACTAACAGCGATAATTTTATGTGTTTTTAAGTGAGATAAAATAAAGTCATCACTAGTGCTAATTTCGTCAACTAAGCCTTTATCTTTGGCTTGCGTTGCAAACCAGTGCTCGCCAGTGGCAACTTGTTCGATATCCACGTTTGGACGATACTCTTTAACAAAATCTTTAAATAAAAGATGAGTTTCTTCTAATTCCTGTTTAAATTTTTGGCGACCTTCTTCAGTGTTTTCTCCAAACATGGTTAACGTACGTTTATACGCACCTGCTGTTTGTAACTCAATATCCACATCATGTTTTTTAAGTAAGCGGTTAAAGTTAGGAATTTGTGCAACTACACCAATTGAGCCCACAATGGCAAATGGCGCAGCGACAATTTTTGAAGCTGTACATGCCATCATATAACCACCACTGGCAGCAACTTTATCAACCACAGCGGTAAAAGGAATATCACGCTGTCTAAACCGTAATAGTTGCGATGCTGCAAGTCCATAACCGTGGACGACACCACCAGGGCTTTCCAGTTTAACGACAACTTTATCTTCTGGTTTAATAACAGCCAATACTGCTGTAATTTCTTGACGTAACTCTTCAACCTCATGCGCATCCATACTGCCGTTAAAAGACAATACAAACAATTTTGGTTTTACTTGCTGGTCTGTATGACTCTCTGCTAGCTTGGTTGTATTAACTGGCGTTGAGTGTTCGTCAGATTTTTCTTGCTTTTTAACTTGTTTCTTTTTTTGTTTAGCCGCTAACTTTGCCTGCTTTTTCTCAAGTTTTTTCTGTTTTTTAAGATCTTTCATAAACAGCTTAGCTTCTAGTTCGTCCATACTTGACATTAACATATCATCTTTAACTTGCTCATATTCTTGACTAATGTCTTTGACCGATAAACGCCCTGCCACCGTTGCTGACTTACGGCGTTGGCTTAATATAAAAATAAGTACCGCTAAAATTGCAATAACAACTGTTGCGGTTTCAGCTAAAAAAAGTGAATACTCAGAAAACCAATTCATTTAACTATTTTCCTTTTATTGAATGTATTGAGTTATTATAACAAGATAATGGTGACTTGTGCCGAAAATCAATAAAGATAAAATTGTCGCTTTATTCGGCAATTTAAATTATTTATACTGATAGTCCAATTTATTGTTAGATGAGAACTAATATGCCTTTACGCCCAATTACTGCAATCGCTAAACAATGCAACATCCCAGAAGAATTTGTTCTGCCTTATGGCAAACATGTCGCAAAAATCGATCTATCTATTCTTAAAACCAACCAAAACAAACCTAACGGCAAATTAGTGTTAGTTACCGCTATTACGCCAACCCCACTTGGTGAGGGTAAAACGGTGAATACTATCGGACTAAGTGAAGGCTTAAATTATATTGGGAAAAAAGCCATTGCTTGTATCCGTCAGCCAAGTTTAGGTCCTGTATTTGGTGTAAAAGGTGGTGCTGCTGGCGGTGGTCAGGCTGAAGTATTACCTATGGAAACGTTAAATCTGCATTTAACTGGTGATATTCACGCTATTACTGCCGCCCATGATTTGGCATCAGCCGCATTAGATTCACGGCTTTATCATGAAGAACGCTTGGGCGATGAATTTACCGCACAAACGGGCTTGCCTCGTCTCAATATCGATGTAAATCGCATTGTGTGGAAACGCGTGATAGATCATAACGATCGTGCGCTTCGCAAAATTACTGTTGGTGTCGGTGGTGGAGTTAATGGCATTACACGCCAAGATGGATTTGAAATTACCGCAGCGTCAGAACTTATGGCAATTTTAGCATTAGCCTCAGATTTACACGATATGCGTGCACGCATTGGGCATATTATTCTTGCTTATAATACTCAAGGTGAAGCGATTACCGCAGAACAACTTGAAGTTGCGGGCGCAATGACAGTGTTACTAAAAAATGCAATTAATCCAAACCTGATGCAAACAGTTGAAAATACGCCGGTACTTATTCATGCAGGACCTTTTGCTAATATTGCCCATGGCAACTCCTCTGTCATTGCAGATCGCATTGCTTTGCAACTTGCCGATTATGTCGTAACCGAAGCTGGTTTTGGCTCAGATATGGGCATGGAAAAATTCTTTAATATTAAATATCGCCAAGCAGGAATAAAAGCCTCATGTGTGGTACTGGTTGCAACGGTTCGTAGCTTAAAATCTAACAGCGGTAAATATAATATCAAACCAGGACAAGCGATTCCAAAAGAAATCTCAGAATCTAATGTGGAGCTGCTTGAAATTGGTGCGGCTAATTTAGCGTGGCATATCAACAATGCTAAAAGTTATGGGCTACAAGTGATTGTTGCCATTAATCGCTTTCCACACGATAGTGAAGAAGAACTGGCATTTTTACAAAAATATGCAGTTGAACATGGTGCATTTGCTTGTGAAGTGAGTGAAGTTTTCACTCAAGGCGGTAAAGGCGCTGAAAAACTGGCAGAGCATGTTATCAAAGCGTGTGATATGCCAAGTGAGATCAAATTACCTTACCCTGACAACATGTCACTTGCTGATAAAATCCAAACTATGGTAAAAAAATACGGCGCCAACAAAGCTAATTTATCAGCACAAGCACTGGAAAATATCAAAGAGATAGAAGCATTAAAACTCGATCATTTGCCGCTTTGTATCGCTAAAACCCCTATGTCAATTAGTGCTGATGCCAATCTAAAAAATGTACCTACCGATTTTGATGTCGACATTAGTCACTTAGCTATATCTGCTGGTGCTGGTTTTATTCGTGTTTATGCTGGTAATGTAATGACCATGCCAGGGCTAGGCACTAATCCAGCTTATAGACAAATTGATATTGACAAAGATGGTAATATTGTAGGTTTAAGTTAATGCAAGAAGTGATTATGCAAACCCAACAACAATATAAAGCATTTATTGACGAAGAAAACTGTATTGGCTGCGGCAAATGCATCCGTGTTTGCCCAACCGATGCCATTGTCGGTAGCAAACAAGTATTGCACACAATACTGCCACAATTATGTACCTCGTGTAGTAATTGTATCAATACCTGCCCAACAGACTGTATTACATTAAGTACGTTAGGTAGCGTATTGAGTGAATCAGAAGAGTTAGTGCTAACTCAGAAAAAGCAACAGCGATTAGGCCATAATCAGTTAGTGCCACCAACGATCTTGTTTCCACGCACCATGCCGACGACAAACAAAATCAGCACTCCCACCGATCGTAAACAGTCAATAGCCGACGCCATTGCTAGAGTAAAAGCCAAAAAAAACCTCGCTAAATAGCGAGGTTTCATATTACGGTAGCACTAATACTACATTAGTCTTTATTACCACTTCTAAACGCACGTTTACGATCATTTTCAGTTAAATGACGTTTACGTAAACGGATCGATAATGGTGTAACTTCCACTAATTCGTCATCGTCAATAAACTCTAATGCTTGTTCTAATGACATTTTAATTGGAGGTGAAAGTGTTGTTGCCTCGTCAGTACCTGATGCTCGCATATTTGTTAATTTTTTACCGGTTAAACAGTTAACGGTTAAGTCGTTTGAGCGAGTATGAATACCAATGATTTGACCTTCATAAACTTCAGCACCATGACCTAGGAATAACTTACCACGGTCTTGTAAGCCATATAGCGCATAAGCCAATGCTTTACCAGTACCGTTTGAAATCATTACGCCATTATTACGTTGACCAATTTCGCCTGGGCGAACGTCATCATAATGACTAAAGGTAGAATAAAGCAAACCGGTACCTGAGGTCATGGTCATAAATTCAGTTCTAAAACCAATAAGACCACGACTTGGAATGATATAGTCTAAACGTACGCGACCTTTACCATCTGGTAGCATGTTTGTTAAGTCACCTTTACGTAAACCAAGTGCTTCCATCACTGAACCTTGATGTTGTTCTTCAATATCAAGCGTAACTTGTTCAAATGGCTCTTGTTTTTTACCGTCAATTTCTCTAAAGATAACTTTAGGACGAGAAACCCCTAACTCATAACCTTCACGGCGCATATTTTCGATGAGTACTGACAAATGCAATTCACCACGACCAGAGACTCTAAAGGCATCTGGATCTGGCGTTTCTTCGACACGAAGAGCAACATTATGGACAAGCTCTTTATTCAAACGCTCAAGAATTTGACGAGAAGTGACATATTTACCCTCTTTACCAGCAAATGGTGAGCTATTGACATTGAAGAACATAGTTACAGTTGGTTCATCAACGGTTAACGCAGGTAATGCTTCAACGCAGCTATTATCACAAATCGTATCAGAGATGCCTAGTTCACCAAGCCCCGTTAATGCAATAATATCGCCAGCTTCAGCAACTTCAGCCTCATAGCGTTGTAGTCCTAAATGACCAAGAACTTGACCTACTTTGCCAGTTCGTTTATTGCCTTCACTATCAACAATAGTCACTTGTTGATTTGGTTTAACGCGACCGCGTTTAATACGACCAATACCAATAACACCAACATAATTATTATAATCAAGTTGAGAAATTTGCATTTGGAATGGACCGTCTAAATCAACCTTTGGTGGTTCAACATATTTAACGATCGCTTCAAATAATGGCGTCATATCTTCAGCCATATTTTCATGATCTAAACCTGCGATCCCCATTAATGCTGAAGCATAAACGATAGGGAAATCTAACTGTTCATCAGTTGCCCCTAAATTAACGAACAGATCAAATACTTGATCAACAACCCAGTCAGGACGTGCACCTGGACGATCGACTTTATTGATAACCACAATTGGTTTTAAACCATAAGCAAACGCTTTTTGCGTTACAAAACGTGTTTGTGGCATTGGTCCATCCATTGCATCAACGAGCAATAGCACAGAATCAACCATCGACATAACACGTTCAACCTCACCACCAAAATCAGCATGGCCTGGGGTGTCAACGATATTAATTCGGTAACCATTCCAATCAATAGCGGTATTTTTAGCTAAAATGGTAATACCACGCTCTTTTTCAAGCGCATTAGAGTCCATGATACGTTCGTTATCGTCACCACGTAGATTATCTAACGTACCTGACTGTTTTAATAACTTGTCAACCAAAGTCGTTTTACCATGGTCAACGTGGGCAATAATGGCAATATTTCTTAAATTTTCAATCACAATTAAAATTCCAATTAGGAGACACATTCTATAGGCGCGGTATTGTACACCTTTTTAGCCGAAATGTTGATCTATATCACAAAGTTTATTTAAAAGAACTCGAAAAGTTGATAAGTTTAAAAAAATATCGATTTGTTTGTGAAAAAGTTTCAGGAAACTATGCGTTTAAGTATAAAACTGATCGGCAAACTCATCTACCTTTGCCCAATCCGTATATTCAATCATCGGTTTTGTTACGTCCGTGTCCCCTTTTCCTAACCACATAATAAAGCGGATCATATTGCGATCAAACCAATTATATTGTGGATAATACAGCGCGCCGGCAAAAACCGCAGTAAAAGTTGGCTTCCATGCTATTTTAGCTAAGAATTTTTTAGTGTATAAATTCGTTTCTGGTGTATTTTTATTCGGTTTTCTCGCCACCAAATTTACCCCAAAAAATCCAGACTTCATATTATTTAATTGCTGATAATGCTTATCGATAAACGCTTTCATCACTTTGCTATAAAATCCATAACGAATTGAACAACCCAATAATGCGGCTTGGTATTGTGTTAGATCAATTTTAGTATCAGGTAGTAGTTCAATAACATCGCAATCACATTTACCATTAAGTTGCGTTTTTATGCGTTGCATAATCTTAAATGTCTGATTTTCATGTGTAGTATAGAGTAATAAAACTTTCATCACGGAATTCATAACATTGCCTCCTTCTTTTGTTAAACTCATTGGTAAATATCAACATTACTTTTTTTATGATAAAAATTAAAAGATTGGGGATGATTTCATTAAAAACTTTGATTATAGTATTAGGCTAATTTAACCAGACCGGAACTGATTATGGCAATTTCACCTCCAAAACTGAGTGCAATTATTTTGGCGGCAGGAAAAGGCACACGGATGTATTCCAACCTACCTAAAGTTTTACATAAAATCGGCGCCAAGCCGATGTTACAACATGTTATTGATACAGTTCAACAACTTAATACTGATCGCATCAATATTGTTTATGGCCATGGCAAAGAACAACTTGAAGAAACACTCAAGGATCAACATGTTCAGCTGGTTTACCAAGCTGAACAACTCGGTACTGGCCATGCTGTTCAACAAGCTATCCCTTATATTCAAGATGATGAAGATATCTTAATTTTATATGGGGATACCCCCCTTATATCGGTTCAAACGCTGCAAACTTTAATTGCTAACAAACCAAAGCAAGGCATCGCATTATTGACCGTAATACTTGATAACCCAACTGGATATGGACGTATTGAACGCCACAATGGCAAAGTCGTTGCCATTGTGGAACAAAAAGATGCCACACCTGATCAACAAAAAATCAATGAAATTAACACCGGCATCATGCTCGTTACTGGTAAATTATTGAAAAATTGGTTATCTCGTTTAACCAACAATAATGCGCAACAAGAGTTTTACTTAACCGACATTATTGCTTTTGCACACCAAGATGGTTATGACATATTAACCTCACACCCAACACAACCACTTGAAGTTGAAGGCGTCAATAATCGCCTGCAATTGGCAACGTTAGAACGGCGATATCAACATCAGCAAGCTCAACACTTATTACTCGCTGGTGTGACACTGCTTGATCCAAATCGCTTTGACTTACGAGGCACACTCTCGCACGGTAAAGATGTCACTATTGATTGTAATGTAATTATTGAAGGCAATGTCACACTAGGTAATAACGTATTTATTGGTGCGGGCTGCATCTTAAAAAACTGTACAATTGATGATAATTCAAATATCAGCCCGTATAGCATTATTGAAGATTCAACTATCGCTAAACAGTGTACTATCGGTCCCTTTGCTCGCCTACGACCAGGCTCACAACTTGACGAACAAGCCCATGTCGGCAATTTTGTCGAATTAAAAAAAGCACATCTAGGTAAAGCAACCAAAGCTGGACACTTAAGCTACCTTGGCGACAGCGAAATCGGCAGTAATGTCAACATCGGTGCTGGCACTATCACCTGTAATTATGATGGCGCCAATAAATTTAAAACCATTATTGAAGATGATGTATTTGTCGGCTCTGACACACAATTGATTGCACCAGTAAAAGTGGGTAAAGGTGCAACTATTGCAGCAGGCACAACCGTTACCAATAATGTAAATGATAACGAATTGGTTGTAAGTCGAGTTAAACAAAAACAACTTGCTGGTTGGAAACGACCTACAAAGTTAACTAACGAGGAATAAACTATGTGTGGAATCGTGGGAGCTATCGCCAAACGTGATGTTGCTGAAATATTATTAGAAGGTCTAAAACGATTAGAATATCGTGGTTATGACTCAGCAGGACTGGCAATTATTTCATCAGACGGCGAACTGCATCGCGTTCGCCGTGTTGGCAAAGTGCAAGCACTAAAAGATGCCATTGCAAAACATCCACTACAAGGAGCTACCGGAATTGCGCATACTCGATGGGCAACCCATGGTGAACCCGTTGAACATAACGCCCACCCACATATATCTGGCTTTATTGCTGTCGTGCATAATGGAATTATTGAAAATTTTGAGCCATTGCGTGAAAAGTTGATCGCCAAAGGCTACCAATTCCGTTCAGAAACCGATACCGAGGTTATTGCCCACTTAATTCATGACATTATATCAACCGAAGATTGTTCCTTATTTGACGCCGTGCAAAAAGCTATCCCGCAACTACGAGGCGCTTATGGCACAGTCATTATGGACACGCGCAACCCAGATATATTAGTTGCAACGCGCTCTGGCAGTCCTTTAGTTATTGGTTGTGGCGTAGGTGAAAACTTTATCGCATCAGATCAATTAGCGCTATTACCCGTCACCCGCCAATTTATCTATTTGGAAGAAGGTGATACCGCACTTATCACACACCGCACAGTGACAATCTTAGACAAGAATCATCATGAAGTAACAAGGCCACGTATAGAATCTGATGCAAAATATGATGCGGGTAGCAAAGCAGGCTATAGCCACTATATGCAAAAAGAGATCTACGAACAACCTAATGCGATTAAAAATACCCTTGAAGGTCGTATGGCGCATGGTAAAGTGGATTTATCAGAACTAGGCGATAATGCAAAAAACATACTAAAGCAGGTTGAGCATGTGCAAATTGTTGCCTGTGGCACCGCTTATAATGCCGGTATGGTAGCACGCTACTGGTTTGAAGCCTTAGCAGGAATTCCTTGCGATGTCGAAATTGCCTCAGAATTTCGTTACCGCAACCCAGCCCGTCGCAAGAACAGTCTATTTATTACTCTTTCACAATCAGGCGAAACTGCAGATACACTCGCAGCCTTACGATTGGCTAAAGAAAACCATTACTTAAGCACCCTTGCCATCTGTAATGTAGCGGCATCCACACTCGTGCGTGAAGCCGATTTCGTTTTATTAACCAAAGCAGGGGTTGAAATTGGTGTTGCATCAACTAAAGCCTTTACCACACAATTAACGGTTTTATTGCTACTAGTTGCAAAATTAGGACGTTTAAATAATATGGCACAAAGCACCGAGCAAGCGATTGTCCACGCCTTACAAACCTTGCCAAACCGCATTGAACAAGTGCTTATGTCTGAACCACAAATTAAAAAATTAGCAGAGCAATTTGTTGATAAACATCATGCGTTATTCTTAGGGAGGGGCGATGAATATCCAATTGCTATGGAAGCTTCGTTAAAACTCAAAGAAATCTCTTACATCCACGCCGAAGCTTATGCTGCAGGTGAACTCAAACATGGCCCTCTTGCATTAATTGATGCGGATATGCCAGTGATTGTGATGGCACCAACCAACGAAATGCTAGAAAAACTAAAATCCAATATCGAAGAAGTACGAGCGCGTGGCGGTCAACTGTATGTCTTTGCTGAGCAAGATGCGGGTTTTGTCAGTGATGACACCATGCACATCATCAATCTACCCCATATAGAAGAACTTACCGCACCAATCTACTACACCGTGCCCACACAGCTACTCGCATATCATGTTGCTTTAATCAAAGGCACTGATGTAGATCAGCCTCGTAATTTAGCAAAATCGGTTACCGTGGAGTAAATCCACTAGATAAAATGTGGGGACTGACGGTGTGGTTTTGATATCGTAATCAAAACTAAAGTTCTCACATAACATCAACGAATACTAAAATTTTTACTGAGATAATTTTTTCAGTGTTTTTTTGTCATGGTGCAAGGCTTTGTTAACGAGTTTGGCAAAGTTCACTTATTTTGTAAAAAAATTTCAGGAAAACATACGTTTTAGTCTATTGGACTTAAAACTTTGCTTTTTATACCAAGTAAATGTGATCTTAATCACAAAAATAAAAAATGGAATGATTTTAACAATGTGATATTCATCACACTTATCAATTTTTTTTGATGAATCGAATAACAAAATCCCTCTACAATAACTGCATAAAGATTATACCAATCAATAAGGAAAGATGAATATTATGACAACCTCAAACATCAAATTGAAAGTCCAAAATTTTGGGCGATTCTTAAGTAATATGGTCATGCCAAATATCGGTGCGTTTATTGCTTGGGGATTTATTACCGCTATTTTTATTCCAACAGGCTGGTATCCAAATGAAACGATTGCCAAGCTAGTTGGACCTATGATTACCTACCTATTACCACTATTGATTGGTTATACTGGTGGTAAATTAGTTCACGGTGAACGAGGTGCAGTGGTTGGTGCAATCACAACAATGGGAGTCATTGTTGGTTCAGATATTCCCATGTTCTTAGGAGCTATGATCGTCGGCCCACTTGCTGGCTGGGTAATAAAGCAATTTGATAAAAGTGTAGACGGTAAAATCAAAAGCGGTTTTGAAATGTTAGTCAATAATTTCTCAGCAGGTATTATCGGTATGCTACTTGCGTTGCTTGCTTTTTTCGCAATTGGTCCTGCTGTCGTTATTGCATCTGGTAAATTAACTATTGCAGTTAATTTCTTAGTTGAACATAATTTATTACCTTTAACGTCGCTCATTATTGAACCCGCTAAGATCCTTTTCTTAAATAATGCCATTAACCACGGTATATTCTCACCATTAGGTATTCAACAAGCCGCTGAACATTCTCAATCTATTTTCTTTTTAATCGAAGCCAACCCTGGCCCTGGCTTAGGTTTATTACTCGCTTATATGTTTTTTGGTAAAGGATCAGCAAAAAGTTCAGCCAGTGGCGCAGCAATCATTCACTTCTTTGGTGGGATCCATGAAATTTACTTCCCCTATGTATTAATGAATCCACGTCTTATTATTGCGGTTATTTTAGGTGGAATGACAGGCGTATTTACTTTAACATTATTTGGAGCAGGATTAGGTTCACCCGCATCACCAGGTTCAATCATCGCCGTTCTTGCCGTCACACCAAAATCATCTATGCTTGGCGTAATTTTTTCTGTCATTGCTGCAACTACGGTTACTTTTATCGTTTCTGCGATTTTATTAAAAACAACCAAAGAGACAGACAAAAGTCTTGAAGATGCAAAATCGAATGTTTCTGCAATGAAAAACGAATCAAAAGGTATTACAAATGGAATACTTGACTTAGCTAAAGTGAAAAAAATCATTGTGGCTTGTGATGCAGGAATGGGCTCTAGTGCTATGGGAGCAGGTGTGTTACGCAAAAAAGTACAAGATGCAGATCTCGATATTTTTGTCACTAATTTAGCAATCAATAACCTTCCTAATGATGTTGACATAGTTATCACGCATAAAGACTTAACCGATCAAGCCAAACAACACGCTCCAAACGCACATCACATTTCATTAACCAACTTTTTAGACAGTCAATTATATAGCCAATTGGTTGCGGATCTTTTAAGTTCTCAAACGAGTAGTTTAGCAAGTGAAACGATAGCTAGCAGCAACCAATCCACTGATAATGCACCCCTATTTAAATTATCAGAACAAAACATTTTTTTAGGGCTAACCGCTAAAAATAAAGAAGAAGCCATTCGTTTTGCCGGGCAAAAATTGGTCGATAATGGTTATGTTACCCCTGCCTACATTGAAGCAATGTTAGCGCGTGAAAAATTAACGTCTACTTATTTAGGAGAATCGATAGCTGTCCCACATGGTACTATTGAATCAAAAAACGACGTTATTAAAACCGGCATCGTATTTTGCCAATACCCAGCTGGTGTTCAATTTGGCGAAGACGAAGACGACCAAGCGAAAATTGTAATAGGTATTGCTGCACGTAATAATGAACACCTTGATGTCATTGCAAAACTGACTAATGCCATTGATGATCAAGACATTATTGCCAAACTTGTTAACACAACAAGTATTGAAGAGGTACTCGCTATTTTAAGTTAATATCACCTTTATCGTTCCCACTTAACAAGTGGGAAACCATTACCACTTTTAAAATTAAATTTAATTAAGGATTATTATAATGCAAGCATTACATTTTGGCGCTGGTAACATTGGGCGAGGTTTTATTGGAAAATTACTATCAGATGCTGGCATACAGGTCACATTTGCCGATGTCAACCAACAAATCATTGATGCAATCGCCACTCGTCACCAATACCCAGTAAATGTTGTTGGTGAACAATCGACTACCGAAATAGTCAAAAATGTCGATGGAATTAACAGCACATCTAATGAAGTTATTGATTATATTGCTAAGGTTGATTTAGTCACCACCGCTGTTGGTCCTCAAGTTTTAGCACGTATTGCCCCAAGTATTGCACAAGGTATTGTTGAGCGTCATAAACAAGGCAATACCAAACCACTTAATATTATCGCTTGTGAAAATATGGTTCGTGGTACCAGCCAATTTAAACAAGAAATATTCAATGCATTGCCACAACAACTTCATCATTGGGTGAATAACCATATTGGTTTTGTTGATTCAGCAGTGGATCGCATCGTGCCACCTGCCACATCAAAAACAGGAGATATACTGGAAGTCACCGTTGAAACTTTTTCAGAGTGGATTGTTGATGAAACGCAGTTTGTTGGTATTATTCCAACAATTAAAGGTATGCAACCAGTTGACAATTTAATGGCTTTTGTTGAACGAAAACTATTTACCTTAAATACAGGTCATGCGATTACGGCTTATCTAGGTTTCTATCATGGTATTGGCACTATTCGCGATGCAATTTTAAACGAAAAAATTCGTTTAATTGTTCGTGGAGCAATGGAAGAAAGCGGCTTAGTACTTATCAAACGTTACAATTTTGATGAACAAAAACACATGGCTTATATCGAAAAAATCTTAAACCGCTTTGAAAACCCGTATTTACATGACGATACTTCACGTGTTGGTCGGCAACCAATGCGTAAATTAGGCGCTGGCGATCGTTTAATTAAGCCATTGCTCGGTACTTTTGAGTATCAAGTTAAAAATACTAACTTACTAATCGGTATCGCAGCCGCTCTCAACTATCGTAATAGTGATGATGAGCAAGCAGTTGAACTGGCAAAACTCATTACTGAAAAAGGTGTTAAACACGCTTTTTGTCAAATCGCTGGGATTGATGTTAACAATTCTATTGTTAAGCAAATTGAAGAAATTTATACTACAATGCAAAATCGTCAGTTTACATAACACCTAATGCCAGAATCGATATTACAAGAAGATACGATATTAGAAAAACTCAACCAGCAAGCTGATATTCACAGCTTGCTAGCCGTTGCAATAAAATTAATCAATGATAATGTCAACAAATTAATTCTTAAAGTCTTTCGAAAAGAACCACACGCTATTAAATTTGTCATTCCGTCATTGGTCGGTAAAAATGGACCACTCAATGATACTTCTGTTTGCTTAAAACTACTTTATGCGTTGGGAATTATTTCTCGTGAAGATTACGAAGATATAGAACTGCTGATCGCTATTTTGGACGAGCTAGAGCAAGACGACAGGCAATATACTTATTTAGATGATGAAATTTTAGGCCCTATTAGTTTATTACATGATATGGTATTACCACCAAGCTGGGAATCGCAACGCGAAAAAGCCAAACAATCTGGCATTGTCGATACTTTAAAATCTTCCATGTACCAAAACCGCTATCAACAAATGATACGCTCAGCGTTAATTATTGCTATTACCGAACTGACGTTACGTATTATAAATAAAGAACATATCAACTACTTTCCATAATGGCCAACTCTTTTGCTAAATGTTCGATTATTTTGACTTAAAATAAATTAAAGTAAAAATAGCTATTGCTGCATGCGATATACAAAAGAAATATAGGTTTTTTATTACTGATCTTCGGTTAAGACCGTTTTATTTTTTGTTTTTTCTTCATTAAAGATATGTTTGAGACTCGTTGCTAGCATACTCTGTATCTCGACTTAAATCATTGATTTTTTGCGTTTCTCCATCTTGAAAGCTAAAAAATAAAATATTTTTCACTGGATTCTTTTTAAGAAGTAAAAGATAGATTACAATGCTTTTTTGCATGTTTTAAATAGAGAGAACATTGTATCACAAATCATAAAATCTCAGACTGTAACTATCCCCCTTTAAAATAGTACAGCAAAAGAGTAGAGGTTAGCTATGTTAGCATATAGATGGTGCTGAATATTTAAAATATTACGATTATCATATTTAAGAAAAGGAATAGCACATATGATTATATTAATCTATATTGCATATTATTTTTTATCTCTTTTGCCTATTATTATTTCTTATCGATTTAGAAAATATACAATAAGCGATTACCAATATAATAAGCAATTGAATTGGAAAAAACGATGGGCGCTATTTTTTAATTATATCGCTTTAATTTTTCAAGTAATAGTTGCAGGTGAACTAAAAAGTAAATTAGATAGCCTAGATAATTCTATTTTAGGCTATGAGCCTATTTTAGTTTCAGCATACATATTTCTTATTGTTTATACACTCTTTCCTATATCATGGTTAGAGAGTCCTAAATCTCACATAAAAAAAGAAAAAATTTAAATAAAAAATTATTCAAGGTAAAAGGAGAAAGTGTTAAACGTGGTTATTTTGATTTATATTTTATTTTATCTTGTTTCTATTCTACCTATTTTTGTTACTATTCGTTATAGGGGATATAGTAGAGTAGATTATATGGAAAATAAGCGTTTAAGATGGGAAAGGCGAATAATGTTATTTTTGTGTTTTATTATTGGATTGACTCATATTTTTATTCTTTGCGCTCACAAAACTATCATTAGTTATTCCTCTGAATATAAACCATTAGTTTTTTCTGCATTTGCGTTTTTTCTCTTTTATTCATTCTTTCCTTTATCATGGTTAGAAAAACCTAAATCTTATATAAAACAGAAAAAATCTAAATAAAAAATTATTCAAGGCGAAAAGAGTGATTCAAAAATAGGTAAATACACAAATTTATTTACGAGACCATTTTATGATTTGTTCTTCAGTGAATCGTTTTTCATAATGAGTTATCCTTGTTTGATTAATACTAATGGACATATCATTTAAATCATGGCGTTCATTTTTTTGGGGGGGGATGTTAACTTTTTAATTTTATTTATCACCAGTATTCTATTATTCTTGTTATATCACCTAAATCAATATTTCCATCTTTAATACAATGGCTTTTTGTCCAATCTCCATTTTCATTATGATCGGTGAAATAACACATTATTGTCTTATCTATTTTTGAGTTATTTTCATCTAAATAATGAGTTTGTATTGTTTTCTTCAGTTTATTATTATCATCATAAATAAACTCTATTTTTCTATTATAAAAAGCTTTAAGGATCTTTTTTTCCTCAGAAATAGATTTCAACATATTATTGTTTGTATAGAAAAATTGGTTTTTTGCATTAATATTTGCCCCATTTCCCATGACATTACCAATCTTTTTTGTTCATCATAATCATACTGATAATGGAAATTAAAACTATTTAATGAAGAAGATTCAATAATATTTTCATCTTTATCAAGAGTTAATTTAATTTGAGTAAAAGGTTTATCATTCATATTCCATACAATAATATTTTTAACATAATCATAAAACAGTGTTGATTTGTATTTTTCGTTACCACTAAAAATAATTAAACCTCTATTATTTGATTCTATAACTAATTTTCCGTCTATAAATCTCATTGCATCTGAATAATCAATAGATGTATAAATATCTTGACGTTTTATTAGTTTGGAATGTGGTGCTATTTCTGGAATGTATAATGAAAGATAATTGTTATACACTTTAGTATCTACTTCAGCATATGAGTAACCACAAATAAAAATGCCTAATATTCCTGATACTAAGTTTTTCATACTTATTAGTTTCCTATATCCATTATTTTCATATTAAAGTACGGTAGCGAATTATATTTAATTATACGATAAATTGATCAAAAAAATTTTTATATTTGAGCTACGTTCTAATTCTTCTGACTAAATTTAGCCTTTATTTCCCACCATTGCAATTAGTCGGTATAATGCCAGCAATTTTATTGTAAAGTGGATTATGCATGAAAACGCTATTTGCCAGCACATCTCGCGGGCTTGAAGAGTTATTAAAAAAAGAGTTAGAACACATTGGTTCAACCAATTGTAAGATTACGCAAGGCGGTGTCTATTTTGATGCTGACGAAACAACTTTATATCAATCACTATTGTGGTCACGTTTAGCGTCACGCATTTTATTGCCAATAGCCGAATTTGATATCTATAGCGATTTAGATCTGTATTCTTGCGTGTTCAATATTAAATGGACTGATATTTTTGCTGTCGATAACGCTTTTGTGATCAACTTTGTTGGTGTTAATGAGTTTATTCGTAATAGCCAATATGGTGCACTTAAGATCAAAGATGCCATTGTCGATCATTTTTTACGTAATACAAACCAAAGGCCCAATGTAGCAAAGCAAGATCCGGATATTCGGCTTCATGCTTATTTAAATAAAAACCGTGTCACACTGTCTTTAGATTTGAGTGGTAATAGCTTACATGAGCGTGGTTATCGCCAGCAAACAGGGCAAGCACCATTAAAAGAGACCCTTGCTGCTGCCATTATTATGCGTTCAGGTTGGCAAAGTGATGAACCACTGCTTGACCCGATGTGTGGCTCGGGCACGCTGCTGATTGAAGCCGCTATGATTGCATCAAAAATCCCACCGGGATTACAACGCAAACAATGGGGATTTTTTGCTTGGAAAGGCTTTAATCCAACTTTATGGAATGAGCTATTATTTTCAGCCAAACACAATATTTGTAAACCCAATACCCCTTTTATTGGTTACGATAATAACCCAGCAGTACTTGATCGAGCCAAACAAAATGCCATCCAAGCAGGCGTGGGTGATTTAATTACGTTTTCGATGCAAGATGTAACACAATTAAGTAATCCATTACTAGTACAAACAACCGGTATGATTATTAGTAATCCACCTTATGGCGAACGCTTAGAAAGTGAGCCAGCACTTATTGCTTTGCATACCGCACTGGGTCAACAAATCAAACAAAATTTTGGTGGGTGGAAATTATCGCTATTTAGCGGCGCTCCGCAGTTATTAGATTGTTTACAAATGCGAGCAGATAGACAATTCAAAGCCAAAAATGGTCCACTGGACTGTATACAAAAAAATTATGTCATTGCTAAGCGTAACACTGAACATCCAATCAATAATCCAACGTTGCCAGCTACAGACTTTGCTAATCGATTACGCAAAAATAAGCAAAAGTTAGAAAGATGGGCTGCTCAAGAACAGCTAGAGTGCTATCGACTTTATGATGCGGATTTACCTGAATACAACGTTGCTATCGATCGTTATAAAGATAAAATAGTGATGCAAGAATATGCCGCACCTAAAAATATTGATCCACAAAAAACACGCCAGCGACTTTTTGATATTATCAATGCAACCATGTCAGTACTTGAACTTACTGCCGATCAGCTAGTATTAAAAACGCGTGAAAAACAAAAAGGTAAACAACAATACCAAAAGCTTGGACAAAAGCAGGACTATTTTTTAGTACATGAATACCCAATTAATCAACGCAAAACCGCATTTTGGGTTAATGTGACCGATTATTTAGATACCGGCTTGTTTTTAGATCATCGCTTAGCACGAAAAATGATTGGTGAAATAAGTGCCGGCAAGGACTTTTTAAATCTATTTGCCTATACAGGTAGCGCAACAGTTTATGCCGGACTTGGCGGAGCAAAATCAACCACCACGGTCGATATGTCACGCACCTATTTGGAATGGGCTGATCGCAATTTAAAACAAAACGGTTTAACAGGTAAAAAACATCGATTAATTCAGGCTGACTGTTTGCTCTATTTATCTCAGGCTGATGAGCAATTCGATTTAATTTTTATCGATCCGCCGACATTTTCGAATTCAAAACGTATGCACGATACCTTTGATGTTCAGCGTGATCATCTAAAATTAATGACGGATTTAAAACGTCTGTTAAGACCTAATGGTACTATCATTTTCTCCAACAATAAGCGTGGTTTTAAAATGGATAGTCTCGGTATGCAAAATCTGGGGCTCACCTATCAAGAGATTACTAATAAAACCCTTTCGCTTGATTTTAAGCGCAATAAACAAATTCACTGCTGTTTTATTATAAAGCATCAATAAACAAAACCGCCAATAAGGCGGTTAATTTACACAAAAAACACAAAAAAATTAAATAAAATCAATACATTTTCTAACTGATTTTTTAATGACTTTATTTCAATAATTTTTTATTAGAAAATACTTTATTATAATAAATACAAATAAATAAAACACAACTAGTCTAATTTATTAAACTATCTTTGCGACTCTATTATTGCTAGTACAACATAACTCACATATTACCAACAATTATTTATAAGGATATAAATGAAAAGAACAATTTTTTACTTGGCGTTGATGTTATTGTCGAATTTTATTTCGAGCACATCATTAGCCGATGAATTTATACTCAACAAATACGATCCCAATGTTATAAAAACTGGCGAATACTCGCATTTCTACACAGATCCACTTACAGATACAAAAATATCCTTGCCAGCAAATAAATATAGTGCAATGAAAGTTGTCTTCCTTGATAGCTTTGTAGCAAATGATTGTTTATTCCATAAATTTAATCTAGAAAATGGTGAAATTTTTTATTTAAAAGAACAGTGTTTTTCAAAAGAAATTGAATTTAATGGACTAAAATACCTAATTCGACCAGATCAATACAGCGAAATAGAGAAAAATGTACAGGATTTGAAAAAAATAAAAATTCCTAATCTAAATGATGTTGTGGTTAAAACAGTAACTGTCACAAAAGATAATATTTATGAAGTTACTTTTTCAAATGGGTTACAAATACAAAAAGAATATCTCAATGATTTTCTCAATTTAAGCAAAAAAATCACAAACCCAGATGATTTAAAATTATTAATTCACTATATGAAAAAACACCAACTATCTTTTACAACAGGTTATGACAATCGATATTTATTTTCAATGGATAATTCAACATCACCTCTAAAAATTGACATATTTATTTCTACAAATCTAGAGGTTGCTCCCGTAGTAGATATTACATATAAAGGCACTAAGGCTTTGATTAAAAAGTTTACTATCAATCAAAATAAGGCAACATATTCTTCTATTAATACGCGTTTTTACACTATCAACTCTAATAAAGAGCTTACAATATATGAGTTGCTTTTCACCAAGCAAGAAGTAATTGAAAAGTATCGTTTCTATTTGGATAAAAAGATAACAGATTATATAAAATGGCTTAATGACAAAAAAAGTGCAAAAATAGTATTTTATGGAGATCTGCAAGACGTCAGCCAAAAAATAACAAGAAAAAATATTGTTCAATTAAAAGATATGATAAATATCAATGAATTATTAACTAAGTACTTTAAACGATCATTAGTAAGCTTAGAAAAAGATAAGGATGAAGAAGAAGATGACGATTAGCGTTAACTTACCAAGTTAGAGCTTAATTTTGTCCTATCATCAATATCGACAAAAAAGATAGAAGTAATTGATTTTGCATCTTTTATAAATTACACATTAAGTGACTAAAATTAAAAGCCCAAATTATTTATCAGGGGGAATTTTTACATTAAATTCCTCCTGCTTACCTATCTATACTGATCAAAAGTAAATTACAACGGTGCCCTCTAAAAGACATACTTAACATATAATGCTAAACCTACCGAATCACAAGCACCGCCGTTTTAGCTCCACGCACCACTCCTGACGCATTCGATCCTAAAAGATGCGTTGAGATATTGGGACGACGCGAGCCTAAAATTATTAAGTCTGGTTTGATTTCGTCAGCTAATGCAAGGATTTCATCTCTTGGATGACCAAATGCGATAGAAAACGATACATGTTCATGCGGTAAATTAATCGAATCCATTAATTGATGAAGGTATTGTTCCGTTTGTACTGTTGCATGATCTTTAAATTCATCAAATCCAAAAGAGTAAGCATTGATAATAGCCGATGAAACAGGCAAGGCATGAAAAAAGATGACTTGCGCATTAGACAATCTGGCTAAGCACTCTACATGTGGAATGACTTTTTTAGTTAATTCATCTTCAAGCACATCGATAGGAACTAAAATTTTTTTGTACATAACTCCCTCCTTGCTTTGTTATAGATTAGATTATATATTCAGCGAAACTAAAATAGGTTTTACCTTGCTAGTATGATACTAATTTTAAATGTAATCCCTAATTATTTTTATTCGTTTTATGCTGGAGATCAACATGAATTGCATTATTTATCGTTCTGATGTCAAACCGACACTAGAACAAGCCACCACCCTTTATCGTCATTGTTCATTAGGCAAACGTCGTCCACTTACCGATACCGTACGCTTTCAAGCTATGTTAGATAATGCGAATTTGGTGGTAACTGCTTGGCATGATGATAAATTGATTGGCATTGCGCGTTGTTTAACGGATTTTGTTTATATCACCTATTTGGCAGATCTCGCGGTGGATGAAAATTATCAACGACAAGGCATCGGAAAGCAATTAATTAAAGAAGTGAAAAACAATACTGACAAATCATGTTCAATTACTCTACTAGCTGCACCACAGGCAGTTGATTATTATGCTCATATCGGTTTTAATGCGCATCCTTCAGCTTGGATTTTAAGAGATAATTAAAATGAGAATCATATTAGCCTCGACTTCACCATCACGTAAAAAGATACTTGAAAAATTAGCTATCCCTTTTGAGTGTGTGCCACCTGTATGCGATGAAACACCGCTAGTCGGCGAATCAGCTCAGCAATTGGTGGTTCGGCTAGCTAAGCTTAAAGCGCAGTCATTAGTGACAGACTACCCGAATAGCTTAATTATAGGATCGGATCAAGTCGGCGTATTAGACGGTAATATTGTTTGCAAACCGCATACGGTTGATAATGCCCACAAACAGCTTCGACAAAGCAGCGGTAAAGCCTTCTATTTTTATACTGGTATGACAGTAATTAATACCAAAACTCAACAACAAACCACCATTTGCGAACCGTTTAAAGTGACCTTTCGGCACTTAACTGATTCAGAAATTGATGCCTACATTAGCAAAGAGATGCCTTTACAATGTGCTGGCAGTTTTAAATGTGATGAACTGGGCATTACCCTGTTTGATAAACTAGAAGGCGATGATATTAATTCATTGGTTGGATTGCCATTACTAAAACTCAATAAAATTATGATCGAAATGGGCTGTAATCCACTTTTAATACAACAATTGAGCTAATAAATAAACCCATTAATCAATAAATCGCCCTGCTGACATTTTCATAACTTTCTGACTATAATGGGCAACATCGTGATCATGAGTAACAATCAATAACGCTGTACCTTGTTGATGAATTTGAGTAAGTAATTGCATAATCTCGGTTGCACTCTCTTCATCAAGATCACTGGTTGGCTCATCGGCAATAATTATTTGAGGTCTACAAATTAGTGCTCGCAGTATCGCAATACGACGCATTTCACCACCAGACATATTAGCTGGATACGCATCTTGTAAGTGGCTTATTTTGGCTTTTTCAAGCAAACTCTTGGCTTCATTTAAGGGATTTTGGTTTTCTCGCTTAGTTAAATAAAAAGGCAGTCGAATATTATCAATTGCCGTTAAATTAGGCAACAAACTGCTACCTTGAGGAATATAACCAATATGCTGATTGCGAAAGGCAGAAACTTGCTGATCATTAAGCTCAAACAAATTAGTATCATTAATAGTGATTTTGCCTTGTGTTGGCGTCAGTAAACCTGCAATCATATTAAGTAACGTGGTTTTTCCACTGCCCGATTTACCCATAATGCAAATAAAGTCATCTTTTGTCATTGAAAAACTAACATTATTCACTGCTGAAAAGGTTTGTTGTCCTCTTGTGTAATCTTTACGTAGATTTTTAACATTCAGTAACATTATTATTCGCCCTCTCTAAGAGTACTATAAGTATCAAATTTAGTCATTGATAAGGCACCATAAATGCTTGATAAAGGACCAATAATTAGCGTCAGAATAAAAACAACAATTGCATACAACACTGCATCAAATAGCGAAATATTCATACATGGCAAACCAATAGATTGGCAGATTAATAAACTAAATGCATAAAGTAATACTGCCGCAATGAAAATGCCTGCAATTCCACCTAATGCACTGATAATTAACGATTCACGCAACAACATGTTAACTAAATCTCGACGTGAAGCGCCCAGTATTCGTAATAAACTAATTTCACGCTTGCGTTCATTTAAGGTTGAAGAAAATATCACAAAAATCACAATAATGGCTAACACCCAAAAAATAGCCGATAAGCTATAGACAATGGTTGAAAAGCCTGTTAACCATTTAGCGATATTGCTTAGCATTCCTTTGGTCATAACAAAATCGATATTATAGTCCATGGCATATCTGGGCATAATTTGATTAACAATATCTTTAGGTTGATAATCTGAATTGACCTTAATAAAAATCGACGAGGCATAATCAGCAAAATGGTCAACATCCCCTTCAATTAATTTTGCATTTTTCATTAATGATTGTGCTGCAGACATAGTCATAAAGACAGAGGTATCAAATCCCATCCCTGTACTATCCATTTTAGCGGCAATTTTGAAGGGATGATTAAAAAATATGATTTCATCCCCGACTTGTGAGTTAATTTTAGCACCTACAACCACTTGATTGTCGGTTAACGGTTGCGTCAGTTGCGATTGTAGCCAAGGTTTTATCACAAAGTCACTCTGCTGTTCAAACCCGATTAACTGTACTTTTGTTGTGCAACATCCCGCATTTAATGAAGCTATAAATAGCTGGGGTGAAATAGCATCAATGCCTTTGATACCTTTGATTTTATCAATTAAATCGACTTTTAAATAAAAGCTACTCGGTTCACCACGCAATAGAGCAACTTCCATATTTTTTTCATAACCATAAGGTACAATAAGAATATCAGCCCCCAATCGGTTAGCCATGCCCGAAATACCAAGACTAAGATTTTTCATCAGCACGCTACCACCAAATAGCGTTGCAGAAAAAAGCATAATGATAATAATCAAACAACAACTTCGAAATGGTCGTCGCTGAATGTTTCGCCACGCTAAATTGGCCATGGTGAGCGGTTTTTCTTGCATGATGACTTCCTGCTTGTTTTATTAAAAGGCTATCTTTGCCTATATCAGGCAAAGATGAGTATGGTTGATGTTTGCTAACAATTAGCTATCGATTTTTAGTCTTTTTATTTAAGTAATAAGTGTTAACTACAGCTACAATAAATAATAAGCTAGATAACAACACCAAAGCTGGTTTAGAGCCCATATTGCATCGCATCATCTCGTTTGAGCAGACACCAATTAAAATGGTTGGAATAGCCATAGCTAATAAAGAAATACAGGCAAGAGCCATGCTTAATCCCATTCGAACAAAAACAGTACGACTAATCAGTAGTAATACGCCAATGGCAATGACTAAACAACCGACACCAATTTCAGCTCTTGCTGTCCAAAAACACTTCATGATTTTCCCTGCACCAGCAGCATGCATGTGTCCGCTATGGGCAAGCTCACTACTTGCTCTATCCATAGCATTACTTACCGTGCCACCCATTGAATCATTCATGGTATGACTCATTGTATCAACTGGCATCACAGCATTTTCAGGCGGTGGGCAAACAGGTAAGATATATAATGGAAATAAAATAATTAATACACCAAGGACAATAAAGATACTTGACGAAATAATACGGTTTTTCATATACGACAACCTTTTGTTGGTTAATTATTAATGATACGCGCGACTTTGCCGTGCTCCAGTACTACTGTGGTTTGAGCATGTTTTGATACTTCTGGTGAGTGAGTAACCACAATGATTGTACTGCCTTCTTCGTGCAGTTGATGTAGTAAATTCATAACCATCGCTTCATTGCTTTCATCTAAATTACCAGTTGGTTCATCGGCTAGTATTAACTTAGGATAATTAATTAATGCCCTAGCAATACAAACTCGTTGCTGTTCTCCCCCCGATAACTGTCGCGGTAAGTGCTTAGCACGGGCGGCAAGCCCTACCCGCTCAAGTGCTTGCATGGCTTCTTTTTCGTCGACCATACTATGATAATACTGGGCGACCATAACATTTTCTAGTGCTGTTAAATACGGTACTAGATGGAATTGTTGAAAAATCAAGCCTATCTTATCTCGGCGAATTTCTGTCAATTGGGACAAAGAAAGCTGAGTAATATCTTGTCCATCGAGAATAACCGAACCAAGTGAAGGTTTATCCATACAACCAATGATATTCATCAAAGTCGTTTTACCACTACCAGATGGTCCCATGATCGATAACCAATTCCCTTCCTCAACCGTTAGATTCACCTCAGACAATGCATGCAGTGAACCATAAATCTTAGACACATTTTTTACTTCGAGTATATTCATACTTTATATCCTATTCACCACGTAAAACTAACGCTGGTTCGACCTCAAGTGCACGTTTTACCGGAATTAAACACGCAATCACCGTAACTATCGCCGAAATAATAATGGTGACTGGAATTAGATAAAACTCAATAATAATTGAACGACCAAACACATTGGTACTGATGATTTGCGCAAAAATAAACCCACAAATAGCCCCAATCATGCCACCAACGATACCTAAAACTAATCCTTCGGCTAAAAACTCTTTTGCGATACTTTGGTTAGTTGCCCCGATTGCTTTTTTAAGACCAATCTCTTTGCGGCGCTCCATGACCACAGTCATCATGGTGGTGGCCACACAAATCATAGTTAGTATTAATACAACAAAAGTGACTAAATAAAGTAACGAGGATAATTTACCAAGTACCAGAGTTTCGGATTTTGTCACCCATTTAATCAAATGAGGATCGATTGTGCTGGATTGTTGTTTGAGTGTCTCAATATACTGCTGTAACTCAAGTTCAGTTGCCGTAATACTCACTTCGACTACTTCGGCTTGTTCTCTTTCTTCAAATAACTGTTCTAAATCATGTAAGTCAATAAAAATAAAACCATCTTCAGAGCGCCCTGTTTTGACAATGCCGGTGACTTTCAGGTCCTCATCAAAACGTGAGTCTTGTTTAGATTTACCCGAAATGGTCATAGGGCTACCAATGGTTAACTTAGCGAAATTAGCAATATCGGTACCAATCATTATTTCATGTGGATTTTGTGGCAACGTACCTTCAATGTGCCAATAAGGACTGGTTTTAGTTACTTGCTTAAAGTCTGTTCCCACAATAGTATAAGGGTGTTGATTACTGCGAATTGACTCATAACGAAACGGGGTCACGCCAAGTAATTTATCTTTTGGCAAAAAACTCACCGCATTATTAACATCCGTCATTGCCACCGTTGGCTGATTATTAGCGGGTAACAATAGAAGATTAGCACCATAAGAACGGAACTCTTGCCCCATTTGCCGTGGTATATCATAACAAAGCGTAATCATACCAAGGAGCACTGTTGCTCCAATTGCAACACCAAGCAAAGCAATAGCTATACGAGAACGGCGGCGGATAAGTGAACTAAACACCGTTTTAATAATAAAGCGTCTATTTTTATTCATCATGATAGTGACCTTTCACCTTATCGACCATGTAGCACATCTGTTGGACGTAAAAACATCATAATACGCAATGCCGGTAAGCTACCTAACAAGGTGATCAAGCTAACCATAATTAGGACTAAAGGCACAATGATCATTTTAGGCTGAACAAACGATCCAAATACGGTATGACCAATGATTTGCGCAAAGCCAAGCCCAATAAAGTAACCAAAAAAACCACCAAGTAAGGCAATAATTAAGATCTCAGTTAATATTAACATCGCAACCGCTGTATTGGTTGCGCCAAGCGCTTTTAATAAGCCAATTTCGGTACTACGTTCAATAACATTAGCTGTCACCAAATTTGAAATCGCCAATGCCGAACAAATCAACGATAAGATAGTCAGCAATAACATTAATAATTGTGTTTTTTGTAATATTGCCCCCTCAGATTCAGCCACTTGCATAATAGCTTTGACTCTAACATCAGGCATTAATTCTTCAAGTTGATAAGCTATTGAACTGATATAAGCGGTACAATACCATGTGTCCCACTCGGTTCTAGATAAGCTATTCGGATCTTGCGCCGCTTTGCGCGCTAATTCGTTTTCGGGGGTGGTTAATGCACTCACCTCAACACGCTCAACCAGCCCTTTTTTATTGGCAAGATCTTGTGCAACGGGTAACGATACATAAATTTGAGCATCTTCTACGCCCCCGCTATGAAAAATATTATTCACTGTCAGAGTAAGCTTTTTGTTGTTTTGCATTGAGATAATATCTATCGTATCACCTAGCTTTAAATTCCACTGTTTCGCAACAGTTTCACCTACCATCACACCTTGCAAATTGTCATCGGTCATGGGCTTACCGTCAATTGTCCACCACGATTTCATAGCTAACATGCCCGTATCAACCTGATCGCCAGTTGGTATATTAAGATGTTTATTAAACCAAGTGCCCACCACCGTAATAGGGTTATCATGAAAGGTCGCTTGAGTTGTTAGAAAAGGCGCAAAATCAACGATATTATAGGCCCAAAATATCATCTTAATTTTGACAAGTTCATCTTGCTTAATATACTGCACAGCTTGCCCTTTATCATTGTTATCAAGTTGATACATTTCACTAATTACAGAACTACCACGAGGAACGATATTGAGATTAGCACCATAGGCTTTTAATTCTTGGTTCACTTTATCCCCCACGTCAAACATCACATTTAACATGGCGGTAGCAAGCGAAACGCCCAAAGCAACCGTTAGGGCAATAAGAAAGAGTTTCTTTTTTTGGTGAACTAATACACTACATAACATTCTGCGAAACATAACCTATTCCTTTTAATACGCTTTATTTGAAACGACTTTTTTCTGCTTCAAGATTCGCAGGGCGAATCACCATATTGCCGTCAATAATTTCGTATTTAAGTGGGACAGGGTTACACCCACCCGAAAATCCAATCGTTGCAATATTCATGACTACATCACACAAACTACATACCACTTGATTACCGCGTTGGTAGTAACCACTTGCACCACAAATATCACAAGCATCAAATCCAACACCATAAGCATTTTCGCTTTTTTTGATAATAATAAAGCGGACTAAAGTACCATCCGTTGTTTTATAACCATAACGATGTAAATTACCATCGTTCACCTGATCAAGGGGAATAACAATTAAGCCATGGGTATTAGGGGTCACTGGCTCTGCTGGTGTAAGCTCTACCCCTTTATCAAAAATATAACGCGCACGCGTTACAGTATAAGCAGTGATTGCGGTACCCGCCATAATCATTAAGGCACTTCTTCTATTGCTGTGTAATTGCGCTTTTAGTTTGCGAATTTGAGCTGGATTACTACCCACTAACGAGGTTGTTTTAGACTTGATGTATAAAGCAATGGCTAAACAAATCACTATAGCCATAAAAATAAAGATAAAAAAGTTAATATGTCCAAGAATGAAAATAACCAACTTCATCATCCAAGGCTGTGTTGAAATAAAACGTCTAACAATTAAAATTTGTAAAATATTAATGCTATTTTGAATAGCAAAAATAATAATCGACAATGCAGTAATGGTAAAAACAAATTTAGTCGACAATCGACCACAAGCACGATAAACAAACAGCCCCGTTAACAAAATAACCAGCAGAGCAAACCCATAGCCTACCCACTTAAATAAGTAGTCATGATTAAAGATAGAATCCATACCAACTGCAAATTCGAACGGGTAAAGCATTAAATTAGGTAAATATTGAGCACTGATCGAGCCAATACCTACTACAAATAGCACTATCAATACAGCATTGCCAACACGTCCAATGCAATTATCAGTAGATTTTTGTAAACAAATACCTATTACAACGGGTATAGCAATAATAACCCAAGGTATAATTACCCCAAGATCATAAAATTCACGAACAGCAAAACCCGTATTGCGTTTTAAAACGACATAGACTAAGGCAGCAACAAATCCCACTATAAAACCGAATAAAATAATTTTTTTACTATGATTAGGTATTGATTTCACAACTACTGCACTAAGTAGTGCCATCATCATGGCCGGAACGAAAGTATTATCGGTAATATTGATAAGGTATTGAAGCATATTCATTGCCTAGTGATTACAAATGTTATTGGTGAGCATAATGCTCACCAATAACTGACTATTAATTATCAAATATAATTATATTTAGTGTTTAAAACACAATTACCATGCACGTGGAATATAATCAAAGTCCCAAGAAACTTCAATCGGTTTAGTCCAGAAGCGACCTTCTACCCCTGTTTCTTTATCAACGTGTAATAAATAACCTTGTTTTTCAGGATTTTCAATCGTAAACGTGACTTTATATTTACCTGCACCATCAAGTTTAATATTATTACCATAGTGAGGGCCATCCGATGCGTTCATTGGCATAAAGTTACCTTCGATCGCTTTATCGCTACCTTCTTTTTGTATTTTATACTTAACGGTCAAATAAGGGACAAAATCACCAACGCCATAACCTAATTTGTTACCTTCTGCAGCAGAGATATCTGCTTCAATATGCATATCTGATTTTGAAGCTGGCAAACCACCCATTCCAGCCGGTTCCATATCAACAGGTTGGAAATAAACTGCGCCAATATGTAATGGACCAACAGTGACTTCATCACCGATTGGGAACTCTTCAAAACCTTTTTGTTCACCTGGCGCTGGCGCTGCTGCGTGAGCAAACGAAGATAACGCAAGTATTGAAGCAATACCCGCAGATAATACTAATTTTTTCATTGAAAACTCCTTCACTTTCTTTTTAACAACTTTTTTAACAAATATTCCTAAAGGCTTGTCTCTATTTTATTGGTGGCAAATCCGTTCACTCTTCAAACCATTCTTTTAAATGAATTATATTATTAACTCTTATAATTTTTATGACTAGGCTTAAATATGTAATATATAACTGCAAACGCCACAATAAACACCATAATGACTTGTGGAATTAATGTCTCTAGTGTTGGATAAATACCTAAAATCTCAACAGAATGAACAAAATCAACAGGAGTAACCGAAATAATATCAGCCTCTTGCAACTCTTTCACTCCACCACCAGCAAAAGCAATTGCCATAACATACATTAATATACTAGTACCAATAAAGAATGGTTTAATCGGCAGTTTCATTGAGCCAAAACGAATCACCATAAAAATCACTGCCAACACAATTGTTCCAACGGCTAGTCCATACCAAACCTTATCCATATGATCTTGAGCATCAACTAACATGGCTTGATAAAATAAGATCGTTTCAGCACCTTCTCGAAAAACAGCTAAAAAAGCGGCAAAACCTAATGCAAAACGACTTCCTGATGAAATTGCTGTTTGCACTTTACCTTGGACATAACTCTTCCACGCTTCAGCTTCGGCTTTAGAAAACATCCAGTTACTAATAAAAAACAACACCACTGTTGCAAGTAACATTGCCGAACCTTCTATAATTTCTTGATTAGCGCCACTGATTGTAATTGCAGATCGGAGTGCTATCGCAGCAAGTACACTGGCAAAAACAGCAGCAAGTGAACTCATATAAACTACTTTCACCATTGGCATATTCCCAGAACGAACAAGATAAGCTGAAATTGCTGCAATGACTAAAATCGCTTCTAAGCCTTCTCGGAATATAATAATAAATGAAGCAAAGAAAACGCCCCAACCACTCTCTTTTTTGCCATCCAATTCGTTAGCGTCTTCATGCAACATTTTTAAAATTGTATCTATCTCAACACGAACAGCTTTATTTGGTGCACCATCACTCATCAACCGCTTAATTTTAGCAAATTGATATTCAGTATCAGTGCCACGCTTACCCGAAATATAAGACATAACAGCACGCTCTACCCCGTGCTTTTCATAAAAGCCAAAATAGGCATTATTAACACGAGCTTTGGCACGCTCAACATCTTTCATAAAGTAGATATCATAAGCGTCATTTAAAATGACATCCATTTCACTAATAATGGCATTCCAGCTTTCATATTTTTTTTCTACCGCATAAGACGATGGTGCAAAGGCCATTAAGCTTGCAATAAGAAGCAAAGCAAGTGTAATAAATCTTTTCATATTCCGTTATTACCTCTTATTTTCCTAATAAAAGCATACCAAGTGGTTTACTGCCTTCGGGTAATTCTAGCTCTTGGATGATGACGTCTGGTTTAATAGAATGAATATAACGGGCGCTTAATTTCAACGCTGTCGCAGCTAAATAGGCATTTTGACTCATTGCGCCAACAGCTGTGTAACTAAAATTAGCAATTTGTTCTGGATTGATATCCGTAAATGCATGCGCATCTGACACAAAAATCAACGAATAAGCCGCTCGCTTAGTAAAATTTTGTAAACCAATATCAGCACGAATATCTTTATTATTAATTTCTTTTAAATAATGTCCTTCCCACTCATATAAAAAAGTGCCCTTTTCACCGGCAACATAAATTCGTACGTAAGGAGGATTACCATTAGCCATTGGCACAGTCCAACCGTTTTTGCCTCGGTTTAAACCACTTGCCGCCCAAAGCACAGTTGAAAGTTCATCATCAGCCACTTGACCAGCAGGGAAACCACCTCCAGGCGTTGAAGAGCGCTTTTTCAAACTTTCAAACAAACTCATGCCATCTCTAGTTTGTGGTGTTGGTAATGTAATATCGGCATAACAAAAAAAGAAGCAAAATAAAGATAAAATGGCAATGACTTTCCGTATAAAACACGGCATAGCAACCCCTGACATCATAATAATGGAATAGGGATATCTTATTGCGAATGACATCAATTATCAACATCAAATAGTAACAATTATCATTTTGCCCCATAGTAACACTATTTTTATTGGCATTTTATAATACGAAATTAACCGATATTTTTATTTTTTTGCGCATTAAGTATATACTTAAGCAAAATTGATTCTTGAATAAATTGAGCAACACATTTTATGCCATTATCGACACTGATTGTTTTACCACTTTTTATTATCGCAATTGTTTTTGCCACATTTTTTAAACAAAAAAAGTGGCAATTTTTAAGCATAACATTATTCACAGTCTTTATCGTAATGGAGCTCACTTCTATCTACTTTAGTGGTGGCTTTATTGATTATCAGTTTTATGTGAATTTAAACGTTAATGACATTATTGAAGGGCTATTTATCTTTAAATTACAAGCTGCTTTGGTTATTGTCGTTTTTTTTACCCTTATTTTTTTACTATCAAAACTAGCGAATTGGTGCAAACACAAATGCCCTTTAATTGTTCGTTTATTATTAGCCGTTATAGCAATTGTATCAATTAGTTATCACAATGGACCACTAAGCCGTTTATACGAAATCTATCAAGTGACAAGTGCCCCTCGTAAGCCATTTGATCAAGCGTTACAATCACTCAATATGACTAACTATACTAATAAAAATCAGCTTGTTAGTCATCAGGGTAAAAATATTATTGTGCTATCTTTAGAATCGTTTGAACAAGGCTTTTTTGATTTTGACAACATAACGCCTAATTTACGACAACTTCGCCAAGATTATACTTTTTTTGCCAATATGCCAATGAGCCCTGGTAGCAGTTGGACTACCGCATCAATGTATACTTATATGACCGGTATGCCTTTTTTAATTGGCGGCTATACCACATCACCATTAATGCGTGCAGATAAAACAAACTTAGTTAGTTTGGGGGATGTGCTTAAACAAGCGGGGTATCAAACCCGTTATGTAATGGCAAGCCCTGATTTTGCTGGTATTGGTCATACTGCTGAGCTGTTTGGTATGCAAGTTATTTCAGAAAAAAACTATGTTGGGCAATATCCAGCAGCACCTTTTGGGTTATATGACAAAGATATTTTTGATGTTGCGCAAAAACAAATTAGCGAAATGCGCGAAGCGAACAAACCCTTTGCTTTATTTGTTTCGACTGTTTCAACCCATGCACCAAATGGTTTTGATGATGAAAGAATGCGCTCAGTTATTTCACCAAAAGCAGATAATATGTCGTTTGTTGCAGCATCATTGGATCATAACTTAGGGCTTTTTATCCAACAATTAAAAGATAAAGGATTATTGGAAAACACGGTATTTTACATTTTTCCAGATCACTTAATGATGGGTTCTGGCACACCAACAATCAATCGTCTTTCACAAAAAGAACGCAAACTTTATTTATTAACAAATGCACGCACACAAGATCTACAAAAAACACCTGATCAGACCATTTATCAAATAGATTTGCCGCGTTTAATTTTAAACGGCGCACAAATTGAAAGTAATGCCAAATTTTTGACTGACTATTTAACCAAGCCTAATTTTGATAAAAAACAGTTTATTGAACAAAATAAATCCAATATTGCAACGATCAATAATTCAGCACAAGTGTTCAAATAGGCGTACAAAATGGCATTTGATACATTAATTTTAGTCTCTACGATTAGTTTTCTAGGTATGATATCGCCTGGACCTGATTTCTTTTTGGTGTTAAAAAACAGCTTAAGTTATAACCGCAAAATAGCATTACTCACCTGTTTAGGTGTCATTACAGCTATCTTAGTTCATATGAGCTATTGTGTTGCAGGCATTGCAGTGCTTATCACCACCACACCGCTACTTTATAATGCTTTACGTTATGCGGGTGCTGCTTACCTAATATGGCTTGGTATAAAGGCTCTAATTGCCTCAAAACCAAATACGACCTATATAGGTAAACAACAAACAAAACAATCAATTTCAGAAAAATCAGCCTTTATGCAAGGTTTTTTATGTAATTTACTTAATCCTAAAGCAACGTTGTTTTTTTTAGCAACCTTTACTCAAGTTCTTAATGCAGAATCATCAACATTTGATAAACTCATCGTTGCCTTGATTATTTGGATTGAAGCTATATTTTGGTGGCCTTTTGTCGTGTTGATTTTTCAAACACAAAGCGTACAACGCCGTTATTTTAAAATTCAATTTATCATTGATAAATTACTGGGTATCATTTTAATAACTTTGGGAATAAAAGTCGCTTTAGGATTTTAGATTATTAAAAGATAATAGGTAGATATTGTTAAAAAAATACACACTTTTTTGAATATTCAACCGTTAATTGTTAAACTGGTAGTAATTGAACTTTTATCATCGTTTTTCCTTTGTTAACGGTTATAAATTCACTGAACACTTATTTTCATTCGATAGGCTAATTGAAATGAATAAATTATTACAATATGGTCGAGAGCTTCTTGAATTAGAGATACACGAAGCGCAAAAATTACCAGATCGACTAGGTAACGATTTTGTTAACGCATGTCAGCTTATTTTAAGCACCAACGGTAAAGTGGTTGTTTCAGGTATTGGAAAGTCTGGGCATATAGGTAAAAAAATTGCCGCTTCATTAGCAAGTACAGGTAGTCCAGCTTTTTTTATGCATCCATCGGAAGCCTTGCATGGCGATTTAGGGATGGTTACACCAAACGATGTAGCCGTTTTAATTTCTTACTCGGGCCGAGCCAAGGAGTTTAATTTAATTTTACCTATTCTTGCCGAAATGAATGTACCGGTTATTGCTATTACTGGAGGATTAGATTCGCCACTAGCAAAATCAGCTCAGGCCATTCTTGATATTTCAATTGAAAAAGAAGCTTGCCCAATGGGACTTGCGCCAACATCAAGTTCAACCAACACATTATTAATGGGTGATGCTCTTGCGATCGCTGTAATGCGCGCACGGGGCTTTAAAGAGGAAGATTTTGCACGCTCTCACCCTGCTGGTAGCTTAGGTGCTAAATTACTTAACCATGTGAGAGATGTAATGCGTACCGGCGATCGAATTCCGAAAATTTCGCAAACTGCAACGGTATTTGATGCTATGCTAGAATTAAGCCGTACAGGTGTGGGGTTAGTTGCAATTTGTCAAGATAACAATAAAATAATTGGCGTATTTACCGATGGTGATTTACGTCGATTATTATTAAAAAATGGTACATTACAAGATAGCATTATGGAAGTTATGACCAGCCCTGGACATCGCATCCCTGAAAATTGGAAAGCGGTTGAAGCACTAAAATCATTTAATGATCATAACATTACCGCAGCTCCCGTTGTTAACAGCGAAGGCGAATTAGTAGGCGCTTTAAACATCCATGATTTGCACCAAGCGGGTATTAACTAAAACTATTGATAAATACCTATTGCCAAAAGGTGCTATCTATTGAGATAATTACCGACCTAAATTTTTGTCGTTAGACGGAGATCCAAGAAAAGTTACACAGTGATAACGCGAATAACACTATAAAGTTATAGCGCATGATATTGTGTTGTATATTTTAACCAAAATTAATAGATGATGAAACTACAATGGCAGAAAAGCGAAATATCTTTCTAATTGGCCCAATGGGGGCAGGAAAAAGCACAATAGGCCGACAAATTGCACAACAGTTAGGCATGGATTTTTTTGACTCAGATCAAGAGATTGAAAAACGTACAGGCGCTGATATCGCATGGATTTTTGATCTAGAAGGGGAAGAAGGATTCCGTGCCAGAGAAGAAAAAGTCATTAATGAGTTGACAGAAAAACAAGGCGTCGTTCTTGCAACGGGTGGAGGTTCAGTCTTATCTAAAGAAACACGCAATAGATTATCTGCTCGTGGAATTGTTGTCTACCTTGAAACAACGATTGAAAAGCAAATGGCAAGAACACAAAAAGATAAACGTCGCCCACTATTACAAGGTAGTAACACCCCGCGTGAACTTTACGAAGAGCTAGCCGATAAACGCGAACCACTTTATGAAGAAATTGCCGATATTACAATTAAGACTGATGAACAAAGTGCCAAAGGTGTTGCTGGTTATATCATTGATCAAATAGAGCAAATTTAGACCATCATTTTCACTTACGATGGCAAGTTATAGCAAGGCAATAAACCTACTAATAGGTTAAGGAGTAGAAATGCGTGTAGATAGAGAAGATCGTTATATATCTGAACAACCTAATAAAGGCGCTATACTCTCATCAAAATTACCAAAATTGCTACAAGATTGTTTTAAGAAAAAGCGAATTCTACTTGGTCTGGCAGTTGTCATTATTCTATTATTGGTTAGTCTAGTTTTGTTTCGCTCTTCAAACAAAAATGAACCAACACCATTAACGCCACCAGAAATTAATGGTGTTGAAGGATCGCAAGTACCAAGTGACTCCGTTACACATGGACAAGATGAGATGCCCATGAACCCGGAACAAACCAACTCAGAACAAAATGCAGAGCCAAATACACAAGGTAACAAGCAAAGTTCCGAAATACCTAATGATGTAAACCATAATTTAAACTCAAATGGCAATCCAAAAGATAGACCAGAGGTACCAACCAATCCGGTTATACCTCCATCCAATACAAATGGTGTTGAAAATTCAAATAACATTAAAGCAAATCCGGCTAAAACTAGAGAAAATAAAGGCAACATCAATGGAAAAACATCTCATCATAAACCTGATAAAAATGTAACTACGACAAATAATTTAAAGCTAAAAGATAACAGTTATAGCATACAGCTTACTGCATCTAAATCAGCTGATGGGCTAAAAAAATTTATTAACCAACATAAAATAACTAATTACCAAGTTTATGAAACTAAACGTAATAATGAAAAATGGTATATTTTAATAAAAGGCAATTACTCATCATCTGAAGAAGCACATAAAGCAATTAAGTCTTTACCAAGTGCACTACAAAAAGACAAACCATGGGTTAAATCTGGTGCAACGATTAATAAAGAAAAAGCAGCAAAATAATCAAGGATATCGTTTATTTATCCGAGCAAAGACAAACAGGAGTATCCGTTGAAGAAGCGACGAGCCTTTTTAAAATGGGCTGGAGGAAAATATGAGCTTGTAGACACAATTAAACGGTATCTACCAGAAGGCGATCAACTGATTGAACCTTTTGTCGGCGCTGGCTCCGTGTTTTTAAATACTAACTACAAAAGTTATATTTTAGCGGATATCAATCATGACTTAATTTCATTATTTAAATTATTACAATCGAGTCCTGATAAGTTTATTCATGACCTTAGATTGCTATTTACTGCTCAAAATAACCACCCTGATGCATTTTATCAGTTGCGTGATGTATTCAATGGTAGTCAAGACCAATATTTTAGATCACTCTTATTTGTCTATTTAAATCGACATTGTTACAACGGTCTATGCCGTTATAATAATAGGGGGCTATTTAACGTACCATTCGGACGTTATAAAACTATTTATTTTCCAGAAAAAGAACTCTATTTTTTTGCAGAAAAAGCGCAAAGGGCCCAGTTTATTTGTGCACCTTATTACGAAGTAATGAAGCAAGCAAAACAAAATTCAGTAATTTATTGTGATCCGCCCTATATATCCCCAAATGAATCAGCGGGTTTTACAGCTTATTATTCAAATATATTTGGATTTGAAGAGCATAAAAACTTATCAAAATTAGCCGAAAACATGGCATATAAAAAAAATATACCAGTGCTAGTGTCTAATCATTATACTGATTACACAATGACCCTTTACAGCAAAGCAAGTCAGCTATATCGAGCAGAAATGCGACGCTCAATTAGTTGCGCAGGTGAAGGTCGCAAAAAAATCGATGAGATTTTAGCATTATATAAAAAGCCATAAACAGGCTTAACTATAATGAAAGTTATGAGAGGTAGGTTATGAAAAAATACATTATTGCGCCATCAATATTATCAGCTAATTTTGCTCGTCTTGGTGAAGACACTCAAAAAGTGCTCGATGCAGGAGCCGATGTTATCCATTTCGATGTCATGGATAACCATTTTGTACCAAACCTCACAATGGGAGCCATGTTTTGTAAAGCACTGCGAGAATATGGCATTACTGCACCTATTGACGTCCATTTAATGGTATCACCGGTTGAAGAACTCATCACCGCTTTTGCCAAAGCAGGCGCAACCAACATATCCATTCACCCAGAAGCTACTGTACATTTGGATCGTTCATTACAGTTAATTAAAGATCATGGTTGCACAGCCGGTATTGTACTCAACCCAGCAACACCGCTTAATTGTCTAGATTATATTATAGAAAAAATTGACATCATTTTACTTATGAGCGTTAATCCAGGCTTTGGTGGGCAATCGTTTATACCTTCCACCATCAAAAAAATACAACAAGTAAAACAGCGTATTATAGAGTCTGGGCGCGATATTCGTTTAGAAGTTGATGGCGGCGTAAAAGTCGAAAATATTGCAGAAATAGCCAAAGCAGGCGCAGACATGTTTGTTGCTGGATCAGCCATATTTAACCAACCGAATTATAAAGCTGTTATTGATGCAATGCGTAAAGAGTTAGCAGGAGTGACACATGCATAAACTAAATGACATTCAAGCAATCGCCTTTGATTTAGACGGTACCCTTGTTGATAGCGTACCCGGGCTTGCACTAGCGGCACAAAAAATGTTGGCCGACTTAACCCTACCGACAATCAGCAACGAACAGATCAAAAACTTTGTAGGTAATGGTATTGATATCATGTTGGAACGGGTATTTAATGCAATTGGCACAACGCCTTCTGGCGAACTTTTTTCAAAAGCAAAAAACCTTTTCAATCAACATTATAATAAAGTAATGGATGCCGAAACCAAGTTATTCCCTCACGTCAAAGCAACCTTAAAAACACTGCATGACAGCCAATACCCATTGGCATTAGTCACCAATAAGCCGGCACAATTTTTGCCAGCCTTACTGACTTCTTTAGGTATAAAAGAGTACTTTTCATTAGTACTTGGTGGGGGCGATGTCATTAAATTAAAGCCACACCCAGCACCTTTATATCAAGTTATGGCAACCTTTGGACTGTTTAGTGATCAACTTCTATTTGTTGGCGATTCTAAAAACGACATCACTGCAGCACAAAATGCCAATTGCCCAACCGTTGCGTTAAGCTATGGCTATAACTATGGCGTTTCGATTGCTACTAGCAATCCTGATTTTTTATTGGATGATTTTAAAGAGATATTAACATTATTACCTCAGCCAAAAGCTGATGCAAAAAAATAATTAGCATAAATTAGGAACAAATTATGAGTAAACCGATTGTATTTAGTGGCGCTCAGCCATCAGGAGAACTAACACTTGGCAACTATTTAGGTGCATTAAAAAATTGGGTGGCTCTGCAAGGTGAATATGATTGCGTTTATTGTATCGTCAATCAACATGCGATCACTGTACGCCAAGATCCCAACAAACTACGCAAAGCCACATTAGATACACTAGCGCTTTATTTAGCTTGCGGTATTGATCCCAAAAAGAGCACTATTTTTGTACAATCACACGTCCCAGCACATGCCGAATTAGGCTGGGCATTAAATTGTTACACCTATTTTGGCGAACTCAGCCGTATGACTCAATTTAAAGATAAATCGTCTCGTCATTCTGAAAACATCAATGCCGGTTTATTTGATTACCCAGTACTGATGGCTGCCGATATTTTGCTTTATCAAGCCAACTTAGTACCTGTGGGCGACGATCAAAAACAACATCTTGAATTATCGCGCGATATTGCTATGCGCTTTAATGCACTTTATGGCGATATTTTTACTGTTCCAGAACCATTTATTGCCAAAGTAGGCGCCCGCGTTATGTCATTGCAAGAACCAACAAAAAAAATGTCCAAATCAGACGAAAACCGCAATAACGTCATTGGCTTACTTGAAAATCCTAAAGAGATCGAAAAGAAAATCAAACGAGCAATGACCGATTCTGACGAACCACCAGCGGTGCGTTACGACATAAAAAATAAAGCTGGCGTTTCAAACCTGCTTGATATTTTGACAGGTGTCACTGGAAAACCGATTGCCGAACTTGAAAAAGAGTTTGAAGGTAAAATGTATGGTCACTTAAAAACCGAAGTAGCAACGCAAGTTATTGACATGCTAACCACCTTGCAAACCAAATATCATGAGTATCGTGATGACGAAAGTTACTTATTTTCAATCATGCAAGAAGGTGCCGAAAAAGCACGTTCAAAAGCCGAACCAACATTGAAAAAGGTCTATGATGCAATCGGTTTTGTACAATTACCAAATCAATAGCGGATTATCACTAAAAATAAAACAGTATGCAATGGCTTTAATAGACTAAAAAAACTGTCAATAATTAAAGCCATGTAAATATGCGGATTAGTTATGAAGATTATTATTCTCGGTGCAGGACAAACAGGTAGTGCGCTTGCTGAATATCTCGTTACCGAAAAACAAAACGATGTCACAGTGGTTGATGAAAACCATGATAAATTACAATCACTACAAGAACGTTTTGATTTACAGGTGATTTGTGGTAAATCGTCCTATCCACAAGTACTAAAAGACGCTGGCGCTGAATCAGCCGATATGCTTGTTGCCGTTACTAATTCTGATGAAATCAACATGATAGCCTGCCAGATTGGGCATGTGATGTTTCACATTCCACAAAAAGTAGCACGTATTAGAGAGCCTGAATACAATGACGAAAATTACTCCTGCTTCAACAAAAACTGTATAAACATCGATCATATTATTGCCCCAGAAAACCTTATCACTAATCATATTAGTCAATTAGTACAATATCCGGGGGCGCTACAATTTGCGTCTTTTTATGACAATCGAGTCTGTTTGGTGGCCGTTACCGCCTATTATGGCGGTGCTTTAGTTGGCAGTGAACTGTCTGGACTTAAAGAGCACTTACCCCATGTTGAAGCACGGGTTGTCGCAATTTATCGCAAAAATCGCTTTATACGTCCACTAGCATCAACCCTAATTGAAGCCGGTGATATGGTTTATTTCATTACCCCACCAGTTAATATCAAAGCTGTGACGAGTGAGTTACAACGCTTAGAAAAGCCTTATAAAAGAATCATCATTAGTGGCGGTGGTGGCGTGGCAGTCACTTTAGCAAAGCGTTTAGAAAACGACTATCAAGTAAAATTAATCGAACGCAATGCCGAACGTGCCGAATTAATTGCTGAGCAACTTACTAATACCACAGTTCTGCACGGCGAATCATCGGATCAAGAATTGCTTTCACAAGAACAAGTTGAACTTACTGATCTATTTATTGCTGTCACCAGTGATGATGAATCCAATATCATGTCATCCATGCTAGCCAAAAGGATGGGGGCTAAAAAAGTAATTGTATTGATTCAACGCCAAGCCTACCTTGAACTAATTAATGACAGTGTGATTGATATTGCAATTTCACCACAACATGCCACCATTTCAGAGCTACTAAGCCATGTAAGGCAAACTGGCGTTGTTAAAGTCGTTTCATTAAGACAAGGTGAATCCGAAATTGTCGAAATTGTTGCCAATGGTAATAGTGAAACATCAAGACTGGTTGGCAAAAATATTAACAGTTTAAAAATACCTTCTGGTGCAACCATTGGGGCGGTAGTCCGTGGTGAGGATGTCATTATTGTCAATACCGATCTAACTATTGAAGACAACGATCACCTTATCATCTTCTTACCTGATAGAAAGGCAATTACCGACATCGAAAAATTATTACAATAACTTGTTAAAAATAGATAGTCAGTTCATAATAACCAAATAAATTTTGACTCGGGGTGTTTTTTGTTTCAACAAAAAACTGAGATTTTACCCGTTGAACCTGATCTGGATTATGCCAGCGTAGGGAAGTCTAAGCCATCAAGTCACAAAATTGGCAAATTCTTCCCAAGATGCACAGATAATAAGGAAGAAATAAATATGCCAACAGTCAAATCATTCAAAACCAACCAAGCAACCTCTTTTATCCACCACGTTAAACAACAACGCCCACTAGTGCATTGCATAACTAATGATGTAGTCCAAAATTTTACCGCTAATATACTACTTGCTATTGGCGCATCACCGGCAATGGTTGTTGCCGAGCAAGAAGTCGCTGAATTTGTTACCATTGCCGATAGTTTACTTATTAATATTGGCACCATTCACAGCAACATAGCCACAAGCATGTTATTAGCTGCGACTAAAGCTCAGCAAACACAAACACCATGGGTACTCGATCCCGTCGCGGTAGGACCTGCACTTAATTATCGTACTGAAATTGCATATCAATTATTATCATTAAAACCAACGGTAATACGTGGTAATGCCTCAGAAATATTAACACTAAATGGTCAAAACTCATCGGCAAAAGGACCTGATGGTCAAGACTCAACCCAATCAGCTTTAAACGCTGCCAAAGAGCTTGCGCAAAAATATCAAACTATCGTTGCAGTGACAGGTGATATCGACTATGTCACTAACGGTAACAACGTATATAGCATAACTGGGGGCGATATTGCTTTAACGAAAGTGACGGGAACAGGATGTTCATTATCCGCCATGGTAGCAGCTTTTATAGCCAATTCACCTGACCCTTTATCTGCTACCGCCTCGGCATGTTTTATGATGAAAAAATCCGCTGAACTTGCCAACAAACAGCAAGGATTAGGCACCTTTACGGTATCTCTATTAGATCAACTCTCACTATTTAATCCATCACTTTAATAAGGATAGAAGATGAAAAAACAATTGGATTTAACCCTTTATTTAGTGCTCGATCCACTACTCTGTGGTGGTATTAGTGGTATGGTCAATACAACAAAAATTGCTGTCAAAAACGGCGTAACCGCTATACAGTTAAGATCAGAAAAAGAAATGGCAGGTAAAGATTGGTATCAAGCAGCATTAGCATTGAAAGAAGCGTTAAGTGATACAGCTATTCCATTATTTATAAATGATCATGTCGATATTGCTTTAGCAGTTAATGCCGATGGCGTACATATTGGACAAAGTGATTTACCTGCCGATATCACTCGCCAACTTATTGGCAAAGACAAATGGTTAGGGTTTTCAGTATCTAATCGCCAACAACTTGATACCACTCCTTGGCAACTGGTTGATTATATTGGTATTGGTCCTATCTTTCCAACAACAACCAAAAAAGATGCAACGGCCGCACTGGGAACCGAACAGTTAACCAAGTTAGTAGAACTAAAGCAGCGCCCTGCTGTTGCCATTGGTGGTATTGATGAAAACAATGTAACTAATGTCATCCAAACAGGCATTGACGGTATTGCAGTGGTTTCGGCTATTTGTGGCCAAAAAGATATTCAACAAGCAACGTTATCGCTTATTAACAAAATCAAACAAGCTAAATAGGAAATACTATTATGACAACAATTGCATTAACCATTGCTGGATCTGACCCTAGCGGTGGCGCAGGTATTCAAGCCGATTTAAAAACCTTTTCTGCACTCGGCGCCTATGGCATGTCGGTCATCACGGCTCTAACGGCACAAAGCACACAAGGGGTTGATGCGGTATTAGCGATCTCGCCCGAATTTATTGAAGCCCAATTTAATACGCTTTATCAAGATATTCAAATTGATAGTGTAAAAATGGGCATGCTCATGAATAAAGAGATAGTCACAACCGTCCACCACCTGCTAAAAACCAATCCAATCCCGATCATCGTCTTAGACACCGTCATGGTCGCCAAAGGGGGGCATTCGCTCCTAAAACCTGACGCCATCACAGCCATTCGTGAACTTTTACTCCCCCTAGCAACCATCATCACGCCCAATCTACCAGAAGCCGCCGCGCTACTTGATTGTGACGAAGCAAAAACTGAAGATGACATGCAAAAGCAAGGGTATGAATTACTCAAGTTAGGCTGTAAAGCGGTATTAATGAAAGGAGGACATTTGCCCAGCAATGAAAGCCCTGATTATTTAATCACTCAAAATAACACAGTTAAAATAACCGCCCCACGCATTCAAACAAAAAACACCCACGGCACTGGTTGCACATTATCCGCAGCGATTGCCGCATTATTACCTAACAACAGCTTACCAGATGCAATAGCCCAAGCCAAAAATTATCTACATGGCGCAATTAGTCATGCTAACGATTTAAATATAGGGAAAGGGATTGGACCAACACACCATTTTTACCGTTGGTGGTAATCGCACAATAAACAAACTAAATGGGATTTAAGTTGTCAACTATTGTATATAACAACCAATCCCATACCTTAACTAATGCAGATTCTTTGCTTCACTTGTGCTACAAGTAAGTGTCCCTTTTTTTCCTTGTTCATTTTTAGAGTAGTCAGCCCAACAACTTTTCATTGATAAATCAATTTTTTTTATTAACTCAATTCTGCTTGTACTGTAAGCGCAACTAACATAATAAGGTTCAACGTCTGTATAGTGATTAACTTCCCATATTAACTCATGTTTCTTACCATCAACCGTTCCTTTTGCTGGTTTTAAAACCGCCATTCTAGAAGGATGATCATAATAAACAATCATGCTATGAAAAGCGCTACTCAGACTATCTTTCTCAAAAACCTCCCATCCTTCGGGCATGTTTTCTACTTTTTCTTTAACGTCGATTTTTTGTGGGCACTCAATCTGATAAGCATTAACAAAAAAAACCGCACCAAACCAAACTACGACAGCTATTGTCATACTCAATATTTTTTCTTTCATATTATATATCCTGCTAATAATAGCAATATAAATAACGAGATAAAAACTCGCTAAGGTGTCACAATCCTAACAAAGTCATAGCCAGCGTTGTTAACAGCATCAATTACGGCTTCTTGAGAGATAGTACTATTTGCAATATCAACTTCGTGCTTGATTAAATCAACAGTCACCTTTGCCTTTGGATCGATATCATTGATCGCTTTTGTTATTGCTTTAACACAATGTTGACAACTCATATTATCGACGATTAATTTCATAGATTCTCGCTACTTTTACTGGTTATAGTCTTAATAAAAATTTACATAAAAAAAACTAAAATTACTACAATTTTATCCATAATATGATAGCATCATATTTCAATCAACACTTATAACAAATCATTATGATGAAGAAAATAAAATATTGTTTATTATTAACTTTAAGCTTAACCCTTGTGGGTTGTTTTGGTGCTAACCAATCTAGTATCAACCGTTGGATTGACAATCCTACTGCTAACGAAATAAAAGTCACTATAGATGGTAAAGAATTAACGATTCCAGCCAAATCAGGTATTAACTATACATTTGAATACGGCAAACATACCTTATCGTATAATAATGACGACTTCAATTTTGTCGTAAAACCGGCTCAATTTGGCGAATTAGGTCTTATTAACCCAACACAAAGTAACTATTACTTATACACAGTCATCTATTCAACCTCTGAGATGAATGATGAACAATACGAAAAGATCTTAAGAGAAAACAGAGAAATAAATAGCATCCCAGTCATTATTGATGGTAAAGAGCAAGAAATAGAAATGCCAGCAAAATTAATCAATGATGTATTTATTGAACACAGCCAATATCATTGGGATTATTCTTATGATCAGCCTTTCCCAAAAGAAATAACTCAAGACCTAAAATTAAAGAAAAACCAATCTTATCAACAACGTTATAGAAAATTATATCGTGAAAGCGACTTTATTGAATTCTTAAAAGAAGATGAACAAGAAGACATTAGCTTCCCTTACAATCCTAAAAAGTTCAGCGAGATAAGCCAATATGTTATTCCTAAGATTGACTTAAATAACATAAAATGCGAAGCCGGTCGCCAATATATGGAAGGCCTGTTAAATGATTGGAATCATCTTATGACATTAAAAGGTAGTGATTTTACAAAACCATACGACAATTTGGCATCAAATGATGCAATGGCTAAAAGCTATGGTTCAGAAGACAAATGTACAGAAGCAAACGATCCTGAGAAAACTTATAGCAAAGAATTGAGGCAATTCGTTGATGCTCTCAGAAATACTCGCGATGTTAACTTTTATGTAGTTAAATAGTATTGGTAATATTATTTTACTGGAAAGAGGCTGCTTTGCAGCCTTTTTTTGTTTTTGGGTAAAGATTGTTAAATTAAAAATTCAATAAAATTAACACCTTTTCTGACCGATTTTTTGATGATTAAATGGATGTTATTAAAACGCTCTATTCGTGATTTTGTTGATTTGTTGTATACCAACCTTTACTTAGGTTGTGTAAGTGATTGATTTAGCTTAAAAACAGCAAAATAAAAACTTCAATAAAATCAATACCTTTCCTGACCACTTTTTGGTTAGTTAGATGGCTGTTATTAGGATATGCTATTCTTGTTTTTACTAGTTTGTTAGTGTTAGCGTTTTGCCTAGGTTGTGTAAGAGTTTTCTTTAACCTGTTAAAAATTCTTAACTAAACTATGAACAGTTCATGTTTAATTAGTAACAAAAAAAGACGAATAATGAACTCTCTGCTATAATTCTGTTAATTTTTTACCGTTACCACGTATCGTGTTTTAATTAAATAAGTTTTTATTAAAGGGAAATTTTCTTTATGCCACTAAGTAATAATCAAAAATTAGGTCTATTTTGCCTTGTTTTGTTTTCTGTTTTTTTTATTATTTTAATGCAAGTTCATTTAATGCCGGCAGTGATAGCTGGCTTGTTAACCTATACGTTAACACAAAAATTAGATGATTTTTTATCACGAAAAATGGTACGTTTTAGTCATCAATCAAAATTAGTTTCGGTACTAGTACTCACGACACTGATTATGGGCATTTTTATCGGCGGCTTTTGGTATTTATTTGCTTGGTTTGTTGATATGGCCAAGCATCCAACCGAAACGTTAATGAATTTGAAATTAGTGGTCAATAATGTAATAAACAGTCTACCGCCAAGTATTACCCATTATTTACCTGATGATTTAGACGAAGTTAAATCAACTATAATGATTTACCTTAAAGATCATGTCTTTTATCTACAATCTATCATTAAAAAAGTATTTCATGATTTAATTATATTAATTGTGGGAATGATTATTGGATTAATTTTGGGTTATAAAGAAAATCAACGCAACACTGAACATAATAAAATTACACAAAGAGCATTAACCAAAGCCTTAAAATCCAGCTTAAACCGGTTAGTTGTAGTATTTCAATATGTAGCTATGTCTCAAGTTGTGATCGCATTATTTAATACGATGATGACCGCTATTTTGCTATTTATTATTTTGCCTGTATTTGGCATTCATTTGCCATTTAGTAAAAGTTTAGTGTTAGCCACATTTGTTTTTGGTCTTATTCCAATTATTGGTAACTTGATTGTTAATGGATTAATCTTTTTTGTTGCATTTACCATATCATTTACTGTCGCAATGGGGATTATTGTTTATTTAATCTTAATTCATAAAATGGAATATGTACTTAATGCAAAAATAGTCGGGACAAAAATTCATGCAGGTATCTGTGAATTGTTAATTGCGATGCTCTTTTTAGAGACCCTTTTTGGCGTTATTGGTTTAATTTTTGCACCTATTTTTTATGCATTTATTAAATTATCATTAAAAGAGCTAAGAATTATTTAAATTTAATCATTAATTCATCAAGTTACTATTATCATAAGTTGTGCTATTAAGGAATCAATTGTTTATTATTGATCAATTAGCAAGCTAAATGTTGAACAATCGAATACAGCTATAGCACAACTTATAGCACTGATAATACGATGGGCTAGTTTGTTACTTCTTCTTCCACACTTTCCGCGCCTTAGTAGGTGCTATAGCTTTTTTATTACTTTTATGACAAAGTAGTTTTTAACTTTTGACCGTACTATTTTAGGGGGAGTAACAATGGTTGTTCACCCCAAAAAACAACAAAAAAATAAATTGAATAAAATCAATTACTTTTCTGAACGATTTTTATAAAGTATGTTTACTTACCTATGCAAAACGAACTAAATATGCGACCTAACAAATCATCAGAGGTAAATTGCCCTGTGATTTCACTTAATGCTTCTTGTGCTAGCCTTAGTTCTTCGGCAAGCAATTCACCTGCATGGAATGTGATAAGTTGGTGCTTACCATTGTTTAAGTGATCTGCCGCTTTTTCGAGTGCTTGTAAGTGGCGACGTCGGGCTAAGAATCCACCTTCAGTACTACTAGTAAAACCCATGGCCTGTTTTAGATGTTCACGTAGTAAGGCAATACCTTCACCTGTTCGTGCCGAAAGTTGAATAAGTGAGTAGCCGTTTACTTCACTATATCCTAGTGCTTCGCCCGTTAAATCGGCTTTGTTGCGGATGACAGTGACAGGCATCTGTTTTGGTAAACGTTCAATAAATTCTGGCCATAGTTTTTCTGGATTGGTTTCGTTGGTGGTGGTGCTATCGACCATAAATAATACGCGATCAGCTTGTTCAATTTCTTGCCAAGCGCGTTCAATGCCGATTCGTTCCACTTCGTCACTCGCTTCACGTAGTCCGGCTGTGTCAATAATATGTAGTGGCATGCCGTCGATATGGATATGCTCGCGTAAAACATCTCGGGTTGTGCCTGCTATATCAGTCACAATAGCAGCATCACGACCAGCTAAGGCATTAAGTAAGCTTGATTTACCGGCATTAGGGCGCCCAGCGATGACGACTTTCATGCCTTCGCGTAGTAGTGTGCCTTGCTTTGCTTCTTGCCTGACTTCGTTTAAGTGAGTAATAACTTCATTTAGCTGGGCCTCAATTTTGCCATCAGATAAAAAGTCGATTTCTTCTTCAGGAAAGTCAATCGCCGCTTCGGTAAATATCCTTAAGTGAATCAATGATTCAACAAGCGCATGTATTTTTTTGGAAAATACGCCTTGTAGTGATGAGATTGCCGATTTTGCTGCTTGCTCAGAACTAGCATCAATTAAATCAGCAATCGCTTCGGCTTGAGCAAGATCTAATTTATCATTTAAAAATGCACGCTCTGAAAACTCCCCTGGACGAGCAATGCGGACATTGGGGATTTCAAGAATGCGTTTTAAAAGTAAGTCTAAAATAATCGGCCCACCGTGACCTTGTAATTCAAGGACATCTTCACCAGTAAATGAGTGGGGATTAGGGAAAAATAAGGCAATACCTTCATCTAGAGTGGTGCCATTCGATGCTAAAAACGGTAAATAATCGGCATGACGCGGTTTAGGCAATTTACCTAATACAGCTTGGGCAACTGCTTGCGCTTTGGGTCCTGAAATACGTAAAATACCTACCCCTCCACGGCCGGGTGGCGTTGCTTGTGCGACAATAGTATCAGATTTCATCTTTATTCATTTTTAAATTAAAACAGCAATGTTGCCATGATACCATGGACAACAAGTAAAAACAGCTATTGCTTATGGTGATACTTTGATTAGCCGATTGAATTAAAAACAGTGTATCAATAAAAATCTGAGCTCATCGCAACCATCATTCTTGTTTAAGTTGTTCTTTAGGATGATCAAATAACCAAGAGTTTGCTAATGCTAATGGCTCTCTTATCATTGCGATATATTTATCAAAATTAGACCAATTCAACGGCGCAGAGAGACCTGATATTTGCTCGAATCCTGAACGTTTAGCCAACATGACTGAGCGCAATAAATGAAAGTCATTAGTGACAACGACGGTTTTGCCTAAAGGTAAGATATCATTTGCATAAAGAAATTGTTGAGCGGTGCGAGTTGATTTATCTTCTATATAAACTCTTGATGATTCAATGCCTTTTTTAATTAAGTAATCAGCCATTACACTAGCTTCGGTTGCGGATTCGTCTTTACCTTGTCCACCACAGACTATAGCTTTTGTGTTGGGATTATTGTGTAGATAAGTCACCGCAACATCTAAACGCGTTTGTAATGTCAAGGGCGCCTGCGCAGGTGTTCCCACTACTTGGGATCCTAAAATAACCATGGTGTCAGCATTATCTTGTGGTGGTTGCTGGGTATAGACAAAAATAACCACATTGCAAACAATAAAATAACCGAGTATGCCAATAACGGCATACTTTATTAGTTGTATCATGTTCATTCACTTAAATTCCTTTTTAAAGCAATATTCAAAATGGTCATTGACTAACCCCATGGACTGCATAAAAGCATAACAAATCGTTGAACCAACAAAACTAAAACCTTTCTTTTTTAATGCTTTTGACATTTTGTCCGAGGTTTCTGTGCTAACAGGAAGTTCGCTTTTGTCTTTGTAATAATGAGTAATTGGTTTACCATCAACAAAAGACCAAATAAATTGTGAAAAATCTTCGTTATTTTTTTGCATTAATAAATACGCTTGGGCATTTTTGATTATGCTATTTAGCTTTAGTCGATTACGTATTAGTCCTTTGTTTTCCATGAATAATTCAATATCTTTTTCAGTCAATTGAACAATTTTTTCAGGATTAAAATCAAAAAAACAACGGCGATATTCTTGCCGTTTTTTTAGTACTGTGATCCAAGACAAACCCGCTTGTTGACCTTCTAAGCAAATTTTTTCAAATAACTTAAGGCTATCATATTGGGGAATGCCCCATTCGTTGTCATGATAAGCAATATACAGCGGATCGTTTGTCACCCAACTGCAACGCTTTACTTTTGGATCTATCATTTAATCATCCTTTTGAATTAACCACCATGGTATGGTGATATCTTTTTATCCAATATATTAAGATTATAAATCAAATATACAGTTTAATGTCATTCATTAAATTTTTTTATGATGAAAAAAAAGGCTTGTTTTTGTGGCAGAATGGAGACCTTTATAAGGTTAGGTCAAAAAAGACGAGTTTTCTTGATTTTTTATCTCAATTTAACAATAAGAATAAGGTTAGTTCATGAATCAGTCTGAAATCAATGCACAGTGGCAACCCACTGCGCGTCCATTAAATAGTAAGGACTTAAAAACGTTAGTTTTGTCTTCTTTAGGTGGTACGCTCGAGTTTTATGATTTTGTTATTTATGCACTTTATATCGATACCATCGTTAAACCGCTATTTTTACCTCATACATTATCCCCTTTGACGTTAGATCTGTTTGCGTGGGGAATTTTTGCTGCTGGTTATTTAGTTCGTCCTGTGGGCGGTATTATTATGGCACATTTTGGCGATAAAGTGGGCCGTAAAAAGATGTTTACCCTAAGTGTCGCAATGATGGCGCTACCAACTTTCATCATTGGAGTTTTACCCACTTACGAAATGATCGGTATTTTTGCACCACTATTGCTTTTGATTATGCGCATGTTGCAAGGTGCAGCGATCGGTGGCGAAATGCCAGGTGCTTGGGTATTTATTGCAGAGCATGTGCCAAAACAACGTTATGGACTTGGTGTTGGCACATTAACATCAGGAATTACTGGCGGTATTTTACTTGGGTTTATTGTCACAATTATTATTGATCTTTGTTTTACGACACAAAATATTTTAGATTACGCATGGCGTATTCCGTTTATTATTGGCGGTATTTTCGGGGTTATTTCGGTTTATTTGCGCCGTTTTTTATCGGAAACACCTATTTTCAAGGAATTAGCAGCGCGCAAAGCGATTGAAAAAAATATCCCAGTTGTTACCGTACTACAAAAACACAAAACAGCCTGCGTGATTGTTGCATTGTTAACGTGGTCATTGTCTACCGCTATTATGGTGGGGATTTTAATTACCCCAGGTCGTATTGTTGGCGGTATATATCATTTTGCTAACCTTGATTGGCGGATCGGTGGTTGTATTGCCGCTTTAACCTTAACATTAGGTTGTATTATTTTTGGTTGGTTAGATGATAAGCTGGGTTCAACTAAAACCTCGATGATTTGTTGGGGAGGCCTTGCTGTTTCTAGTCTCTATTTTTATAGTTCATTATCGCCTGATATGTCGCTAACTAAGCTTTATTTAATTTGGGCTATTTTTGGGCTTTTCATTGGCTCTGTTGCCATGACACCGATAATTGGGACAAGGACTTTTCCACCTGCAATTCGTTATTCAGGCTTATCGTTTTCTTATAATTTAGCCTATGCGTTATTTAGTGCATTTACACCAACATTAACCATTTATCTATTAAGTCCTGAACATTTATTAGGGGAATATAGTTATTTGGGTGCGGGTATTTATATCTCTTTTGTGGCATTAATTGCAATTGGAGTGGGTTTCTATCCTTTAGCTAAAAAAGGGTTGGAGCAGTAACTCAACTAATTATTAGCCAGTAATGATTTTAGCAATAACAAAGCGGGAGAGTTTCCTGCTTTGTTATTTAACTTTGTACTATATACTAATGTGATATACAAATAGCTATCATATTAACGCATGGTAACAAACTCTTCAGCTGCTGTTGGATGAATAGCAACTGTATTGTCGAAGTCTTTTTTGGTAGCGCCCATTTTCAGTGCGACAGCAAAGCCTTGTAACATTTCGTCCATACCATATCCAATACCATGAATACCCACAATTTTTTCATCTTTACCAGCGCACACTAACTTCATACGACACGGTTGACGATGTTGCGTAACTGCAGTGTACATGGCCGTAAAGGTGGATTTATAGACTTTGACGTTTTCTTCACCATATTGCAGTATCGCTTCTGGCTCAGTTAAGCCTACTGTACCAATTGCTGGGTGTGTAAAGACGACGGTTGGAATATTACTATAATCTAAATGTTCATCAGGTTTATTGTTAAAAAGCCTTTCTGATAAGCGACGACCCGCGGCAACCGCAACCGGCGTTAATGCCATGGCGCCTGTATCATCACCGACTGAATAAATACCCTGTACATTGGTATTTTGATATTTATCCACTATCACAAAGCCTTTATTATCAATATCAATGCCTGCTGCCTGTAAATTCATGTCTTTTGTAGCAGGTTCACGACCAATTGCCCAAATTAAACAATCGACAGTATAACTTTCGCCATTTTCTAATGTTAAAGTTAATGACTTATCACTATTTTTAGTGACGGATTTTGGCACCGCAAAAGTGTGAAGGTGTTGTCCTTCTGTTTTTATCACTTCCATTAAGGTTTCAACAATTAATGGATCAAAAGTGCGTAATGGTGTGGCATTGCGAACAAATTGATGAGTTTGTGCGCCAAGTGCATGTAATACACTTGCGATTTCGCAAGCAATATAACCAGCGCCGACAACTGCAACACGCTTAGGTAAGGCTTTTAGCGCAAAAAATCCATCAGATGTGATACCATATTGCGCACCTGGGATATTCGGAATCGTTGGTTTTCCTCCAACAGCTATCAGAATATGATCGGCACTATAATGCTCACCATTTACCTCAACTGTATGAGAATCAACAAACTTAGCATATCCATGAATCACATCAACGTTGTTATTATTCAAGACCCGATCATAAGATTGATGGATTCGATCAATATAAGCGCTTCGGCTAGCAATTAATTTATCCCAACTGAATTTATTAATAGTAGTATCAAAACCGTAATCGGGACCATAGTGATTAATGGCTTCAGCAATTTGTGCACCATACCACATCACTTTTTTAGGCACACAACCAACATTCACACAGGTTCCACCTAATAATTTCGCTTCAATAATGGCACACTTTTTTCCATAGGACGCAGCTCGGTTGACTGATGCTATCCCACCACTACCGCCACCAATGGCAATATAATCATAATGTTTGGTCATAAAATATCCTTAATACTCTTTTTCATAATTTGGTCATTAGCTTTGCATAAAGCGCGTAATAAAAAAAGTATTAATTTTGAAATTTAATAATAGTTATTAACGATTAATCATTATAATAAATAGCCCATTATTATTTTCTATAATGTAATTTCACAGAATAAATACAATATAATTTTGATTCTATAAATGGAGAGTTGAAACATAAAGGGGGTTATTTATATAACCCCCCTCAATTGGTTTTATGATTTACATCAATCTACCTTATAATCATGATTCAATATAACGGCAGTTCACTACTTTTATATCTTTATTTAGTACATTTATTTTTAATTTTAACCCGCACTGGTTGAGAAGTCTCTTTATCGATAATTTCCAGATCGCAATATTTATTTTCTAGCTTAAAATTAACTTTATAAGTTTTACCCTTTTCAGCTATAAATTGTTTAGTTTCTGCATAACAAGACGCTTGATTACCTACATTATAATGACTTTCTATAGCAACAGGCTTATTAGCGGGGATTTTTGCACTTAATTCTAAATTAGCTTTAGCCAAAACAAAAATGCTACTTTCTGGGTAATAATAACCAATGTCATTAAAATCACTACAATAATTTGCTTCAGGATTATCAATATTTAAACTAAAGTCAACTGGTAAACTAGTTTCATCACCGAAATCAGTCGAGAATTCTAATTGTGGATCATCTTCCATTGCTAAGTAGTGATAGTCCGATTTTGAAGAGCTACAACCTACAACAAAAGAGGCAATTGATAATAATATGAGTTTCTTTTTCATTAGTTATTCTCTTTATCTAATTTAACGTTAAATAATCGATCCAATAATTCGTTAATTTTTGTATCTGTACTAGTGAAGGTTGAAGAGTTAAGATGTATTAACCCCCCTTCAGTAGTATGACTATATTTTAAAGTACCAACGGAATATCCTTCATGATCATCAACTTGTACATGCATAATAGATAAATAAGTGGGTACCGCAATTGCTCTTCTAACGTCATAATATAATGTGTAAGAACAATCATTTAATTTGTCTTTACTCGTTAATTTATTGGTAATATTTAAAGTATTAAGCTTTTCAGCTATGATTTCTCCTGCTTTATTATAAGAGCTAATAGTACTTACATTTTGATAAATACATACATTGTTTAACTTAGTCGTATCTGAGATAGGTTTTATCTTTTCTCCTGGTTTTTCAAATGAAAAACTACAACCGGTTAACAACAGTGAAACTATTGCAATTGCAACAAAATTTTTCTTCATTATCTATATTCCTTATAAAAATTAAAATTTATCAGCAGTAATTTCTCATAATAAAATAAAAAAATTTCATTGTAAAATAAGAAAAAATTATAAATTTTTTTAAAAAAGTAAAAAAATAAAATTAGTTAGCCATTAGAAAAAAAGCCACTTAAATAAGTGGCTTTTTTAGCTAAATTTTAGCGATTTTTTATCGCATTAATAATATTGGTCGTTGAACAGCCATCTTCAAAGTTAAGCACTTTAACGCTACCGCCAGCAGCGATAACTTCTTTGCCCCCAGCGATATCTTCGGGTTTATAATCACCACCTTTGACTAAGACATCGGGCAAGACATTAGCAATGAGTCGTTGAGGAGTTTCTTCTTCAAATGGCACAACCCAATCAACCGAATCAAGTGCACCCAGTACAATCATTCGTTGCATGAGTGGATTAATTGGTCTTGATTCGCCTTTTAGTTTTTTTACCGAGGCATCGCTGTTCACAGCAACAATTAGGCGATCGCCAAGTTTCCGAGCATTTGCCAAATAAGAAACATGCCCTGCGTGTAAAATATCAAAACAGCCATTGGTCATGACAATTTTTTCACCACGCATGCGCGCCTTTCGAACCTCTTCTTTTAGCTCATCTTCGCTCATGACACCAAAACCATCATCAGCACGTGCACGTATGGCGTTTTCTAGTTCGACTTGTGAAACAGTCGATGTACCAAGTTTACCAACAACCACACCGGCTGCAGCATTGGCTAAAAAGCAGCTTTCTTCTAAAGATTGCCCGGCAGCTAAAGAGGCTGCTAATGTCGCAATTACGGTATCGCCGGCACCGGTGACATCAAAAACTTCTTTGGCTTGAGTTGGCAGATGGTAAATTGGTTTGTCCAATTGTAGTAATGTCATACCTTTTTCACTACGCGTGACTAGCAGGGCTTTAAGATCATACTTTTTGATAAGCTGATAACCTTTTTCGACAATGTCTTCTTCGTTTTGACAATGCCCAACCACGGCTTCAAATTCAGTCATATTTGGCGTTAATAATGTTGCTCCACGATAACGCTCAAAATCCGTACCTTTGGGATCAACTAAAATCGGTACATTAGCTTGATTAGCAAGCTTAATCATTGCTTGAACTGCCGATAATGCGCCCTTAGCATAATCCGACAGAACCAACACTTTATGAGTCGTTAATGCTGTTTGAATGCGTTCAAGAATAGGCGTTGCATCAACATTACCAAACCCTTCTTCAAAATCAATACGAATCAATTGTTGATTGCGTGATAGAACTCGCAATTTGGTGATGGTTGGGTGCGTTGAAACGGATACAAAATCACATTGAACGTTATGTTTACTGAGTTGTTCATCAAGAATTTTGGCTGGCTCATCAATGCCTGTTAATCCAATAAGTCGTGCATTACCACAAAGTGAAGTAATATTCATCGCAACATTGGCTGCACCACCAGGTCTTTCTTCTAAAGAGTCAATTTTCACGACGGGTACAGGGGCTTCAGGTGATATGCGATTAGTTCCCCCATACCAGTAGCGATCTAACATAATATCGCCCACAACTAATACATTGGCACAATTAAAATCAGGTAATGATGTTTTCATTATGACTCGTTATCCTTACTTGTTCAGTTTAATTCATTGGTTATCTGTTTATGTCTATTGTTCAGACTCTTGGCTGTCGTTTTCTATATTGTCATGTTGACGCGGTTGGTAAAAACGGGCAAAAAAAGTGCCAATTTCAAACAGTAAACAGATAGGTACAGCTAATAATATTTGTGAAAAAACATCTGGTGGGGTAACAAACATTGCAACGGCAAACACACCAACAATAATATAAGGACGTTTTTTACGTAGGCTTTTGGGTGTGGTGATTCCAGTCCAGCAGAGCAAAATAATTGCCACAGGCACTTCAAAAGCAAAACCAAATACTACAAAAAGGGTCATGACAAAATCGAGGTATTTGGTAATGTCAGTGTTGATTGCAACATCAACCGGTGCCGTATGAATAAAAAAGTAAAACGCTAATGGAAACACCACAAAATAAGCAAACGCTATCCCCATATAAAATAGGATTGTGCTTGATACGATTAAAGGCATCACCAAACGTCTTTCGTGTTGGTAGAGTGCTGGCGCAATAAAGCCCCAAACTTGGTATAGCACATACGGAATAGAGATGAATATCGCTACCACCGCAGTCAGTTTAATCGGTGTAAAAAATGGCGCGGCAATATCGGTTGCTATCATGCTACTACCTTGAGGTAATTGGCTGATGAGCGGATTTGCTACAATATGATAAATATCATTAGAAAAATAAAGTAAACAAATTAATACTAATAAAATACAGATAATACAACGTAAAAGTCGTGTTCTGAGTTCAACAAGATGTCCAATTAATGGTTGAGTAGCATCGTCTGTCATGATTTTTTATCTGAATGTGTTTGTTGATCGATTTGCGTTGCTGAGTCGATTTCGTTTTGTAATGATTCAGTTACACGCTTTAAGTCGTCAATAGATTCTTGAATTTCTGGCGTCAATGTAGTTAGCCCACTTTGTTCGGCCTTTTTTAGACTGTCTTGTAATTCTTGCAGTTTAAGCTCTTTGTTTAACTCTAGCTGTACTGTTGCTGACATTCGGCGCAGTACTTTTATCCACCCTGCAACGGTTTTTATTGCAATAGGTAATCGTTCTGGCCCTAATACCACCAGACCAATAATTAATACTAATAATAATTGCCCAAAGCTGATGTCAAACACAGGTTACTCTTTTTTGTTATTATTGGTATTAGTATCAGATGAGTCGGTATTTTCGATTTTTTGTGAATTATCACTATCTTTTTTACCATCATCATTCATTGCTTTTTTAAAGCCTTTAATTGACTCACCAAGATCTGAACCCAATGAACGTAATTTTTTTGTTCCAAATAATAATACTACTACAGCTATTAATATGAGTAGTTGAGGTAAGCTTGGCATCTGATTGTCTCCAATGGCGGTATTTAACCAAATTATACACGTAAATTATAATATTCCCAATATCACCAATTTAATAGGTAATTATTAGTCTTCAATCGTTAATTTATGACTAATATCGTAATGCATAAAATACAAATTAACCCCAGCATTCCATACAGATTTCGTTCACGTTTTTTGCTACGCTGCAGTTGCTGATCAATTTGTTTTAATTGCGCATTCATCTGTTTGGTAATTCGTTCGTAATCATTTAATTTTTCAGGCAATGTTGGTAACATATTACGCAATTTAGGTAGCGACTCCAATGCTTGTTGTAGTATCTTTTTTGCACTGTATTTTTCTTGATACCAATTTTCTAAAAATGGTTTTGCTGTTTGCCATAAATCGAGTTCAGGATAAAGCTGACGTCCAAGTCCTTCAATATAAAATAGCGTTTTTTCAAGAAGAGTAAGTTGCGGTTGAATATCCATCTCAAATTGGCGTGCAACTTGAAATAACTTTAGTAAAATCTGTGAAAATGAGATTTCAGCCAGTGGTTTTTCAAATGCGGGCTCACAGACATTGCGCATGGCCATTTCAAGTGCAATAACATCAGTAGTTTCTGGCACCCAACCAGATGCGATATAAGTTTCGGCTATTTTGCGATAATCTCGATTAAAAAATGCTAAGAAGTTTTCGGCAAGATAATGCTGGTCATCATCACTCAATATGCCAACAATGGCACAATCAATTCCAATATAACGTGGATTTTGTGGATCGGTAATATCAACAAAGATATTGCCCGGGTGCATATCAGCATGGAAGAAATTATCACGGAAAACTTGGGTAAAAAAGGCTTGAACACCCCGCTCTGCAAGCAATTTCATATTGACTTTATGTTGTTTTAGCTGGTTAATATCGGCGATGGGTACGCCTTTAATGCGTTCTTCGACTATGATATTTTTTCGACATAAGTCTTGGTATACATAAGGAATATACAAAATATCGCTATTAATAAAATTATCACGTAATCTTGCTGTGTTATAAGCCTCTTTGCGTAAATCTAGCTCTTTTAATAGTGTCATTTCATAATCATGCACTATTTCAACCGCACGTAACCTTTCGCCTGATTTTATCCGCTTCGTACATTGTTTAGCAACCCAATACATTAAACCAATATCGGCTTGGATAACAGGTAAAATATTAGGACGTAAAACCTTGATGATAACCTCGGCTTGGCTAGAGTTTAATACCGCAGTATGCACCTGTGCAATTGATGCTGACGCTAACGGAGTTTCATCAAAGTTGGAAAAATAATAATCAATCGGTTGTTCTAATGCTTGTTCAATCAGTTGTTTCGCTATTTTACCGTCAAAAGGTGGAACTTGGTCTTGTAATTTTGCTAAAGCATCAGCTATGTGTTTAGGTAAAACATCACGCCGAGTTGAGATCATTTGCCCAAACTTGATCCAAACAGGACCTAATTCTTGCAGAGCTTGTCGTAACCGTTCGCCTATTTCTTGATGTTTTGCCTTAGGTCTAACCCAAAAAAAGCAGAATAATAAAATACCAAGCCATTTTGATGAACGATGTTTCGGCAACAATTCATTTAATTGATAGGCTCGAAATACGGTTAAGATTTTAAAAAGTCTAAAAAAGGTCATTATTATTCATCGCATCAAAATTTAAAGCCAATATGTAACGCAACAATCCCACCGGTCATATTGTGATATTTCACATCAACAAATCCTGCATCTTCCATCATTTTTTTCAAGGTGTTTTGATCGGGATGCATACGAATGGATTCGGCTAAATAACGATAACTTTCAGAATCATTTGCCACAATTTTTCCCATTAACGGTAACATGGAAAATGAATACAAATCATATGCTTTATTTAGTATTTGATATTGAGGTTTAGAAAACTCAAGAATTAATAAGCGTCCACCAGGTTTCAGTACCCGCCACATGGATCGTAACGCCTTTTCTTTATCGGTGACATTGCGTAAACCAAATGAGATGGTGATACAATCAAAATAGTTATCAGCAAAAGGTAATTCTTCTGCATTGGCTTGTACATATTCGATATTCTTAAATAAGCCTTTATCACGGAGTTTATCTCGCCCAACTTTTAACATTGATTCGTTAATGTCAGCTAAAACAACTAATCCATCATCACCAACCAGTTGTGAGAATTTTGCCGTTAAGTCACCTGTTCCCCCTGCAAGATCTAGAACTTTTTGGCCTTTACGCACACTGCTATATTCAATAGTGATTTTTTTCCAAATACGATGAATACCAAATGACATGAGATCATTCATAACATCATATTTATCGGCAACAGAGTGAAATACTTCAGCAACACGCTTTACTTTTTCTTGCTTTGGAACTTGCGTGTAACCAAAATCAATTTTTTCTTGATTCGTATTGTCTTTATTATCAAAAGATTGAGACATAAAATTTACCTATCACAAAGATTTACTTTATTTTAGCATAAGCCATAATAAATGTGATGAACTAAATCAATAATGCTTCAACCTTCTTTGAGACTGTTTCAAAATATTCGAGTTGGGAGCGTTGTGATTTTAAGTCTTTTTCGTGAATGACTAAATCAAACTGATAACTGTTTTTTAGGGCTTGTAAAACATCGTTTTCTTTTTCGAAGATTTGGCGGTAATACTGCGCTAATGTTTCAAAATCAATCGAGGTAAAAATAAGCTTATTTGCAGTTTCTACTGCTTTGGTGAGTCGTTCAACGTGTAACATTGCAATTTTAATATAATCACATTCACTTAAATAGTTATGACGGGTCGAAATTTCTCGCTCGATATAATTAATATAGCCATTAGGCACATATTGCGTATTATAAATATTAGCCAGCTGAATAGGTAATTCACAAAATCTACCTTGACCAATAATAGCCACTTTTTTAACAAAAAAAGGTTTTGCTGCTTGCGCAATAAAAGACCAGTTCTTATAAGGGTTTTCACGGATTTGTGTGGCACTGATGTTCATAAAATGTCGATCAGCATCAACAATGGTAACCGAACAACCGAAATAGTGTTCATGATTTTTGACATCTTGAGGTTCGCTGGTAAACACAACATTTGGGATAATTTTATGCTCAGTAAGGAGTTGCTTAACACGATCACTCCAATCTTGCCAACCGTTAGGATAAAACTCAATACCTGCTTCATCAAGTACATGGATATGAATATTATGGCGATCTTTAAACGTCTCTTTTAACCACGAAAAACGGTCGCTTATTTGAGGTTGTTTTGGTAGATGGCTTTTATCAAATAGTTGCTTATCCCGTGATGCTTCACAACCAAGAAAAATATGTAATTCATCGACTTGGCTTATAGCTTTTTCAATCAAATAAATGTGACCACAATGTAAAGGATAAAACTTCCCGAAAATTAAACCAACTTTATGCTTAGCCATAGCTACTACCGACCATATTTAAATACTTGTTAATACTCTACAGAAAAAAATCGCAATTTCTAACCAAATGATGCTATTTGATAGCCATCAATAATTAAAAATAACTTTTATCGTCTCAATAATAGATGAGGCGATGATAAAAGCTAAATTCTTACTGGCTTATTTTTTCAAATTTGATAATAAAATGCCCGCTGCCACTGAAATATTAAGCGCAGGCATATTTTCATTGCCTTGTATATGTAAGGTGACGTCAGCATTATTAATTAACTTCATGTTGATTTGCTGAAAAATAACTAAAGCCACTTTTTTGTTAAACCGGATTTTATGTAATTCACTTGATGCAATAGACTTTGACTGACAAGGTAATAACGCAACAACTTGATAGCCATGTTGTTTCAACATATCAATTGAAGCAATAAAATCATCACTTTTAATTGCGGTAACAGCTTCTATTCCACCTTCAGCTACTCGCATAGCTGAACCACTATCAAGTAAATTGGTTTGGCGTAACATCACGCCATTTACCCCATAAAAAGCGGCACTTCGTATTAGCCCCCCCAGATTATGAGGATTGTTAACATCGTCAATGGCTAAAATACAATCATGATCTTTATCACTGCTTTCTTCTAAATAATCCAATAATGTGAGTGGAACACGCTTTTTAACAATTAGACAGACACCACCATGGTGTTGAGTTTGGGTTATTTTGCTAATTTGCTCACTAGAGACAACATCATAACCCAGCCGCTGTTTGACTAGCCAGTCGATTAAATCCTTAAACTGATAAGTCATCTCTTGAGTAATAAATAGCTTTACAATAGCTATGCGTCGATGTTTAAAAACCGCTTTACAACTATTTTCACTATAAACTAACGTTTCTTCTTTACGCTGACGATAACCATCATAACCAAATGTAGGGGCTTGATCATTATTACGTACTTTTTTTTGCCATGGCGAATCATTTGCAATAGCTGATTGAGATTGATTAAGTTCAACAGTAAAACGCTTTTTGACAAACTCAGATTTATCATTTCGAGGTTTGAACGTTTCAATACGGTCATTATGATCACGTTTAGCATTAAACGGAGATGAATTATCTTTACGCTGACCTTTCCACCCACTAGGCTTTTCTTTAGCTGAACGAGAGTGCTTTTTCGGTTCACTATTTTTAGCATAAAAAATAGTTGGTTTGCTTTTTTCGGTATTGTCGTTCATATCAATCTCACTATTAATCGGTTATCGCGTACGAATGGTTGGGGCAATTTTATCTAATACCCCATTAACAAATTTATGACTGTCAGCAGCACCAAACGTTTTTGTGAGATCAATGGCTTCATTAATCACCACTTTATAAGGTACATCTTGACGTTTCATTAATTCATACAGTGCGATTCGCAGTATCGCTAATTCAACTTGCCCCAATTCATCAACAGTACGTTCAGTGAGGTACGGCGCCATTTTTTCATCTAATTCGATGGTATTCTTTGCCACACCGTTTAATAACTCACGAAAATATTTAGCATCAACGCCTTTCATGTCTTGTTCTGCAATAAAACTGGTCTCAACATCGGCAAGATCGTTTTTAGAAACTTGCCAAGAGTAGATTGCTTGTACCGCACACTCTCTTGCTCGACGACGAGGATTGACTAATGCCACTAAATTACTCCTTAATTGCTTTAATAATATTTAGCATTTCTAGCGCAGTTAATGCCGCTTCAGCACCTTTATTGCCTGCTTTTGTGCCTGCACGCTCAATAGCTTGTTCTATACTTTCGGTAGTTAAAATACCAAATCCAACTGGAATGGTGTTATCTAAACTTGCGCTTAATAAACCTGAGCTTGATTCACCCGCGACAAAATCGAAATGCGCTGTGCTTCCACGAATAACGGTACCTAATGCCACAATTGCATCATATTTTTTTGACTGCGCAGCAACTTTTGCGGCAAGTGGAATTTCATAAGCACCAGGAACCCAGATAACAGTAATATTTTTATCATCGATTTGCCCAATACGTGTTAATGCATCAATTGCACCACTTACTAAACTATCATTAATAAAATGATTAAAACGTGCCACTACAATTGCAACTTTGGCTTTTGGTGCAGCCACTTTACCTTCAATTGTTTGCATATTAATTCCTTATCGATTCTATTTTAAATGCGATTTCACTTTCTTTTAAATGAAAAAATACTAACTAAATTGTATCACGAATTAAAGACTTATCCTATTGGCAAATAGCGTTACGACCAAGTTATATACAAGGTATTATTTAAAAATAACGCAAATAATTTCACTATTGTAAATATATTATTTGTTAATATTAAAATTAATTTAAATTTTGTTGTTATTTTATTTGTTGCTACCAGTAATGATTTTAATTCGTTTTCATTTTGATGTTCATTTTTATACTTAAACACACTCTTTCTTGACAATATTGGTTAAATATTGGGAATTTTATTTTTATCACTTGCAAGCTATTTGGAACGAATTAAAATGGTATGTAAATTTATTAAGGAGAAATAGTAGTGTACATTGACAATATTCGTGATGAGTTAAATCAAGCTGTTGACGTATTAACCAAATTTGTTTCAGACGATAAAAACCTTGAACGGATTCAACAAGCCGCAATTTTAATTGCCAATTCGTTTAAACAAGGAGGCAAAGTTTTATCATGTGGTAATGGTGGTTCTCATTGTGATGCAATGCATTTTGCTGAAGAGTTAACTGGACGTTATCGTGACAATCGTCCGGCTTACCCTGCAATAGCAATATCTGATGTAAGTCATATTTCTTGTGTTGGTAACGATTATGGATTTGATTATATTTTTTCTCGTTATGTTGAAGGTGTTGGACAAAAAGGCGATGTGCTTTTAGGTATTTCAACTTCAGGCAATTCAGCTAATGTGCTGAAAGCAATTGAAGCAGCAAAACAAAAAGGCATGAAAGTCATTACATTAACAGGTAAAGATGGCGGTAAGATGAATGGACTTGCTGATGTCGATATTCGTGTTCCGCATTTTGGCTATGCAGATCGCGTGCAAGAGATTCATATCAAAGTCATTCATATTCTAATCCTACTTATTGAAAAAGAGATGGCTAAATAATATGTGTGAATTATTGGGTATGAGCGCTAATGTGCCAACCGATATCTGCTTTAGTTTTACTAGCCTAATTAAACGAGGTGGGGACAAAGGTCCCCACAAAGATGGCTGGGGAATTACATTTTATGAAGGCAAAGGCTGCCGTACATTTAAAGATCCCGAGCCATGCAGTTATTCACCTATTGCTAAAATGGTGAAAGAATATCCCATCAAATCTAAAGCCGTAATTGCCCATATTCGACAAGCAAATCGAGGCGGTGTCGCCCTAGAAAATACCCATCCATTTACCCGTGAATTGTGGGGTAAAAACTGGACTTTTGCTCATAATGGACAATTAACAGATTACCAAAATTTAGACACAGGACTATTTCAACCTGTAGGAGAAACCGATAGCGAATATGCTTTCTGCTATTTAATTAATCAATTACAGCAAAAATATTCACAAAAACCTGTCGATGATCTTGAGCTATTTAATTTTATTAAACAATGTGCCGATCAATTAAGCCAACTAGGCATATTTAATATGCTACTTTCTGATGGGCAATATGTGTTTGCCTATTGCACAACTAATTTACATTGGATAACCCGCAAAGCACCATTTGGCAAAGCAAAATTACTGGACGAAGATGTAGAAATTGATTTTCAACAACATACAACACCCAATGATATTGTTACTATCATTTCAACCTTACCATTAACCTCAAATGAGATATGGAACAAACTTAATACTGGCGAGGCTATTTTATTTAAAGATGGTGAAATTAGCCAATCTTCCTCATTTTAACGTGTAGCATGGGTGGCTCATTTTTAAATTGATATTGCAGATAGCTTAAGGTTAATAGACCAATTGTTGTCAGCGCTATCCATGGCAGATGAGGAAATCCTATTTGTATAGCGATATCATATAACCAACCAGCACCGGTATAACCAATAAATCCACCTAGAGCAAGCCCTAAACGACTAAATCCCATATAACTACCTTTCGCCTTAGGATTACTTAGTACTGTTGATAAGGTTTCACGGGCCGGTTCTGCAATAATTGCTCCTAAATAGAATAACGCAATAAGTGATAATAATAATGTTAATTGTGTTGTAAACCCAATAATGATAAAAGCAAATGACATCAAAAATAAACCAAATTTAAGGCGCTGATCTAATCTGAAATATTTTTCACTCCAACGAGCTAATGGATAAAGCAATATGAGTGAAATACTAGCTTGAATGGCATACATCCATTTTACATAACTTGGGCTACCTGATACGTTTGTGATTGTTAAAGGTAACATCAACATAATTTGCACCCATAGCACATAATAACCAGTCAATGTAAGAACATAGCGTGTAAATTTTTTATCTTTCACAACCATTTTCATACCATTCACAATAGGAACTTTACCAACAGCAATATGGTAAGCCGGTAGGAAGAAAATATTAAAAATCCCACATAAGAAAAAAATAAAAGCCCCGCACCAACATACTAAATGGAAGTCATAATCAATCAAAATTCCACCAATAAGAGCACCTATTACTGCTCCGGCATTATCTTGTATCATTAACAGTGATATGAACTTACCTCGCTCATGTGGACGGGTAAACTTAATAGTTAGTCCCATACGAGGCGGATCAAATAATAGTCCTCCTAACGCTGAAAGTAAGCAAGAAAGTAATAATAACCAAGGCTCACTTGCAATAGCCATGCAGATAAAACCAACACAACGTAGAAACATACCAGCGACAATCATAGGTTTTGCGCCAAATCGGTCGGCAATAGCGCCGCCAATAATACCAAAACCTTGTTGAACAAATTGCCTAAATCCCAACGCAAAACCAACAAAGAGTGCACTCCAGCCCACTTGGCTAACAAAATGGGTTGATACAAGTGGGAAAACGACATAAAAACCTAAGACGATAAACAAATTATCAAGTAGTAATATTTGTCGCCCTGTTTTGCGAATTTGAGAGGGTATTGGCATTTATTTAACTCTGTCAGCTAAATAGCTTTGATAATCAGGAATTTCAATATCAACTTCTTGCGTAAAAATAGCAGACTGAATTAACGCATTGGCTGTTGCTTGATTAGTAGCAACAGGAATATTCCAAACCGTCGATAACCGTAAAAGTGCTTTGACATCGGGATCATGAGGTACTGCATTCAGTGGATCCCAAAAAAAGATTAGGATATCAATTTTACCTTCTGCAATTAATGCACCAATTTGTTGATCACCCCCCATTGGTCCACTAAGCATTGGATTGATATCTAAACCCGTCTCTTTATTAATTAATGTCCCTGTCGTACCTGTACCGCATAAGTTATGCTGAGAGAGTATTTCGCGATTTTTGTTACACCAATTTAGCAAGGATTCCTTCAAGTGATCGTGAGCAACTAATGCAATGTTTTTTCTAGCCAATAATCTACGTGTGGTATAGAGCATTATTGTTATCCTAATTTATTATTATCTTTATCGATTTTTTAACAGACTATCAATTAAAGTGCAAGGAGTATTTAATTGGTAACAGATAATAAAAAAGGCACCGAAGTGCCTTTTAAAAAAATCACATATAATCAATTAAAATTGATAAATTAAACCAAGTGCAACTGTATCTTTGGTTGTGCCATTGATTTGCGATTTGGTAAATGAGTGATCTTCATATAAAGCACGGCGTGCACCGATATCATCTTTATCTAACAAGTTGATTTTATAATCGATAATAGCTTGTAAGTTTTTGTTAAAGTCATAAGTTAAACCAACATCAACATATTTAACTAAATCATTACTTTTAAGTCCTGCATCACTTGAATAATTAGATGCATCTTTAACTTTATGTTGGATATAAGCAACAGATGGGGTTAAACGACCCACTTCAAAGTCAATACCATATTGTGCAACAAGTTCATAGCCTTTGGTTTTTAAATCATTTGCACTATGAGTAGTTGATGCATTATCCCAACCATATTTTTGTTTGCCTTGGATATATAATGCTGCTAAATAAAGATTGTCATTATCATATTTAATACCAGCAGACCACGCTTTAGCATCTTTATGACCACCAGTTTGAGCATAACCAGCACCAACAGTTAAACCTGTATCAAGCACATCCCAATCAACAACTGAGCCCCATGCTTCAGCACTATCACGTTTATCGTCGCTAGCATGTTTATCAAAGTGACTAGTTGAGCTATTATCGCCATTATCAGCGTATTGAACCGCAAAACGTAACCCATTAACTAAGCCAAAGAAATCAGCATTACGATAAGTAGCAACCGCTTTTGTACGTGCTGTTAATGCATAAAGATCATTGTCTGAAGCATCACCACCAAATTCAGGTAATACGTCAGTATAAGATGTTAACGTTTTTAACACACCGTCATTACGACCATAGTCGAATGAACCAAAATCACCAAAGTTTAAACCAGCAAATGCATAACGCGTTTCATTGTCAGCATTAGAGCCTGTTTTAGCTTCATATTCCCAACGCCCATAGCCAGTAACACTATCAGTCACTTGGGTTTGACCTGACATACCTAAACGTGCAGTGGTTTTATCACCTTCACCAGTTTGGTTATTGCGATCAGTAATATAGTTTAAAGCATAAACACGGCCATAAAAGTCAACTTTATTACCGTCTTTATTCCACACTTCGATAGAAGCGTTTGCTGTACCTGCAATTAAAAGTGCAGGAATAGCGATTGCTAATAGATTACGTTTCATTTTGTACCCTCGTAGGTGTTTTATATTATTAAAGATGCAAATAGTTTTGCTCTTGGTTTAATAAATAACAGCTAATAAATAGCAATTATCTTATAACTGTGATATCTATTTTACTAGATAGCAAATAGATTTTATTGTACACATTCACTATTTAATAATGTTAATTAGATTATTTCTGCGAATTTGCGAATATTTTAATACTTAATCTGAATTTTTTTAAGCATAAAATGTGCTTTTAGAGTGAAAAAGATTTAAGAAATAAAAAAAGGCACCTAAGTGCCTTTTTATAAGATATTAAGAGATTAGAATTGGTAAATTAAACCAACACCTAACACATCTTTAGTACCTGGTTTATTCAAGTGACGATCACGTTGAACTTTTGTATTATTTGCTGCACCAATGTCTTTACGATCAAGAAGATTGAATTTGTATTCAACAATTGCACTGAAGTTTTTGTTTAGATCGTAAGTTGCACCTACAGATACGTATTTAGCTAAAGGTGAATTAACGCCACGATAGTGGTAATAATACCAGTCATCTTCAAAATGAGCAGAGTCAACTTTAACTTTATGTTGAACATAAGCGATAGATGGAGTTAAACGTCCTACTTCTAAATCAATACCGTATTGAGCAACTAATTCAAAACCTCTAACTTTTTGATCAAGAGTCTTCAGAATCTCACCAGTCACTGCGCTTTCAAGATCTACTCTACGTTTCAATTTGCTTTGGAAATAGTTAGCACCTAAATATAAATTGTAGTTATCATATTTAAGACCGCCAGTCCAAGTGCTGTGACGATGATCTTTTGAAGTTGATTGAGCATAACCAGCACCAGCAGTTAAGCCAGTATCAAAGATATGCCATTGAGCATTTGCACCATAAGCTTCACGTGAACCACCTCTAATAGAATCAGCACTATTAGAATTATCGCCATTATCAGCATACTGTACTGCAAAACTAACATCGTCAGTTAAACCGAAGAAATTATTGTTACGGTAAGTTGCTACTGCTTTAGTACGAGCTGAAAGCACATTCCAAGCATTATTTGCTGCATCACCACCAAATTGTGGTAATACGTCAGTATAAGCAGTGATTGCTTTTAACACACCGTCATTACGACCATAATCGAATGAACCTGCATCACCAAAATTTAAACCAGCAAACGCATAACGAACTTCGTTATTAGAGTTTTTACCTGCTTTCGCTTCATATTCCCAACGACCGTAACCAGTTACGCTGTCAGTGATTTGAGTTTGACCAGACATACCTAAACGAGCTGAAGTATCATCACCTTCACCATCTTGACCACGGTCAGTGATGTTGTTAGCTGCTTTTACTCGGCCATAAAAGTCAACTTTATTACCATCTTTGTTCCAAACTTCAATAGATGCATTTGCACCTGCTGCTACTAAAAGAGCAGGAATAGCGATTGCTAATAGATTACGTTTCATTTTTTACCCTCATGGTTATTTTTCTAAAAAAGACACACCCCATAAGTTTAGTGTCAATTTTGCTTAAAAATCATTCATTCCAAAAATAATAGTATTACTATTATCTTTATTTACTTTTTACAGTATCGTAAATTATGTATAAATTTTTTTTAAAATCAAGCGAACTTTTCATAAAACCCGCTGTCTAAGCCTAAAATCAGGACTGTTTGATGATTTTTTAATCAAATACAGACTAAAAATTAGTTAACTGAAAATCCCAACCCTATATCAGATCGGGAAATTGAATCAGCTTAAAAATTTGCATTACGCGGTGTTCTCGGAAATGGGATCACATCACGTACATTTTGCACGCCGGTGACATAAACAATCAGCCGTTCAAAGCCAAGACCAAATCCAGAGTGAGGTACTGTACCATAACGGCGTAAATCTCGATACCACCAATAATCTTCCTTTTTCAGTCCCATTTCTTCCATACGTTTATCCAACATATCTAAACGCTCTTCACGCTGAGAACCACCAATAATTTCACCAATCCCCGGCGCTAAAACGTCCATTGCTGCAACTGTTTTACCATCATCATTCATACGCATATAAAACGCTTTAATGTCTTTAGGATAGTTTTTGACAACCACTGGCGCTTTAAAATGTTGTTCGGCTAAGTAACGTTCATGCTCTGAGGCTAAATCGATACCCCAACTGACAGGGTTTTCAAACTGAGCATCACAGTTTTGCAAAATAGTTATAGCATCGGTGTAGTCAACTTGCGCAAAATCAGCATTAATAAAGTTTTCAAGACGTTTAATTGCTTCTTTATCAACATGCTGGGCAAAAAATTGCATATCATCAGCTCGTTTTTCCAATACGGCTTTAAACACATATTTCAACATGTCTTCGGCAAGCTTAGCGTTGTCGTTAAGATCAGCAAACGCCACTTCAGGCTCCATCATCCAAAACTCAGCTAAATGACGAGTTGTATTTGAGTTTTCAGCTCTAAATGTTGGACCAAAAGTATAAACTTTAGAAAGTGCACAAGCATAAGTTTCGGCATTTAATTGCCCAGAAACAGTTAAAAATGCTTCTTTACCAAAAAAGTCTTTATCGAAATCGACCTTACCACTATCCGATTTAGGCAAATTTAACATATCCAGTGTCGAAACACGGAACATTTCGCCCGCTCCTTCGGTATCTGATGCAGTAATAATAGGTGTTGATAACCAATAAAAACCGCGTTCGTCAAAAAATTGGTGAATAGCTTGTGCTAGCGTATGGCGTACACGCGTTATCGCACCAACAATATTGGTTCTTGCTCTTAAATGAGCCACTTCTCGCAAGTATTCAATAGAATGACGTTTAGCTGCCATTGGGTAAGTTTCAGGATCATCAACAAAGCCATATACTTCAACTTGTGTTGCTTGTAATTCATATTTCTGACCTTGACCTGGTGATTCTACCACTTTACCAGTGACTTTAACCGAACAACCAGCCGTTAAACGTAAGATCTCTTGTTCATAATTAGGTAAATTATTTTCAATAACCGCCTGAATTGGATCAAAGCAAGAGCCATCATAAACGGCTAAAAATGAAATGCCGGCTTTAGAATCACGCCGAGTTCTTACCCAACCTTGAACAGAAATTGTGCTACCAACAGCAATTTTGCCTTGTAACACATCAACAATAGGTGCAACTGAAGTCATTTTAATTATCCATCTCTACATTAATTGTTTAAGTAATCTTTAAAGTAATACAGATCTATTCTAACGGTTATTCCATAGCAAAATGGAATTCTTAAATAATAAAATCTTGATTACTGATCTCTATTTTCTAATATGAACGATAGGTTAAATATTAATTATTATCAAATTTTAACACTAAAAGTTCGTTTTAATTCATCAATAAAATCTAAATCTTGAGATATTGTTTTCCCTGGACTATCTGATAGTTTTGCAACAGATTGATTATTGCATTCCGTTAATTTAAGTACAATATTCAATGCTTTAGTATTCGCTTCTTTAGAAGGAATATCGCAAGCCAAAAAACCACCTACGCCAAAAGATAATTTTACGCGATGATTAAAATGTTGATAAATATTAAGTGCCTTATCAAAATTCAAACTGTCTGAAAATACCAATAACTTTGTTTTAGGATCAATGCCTAACTGCTGGTAATGCGCAATCGCCTTTTCTCCCCACTCAATTGAATCACCCGAATCATGACGAAGCCCTTGATAGTGAGACGCAAAGTGCAGGTCAAAATCACGTAAAAACGCATCCATTGTAATACAATCGGTCAATGCCACTCCCAAGTCATGAGGATATTCATCTAACCAAACCTGAAGCGCATTTGTTTGACAATCCTGAAGACTATAGCTTAAACGCTGATGAGCTTGAAACCACTCATGTGCTTGAGTTCCAACTGGCGTAAGTCCTAAACGATAGGCAAGTAAATAATTGCTAGTACTGTGAAAGTTATTAAAATGCGTTTTCAAATAACTAACAACAGCCTCTTGCACCGCAAACGAATAACGCCTACGAGTACCAAAATCCATTAAATTAAAACCCGACATATCCATATTAGCTGTTTTCTCATTAAACAACGCTAATTTATCTTTTAGCCTTGCCAATGCTTCAGGAACGCCAATATTTGGCGAACGATCTTTATGGACAATCTCACTGATAATAGCAAGTAATGGCACTTCCCATAAAATGACATCTAACCATTTTCCTTTAATGGTAATGGAAAGCACCCCATCTTCATTTTTTATAGTAAGCAAATTACTATTGAAACGCCATTTTTTAAGCCAATTTAAATAGTCAGATTTAAAAAAGGAAATATTTGATAAATAGTTAAATTCATCATCAGACAAAGCTAATGATTCCATTAATTTCACTTGATGTATTATTTGATCTGCATATTGCCCAAGTAAATCATCACTACGACAACGAAACTGAGCAACCACGGTTGCTTCAGGATAGCGATGAAATACAGCCTGCTGCATATGCAACTTATAAGCATCAGTATCTAATATTGATGTAATGATTGCTGGTAACATGTAAATTTAATGCTATTACTTTAAAGAAAATTCCGAAGATTATAGCAGAATAATAATGAAGATATAGATTAATTATGTAATAAGATTGTTTTTAATCGGCTATAATATTCACTAGCACAACGTATAAATTGAGTCCAAACCAAAAGGTCATAACAACATGAATACAAAAACACCTGAAGCGCAACCTATTGCAAAAAAACGTCTTGATTATAAAGCGCCTAATTTTACTATTACCGACATTGATCTTGATTTTGATTTAGCGCCCGAAATAACAACAGTAACAGCCCGTAGCCGCGTCGTTCAAAAAAACCAGCAAGCGAGCGATTTAATTTTAGATGGCGAAGACCTTAAATTGATCTCCATTAATATCGACGAGCAACCATGGCATGATTATCAAATCACAAAAACAGGACTAATTATTCACAACGTGCCTACCGAGTTTACTTTAACGATTGTTAACGAAATCAAACCAATTAATAATACCGCACTTGAAGGATTATACGTATCAGGCGAAGCGCTTTGTACGCAATGTGAAGCGGAAGGATTCCGACATATCACCTATTATCTTGACAGACCCGATGTACTTGCACGTTTTTCAACACGCATTACTGCGAATAAACAACGCTATCCTTACCTACTTTCGAATGGTAATCGCATCGCGCAAGGTGAACTTGCTGATGGACATCATTGGGTACAATGGCAAGATCCTTTTCCTAAACCTGCCTACTTATTTGCCTTAGTTGCTGGTGATTTTGATATTTTAAAAGATCAGTTTATCACGCAATCCAAACGTAAAGTTGATTTAGAAATTTATGTTGATAAAGGTAATTTAGATCGTTCTCACTGGGCAATGACAAGCTTAAAAAATGCCATGCGTTGGGACGAAACACGTTTTGGACTTGAATATGATTTAGATATTTTTATGATCGTTGCAGTCGATTTTTTCAATATGGGAGCAATGGAAAATAAAGGTTTAAATATCTTTAACTCAAAATATGTGCTGGCCAAGCCACAAACAGCGACAGATGATGACTACCTAGGTATTGAAGGGGTAATTGGTCATGAATATTTTCACAACTGGACAGGTAATAGAGTCACCTGTCGTGACTGGTTCCAACTCAGTTTAAAAGAAGGATTAACAGTATTCCGTGATCAGGAATTTAGCGCCGATATGGGATCTCGTGCAGTCAAACGGATTGAAGATGTAAAACTTTTACGTACCGTTCAATTTGCCGAAGATGCCAGCCCAATGTCACACCCTATTCGCCCAGAACAAGTCATTGAAATGAATAACTTTTATACAGTAACCGTATACGAAAAAGGAGCTGAAGTTATTCGTATGATGCATACCTTGTTAGGTGAAGATAAATTCCAAGCAGGCATGAAACTCTATTTCAAACGCCATGATGGTAGTGCCGCAACGTGTGATGATTTTGTTGCTGCCATGCAAGATGCCTCTGGCATCGATTTAACTCAGTTTAAATTATGGTATAGCCAATCAGGTACACCTGAACTAACCGTTACCGATAATTACGACGAAAAAAACCAACAATATACTTTAACGGTAGAGCAATATACGCCAGCAACACAAGATCAAAATCAAAAACAAGCATTACATATCCCGCTTGATATTGAATTATATCAACATGATGGCAAAGTTATTACTTTGCAATACCAAGGCCAACCTATTCACCATGTTTTAAATTTAACGCAGAGCACACAACAATTTATCTTTGATAACGTGACTGAAAAACCGATCATTTCATTATTACGTGATTTTTCAGCCCCCGTTAAGTTAACTTATGATTATCAAGATAATGACCTCATTTTCCTAATGCAGCAAGCGACTAACGCATTTAGCCGCTACGATGCAGCGCAAATGCTATTGGCAAAATATGTTCGTTTAAATGTAAAAAATTATCAAGAAAATCAAAAATTAGCACTACCTGATTCAGTATTAGATGCATTTCGAGCGGTATTGCTATCAGAAAACACTGATCCTTTCCTTATCGCGCAAATATTGACTTTGCCATCTGAAAACGAATTAGCTAATTTATTTACTGTGGTTGATCCAATCGCTATTCATGAAGTCCGTCTATTTTTACTAACTCAATTTGCAAACGAACTTTATGATGAATTATTAGCCGTTTATCACCACAATAACACTTCACAATATCAAATTAAACATAATGATATTGCTAAACGATCACTTAAAAACTGCTGTTTAACTTTATTAGCTTATGCTGATGACAATTCGCGCGCCAATACATTAGTGAGCCAACAATATCATCAAGCCAATAATATGACTGATTGTTTAGCCGCCTTGAATGTAGCGGTAAAAGCTGAACTTGATTGTCGAACAGAGCTATTAGTAAACTTTGATGATAAATGGCATCAAGATGGACTTGTTATGGACAAATGGTTAGCATTGAACGCAACAAGCCCAGATAAAAATGTCCTTGCTACAGTGAAAAAATTATTAACTCACCGCTCATTTACGCTCAGTAATCCAAATCGCATCCGTGCATTAATTGGTGCCTTTGTAAATAATAACCCTGTGGCATTTCATGCTAAAGATGGTAGTGGTTATCAATTCTTAGTTGAGATACTCACTGAGTTAAACCAAAAAAATCCGCAAGTTGCAGCAAGACTCATCGATCCGCTGATTCGATTAAAACGTTATGACGAAAAACGTCAACAACAGATGCGAAAAGCACTTGAAGACTTACTAAAAATTGAAAATTTATCTAAAGATTTATTTGAAAAAATTAGCAAAGCATTAGAAGCATAAATAGCAAAAATATTATCATCCTGTAATATTCTTACAGGATGATATTACATAAATGAAAAATTGAAGCTTGATACTAAAAAACATCTCTAGCTAAAATTTTTTGATAATTATTCTCATGAGTCTTAAATAATGACAATAAAAGAAATCACACCAACAGAACTGGCACAAAAACTAAACCAGTCTGATAACATTTTCTTACTTGATGTACGCGAAGCTAACGAGGTCGCTATTTGCAACATTAATGGAGCAACGCATATTCCAATGAACCTAATTCCACTGTATTTAGACAAAATCCCTGATGAAATCGATATTATTATTTACTGTCATCACGGCATAAGAAGCCTTAATGTCGCTAACTATTTAGCTGAAAATGGTTTTGATACCGATTACCTTTATAACCTTACAGGGGGAATTGATGCTTGGGCATGCATAATTGATCAACAAATGCCAAGATATTAAAATGCCCGTTATCAACGGGCTTTATTTTTTCTCGTTTATTCTTTAGGCATTACCCAATAACCATTTTGATTATGTGTTTTCATATAATCCTTAAACTGTTGGGACTGATAAATGCGTTTAATATCTTGTGCCCATTGGCTATTTTCGTTTCCCTCATTAACTACCACCATAATCTCTAAGTCTGGAATGATAGTTTCTGAAAGAAGTGCTTTATTTGAATCTATATTGGCAGAATAAACGATACTACCTGGGATTACCGCAAAATCTAACTCATCTAATACACGAGGAATGTTAGCCGAATCCATTTCAATGATTTCAATACCTGCGATATTCTCAGCTATATCATTTTTACTCACAATAATAGGGTTAGTGTTTTCCTTTAATTTTATCCATCCTGCCTTTTCTAATAAATTATATGAGCGAGCTGCATTAGAAGCATCTTGCGGAATAGCCACTTTAGCCCCCGAAAAAACTTGCTTTAATGAGGTATATTTATTCGAAAATACTGCAGCAGGCACCGATGGCACATGAACAACCGACTTTAAATGTGCCTTACGTTGTGCATTAAATACGTCCATATAAGCTGTATGCTGTGCAACGGTTAAATCGATACTACCCTCAGTTAGAGCGATATCCGATTCAAGCAAATGTGGAAAACTAACTAGTTTAACTTTATAACCTTCGGATTCAAGTATTGGCTTAACAGCATCATTAAACAAATCATTATAAGGCCCTGGCGATACTCCCATACTGATCTCTTTTTTTGTTTGATTATTAGCTTGGTTTGATGATTTATCGCAAGCCGTAATCAAACTTATTGAGCTAACCACCAATGCGAAGGCAATATACCTAAAAAATTTGTGTTCAGTAAAAAATGTTTTCATAAAAAATACCCCTATAAGTTGCAAACATAAAACACTGTAGCACAAAAAAAGCGGTTCATTTATTCCAAGTGATTCTATCTTATAACTTTAAGGAATAAGATATAAAAAACGATTATTAGGGCAGAAAACTAACCTATGTTACCGTTAAATAAACATAAATTACATCGTTGAATAATAATCCCAAATTTAAAATTCACCATATCATGATAATGCCTTTGGTTAATTATTTATCCAAATATTCAACTCAAACAAAATAAATGGGTTACAAATAATGATTAGATTTGAAAATGTTTTTAAAAAATATGAGCGAAATGGCATCACCACACAAGCATTAAACAATATTAATTTAACCATTCGTAAAGGCGATATTTACGGCATCATTGGTTATAGTGGCGCGGGTAAAAGCACATTAGTTCGGTTAATTAACTTTCTTGAAAAACCAACAAAAGGTAATGTCATTATCCAAAATCAAGTTCTCAACCAATTATCAAATAGTGAATTACGGCAAGTAAGACGAAAAATTGGTATGATTTTTCAGCATTTTAATTTATTAGAATCAAAAACTGTATTTGAAAATATAGCCATACCGCTAATTTTACTTAAAGAAAAAAAACAAACTATACAAAAAAGAGTTCATGAACTTTTAGCTTTTGTTGGATTAAGTGAAAAAGCCAATAGTTATCCTAAAGAGCTATCAGGTGGGCAAAAACAACGGATTGGTATTGCTCGTGCTTTAGCAAATAACCCTGATATCTTATTATGTGATGAAGCCACCTCTGCACTTGACCCACAAACAACTCAAGACATTCTAGATTTAATCAAAAAAATTAACGAAAGATATCAAATAACAGTCGTATTAATCACTCATGAAATGCATGTTATTGAGCAAATTTGTCATAAAGTAGCCGTCATGGAAAAAGGAGAAATCATTGAACATGGCAATGTACTTGATGTTTTTGGTCATCCCAAACACCAAACAACACAAAATTTTGTAAGTACCGTGATTAATGATCAAATCCCTGATGGAGTGGTCAAAAACTTGCTCGCGCTAGAAAAAACAAAAGACAATATTCGATTATTCAAACTTGAATTTTTGGGTAGTTCAGCATCAGAGCCCGTAGTAAATAAGCTAATACTGCAACAAAAGGTCATCGTCAATATTTTATTTGCCCATATGTCCGAGATTCAAAATACCGTGCTAGGCAGCATGTTTGTGCAATTAAAAGGAAATGATAATCATATTAATGATTCAGTGAATTATCTGTGTCAGCATGGTGTACAAGTCACCGAAATTAACCATTGGGAGAGCAACTAAAATGGAACAATTCAATACCATTATTCATTATTTAGCCTCTTACTTTACAACGACAGTCACAACAGAGCAATTTATTCAGGCATTTTATGATACCTTTATTATGGTCTTTTTCTCCTTAAGTGTTGGGGTATTATTAGGTATTCCGCTTGGTATCTGTTTAGTCACAACAAGACCGACAGGGTTATTAGAAAACCCACTGATTTATCGGATATTAAATCCAATCATCAACACACTAAGATCGCTTCCTTTTATTATATTACTTGTCGCCATTCATCCACTAACTAAACTGATCGTTGGTAGTTCATTTGGCACACTAGCCGCTATTGTGCCTTTAACCATTTATGTTGCACCTTATATAGCCCGATTAGTTGAAAACTCCTTACTTGAACTTGATAATGGTATTATTGAAGCTGCGCAATCCATGGGTGCAACAACATTACAAATTATTTGGCATTTTATGTTACCTGAAGCCTTCAGCTCGTTAATTTTAACCATAACAACAGCCACCATTGGCTTAATTGGTGCAACGGCAATGGCTGGTGCAATTGGCGCTGGAGGGATTGGTGATTTGGCTATTTCGTACGGTTATCAACGTTTTGATACGGCCGTCACTATTATTTGCGTGGTAATTTTGGTTATTGTTATACAATTTATTCAAAGTCTTGGAAACTATCTAGCACGAAAAGTCAGGCACGAATAATACATAACACTAAAAGGCAAAATACATTTTGCCTTTTTTGCTCTGATTCATTATTGAATGTGATGTGCATTTTATATCAATTATTAGCATTTTAGTATAAAACAATAACTTTAATACATTTCCTTTATTCTCAATTATCAAGTAAAATAGCTCCAATTTTAGATCAGTAGTGTAGGAAATCACTGTGACAAACACATTACAGAAAAATTTGGTTGAAATTCATGATATGTCTTTTTATCGTGGAACAAGACCTATTTATAAAAATATGAGTCTGAATGTCCCAAAAGGAAAAGTCACGGCAATTATGGGGCCATCTGGCATTGGTAAAACCACCTTATTACGTCTGATTGGTGGTCAATTAAAACCGCAATCAGGAAAAATTTTATTCGATGGTGAAGATATACCAAGCATGTCGCGTTCAAGATTGTATGAAGTACGTAAACGCATGAGCATGTTATTTCAATCAGGAGCCTTATTTACTGATCTGACGGTATTTGACAATGTGGCTTATCCATTACGCGAACACCTAAACTTACCTGAACCTATATTGCACAATTTAGTGCTAATGAAATTACAAGCGGTTGGCTTACGTGGCGCAGCTCAAATGATGCCTTCTGAATTATCTGGTGGTATGGCAAGACGCGCCGCTTTAGCTAGAGCTATAGCGCTGGATCCCGATTTAATCATGTTTGACGAACCGTTTGCTGGGCAAGATCCTATCTCAATGGGCGTGATTGTTAAACTGATATCTGAAATTAACCAATCATTAGGATTAACTTGCATTGTTGTAAGTCATGATGTGAGCGAAGTACTCAGTATTGCAGACTATGCTTATATTGTAGCTGAACAACATATTATTGCAGGTGGTACACCGCAGCAATTGCGTGATAATGACGATTCACGGGTTAAACAGTTCCTTGACGGTTTGGCTGATGGACCAGTCCCTTTTCATTATCCTGCTGATGATTACCGATTAGACCTAAGCAGAGGTATAAAATAATGTTGAATTTACTGGCAAAATTAGGGCAATGGTTTATCAATATCATTGCGATGATTGGCCGTTCCGGTGTTATGCTGTTTGGGGCATTAATTGGTAGGCCACAATTTAACAAACAATTTCCATTACTCATTAAGCAATTTTATTTTGTTGGAGTACAATCACTGACCATTATTATTGTCTCTGGTCTTTTTATAGGCATGGTTCTGGCTCTGCAAGGTTATTTTATTCTAACTACTTTTGGAGCCGAAGCAAGCATTGGAATGATGGTTGCTCTAGCCCTACTTCGCGAATTAGGGCCTGTTGTCGCAGGTCTACTGTTTGCTGGCCGTGCAGGCTCTGCTTTAACAGCCGAAATCGGTTTAATGAAAGCAACTGAACAGTTATCAAGTATGGAGATGATGGCAATTGATCCACTACGGCGTATTATCGCTCCGCGTTTTTGGGCTGGATTTTTTAGTATGCCGTTTTTAACTGCAATTTTTGTCACCGTTGGCATTTTAGGTGGCTCGCTTGTTGGTGTTGATTGGAAAGGTATTGATGCGGGCTTTTTTTGGTCATCTATTCAAAGCAATGTTGATTGGTGGCATGATTTAGGAAACTGTTTTGTCAAAAGCTTTGCATTTGCCATCGCTAGCACTTGGATTGCACTTTTTAATGGTTACGATTGTGTACCAACATCAGAAGGAATTAGTCGAGCAACAACAAGCACTGTTGTTTATTCATCATTAGTTATTTTGGGGTTAGATTTTATTTTAACCGCATTAATGTTTAGTCATTGAGGTCATTAAACATGAGTCGTAAAATCGAAATTACAGTAGGATTATTTATGGTACTGGTCATTTGTTCAGTGCTATTTTTATGTTTTAAAGTAACCGATCCAACATCATTTGCAAGCCATAATTCCTATCGAGTTTATGCTGTATTTGAGAATATTGGGGGATTAAAAGCACGTTCTCCTATTAAAATTGGTGGGGTAGTCATTGGTCGCGTCAGTAATATTTCGCTAAATTCGTCAAATGGCAATCAATACAAACCTTATGTAGCCATGGATATTGATGCACAATATAATAAAATTCCAAGTTCAAGTTCACTTTCAATTAAGACATCTGGAATACTTGGAGAACAGTTTATTGATATCAATATAGGCGTTGATAGAGAAACAGAATTTAGTATTGACGCATCAGGCGTTGATCCAGCTATTGTAGCTAAAGCAGAAAAAAATAAAACTCCACCATACTTACTTGAAGGTTTTGTTGTGCAAAACACCACACCTGCTCTCGTTTTAGAAGATCTGATTGGTAAATTCCTTTACAGTATAGGAGGCTCATCAGATAAAGACAAAGCCAACAAAGATAAAAAAGAAGATACAACTGAAAACTAAGGAGTTAGCATGTTAAACAAATTTAAAACAACCATTTTTTTAGTATTAGCTTTATTGTTTAGTTCTACAGCCTTTGCTGAAAACGATCCCTATAAAGAAATGCAAGTTGCTGCTGATAAGATTTTTAGCACTATGAATGCACAATCCGCAGCATTAAAATCAAATCCTAACAAACTCAAAGAGATTGTAAAATCAGATCTGTTACCTTATGTGCAAGTAAAATATGCTGGCGCATTGATTTTAGGTAATTATTATAAAAGTGCAACAGAGGCACAACGCACGGCTTATTTTGAAGCTTTTGAAAACTACCTTGTACAAGCTTTCGCTCAAGCATTATCTATGTATAATGGTCAAACCTATCAAGTTGAATCGCCTAAAGATTTAACTGGCAAAACACTTATTTCTATTCGTGTTTTATTAAATCAACCGGATAAAAATCAACAACCATTGCGTATTGATTTTCAATGGCGTAAAAACTCTATCACAGGCGAATGGAAAGCTTATGATTTAGTTGCTGAAGGTGTAAGCATGATCACCACAAAACAAAATGAGTGGTCAACTATTTTACGTCAAGATGGTATTGATGCATTAACCAAACAATTAACTGAACTTTCAAATCGCAATATTGATCCAAATGCTAAACAAAAAGGTTAGTCGATAATGTCGCGAATCAAAACAGAAAAACAACAAGATATATTATGTTTACAGGGTGAACTTGATGTTCACTCCTTAAACGACTTATGGTCAACACAAGACTCTATTTTAAATGGTATAAAATGCATTGATGTAGAGCAACTTACTCGGGTTGACTCTTCAGGGCTCGCGACGTTAATTTACTTTTGCAATAAATATCATGTCAAACTCAAAGGTATTAACCCTCAATTGCAAACGCTCATTACCTTGTATGATTTACAACCTGTAATCAACGTTTAAAATAGATTAGGTTTTGTACTGAGACACTGAGCTAAAAAACGATACTACAACAAAGAGTTAACAAAAAAATAGTCCTTACATTTATATTAATGATGAGTATTACTAATGAATAAACAAGAAATTATAGATAAATTAAAAAGTTCGCTTGAACTTGATGACGTACATGTCCTAACCGACGATGGTAGCCATTTTCAAGTTATTGCTGTCGGTGAATTATTTGCCGATTTAAGTCGCGTAAAAAAACAACAAGCAATTTATGCCCCTTTGGCAGAATTCATCCATGACAACCGTATTCATGCTCTTTCTATAAAAACTTATACCCCTACTGAATGGCAACGCGAACGCAAATTGATGGGATTATAATGCTTCCCAAGTATAACATTCTCTTGAATTAACTGAATTTGCCACCATATTATATTCTATCAATAGACAACCCATGTGTATAAAGGTATCGCTACATGACTAATCCATTATTAACAGATGCACCATTACCACTTTTTTCAAAAATTAAACCCGAGCATGTTTTACCTGCTATACAAGAAACTCTAAAAAACTGCAGAAATACAATTGAAACAGTACTAAAACAAAATAGCCAATACACTTGGGATAACTTAATCCAACCAATTGATGAAGTGGACGAAAAATTTGGTCGAGCTTGGTCGCCAGTTAGCCATCTTAATTCAGTTAAAAATAGCCCTGAATTACGTGAAGCTTATGAAGCTTGTCTGCCATTATTATCTGAATACAGCACATGGGTTGGACAACATAAACCTTTATATCAAGCCTATAAACAACTCAAAGAAAGCGAACAATATGCGACGTTAAGCAAAGCACAGAAAAAAGTTATTGATAATGCATTACGTGATTTTGAATTATCTGGAATTGGCTTACCTGATGATAAACAAAAACGCTACGGTGAAATTGTCGCAAAATTATCAGAATTATCCTCAAAATATAGCAATAATGTACTTGATGCGACCATGGGGTGGTCAAAATTAATTACTGATATCAAAGAACTCTCTGGCATGCCTGAAAGTGCGCTTGCTGCAGCTAAAGAACAAGCAAAAATAAAAGGCGAAGAGGGTTGGTTACTGACTTTAGATATGCCAAGTTACCTTCCTGTTATGACTTATTGTGATAACCGTGATTTACGATTTGAACTTTATCAAGCCTATACGACTCGTGCATCAGATCAAGGCCCTCATGCTGGTAAGTGGGATAATACAGAGATCATTAAACAAATCTTAATGCTACGTCATGAACTTGCACAATTACTAGGCTTCAATACTTATGCTGATAAATCACTTGCAACAAAAATGGCTGAATCTACCTCGCAAGTCATCGAATTTTTAAATGATTTAGCAATTAAAGCTAAACCTCAAGGCGAAAAAGAGCTAGCTGAACTTAAACGTTATGCTTATGAGTTTTTTGGTGCTAGTGATATCAAGCCATGGGATGTGGCTTATTATAGTGAAAAACAAAAGCAATATTTATACAGCATTAACGATGAAGAGTTGCGTCCTTATTTTCCACAGCAAAGAGTAATTAGTGGTTTATTTGAGGTAGTACACCGCATCTTTGGTATTACAGCCAAAGAGCGACAAGGCGTTGAAGTTTGGGATCCTGAAGTGAAATTTTATGATCTGTTTGCCGCTAATGGTGAATTAAAAGGTAGCTTCTATCTTGATTTATATGCACGCGAACACAAGCGTGGTGGCGCTTGGATGGATGATTGTATTGGTCGTATGCGTTTTGCTGATGGACATGTACAAAAACCGGTTGCCTATTTAACCTGTAACTTTAATCGCCCGGTTGGCGACAAACCAGCGCTATTTACGCACGATGAAGTCACCACCCTATTTCATGAGTTTGGTCATGGTTTACACCACATGTTAACCGAAATTGATACTTCATCTGTCGCAGGTATTAATGGTGTACCTTGGGATGCGGTTGAATTACCTAGTCAATTCTTAGAAAACTGGTGTTGGCAACCCGAAGCGCTTGCATTTATATCAGGACATTATCAAACTGGCGAACCACTGCCAGCAGAAATGTTAGAAAAAATGCTAGATGCTAAAAACTACCAAGCCGCGCTATTTATTTTACGTCAATTGGAATTTGGTCTATTTGACTTTAAATTACATACACAAAAAGATCCTGATATTTTAAACACATTAGCCGAAGTAAGACAGCAAGTCGCCGTTGTGCCTACCGTTGAATGGGGTCGATTCCCACATGCATTTAGTCATATTTTTGCGGGAGGTTATGCTGCTGGTTATTACAGCTATTTATGGGCAGAAGTATTATCTGCTGATGCATTTTCACGTTTTGAAGAAGAAGGCATTTTCAACGCTAAAACGGGAAATGCCTTTCTTGATAACATCTTATCGCAAGGCGGTAGCGATGAACCAATGACACTATTTAAAAACTTCCGAGGTCGCGAACCTCAACTTGAAGCATTACTTCGACATTATGGCATCCACTAGTCCTAACTTAGCTCAGCTAAAATTATTAGCTGAGCAGTGGTTATCGGCAAATGCCGATCTACCGTTCACTCTGGTTACCCAAAACAATCAACTTGAATTACAAAAGACAGACGAACCCAAATTAGGTTCGATATGTGTTAATTTCGTTTCAGGAACAATGGCTCATCGTCGTCAATTTGGTGGTGGTCGCGGCGAAGCGATTGCGAAAGCGGTTGGTGTCAAAGGTAAGTATTTACCTACCGTTGTTGATACCACAGCAGGGCTTGGTCGAGATGCCTTTGTTTTAGCATCTATTGGCTGTCATGTTACTATGTTTGAGCGGCATCCTGTCGTTGCTGCATTATTAGAAGATGGTTTACAGCGTGCCTATCAAGATCTCCATATTGGTAGTTGGCTTGAGCAGCATTTACGTTTAATTTATCATTCAAGCATTGAGGGATTAATTACTTACCCAGATAAACCCGATGTGATTTATCTCGACCCCATGTTTCCACATCGTCAAAAAAGTGCACTTGTCAAAAAAGAGATGCGCATATTCCAACAACTAGTTGGTAGTGATAATGATGCTGATAGTTTATTAGAACCAGCAAGAAAATTAGCAAAAAAACGAGTGGTAGTAAAAAGGCCAGATTATGCGCCGTTTTTAGCTGATCAAAGACCGACGGCCGAAATTAAAACAAAAAATCACCGTTTTGATATATATACACCTTTAAAGTAATAGAGGAACACGTTTTAAATTATGCGATTAGATAAATTTCTTGCTCATCATTTAGGTGCCAGTCGCACGATTGTCACCAAAGAACTCAAAGCTAAAAAAGTGACTGTCGATGGTGAGGTTATAAAATCAGGCGCTTATCAATTATCGCCAAAACAGATTGTTCATTATGATGGTTATCAAATCGAACAAGTTACCAGCCAACGCTATTTCATGCTCAATAAGCCTCAAGGCTATGTTTGTTCAACCGATGATCCTGACCATCCCACTATTCTTTATTTTATTGATGAGCCGATACCTGAAAAATTACATGCAGCTGGCAGGCTTGATCTTGATACGACAGGACTGGTATTGCTGACCGATGATGGAAAATGGTCACACCGAATTACATCACCCAAGCATCATTGTGAAAAAGTCTATGCCGTCACGGTTGAACAACCATTAGGCATTGAACTGATTGATATATTTAACAATGGCATTCAATTAAAAAGTGAGAAATCACTCACTAAACCAGCTAAATTACATATTATCGATGATTTTCACGCTGAACTAACCATTAGTGAAGGTCGATATCATCAAGTTAAACGCATGTTTGCAGCGGTCAATAATCATGTTGTTGCGTTGCATCGCAAACAGATAGGCAAAGTAATCCTAGATATACCTGAAGGGGAATATCGACCACTTACACAAGATGAAATCGACTCGTTTAATTGATACGTACAATTTACAGAGATCTGAACCACAACTTTTCATTTAGATAATTAAAGATTTTTTAAATAATTTTGTGTCATTGATTGTCCCGCATTTTGTTATGTGCATTTTGAATAAAATTTGAAGGAAGTACGACGTGCCAACCCAAAATACTTTAGTTAATCTTAAAATATCTAAACAAGCACTTATTTTTATTCTTGGATTACTCTCTATGTTAATGCCTTTATCCATAGACATGTATTTACCAAGTATGCCAACTATTGCTCGTGATTTTAATGTAGCTGATTCGGCTGTACAGCTAACAATTAGCTGCTATTTATTAGGATTTTCTGTTGGTCAACTTTTATTTGGACCACTCACAGACAGTTATGGACGACGTAACGTATTAATTTTTGGTCTAATTATTTTTATAGTTGCAGCGTTAAGCTGTGGTATTGCAGTCAATATTAATCAATTAATCACGGCTCGCTTTTTTCATGGCATTGCGGCAGCAGCAACAACAATTGTAATAAATGCGCTAATGAAAGATATTTATCGTGATCGTGATGAATTTTCTAAAATGATGTCGTTTGTGATGCTAATATCTAATGTTGCCCCTTTATTAGCGCCAATTATTGGTGGATTTATTTTATATTGGTTCAATTGGCAAGCCAATTTCTACACTATAAGCCTAATTGCTTTAACCTGCTTTGGTCTAGTCATCACCTTTATTCCGGAAACACTAGCAAAAACAAAACGTGATAAATTTAGCTTAATTCGCATTTTAAATAATTTCATTACGCTATTCCGCCATAAACAAGTATTAATTTATATGATGATAGGTGCATTTTCTGGTGCGGGATTGTTTTCATTTTTAAGCTTAGGGCCTTTTGTTTATATGAACCTGCACGGTGTTGCATCAATTAATTTTGGTTACTACTTTGCGTTCAATATCATAGTTATGGTCCTAATGAATACATTAAATAGCCGTTTTGTAAAACATGTTGGCTCTATTAAAATGATGCGCTTAGGCCTGTCGCTCCAATTTATTATGGCAATAGGACTGATGATCGTCACGTTCTTTAATTTGGGGTTTGCCTATCTTGTTGCTTGTGTTGCTGGTTATATCGGTTGTATGTCAACCATTGGTGGCAATAGCATGGCAATCATTTTAGACTTTTACCCCCATATTGCAGGCACGGCGTCTTCTCTTGCCGGTACGATTCGATTTGCCGTTGCAGGGGCAATGGGTATATTATTATCAATATTAGTCTCAACGCATACTGCTGCAACTATAACGATCGACAATACAACAGAATGGCTAATGGTTGGCTCTATGGTGTTATGTAATTTCCTTTCTGTTGGATTATTTTTAAGGATCAAAAACATCAAAAGGTAATAGTAATGATTTATCAACTAGGTAATTTACATCCACAAATTCATCAAAATTGTTTTATCGCAAAATCTGCCGATATTATTGGTGATGTTGTTTTACAAGAAGGTGTCTCTATCTGGTTTAATGCTGTTTTACGGGGTGATATTGCACCGATCAGCATTGGAAAAAATAGTAACGTACAAGATAACTGCACAATACACCTTGAAACCGACATCCCTTGCATTGTTGGCGAAAACGTCACTATCGGTCACAACGTCATTCTTCATAGCTGTACGATTGAAGATAATGTACTAATTGGTATGGGCAGTACAATTCTCAATAACGCTAAAATCGCAAAAAACTGCTTAGTAGGTGCTAATTCACTAGTTACCCATTCGCTTCCTTATGAAGAAGGATGTCTTATTATGGGATCACCAGCGAAAATTATCCGCAAATTGACCGAAGCAGAAATCAACGGCAATATAAAAAATGCACAACATTATGTACAAAATGGAAAACGATTTAACCAAAATCTAACCCCTGTTAATTCATAACAACACTATTGATAATAATAAATGCGGTTTTATCTTTTATTCGCTCTTTGAGAGAGTGCAATTTATGATAAAATGCCCACAATTTTAATAGCGACAATGTTTAGGTACGTGTTTGAAAAAGCCCAAAATTACAAGAAAACAAATTACAACTCAATTTATTCTATTTATAATAATCGGGTTAGCTGTTTGTTTATTTTTATCACAGTACAGTTACGATCCGTCTGATCCTGGTTGGTCTCGTACTGCTTGGCACGATCCTATTAGTAATTTTGGCGGTTATATTGGCGCATATACCTGCGATATTCTTTTTCAATTTTTAGGTTTTATCGCTTATAGCCTACCTTTCATTGTTATTTTTATTTGTTTACAGTCAATTGTCTATTTTTACAAGCATGCTAATGAGCCTATTAACTACTTTAGTCTTTCATTTCGGATTATTGGAGTTTTAGCGTTTATATTTAGTGCTACAGGATTTTTTGCTTTAAATATTCGTGATTCTGAACAGTTTGAAGCTGGTGGTTATTTGGGTGCGATAGTCATCGAAAGCCTTTTACCCATTATAAATAACGTTGCTTTATCATTCATTCTTCTTGGAACTTGCCTAGCCTGTGTCACGTTATTAACTGGATTATCATGGCTCAATCTAATCGAAAAATTAGGTGCTTTTGTCATGCTTCTACTATTACCGATTAGATGGTTAATTAAATCTCGCCCGACAAATAACTATGAACAACCTGACTCACACCATGAAAAACCGATAATAGAGTCTGATGAGGAGACAAAATCACCTCAATTTACCATACCGTTTGAAACAAAAAATGATAATTCCCATATCATTCAAACATCAACCGCAATCCCGAGCAATGAAACCTTCCAAGAGCAGTCTTCAAATACTACGGCATTGACTGACAATGAAGAAATTTTAATCAAAACTACTGCTGAATTAATCGGATCACCGCGCGAAGATGCCCAATTACCACCGTCAAGTACAACCTCACAAACAATTGACAACCCGCCTAGGAAAGAACTTGACCCAGACGAAATTCTATCGCGCCTTGAATCGATTATTCAAAACATAAATACGGACAAAGCCACACCCGATCAAGAGCAAGCATTGTCTTCATCAATGGAGCAAATAAAACAGGTAATACAAACGCAAAAATCAGCAGAAAAATTGTCTTTTGAAGAGCCAGACAAATACACTATTTCTGATGCTCCAAGTAAACCCTTATTTACTTCGGTACATAATGAGCCTGAAATTAAATTCACTCATGAACAAACACACATTGAACCAGCTATAGACGTTGCAAAGGTTGAAATAATTGAATCTAAGCAACCATTTATCCAAGAACCAGAGGTTAATACTGACCAAGCAAATATTGTTAGCATAGCAGACACAGCAGATACAGAAACTGACACAGAAGTAAAAGCAGAATCAGAAGCCAAACAACTGGAATATATTGATACCGAAGCGCTAAAAAAAGCCAATCCAATCATTGACGACATCTATCCTGAAGAAGATCGTGTTGAAGATGTACAACACTACCATTCCAACGAAAGCGACGAAGAAAGTTTAATTCATCCATTATTACGACGAAATGATAAACCATTACCTAAACCAACTACACCTTTGCCATCGCTAAACTTGTTAACCGCGCCACCGACAGCGCGAATCGAAGTTGATCATGCTGCTTTAAATGCCATGTCTGAACTAATTGAAAAAAGTTTGTCGGATTACCGCGTAAAAGCTAAAGTGGTTGATTATTTACCGGGACCTGTAATTACTCGTTTTGAAATTGAACTGGCACCGGGTATTAAAGCCGCACGAATTTCAACGCTAGACCGTGATTTAGCGCGTTCACTATCCATGCCATCAGTACGTGTAGTCGAAGTCATTCCGGGTAAACCTTATGTTGGCATCGAATTACCTAATAAAAATCGCCAAACGGTCTACTTTAGGGAGGTCTTAGATAGTCCTCAATTTAAAGATGCGCCATCACCGCTAACGATAGTATTAGGGAAAGATATCTCTGGACAATCGGTGGTTGCTGATTTGGCGAAGATGCCACATTTATTAGTTGCCGGTACGACAGGTTCAGGTAAATCAGTCGGCGTTAATGCAATGATTTTAAGTATTTTATATAAATCGCAACCTGAAGATGTCAGGTTTATAATGATTGACCCGAAAATGCTTGAATTATCTATTTACGAAGGGATACCACACTTATTAACCCAAGTAGTAACCGATATGAAAGATGCCGCTAATGCACTAAATTGGTGTGTTAATGAAATGGAACGACGCTATCGGCTCATGTCGGCGTTAGGTGTCCGTAATATTGCCGGTTATAACGAAAAAATCAAACTGGCAGAACAAATGGGCAGGCCTATTCCCGATCCGCTATGGAAACCAACCGATAGCATGGATCTTAACATGCCAACACTAGAAAAATTACCATACATTGTAGTTATGGTTGATGAGTTTGCCGATCTTATTATGGCTGTTGGCAAGAAAGTAGAAGAGTTAATTGCACGCCTTGCTCAAAAAGCACGGGCGGCTGGTATTCACTTGGTATTAGCGACACAGCGCCCGTCAGTTGATGTCATTACCGGCTTAATCAAAGCAAATATTCCAACACGCATTGCCTTTACAGTATCAAGTAAAATTGACTCGCGTACCATTTTAGATCAAATGGGCGCTGAATCACTACTTGGTATGGGGGATATGCTTTATTTAGCCCCTAATAGTTCCATTCCAATTCGCGTTCACGGTGCCTTTGTCCGTGATGAAGAAGTGCACGCCGTTGTACAAGATTGGAAAGCACGTGGCACACCAAAATATATCGAAAATGTCACTGTAGCAACCGACGAAAGTGAAAACGGTAACGCAGATACGTTAGGCGAAGAGCTCGATCCATTATTCGACCAAGTTGTCGCTTTTGTTATTGAAACACGAAGAGCGTCAATTTCTAGCGTACAACGCAAATTTAGAATTGGCTATAACCGAGCTGCCCGCATTGTGGAACAAATGGAAGTAGAAGGCATTATTAGCGCCCCAAGCCACAACGGTAATCGAGAAGTACTTGCAGTATCAACACACAGTGATTATTAATCCTTATAATAAACCAAGCCATTTAAAACAATGGATTGGTTTATTACGCCATTACAACGCACAACAGAATAACTATCATCGCCAATAGGTAACAAATAATAATGAACGCTTATTATCAGCAAATAGCATTATTAGAACTAAAACTCAATAATGACTCCAATCGATGCTTACCTGCACAATTAGCAACCCAAGCATTAATTAAAGAAATTTGTCTATCACCTAAGCCGGGATTAGTTGACATGAATAACAGTGGCGCCCACCGCGACATGGATTTTCAAACCTTTGTCCACAGCATCAGCGCCATTAGTAACTGGTTTGAACGTTTTTATCAATATGGCAAAGCATCCGCTTTACACGATAACAAACTATTTTTAGCAGGAATTAGACCGATTGGTATTGAGTGTGAACAAGCCATGTTCCAAGCCACCAACCAAGTCAACACCCATAAAGGCGGCATATTTGCTTTTGGATTGCTATTGGGTGCAATTGGACGATTAGAACAACTTGCCTTACCCACCCATGCACAAAGCATCTGTGACCAAGTTTCAGCCATTTGCCAAGGTATAGTTCAAAGCGAACTACAGCAAAATAACCAAGCTAATTCGATAGGCGAAAAGCTATTTAAACGTCATCACTTATCTGGCGCACGTGGCGAAGCAGAATCAGGTTATGCAACTGTTCGAAACGTTTCACTACCTATCTATCAAGAAATGCAAAATCACGGTCACGATGAAGAAACTAGCCTATTGCAAGCAATGTTACATTTGCTTGCATTTAATCAAGATACCAACTTAGTTGCACGGGGTGGACTTGATGGCTTGGCTTTTGTGCAAGAACAAGCGAAAAAACTCATCAAACAAGGTGGCATAATCAATCCCAAAGTACGGGAAAATTTGTATCAACTTGATACCGAATTAATAAAACGCAATTTAAGCCCCGGTGGTTCGGCTGATTTAATTGCGATCACTTGGTTTTTGTCTCAATATAATAAATACCTTTTCTGACCGATTTTTGGGCGGAAAATCAGGCCTTTTTTGTTTTGGTGAATGAAATGAATTGAGTGCGGTGGTTTCGGACGTTTTGAGCTTGGGTGGATAAAATAGCTACAGTGACCACGTCCGAGCTAAGGGAATTAGAGCGAATTCCCTTAGCAATCCCGCGCTTGGCTGCAGAATGTGGCCTACGGCTACCCTCCGCCGTCGCTCGGTCTTGACGCACCGGCTATTATCCGTTCCAGACGGAGAATAGCCTCGCCAAACGTCCTGTTTGGCGTGCTAACCTCGCTCTGTTGTCGGCACATTCTGACGCCGGAATAAGACAAATAACATAACCATCTTTTTTGGGATGAGTTGTTGTGTTTTTGTTAGGCGGTTTTTGTTAAAAAATAGCCAGAAAAACTTTAATAAAATCAATACCTTTTCTGACCGATTTTTGTTTAAAAATCGTCCTTTATTTGCACCATCTTCCCCTTAAGCCGAAGGACTAAACTAAGGTGTGGTACAAACAGCAAGTTCTGTATAAGATTGGCTATGGTCATGGGCATAGACGTAGATTCTGCCATCGTACGCACTGGCTCGGCTGACAGGGCCTGATATGTCGCCAGCCCAATAGTAGCTGACAACGAAGCCCGCATCAACGTAATTGTACATGAGTCCCCACTCCGTGAAAAAACCTGCACCAATGTGACGCTGGTAATAATTACCACCTGAAGATGGCGTAGTACCATCTATACCATGTATACATGAGAACCAACTATTATCTACACCACACTTCGCGTTAGTCAAATCATTAACCTTAGGAAGTCGATAACCCAAACGATTACACCAAGATATTTGATTAGATAAAGTCTCCATTTTATTCCTTCTATTGATAAACCACTGCCTCAACACAAATCCGTACTTCACCTCATTACCGCGATTATCCCTACCCACCAACTCAAAGGTCTGTGGTAAAGAGGGTACGGTTAGTGAGCTAGGATTACTTGATTGTATTCGAGAGCTATCCGCCTTAGGACCAATGATCGTCACCCGCGTTACATTCTTGGATTTATCAGTAATCCAACTATCGGCTTCTATGGGCTGTCCACCTGGCGGGATGAATGTGCCTGAATGTGGTCTTGTCCAACTCACTGTAGCCGTTATCCCACCATGAGAAGCAGAAGACCATGTCAACTGACCTCCATCTACTCCCGCTATATCTAAATCAAAATACAAACCATCAGCAGCCGTAGTAGGAAAATTACGACTGTAAGATGACGAACTGGTTGATTGAACTAAAAAACCCTTCTTCCGGTTCCAAATGTTAGCCGGGCCAGCGTAATGAAGGTCATCGCCATAGGAATAAGAGCCAAATTTCAAATCCGGCCTTGCGTAACAAATTTTAGGCTGTTGTGAATTCAGGTTGATATAATACACCGCTGAACTACCTCTAAAAATCCTACTATTCGGCACGCCATACTGTGTAGCTAAGCTGCCTCCAGTACTACTTAATGTTACTTTATAAGGCGCATCACATATATCTAATGTGTCGCTACGACTTACTGTATGGCCATTCTTGTCAGTGAAACTTACCGATATACTCCCCGTCGCCGTTATGCCATTTGCACCCTGTCCATCTCCATCATCATCTCCCCAATAATTATATCTAGTGACCAAATCACTTAGACTCACTGAATTCACTGATGATGGGATTAACATATCTATATCTCCCAAAGTACTTCCTGCATAAGGTAATCTTATTGGATTTGCTGCACTTGATGTATTAGTTGATGGCCTGATAACCCGACCATCCTGCAACTTAATAGACAATAAACTATCTGTGGAAGTCGCTTTAATTCGCCCCCCATCAAACGTTAAATACGGTGCACTACCTTCAATAACCTTTGATGTATAAGTCGATAACGCATGTGTACTAAACGAACACGGCAATAACAACAACCCCGCAAAGGCCAATGAAAACTTTGATAAGGGGGATAAAAGCTTGAATCTCGATGATAACCCAGACGATGGCGCCAAGCTAGATGGTTTCGATAATGAGGATGAAGTCTGTTTCAGACTACGGTGATATTGAAAAAGACTTAGGGCGTAGGTTTGGTTCCATCCATGATAGCGCATTTCGATTGCCTTGTTAGGTAGTTTTTGTTTTATTGGTGTTTTTTATAATAGCCAGTTCAATTAACGAACACTTCTTTGCTTTAAAAGCACTTAGACTATAGTCGGTTGAAAAATAATGTACTAGTTTTTTTATTAAAAATTTGTAAGGTTTTTTAAAGAGTTAAGGTTGAGATTTTTTTGGTGTGTTTTAGGGGGAATAGTTTTGGTGGTTTTTTACTAACAACCACCAAATAAAAACTTAAATAAAATCAATAGACTTTCTGACCAATTTTTATAGATATCATTCCTTTCTTTGAAGGATTACTTCCCTAATCGTCTATATAATCTTTCTGGGCGTCCAATTTTTCCGTGATTAAGTTCGACAGTTAATAATTTAATTTGGACACAATATTCTAAATATCGCCTAGCGGTTGTTTTGCTGATATTGGATTTTTCTACGATTTCGTCAACGGTGAGTGCTTTATCGGTTTGCATAAAGAGATCTTTTACTTTTTGTAATGTGATTTCTTCAATACCTTTTGAGCGGCGATTCATGTTGACAAAGTCTTTGGTCTGTAAATTAAAAAGTTCGTCAATTTTGCGTTGATTGACGTGTTTTTGTATGCTTTGTCGATATAAAAAGAGCTCAAAACGTTCAAGCGAGTGCTTTAGCCGTTGGTAAGATACGGGTTTAATTAAATAATCAAATGCACCATAACGGATCGCTTTGCTGCAAGTATCCATGTCGCTCGCTGCAGTAATAAAAATAACATAACTGTTTAGGTGGTTATTGATTATGTATTCAAATAATTCTATTCCCTGTCCATCTGGTAAATAGTTATCAAGTAAAATTAAGGTTGGTTTTAGCTTTTCAACCATTATTTTGGCTTCTTCTAGATTTGATGCGATACCAATGACGTTGACTTTTGTGTCTTTTTGAATAAACTCTGCATTTAATTCGGCTAATATTGGCTCATCTTCTACAATCAGTACTTTGATGATGTTTTCTTGGAATTCGTTCATACAATTACCTTTCGATTATTTAGGAATAAATACAGAAAAAATTGTTCCATATGGGGTATTATCTTCAAATGTAATATAACCATTGGCCTTTTTGATATAGGTTGAAACAAGGTGTAAACCAATGCCATGTTCTTTCCCTTCTTGAGATGTAACGCCGGGTTCAAAAATGGAATCACGAATATTTTCATCAATACCACAACCTTGATCACTGATCTCAAGTACAATTTCATCTGTTGCATCACTAAGATATAAATAAATTGTTTTATTGCCATGATCATTTTTTAAACTGGCATTAAAGGCATTATCAAGCAAATTACCTAAAATTGACATAAATTCTGTTTCGGTGATAAGTGAAGGTAATGCACTTAATTGGCATGCAGGATCAAATAGTAGATTTAAACCTATTTCATGTGATTTTGCATATTTACCAATTAGTAATCCACATACAGCTGGTACCTTAAAATGTGCGGAAATAAAATCTAAATTACTTTGATTATCTGCAGAATGTAGCGCGATAAAAGATTGCGCTTCTTCATACCGTTTCATATAAATTAAACCAGATAACGTTGCCAACCAGTTTAAATGCTCATGCCTTAATGCTCGTAAATTATCAACATATTGTGTCACTTGTGTTAATTGCATACTTAATATATTAATATCATCAAAATTACGAAATGTAATGACCCAACCTTGAGTTTTATCATCAATGACCACACGAACTTTGCTAGCAATGACAATAATGTTGTTGAAATAACAAATATGATCATGTATGTCTTCAGTTTGATTGTCATTTTTATAAATAAAATCGCTTGATTTAACAAATGTCCTTAAATCATGTTCATGTAATTCATCATCACTTATCTGAATATCTAACATTGTACGAGCAGATTGGTTAATATTGATAATTTTATAATTAAGATCAATTGCAATGACCCCTTCAAAAATCGATTCCATGATCGACTTTTGGCTTTTCACCAATAATGCAATTGCTTTAGGCTCTAAATTAAACATCTGTTTTTTAATTGCTTTTGAAAAGCAATATGAAAAAATAAATAATGCTAAAAACAATAAGGAGCAAAAAAAGATAAATGGTATAAATTGCTTTATATGCAATGCATAAATACCATCAATCATGTAACCGACCGAGACTATGCCGATAATTTTACCATGATCGATAATTGGTGCTTTCCCCCTTAATGCTAAACCAAGAGAGCCTTCACTAATGGAGATGCTACTATTACCGTTAAGAACCTCTTGATTATCGCCACCAACCATTGGCGAGTATAACGGGCTATTAGCCGTATGAAATAAACGATTAGCATTCGCATCGCCAATAACAATATAACTTGCGTCGCTTTGTTCAAATATCTCTGTGATTAAATTAGCAATTTTATTTGTATCTTTTTCTTTGACATATTCAATTAAACTTGGTAAAACAGATAACTCTTTTGCTTGAATTTGCGCCTTTTCGCCCAAACTTCTATATAAGTTCGTTTCGGTGGTGTTCCAAATATAGCTTTGTAACAGCGCAAGAACGATCAATGAAAAAAACAAAAGCGATAAAAAAAGTTTTGTTGCAAACGATACCTGTAATTTTTTTCGCATTCTACATTACTATTCAAATTAAATTGAAATAAGTGTAACACAGCATTAAAAAACATATAGCCTTTAAAACCATAAAAACCACAGTTAATTTATGATTTATATCACAAAAATTTCATTAATTTTTTGTAAAGATACGCACCATTAATTTTGAATAAATCAAATCATTTTGGAGAAAAAAATAATGGTGAATTTTAACTCATCTGAAAAGGACTATAATGGCAAAAAATCAATCAGTAAGCCCTTTGAACAAAAGCTAACTGGTTGGCCATATAATTGGTGGCGACTGATGGATAACTATAAAATCGGTGTTATCCCGCTTCCATTATTCATTATTGCTGGCATTCTTATTTTTGCTGAAGTGGCCGTAACAGGTAAATTACCTAGCGAAATCGTTGTAATGATAGTCGCTTGTGGTTTCTTTGGTTTCTTATGTGGTGAAATTGGTAAACGCTTACCAATTGTAGGTAAAATGGGCGCAGCAGCAATTTGTGCAACATTTATCCCGTCAGCACTTGTTTATTATGGTATTTTGCCAACACCAATTGTTGAAGCAACAACAAAATTCTATAAAGATACACATATTCTTTATTTATACATTTGTTGTATCATCGTTGGTAGTATCATGAACATGGATAAAAAAACACTTATCCAAGGATTCTTAAAAATTTTCGGACCAATGGTGTGCGGTGAAATCGTTGGTATGTTAGTTGGTGTTGGCGTTGGTTATTTACTAGGTTTAACGCCGTTTGATACATTCTTTTTCTTAGTTCTACCTATTATGGCTGGTGGTGTTGGTGAAGGTGCTATTCCACTTTCAATCGGTTATGCGGCAATTTTACATATGAATCAAGGTGAAGCGTTAGGTCGTGTGTTACCAATCGTTATGTTAGGTGGTTTAACTGGTATTATTTGTGGTGGTATTCTTAACCGTATTGGTAAAGCTTATCCACACTTAACAGGTAACGGTCGTTTATTACCAGCATCAGCTGACGATGAGGCGACAGATCAAAAAGCTACTAAAACTGAATCTGTCATTGATGTAACAACATTTGCATCAGGTGTATTATTAGCTGCGATTCTTTATATGATTGGTATGATCGGTCATAAAGCAACCGGTATTCCTGCTCCAGTGGGTATGCTATTTGCAGCAGTTTTTGTTAAACTAATTTCAGGTGTTTCACCTAAAGTATTAAGTGGTTCGCAAGTTGTTTATAAATTTTTCCAAACGTCTGTTACCTATCCAATTTTATTCGCAGTTGGTGTGGCAATCACGCCTTGGGATAAAATTATTTCTGCCTTTACGTTAACAAATTTGACTGTTATCGTTTGTACAGTGGTAAGTTTAGTAACAACTGGTTTCTTTGTTGCTAAAAGATTAGGTATGTATCCAGTTGATGCGGCGGTTATCTCTTGTTGTCAAAGTGGTCAAGGCGGAACAGGTGACGTTGCTATCTTGACTGCAGCTGAACGTATGGAATTAATGCCATTTGCACAAATTGCAACGCGTATTGGTGGTGCAATCAATGTTTCAGTATCATTACTTATTCTCGGCAATTTCTTAGTATAGACTTTACACATTAAAGAACAACCTTAGTTTATACTAAGGTTGTTCATTTTTATTTTATATTTACAATTACACAAACAGCTTTTAAGGAGTTTTCATGAAGCTTGTCAGTTATCTTGTCTCTGGTAGAGCAAGTTTTGGTCTTCTTACTCACAACGGTATTGTTGATTTAAGAAAAAAATTAGACGATAAATACGTTGACTTAAAATCGCTACTTGCCGATGACGAAGGACTAGCTATTGCTAAAACCTATCTTGATGCCGCAAGTGACATTAACGAGCAAGACATTACTTACTTACCTGTAATCCCAAATCCAAACAAAATTTTATGTGTTGGTATGAATTATGCTGAAAAACGAGCAGAATTTAATGAAACCAGTTCAGCGCCAACTCTATTTATTCGCTTTCCTGATTCTCAAACAGGAAATAAGACTAATATTATAAAACCAGCTATCACTAATGAATTAGATTATGAAGGCGAGTTAGCCATTATCATTGGTAAAGCGGGTTTTCGTATTAGCCAAGAAGAAGCTTTATCATATGTGGCAGGATATAGTTGCTATATGGATGGCTCAATCCGCGATTGGCAGTATACTTGGTTTACCGCAGGTAAAAACTGGCCAAATACAGGTGCATTTGGTCCATGTTTAACTACCGCGGATGAAATTCCAGATCCTAAAGTTTTAACATTAGCAACTTATTTAAACGGTCAAGAAATGCAACATGATTCAATCAAAAATCTAGTGCATACTGTTCCCGAATTAATTGCTTATATTAGTACCTTTACCCATTTGTCACCGGGCGATGTGATTTTGACCGGTTCACCTGGTGGTGTAGGTAAAAAACGTAATCCTCCCGTATTTATGAAAGATGGTGATACAATAGAAGTTGAAATTTCTGGAATTGGCCGTTTAACTAATTATGTGGTAGCTGAAAAAAGGTAAATTTATGTACGATTCAGTTGATTATACCGTTGTCGATATTTCTAAATCAGATCAAAACTGTCAAGAAATTAAGCAATTATTATCACAATATGATCTTGATTTAGATTCACAAGTTACCATTTTCATGGTAGCTAAAATGAGCAACAAAATTATTGCTTGTGCAGGAATTGATCGTAACATTATAAAATGTGTTGCTGTTGATTCTGAATATCGAGGTAATCAACTTAATCTAACATTAATGGATCACACCATAAAATATGCTAACGAAAATGGCTATTTTCATCTTTTTTTATATACAAAACCTGAAAATATAGATTTTTTTAAAGGATGTGGTTTTTATCCTCTTGTTGAAATAACAGATCTTGTTGTCCTAATGGAAAATAATCCTGTTGGCATAAAACACTACTGTAAACAACTGCACACACAGCAAAAAGACGGAAAAAAGATTGGTAGTATTGTGATGAATGCCAATCCTTTTACTAAAGGTCATCAATATCTTGTGCAATACGCTGCCAGTCAATGTGACTGGTTGCATGTTTTTGTCGTCAATGAAAATGCATCACTATTTTCATTTGATACACGCTTAAAGTTAGTTAAAGATGGCACGAAGCAGATAAACAATGTTACAGTGCATGCAAGTTCACCTTATATTATATCAAGAGCAACATTTCCTACTTATTTTCTAAAAGATAAGGCAAAAATAGATCGCGCTTATATGGGTATCGATCTCCTTATATTCCGAAATTATATTGCGCCAACGCTTAATATAACCCACAGATTCGTTGGAACTGAGCCTTATGATGAAGTTACTAAGGCTTATAATGAAGCAATGCGTTATTGGCTAGAGGATAATACTGTCAGCCATTATTCGCCTATTACCGTTGTTGAGGTTGAACGAAAAACTGAAGGAGATACTATCATATCAGCTTCACTGGTAAGAAAGTTATTGGCTTACAATCAATATGAAGAGATAAAAAAGTTAGTTCCATCAACAACATGGGATTACCTTTCAGCTAATTTAGATAAATTTAAAATTTAATACATTTTAAAAGGTAAAAAAATGAAAATACAAAAAGAAGCCATGGCAGGGACTCTCGAATCAAGCGATTTGTTAGTCAAAGTCATGCCTAATACCGGGGTTGAAATTGTTATTAATAGCGATGTTAATAAACAATTCGGCGATCAAATTCGCGCTGTAGTTGAGCAAACATTACAAGATCTGAACGTAACAGATGGCTTAATTATTATTGATGATAAAGGCGCTCTTGATTGCGCTATCAAAGCAAGAATTCAATGTGCAGTATTACGTGGCGCAGAAGAAGAAAACTTAGATTGGAGTAAATTACTATGAAAAAATTACGTCGAAGTATGTTATTTCTTCCAGGCGCAAACGCGGCAATGTTATCAACATCTTTTGTTTATAAGCCTGATTCAATTATGTTTGACCTTGAAGATGCAGTTTCAATTAAAGAAAAAGACTCCGCACGCTTATTGGTAGCACAAACATTGCTCCTTCCTGTTTATAAAGAGCACGGAATTGAAACAGTAGTGCGAATTAACGCCCTGAATACTCCATTTGGTTTAAAAGACCTTGAAGCAGTGGTAAGAGCTGGTGTTGATGTAGTACGTTTACCGATGACTAACAGTGCTGAAGATATTCATGAGCTAGAGGCACACGTTGCAAGAATTGAAAAAGAGTGTGGCCGTGAAGTAGGTAGTACTAAATTAATGGCCGCAATTGAATCCGCTCAAGGCGTTGTTAATGCCGTTTCTATTGCTCAATCTTCCCCACGTTTAATTGGTATTGCACTAGCTGCATTTGACTATCTTGTTGATATGCAAACTGAACGTGGCGATGGTACCGAGTTATTTTATGCTCGCTGCGCTGTTTTACATGCTGCGCGTGTAGCTGGCATTGATGCCTTCGATGTGGTGTATTCAAATGTTAATGATGATGAAGGTTTCTTAAAAGAAGTTAGCCTAATCAAAAAACTTGGTTATAACGGTAAATCACTTATCAATCCACGACAAATTGAACTGTTACACAATGCTTATGCGCCAACAGCCGCTGAAGTTGAAAATGCCCAAAAAGTGGTTGAAGCAGCTGAAGAAGGTGAAAGAAAAGGCCTTGGCGTGATTTCTCTAAATGGCAAAATGATTGATGCACCGATTATTGCTCGTGCTAGAAAAGTAATTGAGTTAGCAAAATATTCCGGTGTACGTAAAGAAATTTGATAGGATTAAAATGATGACTTCTATAAATAAAAAAATTGATGATTTGCTTAAACAGCATCCAGATCTCAAAAATATCACGCCATTTATTGACGCTAACGCTACGACTCCTTATTTAAAAGATGAGTCTAAATATACGCGTAAATTGTGTGACTCTATCGAACAAGCAATCCATAAATGTGAATTACGTGATGGTATGACTATTTCTTTCCATCATGCATTCCGTGAAGGCGATAAAGTTATCAACAAAGTAGTTGAAACGATTAGCAAATTAGGAATTAAAAACCTAACATTGGCATCAAGTTCCCTATTAAGTTGTAACTCAGCACTTATTCCTCATATTGAATCTGGTGTGATCACTAAAATCTATACATCAGGTTTACGTGGTAAATTGGCTGATGCGATTTCACACGGTTTAATGGATAATCCTGTTCATATCCATTCTCATGGTGGACGTGTAAAACTTATTCAAAGCGGTGAAATTAATATTGATATCGCATTTTTAGCGGTTTCAACTGCCGATGAGCAAGGTAACGCGAATGGTGTATCAGGTAAATCACAATGTGGTGCACTTGGTTATGCTATGGTTGATGCGCAATTTGCGAAGAAAGTAGTATTACTTACTGAAGATATCGTTGGTTACCCTAACCATCCAGCAAGTATCCGTCAAGATCAAGTCGACTATATTGTGAAAGTTGATGAGGTTGGCGATCCAACTAAAATTAGTGTCGGTGCTGCTCGTATTACTAGTAACCCTCGTGAACTGATGATTGCACGTTATGCAGCAGATGTTATTGAGTATTCTGGTTATTTTAAAGATGGTTTTTCTATTCAAACCGGTTCTGGTGCGTCATCAACTGCAGCAACGCGTTTCCTTGAAAATCGTATGCGCGCAAAAAATATTACGGCATCATTTGCATTAGGTGGTATTACCGCAAGTATTGTTGATCTTCATGAAAAAGGTTTGGTTAAACGCTTATTAGATACTCAAAGCTTTGATGGCACCGCCGGACAATCTTTAGGTAAAAATAAAGATCATATTGAAGTGTCAACCAATGTTTATGCAAACCCTGCATCAAAAGGTGCAAGTGTTGATGAACTTGATATCGTTATTTTAAGTGCCTTAGAAATTGACCTTGATTACAATGTGAATGTATTAACGGGTTCTGATGGCGTTATGCGTGGTGCATCTGGTGGTCACTGTGATACTGCCGCTGGTGCAAATTTAACCATTATTGTTGCTCCATTAATCCGTAGCCGAATCCCTACAGTGATTAAGAAAGTCACAACGGTTGTTACACCAGGTGAAAGTGTCGATGTTCTTGTTACTGACCATGGTATAGCAGTTAATCCTGCTCGTCCTGAAATTGCAGAGCGACTAAAAGCAGCTAATTTGCCAGTCATGAGCATTGAAGAACTATATCAACGTGCTGTTTCGTTAACTGGAGAACCAAAACCAATCGAATTTAACGATAAAATCGTTGGTGTTGTCCATTTCCGTGATGGCTCAATCATTGATGTGGTTCGTCAAGTTAAAGACTAATTAACCACAGATAGCATGACATTATCAGATGTCATGCTATTTATATCTTTTACTATGAATAATATATTAATAAAATTCGATGATGGTACGCCAATTACACTTGAACAGATGCTATTGGCTAAAGAAAGACGGGTGCAAAACCAACAAAATGCAATAAATCTTTACCATTATCCGCTTATTTCGCTAAGTTTAGTTATCCCCGGTCCAATAAAAAATAGTAGTGGTGCAAATCGGTTATTTAAAGAAGCAATCACCGCTATACACAAAGCCTTATCAAAAAATGCAATTCCATTAGTACATGAATCTCATTTTCATAATATCACTGGCTATGAAGCAATTATTTCAGCAAAATGCTCTGCCGATACACTAAAACAATGCTGTATTGATATAGAAGACAACCATCCGTTAGGTCGACTATGGGATATTGATGTGATTGATCCAATTACACAACAAAGTATTTCACGCGCTAAATTTGATCATCCATCAAGACAATGTTTAATCTGCCAAGATATCGCAAAAATATGTAGTCGAAGTAAAAAACATACTATCGATGAGATTTTTTCTGCCATTGAAAATAAGATGAAAGACTATTTTGGCGTATCAGTACGTTAAGTTATATCCAAAATATGGCAAGAAGTAAGATTAATGAAATAATCATATTTCATTAATCCAAACAGCCAAGTATAGATGAGACTTAAGTCTAAATTAGACTTGTTCCAATGCTTGTTCCAAATCTGAAAGTAAATCGGTGATATCTTCTAACCCAACAGAAATACGTAATAATTGATCTGAAATCCCCGCCGTTTTTCGTGCTTCAGCACTAATGCCTGAATGTGTCATTGTTGCAGGGTGGCACACAAGGCTTTCAACTCCACCGAGAGATTGGGCTAAAGTGAAAATATTGAGCGCTTTTAAAAAAGCGGGCATGACATTAGCATCGCCAGCTAATTCAAAACTGAGTAACGAACCAAAGCCTTTTTGTTGTTTTTTAGCTATATCATGTCCAAGGTTTGAAAATAAAGATGGATGATAAACGTTGGCGACCTTCGGGTGATTGACTAAAAACTCTACGACTTTTTGCGCATTATCTTGTTGTAACTGTACTCGAGCGGAAAGTGTACGTAATCCTCGTAACAAGAGATAACTATCAAATGATGAAGTCATCGTACCAATATTATTGGCCCACCATAATACATCAGTAAAAAGATTTTGATCTTTAAATACTAAAATACCTGCCAGTAAATCGGAATGACCATTTAAAAATTTGGTACAAGAGTGAGTAACAATATCAGCACCAAGTGCTAAAGGTTGTTGTAAAATAGGCGTCATAAAGGTGTTATCAACTAAAACTAACGCCCCAACTTTATGAGCTTGCTCTGCAATTTTCTTAATATCTACAACTCGTAATAAAGGGTTGCTTGGTGTTTCAATTAGTACCAGTTTTGGACGTAAACTGAGTGCTTCTTTTAATGCCTCAGGATCTGACTGATCTACAAATTTAGCTTTAAAATAGCCTCGTTGACTTAAACTATTAAAAAGGCGATAGCTACCTCCATAGCAATCATGCGGTGCAACGACTAAATCATTAGGCGTCAATAATGCAACACTGATTAAATGAATCGCTGACATACCGCAATTTGTTAAAATAGCATCAACGCCACCTTCTAATTTTGCAATCGTTTGCTCAACCAAACGACGGCTAGGGTTTGCTTTTCGACCGTAATCAAACTCCCTTGGCTTAGCAAATTCTTCATAGCGATAACAAGTAGATGGTGTGATAACAGGCACGACACTTCCATATTGTTTATCGGTATTTAATCCACCACGAACTGCAATAGTCCCCTGACTTAAATTTTTAGTTTGAATAGTCATGATAATGCCCTCAAACAATACTTTTAATATAAAATTAGTCTTGTAAGCATAACACATTAAAAAAAGACGTCAACATGTCTAGACGTCTAACTGTCTTGGTGTATAGATTGCAGTAATATGAAAAAAACGATAAAATTACCCATATTATTTGTGATGTATTTTTTTTGGTGAACAATGATGGAATGGAATGGCGAATACATAAGCCCTTATGCAGAGCATGGTAAAAAAAGTGAGCAAGTAAAAAAAATTACAGTGTCAATTCCACTTAAAGTATTGAAAATTTTAACTGATGAGCGTACTCGTAGACAAGTGAATAATTTACGCCATGCCACAAATAGTGAATTATTGTGTGAGGCTTTCCTTCATGCTTATACGGGCCAACCTTTACCTTGTGATGAAGATTTGCAAAAAGACCGTGAAGATGGCATCCCAATGAAAACACAAAAAATGATGCGCAATTTAGGTATCGATCCAGATTTCATTGATGAGTAAAATTATTGTTTTATCAATATTCACATTTTCTAAAAAAACAAAAAGGCGCATTAAGCGCCTTTTTAGTTATTGCTTATCGCAATATTATTTTTTACCACCAACCATAGCAAAACGTTGTTTAAATTTATCTACACGTCCGCCAGTTGCAACATCACGTTGTTTACCTGTATAAAATGGGTGACACTCACCACATACGTCAAGATGAATATCATGACCAATAGTTGAATGAGTTTTAATCACGTTACCACAAGAGCAAGTTGCATTAATTGCAGTATATTCTGGATGGATACCTTCTTTCATAATAAACCTCTAAAGTTTGTTCGTATCGCTATATAAATGGCTAAAAGCAAAATCTATACACCATACGAGTGTTAAAAAACATGATAAGGTTGCGAATTATATGCCTTAAAGGTTAAATAATCAAGCCATAAAAAGACAAATTAAACGGGTAATTGCCCTATTGTTACTTGTAATTCAACCTTTTCACCATTCCGCAATACAATAATGGGGACAATCGTACCCGGTTTCAACTCGGCAATTTGATCCATTGTTTCAACAATGGATTTAACTGGCTGATGATTTACCATAATCAAGATATCATTAGCTTGTATACCGGCTTGTAATGACGGACCTTCAGCATTAGTTACTAAAATACCTAATACAATTGGCATATCACTTGGATTTTGAGTTGGCGCAAATTCTAATCCATCAATACCAATATAACCACGAATAATTTTGCCATCCCGAATCAATTTATTCATAATTTTAACAGCTAAAGCTGTAGGAATCGCAAATCCTATTCCTTCAGGAACTTCGTTACCTAGATTTTTTGCAAAGGTAAGAGTGTTAATCCCCATTAGTTCACCTTTGCTATTAACTAATGCTCCCCCTGAATTACCATGATTTATTGATGCGTCAGTTTGAATAAAATTTTGTCTTCTGTATGGACTTAACCCATCACGACCCGTTGCACTGATAATACCTTGTGTAATAGTTTGCCCTATATTGTAAGGATTCCCTATAGCTAAAACAACATCCCCAATCTTTGGTTCACGCCGAGGATTAATAGATATAGTTGGGATGTTAGTTGCTTCAATTTTTAACACAGCAATATCAACTAGCTTATCAGAACCAACCGAAAGCGCCTCAAAAATTCGCCCATCTTGCAACGCAACAATGATTTGTTCAGCACCATCAACAACATGATAATTAGTGATAATATAACCCTGCTCACTCATAATCACGCCTGATCCTAATGGTGTTATAGCACTATCTTGTGACTGCTTAGAAACAGAATTAATGGAGCGGCTATATATATTAACCACTGCTGGGGCTGCGATTTTAACGGCATCAGAGTAACTCAGCGGATCATCATTGAAAATAGATCTTGGAAAACTAGATTGTGTTCCATTACGCAAAGATGGAAAAATAGTTAATAATACAAAGGCTAACACTGCACCAATCAATATTGGCCACAAAAATTTTTTAAGCATTAGTGTGATTATTCTGGTAGAAAATGATTAGATATGATTTTATCATATCTAATCAAAGGTGAATATGTATGTTTTTCGCCGATAAGGCTATCGGCGAAATTGAAGCTTAATAAGAAATTAGCGTAAAATTAGATAAATTCGGCTATCACCCCTTATAATATTTAAAGCAATAACTGAAGGTTTACTATCAATCATTTTACGCAAGTCAGCAATGTTATTGACTCTTTCTTTGTTAACACCTGTAATAAGATCACCTTCTTGTAAGCTTAAGCGAGATGCTGGCGAATTTTTAGCAATGCTTTCAATTAATACCCCTTTTTGTCCTTTTACTTCTCCATTACTCAAGTTTGCACCATCAAGAGCGGCATGAAGTGATTTGGCCTCAGTAGACGATTCATCACTATTTTTCAATTTCACACTAACGGTCATTTGTTTACCATCTCTAATTAAACCTAACTGTACAGTTCGCCCTGCTCCAGTTGTTGCAATTTTTGCTCGTAATTCAGCAAAACTATCAATGGCCTTACCATCCATCGAAACAATAATATCGCCAGATTTAATTCCTGCAGCTTGTGCGGCTGAATTATCAATAACTTCGCTAACAAAGGCACCTTTTTGAACATCAACATCAAACGCTTTTGCTATATCTGATGTCAACTCATTACCTTTGATACCAAGCACACCACGTTTTACTTCACCAAATTCAATCAGCTGTGAAGTTAAACTTTTTACCATATTACTAGGAATAGCAAAGCCAATCCCAACATTACCACCGCTTGGCGCAATAATCGCTGTATTAATTCCAACGAGTTCACCTTTTAAATTGACAAGTGCTCCACCAGAATTTCCTTGGTTAATTGATGCATCTGTTTGAATAAAATTTTCAAAACCATTCATATTAAGCCCACTGCGGGCCAAAGCTGAAATAATCCCCGAAGTAACAGTTTGACCAATACCAAATGGGTTACCAATAGCAACGGCATAATCCCCAACACGCAAATTATCAGAATCGGCCAATTTAATCGCTGTTAATTTTTTTGCGTCATCAACTTTAAGTAATGCAATATCACTTTGTGGATCTTTACCGATTAGTTTTGCTTTAAATTCATGTCCATCATTTAGAACAACTGTAATTTTATCCGCATTATCAATAACATGATTATTGGTAACAATATAGCCCTTTTCGGAATCAATAATCACACCAGAGCCTTCACCTGTAAACGCTCTTGATTGGTTATCAGGATAACCAAAAAACCGTCTAAATTCTTCCGGCATATTATTTTGCATTTGTGCAGTGCCCTCAACTTTAATACTAACAACTGAAGGCAAGACAGTTTCCAGCATAGGGGCTAAACTTGGTTGCTGTGCATTATTATCGGTTGGAATAGAAGGAAAAGAGGCATAAGCATTCGGAAGTACAGTTAAACTGACACCTACACTTAATGCTAAAATGCTTAACAATTTTTTTTGTTTTTTTAATGAATCAATCATTTTATAACTCTCTCTTTTACAAAAAGTTAATCTATATAAAAATGCTTCGTTATTGATGAGCGAAGAATAACAGTATAATAGTTAAGACTTATTTTCATCTGCTTTAAATAAACCAGAAGGATTATCAGAATAATCTCTAGGTTGCTTATCAAATGTAATTTCTTTTTTTTCGACTAAATTCTCGTTAGAATCAGAATCAAAATCCAAAGTTGGGACGTTCTCTCTATCCATAAATTGATTAGAATTTTCTGCCATATGTTGATAAAGGCGACGAAACTCTTTAGCCATATTATCCAATATCTCAGCACTGTGAGAAAAATGTTTAGCTATCATTTGTTTTTGCGCTATTAATTCATCTTTTGTTTGATCTAGTTCTTGTTTAACTTTGGCATATTTACGAGCCTTAGGGCTAATAACACTTATAAAAATAGAACCAATAATAAAACCAATTATTAATCCGATTACAAGATAAGTAAGCATATCTTTATCCATCATTCACTCCTTATATCCTTTAGATATATAATTTTATAAAATTGAAATCCAATTATCAGCATTTATTTTGCATGGTTAGCAAGTTTTATCAATTGTTTTTTTAACTTATCTGGTGCATTTTCCGCTAATGCATATAAAAACATTGCACTTTTTGGGGTCATAACACTCGAAAGTAAAGATAATTTAGATACCTGACAATGGCACTGTGACAACTTGGTCGAAATATTTGGGTTAATCTGATATTGGATAGAAGATAAGGAGGGTAAAATATTTTTCCGTATCTCAGATATTAAATTGCTTTGTTCATATTTTAATCTAGTTAACCAGCTCGCAGAACTGACTTCAAGAACAAGCACACCTTGACGATAATTAGCAACCCGACATTGTTGTTTCAATAAAGACGGTAACAGCTCATTGACAATATTGCTTAATTTACTTAATGCAAATGTTCTATCTTTTATCTCAGATAAACACGACTCTTGAGATAAGATTGATGATAACATTTTTGGCTCATTATAACGCATATTTTATATTTACTTCCTAATAAAAAATAAGTCAACTAATCCTGTATAAATTAACAACTCAATCTCAATAATTTACCTCATTTCATTAAAAATGTCCTGTTTAAAAAATATATTTACAGTTTGATAAAGATTTCTTTATTAAAAATAATAAAGATTAACTGCTACATTTTGCAGTTAATCTTTTTAAGAAAGGACAATCAAGCAATAATACTTATGATAAGTACAACAGTTAAGCCAACAATTGAATTAACTAATTCTAATAAGCCCCATGTTTTTAAAGTATCTTTAATCGATAAATCAAAGTAACCTTTAAATAACCAAAATGAAGCATCATTGATATGAGTTAACGTATTAGAGCCAGCTGCAGTTGCAAGCACGAGTAGTGCAGGGTTAACTCCATTCATAACGCCTGTTGTTGGATCAATAACTGCTGCGCCAATGATTCCCGCTGCTGTCATTGCAGAAACAACACCTTGCCCTGTAGCTAAACGAATTAACACTGTAATTAACCATGCCATAATATATGGTGATACGCCCCCTGTTGACATTAATTGTCCAATAACATCACCAATTCCAGTATCAATAATAATTTGTTTTAGTGCACCACCAGCCCCGATAATTAATACCACCATTGCAATACCTTTTACCGCATTATCAAAAGAATGCATAACCCATTCCATTGAGTGATTAAGTTTTTTTCCAAATAATATAAATGCGGCGATCATTGCAATAAACATGGCAATTTGAGATGAACCGATAAAATTAAGAACAGAATAAGTAATTGTTCCTTTTTCTAACCATATATTTGCTATTGTCGTTGCAATCATAATGTAAGCTGGGATCAAGGGAACAGTAATTGATGTAAAAAAAGAAGGAAGATTATTTTCATCAACAGGATTTTCAGATTGTAAAAATTGAGGTGTGGGTCTTTCCAGATTACCTAAAAATTTAGGAAGAATCAGTCCAGCAAAAATGACAGAAGGAATCGCAACAATTAACCCATAAATATAGACCATTCCCATATCAGCATTATATGAATTCACTAGTGCAACAGGTCCTGGTTGTGGTGGAAATAAAGAGTGAGCAGTTGTTGCCGCCGCAACGCCAGGTATAGCTAATTTTAAAAATGGGATTTTAGCCTCTTTGGCTAATGCGATCACCAGCGGTGCTAAAATTATGAATGCCGCTTCATAAAACATCGCTAAACCAAATATAAGCCCCATAATAATAATGGCTATTTTTACATATTTAATGCCTAATTTTTTCAATAGCGTTTGAGCAATCTGATGAGCTGCGCCAGAATCAACCATTAATTTACCAATCACAGCACCAAATACGACAATAATAGCTAATTCGCCAAGTGTTCCACCAAACCCTGATTTAATCGTTTTAAGAATGCTCAATAAATCCATCCTAGCCATCAAACCGACGAATATTGCAGCAGCTAATAATGCAACCATTGAGTTTATTTTAAAGCGAATATTTAAAACTAACATTAATCCTATCCCTAGGATAACCCAAAGAATATTTAAAAGTTCCATGAATAAAAACCTCTATTCTTAATTTTATTTTTATTGTTTAAACATTAATTAGATAAAACATAATGATTAACTGTTTGTTTTGCACCATTCTGCATTAAAGAAAGATAATACTCAGTAACCTTTTCTTTAAATAATGAACTGGTCGGTAAATCAGAACCAAATATATCTTGCAACATAAATAATTGATTAATTCTCTCAATTCCATCTGTACTAGAGTTCACTATTTGTTGTAATTGTTCGCGCATTGGATCACGTATATCTATTGGTTGGTTGTTATCATCTATTCCACCAACATAGCGCATCCAACCAGCAACACCCAGTGCAAGTAATGAGAAATCTGATCCATTTTTAATATGCCAACGAATGGAATCCAACATTCTTTGAGGTAATTTTTGAGTACCATCCATCGCAATTTGCCATGTTTTATGTTTTAACGATGGATTACTAAAACGTTCAATAAGTTTGTCTGCATATTCTTGCAAATTAACATGATCAGGAACGTGAAGTGTTGGTGCTTGTTGTTGCATCATCAATGCTAAAGTTGCTTTTTTATAATTAACATCATTCATGCAATCATTAATGTGCTCATAACCGGCTAAATAACCTAAGTAGGCTAAAAAAGAATGGCTACCATTTAGCATACGAAGTTTCATCTCTTCATATGGAACAACATTATCAACAAATTCAGCACCGACTTCATTCCAATTAGGGCGGTTAGTCACAAAATTATCTTCTATAACCCACTGAATAAAAGGTTCACAAGCAATACCACATGGATCAAACATACCGCCTAATGTATCTTCAATTTCAGTTAATGTTTCGGATGTTGCTGCTGGGACAATACGGTCAACCATAGTACATGGGAATGTTGTATTAGACTCAATCCAAGTTGCTAATTGTGGATCTCGAGCGTTAGCTAATCCTAATATTGCTTTTTTTAAGACTAACCCATTTTCAGGAATATTATCGCATGATAAAGCAGTGAAAGATTTTAATCCTCGTTGCATTCTTCTATAAAGCGCCTCCACAATAACACCTGGGGCAGACATAGGCTTTGTTGGATTCGCTAAGTCAGCTTTAATTAATGCATTATTTAAATCTAATCCAGCGCCACTAGGTAACATGCAATAACCCTTTTCTGTTACTGTTAATGAAACAATTTCAACTACTGGATCAGTCATCTTTTCTAAAATTGCATCTATACCATCTGTTGGTGCTAACAATGATTCTTTTACGCTACCAATAATAAATGCTTCTTTTGATGTCACACCTTTTTCTAACACAGTATACAAATGGTCTTGTTTACGAATTTCATTAATTAATTCTTCACCACCAACAATATTAACTTCACAAATACCCCAATCACTGTTTCCCTTGTTAAGGAGACGATCGGTCAATAACGCTTGATGAGCGCGGTGGAAAGCACCGAATCCCAAATGAACAATTCTTGAGGTTATTTTTTGCCGGTCATATAAAGGTCTATGTTTGATTGATTTAGGAAGATTTAATAAATTTAACATTCTATTCACCGTGATTATCTGTTTAACTACCTTATTGGTTAGACATATTTCCATTTGTCGGCAAATTTTTCATCCCAATTTTTCTTTTTTTGTGATACGAATCACTTTTTTTGGTTTATTTTGTATATGATGCTCAAAAAAAATCTATAATACAAAACCATATTGGCATTCCAATTATGAAATTAAATGAATTTATCCCATAATTAACTTATAGTACTTGTAATAATTAGCATATAATTATCCTAATTAGACCAAAATTAGAATGAGGATTATAAATAATGCTAACGGTTAATCGGCTATACCAAAAAATTGGTAATGAGCTGAAATCATTATTAAAAAGTGGCACCTATAAAATTGGTGAGCGGTTACCGCCAGAAAGAGATATTGCAGAAGCGTTCAGTGTAAGTAGAACTGTTGTCCGTGAAGCTCTAATCATGCTGGAGCTTGAAAATTTAGTCACAGTCAAAAAAGGTTCTGGCGTATATGTAATTGGTTTACCAAATGAAATATTATCAGAAACAGATAAAAAAATTGAAGAAGAAGATTTTGGTCCTTTTGAACTATTACAAGCTAGACAATTAATTGAAAGTAATATCGCTGCTTTTGCCGCTTCACAAATTGTAAAATCAGATATTATTGAATTGAGAGCTATCTTAGAGCAAGAACGACAAATTTTAGAACAGGGTATTTTAGACGATTACAGTGCAGATGAAATGTTTCATATTGCAATAGCAAGAGCAACCAAAAACTCAATACTTGAAAGTTTGCTAGATGATTTATGGCAAAAACGTTCTGCTAGCAAAATGTGGAATCAATTACACTGTAGAATTACTGATCATAGTTATCGAAAAAAATGGCTTTATGATCACGAAAAAATTCTACAAGCATTACAAGTGAAGGATGCAATGGCTGCACGCCATGCTATGTGGCAACATTTAGAAAATGTTAAGCAAACATTAATGACAGTTTCTGATAGTGAAGATCCAAATTTTGATGGTTATTTATTTGATTCTATTCCTGTTAACATTGTTAACCAATAGACAACATAAAACTAGCGCTAGTTATAGATCTTTTAATTTCAGAAATAAAATAAATTAAAATTTTTTAAGGAGAATTTAAATGGAACAAACAATGCGTTGGTTTGGTCCTAGCGATCCAGTATCATTAGATGATATTAAGCAGGCTGGGGCAACAGGAATTGTTACAGCTTTGCATCATATTCCAAATGGCGAAGTATGGACAATAGACGAAATTCAAAAACGAAAAAAAATCATAGAAGAAAAAGGTTTAACTTGGTCCGTTGTTGAAAGTATTCCTGTACACGAAGAAATTAAAACCCACTCAGGTAATGTTAAACAACATATCACAAATTATCAGCAGTCAATTAGAAATTTAGCTGTTTGTGGAATTGACACTGTTTGTTACAATTTTATGCCAGTTTTAGATTGGACTCGAACAGATCTTTCTTATGAATTACCTGATGGTTCAAGGGCATTACGGTTTGATCAAGTTGTCTTTGCCGCATTCGATATTTATCTATTAAAACGACCTAATGCAGAAAAAGATTATTCACAGCAAGATGCCATTTTAGCAAAAACATATTTTGAACAAATGACACAAGCAGATAAAGATAAACTTGTTGCAAATATCATTGCAGGTTTGCCCGGAGCAGAGGAAGGTTATTCACTTGATCAATTTCGTGCTCATCTCGCAACTTATAATAATATTGATAAAGAAAAATTACGTGAAAACTATGCCTATTTTTTAAAAGCTATTGTCCCTGTTGCTGAAGAAGTTGGTGTTGTTTTGACGGTTCATCCTGATGATCCTCCGCGCCCAATTTTAGGCTTACCTCGTATTGTTTCAACCATTGAAGATATGCAATGGATTAAAGATACCGTTGATAGCATTCATAATGGTTTTTGTTTTTGTACTGGCTCTTATGGTGTTCGTAGCGATAATGATTTAGCAATCATGGCTGAAAAATTTGCCGATCGTGTCCACTTTATTCACTTGAGAGCAACTGTGCGAGAAGATAATCCATTATCCTTTCATGAAGGGGACCATTTAGCTGGTGATGTCGATATGTATGCAGTAATTAAAGCATTAATCACTGAAGAAGAACGACGCAAAAAAGCAGGAGTTAAACGCTCCATACCTGTTCGACCAGATCATGGGCATCAAATGTTAGATGATCTTAGAAAGAAAACCAATCCAGGTTATTCTGCAATTGGTCGTTTAAGAGGTTTAGCTGAAATTCGCGGGGTTGAATATGCAATAAAGCGTGCTTTTTTCAATAAGTAAAACTAAATTAATCAATTGTAATAAATACATTCCCAAATCCTAACAATTTCAATGCCCTTTTAAGGGCATTTTTATTTAAGACGAAAATAATATAACTCAAAATTTAAAATTACTCATTTATAACCACAATTAATTTAATATTATAAAAGTAGTTAATATGATTAACATTTTTGTAAATACTGTTCAGTAATACATAAAATGCTATTAAATTATAATCACTTTGACATTTCCAATTTCGGGGAGTTATATATAAGTTAGTGTATGCATCTAAATAGTTCAACAATAAAAACAGTGGAGAGTGTAATATGGGTATCTTAAATAACATTTTTTCTAAAGTATTTCCTAGCGCTCAAGCAGCAGTAGATCATGCAGTTGATGTGGTGAAAGATAAAGTTGAGAATATAACTGGATCAGCCAAAGATACAGTATCAAATGGTTCAGAACAAATTAAAGAAAAGGTAGAACAAAGCGTATCTGCAGCTAATGTTGATGTCACCTCTATCCTTGATAATTTAGCTAAAAAGCATCCAGAAGTACTCAATTGGAAAACGTCTATCGTTGATCTATTGAAATTATTAGGTATGGACAGTAGTTTAGATGCACGTAAAAAATTAGCACAAGAACTAAATTATACTGGTAGCACTGATGACACTGCAGCAATGAATACATGGCTAATTAAAGAAGTCATGAAGAAAATAGCAGAAAAAGGTGGTAATGTCACTCACCTATTTTCTTAACCTAATAGATTAAAGTAATTACAATCCACCCAATTTTGGGTGGATTTTTTATACAAGCCACTGCGTTTTTTATTAGTGTTTTTTGATTCACTAAATAAACTAAGCTTTAAAAGAGTGTAACTGATTCATTGCAGCTTCGACACTTTGCGATAATAAAATATCAGTACAACGCACTGATTCATTAATAACTTGATCAATCAAATCTTGTTCAGGTCTAGAGGGTTTGTTAAGAACATAGCCAACAACTTTATTTTTATCACCAGGATGACCGATACCAATCCTTAACCGATAAAAATTTAAATTATTACCTAATTTGCTAGCAATATCTTTTAACCCATTATGCCCACCATGACTACCACCAAACTTAAGTTTAGCTATACCGGGATTCAAGTCCAGTTCATCATGAGCAATTAATATTTCTTCTGGCTTTATTTGGTAAAATGTTGCCATAGCTTGCACCGCTTTACCACTTAAATTCATAAATGTAGTTGGAACTAATAAACGCACATCATGACCTGCAATATTGATTCGTGATGTGTAACCAAAAAATTTTGGTTCATTTTTTAATGATTGATTATAACGCTGAGCCAATTGTTCAACAAACCATGCACCTGCGTTGTGCCTTGTTGCTGCATATTCATTTCCGGGATTGGCAAGACCTACTATCAGTTTTATCGTTGTCATAATATTTTTATTGTCACTGATTTTATTGTGAAAAATGCCCCAAAAGGGGCATTTAACTCAATGATAAAATAGATTATTGATGGAACATAGCTGAAATCGATTCTTCATTACTGATTCGACGAATTGCTTCAGCAAGCATACCTGACAAAGTTAATTGGCGAACATTTTTCAATGCTTTTACTTCAGTCGTTAATGGAATTGTGTCACAAACAACGATTTCATCAATAGTGCAGTTTTTTATATTACTTACTGCTTTACCTGAAAAAATTGGATGCGTTGCATAAGCAAACACTCTTTTTGCACCTCGTGCTTTTAAGGCATCAGCTGCTTTACAAAGTGTTCCTGCTGTATCAATCATATCATCAACTAAAATACAATCTCTATCAGCAACATCGCCAATTATATTCATCACTTCAGCTTCATTTGCACGTTGACGGCGTTTATCAATAATAGCCATATCAGTATCATTAAGTAGTTTAGCTATCGCGCGAGCACGCACCACACCACCAATATCTGGAGATACCACAATCGGACGTTCAAAATCACGTTGCAACATATCTTCTAAAATTACTGGGCTAGCAAATACATTATCAACAGGCACATCAAAAAAACCTTGGATTTGTTCAGCATGAAGATCAACGGTTAATACCCTATCAACACCAACTGTTGATAAAAAATCAGCGACAACTTTAGCGGTAATAGGTACACGAGCCGAACGAACTCGACGATCTTGTCTTGCATAACCAAAATAAGGAATAACCGCAGTAATACGACCTGCAGATGCACGACGCATTGCATCGATCATGACCAGCAATTCCATTAAATTATCATTGGTTGGAGCACAAGTTGATTGAATAATAAAAACATCTTCACCACGGACATTTTCATTGATTTGGACATTAACTTCACCATCACTAAAACGGCTTACAACAATGTCACCAAGAGAAGTATAAAGACGATTAGCTATACGCTTTGCTAGTTCGGGTGTGGCATTACCAGCAAAAAGCTTCATATCAGGCACGAGAAATCCTCAAGCATGTTATCATGATTACTTATACGTAATCGGTTAAATCGGAGTGACAATTATATAATCATTTACAGATTATGCTCAACCACATTATAAAAATTTATTAAAAATATTTTGTATATATAGTAATAATAGATAAAAAAATAAGTAGATAATATGTTTTTTGAAGTGAATTAAAAATCGGTTAAACTATTACTTATTATTAGTCATAGTGAATAATAAATTTCAACAATTCTTAAACAAAAAGACAACGTAATGAATGAACAATTAATTACCAATCAAATTGAAGATATAAAATCCAAAAGAGCTATTCGCAGCTTTGTTTTAAGGCAAGGTCGCTTAACCAAAGGTCAACAGCAAGCTTTAGTCAACTTATGGCCAGTGTATGGTATTGACTACAATGCAAACTCAAAGGTGAGTTTCGATACAGACAAACCATTAGTATTAGAAATCGGTTTTGGCATGGGCGCTTCATTAGTTGAAATGGCAAAACATGCTCAAAATAAAAATTTTCTAGGTATTGAGGTACACAAACCAGGTGTAGGCGCTTGTTTAATGGCGATTGAAGAAAACCAAATAACTAACTTAAAAGTCATGTGCCACGATGCAGTTGAAGTGCTAGTTAATATGATTGCAAATCATTCGTTGGACAAAGTGCAAATTTTTTTCCCTGATCCATGGCATAAAGCAAGACATAATAAACGTAGAATTATTCAACCAGAATTTGTACAGTTAATTCGTCAAAAATTAAAATCCAGCGGCATTTTGCATCTCGCAACAGATTGGCAACACTATGCAGAACATATGCTTGAAGTATTGACCCAAGCTGAAGGGTTCGAAAATTTATCTCCAACGGGTGATTATATCCCTAGACCAGATGATAGACCAATTACTAAATTTGAAAAACGAGGTCAAAATTTAGGTCATGGCGTTTGGGATCTTCAATTTGTAAACAAATAATCATACTAAGAAGCCACTATGAAAAATGAAACCATTAATCTACTTTGTCGACACCGCTCTATTCGTGCTTATAAAACTACTAGTTTAACTCAAGAACAAATAGCGTCTATAGTTCGATCAGCACAGTCAGCTTCTAGTTCTAATTTTATTCAATGCTCGACAATTATTCGTATTACAGATCCTCAAAAACGTGAAAAACTAGCTCATTATGCTGGTGATCAAAAATATGTTAACCAAGCCCCTGAGTTTTGGGTGTTTTGTGCCGATTTTAATCGGCATTTTCAAATTGAGCCAACACTCAATCTTGGCAAAGCAGAGCAGTTATTATTGGGTTGTGTTGATACAGCAATTATGGCTCAAAATGCAGTAACTGCGGCTGAGTCCTTAGGACTTGGTGCTGTGTATATTGGTGGACTACGCAATAATCTTGATAAAGTAACCCAATTACTTGAGTTGCCCAAATATGTTCTTCCTCTTTTTGGGCTTTGCCTTGGTTACCCCGATCATAATCCAGAAATAAAACCAAGATTACCTAAAGAGCTTCTCTTTTTTGAAAACCAATATCAACCACTTGATCATGCAACTTTAGCAAAATATGATACCCAAATAGGTGATTACTATCAAAACCGTAGTACTAATCAAAAAACTGGTGGGTGGAGTGATAAAATTGCAAATACAATAAATAATGAACAACGTGATTTTATTTTAGATTATTTACATAAACAAGGATGGATCACAAAATGAAAAACAACCATTACCGATTAGATAAAGTCGTTATACTTAGCCGCCATGGTATTCGTACACCTTTACAAAATACACTCGAATTTCTTGAGCAAGCAACACCTTTTAAATGGCCTACATGGCAACACCCTTATGGCTATTTAACAACACGAGGAGGAGCTTTAGAAGTTTATTTTGGCCACTATCTATCACAATGGCTTGAGAACCACGGCATTAAACCTTCGGTAACTATGCCAGAGGTATTTGTTTATGCTAATAGCTTACAAAGAACGGTGGCTACCGCACAATTTATTATAGCTGGTGCTTATGCTGGTTATGATATTACGGTTAACCACAAATATCCAATCGAAAAAATGGATCCTATTTTTGATCCAAGCCTAAGGGATGATTCCCCAGAACTAAAACAAGCGGTATTAAGTGATATTGAAGAAACAAATAAAGCAGAAGCCATCTTTAAAAATTTAGCACCTGCTTATGAAATTTTATCAGATATTTTAGATTATCGTCACTCAACACTATATGCTCAATATCAATGCCCACTAGCTGATATCCCGATTAAGCTTCATTTTAAGAAAAATGAAGAACCAGCACTGCTTGGTGCATTAGCCATAGGTGCATCTGCGGTTGATGCATTTTTATTACAATATTATTCCGCATTCCCTCAAGAACAAATTGCATGGGGCAGGATAAACGACTTAGCACAGTGGCAACAAATAGTTGAAATTCGGAATCAATACGTTAATTTAATATGCCATACTAAAACATTAGCCAAACATTCTGCTACACTCATCATCAACACCATAAGCGATCTTATGCAACAACAGAATAAAGTCAATCTACTCGTGGGACACGACAGTACAATTGCATCGTTGTTAGGAGCATTAAATTTTGAATCTTACCAACTTCCAAATCAATTTGAAACTACACCAATTGGCGGAAAACTGGCTTTACAGCGTTTTCAACATTCATCCACGGGCGAATATTTCTTTAAAGCCGAATATATTTATCAAAGCTTTGAGCAACTTTATAACGGACAAGCACTTGATGCCAATAACCCACCTGAGCATTTTCAACTTAAATTGAAAGATGCACCATTAAACAGTGATGGATTTTATACTTGGAAAGATTTTGAAAAACGGCTTAACATTTACCAAGCAAAGTGAATACAACCGTAAAAAGTTATTATTTTGCTATTCTATTTACGTCCATATTTTTAAGTCTAATGTATGTTAAAATAGATTTTTGAAGGAGCATATCTAGTTCTTAGCTTGATCGTATTTAATTTTACGCTGATTTATTCCTTCATATTATCAAAGCGTAAGCCATAGGACAGATAGATATATCAAAACAGTGAATATACTGAAAATTAACAGAAGATCACTATAATTATTATAATTAGATGTAGGTTTATTATGAAAATATTAGTAACTGGTGGCTGTGGATATATAGGAAGTCACACCTGTGTACAATTAATTCAATCAGGTTATACCCCAATAGTGATTGATAATTTATTCAATAGCAAAGTATCAGTATTAGATAGAATACAGAAAATCACCGGAAAAAAAGTTGATTTTTATCAAGGTGATGTTTGTGATGCACAATTATTAAAAAAAATATTTGCAGAACATAGCATTAGTGCAATTATTCATTTCGCAGGACTCAAAGCGGTAGGTGAATCAGTACATAAACCCCTTGAATATTATGAAAATAATGTTTATGGCAGTATTGTACTTATGAAAGCAATGCGCAATGCAGGGGTCAAACAGTTAGTATTTAGCTCATCAGCAACAGTTTATGGTGAACTAGCACCCGTCCCTTATGTGGAAACCTTACCGCAAGGTCTACCAACTAGTCCATATGGTAAAAGTAAGTTAATGGTCGAGCAATGTATCATGGATTTAGCTGTTGCGGAACCTGATTGGTCATTAACGTTACTTCGTTATTTTAATCCTGTTGGTGCTCATCCAAGTGGTTTAATGGGCGAAGATCCGCTCGGAATTCCCAACAATCTTATGCCATATATTACACAAGTTGCAGTCGGCAAACGGGAATCATTAGCCGTTTTTGGTAAAGACTATCCAACGACAGATGGCACATGTGTTCGTGATTTTATACATGTTGTTGATTTAGCCGATGGACATATTGCCGCACTTAAAGCTGATCATAATAAAACTGGCGTACATATTTATAACTTAGGTTCCGGTGTTGGCTACAGTGTGTTACAAGTCATCAATGCTTTTGAAAAAGCCTCAGGAAAACCACTTAATTGGCACTTTGCACCAAGACGCGCTGGCGATTTACCCGCATTTTGGGCTGATGCAAAAAAAGCTGAACAAAAATTAGGGTGGAAAACAAAATTAACACTTGATGACATGGTAAAAGACTCGTGGAATTGGCAATCAAAGAACCCACAAGGTTATCCTGATTAACTGATACCAATCAATAACCTCAACACCCAAAAAGTAAAATGGTTAAGTTTAACCTCGTTATCCCCATTAACTAACCAATGGGGATAGTTTCTTCATATTGAGCGAAATGACTTGGGTAAGGTCAAAAAGAAATGTTTGTATTTGATAACAATTTTACTGTATTAATAAAGATCTTTTAAATACACTAACATATATAGCTAAATAGCTTACTTACAATCTAAACAAATATATAACAACCAAACTACTTACCAATTTATTATAAATTAAGTCATTTAACTCACTACGCTATCGTAGATCAATAAAACCTAGTTTTTTATATTTATATAACCAGTATAATTGAACCAAAGAATTTTGTAGCGTTAAACTAACAATCCAAAGAAAAATTAGGTATGATACAGCCATCATACCTAATGGATAATATGAAATATGAAAAGCAAAGCCTTGACAGCTATTTTTCCGGGCACTTTTGATCCCATTACTAATGGTCATATCGATCTTGTTACTCGTGCGTCGTTATTGTTTCCTCGATTAATCGTTGCTATTGCACAAAACCCTAACAAAAAAACACTGTTTACATTAGAAGAGCGCGTCAACTTAGCTTCAACTGCTGTTGAACATCTACTCAATGTTGAAGTTATCGGTTTTAATAATTTAATGGCCAACTTTGCGCAAACGCACAATGCCACTGTTATCGTTCGTGGAGTACGCACCACACATGATTTTGAATATGAAAGGCAACTTGCTGAAATGAATCGTGCGTTAAAATCTGATTTAGACACTATCTTTTTGATGCCATCTATTGCAATGGGTTTTATTTCATCGACAATCGTAAAAGACGTCGCCTATCATGGTGGTGATATTACAAATTTAGTACCACTGCATGTCAAAACAGAATTATTAAAACGCTTAACATAAATAAACGTCTATGGTTAATTTTTATACTCCACAGAAAAAAAAGTACATACCACAAAAATTGACAGTAACAGTCTCATCCTTAGATGCTTTTGGACAAGGCGTTGCCAATCATAAGGGTAAAACAATTTTTGTTAAATCTGCCTTGCCTGATGAAACCGTTGATATTGAACTAACTGAAAATAAAAAAAATTACGCTAAAGCCAAAGTCATTCGATATCATAATCAAAGCAAAGAGCGTGTAAAACCACAATGTGAATACTATGAAAAATGCGGTGGTTGTGAATTACAACATATGGCGCCTCATCTGCAACAACAAGCAAAGTTTGATTCATTAATCAAACTATTACAAAAAGAAACAGGACAACCCTTAGCCAATATTCTTCAACATTCGGCCCAAATTATTGCTGATCAACCTTACCACTATCGTCGAAGAGCAAGACTTTCGATCAATATTGTTAGAGGTGAGTTAGTCATTGGATTTCGCCAAGCCGAATCAAATCAGATAACTAATATTAAGCATTGCCCAGTATTAGTTGTTGAATTAGATTCCTTGCTAGTGCCTTTACAAGACGTACTAAATCGCATAAAACAAAAAAAAGCACTTGGCCATATTGAATTAATTTCAGTTGATAGTGGTATTATTATCGTTTTAAGGCACACCATTCCCTTAAATGATCATGATGTTAAATTGTTAAAAACATTCGCTGAAGATAACAATATTTCACTTTATTTTCACGGAAAAGATTTAGTGCATATTGCCGGTAGCACTGAACATTTTTATTTGCTTAATCATTTAAAATTAACGTTTAGCCCTCTCGATTTTATTCAAGTAAATTGTAAAATTAACCAAAAAATGATAGCGCAAACGCTTGATTGGCTAGCATTAAAGCCAACTGACCAAGTTTTAGATCTCTTTTGTGGCATGGGTAATTTTTCATTACCTATGGCAACATTATGCAAAACTGTAACAGGCGTTGAAGGTATTGATGCACTGGTTGAAAAAGCAAAATTTAACACTATATTAAATAATAATGAGATTTGTGCTGAAACCAATTTTTTAACTAGCAACTTAGACGATAACCAACAATTTTCAATATGGAGCCAATCGCGATTTAATAAAGTACTATTAGATCCAGCAAGAGCTGGTGCGTTAAATGCAACGATAGAAATAGTAAAATTAGCTCCGTCAAAAATCGTTTATATATCGTGTAATCCTGCAACTCTAGCTCGAGATAGCAAACAACTTATCAAAGCTGGATATCAAATTAATAAAGTTGCTATTTTAGATATGTTTCCACAAACCAAACACATTGAATCAATGTTGTTGTTAACGAAATCAGGAACATAAATTATGGTATCGATTAGAGGCGCACACCAACATAGCGAAAAGCATTATTCTCTTACCCAATTTGATGTTGAACAATGGATAAAACAAGAATTATTATTAACCAACCCTGCATCTTATAAAAAATTTAGAGATGTTTTAGATTTTTGTTTTGAAAACAGCGCTGGCGCACCAGAGCAGATCCATTGTTTCCAAAATGCAATAGAAATGGTTGAGATTTTATCGACACTTAATATGGATATTAATAGTTTATGCGCCGCTTTGTTGCTTCCTTTTGTCGATACAAAAATAATTCGTCGAGAAGATATTCCTGAAGATTTCGATCGTGAAATTTCTCATATCATTTCTAGCATTGTCAGAATGAAAGAAATTCGCCAACTACGAGCGATCCGTAACGGCAGTGCCACTACCGAACAAATTGATAGTATTCGTCGCATGTTACTGGCAATGGTCAATGACTTCCGAAGTGTAGTCATTAAATTGGCAGAACGCATTACCTATTTGCGTAATTTAATCAATGCCCCCCAAGAAGAACAAGTACTTGCTGCTAAAGAATGTTTTAATATTTATGCACCTTTAGCCAATCGCTTAGGAATAGGCCAATTAAAATGGGAATTGGAAGATTTTTGCTTCCGCTATCTACATCCTGATGAATACCGCTTTATTGCTAAAAAATTACAAGAAAAGCGATTAGATCGGGAATTATATATCAACCAATTTGTTAGCCATTTGCAAGAGCTAATGGACAAAGATCATGTTCGTGCAGAGGTTTATGGTCGTCCTAAACATATTTACAGCATATGGCGAAAAATGGAACGTAAACACCTTGAGTTTGAAGAGCTATATGATATCCGAGCTGTACGTATTATTAGTGATAGTATTGAAGATTGTTATAATGCATTAGGCATTGTTCACAGCCATTACAAACATATCGCCAAAGAATTTGACGATTATGTTGCTAATCCTAAACCAAATGGTTACCAATCTATCCATACTGTTGTTTATGGACCACAAGATAAAACCATCGAAATTCAAATCCGAACTGAACAAATGCACAATGATGCAGAACTCGGTGTTGCCGCTCATTGGAAGTATAAAGAAGGCAGTACCGACAAAATGACCGCTTACGATCAGCGAATATCTTGGTTGCGCAAATTATTAACATGGCAACAAGAAATGTCCGAAAGTGGCGAAATTCAAGAAGCTGTTCGTAGCCAGATTTTTGATGACCGAGTTTATGTTTTTACACCAAAAGGCGATGTTGTTGATTTACCAGCAGGATCGACGCCTCTTGATTTTGCTTATCATATCCATAGTGATGTTGGGCATCGTTGTATTGGCGCTAAAATAAGCGGGCGAATTGTACCATTTACCTACCATTTAAAAATGGGCGATCAAGTTGAAGTCATTACCCAAAAACAACCAAATCCAAGTCGCGATTGGTTAAATCCTAATACAGGATTTGTTAACAGTAGCCGTGCAAGAGCAAAAATTCAAGCTTGGTTTAAAAAACAAGATCGACATAAAAATATCGCCGCCGGACAACAAATTTTAGAGCACGAGCTGGAATCTTTAAATATTAATATAAAAAGCGTTGAAAAGATCTTAATTAATAAATATAACGCCCATTCGTTTGACGAGGTACTAGCTGGTATTGGGAGTGGTGATGTAAGGATTAATCAATTAGTTAATTTCATAAATGCACAATTTAATAAACCAACAGCAGAAGAAGAAGACGAAGCCGTATTAAAGCAGATTGCCCAAAAATCAAATATACAAACCAAAAATACGAATAAAACCAGCAATAAAAAAGGCTGTGAAATTATTATTGAAGGTGTTGGTAACTTAATGTACACCATTGCAAACTGCTGCCGCCCTATTCCTGGTGATCCCATTACTGGTTTTGTTACCCAAGGACGAGGTATCTCAATTCATCGCTCTGATTGTGAACAATTACAAGAACTTAAAAATCACGCTCCCGAACGAATTACTCATGCTATTTGGAGCAATAGTACCAACTCAAGCTACACCATGGTTGTACAAATTATTGCCAATGATCGAAGTGGTTTATTGCGAGATATTACTACGATTTTGGCTAATGAAAAGGTTAATGTCCTTGGTCTAATTAGTCGCTCTGATATGAAGCAACAGTTAGCGACTATTGAGGTCGATATGGAAATTTTTGATCAGGACTCGTTAAATCGAGTGCTCAACAAAATAAAACAACTACCTGACGTTATTGAAGCTAAACGTTTTTAAGGTTAATTAACGTATTAAATTGCTACTTTTTAATTTTAGTGGCAAATTTAATCAAAAAAAATTAACCTTTATGGTTTTCTCTCTAAAACTTCAAATTGATATAAATAACCATTTTTATCATCGGGTTGATGGCTTTCCTGATGAATGACTTGCCATTGGTCAGACAAATAATCAGGAAAATAAGTATCACCTTGTAGTTCTGCATCTATATGAGTCAAATAAAGCCGATCAACTAAAGGTAACGCCTGTTGATAAATATTACCACCACCAATAATAAACGCTTCATCAACATGCCGCGTTTGAGCTAACAATATAGCTTCCTCGATCGATTGTACCCAACTTACATGCGGAATTGTGTGAGATCCTATTACTGCTTGTCTTGAAATAATAATATTGTGGCGGTTAGGTAATGGGCGCCCAATAGACTCAAATGTTTTTCGTCCCATAATAACAGGTTTATTAATCGTGTTTTTTTTAAACCAAGCTAAATCCGCAGGTAAATGCCAAGGCATTTGGTTATTTAAACCAATAACACGATTATGCGCCATCGCCACAATAATACTTAAAACCATTTTTGTTCCTTTATACATTTATTTATACATAACCTAAAGATTTAATACGGTTATTTACATTTTCAGGAAACACCGTCTGACTCCAAAGTCGTTCACTTAAAGAAAGTAACGACTCTTTTTGACCTGCAACAATCCAATTAGCTAGTGCTGTCGCCACATCAGGATAAATTATTGTTTTTGGAGAAGGTAAATCAAGCCAATACTTAAGTTTGATACAGTTTAAATTTTCCATAACCGTTGCCATATCAAGAGATTGCAGACATTGTGCATTATAAATTTGCTCAAACTGTCCTGAAACAGGCTTAGTCAGAATCTTTTTACCTAGTGCTAAGGCTTCTGAAATTAAGGCAAAACCTGTATTTGAAATAATACCAGAGCAACTAATTAAAGCGTGGGTAAAACTATCCCGTCCAAGCGGTTGCAAAGATACATTGCTATATTTAGAAGGCTGTTTGATATCAGGATGAAAACAAATAAAATCTTGATTCTGAAATTGTTTTAACATAGCAATGATTTCATCTAGGCCTTCAAACGGCAAATAAACCACAACATTACCATCTTCTGTTGGCGTAGTTTGGAATGTATCAACCATTGGTGGTAATAATTTATGCCCAAAATGGAACCAATGTAAACCAATCGGCTTTGTAACAGGTGCATAATATTTCATAATGACATTAGCCATCATTCCATATTCTTTAGGTTTAAGATATTGACACACCGCCTGATTGCTTATCCCTAAGCACTCTCGATGCTGATGATGCGCTGCCCAAGCGCTTACTGGTTCAAAATCACTAATAATGCAATCATACTTTGATAAATCAAGCTCACGTACATCTTTAATTAGCCGAAATGCTCGTATTCGTTGTACAGTCTTACGAAAATTAATTTTACCATTAAGCGTTGCAAAAGAGACTCCTCGATAAGTTTTATAATCTCCAAAAGCTTGCATATCAAAATAGTCTTTAGGGTCTCGTCCACTAAAAATATAATCAACATCAGCACCAGCTATTTTCAGAGCTTTAGCTAATGTTCTACAACGACTGACATGGCCATTACCAGTTCCTTGAACACCAAAGAGAATTTTCATATCTTTATGATTCGTCAATTTAAGTTATGCAAATATAATAGCAGAACAGCTCATTATTATGTCAATTATTTTGTATGACTAAATAAAGTTATTACATTAATCAATTATCATTATTTAACAAATCAATTTAGCCTTAAACTAACACAAAATAACGTGAGTTTGTTTTTCTAATTCAGCAACTTGAATGGGATCTGCCATATCATTAGTAATGAGCGCTGTTATTTCACACCAATCACAAATCTTATATAAACTTTTACGACTGAATTTAGTATAGTTCGACTAAAGGCATTGTATTTAGGCAAATGGAAAATGCTGACTTAATGGTAACTTGCCATTTAATCTTTAATTTGGCGTTATCAACTAGTAATCAACATTTATCGATACTTAGAAAACTATTTACTTTATTTCAGAACGAAACTTTTATTACCCAGTGTCAGCATTTAAGTTGTCAACAAGCCGAAGAATTGATTGCTCAGCAATTAAATACGAAATGAATTTAAATCTTGGTAAAGTTTTATTGGAAAATAAATAACAATAATTTGCTAATAAAAATAAAATGTTAAGTTAACTAATGGCATATTTTTATCTCGGCAATAGTTCAGGCTATTGCCCTTATTAAGGAAAAAAAATGCAATCACAATTAATCATTGACGAATTAAATCGTTTGGTTAAAACATTAACGGAACAAAATATTACGAACTTGATACAAAAAATACAACAACATAATCGTATTTTTGTTTATGGTACAGGGCGATCAGGCCTTATGCTAAAAGCTTTAGCAATGAGGCTTATGCAACTTGGGCTAAATGCCTTTGTCGTAGGCGAAACGACAACACCATCCACAAAACAGGGCGATTTATTAATTGTAGCATCGGCGTCGGGAGAAACAAACACTGTCAATATGATAGCAGAATCTGCACTAAAGCAAGCTATTGATCTTGCTATTATCTGTGCATCACCTAATTCTACACTAGCAAAAATTCAGACTCCTGATATTATTTTGCAATCTGGCAATAAATATTCCACATCACAAATAAGCCAACAACCACTAGGGAGTCTTTTTGAACAAATGTTACTTGTCATCTTTGACACAGTCATTCTTACCATGAGCAATCAACAAAAAGACAGTAATGATGATATGGCACATCGCCATGCAAGTTTAGAATAATGCCTAACTGATTTGATTTAAAGCCACTTATTTTTCAAAAAAAGTGGCATTTACAAAAAAATCAAATAATTATAACCGTACTAGTTTAATGTCCATATTACTTAATATCCCTCTAAAAAGCTTATTTTATTCATATGTAAATTAAAATAATAAAAAATTACCATTTGTAATAATTGTTTTTCATTTGAGTAAAAAATGCTAACATAACACCGTTATGACAATGATCAACTATTGGCAAAAACTCAGCAAACGCTTAATTATTAAAACCGCTTTATCACACTTATTATTAGGTGCAATTGCTGCTGGATTCAGTTTATATCAACAAGAAGCGCTACCTTTAGAAGCTTCTGTCTCGCAAATTGGGATTATTGCAATTTCATCCATTGTACAAGACCACCAAGAAGCAGATCAAAAAAAATCACAAACGATACCGCATTCACAAAAACAATGCATTGCAGCGCTCTTTATCACACCCAACGATATTGAACTTTCATCCAAAGTGATTCGACTATCTCCAGATAATGGCATAAGGGCTGGTCCCAAAGCTACCGCTTAATGCATTTATAACTCAAATAAAACTAATTTTTATATAAGGTTAATTCCTTATATCCGCATTGAAAAGAAGAGAAAAGTTATGTTATTAAAATTATTAACAAAAGTATTTGGTAGCCGTAATGAACGCGTTTTAAAAAGCATGCGCAAGCGAGTTGAAAACATTAATGCACTCGAACCAGCCATGGAAGCATTAACTAATGATGAACTAAAAGCAAAAACCACCGAATTTAAACAAAAAATTGCTGCTGGAACCCAATTAGATGATATATTGGAAGAAGCTTTCGCGGTAGTACGTGAAGCGAGTAAGCGTGTATTTGGCATGCGTCATTTTGATGTACAGTTAATTGGTGGTATGGTACTCAATGAACGTTGTATTGCCGAAATGCGTACCGGTGAAGGTAAAACCTTAACAGCAACATTACCAGCCTACTTAAACGCATTAACCGGTAAAGGCGTGCACATTATTACAGTTAATGATTACTTAGCACAGCGAGATGCTGAAAATAACCGCCCTTTATTTGAATTTTTAGGCTTAACCGTTGGGATCAACCTGCCAAATATGCCCGCACATATAAAACGCGAGGCTTACAATGCTGATATCACCTACGGTACGAATAATGAATATGGCTTCGATTATCTACGCGATAATATGGTATTTAACAAAGATGCCCGAGTACAACGTCCATTGCATTACGCTTTAGTCGACGAAGTCGACTCAATTTTAATTGATGAAGCAAGAACACCACTGATTATTTCAGGTCAAGCCGAAGATAGTTCTGACAGATATATTAGTGTTGATAAGATTATTCCTTATTTAACCAGTCAAGAAAAAGAAGACTCTGATCAATTCCAAGGGGATGGAGACTTCTCCATTGATGAAAAATCACGCCAAGTTAATTTAACTGAACGTGGATTAGTAAAAGTTGAAGAATTACTTATTAAACAAGGCATCATGAAAGGTGATGAATCACTTTACGCACCGAGTAATATCGTATTAATGCATCACGTTAACGCCGCATTGCGAGCTCACCACCTCTTCCATCGTGACGTTGATTATATTGTTAAAGATAATGAAATTATCATCGTTGACGAACATACTGGTAGAACAATGGACGGGCGACGTTGGTCTGATGGTTTACACCAAGCAGTTGAGGCAAAAGAGCACGTTAAAATCCAAAATGAAAACCAAACGCTTGCATCAATCACTTTCCAAAACTATTTCCGTTTATACGAGAAATTAGCAGGCATGACGGGCACAGCCGACACAGAAGCATTTGAATTTAATCAAATTTATGGTTTAGATACGATTGTTATTCCAACTAATCGTCCAATGCAACGAAAAGATCAATCTGACCTTGTCTATATGACCGAAAAAGAAAAGATCAACGCAATTGTGGCGGATGTACAAGAATGTGTAAAACGCGGTCAACCAGTTTTAGTTGGGACAGCATCAATTGAAAAATCAGAGCTTGTTTCGCAAGCATTTAAAAAAGCCGGTATTAAACACAATGTTTTAAACGCCAAATTCCATGCTCAAGAAGCTGAAATTATTGCTAATGCTGGTAGCAAAGGCGCTGTGACTATTGCTACTAATATGGCGGGGCGTGGTACCGATATAATGCTAGGTGGAAACTGGCAAAGCGAAATAGCAAAAATAGAAAACCCAACTCCAGAAGATATCGAAAAAGCAAAACAAGCTTGGCAAGCAAAACACGAAGAAGTGATTGCATTGGGAGGGCTGTACATTTTAGGTACAGAGCGTCATGAATCACGTCGTATCGACAACCAGTTACGTGGTCGTGCAGGTCGTCAAGGTGACCCAGGTGCTTCACGTTTTTACCTATCACTTGAAGATCCATTGATGCGAATCTTCGCCTCTGAACGTGTAGGTAACATGATGCGTAAACTAGGCATGAAAGAAGGTGAAGCTATTGAACATCCATGGGTAACTAAAGCCATTGCCAACGCTCAAAAGAAAGTGGAAAGTCGCAATTTCGATATACGTAAACAACTTCTAGAATATGATGATGTTGCTAACGATCAACGTAAAGTTATTTATCGTGAACGAAACGGCTTACTGGATAATACCGACATAAAAGATACTATTGATTCAATCCGAAACGATGTATTTAATACGCTAATTGACCAATATATCCCACCACAATCAATTGAAGAAATGTGGGATATTCCGGGACTGGAATCGGCGCTAAAAACAGACTTTGACTTAGATTTACCAATAGCAAAATGGTTAGATGAAGAACAAAATCTACATGAAGAAACACTGCGCGAACGTATTTTACAAATGGCACAAGACAGATATTTAGAAAAAGAAAACACTGCTGGTGCTGAAGCATTTAGACACTTTGAAAAAAGTGTCATGCTACAAACACTTGATACGCTTTGGAAAGAACATTTAGCTTCAATGGATTATTTACGTCAGGGTATTCACCTACGTGGTTACGCGCAAAAAGATCCAAAACAAGAATATAAGCGAGAATCATTTAATATGTTTGCCAGCATGTTAGAATCATTAAAATATGATGTTATTGGTATTCTAAGCCGTGTACAAATTCGCTCGCAAGAAGAAGTAGACGAAGCCGAACGCCAACGCCTTGCCGAAATGGAAAAATTAATGGCTAAGCAGCAAGCTAATCATGAATCACTAGCCGGTATGAGTGGTGAAAGTGAAGCGCAGCCAACTGGTGCACCACAACCAATGGTACGCTCACAATCCAAAGTAGGACGCAACGATCCATGTCCTTGTGGTTCAGGTAAAAAATATAAACATTGTCATGGTGCTGTTAATTAAGACAAAAATTTAGTATTATCAAATAAATTGATGTTTAAATCACCGCTTAAAGTCGGTGATTTAATAAAAAGGGAAAGCTTCTACTTTCCCTAAATTTACAGATAAACAGACAGGATTATGAAAAAACATACTGAAATTGCTGTAGGTATTATTCGTTCACAAAATTGTCAAATTTTTATCACCCAACGCGGCGAAGATTCCCATCTTGCCGGTTTTTGGGAGTTTCCGGGTGGGAAAATTGAGAACGGTGAAACCCCATATCAAACCTTACTACGCGAAATTGCCGAAGAAGTCGACATTCACATCCATCAAGCCCAATTCTTAAAAGTCTTTAAACACAGTTATGAAGATCGCGACATCACCATCCATGCTTATTTAGTCGAAGAATGGGATGGCGTTCCTTTTGCTAAAGAAGGACAACCAAGTCGTTGGGTTGACCAAGAAGATCTCAATGCTGACGAATTCCCAGACGCCAATAGGCCAATTATTGAGATGCTAAAGAACTTAGATAAGCAAATTTAATGCTTTTATTTTTATAAAAAAACAAATAAAATCAATATCTTTTCTGACCACTTTTTGCAAGCTAAATAGCTGTTATTAGGGGCTCTATTCATGATTTTATGGGGTTGTTAGCTATCAATATCTTGCCTAGGTGTATAACCGCTTGATTTTACTTGAGAACGTCAAAATAAAAACTTAAATAAAATCAATACCTTTTCTGACCACTTTTTAAGTGGCAACTAGTCCTCTTTTAACAAAAAAGCAACTCACAGAAAAAACACCCAAGGTTATTTGGATTGTATCGTCTCAGAGTCAGATATGCCGACAGCAAAGCAGATTAATACGCCAAACAAATGTTTGGCGTATTATTATTTATCAGGAACAATTTGAACATCATAGCAAAAAGAAAATGGCCTTGAAGAGACAAGCATAAGGATGATACGATTAGCGTAACCGCATACTTACATTACGCAGCCAATGACACCTTCAGCATCGTCTGCCGAGAGGTGCTTTTGGGGCTTTCAGTCATTAAAGCGCAAGGCTGGCAAGCCAGCCCCGCTCGGCTCCGCAACTCAGGGGCTTGTTTCTTTGTTATATTACTCTCTATTGGATTCATAAGCGTCCCCACGCATAAAGATTAAGAACTAAGGCGTTATGCAAACAGCTGGATGTTTGCCGGACTTGTATCTGGCGACGTAACCATTCCTCGTGTTGACATCAAAATAATTGTCAGATATCACATCACTCGTCCAGTAGCCAGTGAAAGGCATGAAGCCAGCATCGGGGTAACTGTTCATATCACCCCACTCAGTGAAAAAGCCTGCACCTATTCGACGCTGAAAATGCTTAGCACCTGACGACGGCGTGGCGCCATCAACTCCTAAACATGGAAAATCCGGACCCACACCACATTTCGCATTGGTTAAATCCTTTATCCTAGGCAGACGATAGCCCAAACTACTACACCATTGTATTTGACCTGGAACTGTATCTATTATATCACTTCGATTGACGAACCACTGCCTCAACTTAAATCCATACTTGACCACCACATTACCTTGACTATCCTTACCCTCTAACTCAAAAACCTGTGGTAAACTAGGTCTACTAAGTGGACTAGGATTATCTGATTGTATTTGAGTGCTATCTGCCCTAGGACCACTTAACTGAACACGAGCGAAAACTTCTCTCATATCAGGGGTTTCATTAGGAATTACCATTGTTACGGTAGCCGTTATGCCACTACGCGTGACTGGAGCCCACTTCAACTTACTTACATCATTCCCACCACCTGCAGCTAAATAAAAATACAACCCATCAGCACCCGTAGTAGGAAAATTAAGTCCATAAGATGAAGAACTTGTTGACTGAACCAAAAAACCCTCATAAGTATTCCATATACCAGCAACGTTAGCCGAAACGCCAAGATATGGCCTTGCATAACAAACTCTAGGCTGATTCAAATTGATATAATACGTCTTTTCCTGAGCATCAAGATAAGAAGCACGAGGCACCCCATACCGTGTTATTAAACTATGCCTTGTACTACTTAATATTACCTCATAAGGACCCTTACATACATCCACTGTATCACTACGATTTACTGTACGACCATACTTATCACGAATATACATAAATATACTTCCGTCCGCTGTTACACCATAAGTACCTTGACCATCCCCATCATCATCCCCCCAATTACCTTGAGCAATTAAGTCTCTAAAACTCATGGTATTTTTCCCCGATGGCACCAACGTGTGTATATCATCAAAAGTACTTATATTCCTTACCAGCATTGGATTTGTTCTACTTGAGGTATCGGATGAAGGGGTGACCCTCGCTCCATCTGGCAACGTGATGGCCAATACATCATTTATTGTCGCCCTAGTTCGTCCCCCATCAAACGTCAAATACGGCGCACTACCCTCAATAGCACTTGTGGTTTTCGCCGATAAAGCCTGCGAATCAAACGAATACGGCAATAACAACAACGCAAAGGCTAACGGTGATGATGATTTCGCTAAGTTCCGTGATGAAAATAAGTATTGCATCTGTTTTTGACGACATAGGTAATTAAGCAAATTTAATATATAGGCTTGGCAAACCTGAGGTTTAATACCAAAAATGATACTGAAACAATTCTTCATAATGTCTTACCTGTCAAGTAGCTTTTGAATTTTATTTTCAATAGTTTTATATTGGTTTTATACTCTATTTGAGTAGTTTTTCTTTCAAAGTATAACTAGTTAAAAACAGATAACCACTTTTTTTTATTAAAGTTTTGTAATGTTTTGTTAGTTTTAGTATTGAAACTTTAGTTGGAAAAACTTTTAGGTGCGTGTAAACAAATATTATACATTAGTTAACAATTGATGGAACAAAAATCGATTAAACGTATCTATTTTTAAACAAACTGATTATTCTCTTGAAAGTAAAAAATTAAAAAGTATATAATGCCGTCCCATTTTTGGAGTGACTTATTATTAAAAATAATGATTTATTAAAAGCTAATGAATTAATTATATGAAAGAATATAAGGTTATTGTTTTTCAAGAAGGAACTTTGTCTTCGTTACTTTTGGGTAACGCTAATGTTAATGAGGTTAAATTTACTGAAGCCTTAAATAAGAATGCAGAACAAGGTTGGCGAGTTGTTACCATGGAAAAAGACATACGTCGCTTATTTTTATTTTGGAAAAGAGAAGCTTATTTAGTGGTACTTGAACGAGAACGAAACTAAATAAAACTGAATTTGCTTATCTATTTTTACATATAATTGTCTAACAAAGTAAAAATAGATAAGGAATGTCTGATAGTTAGATTAGGAATCAATACAGTTTTCACTCTCCCCTAAATAAACTCAACTTAATCCCCATACACAAAGTAATATCGCCTATTTTTTATAATTAAATATAAATTTCAATATAAGAAGCTAAAAACTAGGATGTACGCTGCAATCTTTGCTCGGCCAAGGCAAGGAAAATGATGCCAATAATAATACATAACGCACCTAATAACCGAGTAATGGTAATTTGTTCATTAAAAACAATAACAGATACCAGCATAACTGTAACCACTTGTAAATGAGAAGCCGCAAACGCAGGACCTACTGGTGCTTTTTTTAATAATACCATCCAAGTAATAAAAGCCCCTGTATAGCCCAGCATAACTAAGTAAGCCCAACCATAAGTAAAAATTCGGACTAACCAATCAAAACTAGCTTCAAAAGGCAAGGCTGATAGTGCGGTTAATTTAAAACTAGTTTGCCCAAAGGTGTCAAAAAATAGCAATAAAATAAAACCGATGATATAAAATTTTTTCATTAAGTTAGCCCCACTAATACTACGCCAGTCGTGATAAAAAATATTCCTACGATTCGGAATAAAGTAAGGTGTTCTTTAAATAAGATCCGTCCAGCTAACATCACTGTGATAATATTAAAGGATCCCAATAAAATGCCTGCCGATAATGGCACTTGACTTAAAAATGCCAACCAAAAAATAAACCCAAGAAAGTAAGCACCAAAGCCGATCCAAAGCCAGAAATTTCCAAATAATTTTTGCCAATAGCATAAGCCTTGCTTTTTTGGAGATGTGATCGCCGCATACTTGAACGCAATTTGCCCAACGGTGTCGCAAACAATATTTATTAACCAAAGAACGATAATTAAGGTTGACACTGCTGACAAAGTCCATGTATTTCAAGCACGCTGTGCTTTATTAAAAATTGATTTTGGTGCGCAAGTTGTTTTAGCTGTTCTTCGATTTGCTCAGAGTGTTTTTCAATAATTTGTTGGCATTTATCGCAAATCAATAAAATTGATATATGTTCTGGGTCTTGAAAATGTGGGCAAATAATATAGCTATTCGAAGATTCCACTTTGTGGATAAAGCCTTGCTCAAGTAGAAATTCAAGCGCACGATAAATTGTTGGCGGTTTAGCTTGTGGTTCGCTGACTTTAAGTAGATCAAGAAGATCATACGCACTCATTGCTCTATTAGCCGTTAACATGATGTCTAAGACAGTTCGACGTTGCGTTGTCAGTTTAATACCACGTTTTTTGCATAAAGTTTCAATTTTTTCAATTAGCATATTATGCATTTGGTTTCCTTTGCCTTTAGTGATGATTTTTTTGTGTCGCTTTTTTTCGTCTTATTTCTTTAGGATCATTGATTAAAGGGCGGTATAGTTCAATACGATCACCATTTTTAACCAATTCATTAAGATTACAACGCTTTCCATAAATGCCAATTAAATGCTCATCTAATTTTATTTGGCATATCGTTAAGATATTGGATTTTGTAATTGCTTGCAAGACATTCGTTTGTTCGTCAACATTGCAATCAATGACTGTGGAGTTATTCGGTAACGCATAAACAACTTGAATATTAATCATCTTGATAAATCTGCCTTGCTCGTTTTGAAAACGCATTAACCATACCAGTCATGACTTCTTTAAAAACGGGGGTAAAAGTCATACCTAATAATTTATTTTTGAACTCAAAATTTAAAGTCAAACTAATTTTACTTTTGTTTTCAGCAATTTCAACAAATTGCCATCGCCCCGATAACTGTTTAAATGGACCATCTAAAAGTCTCATATCAATTGAATTAGGTTCATTGATTTGATTTAATGTAGTGAACGATTTTTTAAAACCAAACTTTTCAACCTCAATAAATGCAGCAATAGTATTATCTTGTTTTCTAATAATACCAGTTGCTATACAATCAGGGACAAATTCTGGGTATTTTTCAATATCATTGACTAAAGCAAACATTTGCTCGATTGAATAAGGTTCGATAACTTCGTGAAAAACATGTGCCATAATAATAAAATAAAAAAGTAAAATTAGTAGCATATAATATCACGTAACTCTATAATAACGCACATTATGACTAAGAAAAAATCACACAAGCCAGGTTCGGCAACTATTGCATTAAATAAACGAGCACGCCATGAGTACTTCATTGAAGAAGAAATCGAGGCGGGCTTATCCCTGCAAGGCTGGGAAGTGAAATCACTGCGAGCAGGCAAGGCCAATATTAGTGATAGCTATGTTCTACTCAAAGACGGTGAAGCATGGCTATTTGGGGCAACCATTACACCACTAAATGTCGCCTCGACGCATGTTATTTGCGAACCAATGCGTAATCGCAAGTTACTACTAAATGAGCGAGAGCTCAATTCATTATTTGGTCAAATTAATCGCCAAGGTTATACCGTTGTTGCCCTTTCTTTATATTGGAAGAACGCATGGGCAAAAGTAAAAATTGGTGTTGCCAAAGGGAAGAAAGAATACGACAAACGCACTGATATTAAAGAACGTCAATGGCAAGTTGATAAAGCACGCATTATGAAAAACGCAAATCGATAGCGGCTTTACTTTATACTGTTTTTTCAATGTGGCTAAAAAGCATCTAACTACTAACAACTATTCATATTTTAATTGTTGCTATAAAAAAATAACCGCTACAAAGCGGTTATTTTTGGCGATAATATTAAACCGTAAGACTTACTAATTTACCATCTTGTTTGACAAATGATTGATTAACATAAACGTTCGTACTGTTTCTAATATTCAGTGGTTCGCTAACGATATTATCAATAATTACATTGTTAAATAAAATGCTATCTGCGTTTTCAATAAAAAATCCTTTTCCTGCTTCAGGTTTGACATCTTTAAACATGTCAACTTCCCCCGCTTGAGCATTAACTTGCATTGATATCCGGATATTATCAAACGAAATATTAGATATTGGTGATTCAGGAATACCATATAAAAATCCGGCATAAGCTCGGACATTTTTCGCAATAATATTAGAAAAACTGATATTATTACATGCTGGTGTTGATTCATTAACTTGTAATGCCTCTTTATTCCAAACAATAGGATCATTACCTTTAGGCCCACAATAGTAATAGTAGTTCATGACAAATGCTGACAGTACTTCGTCCATAACAATATTGCTAAAAGTAATATCCGAAATTATTCCACCTCGACCCCGGCGAGTTTTAAATCTAACTCCACGATCGGTTTTTTGAAACACACAATTAGTAATAGTCACATTCCTAATACAGCCACTCATTTCACTACCTAACACTACGGCTCCGTGACCATGAATCATATTACAATTAGTAATTAAAATGTTTTCACAAGGGCTTTTTTCAGCTGTTTCTTCTGTACCTGCTTTAATCGCAATACAATCATCCCCCACGTCAATATAACAATTTGATATTCTAACATTACGACAAGATTCTGGGTTAATTCCATCTGTATTTGGTGAGTCAGCAGGATTTAAAATCGATACATTATCTATAACCACATTATTTGATTCCATTGGATGTACCGTCCAGCTTGGTGATTGAGTTAAAAATAGTTTTTCAATAGTTACTCGTTCACAAAAATCAAATCCAATCAGATAAGGTCTTGGATATTTAAGGCTACTACGCTCATTACGGAAAATATGCCACCATTTTTGACCATTACCATCGATTGTACCGCCACCAGTGATAATCACATTTTCAATATTTTTTCCATATATACATGGCATGTATATATCTTGTTTTACGCCTTCCCAACGCGAATTAACAATAGGATAATCATTTGAATTATTAGAAAATAGTAAAGTTGCACCTTGCTCAATAACAAAAGTTAAATTGCTACAGAATTGAATTGCCCCTGTATAATAAATGCCTGAAGGAACAACGACTGTTCCTCCACCTAACTTTTTAATATGCTGTATTGCTTTTTCAAAAGCAATGGTATTCATTGATTTCCCATCACCAATAGCGCCAAAATCTATTACTGATACTGTTGTCATTATTTTTCCTTACTGTTTTATAAACGGTAATTAAATAATTTTTATTTACCGTTTATTAATTAACGAATAAATAACAGAATTTGCAATAATTAATCCTGATAATTTATTTAATATAATTCTATTTTGTCGTTACACTTTTTGTTTAAAACCAATATTGTTATTACCAAAGCATTTTTCATAAGCAATACCTGATAATTCTTCGACTACTTTTTTGGTTTCAGGGGTAACATCTTCCATTTTTCCACCTTGTCGAATACGTGCAACTTCATTAATAATGACTGAATGTGTAGCATGATCAAGTTTCATTCTCCACGCAAAGAAACAACCGATCAATGCCATGCCAATAACACCATAAATAATAATGCCATTAATAGCATCAATGGCACTTTGCGGCTGTACATGTGATTTTGATTCAAATCCATAAGCACTTAATATAATACCGAGTATAAATACAATAGATGCGCGAACTAATTTTCCTGCCATTGTCATCGCGCCAGCATAAACACCTTCACGGCGTCGATTCGTCACTACTTCATCAACGTCAGCAAGGAAGACATAAACACTCCACGGAATGTAATAAACACCGCCAGTTCCTAAACCAAACCAAATGGTAATACCAATAACAATCCAAGTCGCCTGAGGAAGATTAAAATAGTAGATGCCGACATAACCAATCATTGATGAAACAACAATCAGTAACGCAATAATGAACGGTTTTTTAAATCCTTTTTTAGCACAATACATCATAAAGAAAGCAGTTGAAAATAATTGACAAATACTACTCAAAGAGTTCATTGAGGCAACAAATGATCGTGGTTCACCTAAGCTAAATACGATAAAATAAGTAAATACAGCAGTAAATAACCATTCGGCACCAAAACCAAACAAATACATTCCTAAATGAGTTCTAAAAGTTTTAATACGGAAGGTCGAAAATATATCAATAAAAAGTTTTTTGATTGCTTCAAAAAAGCTATGTACATGTTCATCTTTAACTTGCTCTTTTGGTTTTTCCCAACTGTTACAATAGAGCAAAATTAACGCCGACATCATAATCGCAGCATAAGTAATACCAGTTAACAAAAACGGAGTTGCTGACTCTTTGCTATAAAAGTAAAAGAAAACCCCCGGTATTGCAGCACCTAAGAAATTAGCTACTTTACCAAACATTGCTTTTGAACCAGTTAAATAAGTACGCTGAGAAAAATTAGAAGTCATTTCAACAGGTAAGGTATTAAATGGGATCATAATACTGGTATAAATGATTTCAAATAGAATATATGTAATAAGGTAATACCAAAATCCCATTCCATTAATCCATAACATTGGGTAAATCGTCATCAATGGAATACCCATTAGGATAAAAAATCGACGCCTCCCAAAACGTTGACCTATTTTAGTTTGATAAAAATTGTCGGTAATAAAGCCCATTAATGGGTTCAAGATTACATCCAAATAAGTCGCAATAGAGAAAATTACTGCGGCTTGAACAACGGTTAACCCACAAAATGTAGTATAAAAATAGAGTAACCATGCACCACTAATTGCAAGCGCACCACTACCAATTAAATTACCACTTCCGTAGGAAAATCTTACTAACCATGTGATTTTTCTATCTTTATTATTTTCCATAATATGATTCCTATATTATTTATAAAAAAAAGCCTCCTGCATTAAGTAAAAGTGACTTAATGACATCATTAACTAATAAATGAATAATTATTTTTAGAGAGTTACGCCACTTTTTAAAATGGCCAAATTTCTGAAATTATTTTTTTCGTTGCATGTTTTCTTTCCGTTAGCAATAAGAACGATATGCTCAATGAATTCTGTTAATAGTGATTGCATTGAAACTCCATGGATAAGTTTTCCTGCATCAAAATCAATCCAATTCACTTTTTTTTCTGCTAATTGACTATTAGTAGAAATTTTGACAGTAGGTACAACTCCACCATAAGGCGTTCCTCTACCTGTTGTAAATAACACCATATGGCACCCTGCTGCAGATAAAGCACCTGTCGCAACCGCATCATTTCCTGGAGCACTGAGCAAATTAAGTCCTTGTTTTGTTAACATTTGCCCATATTTAAGAACATCTATAACTTCACTTCCACCAGCTTTTTGAGTACAGCCGAGTGATTTTTCTTCTAGTGTGGTGATACCGCCAGCTTTATTTCCTGGTGAGGGGTTTTCATAAATAGGTTGATTATTTGAAATAAAATATTGCTTAAAATCATTAATCATATGCACTGTTTTATCAAAGGTCGACTCATCAACACAATGCGACATTAAAATATTTTCAGCACCAAACATTTCTGGCACTTCAGTGAGTACACTGGTTCCACCATGTGAAATAACGTAATCAGAAAATAACCCAAGCATTGGGTTGGCGGTAATACCAGAAAAACCATCCGAACCACCGCACTCTAAACCAAATTTCAATTCACTTAATCGACCTAATTCACGCTTATCATTTTTCATAATAGCGTAAAGTTCTCTTAGGTGACTTAAAGCTGATTCAACTTCATCTGTTTCTTGTTGCGCAATAAGGAATCTGACTCGAGATTCATCATATTCACCCAAATCATCTTTGAACTCAGATATTTGGTTATTTTCACAACCCAGTCCAATCACTAACACTGCTCCAGCATTAGGATGTTTGACTAAATCTTGTAAAATAATTTTGGTATTTTTATGATCTTGTCCTAATTGAGAACATCCATAAGGATGCTCAAGCACGGTAATACCATCAATTTCTAATTGATTATTTAACTCATCACAAAACTGTTTAACAATTTGTTGTGCTATACCATTAATACATGTCACAGTCGGTATAATCCAAAGTTCATTACGAATACCTACTTGACCATTTTTACGACGGTAAATCTGCACTTCCTTGTCTGGTATTTCGTGTAATGAATCATTTTTAGACAAATGTGGATGATACTGATAATCATCAATATCATTCAAATTGGTTTTCAAATTTTGTGAATGGATATGTTCACCAGCTTTAATTGAGCAAGTTGCATGCCCGATAGGCAAACCATATTTAATAATATTTTCACCTTGCTCAAGATCTTTAAGAGCAAATTTATGCCCTTGTTTGATAGATTGTTGTAGATCAATATGGTGACCATCGACCACAATATTGGCTTCGTGTGCTTCCAAATCTGATAATGCTATACCAACATTATCTTTGTTATTTATTTTTATAAATTTAATCATCACATCGCTCATTCTATTTACCACTAATACCACATTGTTCAATCGCAGAGCGTACACCTTTTTCGATGATGACAGCTAAATACTGAGTTATTGTTTCCGCTAATTGAGGAATACTTAGTAAATTATGCTCCCAATGAGTATCGTCACTTAATATAGTGTTAACTAAATCAGCAAAGGTTCCTCGACCTTCAGCAATTTTCATCCATCCAGAACGAAAACGCTCTAACCAAATGGCATCATCTTGTAATGAGTAATTTTGTTCATTACGAATACCTCGATATAAAGCGATTAAAGCCGCAAAAGAAAAGACTAAATGTTTAGGTAATACACCTTTCTCTTTTTGATAAGCAAGTAATTGTGGAAGAATCCGAGTTTTGAATTTTGTCATGCTATTTAAAGCTATCGACATTAATTGATGTTCAATAAATGGATTTTTAAAACGGCTAATCACGGACTCCGCAAAATCCACTAATTCTTGATGAGGTAAATCTAAAACAGGGATAATCTCATCAAAAATCGTATCTTTAATATAAGATAAGATTTGAGGGTCATTCATTGACTCACCCACAGTATCAATCCCGGCAAGATAAGCAACAGGTACTAATGCAGTATGTGCACCATTTAAAATAGCTACTTTTCGCTCTTTATATGGTTTAATATCATCAACAATTTTGATATTCATATTGCACTTATCTAGGCAGAGTTTTTCAGCTAACCATTGAGGTCCTTGAATAACAAATAAATAGAAGTACTCAGCAGTATCGATGAAATTATCTTTATACCCTAATTCGGCTTCTAGTTCGGTTATTTGTGCTTTTGGATAACCGGGCACAATTCTGTCGACTAATGTTGAACAAAATAAGTTATCATTTTCGATCCATGAAATAAATTTATCTGATAACTGCCATTGTTGAGCATAGTTAAGTACTAATTTTTTAAGTGCATCGCCATTATAATCAATTAATTCACAAGGAATTATAATTAACCCGCTTTCTTTACTACCAGAAAAATGTAAAAATCTCTCATGTAAAAAAGCAGTTAGTTTAGCGGGATAGCTAATAGCAGGCTTATCAGTGATTTTATCGCTTTCAACATAACTGATGCCTGCTTCGGTAGTGTTAGAAAAAATAAATTGAATATTCGGATCTTTAGCCAATTCAAGATATTGATCATACTGAGTATAAACATTTATCTCATCATTGACTGAACGTATCATCCTAAATTCTTTTACTGCTTCATTATGTTCATTTAAACCACGAATCAGTGTAGTATATAATCCATCTTGAGTATTTAACGATGGTGGAAAGTCTGTATTTAATGGGCGAACAACAACAACGCCAGCATCAAGATCTGTTTTTTCGTTAAGGATGTCTAATTGCCAATCTAAAAATGCACGTAAAAAATTACCTTCGCCAAACTGAACAACACGTGTAGTATATTTTGCGCTGGGAAAGTCTTTTCTGTTTAATGTCTTCATGAGCATCACTCTTTTTTAACTAGTTAACTTAATTCAATACCAAAATAGTTTTTAGCATTATCAAAACTAATATTTTTGACCATTTGACCTAATAACTCGATATCACGAGGGGCTTCGCCATCTTCAACCCAACGGCCAATCATGCGACATAAAATGCGCCTAAAATATTCGTGCCGAGTATAAGAAAGAAAACTACGGCTATCAGTTAACATACCGACAAAACGACTTAATAAACCAAGTTGCGCAAGTTGAGTCATTTGACGAATCATGCCGTCTTTCTGATCATTAAACCACCATCCTGAACCAAATTGCATTTTTCCGCGAATACCTTCTCCCTGAAAATTACCTATCATCGTACCTAGAATTTCATTATCAGATGGATTTAAACAATAGAGTATTGTTTTAGGTAATGCATTTTGTTTTGCTTGTGCATCTAACAAACGAGATAGTGGCTGAGCAATTGGTGAATCATTAATCGAATCAAAGCCCACATCAGGTCCCATCAAATTAAACATTTTCGAATTATTGTTACGCAATGCACCAATATGATACTGCTGTATCCAACCGCGTTTGTGATATTCACCACCTAAAAAGATAAGTACTGCCGTTTTAAATTGTGCTGTTTCTTTAGCACTCAACATAGCACCCGACAATCGTTTAGTTAAGATAGTATCTAACTCTTGTTCTGAGGCTTCTTCATAAACAACAGTATCTAATGCATGGTCAGACACTTTACAACCATGTTGCTCAAAATGATCCATTCTTTTTGATAACGCTTGGCAAAGTACGTGAAAGCTTGATATTGTCATATCTGCAGCCGCAGATAATTTCTCTAAGTAAGCAACAAAAAATTCAGAGTCAATATTAAACGCTTTGTCGGGGCGCCAACTTGGTAACACTTTAATATCAAATGAGCTATCTTGTGCAATCGTTTTATGATGAACTAAATCATCAATCGGATCATCAGTAGTACCGACCATTTTGACGTTCATTTTTTTCATAATGCTACGGGCTGAAAAAGCTTTAGTTTCTAGCATTGCATTACATTTATTCCAAATCACTTCAGCAGTTGATGGAGATAATAAAATATTATCAATACCAAATGGTCGACGAAGCTCTAAATGAGTCCAATGATATAGAGGGTTGCCTATGGTATGTGGTACGGTTTCAGCCCAAGCTTTAAATTTTTCAAAGTCATCTACGTCAGTACCAGTACAAAATTTTTCAGCAACACCATTAGTACGCATCGCACGCCATTTATAATGATCACCTTTTAACCAGATGTCATACAGGTTTTTAAATTGATAATCTTGAGCAATTTGTTCAGGTGGTAAATGACAGTGGTAATCAAAAATCGGCTGTTCAGCAGCATAATTATGATAAAGCTGACGAGAAAATTCTGTGTCTAGTAAAAAATCTTCAGTTAAAAAAAACATTTTCTTCTCCATAATGTAGTATTAACTATTTAATTACATAGGTTAATATCATATGTAATCAAATTAATTATTATTCATTTGTTGTCGGTGTTTTTAAAATTGTCCATACTGCAACAGCAGCTAAAAGATCAAGACAAGTTAAAATGATAAATAGTGGGCTAAAGCCAACAGTATCAGCAAGTGCGCCAACAATTAACGCAAAAATTGTACTTGCTAACCACGCCGCCATACCTGTAAAGCCATTTGCTGTCGCTACTTCATTTCGGCCAAAAACATCTGATGATAAGGTAATTAAAGCACCTGATAATGTCTGATGAGCAAAGCCTCCAATACAGAATAAAAATATAGCGACATAAGGACTTGAGAATAAACCAATTAAACCTGGTGCTATCATCAATACTGCCCCGACAGTAACCACCCATTTACGAGAGTTAATCAAACTAACATTAAAACGTTTTTGAAAAAATGGAGACATATACCCACCAAGCACACACCCAATATCAGCAAATAACATTGGCATCCAAGCAAATATTGCTATTTGTTTTAAGTCAAAACCATAGGCAGTAAACATAAATAAAGGGATCCAAGCGTTAAACGTCCCCCAAGCTGGTTCAGCTAAAAATCTTGGCAATGCAATACCCCAAAAACGTCGACTGGAAAGGATTTTACTAGCTGGTAATTTTTCAGTGTTGGAAGTTTGATGACTAGCCTCTTGACCAGATAAAATATATTTTTTTTCCTCTTCAGATAAATATTTTTGTTTAGTTGGATGACGATAAAGTATGAACCAAAAAATCCCCCAAATAAAACTTAATAAGCCACATAAAACAAATGCCCATTGCCAACTATGGAACCAAATAGCCCATGCAACTAATGGAGGAGCAATCATAGCACCTAATGACGAACCCAAATTAAACCAACCAACCGCAATTGATCTTTCTTTTGCGGGAAACCATTCACTAGTTGCTTTTAAGCCAGCAGGAATCATAGCAGCTTCAGTTGCACCCACCGCACCACGTGCAAATGCTAGCCCAACCCAACTGCCTGAAAATGCAGTGCTAATACAAAATACAGACCATAATAAAGCAAAAACGGCATAACCTAGCCGTGTACCTAATAGATCTAAAATATATCCTGCAACAGGCTGCATGATAGTATAACAAGCTGAATATGCCGCGACGACATACGAATATTGTTGAGTTGTCAGACCCATTACTTCATTCAAAACAGGAGCAGCAACAGCTATAGAATTTCGTGTAAGATAACCTAATATTGTTCCTATGGTTACTAACGCTATCATATACCATCTTAAGTTTTTAATTGTTTTATACATATTAATACTCCAAGTATGCTTATATCTTGGCTCATATTAACATGTATGACAACTAAAAAAGTTGACATACATCACATAATTAAAACTCATAAATTATATGACAAACTTACCATTTGTAAGTTATCTTTGATGAATGGTCTCTTAAATTGAAAAAAATAGAACAATATTATTTAATTCCACACGATTAGATGTTATTTTACAATGATGAGCAATTTAGGAATTATGTAAAAGTTACCATGACTCAGGAACAAAACGAATATCAACGACTTTATCAAATTATTGCAACCGAATTAAAAAAAAGAATTATTAATGGTACTTACCCAGTTGGTAGCAAATTACCGTCAGAAAGATTAATTTGTGAGGAACTAGAAGTTAGTCGCTCAGTTGTAAGAGAAGCAATTATTATGCTTGAAGTTGAAGGTTTTGTTGATGCACGAAAAGGATCTGGTATTCATGTTATTGCCAATAGTTTACAATCCAATATTTTAACATCTTCACCCGGTTTAAATTTTTCTACCACTGGGCCATTTGAACTACTGCAAGCTCGTCAACTAATAGAAAGCAATATTGCAGAATTTGCCGCAACTCAAATTACTAAAGATGATATCGTTAAACTATTAGAAATCCAACATAATGCAAAAAAAGAAGATCACTATCGTGATTCGAATTGGGACTTAAAATTCCATACTCAAATCGCTATGATAACTCGTAATACAGCTTTAACTACCATTGTTCAAGAAACATGGCGACAAAGAACATTAAACCCTTTATGGAAAAAACTTCATGAGCATGTTCAACAACAAGATATTGAAAGTTGGTGGGAAGAACACGACAAAATTTTAGAAGCTCTCATTAATCGAGATCCTAAAGCTGCTAAATTAGCTATGTGGCAACACTTAGAAAATACGAAAAAAATGCTATTTGATGCCATAAGCGAGGATTTTGAGACTAAACGCGATCATTATCTATTCTCTGATAATCCAGTTGTCAGCATTAATGAAGATAACTACGAGTAAATACTTTTTCATCAGACAAGATAAAAAAAACACTAACAATAAAATTGTCAAACTAAATTAATTGGCGTTATTTTATATACCAAATAACGCCAACATAATAATTTTTTACATAAAAAATATTATAAAACTCTAGCGTTGATCATCAATAGTCACACCAGCTGGTGGTGTAAACTTGAACTTGTCTAATGATACTTTACCTAATTTTTGTCGAGACAAATCATAAAAACTACGTTGGCCATCTTCTTCAATGATAGTGAAATTTGAAATCATACCTGTAGGTAATACAGAAATAATAAAATCTTGATTAGACCCATCCGTCGGTTTAAGTGTAAATGAGTCTTGCTTGCGAGTCACTTGATAAACATCCCAAATTGGATTGTGGCTATCAGTAATAAGTAACATTAAACGATTATCAACCGCTTTTTTTAAATCCATTACGCTTACTTGCTCAACCGCTGGCGTATACACCCACATATTTTTTCCATCAGAAATAATTGAAGTTTCATCTGGCTCATTCATTGTCCAATTAAAATAGTAAGGCCTATTAACCCATAAATCTCCTTTACCGTCCTGCACAGGTTGATTGTCTTCAGTTTTCACATTTTGAGAAAAACTGGCATAAAATCCTTCAATTTTATCTAAACGTTGTTGTAATACTTCTTTATCGCCAGCCCATACTGATAAGCTCGCCAATAACCCGATTAACAATAAACACTTCTTCATGCCCAATCCTTACTTTTCATCTAATAACTTAAACAAAGTCTAATAACTAAATTAGTTCAAAATATTACCGTTTTTATGCTAATGGGAAAAGATATTTTCTTTTCTTTTTTCACTTATTAAATAACGAGTATATAATAGTTTCAATTTGTCAATTTGGATAATGACCTTCCATGCCAAGTATGTCTTTTGAATTTACCACTGATGAGTTTAAACCGTTAGCAGCAAGAATGCGTCCTAGGACCTTATCTGAATATATAGGGCAATCGCATTTGCTAGATGAAAGCAAGCCATTACCAAAGGCCATTGAAGCTGGTAATTTGCACTCAATGATTCTTTGGGGGCCACCAGGTACCGGTAAAACAACATTAGCAGAAATCATTGCTCACCATGCGAATGCAAAAGTTGAACGAGTGTCTGCCGTTACATCCGGTATAAAAGACATTCGCGAAGCGATTGAACGAGCTAAAATTAATCAACAAGCTGGCATTCGCACTATTTTATTTGTTGACGAAGTTCATCGCTTTAACAAAAGCCAACAAGATGCATTTTTACCGTATGTTGAAAACGGCACCATAACATTTATTGGCGCTACGACCGAAAATCCATCATTCGAACTCAATTCCGCCTTACTATCGCGCGCACGAGTTTATCTGCTTAAATCATTAACCAACTACGACATTGAACAGATTTTACAACAGGCAATGGACGATCCCGACCGTGGTTACGGTAACCGAAATATTCTGCTGCCCGAAGAAACCAAAAAACAGATTGCTGAATTTGTAGGAGGTGATGCAAGGCGTGCGCTTAATACACTTGAGCTATTGGTTGACATGTCCGATGGTCAAGATCTATCCCCTGAACTACTCAAGGAGGTAATGGGTGAACGCAGCGCTAGGTTTGATAACCAAGGTGACCGTTTTTATGATTTAATTTCAGCTGTCCACAAATCGATTCGAGGCTCAGCACCCGATGCTGCACTTTATTGGTATGCTAGGATTATCTCGGCCGGTGGCGATCCCCTTTATGTCGCTCGTCGGTTATTAGCTATCGCCTCAGAAGATGTCGGCAATGCCGATCCAAGAGCGATGCAAGTGGCACTAGCAGCATGGGACTGTTTTACCCGAGTTGGTCCAGCTGAAGGAGAACGAGCAATTGCACAAGCTATTATCTACCTTGCTTGCGCCCCAAAAAGCAATGCGGTTTACCTTGCTTTTAAACAAGCAATGGCCGATGCACAATCTAAACCAGATTATGATGTTCCAGAACACTTACGTAACGCACCAACTAATTTAATGCAAAAACTAGGCTACGGTGCCGAATATCGCTATGCCCACGACGAGCCAAATGCTTTTGCCGCAGGTGAAAATTACTTTCCTCAAGAAATGGCAGACACAAAATACTACCACCCCACAACACGTGGTGCAGAAAAAAATTACACAGATAAATTAGCATGGCTAGATGCACAAAACCAAGCGAGTTTAATTCAACGCTATAAGTCTAAAAAAAATCAAGTTTAATTTCATACTTTTACATATCCATCCAACCAATCAACTAAAATTTGATCAATTAGATATCTTTAAAAAAGATATCATTTGACTAGTTATCATGGCCTAATCTAAAATCGCCAACTTTTAAAAGTAGTCATCATTTTATGATGACTTTTAATTTTTTTAGGATAAAAAAAATAATGAAAAGGAGTTCAAACATGAATCAAGTAATAATAAAAAAACATTTAAAATCGGTGATATACACCACAATATTATCGCAATTTTCCGAAATAAGTCATGCAAGTCTTAGCGTTCACACAACTCAAGCTATTCACGGGATACACCCATCTCTATCTCCAATAATTGAGCAGAGTATCGATGATTTAAATTTATTTGGTTTGAGTGTAAATAACAAAAATTATTATGGAGATGAAGTAAAATATTTACCCATTCAGCATCACTACCCTTTCAAAAATACAATTAATGCAGCGCCAATAAAACAACCGAATAATAATGAGTACTTTGATCTTGATGGCGATGAATTAAAAGCACTTGAACTCATGGGACAACAAAAAGTTAATATGACTTGGTATTATACTAACCGAAATAATGAACTTGTTGAATTTACCCCTAAGGATAACGATACTTTTTGTAGCTTATCCTCAAAAGGAATGCATGCACCTTTTAAAGTCAAATTATCGGCTGATTTAATTTTATCTTCACAGTATGGTATCCCTAATACCAATACCTATCCTAATGAGGATGTCATCACTCATCCATCTAAAACGTATACTATATTAGATGATGCTTTTGTTTGTTATGCTAAACCTTCATTAAATCCATCTACGGTTAAAGGGAGTCACAAGAACCAATGGGATCCAAATTATGGTTTCTTACATCAATCGAGTGTTAATCCAGTAAAGAACTTCCCAACTACAGGTTTTTATGGTGCTAAATTTAATTTGATTTTGTCCAACCCAGGTATCGCCTCAAACTACATTTGGAAAGTTAAGCAAGGCAATGCACTAGTTAATGTCACCAATAATAATAATTATGTCACGGTAACTTTCAATACCCCTGATGCAAGAAATCCAGGTAAAGCTTGGCAACATGTTATGGGCTCTGGCTCTGGGTATACAGTTGTAATTGAAGGAAAAAACAAAACTAAAAATACAACAATTCAATACTCATTTACCCTTACCAAATGGTTTGATGCTTGGAAGCAAAAATATAACAATAAAGGAATACTACAAGCGATGAAAGGTGATCTTGATGAGGTTATTGAGGCATGTTCAAATAAAAGTGGTCGTTATCGCTTAAGTCACGATCGCGAAGTAAGTAATGCGAAGTTAAGTGATAAGAAAAAAGAAATATTATATACACGTGAAATAGGAACATTATTTAGTGAATGGGGCGATCCGGGCCAACAACCTTATCCAGGATCTTTTGGACCAGATGAAGACCAATCAAAGAGTTATAATCGATACTACTTATGGAATACATGGGTAGGAGAGTATTGTGATATACATACTTATGACGGAAAATATCATTGTCGCGATAAAGAAAAAGAAGATAAAAATGGCATATGCGTATCTATACCTAGAAGATAAAGTATTGACGACGCCCCTGTAAATTTTAAGATCTATCTATTCATAGGTAGATCTTATCATATACAATATTTTCATTTTTTCCACTTATACCAATCTTTATGGGGCTGTTAATAAAAACTGACAGTACCTTTTAAAATCAATAAAACCTGATTTTCGTTAATAAAATCAGCATTACCAATTAACAATCCTACTATATATAGTAATTAAATAATTAATAGGTACTATATATTGTATATTTTGATAAATATCAATTACTATAAATATTACAAAAATACATAATTACAGTGAATGAAAAATGAATAAATCAATACTTGTCACAAAGCGAAACGGCAAAAAAGAGCCAATAAATCTTGATAAAATCCATAAAGTCATTACATGGGCAGCCGAAGGATTAGATAATGTTTCGGTATCACAAGTTGAATTGCGTTCTCATATTCAATTTTATGATGGAATCCGCACTTCAGATATCCATGAAACAATTATTCGTGCTGCAGCCGATCTTATATCTCAAGATGCCCCTGATTACCAATACTTGGCCGCTCGCTTAGCTATTTTTCATTTACGTAAAAAAGCCTTTAACCAGTTTACACCACCATCTCTTTACGAACATGTTAAGAAGTTAGTAGAAAATAAACGATACGACGAACATCTGCTTGAAGATTATACTCCAGAAGAATTTGCGGAAATGGATAAGTTCATCGATCATTGGCGAGATATGTCTTTTTCATATGCCGCAGTTAAACAACTTGAAGGAAAGTATTTGGTACAAAATCGCGTTACTGGAGAGATTTATGAAAGCGCGCAATTTTTGTATGTTCTAGTCGCAGCCTGTTTATTTGCCAATTACCCAAAAGAAACACGCCTTAGCTATATAAAACGTTTTTATGATGCAGTATCTACCTTTAAGATTTCACTACCAACTCCAATTATGGCAGGTGTTCGTACGCCTACTCGTCAATTTAGTTCCTGTGTATTAATTGAGTGTGATGATAGTTTGGATTCAATCAATGCAACAGCAAGCGCTATTGTAAAATATGTATCGCAACGTGCAGGAATTGGAGTCAATGCAGGAAGAATTCGTGCTTTAGGAAGTTCAATTCGTGGTGGTGAAGCATTTCATACTGGCTGCATTCCCTTTTATAAATATTTTCAAACTGCGGTTAAATCATGTTCACAAGGTGGTGTCCGTGGTGGAGCCGCAACCGTTTTCTATCCTCTTTGGCATTTAGAAGTCGAAAGCTTGTTAGTCTTACGAAATAACCGTGGAGTTGAAGAAAACCGTGTTCGCCATTTAGATTATGGGGTACAAATCAATAAATTAATGTATCAACGGTTAATCAAAAACGAAAATATTACTTTATTCAGCCCATCAGATGTCCCAGGGCTTTATGATGCTTTTTTTGCCGATCAAGATAAGTTTGAAACGCTTTACCACCAATATGAACAAGATGTCAATATTCGCAAACGAGTGGTTAAAGCCGTTGAACTCTTTGCACTATTAATGCAAGAGCGCGCATCAACTGGACGCATTTATATCCAAAATGTTGATCACTGTAATACTCACAGCCCATTTAATGCTCAATTAGCGCCAGTTCATCAATCTAATTTATGTATGGAAATTGCGCTACCAACAAAGCCACTTAATAATGTCAATGATGAAAAAGGTGAAATTGCACTTTGTACGTTATCAGCCTTTAACCTTGGCCAAATCGAATCATTAGATGACTTTGAAGAACTTGCTGACTTAACGGTACGTGCGCTTGATTCGCTACTGGATTACCAAAATTACCCTGTTCCTGCGGCTCGAAACTCTTCAATCAATCGTCGCACATTAGGCGTTGGCGTTATTAACTATGCTTATTATTTAGCCAAAAATGGCGTTAAATATTCTGATGGTAGTGCAAATAATTTAACGCATCGTACTTTTGAAGCCATGCAATATTACTTGTTAAAAGCCTCTAATAATCTTGCTAAAGAAAAGGGTGCATGCCCACTATTTAACGAAACAACTTATGCTCAAGGCATTTTACCAATCGATACTTACAAAAAAGATTTAGATACTATTACAAAAGAACCTTTACATTATGATTGGGAATCATTACGAGAATCTATCAAAGCCCATGGGCTACGTAATTCAACTTTATCGGCATTAATGCCATCAGAAACTTCTTCACAAATATCCAATGCAACAAATGGCATTGAACCACCTCGAGGCTTTATTAGTGTTAAAGCTTCAAAAGATGGTATCTTAAAACAAGTTGTTCCAGATTATAATAATCTGAAAAACTTCTACGAATTACTCTGGCAAATTCCAAATAATACAGGTTATTTACAATTAGTAGGAATTATGCAGAAATTTATTGACCAATCAATTTCGGCTAATACGAATTATGATCCGACTAAATTCCCAAATGATAAAGTACCAATGAAACAGCTATTATCAGACTTATTGACCGCTTATAAATTTGGCGTAAAAACACTCTATTATCATAATACACGCGATGGGGCTGAAGATATTCAAGGTGATATTGTTCCAACAACACACAGTGACGATGGTTGTGAAGGTGGCGCTTGTAAAATTTAGCTATTGTTAAGACCTAAACAGTACATACTAAAATAAAATTTTTATGAGGGGAAAATCATCCCCCCCACCATTTACCTTTTACACTGTCGAAAGGTAGCGGTAAAAGCAACGATAAATTAGTAGGAGTTCTTTTATGAGTATGAATTACAGTACCTTTTCGCATGTGCATAACGACCAACTTAAAGAACCTATGTTCCTTGGACAGCCAGTAAATGTTGCGCGTTATGATCAACAAAAGTATGAAATGTTTGAAAAATTAATTGAAAAACAACTCTCTTTCTTTTGGCGCCCTGAAGAAGTCGATATTTCTCAAGATCGTATTGATTACGCCGCATTGCCAGAACATGAAAAACATATTTTTATTAGTAATTTAAAATATCAAACCTTGCTTGATTCAATTCAAGGACGCAGCCCCAATGTTGCATTATTGCCCCTAATTTCTATTCCAGAACTTGAAACATGGGTAGAAACTTGGTCGTTTTCAGAAACCATTCATTCACGTTCATATACGCATATCATTCGTAATATTGTTAACGATCCATCTGTCGTTTTTGACGATATTGTTACCAATAAAGAAATACAAAAACGTGCCGGTGACATTGCAGGTTATTACGATGACCTTATTAGCTACGCAAGTTACTATAATTTATTTCACGAAGGTAACCACAACATCAATAATCGCACTGTTTCTATTAATTTACGCGAACTAAAAAAGAAACTTTATTTGTGCTTAATGAGTGTCAATGCACTTGAAGCTATTCGTTTTTATGTTAGTTTTGCTTGTTCCTTTGCCTTTGCAGAACGTGAGCTCATGGAAGGTAATGCAAAAATCATTAAACTTATTGCCCGTGACGAAGCCCTACATTTAACCGGCACACAATTTATGATTAATACGCTACGAAGTGGCGAAGATGATCCTGAAATGGCAGACATAGCCAAAGAGTGTGAACAAGAGTGTTATGACCTCTTTTTGCAAGCGGCAAATCAAGAAAAAGAGTGGGCAGAATACTTGTTTGAAGGTGGATCAATGATTGGTTTGAATAAAGACATTTTATGCCAATATGTCGAATACATCACTAACATCCGTATGCAAGCGGTTGGACTAAAATTGCCATTTGAAGCTAAATCAAATCCAATTCCGTGGATCAATAATTGGCTAGTATCTGATAATGTACAAGTTGCACCACAAGAAGCCGAAATGAGCTCTTACTTAGTTGGGCAAATTGATGCTGAAATGAATGAAGATGATTTAAGCGATTTTACCTTATAGGTTTTATACTAAAACTTATATTTTATTGAAAGTTTTAAAAAAGGAACAAATTATTGTTCCTTTTTTATTATAAAAATCAGTCATAAATAATCATATTATTCTAACGGTAGCTTGACACTCATTGAAAATCGGGTAAGGATATGGCTATTGAATTATCTTGATTTGATAATATGATCATGACTAAAACGCATCTGTTTTACCCTGTATCGCCGCTTGATTTTAGCGATGAACAAATAAATATCCTCTATCTAAAGCAACAACTCGAAGCTTTTCAACAATGGTCTATGATGCAATTTGAGCAACAAATTGATATTGATACGCTAGTGCATTTACGTAGTCAATTTATCGATCGTTTGCTTGAACGATTATGGTCTTTCTACCAAATACCTAAACATGTCTCCTCTTTCTTTAAACGCAACCGCATCGCTTTGGTTGCCGTTGGTGGTTATGGACGGGCTGAATTGCATCCATTGTCAGATATTGATATTTTGATTCTTAGTGATTATCCGTTAACTAAAGAAATTGAAAAACAAATTGGTGATCTTGTTCGCTTATTATGGGATTTACATTTAGATATAGGGCACAGTGTTAGGACATTAAAAATTTGCCTACAAGAAGCGAAAAATGACATCACCATAATGACTAATTTGATTGAGTCAAGACTTATTTCGGGAAATCAATTACTGTTAGATGAACTACATAAACAAATTTTTAGCGATAAAATCTGGCCTTCCCATGCATTTTATAAAGCAAAAATTCAAGAACAACAAGAACGCCACAAACAATATCACAGTACCTCTTATAATCTAGAACCTGATTTAAAAAATAGTCCAGGTGGTTTGCGAGATATGCAAATCATTCAATGGATCGCAACTCGCCATTTTGGTGGCGAATTTTTGCAAAAAATGTCCGATTTCAACTACTTAACCCCTGAAGATATTGCAGACTTTAAAACGTGTCGTAAATTTTTATGGCGAATGCGTTTTGCCTTGCACTGTGTGATCTCTCGTTATGATAACCGCTTGCTTTTTGATCGACAACTTAGCATTGCCAATATGTTAGGTTACAAAGGTGACGGTAACACACCTGTAGAAAAAATGATGCATGATTATTATCGTGTTGCTCACAATATTACTGAACTCAATCAAATGCTATTACAGCTGTTTTATGAGTCTATTCTTAATCATAGCCCACAAAATAAACCTTATAATATCGATGAATATTTTCAAATTAGAGACAAACTCATTGATGTAAGAGATGATGAGATCTTTAAAAAAGAGCCTATTATGATTATGCAGCTGTTTTATACAATATTGCTTAATCCTCAAGTGATTGGCCTTTATTCTAATACCATTAGACAATTACGCTCAGCAAGACGTTCTCTAACTAATTTACTCTGTGAAAATGCCAAAGCAAGATCGCTTTTCATGTTAATTATCAAACACCCAGATGCAATTGAAAAAGCAATTTTACCCATGCATAAATATGGCATACTTTCGGTCTATATACCGGGCTGGAAACAGATATCTGGCATGATGCAATTTGACCTGTTTCATGCTTACACCGTTGATGAACACACCATCCGCTTATTGCTTGAGCTCGATAGTCTAAAAACAGAAAGCGGCAAGCAAAAACACCCTAATAGCGCAAAAGTCTTTGCTAAATTATCTAAACCTGAATTATTAGTTATTACAGGGTTATTTCATGATATAGGTAAAGGACGACATGGTGATCATTCTGAAATTGGAGCCCATCTAGTTGAAGAATTTTGCCAATTGCATGGATTAGAAACCAAAGATACTGAACTAGTTATTTGGTTAGTACGTTATCACCTACTAATGTCGGTAACAGCACAAAGCCGCGATTTACAAGATCCTGCCGTTATAAACGAGTTTATTCAAATTGTCAAAAGTAAACGTCGTTTACAGTATTTGCTTTGTCTTACAGTAGCAGATGTGTGTGCAACAAACGAAACGCTGTGGAATAGTTGGAAACAAAGTTTAATGCGTGAACTCTACCTTAATGCAAAAAACTCCTTTGATTCAGATATCCGCCAAATTCCTGAGCAACGAAGTATAGCACGTAAAAATAAACAAGAAGCGTTAGCCATTTTACTTAAGCAAAATTATGATGAACAGATCGTTAAAGATCTTTGGCAATGCTATCGTGTTGATTACTTTCTTCGTTATACTAAAGAACAGATTGTATGGCATACACAAATTTTATTACAGCACGATTTGACCAAAATATTGGTAGCCATAAATCCCCACCCATATCATGGTGGCAGTGAAATTTTTATTTATTCGCCAGATAGACCTTACTTATTTGCAACTGTCTGTAATACGCTAAGTATGCACAATTTAACAATTCACGATGCGCTTATCATTACGAATAAAAAAAGCTTTGCGCTTGATACTTTCATTGTATTAGATCCTAATGGACAAACAGTGCAAGAAGATCGAAATCAAGGCCTAGTGAATGCACTTGATAAAGCACTACAGCAACCTGTTTATAAAGGTGTAACCATTAAACCACCTAAACAACGGTTACGATCGTTTTTAGTACCCACTCAAGTTAACTTTCTTTCTGCTTTCAATGACAGCCAAACTTATATGGAGCTCATTGCACTCGATAGGCCGGGGTTGCTTGCTTATGTGGGTGAAATATTTGCTAACTTAGACTTATCATTACGCAGTGCAAAAATTGCAACTATCGGCGAACATATTGAAGATCTGTTTATTCTAACAGATAAACACAACCAAGCGCTTGATGATGATACTTGTCAAAAGCTTCGAGAATCAATCGTTATTGCTCTTGATTCAATGAATTAATAAAATTAACCAAAAAAGATATAACTTATGCAATTTTTTATTATTTTATTCCCTATTTTTTGTATTTTTATTGTGGGCTTCATCGCACAGAAAGCCTTAAATTTTGATGTCGCTAATCTATCGAAAATGTCACTTTATGTACTATCCCCCTTTTTGGCATTTAAAACATTTTATACACATAGTTTGACTACCGATTATCTATTTTATATTTGTTATATTTTGGGTCTTTGTTTTTCATTAGTTATTATCATCTCAATTTTGTCTATGATAATGAAATATTCAACCAAAGAGCGCTGCGCCATGATTTTAAGTTCATGTTTTATGAATAATGGTAATTATGGTACACCAGTACTGTTAATTTTTTTTGGCTCAGTAGGGTTTGATCTTGGCGTAATTATGATGGTATTACAACAATTTGTAATGAGCACTGTTGGTATCTATTATGCAGCAAAAGGCAGCGCTCGTAGAGACATTGTCAGTCAAAAGGATGTCATCAATAAAGTTATCCGAATGCCTGTAGCTTATGGCGCTTTTTTAGGTATTCTTTTTCAGTTATGTCATATTCCTTTATCTAAATCAATTATAAAATCCATTGGAATGATTGGCGATTCGTCGATCGTTGTGATTATGATTATTTTGGGAATGCAACTTGCCAAAATAAAGATCCAACAACTGGATTATCCTAAGCTTTCACTTTCATTACTTACCCGAATGATCATTTCACCACTAGTCGCATTTTGCATGGTCTATTTTATGCCCATTTTACCAATTTATAAGCAGGTATTAATTGTATTAGCTGCAATGCCAAGTGCAGCCAATACAACACTCATGTCAGTTCAGTTTGATACTCACCCAGAACTGGTATCAAGTGCAACCTTATTAAGCACATTATTAAGTTTAATCACGTTACCTATTGTTCTGTGGCTTGTTGGTGCACCAATACCGTTCTAACTGTAAAAAAACTAAGCGAGCTTGAGATAGATTAAAAACCGTTTTTAAGGTAGCGTACGGCATACTCGCCTAACTCTACTATTCAAAAATTAGGTGATCATATCATGAGTTTTCACCCAACCACTCTTTTTCAAACTGCGCGACAAATTGAACCAAAAAGCGATGCCTCTGCTTAGCCATTTTTTTTGCGGTTTTAGTATTCATCATATCTTTAAGCAAAAAAAGCTTCTCGTAAAAATGATTAATGACGGTATTAGGTTGTTTATAATTCTGTTCTGTCATTGACGTTCTTGGTGGAATTAAAGGATCGTGCATTATATTATGCTTATTTCCTCCATAATAAAAAGTACGCCCAATACCAATTGCGCCTAGTGCATCTAAACGATCCGCATCCTGCACAATTTGACCTTCAAACGATAACGTTTTTTTATTTGAAAGATTTTTTCGATATGACATGTTTTCGATAATAGCAAAAATCAACTCAATTTCGTTATTAGTCAAAGCAAGCGATGTTAAATACTGACGTAGTTCAGTAGTAGCTTGGTTGACATCGTAAACTACTTTGTCATCAATAACATCATGTAAATAAGCACTCACAATCACAATAAAGCTATTGGCTTTGGGTTCATGTTGCAAAATCTGCATAGCCAATCTCACCACCCGTTCAATATGCGCCATATCATGACCAGAAAAGTCATTAATAAGTTTTTGTTTCACAAAAAGTTGGATATCCAAAACAATTTTTTGCTGTTGCTGTGTTAATTGTGTATTTGGTAATTTATTCATCCAGTTTTTACTCAAAAAGTTAATTAAGATAAAATGATAAACGTAAAAAATTTAAATAGAATTAATAACAAATAGTTGGCAAATACTTTACTAAACATAGTAAATTAATATTCATTTTGACTAATGATTAACCTTAGCTATTTATATATTATTGCGATAAAATCTTATCACCTTAATGGCATTTATCTATAACGTTTCTCACCACCATTGCATACTAATATTTCGAGTTATATAAATAAACAAACTTCTAACTATCTTTTTAAATATTAAGTAAACTTGATAACGTAAATTAAAAAAATATTTAATGTGAATATTTTTTATGTTTCTATGATTGTTTTAACTAGATTGGGAAGGTAGAATGCGAAAATAAAAATATTATCGAAGCAAGTATTGGAGTTGATTAAGTGAAAATATCAGCGCGTAAAGTTTTGCCTTGGCAGTTCATAGAATACTTCACTCGCTATCGCCAATTTTTAGCTCTACTATTTGGCCTATCTATTTTTTTCATAGCACTTATTGTATGCTGGCACTTACTTAAAGAAATCAATCTTAGTGAGTTAAAACTCGCAATACATAATTTATCTATGCGTACAATTGCATTATCGTGTCTATCTGCGATCGGTAGCTATTTAATGTTAATCTGTTACGAATGGTCAGCCGCACGTTACGCAGGCGTTAATTTAAAACCCTCTACTATTATTGTTGGTGGAATTTGCGCCTCTGCTATTGGTAATGCAATCGGTCTATCGGCATTATCAGGTGGTGCTGTAAGGTGTCGTCTTTACTTTAAACAAGGTTTAACCGCTATAGATGTTGCTAGAATGTCTCTTTTTGTGACATTATCATTAGGTTTTTCATTACCGTTGTTTGCAGCAATCGCAGCCCTCATCCATCCTCATCAAACCATGTTGGCGCTTCATATGACAAAAAACAGCGTATGGTTAACTGCAGGCTCAATATTTAGCATCTATGCCTTGTTGCTCGTTTTTTTATGCTATCATCGATTGCCTGAAAGGCCGAATGAAAATACCAGATTATTTAAATTATTTCGCTGGACAATCCGTTTACCTAACATTCAACTGGCAAGTTGTCAGCTTGTTATCACTTTATTTGATGCTGTTTTAGCTGGTGCTATACTTTATTTTTTATTGCCAATACAACCTAATTTCTTCACTTTTATTATGATTTACATTCTCGCATTAGTCGCTGGAGTGTTAAGCCATGTGCCTGGTGGCGTAGGTGTTTTTGAAGCTATTATGCTAGCGTCATTATCATCAGAAATTGGGACCGCATCGTTAACCGTTGCACTTGTTCTCTATCGTATCATTTATATTTTACTCCCCCTAATTCCAGCCAGTATCTTGTTACTTGCCAATGAAGGGAAACACTTTTTAGCTCCTCCACAAGCTAAAGAAGCCAAAACAGGTATTGCTGCATCAGTCATGGCAGCAACAGTTTTTTTTGCTGGCGTTGTTATGATGTTCTCAAGCGTTTTACCTGGTTTTAACCGCAAATTAATCATCTCACTTATTCCTGAAAAAGTGATCAACATTGCGCATTTAAGCGCTAGCTTAATTGGTGTTTTATTCTTATTACTCGCAATGGGATTACGCCGCCGGTTATTTTCGGCTTGGAGTGTTTCGGTCATATTATTACTAATAGGATCTGCACTTTCATTACTACGAGGATTGCATTGGATAGAGGCCAGCGTATTATTATGCGTCGCAATCTTATTAATCCATTTTAGACATGCTTTTTATCGAAAAAGCCGCTTAATCGTCATACCGTTTTCTTTTAATTTTTTTGCAATTTGCTTTTGTACCATAGCCCTTTTTGTTTGGGTAATATTATTCATCTATCAAGACGTACCTTATAGCCACTCATTATGGTGGCAATTTGAGTTAGATAGCAAAGTTCCTCGAGCACTACGCGCAGCTTTGGGAAGCTTTATTTTATTAAGCTGTGTCATGCTATTTTGGATTTTCCGTCCCGCATTACCTATTTTAACCACGCCTAACAATGACCAGCTTAGCAAAGCTTACCAAATTGTTTTAGATTCAAAACAACCAGAAGGTGGGCTTGCGATGAGTGGTGATAAATCATTACTTTTTAATGCCAGCGAAACAGCATTCATCATGTATTCAAGACGAGGGAGAAGCATGGTCGCCCTTTATGACCCAATAGGAGATAACGCCGAAAAAGCCGATTTGATTTGGTCATTCCGTGATTTATGTGACGAACATCACCTACGTCCTGTGTTTTATCAAGTCAAAGCGGCTAATCTGCCTTTCTATATGGATATTGGTTTGCGCACAGTTAAGCTCGGCGAAGAAGCATTAGTTAACTTAAAAATATTTGACTTAACATCAAAAACTTATAAAGATCTTCGTTATACATGGAATCGTGGGCAACGCGATGGACTCTCATTAAAATTCTATCCACCAGGAACTGCTCCACTTGAGCAATTAAAAGCTGTATCGGATGCTTGGCTTAAAAACAAACATTCGAAAGAAAAAAAATTTTCATTAGGATCTTTTTCTAAACAATATTTAGATAATTTTACAATCGCAGCCATCGAATATGAAGGACGCATTATTGCTTTTGTTAATTTGTTAGAAACTAATCAAAACTATTCAGCTAGTATCGATTTAATGCGTGTTGTGCAAGATATTCCCAAATTAACGATGGAATTTTTGATGGTTGGTTTGATTTTACATTATCAAGAAAAAGGCTTTAAATACTTCAGTTTAGGCATGGTACCCCTTGCTGGAATGCAAAGGCGTCGAGGAGCGCCTATGATTCAAAGGCTCGGTGCATTAGTTTTTCGTCGTGGTGGGCGTTTTTATAATTTTCAAGGATTACGCCGTTTTAAAGAAAAGTTCGCAACACATTGGGAACCCCGTTATATGGCCGTTCCTGCAGGACTTGATCCTTTAGTTGCAATAATTGACACAACCATGCTCATTTCAGGCGGCATAACAGGGCTAAAAAAGAATAAGAGTTCATAAAATGAAAAAAATAATACGTTATATTTTATTCTTAATTACCGTAATACTCATAACATTACTAGGATTTATTGGTTGGTATTTTATAAAAAACCAAAGTCGTGCATCAGTAAAAACGATAACAATCAGCAATGACCTTTCGATCATATCAGCAAGCCCTAAACAACAAGCTGAAGCTGCTGCTATCATTGTTGCCACCAATAGAAATCATTTTACAGAACAACAGCTATTAGACTTATCTGAAAAAATGGGTGCCAAACTAGTACAGTTTGAATTAAAACCAAAAGAAAAGAGTTGTAGTGAACAACAAAACCGCTTTAATCAAGCCGTCAAGATATTAAATGAATCACAATTTGTCGTTGCAGGAATGCAAGAAGGTGCGGCTTTTGCTTACCGTTGGTTAACAGAGCAAAAAAGTGATGATGCGAAAGCACTATCAATTGAATTTACATTAAATCATAAAGATTGTGACCTCCCTTTGCCAGCACAAGCAAGCCATGGAACATGGCAAGTGATTTGGAATAACCCACCTGAAGAAGAAGTGGCTGTCTTTCCTCGTGAACAAAAAAAAATCGCTGTCACAACGTCAATAGGGGAGTATCAAGCCTCGCCAGTTGAACTACTAAGCTTACACCTTGCATCGGTTTTGTTTGGGAAATATGAACAACTACCTGTTATTGAATTACCGGCAACCAATAAAGAAGTTCACCCTAATACAGTAACACTTTATTATTCGGGAGATGGGGGCTGGCGTGATTTAGATAAAGTATCGGCAGAATACATGGCTTCGCACGGTTATTCCGTGGTTGGAGTTGATGCATTAAAACTATTTTGGCAACATCGTTCGGTTGAACGTAGTGCTAAAGATCTGAGCTACTTAATGCAACAATACCGAGAAAAATGGGGAACAACCCGTTTTGTGCTAGCAGGGTATTCATTTGGTGGAGACATCTTACCTTCGCTTTATAATCGTTTATCAATTGCAGATCAAAATAGCGTTCAAGCAATTGTTATGATTGCCTTTTCAAAAGATGCCAATTTTGAAATCGAAATCAGTGGCTGGCTTGGCCAATCAGGCAACGAAATGAAAACAGGGCCAGAAGTCAACAAAATTCCAGCAAGCAAACTATTTTGTATTTACGGTGAAGAAGAAAAAGACGAAACAGGATGCTTACAACCAGAAATGAAAGGTGAAGCATTCAAACTACCCGGCGGACACCATTTTGATGAAAATTATGAACATCTTGGACAAATTATTATGGATGCCATCGACAAAAGAGTACAACAACTTAATTAATGATATCAAAAATATAAAAAAACTATCAAACCCAAGAGACTAATGCGCCTTTTGGGCTTTCGTAGACAAATAAAAAATTAGCTTCTTTTTATACTAACCTTACTTTCTGACAACAGTACACCGCAAAGCGTAAACAATGTACCAATAGCGGCAATCCAAGTAAAAGACTCATTCAAAATAATAACTGCAGCAATAATGGTAAGAATAGGGACTAAATATAAATAAATACTAATCTTGACTGCCCCTACTAATTTAACAGCATAATTCCAAGATGCAAAACAAATTGCCGAAGCACCGACACCTAAAAATAAAATATTGAGTAGATTTACTGGATCGGTAAAACGAGACAAATGCCATTCAAAATCGAAGAAAGACAATACTGGCAACATCAACATCAGACCATAAAAAAAGAATCTTCTTGTTAATAAAATTGTATTGTAACCATAATTACTACTCTTTTTTACCAAAATTGAATAACAAGCCCAAAACAAACAAGCTAACATAGTTAGCAGATCACCAAGTGGATTGAGCGAAAGAACAAACTTGCCATTAAAGCTAATGACCCCAACACCAATAACGGCAAATAAACAACCAATATAAAAACGTTTAGGCGGTTTTTCGGCCTTTAAAAAGAATATCGATAATATCGCAGTAAATATTGGTGCTAAAGTAGTAATAATCCCAACGTTAGATGCCGTTGTATAAGTTAATGCAATATTTTCACACAAAAAATAACAAGTGACACCACACAGCCCAGCACACAAAAACATAAACTCTTTTTTAAAACCCTGCCATGCCAAAAAACGCGGTGCTAAGATCCAAAGGACAACATACCCTAAACTAAATCGAAAAAACAGAATTTCAATCGGCTTAAAATCGATTAATAAAACTTTAGTTGCAATAAAAGTCGTTCCCCAAATAAACACTGTCATAAGTGCAACAAGGTGCCCTTGTATTCTTTTTGTAAATAACATGAAAACTCTCTCAGCTCACATAAATAAAACTATTACTAAAGCGCATTTTATTGCTAGATATTTATTTTTAGAATTAGCAACTCAACATAAAGTGAAAAATATTGAAGGAAGAATTGATAAAATAATGCTATTTAATAACCCAAATAGATACTATATTTCTGTTTAACTAAACGCAAATTATTTTTCACCAAAAACAAGGCAAAAAAAATCCACTCGAATATTCGAGTGGAGGGCAAAAAATGAAAAACATAATCTGTTAATATAGACAATCTAAATAGCAAAAAGTTCAATTTAATTTCACCTATTTTTTAATATTTAATGAAAAAATAAATAACACAATGATTTTTAATAAATATTTTTTTATTTTTTTTAAAATTTAAAATAAAGTTATCAATACAATAAAACCTTATCTATTAATTTTAATCAAAGCACAAAATCAGTACACAACCAACATTACTATCTAAACTATTACAAATTTTATTTTTGACTGATACACATACTTTCTTAAAACTCATTAACAGACATAAAATCGGCTAATTTTGATTGAATTACAATTCTAAAAAATAGCGATATACTGTTACAAAATGATGTAAACAAAATTATGTAGGCGAGTATATGAAAAAGAACGTAGTTTTATTCAGTAAAATTCCTGCTGACCAACAAACTAGACTAGAACAAGCTTTCAATTTAACCGTATTTGATGACAACACAGATTACAATTCAACAAGTTATACTAACGCACTAGCTAATGCCGAAGGTATGATTGGCAACATCTCCACTCGTATTGACGACAACTTTTTAGCCAAAATGCCAAAATTAAAAGCAGCAGCAACCATTTCAGTTGGTTTTGATAACTACGATCTTAATGCCTTAAAAAAACACGGCATCCGATTAATGAATACACCAAAAGTATTAACTGAAAGCACCGCAGATCTAATTTTTACACTAATGATGGCAACCGCACGCCGAACTGTTGAATTATCTAACCTCATTCATAACGGAAAATGGAAAAAAGGGATCACACCAGAATATTATGGAACCGATATTTACGGGAAAACCATCGGTATTTTAGGCATGGGACGAATTGGACAAGCGATTGCCAAACGCGCTCATTGTGGCTTTGATATGAACATTATTTATTACAATCGATCAGCTCGGCATGATATCGAACAAACCTATAATGCTAAACGTCTTGAACTCGACAACGTATTAAGACAAGCCGATTTTATAGTGATCATCCTACCTTTAACCGAAGAAACGACAAAACTAATCACAAAAGAAAAACTCGCCTTAATGAAACCATCAGCCATACTCATTAACGGCGCAAGGGGAAAAATTATTGATCAACAAGCATTATTTGAAGCACTAAAAAATAAAACCATCAAAGCTGCTGGCCTAGACGTATTCGAGATAGAACCGCTCCCGACTAACTCACCATTGCTAGAGCTTGATAACGTATTATTATCGCCTCATGTAGGATCAGCAACGGTAGAAACTCGTTACGCGATGGCAAAATGTGCTGTTGATAATATTATTACGGCATTAAAAGACGAAAAACCAACCGAAAACTGGGTTAATCCCGAAGTCGGCTAACTTGTATTCATACTTGAATTCACCTATAATGGCCCGATATTGTACATAGTTACAAATCACAATTGGGGCTGATTCTGGATTCGACGGGATTTGCGAAACCCAAGGTGCATGCCGAGGTGCGGTAGGCCTCGTAAATAAACCGCAAAAAAATAGTCGCAAACGACGAAAACTACGCACTAGCAGCTTAATAACCTGTATAGAGCCTTCTCTCCCTAGCCTCCGCTCGTAGGACGGGGATCAAGAGGAGTCAAACCCAAACGAGATCGTGTGGAAGCCTTGCTTGGGGCGGAAGCATTAAACTTAATCAAGCTAGTTTATCAGTGGCGTGTTTGTTCGCAGCGGGTAGATGAAATTCAAAAACAAACTACGCATGTAGTACCGAGGATGTAGAGATTTCGGACGCGGGTTCAACTCCCGCCAGCTCCACCACTTAGTCCTTTGCCATCCGCATTAAGTTAAATTTATAAATAAATTTTTACTTAACATACAATTCAGATGTACCTAATTTAAATTCATCATAAATATCAAGTTTTTTCATAATATGCGCTAAAACTTGATTAATAGTACGCATTCCAACTAATAACTCATTCATATAAATATCTGGATGTAATCGCTGTAAATACCCCAAACTTAGTACACAACTCACGTAGAAAATCATGCTGCTTGTTTTAGTGTTTTATACTCAATGGGTGTCATATTATTTAATGCCTCATGCGGTCTTTCGGTATTATAAATCGTTAACCATTCTTCGGTTATTCTCCTTGCTTGTGCTAAGTTGTTAAAAAGATATAAATCGAGTACATCAGTACGATAGGTACGATTAAATCGTTCAATATAGCCATTTTGATAAGGGCTACCGGGCTGGATATAATCAATGGCTATATCAATGGGATTTAGCCCAGTTTATAAAGGTTTTTCCTGTAAATTCTGGCCCATTATCGACCCGTATTTTTAATGGATAGCCATGATATTTGGCCAGTTTATCTAAGTAACGGGTAATTCTCCCTGCCGGTAAGCTTACTGCAATATCAATGCCTAGCGCCTCACGATTAAAGTCATCGATGACATTGAATGTCCTAAAGCGACGTTGATTACCACTACTGTCACTCATAAAATCCATTGACCAACATTCACCTTGTTTATTGGGGACTAATAACCTTTCCGGGCATCGTGGAGGAATGCGTTTTTTACGCTTTACCCTGAGATTAAGCTTTAATTCACAATACACCCGATACACCCGTTTATGATTCCATTTATAGCCGAGCTTTCTGATACGATTAAAGCATTTAGGAAATGCCCCAGCGTAAATGCCGGTCTGTGATAGCATTCAACACCGAAATAATCACCGAATCATCCAGTAACTTAGGTTGATAATAGTAAGCACAATGGCTTAAGCCAACAATGGCACAACTCATAGCAATAGTAACTAAATGATTTTGTTGTAGTTGCTGTGCCCACGTTTTACGTGCTGTTGTGGGCACTAAAGCTTTTTTATGATTTCTTCCTGAAGCTGGGATTTTAAGCTCAGCTCGGCAAACATCTGCTTAAGCTTACGGTTTTCAACCTCCAGCTCCTTTAAGCGTTTGATGTCCGAAGTTTCCATTCCGCCGTATTTTTCCCGCCATTTATAGAAAGTTGAATTACCCATGCCATATTTACGGCACAGTTCTTTAACGGGAATACCCGCTTCAGCTTCTTTTAAAATAGCGACGATTTGATGTTCAGTCATTTTTTCCATAATTAAATCCCCTTTTACTTTTATCATAGAGAATTTTCTACTTTTTTGCTGTACTATTTTAGGGGGTAGTTACAATCTGTATTAATTTGTTTTGTTGATGAGCTTTATACTTAAGTGAAATTATTTTTTAATATTTCTTGACAAGGAATATGTTTTTTTTATAATCCAGATATAGTTAGATGTCTAACTATTTTTTTGGCGGTTTAGTTAGACATCTAACTATATTAAAAGGAGGCCATAATCGTGAAGTTGGAAAAAAAATATATATCATTAGCTCGTATTATTAAAAAACATAAAGCAGCCAATATATTATCGGTAGAAGCTTGTTTTAGTATACTTTCTACTGGAATGAGAATAGACAAAGAATGTGCTAAACGACTAAGTGATTATCAGTTATCTGAGGGGCGTTTTATGGTGCTCGTACTTCTATTTGAGCATAAGGTGCTATCACCGCAAGAAATTGCTACTCTGAGTGGAGTTACAAAACCAACGATAACCTCTTTCATTCATTCTTTAGTTAAAGAAAAATTGGTCAATAAAACTGAAGACATCACCGATGGAAGAAAAATTGATATTACTCTGACTAAAAAAGGCCAAGATTTGATACACCGAATCTTCAAGGAACATAGTCTTTGGATTGCTAACATTACAAAAAATTTAACAGATTCTGAAATTAAAACGCTCGTTTGTATTTTAAATAAAATGTCTCAGCTTAAAGATGATTAATTATAATTTATGAATTTAGAGATTACTGATATGCTTCAGGAAACAAAGAATCTTAGAATTGTTACGCATCTTAACAAATCATCTTTTATTAAAGATAAGATAACAATAAAATTTGCTTCCACGTATGATGCGTTTTTTGAAGCTATTTGGTTGATAAGTCGAGAATATGTTCTCAAAGGGCTTATTAAAAGTGAACGAAAACTACCTTATTTCTCTCCGTACTTAATAATTATGCCGAATAATCGGCTTTTAATAGTATTACATGTAGATCAGATTATTGATTGTTATTATGAATTGCTGACAATGGGAAGAACTTTCGGTTTTACTCCATATCGACTTCATTCGGTCTTTATGAGTCAGTATTTTATGAGTGATACGATACATGGAAAGTTAACTGAACAGATTAAAAAATCATCTACCCCAACAATATCATATTACCAGGGTGTTACGAATAATGAATCGTATTGACATATTGAATAACGGGCTTGGTGCCACGACTAATCTCAATGAATGCTTACAAATAGATCAAGAGCATTTATTTAGAGTGGTTCTTACCCAAAAGAAACCTCCACTATCGCTACAAGAATTACTTATCCAGATTCAATCTTACGCTAAAGATATCCACTTTAGAGTTTGCAAATGGGTTTGGATGGCCGTTCGAGAAAAATTATCTTCTGATTTAATTGTTTCTATTCAATTACTTTCTACTTGGGTAATAAACCCAAATCCCTACGTTAGGTGGTTTGCCATTCCAGTTGAATGTTTAAGGCCTAGAGGGGGTTGGTCTAAGCATATTAGTGAGTTAAAAACACAACCTGAAATGGCTCTTTCTTTACTTGAACCATTAAAAAACGAACCTGAAAAATATGTCCAAGATTCAGTTGCTAATTGGTTAAATGATGCAAGTAAAACTCGACCAAGTTGGGTATCAGACCTCTATTCACAATGGTTATCAGAAAGTGATTCAGCATTTACACAGCGTATTGTTAAAAAAGCTATACGCACAATAAATAAACCTCTAAAGGAAAATAATCATGAAATTAAATGAAAAACTTGAGCTAATACAAAAAGAAATGGCGCAAACTGTGCCAGTTGATATTTTAAATGCGTTCGGACAATCACTTCATGAACTTATAGAGCTAAATTTAGAAAACCACGCTCTTAAAGTCGGTGATATAGCTCCTGATTTTACGTTGCCAGATGCTGAGGGTCTACCTATTTCGCTCTACGATACATTGCAACATAATCCAGTTATACTTAGCTTTTTTCGTGGTAATTGGTGTCCGTTTTGTATGGCTGAATTAGCACATTACCAAGAAGCTATAAATAACAATCTTATTGATAGTGCAACGGTTATTGCGATTTCTCCTCAAACTATTCATTTTAATCACGATGTAACGGTACGAAATAACCTCGAATTTAGAATACTTTCTGATAAAGGGAACGAAATTGCTGATAAATATGGGCTTGTTTTTACGCTGCAAGAAAATGTTCGTGATATCTATAAAAACATGGGAGCAGATTTAGAATTATTTAATAATGATAAGACGTATAAACTGCCTATCCCTGCAACTTATCTTATTGATAAAAATAAAAAAATTATATTTTCTTCAGTTTCCACAAATTATATGGAAAGAGCTGATGTATGTGATATTAAACTTTAAAAATCATTTGGATTAATTTATATAGAGTCTAAAGGGCTTATATAAAAAAGAATAAACTAATCATAATTGGTAATGGAATTGCAGGAAATTTAGCAGCACTATTTATTTCACAGAAACTACCTAACTAGCAATAACTATCGTAGGCAAGTCGAATAAACTACGTTCAATTGTGGGAGGAATCTACTGTTGAATTATCCACACTTCAATGTCATCGATGACTTTAATCGTGAGGTGCTAGGCATTGATATTGCGGTCAGTTTGCCGGCTGGCAGGATCACCCGTTATCTGGATAAACTGGCTGAATATCATAATTATCCACTCAAAATACGAGTAGATAATGGACCGGAATTCACTGGAAATACGTTTATTAACTGGGCTAAATCACATGATATAGCCATTGATTATATTGAGCTCGGCAACCCATATCAAAATGGGTATATTGGAACGATTTAATCGCATCTATCGCACAGAGGTACTAGATTTATATCTATTTAATAATCTGGAACAAGCAAGAAAGGTAACAGAAGAATGGCTAACCAGTTATAACAACGAAAAACCTCATGAAGCATTAAATAATATAACGCAGATTGAGTATAAAACCCTAAACAAGGAGTATTATTTTCTACTTGAATCTTGTACTAAGTTTGGGGTATTTACACTTTTGACCAAGTAGAACAAACTTATCCCTTTTCCTATTCAGAATGTGAAAATGAGAAAGAATTATGTAGTTTAGGCAATTTTATTGAAAACCCACGGCAAAAGCGCAAATACATTTCGTCAGAAAGGTTGCTAGCCATGTCAGATGAACAACGTCAAACCTATTCAAAAAATTTTCTCGCTAAATTGCAAATATTAGATGAGTTGGTTACACCCTTATGGGATTATCAAGCACCCGAACAAGAAATTTGGCAACCTGTCATTGATTTTATAAATCAACATATAGAAAAGCAATCTATATAACGATTTGATCCGCTCAGATTTTCATTATTTATTTCACTTGCTCCAATATGGTTATAAGTGTGATAAAGGACTATATAAAACGCCAATTTCTGACAAAAGTAAAAGGCAGTCACAAACGACTACCTTTTACTATCTTTATTGAGGTATAACTTTTGTGGGAAATGTGAACATATCCCCCGAAATATCCAAACTAATATTAATTTATTTTGCTTTTTCAGTATTACACACTAATTTAGCAAGTGTTCCTTGATGCTAATTTTGGGTGTCAACTGCCCAACAAGTTTTCAGTGATGCATCAATAGGCTTTGTCAATTGTACTTCGTTATTGTAGTTATAATTACAGCTAGCCCAAAAGCTCAGTTTATTAGTATCATCACTGCTCTCTAATAACCAAACTGCCTTATATTTTTTCCCATTTATCGTTGCGGGCTTGGGTTTTATTCGTTTTGCTGAATCAGGTGATTTTCCGGAATATACTTCCACTTGATTGAGTCGAATAAGAGAACTGGTGTGAGCGATATCTTCTGGCAAGATTAAACCATTAATTTTATTCTTATCATAGCCTTTTTCAGACACTTCCCAGCCTTCGGGCACAACTTCTAGTTCAGGTTTAGCATATTTTATTTTTACCGATTCGGGACAAACTATCTCTTGATTTGCATTAGCTGAACGGCAAAGAATCCCCCCATTACGACAATTGCTGCTAGACTTAAAATTTTACCTTTCATGTTAACTATTCCTTTTTAATTATAAAAAACACAATTTTTATTGTTGAATAATATAACTTCTTTTAATTCATACTGGGTTTATGTATTGCTGTCATATCGGTGAGCGCTATTGCTCTAAAATTAAGACTACTTTTCTTTGATGATTTGACTTTAATTTGCCAATAATCATGCTTTCATCTCTAAAAGCATATAACGATAGGTGGTTCAGTTAACCTATCCACTCGTATTTATAGAATATGATTGATGACAATCAAGATGCTGAGGCACTAAAGATAAGATAAAGATAAAAAACACCTGAACATAAAATCAATAAAGCAGTCCTGATTATATGACTTTTCATGTTTTGACAGGATATTAATATTATTTGATGATAGCGTAAAATTTTTATACGGTATTCGTGTAATGTTTAATGATAAAAAGCCATTAAAAAATACATTATATATTTTAGTGTGTTATAAGTGATAAGTGCAGTAATTATTGGCTCTACTCACTCTCACCATAGAGCCAAAAAGTATTAATTAACTATCACTCGTCCATTCAAAGGTTGAACTGGACGGTTGTTATCATGATGTATGATTGAATGGAACTTTTCAATTTGTTCAGCAGATGCACTACTTTCTTGCTCTAACACAATCCATCGAACACCTTCAGAGCAAGGTGGCGTTGTCAAAGATCCACTAAAGCGATAAAAATCTAACCTATTCGGTAATAAAGCCTTAATATCGACAGGCTGATTTAATGCTGCTGTATCCCCTTCTTCTGGCATTTGTTGCCAAGCTTTCGCCAATTCAGGGTTAGCTTTTCCTTTATTAAACATCAGGCCGATAACCGCTAAGTCACCATTTTTGTTTTTATAAACAAAATGAGCCTCCATAGGAAATTGTTTGCCTTTAATCTTATTTTCGCTTGGTGTATGGAAATGGAATTGTTGTAACGTAAACACTTCGTTGTCAATTTCAAGCGTATTGCCATCATTAACATTAACTTGAATTGTATGACCGTTATTGATGATTTCTTGCTTACTTTGTTTAAATGCTAGTTTAAGCTTGTCATGGTGCGTTTTAAAAACATGCTCAATATTGATAGGTGATTGGTTTTTTCCAGTTTCGCAGGTTGAAAATTCTGGCGAAAGGCTTCCCCAATTTTCTGGGCTATTTTCACCTTCGTAGCCCCAATGAGGAGCTGGTTCTGTTGCAGCACAAGATAGACTTGTAACCATTAAGGCCGCAATTATTGCATTAAATTTCATCTTGATTTTACGCTAGAAAGTTGATTAGTGGGAACCAAATTATACGCCACAAAAAATCACCTTACTAGAATCGTACATCATCACTTTTTAATATTTTTATAAAAAAATTATTTGACATTTATACAAAAAAACAGGCTAGAAAATAGCCTGTTTTGTTTAGTACTAATTTTACTCAATTTTTATGATAATAATGCCTAATTATTTATATTGAGAAACTATTCACTCCTTCAGCATCGTCGGTCGGAAAGAGCACTATTATGGGGCTCAGCCGCCACGGCCACCCTAATAAGCACCCTCACAGCTTAAAGATTAAAAGTCAAGGTGTTACGCAAATGCCATGACGGTAAAAACTGGAGCGAGAGTTTTCTATGTGGCCGTCAAACGAGTCGACAAATAAATCTGCTACGTCACTCGCCCAGTAGAGTGTGGTTTTGATATTATAAAATCCCGAGATGCCCCACTCCGAAAAAAATCCTCCCCCTATTCGACGCTCATAATAATTACCTGTTGACGACGGCATGGCGCCAATAACAGGGGTACTACCTGTCTTCACTGCGTTAGTCAAGTCCCTAACCTGTGGCATACGATAACCCAAACTACTACACCAAGATGAATGATTTCTCCGAGCAGCTTCAATAGTTCGGTCCACGAACCACTTCTGCAATACAAAACCATACTTGACCACCACATTACCACTGCTATCCCTACCCTCTAACTCAAAGGTCTGCGGTAAAATTGGCACACTTAGACGACTAGGATTATTTGAACCTGTTTGGCTATTATTTGCCTTAGGACCATTTAACGTTACCCGAGTTACATATTGGGATCTATCATGAATCCAAGCATCGTATTGTATGTTGTTTCCCTGTCTGTCAGAGAATGAGCCAGAACGTGGTCTTACCCGATGCACTGCCGCTGTTATTCCCTCATGAGTAACGGGAGACCAAGTCAACTGATTTTCATCTACTCCACCTATATCTAAATCAAAATAAAGACCATCAGCACCTGTTGTCGGAAAATTAAGACCGTAAGAGGATGGGGTTGTAGACTGCATTAAAAAGCCCTTTTCAGGATTCCATATGCTAGATGGGCCTGCATAGCGACTGTCATCACGCGTCGCATTAGAAACAAAATAATCAGCGCTACCCAAATATAAACTCGGTCTTGCGTGACAGACTTTAGCCTGTTTTGGACTGATATAATACACCACGAGCGAACTACGACCAAAAGTACTGCTATTTGGCACGCCATACTGGGTCGTTAAACTTCCACCAGAAGTACGTAATCTCACTTCATAAGGCGCCTTACAGGGATCTAAAATATCACTACGGCTAACAGTAAGATTATTCTTATCAGCAAAATTCACCGATAAATTCCCCGTTGCTGTTAGACCATTAGTACCCTGTCCATCTCCATCGTCATCCCCCCAATAATGATATGTATTCACTAAATCGTTTAAACTCACTGAATAGAAAACACCCGATTGGTTGACTGATGGTGGCACAAAAGTAACTATATCACCCATAGTATCCCCTGCATTAGGTAACTTTATGGGGTTTGTGGCACTTGATGTGTTGGTTGACGGTGTAAAAGTTCTACCATCCGACAACGTAATAGACAATAAACTATCTGTTGAAGTCGCTTTAGTTCGACCTCCATCAAACGTTAAATACGGTGCACTCCCCTCTATTGCCCTTGATGTATATGCCGTCAACGCCTGTGTTCCTTGCGTATATGACAATAAGAGCAGTGGCGCAAAAACCAGCGAGGATTTAGATAATAATGAAGATTTAGATAACAAATTGGAAATCGGCGATCGCCTTGCCGATAAAGTTGTCGATTTCGGTAATGAAAATAAGAATGGTGTCTGTTTTTGACTACCGTGAGATTCTATAAGTTTTAGGGCATAGGTTTGGCATGCCAGATGCCAGATGCCAGATGCCAAGTATGATAGCGCATTTCGTTCATCCTGTCAAGTAAATTTTTGTTTTATTTAGATTTTTTATAATTAACCGCTCAACTAATGAGCTTTTCCTTGCTTTAAAAGCGGTGAAATTATAATCTGTTGAATAATAATGCGCTAGTTTTTTTGTTAAAAATTTGTAAAGTTTTGTTAAGTTAATAGGATTAAGATTTTGTTGGTGTGTTTTTGAACAAAAACACCAAATAAAAAAATTAAATTAAATCAATACCTTTTCTGACAAATTTTTGACGAAAAATAAACCCTTTTTTGTTTTGGTGGATGGATTGGGTGCATTGGTTTCTGACTTTTGTAGTTTAATGTCAAAATAGCTATAGCGATCACATCCGAGTTAGGGAATTAAAGCGAATTCCCTGAGAATCCATGCTTTGGCTGCAGAATGTGGCCTTCGATAACCAACGCCGTCGCTCGGTCTTAACGCATCGACTATGATTACTCATATCATCGTGATACTCGGCTCTTTGAGGACATCTTCTCGATACTCAAATGTTTAAATTTGTTCCAGACAAAACACAGACTCGTCAAACATCCCTGTTTGGCGTGCTGACCGCCTCTATTATCGGCACATTCTGACGCCGAAATAAGGCACACAACATAACCTTGGGTGTTTTTTGTGAGTTGCTTTTTGTTAAAAAAATAACGCAATTAAATCCAAAAAGTTGTCAGGAAAGGTATTGATTTTATTGAAGTTTTTATTTTGCTATTTTCAAGAAAAATCAATTATTTACCCAACCTAAACAAGGATCCGGCATACAAAAAATTAACAAAACCACGAATAAAGCGCTTTATAACAGCCATTTAACCATCAAAAAATCGTTCAGGAAAGGTACTGATTTTATTAAAGTTTTTATTTTATGTTTTTAACAAAACATTATGACCTTTCTATTCTTAAAATAAAATAGCCCACTTTCCATAAAAGTGAAAAGTGGGCTATTTATATTGGTTACTTACTTGTTATCTAAAATTCGGCTTACTTTTACTAAATAATTCCGCGACTCTTGCGAAACATGCGAAGTGACTAGCTTTCGATATACTTGTTGCGGTGTCATTGAGTTGATAATGTTGACGGCTTCGTTGCGATCATTTGAAAACGTACGCAACACGCTACCCGCCCCACCGTTGTAAGAAGTAATCATTGCATATCTTAACGAAATTGGGTTGTTAATGCCTGCTAAGTACTTGGTTTTTAATAATGATAAGTACGCTGTTCCCATATCGACATTATTACGCGGATCTAGTAAGAACTTTCTACTTGGTTCACCGGATTTTCCTCGTAATTTAAAAATATCACGACCGGCAGTATGTTGTTGTACTTGCATTAATCCAAGTGCATCTGTACGGCTAACCGCATAGGGGTTAAATGCGGATTCGACCTCCATAATGGCAAGTATCAAGCGTTCGTCGATAAAATAACGATTTGATGCTTCGGTAACAATTGGTAAGAATTTTTTAGCACGTTGGTTAATGTGGTTAGGAACAAGTTTGATTTCAACATAGGCGATTTTATGTGGGCCAGAGGTGCGGAATTTTAGGTTGTTGGCAAGAACATAATCAGCAAAGCTGTTGGCCCGACCGCTCCAGCGAATCGGTTGGTGGTCTTGGTCTAATACCTGATTGAATAAAAATGGATCTTTAGATAAGTTTTGGCTAATCTTATCGTGACGAATAATATCAACCGGCTCGGGCATGAGTAATGTTGAAACGATCGCTTCTTTTAAATTTTCTATCGGCGATTCGGCCATGGTTTCAATGGTTATGACACCCGAAACGAAGTTAATATGGACACGGGTTTTGAGATTATCTTCATATTGAACATAGTCTTTAGGACCCGCTATAAGGACTTCTTTTGGCCCCCAAATTTGTTCGATGTTGTTAGCATATTGGCTGATTAAGATATTGAAGGCATTGGTATCTTTGACGTAGTAGTCTTCATCATCTTTGTGCGAATTTTGGCTAGGACAGCCTGTTAGTAGGCTGACAGTAATAATTAATGCAATGAGCTTTTTGCTATTTTTCATTTTTTATCTCAATTTTGAGGTTTATACCCATCAATAACAACATCTTCACCTTCGAATAGGAATTTAACCATTTCGGTTTCAATTTTTTTGCGGTGTTCTGGATTCATCATGTTAAATTTATTTTCGTTAATTAACATGGTTTGCTTTTTGAGCCACTCTTGCCATGCTTGTTTTGATATTTCATTAAAAATTCGTTTGCCTAGCTCTCCTGGATAAAGATGGAAATCTAAACCATCCGCTTCTTTTTTTAAATAATGGCAATAAATAACACGACTCATTTTTATCTCTTTTTAAGTACAATGAACGAACAGTTGCTGATTATACCTGAAAATAATTAGAGAGCAGAAGAAAATTATTTAACAAGTTTGCAAATTAAAACTGTTTTTCAAATTGAATATTAATTTAAAATAATTGAATAATTATTTACTTTACACTGCAATTAATTCGCTTAAAATAATATGAAATCATTTAATAAAAATAAATAAGGATGAAACAATGCCCGCAAAAATCACTCGTGAACTTTTTGATCAAGTCATTTTACCTGTTTATGCACCGGCTCAATTTATTCCTGTCAAAGGCCAAGGTAGTCGTGTTTGGGATCAAAATGGTGAAGAATATATTGATTTTGCTGGCGGCATTGCAGTTAATGCACTTGGTCATTGTAACCCTCGGTTAGTAAAAGCCTTGCATGAGCAAAGCGAAAAGTTGTGGCATGTTAGTAATGTATTTACTAATGAACCCGCATTAAATCTAGCTCAAAAACTGATTGACAATACTTTTGCTGATCGTGTTTTTTTTGCTAACTCAGGGGCGGAAGCTAATGAGGCCGCATTTAAGCTAGCGCGATATTATGCAGCACAAAGATATAGCCCTTATAAGAGCAAAATCATTGCTTTTTATCAATCTTTTCATGGTCGTACGTTTTTTACTGTTTCGGTAGGCGGACAGGCAAAATATTCTGATGGTTTTGGACCAAAACCAGCTGATATCATTCATGTTCCATTTAATGATCTTGATGCGGTAAAAGCGGTAATCGATGATCATACCTGTGCTATTGTATTAGAACCTGTTCAAGGCGAAGGTGGATTAACATCAGCAACCCCCGAATTTTTGCAAGGTGTTCGCAAACTATGTGATGAATATAAAACATTACTGGTGTTTGATGAGGTACAGTGCGGCATGGGAAGAACAGGTAGTTTATATACTTATCAGCAATATGGAGTAACGCCTGATATTCTAACCTCGGCTAAGGCATTAGGAGGTGGCTTTCCAATTAGTGCGATGTTAACAACCAATGACATTGCTTCAGTCATGCATCCCGGCGTACATGGTACTACTTATGGTGGCAATCCCCTTGCTTGTGCTGTGGCTTGTGAAGCCTTTGACATCATCAATTCCCCTGAAGTACTTGAAGGCGTACAAAACCGACGCGCGCTGTTCATTGAACAACTTGAAGAAATTAATGATAAATTCAAGCTGTTCCGCCAATATCGAGGAAAAGGATTATTGTTAGGTGCAGAACTACAACCTGAGTACCATAATAAAGCTCGAGATTTTTTAAATGCCGCTACTGAGAGTCAAGTGATGATTTTAAATGCAGGCCCAAATGTACTGCGTTTCACCCCATCTTTGCTAATAACCGAGGACGAAATTAAAGAAGGTATGAGACGATTGACAAAAGCCGTCGAAAAAGTTGTCAATGCTTGAGTTTTTCTATACAGTAACAGCATTTTAATCAATTAAGTGCCGTTAGCGCATTTAAAGGATACTTTTTTATGACCGATATTCGACCATTAAACTATGCAAAAACACATTTTATTTTAAGTGCACCTGATATTTCTCATTTACCAAGTGATAGCGGGGTTGAAGTGGCATTTGCCGGTAGATCTAATGCAGGCAAATCCAGCGCACTTAACACGTTGACCAATCAAAAAGCATTAGCAAGAACCAGTAAAACACCAGGCAGAACTCAATTAATCAATCTTTTTGAAGTGGAAGAAAATTGCCGTCTCGTTGATTTACCCGGTTATGGCTATGCGCAAGTTCCTGAAGCAATAAAACGTAAATGGCAAAAATCTTTAGGAGAATACCTTCAAAAACGCGAAAGCTTGAAAGGATTGATTGTATTAATGGATATAAGACATCCTTTAAAAGATTTAGATCAACAAATGATTGAGTGGGCCGTTTCGGTTGATATTCCCGTGATGTTACTATTAACTAAAGCCGATAAATTGGCTTCTGGCGCACAAAAAAAACAGGTCAACATGGTTAAAGAAGCGATTTTACCTTTTCAGGGCGATATTACTGTTGCACCTTTTTCATCACCTAAACGCATGGGTTTAGAGCCTTTAAAACAGAAGTTAGATGAATGGTTTAGCCAACAATGAAACCTGTAATGGATAATGCTGCTTTTTCATTTCATGCTTTATCGCCTGAATTAATTTTTGATAGTTTGGCATCAATCGGCATTCGCATTGATTCAGGTCTTACCGCTTTAAATAGTTATGAAAATCGAGTTTATCAATTTCATGATGAGGATCGCACTCGCTATGTCGCGAAATTTTATCGACCTCATCGTTGGAGTAGTGAGCAAATCGTTGAAGAGCATCAGTTTACCAAGCAATTAGCTGACGCTGAAATTCCTGTTGTTGCTCCTTTAATATTCAATAATACCACGCTCCATGAGCATCTAGGTTATCGGTTTGCCCTATTTCCAAGTGTTGGCGGACGGCAATATGAAGTAGATAATCTGGAACAGATGGAATCCGTTGCCATGTTACTTGGTCGTATTCATCAAATTGGCACTAGACAACCTTTTTTGCATCGTCCAACCATCGGATTAGAAGAATATCTTTATCATCCCCAAGAGAGGATATTATCTTGCCATTTTATTCCTAGAAAAGTGCAATCCGATCTGAAAACAATTTTGGCACAATTAATAACAACAGTTGAACAATATTGGCATAATGATTGGCAACCTATCCGACTGCACGCCGATTGCCATGCTGGCAATATTTTATGGCGAGATGGTGCAATGTTTGTTGATTTTGATGATGCTCGTAATGGACCTGCTATTCAAGATCTGTGGATGCTACTTTATGGCAACCAACAAGAGCAACGCTTACAGTTAGATATGTTAATTGAAATGTATCAAGAGTTTTGTGACTTTGATAAAGAACAACTTAGATTAATTGAGCCATTAAGAGCGATGAGAATGGTTCACCATTTAGCATGGATTATCGCCCGTTGGCAGGATCCGGCTTTTCCTATCGCTTTTCCATGGATAACTGATGAAGATTTTTGGCGACAACAGTTATTAGAATTTAACAAGCAAATTGAAGCAATCAAAGCGCCATCGATAAAACTAATGTCGATAATGTAAACTTTAACATTTTGATTAATTGATTAATTTTAATAATTCATCAAAATTGGGACGGTTTTTGACTAATGCCTCTTTTTTCTGCTTAGAGAGCTGCTTTATTTTATATTCAAGCTTTAGTGCTATCGATTTGTCACCAATAAAAATCTGATACACAACCGTCAAATCCTGATGGCCTTTTAAACATTTAGCACCTTTGCCACTTTGATGTTGCTGTAAACGTCTAGCAACATCAGTGGTAATACCTGTATATAACAATTGATTTGCTGTTCTAACGATGTATAAAAACCAGTTAGATACTTTATTGGACATAAATAACCGACAAAACAATATGAAGTGGATAATTTAACCATATAATATCATTTTGATCATCTAACTAATATTTTTGATTTTTAGAACGCTATTATTTAACAATACAACCTTATTAACCATTACAGTTTCATTTACTTTAATGCTGATAATGTTTAAGATAAACCAACTTTTTTTGATGTACTCTGGGATAATAAATTTGAATAACTTTGCAAAAATTATTGAAGTCGAACGCGGAGACATGACGTTCGCTTACATACAAAATGATAAAATAAATTATCTAGACCTTTTTGACCAATTTTTGTCCGAAGAAGGACATCATGAGTTGCTCGATCCAAGCGATAAATTAGAACGATATACTTATTTAATTAATCATAATCAAACAAAATTTATTTTTAAAATCGATGGGGGCGTTGAGCACCGTTTAGAACGTAAACTCATTGCCAAAATAACCGGTGATTTTTATTTTAATTTAATTCGCAAGCTGGCAAAAATATCGCTAGATAAATGTGATATAGCTTATGAACTTTATTTGGTCGCTTTTGACAAAAGAACCAAACGTCACTATATGATATTTAATTTTATTGAGGGTCGCAGCCTAAAATGGGAAGAGATGAGAGAGTATGGTGAGCAAGTCAAAAGCTGTATCGAAAAACTTCACAGTTATAACTTAGTATCTAATGATGTGCATGGTGGTAATTTTATCTTAACGCCAGAAGGAAAAATCAAAGCAATTGATTTAACTAACTCAGGTTTTATATGGTTAACTAAAGCTAATGATGCGATAGAGGCACAAGAACGTTTTGGTATCGAAATTAAAGTTCCTTTTTTTGCCATGGCAATTAAGAAATTTACTCATGGGTTTAAACGCTTATCTCGTAAGATCCGCGGTAAAGAAGATTAGCAATCTTCTTATTAAAGGTGCTTTAGTGAAATTGGCATTTGTCATTTTAAAAAATTAACTCATCAGTTACTAAAAAATAAAATTAATTAGACTTAAAAAGGATGTAGTATGAAAAAGTTAATTGGTTATTTTGCTGTTTTAACTATTCTAACTAGCTGTGCATCTCAAAAAATGATGTCAATTTATCATACAGAAGGCGTTGAAATCACTAAAGATTCGTCAGGTATCGATATATTAAATAAATTTAGCACATCACGACCGATTACCATCCTTCACTCCTCTTTATCGTTATGTATTGCACAAGAATTAGATAACAGCCCCGTTGTGCTAAGTAGTGAAAACTATTTGGGTGCACAATGGTGGCCATATTGGAATATGCCTACCCAACAAGCTATTACAGTTAATGGTGGCGATACCATCAAATTAGTTGAAGGTAATCATGTTGTCGCCAATGCTATCGTAGACTATCAATATCATGCTAAATATTTTGTTAGTTATACTTTAACAGCAACTCGTAACCAACACGATATTAGTTATCTATTCAGCAACATTAAACAAGCCCAACAGTATACAGGGTCTGTTGTTAATGATGGATTTGAAAATGTAAAAACGCTTGAAAGATATCACCCTAACTTAGTTATTGAAGCACTTAATAATGAAGTTAGTAAAATTCAGGAATGTTTATTACGCCAATAACCGAACGTAGGGAGGTTTCAGGTAGCACATACATTTTAGTTTATTTTATTTAATAAGGTAAAAAAAATTGTAGATGACTAAAACGTTTATAGCGTTTTAAGACGCCTTAACAAAACTACAATCTGTTTTAATTATACCACTCCTTTGCTTAATAACTTTCTTAATCTTCTAATTTATGCATCTATAGCTCTATACTGATTATGCGTTATAAAAAAATAAGCAGTATAAAAGGTATATTATGAGCATGATGCTTGATTACCTAGACAAGTTAGGCAAACTTGAAAGCTATCTGACCTATCTATCAATAAGTCAAGCTGTTAAGCGTTATATTTATCATAAGTGGAAAAGCTATTTATCCATTGTGATTTCATCTAATGATAAACTAAAGCTAGGAAGAAAAACATCCAAAAAGTAGTTCATTTCAGGGCTATTACGTTCAGACAAAGTCTTTTTTAAACGTTGTTCGGCCAATTTAAATTCATTATTACCTGCACTCAATTCTTCAATAGTTTTAAGATAAGCACATAATGCATCAGCCTGTTTTACGATACTTTTTTCTGCTTCATCATAAAAATCATCATCGATTAATGCTCTAAAGTCATCTTGTAACTCTTTAGGGAGCATATTAATAAGTTTATGTTGTGCTATTTTTTCAATCTTTTTATATTCAACCGTGATTTGCGGATTATAATACTTTGTAGGTGTTGGTAGGTCACCAGTTATGACCTCTGAAACATCATGATACATGGCTAATAATGCGATTCGCTCAGGATTCACCTTACCATTAAATTTTTTGTTTTTAATTATGGCTAAAGCATGTGCAACAAAAGCGACTTGTAAGCTATGCTCCGATACATTTTCCGTTCTTACATTACGCATTAAAGGCCAACGGTTAATTAGTTTTAATCGTGATAAATGAGCAAAAAAATGACTATTATTCATACTATTATCTCTTTAAATATAAAATAAAAACGCTCCCATTAAAAATAGGAGCGTTTATAATATATAACAATATTGCTTATGATTTTACGCTAAAATAAGCTGTTGAGTACCCAACGCAAGTGGTACAGTTTGCTCTTCTGTAAAGGTCACATATTCCCATGCATCTTGTTTAGCAAGCAATGCTTGCAATAATTGATTATTCAATGCATGACCTGATTTATAACAAACTACTTCACCAATCATATTATGACCGCTCATATATAAATCGCCGATAGTATCAAGCATTTTGTGACGTACAAACTCATCTTCAAAACGTAAACCGTCTTCATTAAGTACTTTATAATCATCAACCACAATTGCACAATCTAAACTACCACCTAGACATAAACCTTTAGACTGTAAAGCTTCAATATCACGCATAAAACCAAAAGTTCTTGCACGACTGATCTGACGAATAAACGATTCAGATGAAAAATCCAATTGATAACGTTGAGAACTACTATCGATAGCTGGATGATGAAAATCAATAGTGAAATCTAATCTAAAACCACTATAAGGTCTTACCTCAGCCCATTTATCACCATTTTCAACTCGAACTACTTCTTTTACTCGCAAAAACTTTTTAAGCGCATTTTGTTCAGCAATACCTGCATCAAGCAACAAATAAACAAAAGGACTTGCGCTACCGTCCATAATTGGTATTTCAGGGGCATTAACTTCAATAATAAGATTATCAATACCTAGCCCTGCTAAAGCAGAATTGATATGCTCAACAGTTGAAATACGAACATTGTCTTCGTTTACTAAACAAGTACAAAGCATTGTGTCGCGCACTGATTTTGCATCCACAGGAAAATCCACATATGGATTTAAATCAGTACGACGATAAATAATACCTGTGTTTTCAGGCGCAGGACGTAATGTCAAAGTAACTTTCTTGCCGGTATGTAAACCAACACCAGTTGCTTGAATAGTCTTTTTTAATGTTCTTTGTTTCACTTTGCACCTACTTTTTTACTTGTATTTCCTATTGACTTTGACAATAAAAAATCAAATAAGTTCAACTTTAATTCGCTTGCTTACGGATGAAAGCAGGAATATCTAAAATTTTATGATCTTCAATAGAAGAAACTGTTGGTTCATTAACAACTTTAGCCAATTTTTCTTCTTGTTGCCCCAACGTATTATTTGGAGTAAATAATTCATTGCGTGGTACAGGTTTAGGTATTTTAACTTCAGAACGCTTATCCATACCAATACCGGTTGCAACCACTGTTACTCGAATTTCATCAGACATATCTGGGTCAAAAGTTGTACCAACAACCACTGTCGCATTGTCAGAAGCAAATGCCCTAACTGTACTACCTACTGTTTCAAATTCTTCTAAGCCAAGATCTAACCCTGCGGTTACATTGACTAATACGCCTCGAGCACCAGATAAATCGATATCTTCAAGTAAAGGGCTAGAAATCGCCATTTCAGCAGCTTCTTCCGCTCGATTATCACCACTAGCTCGACCAGAACCCATCATAGCATATCCCATTTCAGACATCACTGTTCTTACATCAGCAAAGTCCACGTTAATATGACCAGGTTTAGTAATAAGTTCGGCAATACCTTGTACCGCACCTTTTAGAACACCATTAGCAGCGGCGAAAGCGTCAAGTAATTTAACACCTCGACCTAATACTTTTAATAGTTTGTCATTTGGAATAGTAATCAAAGAATCAACATGCTTTGCTAATTCAGAAATGCCTTGTTCAGCAAAAGCCATACGCTTTTTACCTTCAAAGCCAAAAGGCTTAGTGACAACAGCAACGGTTAGAATACCTAACTCTTTTGCTATTTCCGCAACGACTGGGGCCGCACCTGTTCCTGTTCCCCCACCCATTCCTGCTGCGATAAAGACCATATCCGCACCTTCAATAGCACTACGAATAACCTCACGATCTTCTTCAGCAGAATTTCTACCGACTTCTGGATTAGCGCCTGCACCAAGCCCTTTAGTGACATTAGTACCGATTTGGATAGTTTGACCTACCTTAATTCGTTTTAATGCCTGCGCATCTGTATTTGCCGCAAAAAACTCAACACCTTCAATATGTTCAGCAATCATATGCTCGACAGCATTACCACCGCCACCACCGACACCAATAACTTTAATGACTGCTGCTGGTTCATCATCTGCAACCATAGGCTCAAACATAACTTATCTCCAAATTTACGATCTTGGAACATTGTACAGATAATCGTCTACAATGTCCACGAAGTTCTTGAAATATACTAGCTAAAATTCTTTTTTAAACCAACCGGTCAATCGTTTAGCTATCCCTTTTAATGATGATTTATTACTGTCTTTTGCATCATCACTTAATAAACTTTGTTTTCCATAATGCAATAGCCCTATAGTTGTTGAACAATAAGGTTTTTGTACATAATCGGTTAAGCCTGATATATTTAATGGTTGCCCGATACGAACTTGATTTTGAAAAACTTTTTCGGCACACTCTACCATTCCTTTTATTTGAGCCGCACCGCCAGTTAAAACAATACCTGCCGCTAATTGATATTTAACATTTTGTTTTTTTAGTTCTTCTTGCAATGCAAGTAACTCTTTTTGTACCAATGAAAGTAGTTCGGAATAACGAGGTTCAATGACATCGGCGAGTGTTTGTCGTTGTAATGAACGAGACGGTCTTCCCCCAACACTTGGTACATCGATGACTTCATCTTTGCCAATTAGTGAACCTACAGCACACCCATAACGAATTTTAATGTTTTCTGCATCCATAGGCGGCGCACCAAACGCATAGGCAATATCACTAGTAACAACATTACCAGCATAAGGAATGACAACAGAATGGCGTAAGGCACCACCAGTATAAACCGTTACATCCATTGTACCGCCACCGATATCAATTACGCAGACACCAAGTTCTTTTTCATCATCTGTTAAAACTGCATAGCTAGAAGCCAATCCAGAAAAAATCAGTTGATCCACTTTCAATCCGCAACGCTCAACAGCCTTCACTATATTTCTAGCCATATCATTATGGCAGGTAACTAAATGCACTTTGGCCTTCATTCTTACTCCAGATAGGCCAATAGGATTTTTAATACCTTCTTGTAAATCGATAGAATATTCTTGCGCAATGACGTGTAAAATACGATGCTCGTCTAAAATTCTGACTGATTTTGCAGTATGAACAACATTGTCTACATCTTCTGCAGTAACTTCTTCATCCGCTATTGGCACCATGCCTATTTCATTTTGACAGCGGATATGTTTACCAGAAAGGCTTAAATATACTGAAGATATTTGGCAATCAGCCATAAGTTCAGCTTGATCAACTGCTCGTTGGATTGATTTAACGACGGACTCTAGATCGTTCACACCACCTTTATCAACCCCTTTTGATGGACAATGTCCCACACCAATAATATTAACTATACCATCAGGAAGAACTTCACCAACAAGGGCAAGTACTTTGGATGTACCAACTTCCAGCCCAACAACCAATTTTTTTTCTGTTGCTTTCATACTCCAGCCTTAATTTATTCCTTACTGCACCATTTTTTCTCTTTGTACTGAAATACCATTTTCGTAACGTAAATCAGCTACCATTATTCTTTCATTTTCTGGAACTCTTGATTGAATTTCTGGAAATAATTTAATAAATTGTTGATATCGCTGTTCAATATTTTCATTACCTAACAACAACTTTATTTCCTGATTTTCAAGACAAAAACCAGATACACACTGTTTTACCATCAATTGCCATGCATTACGCTCATCTGTTATAGCCGCTTTAATATGTAATGCCAACTGATTATTCGCTAATTTTTTAGAAAGATTTTCTAATTTATAATAAGTTTCTAACGCCAATTTAGCTTTACCCTCAGGACCATATAGTCTTGGCAATTGTAACTCGGTAATACGGTCAAGTGGCACGCTAAAAACATTACCATTTTCATCAAGTAAAAATAGGTCATTCCAATAAAAAACTGGTTTATATTCTTCAACATAGACAATTAACCTATCTGGCCACTGTTTACGTACACTCGTTTGCTTAACCCATGGAAATCGCATTACTTCTTGTTGAATATCATTAACATCTTGTCCAATGTAAGTATTAGGCAATCCTAACCCTAAAATAGCTTCCCTAAGATCACCCTCAGTTGTATAAGTGTGTTCGCCACTTAACGTTAATTGCGACAATACCATTTGTTCGGGATCATCCATCCAATTTTTAAAGCTTTTAACAACCCAAATACTAATAAGAATAATCATAATTAAGAACAAAAAGCCTACTAATTGCTCTGTATTACGAAAGATAAGCAGCCGCCTTCTATTTTTATCTTCTCGTCTATGCGCCGCCTGTCTAACTTGTTTCATAACAATAAGGGCCAATTATAGGGTTGCCAAATTTAAAATTCTGACAACAAGCTCATTAAATGACCAGCCATGTTGTTTAGCAGCCATTGGTACCAAGCTATGATCTGTCATACCAGGAGCTGTATTGACTTCCAGTAAGAATGGTTTTTGATTAGCATTAAACATTATATCAACTCTTCCCCATCCTCGACATCCTACAGCTTTATAAGCATCTAAGGCTAAATTACGAATTTCTTGTTCTTTATCATCTGGTAAACCACTTGGACAAAAATACTGAGTCGTATCAGATAAATATTTAGCATCATAATCATAAAATTTGCTTGTAGGTTTAATATGAATTGATGGTAAAACTTCTTCACCTACAATAGCCACTGTAAATTCAGAACCGGCTAAAAATGACTCAACCATCACAACACTGTCATATTTAAAAGCTGCATTAATGGCCTCTTCCAATTCAGATGCTTCATTGACTCTAGCCATCCCTACGCTTGAACCTTCATGACTTGGTTTAACAAACAATGGTAAACCAAGCTGCTTAACAATAGCATTTGTATCAATTGATTGCGATCTTTCTACCATAACATAATCAGCAACAGGTAAATTAAGCGATTTCCAAACTAGTTTAGTTTTCAATTTATCCATTGTTAATGCTGATGACAAAACATCACTACCTGTATAAGGGATATTTTGATAAGTCAAAATTGCTTGCACAATACCGTCTTCCCCACCACGTCCGTGCAGAATAACAAAAGCTTTTGTATATCCTTCTTCTTTTAAATTAGTAATAGGATGATATTTAGTATCAATAAGATGCGCATCAATATCATTTGCCAATAATCCTGCATGTACAGCTTTTCCTGACTTAAGTGATACGTCTCTCTCGGCAGAAGTACCGCCATACAATACAGCTACTTTATCAACCATTTTTATAAAACCTCTTTTGAAGATAATTGAGTTTTGGCTAATTGGCGCGCTATACGACCAACACTACCAGCTCCTTGTGTAATTAATAAATCACCGCCTTGTAATACTTCTTGCATAATTTCAGGCAATAAATCTAAATCAGAAATATAAATTGGATCAACTTTACCTCGATTACGAATTGAACGACACAAAGATCGGCTATCTGCACCTGCAATCGGTTGTTCTCCCGCTGAATAGACATCCAACATAACAAGTGCATCAACTTGAGAAAGCACTTGTGCGAAATCATCAAATAAATCACGAGTACGTGTATATCTATGAGGTTGAAATAACATGACAAGTCTTCGCTCAGGCCAACCATTTCTTGCCGCCTGAATTGTTGCATTAACTTCACTAGGATGATGACCATAATCATCAACCATCATAATATCTGCACCATCGGCATGAGGAAAAACACCTAATAAATCAAAACGTCGACTTGTGCCAGCAAATTTAGCTAATGCATTTATAATTGACTGATCATCAATACCCTCTTCAGTTGCAGCAATAATTGCAGCTGCCGAATTTAAAGCATTATGTTTACCTGGTGCATTTAACTCAATATTTAAATCTTGGCGATCTGGGCGGCAAACGGTGTAATAACTAACCCCTCGTTCTTGACGATAATTTTTAATAACTACATCAGCCTCTTCACTAAACCCATAAGTAATGACTTTACGTCCAACAATCGGCAATAATTCACGATTGATGGAATCGTCATAACACATAATCGCTAAACCATAAAATGGAAGATTACGTAAAAATGAAATAAATGTCTGTTTGAGGTTATCAACACTACCCTGATAAGTATCCATATGGTCTGGTTCGATATTTGTTATAATAGAGACCATTGGCTGCAAATGAAGAAATGATGCATCACTTTCATCGGCTTCAGCAATAAAATAACGACTACTGCCTAATTGCGCATGAGTTCCAGCCGCTTTAACTAAGCCTCCATTGACAAAAGTTGGGTCAAGTTTTGCCTCTGCATAAATAGCTGTAACCATCGCGGTAGTAGTTGTTTTACCATGTGTACCAGCAATAGCGATTCCATAGCGAAAACGCATTAATTCGGCCAACATTTCCGCGCGTTGGATCACTGGTATGCGCGCTTCACGTGCAGCAATTACTTCAATATTATCCTGTGAAATAGCAGAAGATATAACGACCACACTTGAATTAATCACATTTTCAGCCGCATGACCAATAACAATTTTAGCACCTAACATTTCTAAATGTTGAGTCACAGCATTTTCAGCAATATCTGAACCACTAATTTCATAGCCTTCATTGGCTAGAACTTCTGCAATACCGCCCATACCTGCGCCACCAATACCCACAAAGTGGATATGTTTGACTCTTTTCATTTCAGGAATAATGGCTCTTAATTTAGCTAATTCCTTTGTATTCACTATAGAACTCCTAATCATTCTTTGTTATGTAGTGTACCCTGTCATATCAACATTGAACATTTGTATCCTAGTTATTTTTTAGTCCAAACAAATCATTGACTCAAATACCTACATAAACTAAAAATTTTTTACAAAATTATTACACAATAATACCAAAAACTAGTTATTTTATCACTGAGTTAAGGGATTCCGCTACTTTCTCAGTGGAATTTACAATAGATAAACTTTTAGCTTTAATTGCCATTTCTAGTAACTTGTCGCGATTCAAATTTAATAATAACTTTGATAATGATTCAACATTAAAATTTGGTTGTTCTATTATATCCGCGGCACCTATATCCGCTAATGATTTTGCATTCCAAAATTGCTGACGATCTTTATGCATAAACGGAACAAAAATAGCACCAATACCAACAACTTCAATTTCACTAACAGTCAATGCTCCGCTACGACAAATCACAATATCTGCCCAATTGTATGCATCTGTAACATCAGATATAAACTCTGTCACTTTATTATTAGCCATATCACAATTTTGATAAGACTGAATTACCGAATCCAACATTCCTTTACCTGTTTGATGCCATACTACATATTCATCTGATAATTTAGTTATCACCTGGGGCACAATATCATTAATAATCTTCGCACCTTGACTTCCGCCCATGACTAATACTCTGATTGGTCCATTACGATCTTTGAACCTTTCTTCGGGTTTTACAACAGTTAAAAGATCACTACGCACAGGATTACCTACGACTTCAGCGTTAGGAAAAGCACTAGGAAATGCTTGCAAAACTTTAGTCGCAATTTTAGCTAGCCACTTGTTAGTTAAACCAGCTATACCATTTTGTTCATGTAATACAATCGGTATGCCAAGTGTTTTTGCTGCGATCCCTCCAGGACCAGAAACATATCCGCCCATACCTAACACAACATCTGGACGATAGGCTTTCAAAATTTTTCTTGCTTGTAAAACTGCTTTTAGAATTTTATAAGGTGCTTTTAATAATGCCATCACACCTTTTCCTCTTAGCCCTGATATTTCGATAAAGTCGATCTCTATACCATTTTCAGGAACGAGATGTGCTTCCATTCGATCAGCAGTACCTAACCATCTTACTTGCCAACCTTGCTTCATCAAATAATGCGCAACAGCAATACCGGGAAAGACATGTCCACCTGTTCCCCCTGCCATAACTAATAATTTTTTCATTATTTCACTAACCTTATTCTTGCTTGCGCTTGTTGTTGCCTAAATTCAAAATCTATTCTGAGTAATATTGCAACCGCAATACTCATCACAATAAGGCTTGAACCACCATAACTAATAAATGGTAATGTTAATCCTTTAGTTGGTAACATACCAGATGTAACACCAACATTAACAAATGTTTGAAAACCAAACCATATTCCAATTTCACAGGCTAAATAACCCGAAAATAATACCCCCTCATTCAGTGCTCGATAACCAATTGCGAGAGCTTTAAATGTCAAGAAGAAAAGTAATGACAATAAAACAACTACACCTATATATCCATACTCTTCTGAAATAATCGAAAAAATAAAATCGGTATGACATTCAGGTAAATAACCTAATTTCAGAATAGAATTGCCCATACCTTGTCCCGTAATTCCTCCACTACCAATTGCCATTAATGAGGCAACTAATTGATAACCTGAACCAGTTGCATCTTGCCAAGGGTCAAGAAAGGTTAACAGTCGAGTTAAACGGTAAGCCTCGTATAAAATCAAACAAATCACTGCACCAACACCTGTTAGCAAAATAGCAATAAATTGCCACAATTGGGCACCAGCAATAAATAGGATACCAATAGTTACCATAAATAAAACGATAACAGTACCTAAATCAGGTTGCTTAAGTAATAAAATAGAGAGTACGGCCATAACAACCATTGGTTTAAAAAAACCCCAAAACCCACTTTGTACCTCTTCAGATTTACGCGATAAATAACCAGCTAAAAATAAAAATAGTGCTAATTTTGAAAGCTCTGCAGGCTGAAAATTAAATACCCCTAAAGGTATCCAACGCGATGCACCGTTAATTGAAGAACCTATACCCAATACAACAATTAACATAATAATAGCAATGATTAGTAACACTGAACCGAACTGTTGCCAACGTTGCATCGGAATATACAACGTAATAGACATTAAAAATAACGATATTCCTAACTGAATAAGCTCTCGTTGTGTATAAAAGAATGGATTACTATCATTAAATGACATTGAAGACGATGTTACCATTATTAAGCCAAAAATCATTAAACCAAGCACAGTCCAAAGTAACTGATTGTCAAATGGGATATGTGGATTAACTTGTTTTTTTAACCAAAATAATGTCATATTCCACTCCCTTGAGTATATTGTTCAGCAAGATATGCGAACTGTTTTCCTCGTTCAACGTAACTTTTAAACTGATCTAAACTTGCACAAGCGGGAGAAAGTAGAACCACATCATTTGATACCACTTTTTTAGCAATAATTTGCATTGATTCAGCCATTGTCTCTGTGATTGTTGTTATATTTGGAGCTAATTTACTAAGTAAATAACGATCTCGACCAAAACAAAAAACCTCTATATTCCTATTTTTTAAGTAAGGAATTAATAACGAAAAGTCAGCAGATTTCCCATCTCCACCTAATAATAAATATAATTTTCCTTTGCAAACCACACTGTTTAGAGCGGCTTCAGTGCTACCAACATTGGTTGCTTTGGAATCATTAATCCACTTTACACCATTCTTTTCCAACACTAATTCAAACCGATGTGGTAAACCATGAAATGAAGCAATTGTTGCAATGCTTGATTGTCGTGAAATATTTAATTTATCAGCTATCGCTAAAGCTGCTAGTGCATTAAGATAGTTATGACATCCAGTTAATTTCATCATTTTTGTTGCTAGCAAAGGTTGATCTTGTACAATCAGATGCTCATAGTGGTTATCTAAATGATAATTACCTTTATCAACACCAAATGAAACTATATCGCTTTGTTTATCTGTTGGAATGGTTAATTGGTCGTCATTGTTAATCACACAGTATGTTGCATTATGATAAATTCGGTGCTTAGCCTCAACATATTGCATTAAACCAAGAGGATAACGATCCATATGGTCTTCTGAAATATTTAAAATTGTTGCAACTGTTGCTTTTAAGCTGTAAGTCGTTTCTAGCTGAAAGCTCGATAGTTCTAAAACATATACATCGTAATCTTGGTTTAATAAAGATAATGCAGGCTGTCCTATATTACCACCAACACCAACACTAATACCTGCTGACTTAATGATTTCACCAATTAATGTAGTAACAGTAGTTTTACCATTTGCGCCAGTAATAGCAACAATTTTTTTATTAGATTTGGCATTAACTTCACGACAAAAAAGTTCAATATCACCTATAATTTCTACGCCTTTTTCTTTAGCTTTTTGTAATTCAGGGGTTGATAATGGAATGCCTGGGCTAACGATAATTAAATCGGCATTTAGCAACCAATCAATTTTTAAATCTCCCAAGTGATAATTAATTCGGTTATCTAATTGTTCTAATCCTTGCGGCTTTAAACGAGTATCGATTACTTTTGGGATAATATTTTGAGCAAGGAAATAATTCACACAAGAAAGACCAGTGATACCTAATCCGACAATAACAATATTTTTACCTTGATAGCTAACCATGATTCAATCCTGAGCTGTTTTTAAATTAACGTAATTTCAAAGTTAATAAACCGATTAATACCAACATTAATGAAATAATCCAAAAACGTACAATAACACGAGGTTCTGGCCAACCTTTTAATTCATAATGGTGATGAATCGGTGCCATTTTAAATATCCGTTTACCTCTTAATTTATATGAACCAACTTGCAAAATTACGGATAATGTTTCTACAACAAATATGCCACCCATTATCAATAATAGGAATTCTTGTCGTAATAAAACAGCTATAATGCCAAACACCCCCCCCAATGCAAGCGATCCGACATCACCCATAAAAACCATAGCAGGATAAGTATTAAACCATAGAAAACCTAACCCAGCACCAATAATTGCGGTACAGACAATCATCAATTCACCACCAAATTTAATATAAGGAATATGTAAGTAAGCAGCAAAATTAACATTGCCAGTTGCCCAAGATACTAGAGCAAAACCAGCAGCAACAAAGACTGTCGGCATAATAGCTAATCCATCCAGCCCATCGGTTAAATTAACAGCATTGCCAGCCCCCACAATGACAATATAGGTAAAAAGAATAAATAATAATCCTAACTGTGGCATAACATCTTTAAAAAAAGGCACAACTAGTACAGTTACTGAGCTATCTTTTCCATAAACATAAAGACCAAAAGCAACAATTAATGCAATGACCGATTGCCAAAAATACTTCCATCTTGCAATAAGACCCGCTGTATTTTTACGAATAACTTTTAAATAATCATCAGCAAAACCAATAATTCCATAGCCAATCAATACAAATAATGCCAGCCAAACATAAGGGTTACGAAGATCTGCCCATAAAAATACCGAGATCGAAATTGATGCAAGAATTAATGTACCTCCCATTGTTGGTGTACCTTTTTTACTTAAATGAGATTCAGGTCCATCATGGCGAACAACTTGGCCAATTTGTAATTTCTGCAACCAATCAATGACTTTTTGCCCCATTATTAATGAAATTAACAATGAGGTTAACAACGCTAAAATTGCTCTTACGGTTAAATAAGAAATAACATTAAAAAAACTAAAATATTTAACTAAATATTCTGATATCCACACCAACATAATTTTAATCCTGATTCATTTTGAGTTGTTCAATTTGAATTTTTTCGATAAGCTCTTCCATTTTCGCACTACGCGAACCTTTAACTAACATTGTTAAAGAGGGATGTTGATTTAAGAGCATTAACAGAAAATTTACTGCATCTTGTTTATTATTAAAATGATAACCTACACCACTATACTGACTAATATATTGACTTAATTTACCGACACTAACGACACAATCTAGCTTTTCTTGATAAGCAAGCTCGCCGATTTGTCGATGATATTTTTCAGCCTCATTACCAAGTTCCCCCATATCACCAACGACTAAAACTCGATACCCTGGTTGTTTTGCTAATACCTTAACTGCCGCTGACATTGACCCAACGTTGGCGTTATAAGAATCATCCCAAATTAATTGAGTTTGGTTTAATCTTATTGGATATAATCGACCTTTTACTGGTTTTAAAGTTGTTAAACCGTTTCTAATTTGATCCAAATTTGCACCAACAGAAATTGCTAAAGCGGATGCAGCGATCGCATTTGACACATTATGCAATCCAACTAGCGGTAAGAGAATTGAGCATTCACCTTTTGGCGTATGCAATGTAAAGGTCGTACTTTCAGTATGTTGAATATTACTAGCATAAAAATCTGCTGATGAATTTGCTAATGAAAAAGTCCAAACTTTTTTGTTTGTTAGCTGAGTAAACCATCTATCAGAGCAACTATCTAAATTAATGATAGCAATGCCATTTTGAGGTAAGCCTGCAAAAATTTCACCTTTAGCCGTTGCCACGCCGTTAAGTGAACCAAAACCTTCAATATGGGCCTCGGCAATATTATTAATTAAAGCGCTTTGCGGTTTAACTATATTAGTTGTATAGGCAATTTCGCCAATATGATTAGCACCTAGCTCTACCACTGCAAATTGGTCTTGCTCGGTTAAGCGAAATAATGTTAATGGTACACCAATATCGTTATTAAAATTACCTTGCGTGTAAAGTGTTTGCCCACAATGTTGTAAAATTGCCGCCGTCATCTCTTTAACGGAAGTCTTTCCTGATGAGCCAGTTAAAGCAACAATTTTAGCTTGGCTCTGTTCTCGAATAAAAGTGGCAATTTGTCCGAGTGATTGCCGAGTATCATCGACGACTATTTGTGGTATTGAAGCATCATCTATTTTATGATTAACAATAGCCAAAATAGCACCATCTTTTATTGCCTGTGAAACAAATTGATGCCCATCAAAATTATCACCAGTTAATGCAATAAACAGTGACTGTGGGGTAATTTTTCTGGAATCTGTACAAATAGAATCAATAACCTTATTTTCATCTTGAATATAATAAGACTGACCATTCACAACTTCTTTTATTTTTTTAATTTTTAATGGAATCATGATCGATTCTCTGCTCCTAAAAGCTGTTTCACTATTTCTTGATCAGAATAATGATATTTAGTTTTACCAATTATTTGATAGTCCTCATGACCTTTACCTGCAATTAAAATCACATCATTAATTTTGGCTTGCGATAATGTTTGTGTAATAGCCTGAACTCTATCCGGGATTATTTGTATGTTGTCAGTGCTATGTAAACCTTGTTGAATATCGTGAATAATCTTGATTTCATCTTCGGTTCGGGGGTTATCATTAGTTAGCACAATTTTGTCAGCAAATTGTTCCGCAATTTCTGCCATTAATGGTCTTTTCCCTGTATCTCTATCACCACCACAACCGAAAATAACCCATAACGTTCCTTGGCAGTGGATCCGGCTCGCTTGTAATGCCTTTTGTAATGCATCTGGCGTATGCGCATAATCAACAATGACTGTAGGGCTATTTTTTTCATGTAACACTTCCATCCGACCACAAATCGGCTTAAGAAAGCAAGCCATATTCACTACAGCAAAAAATGGATAATTAAGTGTTAGTAATGTGGCAATAGATATTAATAAGTTAGAAACATTAAATTCACCTAATAACCGACTATTGATAATGGCATTTCCCCAACTTGACTCCATATGAATTTTAGCGCCTTTATCATTATATTCGATCATAGAAACACCAACATAAGGTCTATTTAAAGCTTTTAACCGACATAATGATTTCGGTTGGCATGATACAGCTGTCACATGTGAAAGCTTTTCAATCCATCGTTTACCATATTTATCATCATAATTAATAATCGATTTTCCCGAAGTTTCAACTAACCTTTCTTTTTCATCAGGACTAAATAATGACCATTTTGCTTTTGCATATTTACTCATGGTTTTATGATAATCAAGATGATCACGACTCAAATTGGTGAAGACTGTTGCTGCACAATTTAAACCTTTAACTCGATTCATTACAAGTCCATGAGAAGAAACCTCCATCGCTACAACTTTTACTTGTTCTTTTACAAAATCAGATAATAAAGATTGTACATCTATTGCCGATGCGGTTGTATTTACAGCTGGTTCAAGTTGATTATAAATACCATTACCAATAGTTCCTAAAATTGCCGTTTTATCGTTGAGTAATGTTGTGCATTGAGCAATGAGTTGTGTAACAGTTGTTTTTCCATTTGTTCCGGTTACACCAATAACGGATAATTTTTTAGAAGGAGAATGATAAAAATCATTAGCAATCACAGACAAACGCCGTGAAAGTTGAAAAACACTAATTTGTGGGATTACAAATAAATTATCATGCTCAAGATAATCTATTTTTAAATCACTTAATTTGCTATTTGTTTCGACTAGCACAGCGACTGCACCGGCTGAAATAGCTTGAGGGATGAATGCACGACCATCAACAGAATGCCCCTTTATAGCAACAAAAACATCATTTTTTTTCACATTACGACTATCAATACGCAAATGATTAAGCGGAAAATCGTCCAGTTCTAAATTTTGATTCCCACCTAATAATTCAAATAATGTTTTAAACGTGCTTGTAGCCATCATTTTTTACCTATTAATAAATAATCATTTGTCCATCAACTTGGCGATCAGGCTGAACATTCATGGTTCTTAACACGCCACCCATAATGCGACTAAATACAGGAGCTGAAACTGAACCACCATAATATTGACCAGCTTTAGGGTTATCAATAACAACAACCAATGAATATTTTGGCCCTGTAGCTGGTGCGATACCTGCGGTATAAGCAAGATATTGATTAACATAGCGTCCGCCAGATAATTTCTTAGCTGTACCAGTTTTTACACCTACACTATAGCTAGGAACAGATGCCTTGGTCCCACCACCAGTCACTGCAACCGCTTCCATTAATTGAACTACTGTTTTAGCTATTTTTTCTTCTACAACTCGCTCACCTTTAACAGGTTCGGTCACTTTTAAAATAGAAACAGGGCGATAAACTCCATAACTACCAATAGTTGCATAGGCCCTTGCTAATTGTAGAGGAGTCACGCTTAACCCATATCCAAAAGCAAAAGTTGCCCGCTCAATATCTGCCCACTTTCGGGTTCTATCAGCCGCAATTGAACCACTAACTTCACCACCCAAACCAAGGCCTGTTGGTTGACCTAACCCAAAACGACTATAATATTCAACAAGCTCATTAGACTGCATTTGTAAGGCTAATTTACTCACACCTACATTACTTGATTTTTCTAAAATACCAGCCAAATTCAATGATTTTTGATACGATACATCTTTAATTTCATAACGATTTACTAAAAATGGTCTGGTATCAACAATAGTATTCAAATCCGCAATTTTTTTCTCTAAGGCTGCCATCACAACTAAAGGTTTAACTGTAGAACCTGGCTCAAATGCATCGGTAACAGCTCTATTTCTCAATAAACTATAATCAATTGATGAACGATTATTTGGATTATAAGATGGACTGGTTGCCATCGCTAAAATCTCACCGGTATGCACATCTATTAAAACCGCAGTACCACTATCAGCCTTATTAAACTCAACTGCCTGACTTAGTTCACTATAAACTAAAGATTGTAAACGTTCATCAATACTTAAAGTTAAATCTGATGCTGTTTCACTTTCCGTTCGCTCTAATTCTTCAATAACACGGCCTACTCGGTCACGCCTAACTATTCTTTGCCCAGATTCTCCAATTAACCACTTATTGAAACTTTTTTCGATACCTTCAGACCCCTTTTCAGTGCCATTTTCATCAATATCTGTTAAACCAATTAATTGAGCTATATTTTCTGCCGCTGGGTAATAGCGTTTAGATGTTTTTGCAAATGATATTCCCGGTAATTTCAGTTTTTTTAAATAGTCAGATATTGTTGGTGTTACTTGTTTAGACAAATAAACAAATCGCATTGATGGATTGCCTAGTTTTTGTTCTAATGTTGACATAGGGATATTTAACGTTTTAGCTAACCCTTGCCACCGAATATCATGTGCTTTAACACCACCTTTTTGTACCACAATTTTAGGATCCGCCCAAACATCAAACATCGGCACACTTACTGCTAATGCTCGACCATTACGATCGGTGATCATGGCTCTTGGTGCATCCATTTCTTGGTGACGAATAGAACGCTTATTGCCTTCAGCAATAAGTTTATCAGGCTCAATAATTTGCAATAGTGCCATTCGAATAATAAGACAAATAATCGCAAAAATAATAAAACCATATACAATGTAAAAACGATTCAGTGTAAAAAACTGTTTTTTACTATTCAGCTTATTGGCTTTATTTACCTTTACAATCTTTTTAACTTTATCTTTTTGATGTTTAGTGACAGGTTTCATTATTTACTCTTTATCACAATAACTGTTTCATTTTGTGGTGTCACATAAGACATACCTAATTGGTTCTTAGCTTTTTCTTCAACACGCTTTGGATCAGCAAGTACATTTTCCTCAATAACCAAATTTCTCCATTCACTTTCTAAAACATCTTGTTCTAACAAAAGTTGCTCGCGTTCAAATAGCTGTTTACGAACCTGCTGCGTTGTTATTAATACAGCACCAGCAGAAATAATAATCATTACAAGTAATATCAATGAAATTTTTTGATGAGCAAATAAATCACCAATAATTAAACCAAATAAACTCCTACTCGGTTTTTTTTGAGGATCTTTATCAATGTAGGTTTTATCTGGAAAAGTCTCATTATATTGGTTACTATTCATTTTTCCTTTCTGCCACCCTTAATATTGCACTTCGAGAACGTGGGTTATTATTAATTTCAATCGTATTTGGCTTAATTTTGCCAAGAGATCTGAATTTAGCACCACCATATTGTTTAATTTGTTGTTCTGTCAGTGGTAATCGTTCAGGTAAATTCGGACCTTTACTCTGTTTACTAATAAATTGCTTTACAATTCTATCTTCTAGAGAATGAAAGCTAATAACAGCAAGCCTTCCATGATTGGCAAGAACAGATAAACTACTATTTAATACTTGCTCAACTTCTTCCAATTCGCTATTAATATAAATACGAATAGCTTGAAAACTGCGTGTAGCGGGATGCTTGTTTTTATCTTTTCTTGGTGTTGCTTTTTCAATTAAATTAGCCAACTCCAATGTACGGGTGATTGGTGAAACTTTATTCTGTTCCACGATCGCTCGAGCAATGCGTTTGGCAAATTTCTCTTCACCGAATGTCTTTAATACCCATGTAATATTTTCTTCGTCACTGCTGAGTAACCATTCACTTGCTGTCAAACCTTTATGGTTATTCATCCTCATATCAAGCGGCCCATCACGCATAAAAGAAAATCCTCTTTCGGGATCATCAAGTTGTGGTGATGAAACACCGAGGTCTAACAAAACACCATTAATTTTACCCAATAGCTCTAATTCACTAATATATTGATATATATTTGAAAACTCTCCACGAATAAAAGTAAATCTTGAATCCTCTATCTGCAAAGCGGCTTGCTCAGCAAGCTCATCACGATCAATAGCAATCAATCGTCCTTGTGCTCCAAGTTGTTCAAGTATTAAACGAGAATGACCTCCTCGCCCAAAAGTACCATCAACATAAATGCCATCTTTTTTTATATTTAATGCTTCTACAGCTTCGTTTAATAATACTGTTGTATGTTGATAATCCATTAATCTTTTACTCTTATTAAATAGTTAAACTTTTTAAATTATCTGATAAACTTTCAATATCTGTGGGTAACGCAGCAATATCGTCGCTTATTTGTTGATACCAAATTGTCTCATCCCAAATTTCAAATTTATTAGATTGACCAACAAACATTGTATTTTTTTCTAATTTTGCATAAGTACGTAATGTAGGTGGCAATAAAATTCGACCTGAATTGTCCATCAAACACTCAGTTGCATAACCCAATAACAATCGCTTAATTCTACGTTCAGCTTCTACAATCGTTGATAATGTTGCAAGCTGTTGCTCAATACATTTCCATTCAGATAGAGAATAAAGCGTCAAACAAGAATGGTATAAACCAATTGTGCAAACAATACCTTCAGATAAAGGTTCACGGTAACGAGTAGGAATTGCTAACCGTCCTTTATTATCTAAATTGACCGAAATTGCACCACTAAACATAAAAGTACCATTATTTATTAATTTTTCATTAGTTTTTAATCAATATAAATCAACGTGTTAATAAACAACCCTATTTTTACCACTTAACCCCACTTTTTACCACAAAATTTTATAAAATAATAGGTACTTGGTTAATTATTTATAAAAGATTGATATTTGTCCTAAAAATGAACAAATATCACAAAAAATCATAGAGGGAAACATATTATAGTTAAAAAATTTAAAGGACAGTTTAAAACAACAATTGGTAAATTGTGCCTTAACCAATGCCTATCTTTTTATTGGCGAGTTAGCTAAACATTTTGGAGTAGGCGAAGCAACATTAGATGAGTGAATTAGCTAGTTTTTACGACACAAAAAATTATCTATATCAAAAAAATATTAGGGGCTGTTGATCTTTGCTGTACATAAATTGCTCAACAATACATTGGCAGCCACATTAACATAAATGCCAGTGATACCATACTGGCATAATTCCTTTCTAACTTATCGTATCTAGTTGATATTTGACGATATTGCTTGATTCTAGCAAAGGCATTCTCGACTAAATGACGATAGCGATAAAGGCACCTATCTATACTGCTTTTATCTATATCCTTACCATAATTACGTTTAGCAATCACCGTTCGTCCGCTTTTTTGACGAACAAAGCACCAAAAAGGCTCGCTGTCATAACCTTTATCGGCTATCACTGTATTCACTTCATCGAGTTTTTCAACTAGGGTTTCTGCATAAGTGATATCATGTCGTTGTCCTTCAGATAGCTCAAAACAAATAGGCAAACCACCACTATCAACCGCAAGATGAATTTTAGTTGAATGACCACCACAGCTCTGACCTATTTGCTCGGAATGCTCCGTTGCAGCGCCTGTACTGTGTTGATGAGCCCTGATAATCGAGCCATCTAGGAACACCCATTCAAAATCCGCTAGTTGTGATAAATGTTTGAAAATATCAACTAATATTCCTTTTTTAGACCACAAATTAAATCGTCTATAGACGGTGCTCCATTCACCAAACTCTTCTGGCAAATCTCGCCAAGGAATACCGGTTCTCATTCGGAAAAGGAGCCCTTCAAACGTCATCCGATGCTCGGATTTATTATAAACTCGGCCGGTATTTTTCATTATTTGTAGTAGCTTTTCCCACCGTTTATCTGTTAGCATTGTTCTTGGCATGATGAATCGAGTTATGGTTGTTTTTTGCAGAATTATTATAACTCACATCATGCCGTCTAAAAAATAATCACGAAAGATCAACACGCCCTAATTTATCATTAATATAATTATCATTTTAAATGATAGTGTCATTAAAGTTTCTCCATGGGCGGTTATTTCTCATCGCTTTTTGATAGTTACCTGGAGTTACCCCGAAATTTCGACGGAAAATAGCAATAAAACCACTAATATTATCATAACCTAAATTTAAAGAAATTTCTGTGATAGGTCTGCCCGCAACAAGCAACTCTAAAGCTTTTAACATACGTAGTTTCTGTCGCCATTCTGTGAAATTAAATCCAGTTTCATTTGTAAATCGACGAGTTAATGAGCGTCGAGAAATCCCAGCCCAAACGCTCCATTCATTAATGTTTCTATCATCACTAGGATTATTAGACAAAGCTAAAGCAATTTTTAACAAACGAATATCTTTTGGCATTGGGAGTGCTATATCAACTTGAGGTATTATACTAATCTCGTCGACAATCACTGCCATCAATCGCTTATGCTCGGGTTGCAATTCTGAATTATTCCATGTCATGGTTCGGGTAATTGCTTCACGCAATAGAGTAGATAATTCTAGCATGCAGGATTTATTCGGCAGATTATTACATTCGCTTTTTTGTATATAGATACTCCATCCGTAGAATGGCCCATGTGATCCGAGAAGAGAATGCTGTGTATCTGGAGGTATCCATATACCATGAGTTGCGGGTATTACCCATTGACTACTTTCCACTTCAATTGAAATTAAACCTTGTAATGTACCAGCTAGTTGTCCTCTCGAATGATGATGACGTTCTGTTACTTTCACTGATGGGGATTTGAGTGATGCCGATATAATCATAGGTTCGCTATCAGAAGAAGCGACCTCTGGCGAAATGAGTGAAATATTCATTTATATGGCCTCTAAGTAATATTTTGTGGCTGGAATTAGTTAGTAAATTTTTGTTTTACTAACTATCCTAAATTAGCCCAACTTAATTCAAATAAAATAAATATAACTATATATATTAAAAATAAATTAGCAATAAATCATGAATGATTTAAAAAAATATTATTTAATATAAACAATTGAAATTATTAATGTTATATATATTTTTAGTAACTAGCTGTCTAGAAAGAGGTATAAAATGAAATGAAAGGAAAACATGTTTACTGAAGATATCGCACTATTTGCATCTGAAGAATTGGAAAAAGTGATATTGGATTTAATCGATGAACGTAAAAAGTGTGCTGGAGATGATATTATTTCTTTTATTATTCATAATAGTAATGAAAGTGAAATATTAAGTGATAGTGAGATAGTCGCGCTTTCATTAAACATTTTACTTGCAGCTTCAGAACCAGTTGATAAAGTTTTAGCAAATTGTATCTATCACTTTTATAGAAATGAATCTTATATTGATCTAGTTATCTCCAATGATTGCAGCACTAATAGTATCTTGCAGGAAAGCTTACGTATTACACCACCTGTTCATTTAATTCCACGCCAAGTCGAGGATGATAGTTGTGTTGAAGGTGTTAACTTAAAAAAAGGAGATTTAATATTTTCCTTAATACCATCAGCAAATAGAGATGAAAAATATTTTGAACATCCAAACACATTCAATCCACGAAGAGAATTTAAGGGACATCTTTCATATGGAGTGGGAATTAATGCTTGTATTGGTGCTCAATTTACAAATATACAATTAAATATCGCCCTTCAAAAATTAGTTTCAATACTTAAAAATTACAAAGAAATTACACCACCAACGTTCAGTGAAATATATACACTAGGCGCAACTCAATATAATCTGGAAAGAGTTTAATATGAAACAATCGATTGACCTGACAACCTCAGAAAGAAAGTTAGTGTTTGCTATGACACTATCTAGTATATTGCCATTATTAGATAGCAGTATTGTTAATGTTATTTTACCCTCAATTTCGAATGACATTAATGCCTCTTATGCTTATATGCAATGGGCTGTTACTATATATATGCTTGCTTGCGCAGCTGGCATATTACTATCACCTTATGTACATGAAAATTTTGGACTCAAGAAAGCATGGGTATGCTCAATTTTTGTCTTTCTTGTTGGTTCTATATTAGTTGGATTTTCATATAATCTGGTTTCTTTAATCTTGTATAGATGTTTACAAGGTTTTGGTGCAGGAATTTTAATTCCTATTACTCAATCTACAATAGCAACTTATTTTGGTAAGGAAAGACTAAAGCCGGTTATGGCATTGATTGCTATTCCGTCAGTCTTTGCCCCTGCACTAGGGCCAATTTTTGGAGCAATCATATCAGAACAATTAAATTGGAGAATAGCTTTTTTTATCAACATACCTTTAGTACTTATGGCTTTTTTATTTGGTAGAACGACAATGCCTGATAATAAAACGTCTAAATACAATATGAATATTTATGTATTAATGACATTTTTAATTGCTTTAATAATATTTTTCATCTCTATTAAAAATATCACTTCTGGGCATTTTTTTGATATTTTTAATATTATTATGCTAGTTTTAGGTATTGGTTTGATGATGGTTTCGCTTATTATTAATAACAAGTCAGACAGTAAACTGATCGATTTAAGTTCATTTAGTTGTATTCAATATTCGTTCGCAATAATTATGGGATTTCTGACGTCACTTATCTTTTTTGGTTTCATGATTTTTTTTCCTTTAATACAAGCAATAAATGATAATATATCTATTACATATATTGGTATGTTGCTAGCTCTACAAGGTGTAGGTGCCTGGTTGGCTAGAAAATTTATTTATAAATCTCTAAGTGAGATAAATTCATTTCTAATTATTGGTGTAGGATTAATAATATCAGCAATAAGTATATTAATAATTCAAGTAGGTGGCAACGCCTTTGAAATTATCGGTTTTACTGTTCGAGGTTCCGGATTAGGCGTCGCCACGATTGCTGTTCTCTCTTCTCCATTTGAGTTCTGTGATAAAAATCAAATTAAGGATACGAGCGCTATCACGCGTGTTACACAGCAAATTGGTGGTGCATTTGGAGGCATATTATCAGGAATATTAATCAACCTCACTCAACATCAAATAATTTCAATAAACTGCGCTTATCAGGCAATGTTTTTTGTGTCTCTGGCTTTTGGTTTTCTAGCGGTTATTGTCTATATTTTCTTTGGCCGAGTGAATACAAGGATTTAGTATACAAAAAAACGGAACATGTGAGTTCCGTTTTTTTTCGCTTATTCAGCGATACTGCTAAGCCACTTATTCAGTGTTGAACAATTGCATGTACTATAAAGAGTCTCAACCGCTGACGCAGGTTTCAACTTGAATAAGGTATTTTTTCTGTTTAAACTAATTTTCTAAACCACTTACACTGTGCTTTGGAAGCAAAATTTATTGTAAAAATTCATTACCGACGCAAGTTGGCAAACAAAACTGAAGAAAATTTAAGATGCAGTCCAAAACCCTGTGACATTCACTTTGTCCTGCTGCAAAACAGCTCGAATAGGCATTTGATTAACATTATGATCTTTTTCGGCTTGTTCTAATACCTGCATTTTACTTTCACCAACTAAATGTAGATAGATATTTTTACTATTTAAAATAGTAGGTAACGTTAAAGTAATACGATCAAGTGGCGCTGTTAATGGTGTCATCCCGACAACTTTTCGACCTGATTTCATATCTAAACCGGCCGCTAAATTAGCTGCCCCTGGGAATAATGAAGCTGTATGTCCATCTTCGCCCATACCTAAAACAATTACATCAAATGGCATCGGAATTTTATCTAACATCTTGTCAGTCATTTCGGCGCCATCAAATGGATTATCACAACTGTTTTTTAAACCGACAAAATTAGCCAATTTTGCATTGTTTTGTAATAAATGCGTCATCACTAACTTTTCGTTACTGGCATCATCATTATCATCAACCCATCTATCATCAACTAATGTAATAAAAACTCGGCTCCATTCTATATTTTGTTGACTTAATGAAACAAATAATGGAATAGGTGTTTTACCTCCCGAAACCGCAATAGAAGCATGTCCTTTTTGTACAATTGCCTGTTTTAATTCATTGACAATATGTGAGGTTAGATCTTCGATCAATAACTGACTATTTTGATATTTATTTAACGTAAACATAGTTACTTTTCCTTTATTCAAATTCGTGCCATGAATGCCCATCTTTAGTGATTAAGGCAACCGATGCGACGGGTCCCCAAGTTCCAGCTTGATAAGTTTTTGGTGGTTCTTTTTCTGTTTCCCATGCACTAATAATTGAATCAACCCATTTCCATGCTGCTTCAACTTCATCACGATGAACAAATAACGCTTGGCGCCCCCGCATAACTTCAAGTAATAAACGCTCATAGGCATCAGCGCTTTGTTGGTGAAAAGTTTCGCTGAAACTTAAATCAAGTTTAGTGGTTTGCAGATTATGAGTGCTATCTAACCCAGGTACTTTGTTTAGAATTTCAATATCCATTCCTTCATCAGGTTGTAAACGAATCGTCAATTTATTTTGTGGTAATTGTGGATAAAATTCACTAAATAGATTAAGCGGTAATGGTTTAAAATAAACAACAACTTCAGAACATTTGCTCGGTAAACGTTTACCTGTACGTAAATAAAATGGGACGCCCGCCCAACGCCAGTTATCAATATCAACTCGAATGGCAACAAATGTTTCGGTATTGCTTTTTTGATTTGCACCGTCTTCTTCTAAATAGCCCGGTACATTAACACCATTAACAAATCCTGCTGTATATTGTCCACGAACCACTTTTTCGCGTATATTGGTTTTATCAATTGGTCTAAGGGCATTTAGTACAGCTATCTTTTCACTACGTAAACTATCATCTTTAAGGTCAGCAGGTGGTGACATGGCAATCATAGTTAAGATTTGTAATAGATGATTTTGTACCATATCACGCATTTGACCAGCTTTATCAAAATATCCCCAGCGACCTTCAATACCTACTTGTTCTGCTACCGTAATTTCGACATGATCAATAGAATTACGATCCCAAAATGACGCAAACACTGTATTAGCAAAACGTAAGGCTAAGAGATTTAGTACTGATTCTTTCCCTAAGTAATGATCAATACGATAGACTTGCGATTCGCTAAAAAATTTAGCCACCGAATCATTGATTTCGCGAGATGATTGCAAATCAGTTCCAAGCGGCTTCTCCATCACAATACGGTTTTGCGATTGATTTAATCCAGCAGCAGCTAAACCTTGGCAAATAGTCCCAAAAGTACCTGGGTGCATTGCAAAATAGAAAATAGCGGGATGACCTGAATCCAGTTTATTTTTCAATCGTTCAAAACCAGCGCTATCATTAACATCTAGTTTATGAAAATCCAATCGTTGACTAAATCGTTGCCAAATACTATCGTCTAGCGGCTCCGGCATAAATGAGGTTAACGCATCTTTTGCTACCTCACAATAAGCAGCATGATCCCAATCAGCGCGCCCTACGCCTAAAATTTTGGTCTGTTCAGGTAGTTTTCCATACTTTTCTAATTGATATAAAGACGGTAGTAATTTACGTCTAGTCAAATCCCCTTTAGCACCAAAAATAACTAAATCGCAAGCTGGGATATCAGACATGGTTTTCTCCTAGGATGGTGTAATATAATCATTCTATTATGTTGGATGGTTAGTGTACAGGATAAATCATAACAATAGGCATTAGCCTGCATTAGCTCTAAAACAAAAAGGTCACCTCTGTGGTGACCTTTTGTTTGAAACAAGTATGGATAATATTCCACTACATAAATTACGCGCGTACAAAATCCATATGAACTAATTTTGGTTTAAACGCATGACGTTGAACTGCTTGTACTTTGACTTTAACTGCTTTGCCGTCAACCTCAACAGTTAACACGTCAGAATAAAATTCTGGTTTCTCTTGCATATTAAAGATTTGGTTGTGATCAAGCACAACAGAGATTGCAGGTTCAGTTCCACCATAAATGATGGCTGGGAATTGACCAGCGTGACGCAGGCGGCGGCTCGCACCCTTACCATGCTCTTTTCTAACTTCAGCTTTGAATGTAAACATATTTATTTCTCTTAATTATTAAAAATAAAAGCCAATTACAGGCGACCCAGTAGTTGACTATCAAACTAGCACTTTAAAAAGTGTTGTGGATTATAAAGTGTTATCCCTATAAACGCAATCAATTAATCATATGCAAATTGAGTAAAACATTGATTGCGTATGTGGCATAAAATATGAACGATTAGATCACCTCTATAAGAAAACCATAAGTTGATTTCTTATTGGGAGATGATTTCAATGGTTTTGTAATACAACCGGCTTCAACACAAACCATTGATTTATATTCATCATCACCAAAATCCGCCATTGCTTTAGCTTTATTTATCCATGGATTCCAAGTAACTACATCACTGACATTAGTGTTGGTTAATCGAATTGTTCGGATGCCATCAGTTATCGTTAGTTGTTTACTCGCATCAGTATAAATACGATCGACTTCTTGATTAAAAGTCAATTGACCTACTGTCACTGGTTTGTTTTCAACAGCAAGTCGTTCTTGATAAGTTTCCCCCAAACCTTTGACGACAACATGGTCAATATTATCAATACCAAAATAAGTATGTAGCGCACTAGTTATATCAAAGTCAGCAAAACAGCTTAAAGTAACTTCACAAGTTTTACCTAAATGAAGATTTAATGACACAGTAAAAGGTTGGCGACAATAAGGTTCTGTCTGCTGATTATTCGTGAGTGACAAAATGAGATCAACACCATTGTCATCCTCTTTACAAGAATCTAATTGCCATTCAACAATACGCGCAAAACCATGAGAAGGATTTCCTAACTGACCAAACCATGGCCAGCAAACCGGTATCCCACCTCGAATAGCCACCCCTTGTTTAAAATTTGTTTTGTCGCTTAGCCAAACAACGGGAGTTTGTTCAGTAGCAGGCTGCCAAAATAACAAATGAGCACCTTGTAATGTAACCGCTGCCTTGCAAGTTTTATGGTTAATAACCACAATAGGGAGTTCACCATAAGTCGATTGCTTAACCGATGAGCTTAGTGATACGCCTGATAAGCCACTATCTAAAATCGCTTTATATATACTCATACTTACTCCTAAATAATAAATTTAATCAACAATTAATATCGAAACATATCGATAATTGTACGCTTTTTAACTTAATAATAAAAACACTATAGATGCCAAAAGCTTTTTTTAATAAATTGGAGTAAAATGGCAGGCTATAAAAATAAGATAACACACGGGTTATTTTTGTTAAAAAGTTTCAGGAAAGGCTACGTTTATGTATAAAATCCCAATGAGTTTGTATATTCATATGCCATGGTGTGTACAAAAATGTCCTTATTGTGATTTTAATTCACATACCGTTAAAAGAACGCCAGATTATAAAGCCTATATAGCGCATTTGATTAAAGATTTACAGCATGATGCTGTTTTTTGTTCAAACCGTTCAATTCATTCAATCTTTATTGGCGGAGGTACACCGAGCCTGTTTTCTGCTGAATTGATTGATAAATTATTATTGAATATAAATAAGATTATCCCCATAAATAAGAATGCAGAAATTACCATTGAAGCCAATCCAAATTCTGTAGATATAGAAAGATTTAATGGTTATCAACAAGCAGGTATAAATCGCATATCAATCGGTGTGCAAAGTTTTCAAGCCGATAAGCTGGTTAAATTAGGGCGGATACATGATCCCAAAGAAGCAATCACAGCAGGAAAACTAGCCCAAACATTAAATTTAAGAAGTTTTAATTTAGATTTAATGCATGGCTTGCCAAATCAAAGTATTGATGATGCCATATATGACTTAGAACAAGCCATTGCTATCGCACCACCTCATTTGTCTTGGTATCAATTGACTATTGAACCCAATACACTATTTGGATCAAAGCCTCCCGTTTTGCCTGATGACGATAAACTTTGGGAAATTTATCAACGAGGTCATCAATTATTAACAAAACATGGTTACCAGCAATATGAAACCTCGGCTTATGCTAAAGAGGATTTACAATGCCAACATAATTTAAATTATTGGCGATTTGGAGACTATTTAGGCATTGGATGTGGTGCTCATGGTAAATTAACACAACCTGATGGCAAAGTTATTCGCACCATAAAGACACGTCATCCAAAAGGTTATTTAGAAGGACGTTATTTGGATAAATATTATACGGTACCAAAAGAAGATCTACCCTTTGAATTTTTTATGAATCGTTTTAGGCTTTTTGAACCCACACCTAAACAAGAATTTGAACAACGGACTTATTTACCTTTACAAACAGTAGAGAAACAAATAACAACCGCCATTGAAAGAAATTATTTAATTGAAAACAAACAAAACTGGCAAATAACTGATTATGGGAAGTTATTTCTTAATTCACTATTAGAACTTTTTTTATAGTTAAATTAATGAGTTACTTTTTAAGATAATAAAAAAATCTTTCTTTACGGTTATTTAACAAAATAAGCACTAACTATTTAAGTAATAATTCACTTCCCTTTACACACATTTACCAATAAAAAGTGCATAATACAATCCGACAATGCATTTATTTCATTGTTTTCCTATTCCTTATGTTTTCCCAATAACATTGTTATTGGGATTTTTTTAGGTTAGAAAAATAAATATTGATGAAATTAAACCGATCTAGGTGTATTTTTAGAGATGAATGTTTCAATTTCAATAAGGGATGATATTCCTTCCATCGGACCTTTTTTAGCAGCAGCTAACGCACCACTTGCATTTGCATATTCTAATGCCTTTTCGATAGAAAAACCTGCTAACATTAGACTTACAAATGTTGCGTCAAAACAACAAGTTGCCCCACTAGAATCAACTATATCCCTAAAAAAACCATCAACATGAATCATTTTAAAGTTATTTTGTTCGTCATATCCATAATAATTAGCGCCTTGAACTCCATTTTTGATCACTATATGTTTAATGCCTTTTTTAAACAGACTTAATATAGTTTCCTTTTCGCTTTCATCATTATTATTTGCAAAATAACGCACTTCGCATTTACTAAGTAAAAATATATCAGCATACTCCAAAATATAATCAAAAGATTGCGCCATTTCAGGGATATCTAACATTTCTTTATGTAAATTAGGATCAAAAGAAATTGTTCCTCCATTACTCTTGATAAGATCAAGCGCTTTACGCATCGCATCAATGGCACGAAAAGAATATAATGATGACCCCATAACATGTAAATGATTACAATCATTTATTAAGTTTTCATTAATATGGTGGAATGAAATTAAACCGCAGGCACTATTGGGAATATTAAAAATGAAATCTTTTTCACTAATATTTTTATTAACAACAAAAGTGCTACCTGTATTAGCTTTATTATGAATAGTAATACCATCAATAATAACACCATCCTGTTTTAGTCGATCAATGCACATTTTCCCAAATACATCTCTGCCAACACAACTAAAAAAAACTACAGGAACCCCCAATTTTGCCACCTGATCAGCAAATATTGCTGGAGCACCACTGGGATAAGGACCTGTAAATTCACCAGTTTCATAAAACCGTTGATTGGGCTCTTTTGCAATAAATTCAACAAGCAACTCTCCAATTGTACAAATTTTAACATTCATATTATTTATACCTAAAGTAGATTATGATAAGTCACACAATATTTATTTACTGCAAGCTGCTTAAAATTAGAGTCTATCAATTGTTGATGATATTCCGTAACAGCATGTCTTGATAATATAACGACATCCATGTGTTTTAATTTTCCAATACTGTGACTATCACAAATCTCTTCTTGAGGTGGCAAGATACCAATGGTATGGTCAGCAATTTTTAGTATTTGTTGATAAGTTTTCTGATGTTCAATATTTTCAATCACCAAGTGATTATTCGTATTGATAGCGGAAAATTCGAAAATAAAATGTGAAATGGAAAATTGAGTTAAAGGATTATTATTTTGTAAAACATTTCCCTCAAGTAAAACCCCTCCGATAAGAATTACTTCAGCATCGGAAAATTCTTTAACCAATTGTGCATTATTAATATCATTCATAATCACTTTCAATGACTTTTTATTATGCAAAAAAGGAATTAACTTTCTAATTAAACGTCCATGACTCAAAAAAAGAGTATCGCCATCATTAATATAACTTAAACAAGTTTTTACAAAATTCACGTCACCACTATCAGTTTTAATTCCTGAATAACGCTGACAGGAAAATATATTTGGTGTACTATTAATAAAGTCCTCAGGTGAAATATAACTTGCACCACCAAAAAAACGTTTCAAATAACCTTGTTGTTCTAGATAAGTTAGATCTTGGCGAATTGTTACATTTGAAACCTGAAGCTGCTCAGATAATTCTTCAACTTTAACTTCACCACGTATACGAACAATTTCTGCGATTTCCAATCGACGTTTCAATAAGGCTGAAGATACTCTAGCCAATGTTCACTTCCTATGTTACAGATGACTACTTAATATTAATGATAATAAAATTTATCATACAACTTATCAACCTCAAACAAAAGATTAACATGCGAATTTTTAACATTTATCTTCGTTTTAAGACCAAAAGTAAATAAGTTAACAATTAAATTATCACTCAAGAAACTCAACACTTTTTACAACTGAGATGAGGTTCACTTTTTTAAAATAACTCGTAAATCTTCACCGACCATAGTAGCTGATTTAACTCGAAACTTTGGTGCCATTGACAAATTCTGTAAGTTAGGCAATATACACATGTCTTTCGCATTATGGCCTAGTAATTTAGGCGCATAATAGATAATCAATTCATCAACTAAATCTTGCTCTATCAATGCCCCTGCTAGGTGAGCGCCAGCTTCAACCCAAATAGAATTTATTTGATTGTTGTTAGCTAATAAAGAAAATAATTTAGTCAAATTAATATTCTTATTCGCTGATGATTCGATGATTAACTTTGTATTTGGTTTAGTAACAGGCATATCTTGCTTCCGCACGATCCATGTTTCACCTAATTGCTTAAAGATATTTTCATTCCCTGTGAGTTTATTTTGACTATCAATAATAATACGCACTGGTTGCCGAATCTTTTCGGAAGAATAAATTTGCTTGATATCATCAGGTAATTCGGCATCTCGAACTGTAAGACTAGCGTTATCCGATTGTACCGTAGCTCTGGTACTTAAAATACAACAGGATTGTGCTCTAAATTTTTGTACATCCTGCCTTGCAACACTCGAAGTAATCCACTTACTTTCACCTGATGCCATGGCTATTTTACCATCTAATGATGTTGCCAATTTAAGTTGTACGTACGGCATACCTGTTCGCATCCGTTTCAAAAAACCTTTATTAAGTTCTTCGGCCTGTTCAGTTAAAACTCCCACTGTGACTTCAATTCCCGCATCACTTAATCGTTTAATACCATTACCAGCAACAGTTGGATTAGGGTCTTGCATTGCAATAACAACACGTTTAAGTTGCGCTTTAATCAAAGCATCTGCACAAGGAGGAGTTCTACCAAAATGACTACAAGGTTCTAACGTTACATAAGCAGTAGAGTCTTTCGCCTCATCACCAGCCATTTGTAGCGCATATACTTCAGCATGTGGTTGTCCTGCTTTTTTATGATAGCCTTTACCAATAATCTGGTTATCTTTAACAATTATGCAACCAACATTTGGATTTGGGGTTGTGGTGAAACGACCTAACTTAGCAAGTTCTATTGCTTGTTGCATATAAAATCGATCGTTATCACAAGTTATGTTCATATAAATGATTATTTTTGTTGTAATTTCGCAATTTCGTTACTAAATTGCTCAATATCATCAAAGCTAAAATAAACCGAGGCAAAACGAATATAAGCAACTTTATCCAAATGTTTGAGTTCTTCAATCACATAGTCACCAATTAATTTTGCAGGAACTTCACGTTCACCGGTTGCTCTAAGTTTAGACTTTATACGTGTAATTGCATCTTCAATGGCATCAAAACCAACTGGACGCTTTTCAAGAGCCCTTTTGATACCATTACGCAGCTTATCCTCATTAAATGGTTCTCGAATTTTATTACTTTTAATAACATTTGGCATTATTAATTCAGCGACTTCAAATGTCGTAAAACGTTCATTACATTCGACACATTGTCGTCTTCGACGGACTTGAAAGCCTTCTCCAACAAGCCGAGAATCAATCACTTTTGTATCATCTGCATTACAAAACGGGCAGTACATAAAAAAATATCCTAACAATGTTATAATTCATACTAAAATAGCCGAAAATATTAATTTAAACAAGGATTCTTTTATAACAAGTCGGGTTAATATGTTCAATTCAAAATTACTGTTTATACAAATTTTATCGGCCCATAATCTACACTAAGCACTTATTTTAAGGGAGGATAAACTAAAAAAATAAACATCATTGCTAATAGTTATACTAAATATTTATTAAATATTAATAAAATCAACTGATGAATTAAATGGATAAAATTTATTGAAAGCCTATAAAAATGAATCCGTCGCTAAAATAGCGACGGGAAAACAACCTACCAATCTAATTTAATTAAAAAATTCCGCAATTTATCAAAATCATCAGGCATATAATGAGAAAGTAACGTCATATCGGCCCGTTCAGCTAATGCTTTAGGAAGTGATATAGATTTACCTAGAATATCTTCAACCACTTCTTTAAATTTAGCCGGATGGGCGGTACCTAAGAAAAGACCATATTCTCCCTCTTGCAATTGATCACGCAGTGCGCGGTAAGCAATTGCACCATGTGGTTCAGACAAATAACCCATGCTATCAAGTTCACGAACTGTTTGTTTAGAAATTTCATCTGACACGCCTGCATGACCAAGTGATTTAAGATCCCAACCTTCACGGGCATAAATCTCTTCAATTCGAGGCCAATTATTGGGTTGGCTAACATCCATTGCATTAGATAGCGTTGCAACTGTTGCGTGAGGTTCCCATTTCCCAGTTTCTAAATATCGTGGCACGGTATCATTTGCATTAGTTGCAGCAATAAAACGTTTAATTGGTAAGCCCATTGTTTTTGCTAGTAAACCAGCAGTCAAATCACCAAAATTACCGCTTGGTACTGAAATCACAAGTTGTTCTCGTTGCTTAGGCGTTAGTTGTGCGTAAGCTTCAAAGTAATAACAAATTTGTGCTAGTAATCTGCTAATATTTATAGAATTAGCAGAATTCAAACCAATGTTAATTTTTAATTCTTCATCATCAAATGCCTTTTTAACTAATGCTTGGCAAGCGTCAAAGTCGCTTTGAATCGCAATCGTATGGATGTTATCACCAAGTGTACAAAAAAGTTTTTCTTGTAATGGGCTAATTTTTCCCTCAGGATATAAAATTACAACCCGAATATTAGGTAAATGATAAAATGCATGGGCTACAGCAGCTCCAGTATCACCAGATGTAGCGGTTAAAATAGTAATTTTTTTATCTGCAGCAACTTGCACTAATGCTTGCGCCATAAAACGTCCACCAAAATCTTTAAATGCGAGCGTTGGCCCATGATAGAGTTCTAGTGAACCGATGTCAGCTTCTATCGATTTTACAGGTGCAGGAAATTGGAATGCATTTTTAACTAGCCTGTGCATATCATCAAAGCTGATCTCATCGCCAATAAAAGCAGATAAGATTTTGGCGCTACGAGTAACAAAATCTAGTTTTAATAGTGATTCAATGTCATTTGCAGAAAATTTAGGTAGTGTTTCAGGGAAAAATAAACCTTGCTCTCTTCCCAATCCTTGCTGTACTGCTTGTGCAAAGTTAACTTGCTGTGAATGATCTTTTAAGTTGTACAATTTCATAATATTTTCCGATTATCTTTATGCTTTCATTGTTCACTCTTTCTGATATCAGCTTAATCAGTAAGAAATTGAAGAAAAAATCAAATTAAATAACTTTTGCTCCTTGAGTATCTATTTTACAAATATGAGTAAAACCTTCATCATTTTGTAAATAACAATGCTGAAGTAGTGATTCGATCTGCCTTGCAGTTTCAAGCTTATCTGCCACAACAAACATCGTTGGGCCTGAACCTGAAATCCCCGACGCTAATGCACCTAGCTGTTTGACTCGTTTTTGTGTTTCATCAAAGTTAGGTAATAACTGTTTACGATAAGGTTCGGCAATATTGTCACATAACATTGATGCTGCCAATTCTGATTGGTTGGTATAACAGGCATGAATAAATCCACCAACATATCGACCATGTGCAACACAATCTGCTTTTTGATACAAAGCCGGTAAAATTGCACGAGCCTCAGCGGTTGATACTTTTATACCAGGATATGCCATAACCCAGTACCAATCTTCAAAATGAGGTATAGATTCACTAATTATACCCATTTCATCAAGGATAAGTTGCATACCGCCTAAATAGCAGGGTGCAACATTATCATAATGTACACTACCTGAAATCCGCCCTTCAAGCTCACCCATCATCGAAAGTAATTCAAACTGATTAAATGGTTTATCAAAAAACGCATTTAAAGCAACAAATGATCCGACTACTGAACAGGCACTTGAGCCTAATCCAGATCCAATTGGCATGTTTTTTTCAAGTGTCATACTAACTGGTAACGTTCTACCCATTGCTTGGCAGAAGCGTTGCCAACATTGAAACACAATATTATATTTGGGATCGCGTGGTAATTTTTTAACAAATTGACCTTTGCTAGTAAGAGAAAATTCCTTGGCAGTTTCAACCGTTATACAATCACCAAGCATCACACCACTAATTGGGCTAATTGCTGCACCTAATATATCAAAACCAACACTAATATTGGCCATCGAAGCAGGCGCGTAAACTGTTAATGATTTATGATTCATTTAGCCTCCAATTTTGCCTGATGTTGTGCGCAAAATATCAGCAAAAACCCCCGCGGCGGTGACATCATTCCCAGCCCCATAACCACGTAACACTAGCGGAATTGGTTGGTAATAACGGGTATAAAATGCCAATGCATTTTCACCATTTTTTACTTTATATAGTGGATCATCACTATCAATCGTCTCGATTTTAACGCTACATTGATTATTTTCAATGCTACCAACATAACGTAACACTTTGCCTTCTTTTGCTGCTTGTTCATATTTTATTTTAAACTCTGCATCTAATTGCGGCAATTTAGCCATAAATTCATCAATGCTACCTTGTGCATATTCAGCTGGTAGAACTGATTCGACATTGATTTGATCTAGTTCTAATTGTAATCCTGCTTCTCGCGCTAAAATTAATAATTTTCTAGCGACATCCGTGCCCGATAAGTCATCACGAGGATCGGGTTCAGTAAAACCTTTTTCTTTAGCAAGTTTAGTTGCATCTGACAGCGACACTCCTTCATCAAGTTTACCAAATATAAAAGAAAGAGATCCCGACAAAATTCCTGAAAACTTGATTAGCTCATCACCTGCATTTAATAAATTTTGCAGATTTTCAATGACAGGCAATCCTGCTCCTACGTTAGTATCATATTGAAACTTGCGTTTACTTTTTGCCGCTTCTTGGCGTAAACGCAAATAATAGGCCATTGAACTCGTATTCGCTTTCTTATTTGGCGTAACAACATGAAAACCATTAGCTAAAAAGTCTGCATATTTATCAGATACTTCACTACTAGAAGTGCAGTCCACTAAAATTGGATTGAGTAATCTATTATTTTTTGAAAACTCAATAATACTATCTAATGTGTAGTCATTTTCGCTGTGTTTGATTTGCTCTCGCCAATTATTAAGATCAATACCATCACGATTAAGCAGGCTATGTTTAGAATTAAATAGCCCACAAACATGCAAATCAATCTGTTTGTTTTTTAGCCATTCTTGTTGTCGTCTGATTTGATCAATCAAAGCTCCACCTACGCCACCAACACCAACAACAAATACATCTAACATTTTATCTGTACCAAACAACATTTGATGAGCAACCCGTACGCCCATTACTGCAACATCGTTATCCACAACGACAGAAATCGACCTTTCAGATGAACCTTGCGCAATAGCGACAATATTAATATTAGCCCTAGCTAGAGCTGTAAAAAAGTTTGCTGATAATCCTCGTAATGTACGCATACCATCACCAACAACAGAGATAATTGCCTGTTTTTCTATTATCTCAATTGGCTCAAGTAATCCATCTTTTAATTCTAAGAAAAATTCATCACTTAATGCTTCTTCTGCTCGATAAAGTTCAGTTTGAGGTACACAAAAGCTAATACTGTATTCAGATGATGATTGAGTAATAAGTACAACTGAAATGCCAGCATAAGACATTGCAGAAAAAACTCGAGCCGACATGCCAACCATCCCTTTTAATCCAGGACCTGAGACATTGATCATTGCCATGTTATTTAAATTAGTGATACCTTTTACAGGTGTTGTTGAATCAACCACATTGGCACCAATAAGTGTTCCTGGTGCATCAGGGTTATTAGTATTTTTAATTAAACAAGGAATCTGAAACTGCGCAATAGGTAAAATAGTTCTAGGATGAAGTACTTTTGCACCAAAATATGAAAGTTCCATCGCCTCTTGATAAGACATCGTTTTAAGTAATTTTGCATCTGGAACAATACGTGGATCACAAGTATAAACACCATCGACATCTGTCCATATTTCACAGCTATTAGCACGTAAACACGCTGCTAATACCGAAGCAGAGTAGTCCGAACCATTACGACCAAGTACAACAAGCTCGCCTTTCTCGTTACCTGCAGTAAACCCTGGCATTAAAATAATATGATCTTGTGGAATATGCATTTCACTAATTCGATGTGAAGATTCAGCAATATCAACAGTTGATTCTAAATAGGTACCTTCTGCAACTAACATGGTAACAGGATTAATCACGGTCACTAAATGATTTTTAGCTTTAAGAAGTTCTTGCATAATAGCAATAGAGAGCTTTTCACCTCGGCAAATAATTGATGCATTAATACTGTCTGGACATTGACCAAGTAAACCAATACCTTCAAGCAATTTCTTAATAGTGTTTAATTCATCAAGTGCAAAACGCTTCATTTCATCATAAGCAAAATTAGGTTGTGCTTTTGTAATACCATCCAATAATTCAGCAAAAATTTTCTCTGCATCATAGATATTACTTTGTATATCTTGCTTTGCGACTGTTTTTTCCACCATTGCAACTAAATGATTGGTAATTTTAGCAGGTGCAGATAAAACAGTAGCAGTTTGCTCTTGCTTCGCATTATTTTCAATAATCTCTGCAACGCGCAAAAAACGTTCAGCGTTAGCAACAGATGTTCCTCCAAATTTTAAAACTTTCATATCACACCCTACTTATTATCCTAATTAATGCCCATTATTATTTAATATATTGTTGTAGTACTTATTTATAGATATTAAAAATTTTGTAGTGTTATCACGCTATTTCCATCTTTAATTCTTCACTTTTTACTTTGCTTATATTAACAACTTTACTTTTACACAAAATAAAAACCCGCCTTTAAGGGCGGGTTTTTGAATATTTTTTGGAAAAATCAACCCGCCCTAGATCGCGTAATAGTACCTAAGGTATTAATAATGCCTGTCATATTGGTTGAAATTATCATAATTTTCCTAAAAATATTAAATTAATCTCTAAAAAAAACAGCCTGACACTTGCATGTCAGGCTGTTACTTTAAAAGACTTTTTTGCTGTTTTCATACTCATTAACAACTTTATTCAATGCTTGATATATGCTCTGAGCATCTTGTTTCTTTAATGCTTCATCTAAAATATTGAGATACGATAACATTAATTTTTGATTATCTTCAGCAAATTGAGGAGATACTTCCTGATCCTCGTATAACATAACATATGTGCGAGCAAATCCAAAAATCAAAAAATAAACCGAAGCATTTTTTGGGTCTTCTTGAATTAGAGTTCTCATTGCCTTTCTTAGTTTTACATAACTATCTGTACCAGGCAAACTTGTCGCAAATGTTTTCGTTACTTCAGAAAATGTCATTGCCATAAACCTCAATCAAAATCACAAGACAAAAGAATAACAACCCATTAACAGAAGTGCAAGTCTATTTTGTTTTACAAACCTATTTTTTTAATCCTCAATAAAAAACACTAGAAATATTCAAAACCAATGGATACATTATTAGTTATTTTTTTTACAAACAGACAACCCTGCCGAAGCCTGTGCAACAGGCATTATTTCAATTGAGTTAACATTAAAATGAGTTGGCGTGTTAATCAACCAAGAAACCGTATTAGCAATATCTTCTGGAGTAATAAATTCAACGCCTTGATAAACCGCAGCTGCTTTCTGCTCATCACCATGAAATCGTACATTCGAAAACTCTGTACCGCCACACAATCCAGGTTCAATATTGGTAACTCTAATATTTTTACCTAATAAATCTGTACGCAAATTAGCACTGAACTGTTTAACAAAGGCCTTAGATGCACCATAAATATTTCCACCTTTATAGGCATAAGTACCCGCAACAGATCCTAGATTAATAATATAACCAAAATTACGCTCAACCATCTCTGGTAAAATTTGGCGAGTTAAATTCACTAATCCAATAATGTTAGTTTCAATCATTGTTTCCCAATCACGACAATCTGCTTCATAAGCAGGTTCTAAACCTAATGCCAAACCTGCATTATTAATCAATATATCAATTGGTTGAAATTCTTTAGGCAATTGTAACAAAATAGAACCTACTGCATCTTTGTGGGTTATATCTAATGGTAATGGTAAAAAATTAACGCCTAACTCATCTGCAAGTTTTTGTAGTTTATCCGCACGTCTAGCTACGCCTACAACTTTATAACCATCAGCAATTAACTTACGACAAATAGCTTGTCCAAATCCAGAGGATGCCCCAGTAACTAAAGCGATATTCATATTAGCTCTCCTTATAGGCTAAATCACAATTTAAGTACATTTCGATAACCAACAATAAGCATAAATAAGCAATAGTAAATAGACTAAAACACACACTTATTTTTCTTAAAATCCAAAATAGTTATACGATACCTATAAAAAACCCGCTAATTAAGCGGGTTGGTATTTAAAACTTCATTTAGCTTGCTCTTCGGCTGGTTCTTCATCCTTTAATGGAACGATCAAAGTATCAATGTGAGTATTATTAATAAGTTGACGAGCAGAAGACATTAATTTACTCCAAAAATCTTGATGGTGACCACACACTACAAGATCAGCACCATATTCATGAATAGCTTCAATTAATACTTGACCAAATTCACCGTTACCAGAAAGAGTATGAGCAATAGGGTAACCGGCATCATCGGCGAGTTTATTTAAAGCAATATGAGCATCTTCGGCAATACGATCTTTCATATCATTCATATTGATATCAACTAAACCCGTGTAAAGGTCTGAATAATTAATACCAACGTGAATCAACGATATTTGAGCATTATATGGCCTAGCCATAGACACGGCTTTTTCGACAAGAACCTCACTTTCAGGTGATAAATCAACTGCGACTAATATATGTTTATAAGCCATAATACTTTACTCCTTCCTATTGTTAATGCCCTAAAAAATTGAAAACCAATACACTAGTTTTACTACTAAATTAATTTTTGAGCAAGCCAAAAAAGTGACCCAGATAACAAAATAGAAATCGGAAGTGTTAAAATCCATGTTAGGGCTATATTTTTAATAGTTTTACTTTGTACACCACCTCCATCAACAATCATCGTCCCGGCAACAGATGAAGAAAGAACTTGAGTTGTCGATACTGGCATGCCGGTGTAACTTGCAATTCCGATGGATAAAGCTGTTGTGATTTGTGCCGATACGCCTTGAGCGTAAGTCATTCCTTTTTTACCAATTTTTTCACCGATAGTAATAGCCACACGACGCCAACCAATCATCGTCCCTACAGCTAATGCCGAGGCAACCGCAACAATAATCCAAATTGGGGCATACTCTACCGTCTTAAGTAAATCATTTTTTAAAGATTTAAGATATTGTTTGTCTTCTGATGATACATTCGGTTGTTTGGCAACATGAGATACCGTATCAGATAGACATAACAATATACGTCTAGTTTGTGACCGTTGTTCAACAGTTAGCGAGTCGTAATCATTTATTTTGTTAAATAAATGATTAGCAATCCCTAATGTGACAAATGAACGTGAATAATCACAATGATATTTATTCAAATCACCTTCTGGAATACTGGTGTCTAACGCAGGTTGAGTACCAATTATCGTATTTAAGTCATCGTTATGAGTAACAAAGTACTCTTGAATATTGTGAATTGCATTGCGCGTATTTGCAATATCATAAGTAGAAGCACTCATGTTAACAATAAAGCCAGCAGGTGCAATCCCCATTAATACTAACATCAATAAGCCGATACCTTTTTGACCATCATTAGCACCATGCGAAAAACTCACACCAGCGGCTGAAATTATAAGCATAATACGAATCCAAAAAGGAGGTTTCTTTTTACCATAGAGTTTTTCACGTTGCTCTGGCGTCATGAAAATACGTTCTCGTTTTTTACTACTTTTTTTACTTTGGCTTTTACGTGTCCAATATTTCCGCAGCAAAAAGATCATCAAGCCCGCAACCACAAGACCAACAATAGGGGACACAATTAATGATAAAAAGATATGAATCATCTTAGGAATATTAAGCGCTTCTATTATTGATGTATCCATAATAAATGCGTTAGTAAGTGCCACACCGATAATTGAACCAATCAGGGTATGGGAACTTGACGCTGGAATACCAAGATACCATGTTCCAAGATTCCAAATGATAGCCGCAAATAAAATAGAAAAGACCATAGCAAGCCCATGTGATGAACCTACATTGAGTAATAAATCAGTAGGTAACAAATGAACGATAGCATAAGCCACACTAAGACCGCCAAGCAAAACGCCAAAAAAGTTAAACATACCAGCCATAAAAACAGCAAGTTGTTCTTTTAATGCTCTTGTATAAATTACTGTTGCAACAGCATTAGCTGTGTCATGAAATCCATTAATTGCTTCATAAAAGAGAACAAAAAACAGCGCCAAAACCAATAGCATAATGGTCGAAAATTCTAATTCAGCAAATAGATGTAACATAACATATCTCTCTGTTGTTAATAGCGTGCCTATTATCCTTGAGAATAGAGCAATGAGCAAAACAAATTTTTACATTTTTCGTTTTGCATAACGGGCTGCTAACACAGCACAAACCATTAATTGAACTTGATGAAAAATCATTAATGGTAAAATAATGACTCCCATTATTGATATTGGGAAGATAACACTAGCCATAGGAATACCGCTTGCTAAACTTTTTTTCGAACCACAAAACACGATAGTAATTTCATCTTCTTTGCTAAAGCCAAATAATCTTGAACCATAAGTTGTTATTAATAAAACAATAGTTAATAACATAATAGAGTACAAAACAATTTCTAGAAGTGATAACAAACTAATTTGAGACCAAATGCCGTTTGCAACGGCATCACTAAAGGCAACATATACAACTAATAGAATCGAAAGTCGATCGGTTTTAGAAATGACACTTTTATATTTATCAACCCATTTACCAATAAAGCGCCTAGATAAATGACCAAGCACAAATGGTAACATTAGCTTTAGCATAATAGATGTAATAGCGTCTAACATATTCATAGCACCAGAAGATTGGGTATTCATTAATAAACCTACTAAAACAGGAGAAATAAACACACCCAATAATGTTGATGCTGAGGCACTACAAATTGCAGCAGCCACATTGCCTTTGGCAATTGAAGTAAACGCTATCGCAGATTGAACTGTTGCAGGTAAAACACATAGATATACAAATCCTAAATAAAGTTCTTGAGATAAAAAAGAGGGTACAAGAAATTTCATCATCAAGCCTAATAGAGGAAAAATCACAAATGTCGTTGCAAAAATTAACAAATGTAATCTCCAATTTTTAATACCTAAAACAATGGATTGCAAGGACAGCTTAGCGCCATGCATAAAGAATAGCAGACCAATGGCAAAAGTAGTAAGGTGTTCAAAAATGATTTTAGCTTGTCCTTCACAAGGAAACAAACTTGCTGTAACCACAACACAAATAAGTACCAACAAAAATGGATCAATTTTAAAACGTTGCAGTATATTCATAGTGTTCGCGTCATGAATTAAAAAAATCGCCACAAAAGTGGCGATATATTTAGATGTAAAAGTTTATTCCAAAAAGCTACGAAGCACATCGGAACGACTTGGGTGACGTAATTTCCGTAATGCTTTAGCTTCGATTTGACGAATACGTTCACGGGTTACATCAAATTGTTTACCGACTTCTTCTAACGTATGATCTGTATTCATATCAATACCAAATCGCATACGCAACACTTTTGCTTCTCTTGGTGTTAATCCAGATAAAATGTCACGCGTTGCACTACGTAAACTTTCAGAAGTTGCCGCATCTAACGGTTGTTCGAGAGCCGTATCTTCAATAAAGTCACCTAAATGAGAATCCTCATCATCGCCAACAGGTGTTTCCATTGAAATAGGCTCTTTAGCAATCTTAAGTACCTTACGAATTTTATCTTCTGGCATTTGCATACGTTCAGACAATTCTTCAGGCGTTGGTTCACGGCCAATTTCTTGTAACATTTGACGCGAAATACGATTTAACTTATTAATTGTTTCAATCATATGCACAGGAATTCGAATTGTTCTCGCTTGGTCAGCAATAGAGCGGGTAATGGCTTGCCTAATCCACCAAGTTGCATAGGTTGAAAATTTATAGCCACGGCGATATTCAAATTTATCAACCGCTTTCATTAAACCAATATTACCTTCTTGAATAAGATCTAAAAATTGTAATCCGCGGTTGGTATATTTTTTCGCAATAGAGATAACTAATCGTAAATTAGCCTCAACCATTTCTTTCTTAGCACGGCGAGCTTTAGCTTCACCAATAGACATGCGTCGATTAATATCTTTGATTTGCTCAATAGATAGATTGGTTTCGGTTTCTATTTGTTGTAACAAATTTACTTGAGCAGCAACTTGCTCATCAAAATCTTTTAAATTAACCGCAAATGCATTTTTAGAATTTAATGCTTTCTTATACCAATCCATGTTATTTTCGTTGCCGGTAAAATAAGTCATAAATTGTTTTTTCGGCATTTTGCATCGTTCAACACAAATTTTCATAATCGCACGTTCATGAGTTCTAACGCGCTCCATCATGCTTCTCATGTTATTGACAAGAATATCAAACTGCTTAGCAACTAAACGGAATTGTTTGAAGATTTCAGATAAATTCTCGATCTCTTTTTGTGCTTTTTTATGAGCTCGTCCATATTTTTTAATAGCAGCGGAAGTTTTATCATGTTGCTCTTTTAATTCAGCAAATTTAGCTTTTGCAACTTCAGGATCGATAGAAACGTCATCATCAGTTGAAGCATCACTTTCTTCATCCTCGTTTTCATCATCGCTATCATCAATTTCGATTTCGGCTTCACTAACCACTAAATCTTCAGGCAGTTCATCAGCAGCTTCTTCAGCATTTGGATCAACAAAACCTGTAATCAAATCAGATAAACGAACTTGCCCACTTTCGATTAAATTATATTGCTCTAAAAGATAAGTAATGGCTTCCGGATATTCTGATACTGAAGTTTGAACCTGATTAATGCCATCTTCAATACGTTTAGCGATATCGATTTCGCCTTCACGTGTTAACAGTTCAACCGCTCCCATTTCACGCATATACATACGAACTGGATCGGTTGTTCTACCAATTTCTGACTCAACATTAGATAATACTAATGCTGTTGCTGCTTCAACGGCTTCTTCATCGGGGACATTATCTGAAAGTAATAACTCATCAGTATCTGGGGCTTCTTCAAGAACTTGAATCCCCATATCATTAATCATTTGGATAATATCTTCAATCTGATCTGAATCAATAATCTCTTCAGGCAAGTGATCGTTGACATCTGCATAGGTCAGGTATCCTAGCTCCTTACCTCGGATGATCAGGAGTTTTAACTGTGACTGAGAATTTTGCTCCATAAAAGGTATCCACTTTAGTTATTTGGTCATCTATATTATATATGTAAAGTACTAGTTGGGTTCTACATATACCCTATATATTTAGTCTTTTTTTGATAAAACAAGTATTAAGGTCGCCAATTCTTTTTTCTCTGCAGTGCTTAAACCAGAGACTCTCTCTTTTGCGATCAGTTCATCTTGCCTTTGGGCGAGTATATTATCATATAACTCTTTTAAAGTATGTGAAAAAATTGAATCTATTTCATCATCTTGATAATGGCAATCCCATGTAGACAAGCGACTTAACTGCTTATAAAAAGGCCTATCTATACACTCTGTTAATATTTGTGCTGTCGTTATATTAGGGTAACGTTGACATAATTCAAGTAATTCAATAAAAATATCAATACCTGCCATTTTAACCTGACGAATCACATTGATATCAGAAACCTGCGTAGCAAGATTAGGATATTGAAGTAATAAACCGATTAACACTCGCATCGTAGTTAATTTGATGCGTGATGCAGGAACGTTTTCATTTACTCTTTCATCGCCTTTAGAACGAATCGTACTCAATAATTGCTCTAGTTGAGAAACATCAAGTAAACCTAAATAATTGCCAAGTTGTTGTAATAAATTTAATCTAAATGCCTTTGCTTTAATTTGATCAAACAACGGTAAAGCTAATGAGCTCAATTTAGCTTTTCCTTCAGGTGTTTTTAAATCAACTTGTTTCAAAAGCTCATCAAATAAAAATTTTGATAAATTTGAAGCTTCACTTAAATAATTTTCAAAACCGTCTTTACCAATTTTACGAACAAGACTATCTGGATCTTCATCTTGCGGTAAAAAAGCAAAAGCAATTTTTTTGCCATCTATCAAGCAAGGCAAGAGAACATTAAGTGCTCGCCAAGCTGCACTTCTTCCAGCGTTATCACCGTCATAACAAAATATTACAGAATCTGTTGCCCTAAATAATAATTTAATATGTTCTTCTGATGTTGCCGTGCCTAACGCGGCAACAGCATAATCAATACCATATTGAGCTAAAGAAACAACATCCATATACCCTTCAACCACTACAAGTTGCTGAGGATTACGATTAATCTCTTGAGCCTCATAAAGGCCATACAACTGATATCCTTTATGAAAAATCGGTGTTTCAGGTGAATTTATATATTTAGCTGAATCATTAACAATGGTTCGCCCACCAAATGCAATCACATTACCTTGTCTATCGCGGATAGGAAACATAATCCGCCCGCGAAAACGATCATATCGATTACCGCTATCGTTGATCACTAACATGCCAGCTCGCTCATAAAGCACTGTTTCAGAATGACTTTTAACCACATTTTGTGATGTTAGCCGCCATTCATTAGGTGCAAAACCGATTTTATACCTGGCTATAATTTCAGCATTCAATCCTCGTTGTTCAAGGTATTTACGGGCTTCTGTCGATGTTGGTAATGTTAATTGTTGTTGATAAAAATTGGTGATTTTAGCCATTAATGCATATAGATCACGACGAACATTTCGAGATTCAATTTGTTTAGATTGATCGATTTGATTATTATCGCTGTCTATATAAGGAACTCGAATCCCCTGCATACTAGCTAATTCTTCAATTGCTTCAGGAAAAGACAAATGCTCATATTGCATTAAAAAATTCACTACTGAGCCAGATACTCCGCAGCCAAAGCAATAATAAATTTGTTTTTTTTCACTTAGCGAAAAAGAAGCGGTTTTTTCATCATGAAAAGGACAACAACCAAAGTAATTATTTCCTTTTTTTTTCATTTTTACGCGTTTGCCGATCACATCAAGAATATTTGTGCGAGCTATCAAATCTAAAGTAAAATCGCGAGGAATATGACCTTTCATTATGAATTTTAACCAATTTTTGCGTTATAGAAAGAAAACAAGCCGTATCAAAAATACGGCTTGTTAGAATTCTTTATATTAAAAATATAGCAAATTGATTTTAATATCAATTCAAGTTTTCAGTATAAATAATCTTAAAATATTAATATAGACGAGTGCGACGAGCGTTTTCTCTTTCTAATTTTTTAGCATGGCGTTTAACAGCGGCCGCTTTTGCGCGTTTACGAACAGTTGTTGGTTTTTCGTAAAATTCACGATTACGAACTTCAGCTAAAACTCCTGCTTTTTCACAAGAACGTTTAAAACGACGTAACGCTACATCGAAAGGTTCATTTTCACGTACTTTAATTACTGGCATGTGCCTCTCACCTCAAATTTGTTTAATATCACAAGGGATTAAAATTAGTGCGCAATTTTACCTCTAATTAATATATTTTGTAAAGTAAAAAATAGAATTATTGTAAGAGAGAAAATTAATTTGCTAATCAACATATAGCATCAGATAATAAATCATAGCTATTAAGAATAAACAGGAGTTTTTCATGCCTTCATTAATTACTGGCCTATATCCAAATCGTCGCTTACGCCGTAATCGTGCCCATGATTTTAGTCGACGAATGGTTGCAGAGCATAACTTGACAGTCAATGACTTAATTTATCCAGTTTTTATTGTTGAAGGTAATAATATTACACAGCCGATTACCTCAATGCCAAACGTTAACCGAATGAGTATTGATGTATTATTAAAAGAAGCAGAACAAATCGCAAAATTAGGAATTCCTGTTCTTTCCTTATTTCCAGCTATTGAATCGGAAAAAAAATCATTACTTGCACAAGAGTCATATAATAAAAATGGCTTAGTACCAAAAGCTGTTCGAGCATTAAAAAAAGAATTTCCTGAGCTTGGCATACTTACAGATGTCGCACTTGACCCTTATACAACGCATGGGCAAGACGGTATTATTGACGAGCAAGGGTATGTGCAAAATGATATTTCTGTTGAAACACTGGTGAAGCAAGCTTTAATGCAAGCAGAAGCTGGAGTGGATATTATTGCGCCAAGCGATATGATGGATGGACGCATTGGAGCAATACGTCATGAACTAGAAAAACACGGTTTTGTTAACACCCAAATTATGGCTTATTCAGCCAAATATGCCTCTTGTTTTTACGGTCCTTTCCGTGATGCTGTCGGCTCTGCCAAAAATATTAAAGGTGGCAATAAAAAAACTTATCAGCTCGATCCCGCTAATAGCAATGAAGCATTACAAGAAATCTATCAAGATTTAAGCGAAGGTGCAGATATGGTCATGGTTAAACCAGGCATGCCTTATCTTGATATCGTGCAAAGAGTGAAAGAAACCTTTGCTGTTCCTACTTTTGCCTATCAAGTTTCTGGCGAGTATGCCATGTTAACAGCAGCAATTCAAAACGGTTGGTTAAATGAAAAGTCAGCCATTATGGAATCTTTACTTTGCTTTAAACGTGCTGGAGCCGATGGTGTTTTAACTTATTTTGCCAAACAAGTGGCTGAATGGTTACATCAACAATAACAAAGTTTATTTAAATAATGGAAAAGGCGCTTTTTATTTTAATAAGCTTCACCTAAATAAACGTGCGCCTAAGACTATAAGCAAAAAATAAGTAAGGAGGCAATTTAATTGCTATATAAACGTATTTAGCATTCATGCATTTACCCATTTTTATTAATTTCAAAAATTTAAAAATAGGTTAATATTAAAACAGTTTTAAGAATACGTTTTCCGTAAAACGTGTAGAATAGCATCAAGAAAGCCATATGTTTATAGTAAAGTGTTGATAACATTTGCTAGGATAAGTAATAAGAGAATAAAAATGATTTATGAACTTGTACCAAACGAATTACATGACGAATTAAAAGCATTTCATCATGTCCTAGAAAAAATAATATCACAACATGTAGACGTTTGTCCGTTTTGCAAAAATACAAAGTTTTATTCAATCCGTTCACAACCGACTAAAACATACCGCTGTAAAGACTGTCATAAATATTTTACCGTTTCAACCAATACTCCTTTCAATCGCCTTGCACCATTTAATTGGTTAGAAGTGATTTTCACTAGTCGTATAAAAAATATTAGTTATCCCAATATTGCTAAAAGTCTTGAAATTTCAATCGAAAAAGTAATGCGTCGAGAGCGTGCAATAATTAATTATCTTCAGATCCACTACCCTTCATTACAGAAGTGGTATACTCATCAAAAGCAAACTACATTAATTCCAACTTTAGCAGAACAATATAAAACCATAAAAGAAAAAGTAACCACTTTATTAAATGAGCAAAATCCAATTTGCATACATTGTGGTTCCAATGAAACAACCAAAGTCGGATCTCGAACTTGCTATCGCTGTAAACGCTGCCGACATAGTTTTAACACTTTAAGCAATACTCGTTTGAACCGCATGCCAAAACCTGAATTATGGTTACAATTTATTGAACTTCTGGTTTCTGGTGCTAATAACGTACAAATAGAAAAAACGCTCAATTTTCACAACGATACTATTCGTAAATGGCGTTACATTTGGTGCAACATGATGAAAGATTGGCATTGTGAAGCACTTGCCATTTGGTGTAGGCATAAATAACTACTTAGTTTAACGTTTTATTATTAATATTTTCAAACAATAGGATAAATAGGGATGAGCTTTATGAAAAAGAATAGTCTATTTTTATACATATGCGTTATTAGCAGTACATTATTAATTAGCGGTTGTGACGATAAAAAAAAACCGGATGAAAAAATATCAGAAAAATCATCTCAGCAGTTAGCAACAACTGTCATTAATAGTTATCTTTTTCATACTGAACCCGAGCTATTACCAAATAGCAAATTAATTAAACAACAAAAAATAACGGGAGCCTCATCAAATAAAGTCATTAACTATAACGCACAAGGTTATGTTGCTAATTATGATTTAGACGGACTGTATGGCGAAGTCAATTATGATACAGCTAAATACATTTATGGTAATAACCGAGAGCAATACGATATTATTTTTGATGCACAAAAAAATATTCTTGGAATGAAAAACAATGACGGTGATATTGTCGAAAATTCTGAGTTTGATGAACAAGGCCATTTAGTTGAAACAACTTTGTCCCATTTTGCAGAAAATAACGTCATTTTTAACAACAAAATTATTTATGAAAATGACCATGTAGAGCTTATTTTATATAATGCATATGTTCCAGTCGATGAGAAAACAAAATTCCCAATTTTAGCGCAAGAAAAAGAGATCATTTATAACGAAAACAACCAAATAGAAAAAACCATTCTCAAAACATACAAGTTAACATCAAATGGTGAGATCATCATTAATAATAAAAATGAACAAGAAGTCGAATTAACCGAAACCTGTACTTACACTAACTACAATGAAAATCAAGATTGGACCAAGGCTGTTTGTGTCAAAACAGGGGTTGAATCCGAAACGGTTGAGCTAACTCGTACGATTGAATATCAATAGACCTACGCCTATTGATACTTAAGTGAATATGGTTAATTTTCACCGAATTCATCATATTCACGACATAGAACAATCGTATCTTCAATTAAACGTCTTGCAATGGTGCCATACTCTGGGATTTTAGGTAACTGTGTATAATGGTACCAGTTTGCTTCAATAAGCTCGTTTTTATCTACCACTATGTCACCGCTATCATAATCAGCTAAATAAGCCATCATAAGCGAATTTGGAAAAGGCCAAGGTTGTGAGCCAACATAGCGAATATTTTTAATTTTAATCTTCGACTCTTCAAAGACTTCACGTTCAACTGCCGTTTCCATGGTTTCACCAATTTCAGTAAAACCAGCCAAAACAGTATATAAGTTATCTTGATTATGCCTAACGTGCTTAGCTAACAAAATTCTATTATTATGACGAATTGCCACAATAATCGATGGCGAAATTTGTGGATAATAACGCTCTTTACAATGGTCACACATACAGCACCATTCCGTGTTACTGAGATACATTTCATGCCCACAATATCCACAATATTTATGTGAGCGGTAAAACTCAGCAAGTTGCACAGCCCGACCAGCCATATTAAATAATGAGGGATCAGTGCTATTAAGTAATGGACGAATTGAACTCATCGCATTTTTTATTTCATGACAAATCAGCCAAGCTATTTGCCCATTCCATTCACCGATTGGCTGAGCAAGTTGGTTAGTAAAACCAAATTCTCTAGCACAACCAACAGGCACCTCGCCATTAGGCAACCATAACCGACCATTGGCACTAACAAACCAGTAGCCGGTTTCATTACCCGTTAAATTAAATTGTTGCTGTATATTCATACTATTAACACCCAAAATAAAAAAGGAGGATTTTACCCCTCCTTTATTTATACTATTTCTTTTTCTTCTCGTGAAGTCCCTTTTTTTCAAGTTCCCAGTAGATAATACGTTGCTGAGCAATTGTGAACAAGTTACTAACGATATAATATAAAACCAATCCCGATGGGAACCACAAGAAAAATACCGTAAAGATTAATGGCATATAAGTCATCAATTTTTGTTGTAACGGATCTGTGACTGGTGTTGGTGACATCTTCTGAATTAAGAACATGGTACCACCCATCAATAATGGCAGAATATAATATGGGTCTTGTGCTGACAAGTCATGAATCCAAAGAGCAAATGGAGCATGACGTAGTTCAACTGTATTGCCTAACATATAGAACAATGACAAGAAAATCGGCATTTGAATAATTAAAGGCAAACAGCCACCCAATGGATTCACTTTTTCTTGCTTATAAAGCGCCATTGTTTCCATGCTCATTTTTTGTCTATCATCACCATAACGCTCTTTCAAAGCCTGTAAGCGAGGTTGCAATAGCTTCATCTTAGCCATAGAACGATATTGGGCTCGCGTTAATGGGAACAAAAGGCCACGCACAATAAATGTAATAACAATAATTGAAAAGCCCCAATTACCAATAAAACTATGGATAAAATTCAACAAGTAAAATAACGGTTGAGACAAGAACCATAACCAACCATAATCAACAATTAAATCAAGATGATTAGCGGTTTCTTTCAATTGGCTTTGAACTTCTGGTCCTAACCATAGTTTTGCAGTAATAGACTGATTACCACCAGCTTGAATAACCGTTGGCTCACCTTTAAAGCCAATGGTTGCTTGTGAGTTTTTAGCGGTTGAGCGCGTATAAAACAAGTTATTTTGCTCCTGCGCTGGCACCCATGCCGATGCAAAATAGTGCTGCAACATCGCAACCCAACCTGTTTGCGTTTCAACGGTTAAAGCTTTATCTTTAACTTCATCAAAACTATATTTGCTATAATTAGTACTAGAACTAGAATAAGCAGTACCACGGAATGCACTTTGCCCTAACCCATTACCGCCTTCAGTTGGAATATCATCTGGTAATTTAACGGTTTGTTTTAATTGACCGTACATTGACACTTCAACTGGCGCACCACTTTGGTTATTAATATCATATTGAACATCAACAGCATAATTACCACGATGCAATACATAATATTTAGTATAAGTAACGCCGTTAACTTGATAAGTTAGTGGTACTCGCAATTCATCTTGCCCATCAGCTAAAACATATTCGGTTTGCGCGGTTTGATAGACAGGGCGTTTTGAGCCTTGAGTCGCATTATCAGGACCATCTTTACCGGTTAAACCACTTTCAGCAATATAAACAAAATCAGGGCGTGATGTTAATAATTGAAAAGGTGTACCTGAGTGAAGTGTTTGCTCATATTTTAGCAATTGAGCAGCTTGCACATCACCACCATAGGTATTAATAGTGAGTGACAATACGTCAGATTTAACGGTAATTGTTTTACCTTGTGCTGAACCATCGGTTGAATCATCTTCACTGACTGATTGTGTCAACTGATTAGCGACGGGGGGTTTTGGTGCATGGTCTTCTTCCCACGCTTTCCAAATAAAAAAAGATAAAAAAAGTAAAACAATGACTAAAATATTACGTTGCGATCCCATTAGTGTTTTTCTCTATTGGTTTTAGTTTTGGGAGGAACAAAATCTTCTCCTCCTTCATGTAAAGGGTGACATTTTAATACACGTTTAGCTGTTAGCCAACCACCTTTTATTAACCCAAAGCGTCTTAGTGCAATTATTGCGTATTGCGAACATGTCGGCGTAAAGCGGCATTTAGGACCCAGTAAAGGACTAATAACACGCTGATATACACGAATCAAAAACACAAAAACATTAACTATCATATCCTTACATGCACAAACATGCAATTTGATAATCAATATAAATTTATTTAACCCTTTTGTTTGGCGATGATCCGTTGGCATAATTGATTAAGTGTCTCAACGATTTGTTGGTTATCTAAGTCTACAACAGGCTGTTTAGCCATCAGAATAAAATCGATATTAGGAAGCTGATGTTGATGATGACGAAAATACTCTTTAGCCAGTCGTTTAATACGATTACGCTCATGAGCTCGTTTCACCTGCTTTTTAGCTATAGCAAACCCTAACCGAGGATGATCTAAGCTATTTCTTCGTGTAACTAAGGTAAGAAAGGGGGAGCCAACTCGAATAGACTCTTGAAAGACATGATTAAAATCAAAGGGAGTTAACAAGCGCAACTCCCGAGGAAAAGCGAGCTTAATCACCCAACTTTAAATCAGCTAGCAACAGTTAAACGAACACGGCCTTTAGCACGACGGCGAGCAAGAACTTGACGACCGTTTTTAGTTGCCATACGAGCACGGAAACCGTGAGTTCTATTGCGTTTTAATACTGATGGTTGAAATGTGCGTTTCATGACGATTTATATCCAAATCTAATTTATCAACAAGTTGCAGAGTAAAACTCCACAGCATTAATTAAAGAGGTCGGAATTATAGTGCCTATTTTATTTCTCGTCAATGAGATTTTAACAGATAAATACGAATAAATTCGATTAGCACTTTATTGTGATACGACAAAACTAAATAAAGTAAACACATTACAAAACAACAACTTACAAAAACAAACTCAATTCACTCATCAGTAAAAGCAAGTACACGCTTACTTTTTTCGCCACCGATTTCGCGTGCCAACTTAGGCACTAAATAGCCAGATACTTGCTCGGCAAGTTGTTTCATAATAACTTTGGCGGACTCATCATCCACAAAAAAATGAGCTGCACCTTGTACTTTATCTAACAAATGAATGTAATAAGGTAAAATACCAACATCAAAAAGCCGATCACTTAACATCGCCAACACATCGGCATTATCATTAACGTTTTTTAACAAAACACTCTGATTAAGCATCGTCACACCGTGTTGTTTCAATAACGAAACCGCCTGAGCGACATCATCATCAATCTCGTTTGGGTGATTAATGTGAGTAATCACTACACATTGCAACCGACTTTTAGCAAACAACTGACATAACGCAGGTGTAATGCGCGACGGAATTACCACCGCTAAACGGGTATGAATCCGCAACCGCTTAACGTGAGGGATTTTTTCTAATTCGTCGATCAAAAAAGCCATTTCATGATCTTTAGCCATTAACGGATCCCCTCCTGACAGAATAATCTCGTCAAGTTCAGGATGATTAGCAATATACTCAAGCGCCACAGCAAGATTCTGTTTACTGCCTTGATTATCATGATAAGGAAAATGCCGCCTAAAACAGTAACGGCAATTAATCGCACAGGCTGTCTTCGTAATTAATAACGCACGGTTATGGTATTTATGCAACAATCCCGGAATGACATTATCCTGCTCTTGCAAGGGATCGTGGCTATAGCCATCCACGTTTAGCATCTCGTCATCATGACAAAGTACTTGTAACAAAAGTGGATCTGATTTATCGCCCTTTTTCATCCGGCGAATAAACGCCATCGGCACTCGAAGAGGAAACTGCTTTCTTGCCTGCTGCATCAGGCTCGAAATCGTATCCGCATCCAACTCTAAATAAGAATATAGAATATTGATATCGGTCACAACATTGGCAAGATCAACAATCCATTTATCTTTATTATTTTGTGGTTCAATTTTTTGCTGTATAATGTGGTTCATTTTTTTGTAATTCAGAATTTTAGTTGGAGCTTTTATGGCATCTTATAGTACTAATGAGTTTAAAGCTGGTCTTAAAATAATGCAAGATGGCGAGCCGTGTGTCATTGTTGAAAATGAATTTTATAAACCGGGTAAAGGGCAATCTATTAACCGCGTAAAAATTAAAAAATTACTTTCAGGCAAAACAGTCGACAAAACGTTCAAATCTGGCGAATCAGTTGAAGCGGCTGACGTTATTGACATGAATTTAACGTACCTTTATACCGATGGCGAGTTTTGGCATTTTATGAATAACGACACATTTGAACAACTATCGGCTGACGCCAAAGCAGTTGGCGACAATGCAAAATGGTTAGTTGATCAAGCAGAATGTATTTTAACATTATGGAATGGCCAACCGATTGCAGTTACACCACCGAATTTTGTTGAACTTGAAGTGATCGAAACCGATCCAGGTTTAAAAGGTGACACAGCCGGAACTGGCGGCAAACCAGCGACATTATCAACTGGCGCGGTTGTTCGTGTACCTTTATTTGTACAAATTGGTGAAGTGCTTAAAGTGGATACTCGTTCAGGTGAATATGTATCACGCGTTAAATAAATAACGCACAGCGTAAGTTAGCATTTATCGTAAAAAAAGAGAGGGTTTTGGCCTCTCTTTTTTTGGCTACTTTTAGCAGCCCAAATACACCAACTTCATCGGCTTAATGCCCTCCCTACAGATTTAGGGGCTACTTGCCTTAATAGTTTTCCCATTATTTTTCGTCATATAAAAGTTCCCCTCATTGAAGGGATAAGTAAGTGGTAGGGTAAACACAAACCCCACTAAGATTAATGCCACCGGGATAGCGGCGGGCATAGCAATCATTAGGGTTACTAATGGATCTCAACATAGTATTACTTATACTGCCTGAAGGAGAAATATATATCCGAGGCGAGTCGGTTCTATTATAAGTACAATATCGGCCGCTACTAAAGCCTACGCCGTAATGACTTACATTACCCCACTCATTAAATAAACCTCCTATTACACGATGAGAAATACTCCCGTACTTACCGCGGGTTCCTGCCAGTTCAGTTGACATTGGAATCCTATATCCAAAACTACTACACCAAGGTTTAATCGCGTGACCCTGATAGTTTTCTTGTACGGATCCTCGGTGAACAAACCACATCCTCAATACAAACCCATATTTGATTACCGCTCTACCACCACTATCTCTACCTACTAACTCAAATGTCGCAGGTAAATGTGGTTTGCCAATTGAGCCATAGCTAACAATATAATTTTGACTTCTTGCCTCTGGACCTGTTAGCGTTACACGCGTGACGACTTCTGAACCATTAGGAAGCCAACTATCATTTGCGGTTACCCTTGTCACTGTTGCTGTAATGCCCTCATGAGTGACAGGCACCCAAGTGAGCTGACTTGCATCAATCCCAGCAATATTTAAATCAAAATATAAACCATCCGCACCCGTTGTAGGAAAGTTACGATTGTAAGATGCAGGATCGGTAGACTGAGTAAGATGACCTTTTGTTGGGTCCCAAGTTGATGTATTGGTGTCTTGTCCACCAAATATCAGATTCGGCCTTGCATAACAGATAGTAGGCGATGGTGGTGGAGTGATATAATAGGTTGCCGAGCTACCACTGAATGTACTGCTATTAGGTACGCCGTACTGTGTGATTAAACTCCCCGCACTACTACTTAATACGACTCTATAAGGAGCATGACAAAGACTTAAAACGGTACCACGCCCCACAGTTCGGTTGTTTTTATCGGTGATAGCAACCGATAAACTGCCTGTTGCCGTAACGCCATTTGCTCCCTGCCCATCCCCATCATCATCGCCCCAATAATGATAACTTGTCACTAAATCATTTAAACTAACAGAATTGGTTGATGGTGGCACCATCATATGAATATCAGTAAAACTTTGACCTGCGACGGGTAATACAATGGGGTTGGTCGCACTTGAACCATTGGATGGCGTAAATGTTCGATTATCTGATAATGTAATACTGAGTAAATCAGCGGTTGTTGTCGCTTTGGTTCTACCGTTATCATACGTTAAATACGGTGCAGAGCCTTCAATTACCCTTGAGGTATAAGCCGATAACGCCTGTGAATCAAACGAATACGGCAATAGCAACAACGGTGCAAAGAGCAACGATGACTTTGATAAGGAAGATAAAAGTTTCGGCCTTGGCGAGTTCGCTAAGCTCGATGATTTCGGTAACTTCGATGATAAAAATGAGAATTGAGTCTGATTTAGACTACGGTGAAATTGAAGTAGATTTAAGACATAGGTTTGGCAGGCCAGATGCCAGATGCCAGATGCCGATTATGATAGCGCATAACGATTAACCTGTCAATTAATTTTTTGTTTTATTTCAATTTTTTATAATTATTCACTCAACTAATGAGCGTTCCCTTGCTTTAAAAGCGGTGAAATTATAACCTGTTGAATAATAATGCGCCAGTTTTTTTGTTAAAAATTTGTAAAGTTTTGTTAATAAGATGGGTTAAGCTTTTGTTGGCGTGTTTTGGGGAATAGTTTTGGTGGTGTTTTTTTGAATAAAAACTACTAAATAAAAAATCTAATAAAATCAATACCATTTCTGACCGATTTTTGGGTGTTAAATGACTGCTATAGGGCATGCTATTTTCGGTTTTGCTGGTTTGTTAGTTTTCGGCACTTTGTCAAAGTAATATAAGTTGTTGATTTTCTTGAAAACAGATAAATAAAAACTTCAATAAAATCAATACCTTTCCTGACCGATTTTTGGGTGGTAATTGAGTTGCTTTTAACAAAAAAAGAAACTCAATTATCACCTAATGCTATGTTTATTTGTATTATTCCGGCGTCAGAATGTGCCGACAACTGAAGTAGGTTCGCATATCAATCAGAGATATGTGGTTAGGCGTTATAAGATTTTACATAAAAATAACATAACTTGGACATTATCACTGATATTATTTATCCCTTCCCCCAAAAAATCTCAAAACATTGGAAACCTTACCGCTCTTAGTAGACATTGAAAAAAAACAAAATATTTAGGCTATTATACGATTAAGTATAAAAATTATAGATTGATTATATTGAATATTCCTTACAAAATATAATCTATACAAAAGACAAAGGAGATGTCAGTGTTATTTTCAATTATAAGATCAGTTACTAGCGGGTGTTTTGTGCTTTTGTGGGCTATTTCTGTTTGTAGCTTTTTCTTCAAAAATTATTATATTGGACTCACATTTATCATTATTGGCGTTTTAGCTTACTATCTGGTATTTATTAAATACACAAATATTATTATTAATAAACATATTACAATTTTTAAAAGTGAGTTTAAGGATGAGTTTGTGCGTTCGAATTTTTATTGCGATAGAGCCTATGAAAATTTTATGTATTTTGATCGAATAAATAAACAAATCTGTTTTACAGATCAAGATACAAATAAAATTGTATCAAGGCTTAATTATGATGATTTATTATCTGCTAAATTTAGTTCTAATCCTTATGTTATCATGAAATTTAAATTAATAAACCAAGAAATTAAAGTTAAATTTGATTATTTTTCAAAAGATTATATTTCATTAAGAACAAGATTTTCTCGATTAACAACTATTTATGAATAATTAAGTTATTTAGACAGTAATAACGTTGCTTTTAGTGTGCCAAGTATTAGTATAGCCTCACAGGCTCGAGGCTATCACACAACTAATTCAGCAATATTTTAGAGTTTGTTAATATTTATCTGCTTTCTTAGTTTTCTTGGTAAATAACTTTAAAAATAATTACTTTTATTATAAATAAACTATATGAGTGCCTTTTTCTGGTTGAAAGGTAGCTTTACCAAACTCATCTAGGAAATAGGCAATATGATCGGCTTTATCCCCCACTAGGCGCCCTTTGACCTTGTTCCATGTCATAAGGACTATCATGGCATCAGGTTCACAGCAAATTAACATGGGTTGTTCAAACTCTTCGTTCCAATAAAACTCGCCACCATATAATTTATGGGCGGTGAGTAATAAATAACATCCGTATTCTTGCGATATCATGTTGAGTTGTTCTTCTGATATGCTGAAGTTCTTTTCAGCCAGTTCACTGATGATCATTTCAACAACAGTGATGCTCTTTTCAGAATAATCGAGCTGATTAATACTCCAAGTCGGGCTATTTAAAATGGCATTTTGTGCCCAAGCTTCGATTTCTTGATACAGTTCATTTTTTTGTTCAGTCATTTTTATCCACTTCGCTATTGAGTTTAATCTGTTCTAATTGTTTAACACTTTGCCACGCGTCTTCCATTTGTTCAAGCGTTGCATCAATTAAAGACAAATTTTTTTGTTTAAGTATCGATTCTACTTGCTGAAATCGCCGAGTAAATTTTTTATTAGCTTGCTGTAAACAGAGTTCTGATTTAATCTTTAAATGCCTAGCTAAATTGACGGTAGCAAACAATAAATCTCCTAACTCTTCTTCAATTTTTTGTGGATCTTGTTTGTTTTGTTCAAGCTCTTGCTCAACTTCACCAATTTCCTCTTTTACCTTATCAAGCACAGGTTTTATATCATGCCAATCAAAACCAACCGAGGCGCAGCGTTTTTGAATTTTTTCAGCTTGCATTAAGGCGGGTATTGCTTGGGGAATATCATCAAGCAATGAGTATTGTGCTTTTTGATCGCGCTCTTTTTGTTTAAGTTGTTCCCAGTTAGGTTTTTCAACCTTATTTTCGGTAAAAATATGGGGATGACGATAAACTAACTTATCAGCAACCGCTAAACATACCTCATCTAAATCAAAGCTTCCCTGTTCTTGGGCTAAATCAGCATAAAAGACAATGTGAAATAGTAAATCACCCAGTTCTTTTTTTAGCTCATCCATGTCTTGTTTATCAATGGCATCAAGTACTTCGTACGTTTCTTCTAATGTATATGATTTTAAAGATGCAAAAGTTTGAACTCGATCCCATTCACAACCATTAACAGGATCACGAAGTTGTTTGATAATAGCTTGTAAGCGCTGTAATCCGTTCAAAATATCCCCCCACAAATAAGTCATTGATCAGCGTCATTGTAAAGGTTTCATAACAAAACGGTTATTTTTTTAAAGGTTAATAGCAATATATTTTGATGTTATTGCTAATTATTTCACCAAAAATAATGATAAAAGCGACTAAAATGTAGCTATTTACGGAACCTCTAGCCGATAAAAGCGAATTAAGTATATAATACTCCCCTATTAAATTAACTTTATTGATATATGAATAATTTACGTGAACTTACTTTAAGGGGCACCATTCTTGGTGCTTTTATTACTGTCATTTTTACTGCATCAAATGTTTATCTTGGTTTAAAAGTGGGATTAACGTTTTCATCCGCAATCCCTGCTGCAGTAATTTCAATGGCAATATTGAAACTGTTTTCTGGATCAACTATTTTAGAAAATAATATGGTGCAAACTCAGGCATCGGCAGCAGGCACATTGTCTTCCATTATTTTTGTGCTTCCGGGTTTGTTAATGATTGGTTACTGGCAAAACTTTCCTTTTTGGTTAACCTTTGCAATATGTGCCGCTGGTGGAATGCTTGGGGTTTTATTTTCAATCCCATTACGACATGTCATGGTCGTTAAAAGCAATTTGCCTTATCCTGAGGGAGTGGCTGCTGCTGAAATTTTGAAGGCAGGATCTAAAACCGATAATAAAGAAGCTAATGATGGTTTAAAGGATATTTTATTTGGTGGCGTGATTGCATCCACTGTTAGCCTTTTTACTAATGGTTTTCGTGCGTTATCTGAAAGTACTGCTTATTGGTTTACTGCTGGCAAATCCATTTTTCAACTTCCTATGGGATTTTCGTTAGCGTTACTAAGTGCAGGTTATTTGATTGGGATTATGTCTGGCATTGCTATTTTAATTGGAACTATTATTGGTTGGGTATTTGGCGTTCCAATTTTAAGTGCAATTACCGATTATGATACTAGTCTGCCTTTATCTAAAGTTGCAATGGGATTTTGGGCAAAAGATATACGCTTTATTGGAGCGGGAGTCATTGCTATTGCAGCGGTTTGGACACTACTGACATTAATCAAACCGATAATTGAAGGTTTAAAAATATCATTTAAAAGTATACGTTCAAATGTATCTGGCAATGATATTGCATCAACCGAGCGAGATTTATCACCTAAAGCTATTTTATTAATTATGGGTGGTATGTTAGTTATTTTATTAGTGACTTTTTATAGCTTCATTGCCGATAGTGGATTATCAGCAGGCATGGCTTGGACATTAGTTTTTTGCGCTGTATTATTTGCTTTTATTATGGGCTTTTTAGTGGCTGCCGCGTGTGGTTATATGGCTGGACTTGTTGGCTCATCAGCAAGCCCAATATCAGGAATAGCAATTGTTGCCGTAGTTGTCATTTCATTAATATTATTGGGCTTAGGCGAAGCGAATGGTATGCTGTCTTCTATTGAAGGTTCTAATTTTGCAACAGCACTTGCACTCTTTACTACCAGCGCTGTATTAGCAATAGCTTGTATTTCAAATGATAATCTACAAGACTTAAAAACAGGTTATTTAGTTAATGCTACCCCATGGAAGCAACAAGTGGCATTATTACTTGGCTGTGTTGTTGGTGCCATTGTTATTGCGCCTATTTTAGAGATTTTATATAACGCTTACGGCTTTACTGGCGCTTTACCTCGTTCTGATATGGATGCAACTCAAGTTTTGGCAGCACCACAAGCAACACTGATGACAACAATTGCTAAAGGTATTTTTGCCCATCAACTTGACTGGACAATGATTTTAATAGGGCTTGCTTTAGGCGCTGTTATTATTATTATTGATTTAATTCTTGCCCAAAATAAATCTAATTTTCGCATACCAGCTCTTGCTGTTGGGTTAGGTATTTATTTACCGCCAAGCATTACAACACCAATTATTATTGGTACTTTTTTATCATGGATACTTAAACGTAATGCATACAAAAAAGCCCTAGCGCAAAATTTAGATCCACAAGAACAATACCAAAAAGCTGATCGTAAAGCGGCGCTAATTGCATCTGGCTTGATTGTTGGTGAGAGCTTAGTTGGCGTGTTATTGGCTATTGTAATTGTGATTAGCATCACCAATGGCGGAAATGATGCTCCACTCGCAATACCGTTCGATTTAGGTATGTTACCGCAACTTTTAGGGCTCTTTGTTTTTGTTGGTATATGTACGTTCTTTATTCGTCGTGCTTTATCAGCAATAAAAAAATAGGCCTACGAATAATTAAATTTAAGCCCTTTTCGTTTCAACAAAGGGCTTTTTTGTTTAAATTGATTGTTTTATAACGTTCCTGATTTTAGATGATTAAAACAATTTTTATTAACCTACTTTATTTTGAATAATAGACATAAATATCATGATAGTTTTTGATTCAATCCAAGTGCGCCGAGGCGTTAACTTACTTTTAGATAATGCTTCAGCAACCATTAATCCTCAACAAAAAGTGGGATTAGTAGGTAAAAATGGTTGCGGAAAATCGACACTCTTTTCACTAATTAAAGGTGAAATTCAAGCAGATGCTGGCACGTTAAGTATACCATCGCAATGGCAACTTGCTTGGGTCAATCAAGAAACACCCGCATTAGATATCCCTGCGATTGAATATGCTATTGATGGCGATCGTGAGTATCGACAATTAGAAAAACAGTTAGATATCGCTAATCAACAAAATAATGGTCAGCAAATTGCGGTTATTCATGAAAAGCTTGATACCATTGATGCTTGGACAATTCGCGCTCGAGCGGCAACCTTACTACATGGTCTTGGTTTTTCTAATGAACAATTAATGTTACCGGTTAAATCCTATTCTGGTGGTTGGCGAATGCGATTAAATTTGGCTCAGGCATTAATGTGTCGTTCTGATTTATTATTGCTTGATGAACCAACCAATCACCTTGATTTAGATGCTGTCATTTGGCTTGAAAAATGGCTAAGCAACTATCCAGGAACATTAATTTTAATCTCTCACGATCGCGATTTTTTGGATCCGTTAGTCAATAAAATTATTCATATTGAACAAAAAAGTTTATTTGAATACACCGGTAACTACTCTTCATTTGAGATTCAACGATCTACTAAGTTAGCACAACAACAGTCTCTTTATGAAAGCCAACAACTCAAAGTTGCACACTTACAAAATTATATCGATCGCTTTAGAGCCAAAGCAACAAAAGCTAAACAGGCACAAAGCCGTATAAAAATGTTAGAAAGAATGGAACTGATTGCACCTGCTCATGTTGATAATCCATTTCATTTTAATTTTAAACCATCTGAATTCTTACCAAGTCCTTTGTTAAGGATGGAAAAAGTTGTAGCGGGTTATGATGATAAAATTATACTAGAAAAAATTAAGCTTAATTTAGTCCCTGGTTCACGCATTGGCTTATTAGGACGCAATGGTGCAGGTAAATCAACACTTATTAAATTACTCGCCGGAGAGCTTGCACCTAAAGAAGGCCATATTAATCTCGCTAAAGGTGTACAATTAGGCTATTTTGCTCAACATCAATTAGAATATCTACGCCCCGATGAATCACCACTTTGGCATTTAACGCAACTTGCCGAACCGAAAAATACAGAGCAAGAACTGCGTAATTATTTGGGTGGATTTGATTTTCAAGGCGATAAAGTCACCGAGCCAGTTAAAACTTTCTCGGGTGGTGAAAAGGCGCGACTTGTTTTAGCTTTAATTGTCTGGCAAAAACCGAATCTTCTTTTATTAGACGAGCCAACTAATCATTTAGACTTAGATATGCGACAAGCATTGACTGAAGCGCTAATTGATTTTGATGGTGCATTAGTTGTGGTGTCACATGATCGCCATTTACTACGTTCGACCACCGATGAATTCTATTTAGTCCATGATCATAAAGTTGAACCATTTGACGGCGATCTTGATGATTATCAAAAATGGTTAGCCGAAGCACAAAAAGATGATAACCAATCAAATGACGAAATAAATTCACCCAAAAAAGAAAATACAAGTAATATATCAGCTCAAGATCGTAAAGAGCAAAAACGTAAACAAGCTGAATTACGTGCACAAATGCAGCCAATAAAAAAACAGTTACAAAAAGAAGAACAGATGCTTGATAAATTAACCCATCAATTAAAGCAAATTGAAGAACAACTGTCTGATCCTGCAATCTATGATGCGAGCAAAAAAAACGAACTTACAACTTTGTTACTAGAGCAAAGCCAACTTAAAAATCAATTAGAAGAAACAGAACTACAATGGTTAGAATTACAACAACAATTGGAATCGTTTAACTTAGATTAAATTGATCATTTCGGTTAATAGGCTTGAGGTAATGGCTATCCATTGTCTATAAGCCAGCTATTTAAATTCATAGGTTATCCTCGCCAATGTTATCGACGATATCATAGATGTACATTTTTGCCTGTTCAAAATCATATCCCTCAATACCAAAAACGGATGTGCAAGATATCATACCTTCAAGTATTAACATAATTAGGCAAGATGCTTGTTCACATGACTTTGTGCCTCCTAGACATTCAAAAATCCTATCTTGAATCCACTTTTTATGTTCACTAACAATAGCGCATATTTCTTCGCTTTTATTGTTATATTCAGACTTGGCTCGTACAAACATACAACCACGGTAATTATCATTCTTAAACCATTTTATATGCCATGAAATAATTGCATTGATTTTGTCTTTTTTTTCAGAAAAAACAGCGATAACATCTGTAAGTGATTTTTTAAAACAATCATTCCGCCTAAGTAACACTTTACTTACAAGCCCATTTTTGTCACCAAAATATTTATATAATGTTCTTTTTGATACACCTGCATTTTCTGCAATAAGCTCTAAACTAACAGGATGATAACCATATTCATTAAACAGCGATTCAGCCGCAGCAAGTATCATATCAACAATTTCAGGCTTCAATTTCATTTTTTATTATTTGTAATTGCTAGAATATTTTTGATTCTATCACAACAACTCTAATATAGTTAATTATAAATAATGTTTGACCTTTATAGTTAATAAATATACATTAAGTAAACGATACAGTTTACTTAATAGACTTACTAGTTTTATTAAAATCCCACATTAACCAAACAGGAGAGATTTATGCTAGAAAAATTAAAAGGAGGAGAGGTGATGTCACCTAAACCTAACGCAGTAGCTATATTGAGAGGATTTATTGGGGGTGCTTTAGGGATTTTAACTTTGCTAGTAATCACTCAGTGGGGAGGTACATTAGCAATTATGGCTCCATTTGGTGCAACATGCGTCTTGTTATTTGCTGCACCTAAATCTCCATTAGCACAACCAAGAAGTGTTATAGGAGGGCATTTTATTTCGTCTTTTATAGGTGTGTTGTTCATTAATTTATTTAGTAATGGAATTATACCGATAGCATTAGCAGCTGGGACATCTATCGCATTGATGCAGTTACTACGTGTAGTTCACGCTCCAGCTGGTGCAAACCCTATTCTAATCATGATGTCTGGAATTACTAACTATTCATTCTTGATAACACCAGTACTTATAGGTTCAGTTTTATTAGTCATGGTTGCTTTAATAGTTAATAATATAGGAATCGAAGCACGTTGGCCTAACTATTGGTTGGGATATCACTTTGATATGGGTAAAAGAATAAAAAAATCTAAAAAAGAATAGATTGCCTGTATTATATTAATAATAAGTTAAATTATGATCCGATAGTGGTTTTATCTACCTTGGCGACTCACTTTAATTAGATATATTAGAAACAGAACTATTATTCCCTAATTCTCGAAAGGCATTATATTTATTTTATAAAAGAAAAACCACAAGATAGACTCTTGTGGTTTTGTAAAAGATACTGCTAATTCAGTGAAAAAACTATATCAAAAGATTAGCTTTTCTCCACTTGACTAAAATCAAGCTCTACAGGCGTTGAACGTCCAAAAATAGAAACGGATACTTTTAAGCGGCTTTTTTCGTAGTCAACTTCTTCAACAACGCCGTTAAAGTCAGCAAATGGACCTTCGTTAACACGAACAAGTTCACCTGGCTCAAACAAGGTTTTAGGACGCGGTTTATCACCAACTTGTTGCAAACGGTTCATGATAGCATCAACTTCGCGTTGGCTAATAGGTGCTGGTCTATCAGAAGTACCACCAATAAAGCCCATTGTTCTTGGCACGCTTTTCACTAAATGCCAAGTTGCATCATTCATCATCATTTCAACTAATACATAACCAGGGAAAAATTTTCGTTCACTTTTACGACGTTGACCACTTTTCATTTCAACGACTTCTTCGGTTGGTACTAATACCTCACCGAATGCATCTTCCATATTATGTAATTTGATATATTCACGTAATGATTGTGCAACACGTCCTTCATAGCCGGAATAAGCCTGAATAACATACCACCGTTTTTGTTGTGATTCGCTCATATTAACGCCCTATTGATGTTAAATAAAAGATTATTGAACGGAATAAAGAATCCATTCCCCAAAGCGCTAAACCAACAATAACTGTGATAGCTGCAATAAGTAAAGTTGTCTGTGTTGTCTCTTTACGAGTTGGCCATACAACTTTTCTTAACTCTTTTCTAGATTCATTTAGAAATGATAAAAATAACTTTCCTTTGTTTGTTGTGACCGCAATAAACAGAGTTAATAGCGAAACAACAACAACTATAATAATCCGAACGATTGTATTAGGTTGATATATATCATTAGGTTGAGAAAAATAAAAATTTCCCCAAACAATAAACGCAATCAATACTAGAACTAAACCCCATTTCAATTTGTCTAGAATAGTATTTGTATTTTGACTCTCGTTACTTACTAGCATATAAAACCTATATTATGTTATTTATAATAATATCTATTTTCCAAAATGCTCTTTTAATAAAAACATTTTGCTAAACAGACTAGATAAGAAAGGGCATCGAATGATACCCTTTCTATTGCCGCTAAGGCTTAATTCAATTATTTAATAACTTTAGCAACCACACCAGCACCAACAGTACGACCACCTTCACGAATCGCAAAACGTAAGCCGTCTGCCATCGCGATTGGGTGAATTAATGATACTGTCATTTTGATGTTATCACCAGGCATTACCATTTCTACGCCTTCTGGTAATTCGATAGTACCAGTTACGTCAGTTGTACGGAAGTAGAACTGTGGACGGTAACCTTTGAAGAATGGAGTGTGACGACCACCTTCATCTTTACTTAAGATATACACTTCTGATTCGAAATCAGTATGTGGAGTGATTGAACCTGGTTTTGCAAGTACTTGACCACGTTCGATTTCTTCACGTTTTGTACCACGTAGTAATACACCAACGTTTTCACCCGCACGACCTTCGTCAAGCAATTTACGGAACATTTCAACACCAGTACAAGTTGTTTTAGCAGTTGGTTTGATACCAACGATTTCAACTTCTTCACCAACTTTGATTACACCGCGTTCAACACGACCAGTTACTACTGTACCACGACCTGAAATTGAGAATACGTCTTCAATTGGTAATAGGAATGGTTTGTCGATATCACGCTCTGGCTCTGGAATGTAGCTGTCTAATGCTTCAGCTAATTCAACAATTTTGTCTTCCCATGCTGCTTCGCCTTCTAACGCTTTTAGCGCTGAACCACGAATAACTGGTGTATCATCACCTGGGAAATCATATTGAGATAGAAGTTCACGTACTTCCATTTCAACTAATTCTAATAACTCTTCGTCATCAACCATATCACATTTGTTTAAGAATACGATGATGTAAGGAACACCTACTTGACGACCTAAAAGGATGTGCTCACGAGTTTGTGGCATAGGACCATCTGTTGCTGCTACTACTAAGATAGCACCGTCCATTTGTGCCGCACCAGTGATCATGTTTTTAACATAGTCAGCATGGCCCGGACAGTCTACGTGTGCGTAGTGACGAGTTGGGGTGTCATATTCAACGTGTGAAGTGTTGATGGTGATACCACGTGCTTTTTCTTCTGGTGCGTTATCGATTTGATCGAATGCGCGAGCTTGACCGCCGTATTTTTTAGCAAGTACAGAAGTAATTGCCGCAGTTAAAGTTGTTTTACCATGGTCAACGTGGCCGATTGTACCAACGTTAACGTGGGGTTTTGTACGTTCAAATTTTT
>NZ_FMAQ01000007.1 GCF_900094945.1 Gilliamella bombicola
TAATTCCCTGACTCGGACGTGGTCACTGTAGCTATTTTATCCACCCAAGGTCAAAACGTCCGAAACCACCGCACCCAATCCATCCTATTCACCAAAAAAAAGGCCTGATTTTCCGCCAAAAATCGGTCAGAAAAGGTATTGATTTTATTAAAGTTTTTTCGATGTTTTTTTTAACAAAAACCGCCTAACAAAAACACAACAACCCATCCCAAAAAAGATGGTTATGTTGTTTGTCTTATTCCGGCGTCAGAATGTGCCGACAACAGAGTGAGGTTAGCACGCCAAACAGGGATGTTTGACGAGGCTATGCTTCGCCGGGAGCGAATCATAGCCGGTGCGTTAAGACCGAGCGACGGCGGACAAATTTGTCTGGAACAAATTTGAACACCTGAGCATAGCGAAGGTGGCCTCGTAGAGGCGAGTATCAGGATGATACGAGTAGCGTAGCCGTAGGCCACATTCTGCAGCCAAGCGCGGGATTGCTAAGGGAATTCGCTTTAATTCCCTTAGCTCGGACGTGGTCACTGTAGCTATTTTATCCACCCAAGGTCAAAACGTCCGAAACCACCGCACCCAATCCATCCTATACACCAAAACAAAAAAGGCCTGATTTTCCGCCCAAAAATCGGTCAGAAAAGGTACTGATTTTATTAAAGTTTTTTTGGGGTGATTTTTAACCAAAAACACCCCAAAACCCAATTAAAAAGCCCGCTTATAACAAGCGGGCTTATACTAATATCTAATTTAATTTTAATTTAAACTAAACAACCTTCAAACTTCCAAATAACTCAAAATACCTTCAGCCGCTTTGCGCCCTTCATTAATCGCTGTTACCACTAAATCCGACCCCCGAACGGCATCGCCACCGGCAAAAATTTTAGCATTACTCGTTTGGTAACCGTTAGCTTCTGGCGCAATGATTCGACCTTGTGCATCAAAATCAACCCCTTGTTCTTCCAACCACGGCATAGCATGTGGCTTAAATCCAAATGCCATTACCACTGCATCGGCAGGGAGGACAAATTCTGAACCTTCAATCATGACTGGCGAACGTCGACCTTTTGCATCGGGCTCGCCAAGCTCGGTTCGGACCATTTTTACGCCTGTCACTTGCCCAGTGCTGTTAATTTCAATGCTTAGTGGTTGTACATTAAATTGAAACTGTGCGCCTTCTTCTTTGGCGTTTTTTACTTCTCGCTTTGAGCCTGGCATATTGGCTTCGTCTCGGCGATAAGCACAAGTGACTTCGCTAGCGCCTTGGCGAATCGAGGTTCGTACACAGTCCATTGCAGTATCGCCACCACCAAGCACAACCACACGTTTATTTTTCATGTCAATATAAGGCGTATCTTGGGTTTGTTGATGTTGCATGAGGTGCTTGGTATTGGCAATTAAAAATGGCAGTGCGTCGTAAACACCATTAGCATCTTCGTTTTCAAGTCCTGCTCGCATTGATTGATAAGTACCTGCACCAACAAATACGGCATCAAATTCATTGATTAGGTCGGCTAATTGCACGGTTTTGCCTACTTCGGTATTGAGACGGAATTCAATGCCCATTTCGGTAAATATGCGGCGTCGGTTAATAAGTACTTCTTTATCTAATTTGAAAGCAGGGATACCAAATGTCAGTAATCCGCCAATTTCAGGGTGACGGTCAAACACCACCGGTGTTACACCATTGCGCACTAAAACATCAGCACAAGCAAGACCAGCAGGGCCTGCACCAATAATGGCGACTTTTAGCCCTGTTTGTTCAACATTCGATAGGTTGGGTTTCCACCCCATTTTAAAGGCTTCATCCGTAATATAACGTTCAATATTTCCAATGGTAACCGCACCAAATTCGGCATTTAAGGTGCAAGAGCCTTCACAAAGGCGATCTTGTGGACAGACTCGACCACAAACTTCCGGTAGACTGTTGGTTTGGTGCGAAAGTTCTACCGCTTCTAGAATTTTACCTTCGTTAACCAGTTTTAACCAATTGGGAATATAGTTATGTACAGGGCAGCGCCATTCACAATAAGGATTACCACAAGCCAGACAACGATCGGCTTGTGCTTGTGATTGCGAGGCAGAAAAGCCCTCATAAATTTCAACAAATTCAATTTTGCGGATGTTTAACGATTTTTTAGGCGGATCAACACGTTGTAAATCGATAAACTGATAAACATTTTGACTCATTTTCGTGTTCTCCTTACTGTGCTTGAACGCGCAGTTCTGCCGATGAGCGACTGCGGTGTCCAAGTAGTGCTTTGACATCACTGGATTTTGGTTTGACTAGGGCAAATTGTTTAGCAAAATTGTCCCAATTGGCCAAAATATTTTCGGCTCGTGATGAGTGGGTTAGTTGAGCGTGTTCCATAATTAAACCGCGAAGGTGTTCTTCGTGAATGGCGTAATTTGCGACGTTTAGCATTTCGACTAGCTCTTTGTTGATGCGTTTGTGTAGTTCGCCATCTTCATCTAAGATATAAGCAAACCCACCTGTCATACCCGCACCGAAGTTGACCCCTGTTTTTCCAAGTATACAAACAATACCGCCTGTCATATATTCACATCCATTATCACCAATGCCTTCAACAACGCTGATGGCACCGGAATTACGTACGGCAAATCGTTCACCTGCTCGGCCTGCGGCAAATAATTTGCCACCTGTTGCGCCATATAAGCAGGTGTTGCCCGCGATGGTTGCTTCATGACTTAAAAATGCCGAGCCTTGCGGTGGGCGAATGACAATGCGTCCACCAGCCATGCCTTTACCAACATAGTCGTTGGCATCGCCAGTTAGGGTTAGATCTACACCACCAGCATTCCATACACCAAAACTTTGCCCCGCCGTGCCGTTGAAGTTTAGCGAGATCGGATCGGTGACTAAGCCTTGATCGCCATATTTTTGAGCAATATAGCCTGATAGGCTTGTGCCAACCGAGCGATCGGTGTTTTGAATGTCAAAATAGAAGCTTTTGCTTTGACGGTTATCAACAAATTGTTGTGCTTGTGTGAGGATCTCTTTATTGAGTACCCCTTTATCAAATGGTTTGTTATCTTCTATGCAGTAAACCGGTTTGCCTTCAAGTGGGGTGGCGGTTTTTAGCAGTCCAGATAGATCTAGTTTTTGTTGTTTCGCAGTGATGCCATCAAGTTCTAATAATAAATCAGTCCGTCCGATTAAATCGACAATTCGACTTACGCCTAGTTCTGCCATCACTTCCCGTGTATTACGTGCAATAAAGAGGAAGTAGTTCATGGCTTTTTCTGGCAGGCCATGATAGTGCTCGCTACGTAATTTTTCATCTTGTGTTGCAACACCTGTTGCACAGTTATTAAGGTGACAAATACGCAGATATTTACAACCCAATGCGACCATTGGACCAGTTCCAAATCCGAAGCTTTCTGCCCCTAAAATGGCAGCTTTGACAATATCGGTACCGGTTTTTAATCCACCGTCAACTTGTAGACGGATTTTGTGGCGTAATCCATTAGCGACTAAGGATTGTTGTGTTTCAACCAGACCAAGTTCCCAAGGTGAGCCGGCATATTTGACCGATGTTAATGGGCTAGCTCCGGTTCCTCCGTCGTAACCAGAAATGGTGATGAGATCAGCATAAGCTTTAGCAACACCAGTTGCAATGGTTCCAACCCCGGGTTCAGATACTAATTTGACCGAAATCATTGCGTTAGGGTTAATCTGTTTAAGGTCAAAAATAAGTTGTGCCAAGTCTTCAATTGAATAGATGTCGTGATGAGGCGGCGGCGAAATCAATGTGACACCCGGTACCGAAAAACGTAATTTTGCTATATACGGTGTGACTTTATCACCAGGTAGCTGACCACCTTCCCCCGGTTTTGCTCCTTGTGCGACTTTAATTTGAATAACATCAGCACTCATTAAGTAACTTGGCGTTACGCCAAAACGGCCTGATGCAACTTGTTTTATGCGCGAGACTTTTATGGTGTTGTAGCGTGCTGGATCTTCACCGCCTTCACCTGAATTGGAGAAACCACCGAGTGTATTCATGGCTTCGGCAAGCGATTCGTGCGCTTCAGGGCTCAGTGCACCAATTGACATGGCGGCTGAGTCAAAGCGTTTGAATAGCGATTCTTCAGGTTCGACTTGTTCCAGTGGAATAGCTGCATCTTTAGGTGGATTGAGCTTTAATAAATCACGTAATGTGGCAATAGGGCGATTATTAACGATATCAGTATAACGTTTGTAATCGTCATAATTGCCATTATTGACCGCTTTTTGTAGTGATTGTACCACATCTGGGTTATAGGCATGATATTCGCCACCATGGACAAATTTAAGTAGTCCACCTTGTTCTAATGGTTTTCTTTTTAACCATGCACTTTTCGATAAGTTAAATTGGTCTTGTGTAAAATCATCAAAGTTAGCGCCACTAATACGGCTAGTAACACCTTGGAAACAAAGCTCAACCACATCTTTATGTAATCCAACCGCTTCAAACAGTTTTGAGCAGCGGTAAGAGGCAACGGTTGATATCCCCATTTTAGACATGATTTTGTATAGGCCTTTGTTGATCCCATTGCGGTAATTAAGAATTGCTTCGCGATAAGATTTATTTATTGTGCCATTATCGACCATTTGACCTAAGGTTTCATAGGCTAAGTAAGGGTAAATTGCTGTTGCTCCAAAACCAAGCAGTACTGCAAATTGATGTGGATCACGACAACTTGCGGTTTCAACAATGATATTGGCATCACAACGTAAATTCTTTTCAACTAAGCGTTGTTGTACAGCACCCACCGCCATTGGTGCCGGAATTGGTAAGCGATCGGCTGCGATGTTTTTATCTGATAAAATCAGTAAGACTGTGCCATTACGCACTTTTGCTTCGGCATCACCACATAATTGTTCAATGGCATCACGTAGGCTGCCATCAATGTCATAAGTGATGTCTAATGTTTCTGATTTGTAGTAACGCGACTCTAACTCGGTTAATTGTTGTAAATCAGAATAAACTAAAACGGGATATTTAAATGCCACGCGATGCGCTTGACCTTCTGCTTCGGCAAATACGTTCATTTCTCGGCCGATGCTGGTTGAAAGTGACATAACATGCGCTTCACGTAGTGGATCGATAGGCGGATTTGTGACCTGTGCAAATTTTTGGCGGAAATAGTCATAAATTAAACGAGGTCTACTTGATAATACGGCAAACGGCGTATCATCACCCATTGATCCAGTGGCTTCTTGGCCATTTTCACCGAGTACACGAATGCATTGGTCAAGCTCTTCAGCGCTATAACCAAACTGTTTCTGATAAGTGGCAAGTAACGTATCGTCGTAATTGCGTGAACCAATGTTATCATCAGGTAGGTTTTCAAATGGTATTAGCTGTTTAACATTTTTTGCCATCCATTCTTTATAAGGATGACGTTTTTGTAAATCGTTGTCTGTTTCAGACGATTGTAATATGCGACCTTCTTCGGTATCGATAACTAATAATTCACCCGGGCCAACACGACCTTTAGTGACAACTTCATCAGGTTGATAGTCCCAGATACCAATTTCAGAGGCACAGGTAATAAGTTTGTCTGTCGTTATTACATAACGCGCAGGACGTAATCCATTACGGTCTAAATTACATGCCGCATAACGTCCATCTGACATGACAATACCCGCAGGCCCATCCCAAGGCTCCATATGCATTGAGTTGAAATCGAAAAAGGCACGTAGGTCTTCGTTCATGTCAGGGTTATTTTGCCAAGCAGGAGGTACAAGCAGGCGCATAGCTCGTACAATATCCATCCCACCAACAAGGAATAGCTCTAGCATGTTATCTAATGAACTTGAATCGGAGCCGGTGACATTAACAAACGGTGCGGCATCTTGTAAGTCCGGAATGAGGGGCGTTTTAAATTTGTATGAGCGCGCTTTTGCCCATTGGCGGTTACCTTCGATGGTATTGATTTCACCATTATGCGCCAGATGGCGAAAAGGTTGCGCTAATGGCCAACGTGGCACGGTATTAGTTGAGAACCGTTGATGGAATAAACAAATTGCCGTTTCCATGCGGATATCGGCCAAATCTAAATAGAATCGAGGTAAATCTTTAGGCATACATAAGCCTTTATAGATATTGACCTGATTGGAGAAGCTGCAAACGTAAAATGTGTCGTCTTTCACCCGTTTTTCAATTCGACGACGCACCATATATAAGCGGCGTTCTAAATCGATTTTAGTCCAACCGGCAGGGGCGTTGACAAATACTTGTTCTATTTTGGGTAGTGATGATAATGCTATTTCGCCCAGTACGCTTTTATCAATCGGTACTTCACGCCAACCTAGAATAGATAAGGTTTCTTCAGCGAGTTCTTGTTCAACAATCTCGCGGCTTGCTTGTGCTTCTTTTTCGTCTTGGCTTAAAAACAGCATACCAACGGCATAATTGGTCGCTAATCGCCAACCTGCATCTTGTGCTACTAATCTAAAAAAACGGTCAGGTTTTTGTAATAAAAGGCCGCACCCATCGCCTGTTTTTCCATCAGATAAAATGGCGCCACGGTGTTGCATTCTGGCTAAACCGTGAATTGCTGTACGCACCACTTTATGACTTGGTTGCCCTTCAATGTGAGCAATTAGCCCAAATCCGCAGTTATCTTTTTCATGATGCTGGTTATATAACATATCATTGCCTCTAGTTCATCGCTTTTATAATTTGAGAAAGTATAGGCATTAATCCCATATTGGCTATGAAATTAAAGAAAAATCGTATTTTGGTCAAATAAATATTACTTATAAGTCAATCTTTTAATAACTGTTATTGGCGTTATTAATAAAGCTAATAATGGTAATTATTGCTATGATTTTTAATGGTTTTATAAGTCAATACTAGATTTTGGCAATTTTGGTGGATATTTGGGATATAAGTTCTTTTTCTTTTTTGTTAAAAAGTTTCATTAAAATGTTTATTTTAGTATAAAACATATTGCAAAATTCAATGGCTATTAGTGGTGGTTGTATACTGTTATAATTTATTATCTGTGAATTTTTAATATCTCAATTATGCAAACGAAAATTACAATTGTAGGCGCTGGCGCTGCAGGGCTTTTTTGTGCCGGCTTGCTAGGGCAAAAGGGCTATGATGTTACTGTGATTGATAATGGTAAAAAAGTAGGACGCAAAATTTTAATGTCTGGCGGAGGTAAATGTAATTTTACTAACTTGAATATTGAGGCTAAGCACTATTTGTCCCAAAATCCGCATTTTTGTAAATCGGCATTAAAACGTTATACGCAGTGGGATTTTATTCATTTGGTTAATCAATATCATATCGCTTATCATGAAAAAGATCATGGGCAGTTGTTTTGTGATGATTCAGCTCAACAGATTGTGAATATGTTAGTTAAAGAGTGTCAAAAAGGTGGCGTGAGTTTTATGTTGCAAACGCAACTTAATGATATTGAATCTGATACTGAGAAATTTAAATTACATACTTCAAAAGGTTTAATTGAGAGTGATAAAGTTATTATTGCAACAGGTGGATTATCTATGCCTGCGTTGGGTATGACGTCGGTAGGATATAAAATTGCCGAAAAATTTGATCTGCCGGTTGTTGCTGTAAAGGCTGGCTTAGTGCCTTTTACACTGCATAAACCCTTGTTAGAGGTGCTGTCAACGCTGTCTGGTATTTCGGTGCCGGTTGAAGTGTCGAACTCAAAAATTTGTTTTAAAGATAATCTGTTATTTACTCATCGGGGATTATCGGGTCCTGCCATTTTGCAAATTTCAAGCTATTGGCAAACTGGTGAAGCAATTAAGATTAATTTGTTACCTGATAGACAATTCGAAACGGAATTTAAACCATTACTTGAAGCAAATCGCAATCAAAATATAAAAAATTGTTTAGCGCAGATTTTACCTAAAAGACTCATTGAAGCATTAATACAATTAAATTTAGTGTCTGATTTAACAGTGAAGCAACTTACTCCTAAACAGCAACAAAATCTTTATGATATCTTGACGCAATGGTCCATTGTCCCTAATGGTACGGAAGGATATCGTACTGCCGAGGTAACATTAGGTGGGGTAGGTACTGATGCGTTATCATCAAAAACTATGGAGGCAAAAAAACAGCCCAATCTTTATTTTATTGGCGAAGTCGTTGATGTGTCAGGTTGGCTAGGAGGGTATAATTTTCAATGGGCTTGGAGTAGTGCTTTCGCTTGTGCTCAAGCGTTTGATTGATTGTTTTGGGGTGATTAGATTAATCACTAATTACCCCCATTTGAATATGATATTTTTTGACTTTATATTGTAAAGTTGTGCGTGAAATATTTAATATTTTTGCCGCTGTGATAATTTTACCATTGGCTTGGTTTAAGGCATCAATGATAAGTTGTCGTTCATAGTTTTCTACTTGTTGGGTTAAGTTGTTTCCATTTGGTGATGTGTTTTGTGCTATTTTGTCTGGTTTACTGCTGTTCTCGTCCTGATAAAATGAACTATTGAGGTCAAATAGCTCGTCATCAAGTGTGATATGCTGTAATTCACCGGGTTCGCTTTGTAATACCATACTTCTGACTATTGCATTTTCAAGCATCCGGACATTGCCAGGCCAAGGAGCTGATATTAATTGTTGTAGTGCATGTTCACTAATACCGCTGATGATGATATTTATATCGTTTTTATGTTTATCAATAAAATAGCGCGCTAAAACAGGGATGTCTTCTGTTCTGTCGCGTAAAGCTGGGAGCTTTATTAAACCAACGTTTAATCGATAAAACAGGTCGTTTCTCATTTTTCCTGTTTTTAGTAATTCTGCTGGTGATTCGTTCATCGCTGCAACAATACGAACATCAGAATACATTTCTTTATTACCACCTAGTGGCCAATAGGTTTTTTCCTGTAAGAATCGTAATAATTTGCTTTGCATATCTAAAGGCATGGCGTTTAATTCATCAAGAAATAATGTACCACCATTGGCAAGTTCTAAATAACCTTGTCGAGTTTCTGCACCCGTGAATGCGCCTTTTACTGTACCGAATAATGTGCTCTCAATTAGTGTCGTCGGCAATGCGCTACAATTAAGGGATATGAAGGGTTTTTGTCGGCGTTGACTTGTTTGGTGTATTAAACGGGCAAATAGCTCTTTACCTGTACCTGTTTCACCAACAATTAATACAGGAACATCATTTGCACCTAACACATTGGTTTGATCGATAACCTGTTGCATTTTTTGAGAAACAAAAACGATTTCGGGTAATGGCTGTTCTTTGTTTTGGTATAACTTGCTATTTAGGGTAAATACTTGGTCTTGTAATTGCCTTACAGTAGATAAATTTCGTCCTATTTCTATTGAGCCAATAATTTCTTTATTTGTGTTATAAAGTGGCACAGTTGTGTGCATGTAGTCAACAAGCTTGCCGACATGATTGTAATAGCTTTGGTAATTATCTTGATATTCTTTGCCTTGTTGTAGAGCTTGCAGCATGGTGCTGTCTTCTTTTCTCATCTTTGGATAAACTTTAAGTATGGGTTTACCAATAGCTTGTTCCATCGGATAACCATCTAGTTCTGCACTTTCTTGATTATAATAAATATATTTTCCTTCCTTATTGATAATGGCTATTGGTTGATGGATTAGATCAAAAAAATGTTTAAATATATCTAGCGATTGTAATAATTCAGGATCGATTGTCATGATATTAGTGCCCTTTAATTTTGAATTATTTTTTAGATCTTGCTTAGGTTAATTTAAATCCTTTTCAACTCTCACTGGAATGACGGATTTTTGTCATAAAGATATATTTTACACTATATGACTAATTTTGTTTATGACGATTGTTTTTTAAGTTAATGATTATTATTGTTTTTTATTTGGCATACTGATTGCATTACAGGTGAGAAGCCATTTTTCTTATTCATTATGTTCTTTTATGTATTAATTAACTGGAGGTCATATGTCTGACTCAATTATGTCAAATTATAACAAAATACGTACAGATCTTGTAACTAAAGATCGTCGTTTTAGTGCTGAAAGTGGCAAACTATGTTTTGATGGTATTAATTTAGAAAAGTTAGCCGAAAAATATCCAACCCCTTTTTATGTGTTTTCTGAAAAGGAAATTGATCGTAATGTGCAAGAAATCAAAAATGCATTTAAAGCGCATCCAAACACAAAAATTTTCTATGCGTCAAAAACCTGTTCTGTAATGGGCGTGCTTAAAGCGATTAAAGATGCCGGTATTTACGCAGAAGCCAACTCAATGTTTGAAGTGCGTAAATGTTTAGAAATCGGTTTTCCTGGTAGCCAAATTGTTTTCAATGGTGTTGTTAAAAAACCTGTGGATTTAGAATTTGCTATCCAAAATGATCTTTATATTATCAACGTAGATAGTTTATATGAACTTGATATTATTGATGAAATATCAAAACGTTTGAAAAAAGTAGCAAATGTTTGTGTGCGTGTTGAGCCAAATGTTCCATCAGCAACTCACGCAGAATTGGTAACGGCTTATCATGCTAAATCAGGTATTGATTTAGAACAAGCAGAAGAGACATGTCGTCGTATTTTGGCAATGCCATATGTTCATTTACGTGGTTTACATATGCATGTTGGTGATCAGGTGCCTGAAGCAGAGCCTTTTGCTAAAGCAACGAAGGTTTTAGTTGATGAATCACGTCGTTTAGAAGAAGTGCTTGGTATTAAATTTGATTTAATCAATGTAGGTGGGGGAATTCCTGTTCCATATAAATATGACGAAGAAAATGGTAATCCATTAGAAGATAATATGTATGCAGGTATTACCGCACAAGATTTTGCTGATGCTGTTATTAATGAAGTGCACAAGTGGCGCACTGATGTTGAAATCTGTATTGAGCCAGGTCGTAAAGTAACAAGCTCTGCTGGTGTTCTTGTAACTGAAGTTGCCTGCGAAAAACGTAAAACTAATTACGATTTAGACGGTAATATTGAAGAACATGTTGAATGGAAATTTGTTGATGCGGGTTATAGTGTTTTATCCGATAGCCAACATTTTGATTGGTTCTTCTATGTTTATAATGCCTCTAAAATTAATGAAACACATGATGAATACATTAAATTGGCAGGTCCTTTATGTGATGGGGGGGACTACTTCCATGTCGGTGTTAAAGGTGAAGAATTCTTAATGCCAAAAGATACTCAAATCGGCGATATTGTTGCTTTCCTTGATGCTGGTGCTTATACCATCGAAAGCCAAACTGTTTATAACAATCGTCCTCGTACCTCTGTTGTAATGATAGATAAAGAGGGTAAAGATCGATTGATTCGCCGCGAGGACACTTACGAAGATATGGTTGGGTACGACATATATTAATCATCAATATCTGGGGCATTTTATGCTCCAGATATTATAAAGTGAGGTTATTATGAGTGATTCTAAAGATTCAAGTTTGCTAGGTATTAAAGACATTGTGTTTATGAATGTCATTGCAATACTGAGTTTACGCCAAATTCCGAATGTTGCTCCATATGGCGCATCAGCAATGGTACTTTGGTTACTTGCCGCATTTTGTTTATTCTTTCCATTAGCAATGGTGTGTGGTGAACTTTCAACCGGCTGGCCAAAAGATGGTGGGATTTTTGTGTGGGTAAAAGAAGCATTTGGTAAACGTATCGGTTGGATTGTTGTTGTTTGTTTTTTGTTTTCTTGTGTGCTTTTCTTCCCGTTAATGTTGCAATTTGGTTTTACTGCAATAGGGTATATGTTTAGTGCTGATTTAGCTCAAAACCAAGTATTTATTGGTGTCGGTTCTATGGTTGTATTTTGGATTTTGACACTAATGAATATTAGGGGAATGCAATGGACTAAAATTATCAATAGTGTTAGTGCATGGCTTGGTGTATTTATTCCTGCTGCTATTCTTATTGTTTTAGCTATTGTATGGTTGTTAATGGGTCATCCAATGGCAACGAGCTATAGCCATGTTAGTGATTGGATTCCTGATTTAAGCAGTTGGGATACTATCGTATTTTTATCTAGCATGATGTTTGCGTTCGCAGGTCTTGAAGTGGCACCAATGATTGCTGGGCGGACTCGTGATCCTCAGCGTGATTTTCCAAAAGCGATGTTGGTTTCAGCTGTTGTCATTGTTGGTATTTATATGGTGGGTTCATGGGCAATTAATACGTTGTTACCTGCAGAAGATACCGATATTGTTGCGGGTGTTATGCAGGCGATGGAAGCTGCTGCCAATGAATTACATATGCCTTGGTTATTACCTGTTATGGCAATTTGTTTATTCTTTGGTGCATTAGGACAAATTAACTCGTGGTTAGTAGGCCCTATTTATATGTTACAAGAAGCATCAAAAGAAGATAATTTACTTGGTGAACGTATCGGTCGTTTACACCCAGTATATAAAACCCCTGCTTTTGCTTTAATTATTCAAGCAATTATTGTGACTGTGCTTTGTTTTTCAACGTTTGTGTCACCAAGTATTGCTGCGGCATATTGGATGTTAACAGCACTTACAACAATTTGTTATTTTATTCCGTATTTGGTGATGTTTATTGCGTATTATCGTTTACGCTTTACTCAACCTGATGTACCGCGTAGCTTTAAAATTCCAGGTAAGGTTATGCCAATTGTTTTACCTGCATTAGGGTTTTTATCAACGCTATTTGCTGTAATTTTGGTCTTTATTCCACCAGCCCAAATTGATATGGGGGGATATGTTGAGTATATTGCCAAAATAGTGGGTGGTGCTGTGCTTGCTATTGGTTTAGCTGAGTGGATTTATTATCGAGCACAAAAGCGTAACCGTTTGCAGTAGTAACAATATATAGAGGAGTAAGTATATGTACAAACCTATATTAGAAATTGATTTGCGCAAATTAAGAAATAATGCTCGTGTTGAAAAAGAGTTATTAGCTAAACACGGCATTGAAGTGATGGCTGTTAATAAAGTTTTTGATGGCTGCATAGAAACCGCCAAAGCTGTACTTGACGGAGGTATTGATGTGATTGCCGAGTCAAGAACTTACAATTTAAAAAAATTGAAAGAAGCTTTAAATTGTAAAACATGCTTATTGCGTAGTCCTTGTTTAAGTGAAATTAGTGATGTGGTTAAATATGCTGATATTAGCCTAAATAGCGAAAAGCAAGTTATTCAAGCACTTTCTGATGAAGCAGTTAAGCAACAAAAAGTTCATCAAGTTTTATTGATGGTAGATATGGGGGATTTACGAGAAGGTATTTGGTTTGAACATATTGATGAAATTATTGATATGGTTAAATTAATTCTTTCTTTACCGGGTGTTGAGCTCTATGGGCTTGGCACCAATTTTAACTGCTATGGTACCGTTTTACCAACAGTAAAAAATGGAGTAGACTTTTTACATATTGCGCGTAAAGTAGAAGAGTCTTGTAATATTAAAATTAAATATTTATCGGCAGGTAATTGTACAAGCTACCATCTATTAGATAAAGGTATTTGGCCTGAAGGGTTGAATCACTTAAGAATAGGTGGATTGCATGAGTTTGGTATTGAGTATGTAGATATGAAATATCTGGATGAATTTCACCATTCAAACAAACCTGTTGATAAAGCGTGTAGTAATTTGTATAAATTATATGCGCAAGTTATTGAAGTTAATCGCAAGCCAACGGTTCCTGTTGGTGAGTTAGGTGTAGATGCATTTTTAAACAGTAAAACGTTTGTTGATAACGGTACACGCAAACGAGCACTTCTTGCGTTTGGACGGCAAGATGTACCAGCGGAAAGCTGTGTGCCTATCAATGATAAGATTACTGTTTTAGGGCAAACGAGTGATCATACTATTGTTGATATCGAAGATGTTTCTGAAACATTACATGTCGGTGATGTGATCGGCTTTGAACTTGATTACACAGCCTTACTTATGGCTTGCCAAACAAATGGTGTAGAAAAACGGTTTATTTATTAATTGTGTTAGCTGCTGGGCAACCAGCAGTTTTTATTGATTATTAGGCGGTTTACATGACAACATCAGAATCACAAGAAAGCCCTTATCCCAGTAGTTTAAAGAAAAATTTAAAAAATCGTCACCTTTTGATGATTTCTTTAGGTGGTTCGATTGGTACTGGGTTATTTATCGGTATCGCATCTCCACTGAGTACGGTTGGGCCATTAGGAACCATTATCGCCTATTTAATGGCAGGCTGCATAATGCTTTCAACTATGTTATGTTTAGGCGAGCTTTCTTGTGCATTTCCTCATGCAGGCTCTTTTCAACATTATGCGTTAATGTTTATACCCAATCCAATTTGGAGTTATACAATAGGTTGGTTATATTGGTTAAGTTGGGTGTTATCTATGGCTGCCGATTTGACTGCAGCATCAATGATCGCTAACCAAGTTTTTCCTTCCATTCCTATCTATATTTTTAGCCTTTTCATTTTAGTTATCATTACGTCAGTGCATTTAATTTCAGTTCGTGCATTTGGCGAAAGTGAGTATTGTTTTTCAACGATCAAAGTATTTGCGATTATTGCTTTTATTTGTATTGGTGTTTATTTACTTTATCATCAATATACCCAAACACAGGTATTGCCAACATTCAGAACAGAGAGTGGGTGGTTTCCCAATGGTTTTTTTTCAATTTTTGTTTGTATGACTATTGTGACTTACTCATTTCAAGGCATCGAATTAATTGGGAATGCTGCAGGTGAAGCGCAATCTCCTCAATCAGTATTACCTAAAATTATTACTGGCGTTGCTTTTCGTGTTATTTTATTTTATGTTTTAGCTATTGCCGTTTTAGCACTTGTTTATCCATACGGAACAGTACATGATGAAATTAGCCCGTTTGTATGGGTATTTAACCAAGCCGGAATTACATTTGCTTCGTATATGATGCTTTTTGTTATTTTTTGTGCAGCTATATCTGCAGCTAACTCAGCAATTTATGCTAGTTCAAGAATGTTATGGTCTATGGCTCAAGATAATTTGGCACCAAAATATTTTTCAGAAGTCAATCAACGAGGTGTGCCTACAAAAGGTATACTATTTATTGCTATTATTGCATTAGTCTCTTTGTTTTCTAAGTACATTGCAGCAGAAAAGCTTTATATTTATTTAGTCGCAAGCACTGGCCAAGTTGGGTGTTTTGCGTGGATTATTATTGCTTGGTGCCAGTATCAATTTCGTCACGGGGTGAATAGTGGTAAATATCCTAAAGAGATGATTAAGTTCAAATCACCATTGTTTCCTTGGCTTGCTGTCATTTCTATTATTATGAATATTGTTATTATTATTGGAGTGTGGTTTGGCGAGTCGGGTTACTTTATTTTGTTGTCAGAAGTGGTTTTAGTTATCGCTATTCTTATCTCTTACTTTTTTTATAAAAAGCGAAATCCAATCAAAAGTTATTAATGTAATTGTATGTAATCACTTAGCAATATTATTTAAGTGTGATTACATACAATCAGTTTTGAGTTATTGTATTTGGTTATTTTAAAAAGGCGGATATTCCCGTAAACACAACTTGTGCTGCAATGGCAGATATGAGTAATCCTGTTAGTTTTGATAAAATCGCAATGCCTGTATTTTTTAATACTTTTGCAATAGTTTTGGCGCATAACAGCATAATGTAAATTCCCATTGATGCAACAAATAATGAAATAGCGCCAACCGTATTTGATACAATTCCAATTGAGCTTGTCCCCATAACGATGATGGTACCAATAGATGCAGGCCCCATACATAGTGGGATAGCAAGTGGGACAACGCTAATATCATCGTCACTGTTAATTTTGTTTTTTTCTGGCGAATCGTTCATAAGCGAAACTGCAGTAATGAACAATAATGCTCCTGAACCAATACGAAATGCATCAAGAGTAAAACCGAAAACGCTAAACATGGTGTTACCAAAAAAGAATAGTACTATGCCAATGATAAAAACAGAACAAGATGTTTTGAGTGCAGTTTTACGTCGTAGCTGTTCATCATATTGTTTAGTGCCACTTAAAAATGCACTCAGGACAGCTGGTGGCGTCATTAATGCAAATAGTTTTACTGTTGTGGATAAAATAGCAAAAATATAGTCAATCATAGCTCATCTTTTATATTAATTTTTTAAACTACGTCAATTTATCAACGTTATTGCTACGTTGACATTATTTTTATCATATATAAAAACGGTCACCATAAAGGTGACCATCTTAATCTGATATTTTTTATTGATAGCCAATAAAAAGTTAGTTAAGGCGCTCTTTAATTCGAGCTGCTTTACCACGAAGTTCGCGTAAGTAGTAAAGTTTAGCTTGACGTACTTGACCACGACGTTTCACAGTAATTGAATCAACAATTGGTGAGTGAGTTTGGAATACTCGTTCAACACCTTCGCCATTCGAAATTTTACGTACTGTAAATGCAGAATGTAAACCACGATTACGAATCGCAATGACGACACCTTCATAAGCTTGAAGACGTTTTTTGTTACCTTCAACAACCCATACTTTTACTTCAACCGTGTCACCAGGGCGAAAAGACGGGATGTCTTTTTTCATTTGTTCTTGTTCTAATTGCTGAATAATTGCATTTTTCATAATGTTATCTCTTATGCTAGTTACACTGAAATATTAATCGCTTTGTTTATTACTGTATTCATGTTTAAATTCAGCAAGTAAACATTGCTCTTCATCAGTCAGAGCTAGATTTGCAAGAAGATCTTCTCTTCTTAACCAAGTTCGTCCTAGTGATTGTTTCAATCGCCAACGACGAATCGCTTCATGGTGACCAGACATTAACACATCAGGCACCGCCATTCCATCTAACACCTCAGGCCGAGTATAGTGTGGACAATCGAGTAAACCGTTAGCAAAAGAGTCTTCCTCTGCTGATGATTGATGATTTAATACACCAGGAATAAATCTTGCAAGTGCATCAATCATTGTCATCGCCGGTAATTCACCGCCACTTAACACGTAATCCCCAATTGACCATTCTTCATCAATTTCGGTTTGGATAACGCGTTCATCTATGCCTTCGTATCGTCCACAAATTAAAATTAGTTTTTCATTTTGGGACAATTCGCAAACACCTTGTTGGTTTAATTTGCGCCCTTGTGGGGAAAGATAGATTACTTTTGTATCGTCCCCAGCTACTGCTTTTGCCGCATGAATTGCATCTTTTAGTGGTTGTACCATCATTAACATGCCTGGACCGCCACCATAAGGTCTGTCATCAACAGTCTTATGCTTGTCATGCGCAAAATCGCGCGGGTTCCAATAATCTACTGTTAACAGTCCGTTTTTAACTGCTCGACCAGTCACGCCATAACAGGTAATGGCTTGAAACATTTCGGGAAAAAGGCTAATAATGCCAATCCACATAGTTCTACCTTACCAATTAAAAAGCTGGATCCCAATCGACCACAATCGTTTTTGTTGTTAAATCTACTTGTTTAATAAATTGATCTTCAACAAAAGGAATCAAACGTTCTGTTGCTCCAAATGCATCTTTTAGGTTTGCTTTAACAACCAATACATCATTAGAGCCGGTTTCCATTAAATCTGTCACCAGGCCTAAGTCATAACCATTAACTGTTTTGACTCGACAGCCAATGAGATCCTTCCAATAAAAATCACCATTACTAAGTGCTGGTAATTTTTCTGCATCAACAAATACTTCGATATTGGTTAATGCAATTGCTTGATCGCGATCATCAATGCCTTTGAGTTTCACAATCATATCATGATTATGTGGTTTAAAGCTTTCTACGATTACTTCTTGCCATTGCCCAGCACGCTGGATATACCAAGGGGTGTAATCAAAAATGTTATCTGGAAATTCTGTAAACGAAAAAATCCTGAGCCATCCGCGAATGCCGTAGCTTGAACCAAGTTTACCAACAACAATGAGATTCTCAGTATTCATCATTACAGGACTATTAATTACTAAATTAAGCAGCTTTTTGTGCTTGTTTGATCAATGCGTTAACACGATCAGAAACTGTTGCACCTAAACCAACCCAATGATTTACGCGATCAAGATCTAAACGTAATTCTTCTGCTTTACCTTGTGCAATTGGATTAAAAAAGCCAACGCGCTCAATAAAACGACCATCACGTGGGTTACGGCTATCAGTGACAACTACTTGATAAAAAGGGCGCTTTTTAGAGCCACCACGAGCTAAACGAATAGTTACCATAACATCCTCTTAAATTAAAAAATAATCTTTTTTCTGCCCAACACGGACAAAATCAAAGCCCCAGAATTATACTCTTTCTAGCAAAAAGTGCAATGGCTGTTTCTTATCAATACCAAGTAGTAGCTTAAAAAGTGTATTTATTGAAAATAGAATAAATCAAAATCCCAACAACTAACTTTGTTGGGATTTTGAAGTCATAATATATAATATAAATATAGGAAAAGCGCTATTCTATATCCATATCCATCAATGCAGCACTAAGGCCTTTACCATGCATATCAAGAGCTAAAGAACGTGTAACGCCACCGCCTAATGCTTCGTACATGACAAAATTTAATGCACCAATACTAGGTAGTTCATAACGAATTACTTTTCCTTTTACCGTATCTGAAAAGAATTCTTTTACTTTATCAGCGGTTACTGTGGCCTTTAGTTTTTCATAGTTATTGATGTCATAAGCAATGACAGAAATGTTTGATATATTTCCTTTATCTCCAGTTCTTGAATGCGCAAGCTGTCTTAGTTTCATTTTATACCTCCAAATAGCTGATAACAGGTTTGACGAGTGTTCGTTCAATCAGTGTCGAGTCCATAGCAATAATCTCTTTAACTGATTTATAAGCTCCTCCTCCAGCAGCTGGACCATTGGTATAGAGTGCTTCAACTTCGTTACCTATTAAGTTTGCATCAGACTTACTTTTAAAACGTCCTGCAACACGAACTCTGACTTCATAAGGTTTGCTTGCTTGAGATAGTTTACTTCCATGTAAAGAGTTGACTCCAATAAGGTCAAAACGTAATTCATCGGCATTTACCCCAATGATTGATAAGCGTTCTTTGACTATATCAAGTGCTAATTGACCGCGATCTACTGCACCAGGACCTGCATAGCTCATTTCCCCTTCGCCAATAAAACCATCTAGGTAACCAACTGATACTTTTAATGTTTTAGTTTGCTCTCTACCCGTAGCACCGGTTACTGCGACTTGATCTTTTGCGATTTCTTTGAAAGTTACTTTTGAAAAATCGGCGACGACATCAGGGGTAATATAATATTCAGGATTATGTATTTCATATAGCATTTGTTCTTTACAAGTATCTACATTAACACAACCACCAGATTCAGGAACTTTGGTAATAAATGCTTCACCATTTTCGTTTATTTCAGCAATAGGAAAGCCTAAACGAGCAAGTCCTTGTACATCTTTGTAACCTGGATCAGCGTAATAACCGCCAGTTATTTGACCTGCACATTCGAGTAAGTGCCCAATTAAAGTGCCTTTACCTAATTTATCCCAGTCAGTTAATGACCAACCAAATTCGTAAATCATTGGTGATAAAAATAGGGATGGATCGGCAACTCGTCCAGTAATAACAATATCAGCACCAGCTTTAAGTGCATCAACTAATGCTTCACAACCCAAATAGGCGTTAGCCGAGACGATTTTTTTATCGGATTCGGAAACTTTTTTGTTAATATCATCAAGTTTAAGGTCTTGTTCAACAACAGATTGATAAACATCATCACCCTCAACAATAGCAATTTTTAATCCAGCTAAACCTAGCGATTGAGCAATCGATTGGATTGCTTTTCCTGCTGCTTGTGGATTAGCCGATCCCATATTGGTGATAATTTTTATTTTATTTTGAACACAAAGTGGCAATACGGCACGCATTCTTGCTTCAAGTAATTCATTAAACCCAGCATTTGGATTAGTCTGTTTTTGTTTTTGACCTATTGCAATAGTTCGTTCTGCCAAGCATTCAAAAACTAAATATTGAATTTGTCCTTTTTGTGCTAACTCTACGGCCGGTTCAATACGATCGCCAGCATAACCAGCTCCACAACCAATTCTTATTTTTTTCATAATTAAATACCTCTTGTAATTTAAATCGGAAATACGCCAGTTACAACACAAGCAACAGTCATGATGATACTTGCTAACCATAAAACTGGAATACTAAATTTTTGATGATCAGCTAAATCTACACCAGCAAGGCTGACAAGTAAGAATGTGGCAGGCGTTAATGGACTAACAGGGAAACCAGTTGTCATTTGTCCCATAATAGAGGCTTGAGCAACTTGAATACTTGGGATACCTAACATTTCAACCGTATTAGCAACGACTGGCATAATACCGAAATAATAAGAGTCAGGATCGAAAATAAGGCTTAGTGGCATTGAGACAATACCAGTGATAAATGGTACATGGCTAGCAAAATGTTGAGGAATAAAGTTAACTGCAGATTCAGACATTGCTTTAAGCATACCAGAACCAGTCATAATACCAGTAAATGCTCCTGCTGCGAATAAAATACTTGCCATCATTAGTGCGGCTTTTGCATGGGCATTAATGCGTTCAGACTGCATTTTGACATTAGGGTAGTTGATCATCAATGCTAGTGTTAATGCAATCATAAAAGCAACAGTTGGGGAGATACGTGTAAATACCATGGTAGATAAAACAGCAACAACTAGGCCGATATTAACCCAAAATAAATGAGGACGACGAAGTTTTTTCTCTTCTTCTGTTAATTCTTTTTCATGATGTGAAACATTGCTATTAGCAAGCATCCCTTCTTTAGTCAGTCCTAGACGCTTTTGTTCCTTTTTACCCCAGTAATAGCCCATAAATATCATAAATGTAAGTCCAACTATTTGAGCTGGAATAAGTGGTACAAAAAGATCATGAGTCGAGATATTTAATGCGCTAGCAGCACGGATCATTGGTCCTGTCCATGGTAAAAAATTGACACCAGCACTCAATGCGGTAATACCTATGAGCATACGTTTATCCATACCTAGTTTTGTGAATAAAGGTAACATAGTGGGGATCGTGACTAAAAAGGTTACAGCTCCATTACCATCTAAGTGGGCAATTAATGCTAGGATACCTGTGCCAATAATAATTCTGATAGGGTTAGTGCCAACAAAACGTAATATACGTTTTATAATTGGATCAAACATTCCCGCATCAGTAATAACACCAAAAAAGGTAATTGCAAATACAAACATAGCGGCCATAGGGGCAAGCTTTGTTATCCCTGCTACAATATATTTTGGTGTTTCTAAACCCGAACCAGCAATTAAAGCGCCAATCGTGGGAATAATAATTAATGCTACAATGGGCGACATTCGCTTTGACATTATGCAATAAAGCATAACGACAATAGTTAATATGCCTGTAAGTGCTAACATAGATGCTCTCCTTATTCAAATAAATTTGCCATATAATACATAACTCAAAAGCAAACAATTATTTGAATAAGATATAAATATAGTTGTAATGAAAATAAGTCGCCATTTATTTGAAATACAAATAAGTACAGCATTTAACTAAATATATTTTTTTGATTAAAGTTTTTGTTATTCATATAGTTATTTTTTTCTTGAAAATTTTTTAAATTTTTACCTAAACGTAGGTCACAAAAAATAAAAATTGATTTTGATAACTTGTTAAAATAAATAAAAAATGTGATAGAGTTTTGTTATGGCGATAAATTAGCATTTAAATAAAAATGATGGATTCTTTTTATAATGCTGGCAAATTATGAGAGATAAATTAATTATAATATGAATATATCTATCAAACAGTTACGTGCGTTTTTGGCTTTGGCGGAAATGGAGAATTTTACTAAAGCTTCGGAGTTAGTCAATTTGTCCCAACCAGCTTTTAGTGCCCTTATTGCTACATTAGAACAAGAAATTGGCTTTAGGTTATTTGATCGGGATACAAGAAAAGTTCAGCTTAATTTTGATGGATTTTATTTTATCGAATTAGCTCGTAATCTTGTCCATAGTTATGATAATACCATTGAAAACATTAAACGTTATGCGAATGGTGAAGAAGGTTGTATTACTGTCGCTGTTCTACCTTCTTTAGCCGTGAAATGGTTGCCTGAAGTAATCGCAAAATTTTATGTAGAAAATCCTGAAATCAGGGTTAAAATTTTAGATACTCAATGGGATAGGTGTTTACATGCCATTATTGATAATTCAGCTGATATTGCCATTGCAGCAGGGACACCAACGTTAAAGGATATTCAAGCTGAACTTTTATTTTCGGATGACTTTTATTTAATTTGTCATAGACAAAATGAGTTAGCCAAAAAAGATTCTGTTCAATTAAAAGATTTGGAAGGTCAGCAATTTATTGCATTTTCCCAAGGTACAAGCATTCGACTTTATACAGATCAACTAACTCAATTATATAATATTCAATATACTATGGAGGTCAGACAATTAACTACTATGATGGGTTTGATTGCTGTAAACCAAGGCGTTAGCATCACTACAGGGTTAACGTTGTTTCAGTTTGAACATGATAATATTGCTATTATTCCCTTTAAAGACCTTTCATTAAAACGAGCAGTATATTTGATTAAGAAAAAAGAAAGGCAGCTATCTCAACAGGCCGAAAAACTCTATAATTTTATTAAGAAAAATAATATTAAAGATTAACCAATAATTTTTGGGGTATACATTATTTTTTTGTTTTTTTCTTTATAAAAGCCCGTTTTAGAACATCAAAGAAACTAAGTGATCTGACCATTTTTTGCCCGTCAACATAAACTCGAATAGCTTTTAATACTTTTTTGGGTTCTTTAGATGCAAAGGTGAAAGTTCCATTTTTCTTGGTCTGAATAGAATAACGGGGAATCCATTTGCCACCTAACAGGACTGATGCAATAACATAATCAATTTCATCCCATGGTATTTGAATATATTTACGAGGATCATGCTGGTGGTAAAACTCAAAGGCTTTGTCACCGATCATTATGTTACCATACTCTGAAAAACCAACGAAAGCAGTTGCTTGAATGGTTAAGTCTACTTTAGTGTTTAATGATTGAGCCATTATTATCCATAAGTAAGTTTGTGTTTTGTAAATTATACTACTATTTAAACCATAACGTGGGTTGAAAATAGCTACTTTATTGAGACGTTATAATAAGATGACGATATATAAAAAGCACTATATATTAAAATATAGTGCCTTTTAAGAAAATTTTATAAAACGTTATGCTTTGCTTTATAAAAGGCCTATTACATGGCCAACTACACCCACAATAAATAATCCAAGAATAATTAAAATAGGTGATACTTTTTTGCGAAGTAACCACATACATAAGAAAGTTAATAGTAATGGTACTAATCCTGGTATCAACTGATCCAAGTTATTTTGTAAGGTGGTGACCTTTTCTTGGGTTAGTGATAATCCGCTTTGCATTTGTTGTAACGCTTTTTGAATGCCTTGTGCACCTATTGGTAATGTATTCCAATCAATAAACGCACCGTTATCTAATTTTACAGTCGAAACAACTGGTTGGAATTTTATTGATACCCACCTTTGTACTAAGGCAGCGAGGATAAACATCCCTAAAATAGAGGCTCCTTTAGTAATTTTTTGCAGTAAACCGCCTGATAAATTATCAGTAATTTTAGAGCCTGTACGATAACCAAACTCTTGGGTATACCACATAAAAGAACATCGAATAATATTCCATAATAAAAAGAATAAAATAGGGCCAATGTAATCACCAGTTATTGCTAATGAAGCTCCCAGAGCTCCAAGCATTGGTCGAACGGTAAACCAGAATACAGGATCACCGACTCCCGCTAATGGTCCCATCATTCCCACTTTTACCCCTTGAATAGCAACATCATCAACGGCAGCGCCATTGGCTCGTTCTTCTTCAAGAGCAAGTGTTACGCCTAGCACAGGTGAAGCTAAATATGGGTGGGTATTAAAAAATTCTAAGTGGCGTTTTAGTGCTGCTGAACGATCTTCTTTAGTGGTATATAATTTTTTGATAGCAGGAATCATTGAATAAGCCCAACCACCATTTTGCATACGTTCATAATTCCAAGAACCTTGAAGGAAAGTTGAACGCCAAGCAACAGCTAAACGATCTTTTTTGCTTAATTGAATTCTATCAGTCATTTTTTTCTCCAAGTTTCTAGTAATCATTTAAAATGTCATCAAGTGGGTCACCTTTAGTACCACCATTTGATGAATTGCCGCGTTCAGAAAGATTGAGATAAATCAATGCTAATGCAATACCTAATGCACCGAGTGCAATTAGTGTAAGTTGTGATATGGCCGCTACAACAAAACCAATAATGAAAAACGGCCATACTTCGCGGTTTGCCATCATGTTGATTACCATTGCATAACCGACAGCAACAACCATTCCACCACCAATAGCCATCCCCGTTGTTAGCCATTCAGGCATAGCATCTAGTGCGCCTTTAACTGCTTCAGCAGGAATAAATAGTAACGCTGCTGCTGGAATTGCGATTCTTAAACCTTGTAAACAGATACCTAAAATTTGTAGTAATTCAATTTTTCGTAAATTGCCTTCTTCTGCTGCTGCATCCATCATATGTACTAACGGGACGGCAATGGTTCGAACTACCATAGTTAAAAATAGCCCTGCAACTGCTAAAGGAATAGCAATAGCAATGGCGGTAGATACACCAGCAACGCCTTGTCCACCTAGTACTAAAATAATAGACGAAGCAATAGAGGCGAGTGCTGCATCAGGTGCAACAGCAGCCCCAATATTAGCCCAACCAAGAGCTATCATTTGCAATGAACCACCTAGTACAACGCCAGCTTCTAAATTACCTGTCACTAGTCCAATTAACGAACAAGCAACCAAAGGTTGATGGAATTGGAACTGATCTAAGATGCCTTCCATTCCTGCTAAAAAGGCGATAAATATCACCAAAATAATAGCAACAATTGATAATGTCATAATATAACCCCTATAAATAAACTAATTTTTTTGTTCAGCTAATTCTTCTTTCGCTTTTTTTAGTAATTCGTCCATATTGCTATTAGAATCGTTAGGTACTTTGCGAACATCAAATTTCACATTTTTTTCTTTCAATTTTTCAAATGTTTTGACATCTTCAGCATTCATTGATAGTACTTTATTTACCATAACCTTACCTACTGAATGTGCCATTGATCCCACATTAATAACATTAATATCGACACCACCTTCTATAGTCCTTAGGACATCTTCTGGGTTTTCAAATAGTAATAATGCCTTGGTATTGCCAAAACGAGGATCGCGAGAAACCTCAATAATTTTTTTGATAGGAACGACATTCGCTTTTACACCAGGAGGTGCAGCTTCTTCAATGAGTTTTTTTCTTAACTCATCTTTGGATACTGAATCAGAAACAACGATAATACGATTAGGGTTGGTTGATTTAGTCCAAGCGGTAGCAACTTGCCCATGCAATAAGCGAGAATCTATACGTGCTAATACAATTTTCATTTTTCCATTACCCAGTACAGTGCCTTCTGGAATGGTTGATGATTGTTTAGTTGATTGAGTGTTGGCAGTTGGTGTGGCCACTGTTGTGCGCACGCCTTCTTTGGCTGGCTCAATAATTGCTGCTGCAATTTCTTTTGCTGTTTCCATCGAAAATCGAGAAGAATAAGCTTCAATTAGCATGGGTAGATTTAATCCTGCTACAATAGCCCAATTACTATGTTCTCCGCACAAATTGTTAGCTTGATTAAATGGTGTTCCTCCCCATAAATCGACTAAAAAAAGTATTTCATCTTGATTATCAAATGTAGCTATTGCTTCAAGCATTCGTTCTTTCAAACTTTCTGGACTATCACTTGGATGCAAGGTAACTGCTTTAACATTTTCTTGTCCTCCAAATATCATTGTTCCTGATTGTAGAATACCTTCTGCAAACTCACCATGAGTTGCAAGGATAATTCCAACCATATAACTACCTCCTAATTTTTATATTAATTACATAATATAAAGCCTATAAAATAAAAATACCTAGTTATTTTACACTACAAATAAACTAAGAAATATGTGTTTATTACATTTTGGTAAAAAAATTAGGCTTTTATTGTTCATTAAAGCTAATCTTGCTTGGTTTGTAATGCTTGACGAATAAAGCCTTGTTCTTTGATAATTTTTTGTTTTGCCTGCTCTGCATTTATACCTAAGAGAATCATTAAAATTGCAATTTTACAGTGTTTTTGGCTTTGCTCTAATGCTTGAATAGCAATTTCCCTACTACAATTGGTGGCTTGCATGACTATTGATATTTGTCGTTCAATGAGTTTTGCATTGGTTGCTTCGACATCGACCATTAGATTGCCGTATACTTTGCCTATTTTAATCATGCTGGCTGTGGTTAGCATATTTAATACTAATTTTTGTGCAGTTCCGGCTTTCATTCTTGATGATCCAGTAATTATTTCAGCACCGACAATAGGGGTGATTGCTATATCTGCTATGTTGATCATCGGGGCTTTAAGATTGCAGCATAAACTTATGACAGTTGCTCCGATTGATTTGGCATATTGCATACCGCCTATTACATAAGGTGTACGCCCACTAGCTGCTATGCCGACTAAAATGTCGTTTGAGCTAAAATGAATATTTTTTAAGTCATTAACTGCTAATTCGGGATTGTCTTCAGCATTCTCAACCGCTTTAAAAATAGCTTGTTTCCCTCCAGCAATTAATCCAATAACTTGTTCATGCGGAGTACCATAAGTTGGTGGGCATTCACTTGCATCTAAAATACCTAATCGACCAGAAGTCCCAGCACCGATATAGATTAATCGCCCTTGATTTGAAAACCTTTGACTAATTGCATCAACAGCTTTTGCTATGTTTATTAGTTCTTTTTCAACAGCAAGTGCGACTTGCTTATCTTCATTATTGATGATTTGAAGTATTTCCAACGTTGAACAGTCGTCTATTTTTTCACTATTAGGGTTACGACTTTCAGTTAACATACCAGATAGGTTAATTTGTTGCATTTTTTCTTAATCCTAACCATAACAAAAATATCACTATAGCAAATAAACTACCAAAGCCAACACCGATAGTAATAACTGATAACTTACTGTATATAGCTAATGTATAAAGTCCTAGCATTAGCATCATTGCTGTATATTCGCTTAAGTTTTGTACCGAAATGATACTGCCGGAACTGACTAAATCTTTACCTATTTTTTGAATAAAAGCATTCAATGGTACTAAAAAGAAGCCACCTAATGCCCCAATAATAATAAGTAAAATATAAGATGAAATGATATTGCTTTGCAATGTGAAAGCGATTACTGCTATGCCCATCAGTATCCCCGCCGGTATGCAGCGTAATGTGTTGTTGATCGAAATAAATGTACTTGCCAGTCCAGCTCCAATAACAATGCCAATAGCGACAATGGCGTTTAGATTTGTTGGCGTTGCATTGTCGTGTATGTTCAAAATAGCGGGAACCCAGCTAATTAACAAAAATCGTAAAGTAATACCCGCTCCCCAAAACAAGCTAGTACCTAATAATGCGACTAAAACAGGCTTATTGGTGAAGATGATTTTAATTGTGTTCGCAAAATCTTTGACCATACCCATAAATTGCCATTGAATATTTTGTCGTGCGGTAGGTAATTTAGGAATAAAAAAGTTAGCAATAATTGCTAGCCCATACATTAATACACAAATCAATATAGATATGCTTACATTAAGATCGGCAATATGACCACCCGCTAGCGAACCAAGTAAAATTGCCGCAATGGTCGATGCTTCAATTAAACCATTTGCTTTAACCAAATTATCGCCCGTGGTGAGTTCGCCTAAAATCCCATATTTAGCTGGAGAGTATGCGGCTGCCCCTATGCCAATTAAAAAATAGCCAATAAAAGGACTAATGTTTAAACATATACAACTAGCACCGAGTAATTTCATACTATTTGAAATCATCATAGCCTTGCCTTTTGACATGCTGTCAGCAAATTGACCAACAAAAGGGGAAAGAATGATGAATGGCAGCACAAAACTAATTTGTAATATTGATCGGCTCCAAGCTGGATAATGTAGCTTTTTGATGAAAGCTAAAATAGCAAAAAAGATGGCGTTATCGGCAAATGCTGAAAAAAACTGCGCTAGCATGGTTGCAACCATGCCTTTGTTTAAAAGAGAATATTGATTCATTTGGCATCCTTTTATTTATTCGTCAGCCATTTTTCGTAGAGTAATAAAGTCGATTTTACCTGTACCAAGTAGTGGTAATTCTTTAACTACACGGATATCACGAGGAATAGCTAATGCAGGAATACCAAGTTCTTGAGACACTTGGTTAAGTTGCTCTCGATTTAATTTTGTTGAAGTAGTAAATAGAACAATAGCTTCTCCTTTTGCTGCATCGGCTTTAACTGTTGCGCCGTGCATGGCATCAATATCGACTTTTTTTGCTAAGGCTTCAACACTTTCTAATGAAACCATTTCTCCCGCAATTTTAGCAAATCGTTTTAAGCGTCCTTTAATTGTGACAAAGCCTTCGTTATCAATAGCAACGATATCGCCGGTGTCATACCAACCTTTTTCGGAGTTCCCATGTTCATCGATTGCAATTGGTTCTTCAAGTTTGCCTGGATTTTCAATACGTAAATAGCCTTTCATCACATTAGGGCCTTTAACTTGCAATTGACCTCCCTCAATAATACCTGGCACATGAATTAATCTTGATGTCATGCCTGGCAATAATCGACCTACAGTACCGGATTTAAACGCCATTGGAACATTAAGTGCCACTACGGGGGCACACTCAGTAACACCATAGCCTTCTAAAATACGGATACCATATTTATCTTTCCATTGCTCGCGTACTGTGTCTGATAATTTTTCTGCACCAGCAACAACATAGCGTAAACGCATAAAATCATATGGATGTGCGTAACGAGCATAGTTTGCTAAGAAAGTTGGCGTACCAAATAAGACAGTGCAATTTTGATCATAAATTATTTCAGGCACCATACGATAATGTAATGGATTTGGATATAAAAATGTGCGACTACCAGAAAACAGCGGTAAAAATAATCCGGCAGTAATACCAAAAGCATGGAATAACGGTAGTGCGGACATAAAGCGATCAGCCGGAGTTGGATCGATAACAGTTCGAATTTGCTCAACATTAGCAAGCAAACTACCATGACTATGAGCAACACCTTTAGGATTACCTTCTGAACCCGACGTAAACAACACGAGAGCCTCATCATCACTTGATTGAGAGCGTTTAACCAAACGAGGGATATATTGATGAACTGAAACATAAAGTTTATCGGTAAGAGTTAAACTGTTACGTAGATCTTCAAGAAAACACCATTTAACATCTTTTATTTGTTCCAGAAGATGATCAAGTTTCCCTTTTTGAATAAATTTGCGTGAAGTAATGATAGTTTTAATTTCAGCAGCTGCAATTGCACAAGTCAGCCCTTTGGTACCAGCAGTATAATTGAGCATAGCTGGAATTCGGTTTTTAACCGATAAACCAAAAATTGTTGCAACGGTAATGGTTGCATTAGGTAATAAAACGCCAACACGTTCTTTTTTCTGAGTTATTTTAGCAACAATACAGCTAACACCAATGATTTGTTTTAATAAATTACGATAAGATGCTTCATGAGTTGTGGGGTCTTGGACCATTCGCGATTTGACACCATAGCGGACTTGCGCTTCAAGTAATGCTTCAAATAGAGTTAATTTGGGGCGACTTGCCATACGTGCATTCATCATAATTTGATGAAGTTTTTCTCCTGCAATATAACGTTTTTCACTAGCTTTAGGCGCATCTGGCATTGTTATAGATGTCGGCTCAAGTACATGAATAGTTATTTTAGGAAATAAACGACGTTTAAATAATCCTTTTAAACGACTGGTTAAAGTAAATTCAGCTCCTTCAATCCAGACAGGTACAATCGTTGCTTGAGAACGAGCTGCAACAAAGGCAGCACCATCGTAAATTTTCATTAATGAGCCAGTTATAGTAATTCTTCCTTCAGGGAATATGACTATTGGACGGCCTTTTTCAACTTCGCGAACTAATCGTTTGATTGCCATTGGGCTTAGTGGATCCATTGGCACAAAGTCGACATAACGCTTTGCTAAGCGGACTAACCAGTGATTAATATAGCCAGCATAAATAGCAAATACTGGTCTTACAGGTAAAAATAATCCGATTAGGATACCATCAAGGAAAGATACATGGTTAGGAGTGATAAGAAGTCTATCTTGTTTTAAATTGTCAAGATTACCATGAATTCTGACATGAAATAAAACCTTTAAAAAAAATTTTAATATTTTAAATAACATCCGATTTCTCAATTATCATGCAAAATTGCACTCTGTAATAATAGTGAAAATACATAAAATATACAACAAAGACTATTTTTTGATATAAAACAAATTGTTAAAATTTAATTAATAATGATTCTTGATTTAAAAAATAGATAATAGATACTAAGTATGGAATAAATATAAAAGCAAGTAAGGAACAAAAATGCTCATTTTAACAGCTAAAGATATTGAACAGTTTTATACCATGAAAGATGCGATATCAGCAGATAAGGAAGCTTTAAAAATTTACACTCAAGGGAACTGTGATGTTCCATTGCGCATCAATTTTGATATGCAGAAAGGCCAATGTTTGTTTATGCCAGCACATATTCAAGGTAGTGATATTGTGGGTATTAAGATTGTCTCAGTTTTTCCTGACAATCCTAAATTAGGCAAGCCATCAGTGCCTGCTCAAGTTTTAATGTTAGATCCACAAACAGGTGAAGTTTGTGCCATGTTAGATGGTACTTTTGTAACACAGCTCCGTACAGGGGCCGTTCAAGGTGCGGCAACTGATTTATTGGCGCGTAAAAATGCTATTCGTGCAGTGTTGATTGGTACTGGTGGGCAGGCGATATCCCAACTAGAAGCGATGCTAACTGTGCGTTCGCTGACTGATGTTGCTATTTTTGATATTGACACTCAAAAAGCAAAACAATTTGCGAATGATATGAAACAACGTTTCGCTCATTTTTCGACTAATCTTTATTTTTCACAAAATTTGGATGAAGACATTAGTCAAGCCGATATCATTACTTCGGTTACAACATCAAAAGTTGTTACGTTTAATGGTGATAAAGTAAAACCCGGTACACATATTAACGGTGTCGGTGCTTATACACCAGAAATGCACGAAATTCCAGAAAACATTGTTGAAAAGGCTAACATTCGCGTACTAGATACCAAAGCGGGCGTGTTTGCTGAAGCCGGGGATATTATTGACCCAATTCAACAAAAATTAGTATCAAAAGATGACTTTTTCGAATTGGGTGATTTAGTGAAAGCTCCTGCTCTATGTCGTCAAAATGATGAGCAAATAACGTTATTTAAAACAGTTGGAACAGCAGTACTAGATGTGTATATTGGTTACGATATTTATCTTAAGGCAAAAGAAAAGGGAATAGGTACTTATTTATAATAAAACAATAAGTTAATTGTAAACTTAACTTTTAAGTTCTGCTTTTTGTGAGCGTCCAAGTAATGCCATCGCTGCTTGTTTAGGATCTTTATGTTCATAAAGGACCTGATAAATTTGTTCAGTGATTGGCATATCAACATGATGTTTTTGAGCTAGTAGCCAGACTTCTTTGGTATTATTACGTCCTTCGACAACTTGAGCAATGGCATCTTGGGCTTCCTGAATTGATTTATTTTGACCAAGTAAAATTCCAAAACGGCGATTACGAGACTGATTATCTGTACAAGTTAAAACGAGATCGCCTAGCCCTGCCATTCCCATAAAAGTTGCAGGGTCTGCACCTAATGCTGCTCCTAATCGCATCATTTCAGCAAGGCCACGAGTAATTAATGCTGTTCTAGCATTGGCACCAAAACCAAGACCATCAGATAATCCAGCACCAATGGCGATAACGTTTTTGATTGCACCGCCAAGTTGTACTCCAATAAAATCTCCGCTGCTATAAACACGGAAACTTTTACTACAATGAAATAAATGTTGTAATTCTGTTAAAAAGTTCTTATCCGTTGATGCAACAGTTACCGCAGTGGGTAACCCTGATGCCACTTCTTTGGCAAACGTTGGACCAGAAATAACGGCTAATGAAATTTGATTACCTAAAATTTCTCTTGCGACATCTTGCAATAATCGTCCTGTATTGACTTCAAGTCCTTTTGTTGCCCAGACTATTTTAGAGTCTTGTCGTAAAAATGGCTTGATTTGAGTTAGAATACTTGCAAAAGCGTGACTTGGTACCACAACAAGTAAAATAGATGCAGCTGAAACAGCTGTTTTTAAATCGCTTTCAATTTGTAGCAAATCAGGAAAAGGAATATCAGGTAAAAATTGTTTATTTTGCCTATCATGCTGCAAAATGGCCATTTTATCAGGGTTATGACCCCATAATAAAGTTGAGTGGCCATTTCGTGCCAGTAAAATAGCTAAAGAGGTTCCGTAAGATCCTGCGCCAATTACTGTAACTGCAGCATTTTTTTCCATAATAATCCAATAAACTTATCGTTAATTAACTAAAATATAATAATTATTATTGTAATGTTTCAGTAGATTTGGCTTGTTGTTGCTGTTGTTGAAGATAATTAATAAATAATGCTTCAAAATTTACTGGCTCTAAATTTATTTGAGGGAATGTCCCTTTATTGACTAAACTCGAAATGACCTCACGTGCGTAAGGGAATAAGATATTTGGACAATAGGCACCAACACAATGTTGAATTTGACCTTCATCAAATCCAATAAGTGAAAAAATACCCGCTTGAGTCACTTCACAAATATATACTACTTCGTCTTGTTGTTTTACTGTTACAGTGACGCGAAGCGCAACTTCATACACATTTTCACTTAACCCTTGTGAAGATGAATTTAATTCGATATTTAATTCTGGTTGCCATTGTTTTGTAAAAATTTCAGGAACATTATTAGTTTCAAATGAAACATCTTTAGTATAAATACGTTGAATAGCAAACTGTGTTTCAGGTTGTTGTGTATTGTTTTGTTCTGTCATGATAAAGCCTTATTTTAAAATTATATTATTTTCTAACTAATGGTAAATTTTCGCCATTCCATCCAGCAATCCCGTCTTTTAAAGTAAAGACATTTAAAAAACCTTGTTTGACAAGTATTTCACCTATACCTGCTGATGATAAACCATTTTCATCAATTAAAATAACGATGTTTTCTTTAAATTTTTCAATTATTTTTGCGCTCGCATTTTTAATATCGATAGGTAAAACATTGTGAGAATCAGTGATATGTCCTTTTTTAAAGCTATCTGCAGAACGAATGTCAACAATAACAGCTCCTTGCTTATTAATCATATGGATTGCTTGAGCATTATTGATAATTTTAACTTTAGATAGCTTACTTTTAATGGTTAGTACAATGATTGCAATAAACAGCACAATCCAACCTAATGAAAGCAAAAGATGATTTTTTATAAAAGGTATAATTTCGAGTGTAATAAATTCCATACTTGTATGATTACCTAATTTTTTTTCAATTTTAAGGTGAGATTATAACGATAATGCGTAATGAAATATAGTGCCAATAATTGAAAAATTGCTTTATAGTGAATTGTTTTATTTTAAAAGGTTATAAAATGTGTTGGATATAAGGAAAAATTTTGATGCAATTTAGAGTGCCTATCTTACTATTTTTATTATTTTTTTTTGTTTCTTCTGTGATTGCTAATGGTAATTACGATGTAGTTTTAGAGCAAGTTAGTGGTGAAAAACATGCTTCACTTATTGAACCTTCAAGTTATGATCCAGATTTGACTTGCCGTGATTTTTTACGTGAATTTGATGATGCTGCACCGGATTATTTTCAATATGAACGTTGTGATGTTGATGATTATGGGCAAACAAGATCGATTGAAGCCATTTATAAAATAGAAGGGAAAGATGCAAAACAAGCTCAAGAGTATTTAACTCAGAAAATGGGAATGACTGAACTAAAGTTGGTTTGTTGCCATTGGGAAATGGGCGGTCAGAATGTAACGATAATTAATCCAAAAGATAATATGTACTATTATGTTGTATTGGTTTCAGAAGAAACCATTGAACATGATCGGGATAAGGTAACATTTTACTTAATTGTCTCTGGTGATAGATCTCCAGTGTAGTTTTGGGAGTATTATTCGGCAAGTGATCTGCAGCGTGGTAATTTATCATCAATTCAAGTGTAAATATTGTCGATTTAGACGATTAAACGACTGTGAAAGTATGATGAATTATTTTGGTGCATTAAGTTGGTGCTTATCTAACCATTATGGTGCAACATTAAGATCTATGTTACTATTTGTGATACTTGCTTCATGAATGCACCGTTGAAAAATTGGCATTATATTTGCATAGATTATAACAGTTTGGCAAAAATGCCTTAAAAACTGAACAATTATTATTTGTCCTTAATGGAGAAGATACATGTCTACACAAAAAGTTTTAACACTAATTAAAGAAAACGACGTTAAGTTTGTTGATTTGCGTTTTACTGATACTAAAGGTAAAGAACAACACGTAACAATACCTGTTAGTCAAATCGATGCTGATTTTTTTGAAGATGGTAAAATGTTCGACGGTTCATCGATTGCAGGGTGGAAAGGGATTAATGAGTCAGATATGGTGTTAATGCCTGACGCTTCAACAGCCGTAATCGATCCATTTTTTGAAGATACAACGTTAAACCTTCGTTGTGATGTATTAGAGCCAGCAACTTTACAAGGGTATGATCGTGACCCTCGTTCAATCGCTAAACGTGCCGAAGAGTATCTAAAATCATCAGGTATTGCTGATACTGTGATTTTTGGGCCTGAACCAGAATTTTTCTTATTTGATGATGTCCGCTTTGGTTCGCCAATGTCTGGTAGTTTTGTGCATATCGATGATATTGAAGCGGCTTGGAACTCTGGTACAAAATATGAAGAAGGTAATAAAGCGCATCGCCCTGGCGTAAAAGGCGGATATTTTCCACTTCCACCCGTTGATTCCTCGCAAGATATCCGTTCTGAAATGTGTTTAATTATGGAGCAACTTGGCTTAGTGGTTGAAGCCCACCATCATGAAGTTGCTACTGCGGGGCAAAACGAAATTGCCTGTCGCTTTAATACGCTAACTAAAAAAGCTGATGAAGTGCAAATCTATAAATATGTCGTACAAAATGTGGCACACGCTTATGGCAAAACAGCGACATTTATGCCAAAACCAATGTTTGGTGATAATGGTTCTGGTATGCACTGTCACCAATCATTAGCGAAAGATGGCGTAAATTTATTTGCTGGAGATAAATATGCGGGTCTTTCAGAAATGGCATTATTCTATATTGGTGGTATTATCAAACATGCAAAAGCCATCAATGCATTTACTAACCCTGCAACTAACTCTTATAAACGTCTGGTTCCGGGCTATGAAGCGCCAGTTATGCTTGCATATTCTGCTCGTAACCGTTCTGCATCAATTCGTATTCCTGTTGTGACTAGCCCTAAAGCGCGTCGTATTGAGGTTCGTTTCCCAGATCCAGCAGGTAATCCATACTTATCATTTGCTGCTCAGTTAATGGCTGGTTTAGATGGTATTATTAATAAAATTCACCCTGGCGATGCGATGGATAAAAACTTATACGATTTACCACCAGAGGAATCTAAATTAATTCCTCAAGTCGCTGGTTCGCTTGAAGAGGCACTTAATGCATTAGATGCAGATCGTGAATTCTTAACACGTGGTAATGTCTTTACTAATGATACTATTGATGCATATATTGATTTAAAACGTCAAGATGTTGATCGTGTACGTATGACACCACATCCAGTTGAATTTGAGTTGTACTATAGCTTATAAATTATTTTTTATATAACTTAGCGTGTTACCCACCGCTTGTTAGCGGTGGTTTCTAATCAGGACGGAAATCCAACGATGACATTTAATAATGAATCTGATGCTAATCTTGTTCTTGATTCTATGATTACAAGTATTTTATTACTTGATACAAAGCTCAATATTCTCTATGCCAATACTGCAGCACAGCAGTTATTAGCACAAAGTTCTAAAAAACTATTAGAAAGTTACTTTCCTGATTTATTAGGGTATTTCTCGTTAGATATTGATTTAATGCTCAGTGCATTAGCTCAAAATCAAGGTTTTACAGATAATGAAGTTAATTTAGTTATTAATAATGAGCTACATATTTTATCGCTGACAGCTCAGCTGTTAGTTAATGGTCGGATTTTGATTGAAATGGCGCCGTTAAATAATCATAAACGCCTTAGCCAAGAACAATTACAACAAGCTCAACAAAGTGCCGCTCGTGAATTAGTTCGAGGACTTGCTCATGAAATTAAAAATCCATTAGGTGGGCTCAGAGGTGCGGCTCAGTTATTATCACGAGAGTTACCTAAAAATGAATTGCAAGATTATACAAAAATCATTATTGAACAAGCAGATAGATTACGTAATCTTGTAGATAGATTATTAGGTCCGCAACAACGCTTGCAACAAAAAGAACAAAGCATTTATCAAGCAATAGAGCGTATTTATGCTTTGCTATGTTTGGAAAAGCCTATCAATATTGAAATTTTACGCGATTATGATCCAAGCTTACCTGATTTTATCCATGATTCGGAACAAATAGAACAAGTAATTTTGAATATTGTCCGCAATGCTTTGCAGGCCATTGGTTCGAATACTGGCACTATTACTATTAAGACAAGAACGGCTTTTCAGGTTACTTTACATGGACAACGTTATCGGTTATGCGCTCGTATTGATATCGAAGATACAGGACCGGGTGTGCCAGTTCATATTCAAGACACTTTATTTTACCCTATGGTTAGTGGATATAAAGATGGTACGGGTATTGGTCTTTCGATTGCTCATAATATTGTTGATCAACATTGCGGTAAAATCGAATTTAATAGTTGGCCTGGGCATACAGTGTTTTCTGTCTATTTGCCAATTAAGCAGTGAGGTAAGTTAATATGAATGTTTGGATTGTTGATGATGATAGTTCAATTCGTTGGGTATTAGAAAAAGCATTAACTCATGCTCATTTCAACTGTGTCAGCTTTTCAACTGGTCAAGAAGTGATGGACGCTTTGATTACTTATGCTGAAAAGCCAGCGGTATTAATTTCAGATATCAAAATGCCGGGGATTGATGGTTTAACATTGCTCCACGATGTTAAAGAAAAATTGCCTCATTTACCTGTTATTATTATGACTGCACATTCGGATCTTGATGCAGCAGTAAATGCCTATCAAAAAGGTGCTTACGATTATATCCCAAAACCCTTTGATGTGGACGAAGTTATACAACTGGTTGAGCGTGCAATTTTGCAAACTCAAAGCAACAAAACTAGCAATAATACAACAGCAAAAGCATCAACAGGTATTATTGGTGAAGCCCCTTCAATGCAAGAGGTCTTTCGTATTATTGGTCGATTATCTAAATCATCAATTAGTGTATTAATTAATGGTGAATCAGGAACAGGTAAAGAATTAGTTGCTAAAGCACTACACACTCACAGCCCACGTTCACAATCCCCTTTTATTGCGTTGAATATGGCGGCTATTCCTAAAGATTTGATTGAGTCTGAGCTTTTTGGGCATGAAAAAGGTGCATTCACAGGTGCTGCTCAAATTAGACATGGACGCTTTGAACAGGCTAATGGTGGTACTTTATTTTTAGACGAAATTGGTGATATGCCGCTTGATGTTCAAACTCGGTTATTAAGGGTGCTTGCTGATGGGCAGTTTTATCGTATTGGTGGTTATTCGCCCGTTAAAGTTGACGTGCGTATTATTGCTGCTACACATCAAGATTTGGATGCAAGAGTCAGGGAAGGAAAATTTAGAGAAGACTTGTTTCACCGTTTAAATGTTATTCGTATATTACTTCCACCTTTACGCGATAGAGCACAAGATATTCCAAAACTTGCTGAACATTTTTTACATACAACGGCAAAAGAGCTTGGGGTAGAAAGTAAAATACTAAGCCCAGAAGCATTAGATGTATTATGCCAATTTAACTGGCCTGGTAATGTCCGACAACTTGAAAACACCTGTCGTTGGATTACAGTAATGTCTTCAAATAAAGAGGTTTTTGTTCAAGAGTTACCGCCAGAGTTGTTGCAGTTATCAACAACTAAAACGATTGACAATAATGAACATATTGCATTGCCTGCTAGTCACTTGCCACAACAACAAACAGACTGGAAACTGTTACTAGAACAATGGGCAAAACAAGCACTCACAAATGGTCAAACTGGCATTTTAACTGAAGTAATACACGATGTTGAATGTATCTTATTAAAGAGTGCACTCAATTTTACTCGAGGTCACAAACAAGATGCCGCTCATCTATTAGGATGGGGGCGCAATACATTAACTCGTAAGCTTAAAGATTTATCAATTTCTCTAAATCAGGAATTTTAACTATTAATATTCACTATGCTACCGAATAAATCGGTAGCTTTTTTTATTCTATTTATTATCGTTTTACTTCTATTTAGCTGTCCTTTATTGCATATTATGATTTTAAACGCTTAAAGTTCATTGAACCTTATATCTTTTTTAGTTACAATCTTAACGTAAATGATAATTATTATAATTATCATTTTTGGATTTTTATTCAGGCTGATAATTAGGAGTTATAATGTATTCATATATTAAAGCGAAATTAGTAATTTTATTTACGGTCTTACTTGTTTTAGTTGGATGTGACAATAAAAAAGAACAGCAACCATCTGTAAAAACGGTTACCATTGAACATTCTCAAGGCAAAACTGAAGTACCTGACAACCCTAAAAAAGTTGTTGTTTTTAATACTGCAACGCTTGATATTATGGATGCATTAAATATTCCAGTTACAGCAGTGCCTCAATCAGATGTACATTACCCAACTTTCTTATCCAAATATGACAGTAAAGAATATACTAATGTGGGTACTTTATTTGAGCCAAATTATGAAGTTTTAAGTTCAATTCAGCCTGATATTATTATTGCTGGCGGTCGAGCCAATGATGCCTATAATAAATTAAATGATATTGCTCCAACAATTTCGTTAGATATTGATTACAATAATTTTTTAGGAAGCATAACGCAAAGAACCCGACAATTAGGTGATATTTTTCATAAGCAAAATGAAGCTGATAAGTTATTGGCTGATTTTAATCAAAAAATAGAGCAGCTAAAACAAAAAACAAGCACAGCAGGAAGTGCATTAGTTATCATGGTTAATGGTGGAAAAATGTCTGCTTATAGCGAAAAATCTCGTTTTGGTTTTGTATTTGATGTATTAGGATTCAAACCAGCAACAACTTTCCAAGAAGCAGGCCGTCACGGTAATGCTGTTACTTCAGAATTTATCTTAAGTGTTAATCCAGAATGGTTATTTGTTTTAGATAGAGATAATGCAATTGGTAATAAAGAGGCACAATCAGCACAGCAAGTATTGAATAATGAATTAATTAAAAAAACCTCAGCATGGCAGCACAATCATATTGTTTATTTAGATTCAACATCGATCTATATTTCTGGCGGTATTCAAACTTATAGTCATTTAATGGATCAAATAGATGTCGCTTTGCAAACTGAACTAGCCCATTAATGTAAAGCATGATTAAATCTTTTTATTTTATTGCAGGTATTTTTACTTTATTGCTCATGACTGCAATAAGTTTGTTTATTGGTGCTGGGAATATGACGCTATTGGACTTATGGTCTGATAGCAACATGCGCGAAATTTTCTTTGTTAGCCGTGTACCTAGAACGGTTGCTTTATTATTAGCAGGTAGTGCCATGAGTGTTGCTGGGTTAATAATGCAACTGTTAACCCAAAATCGATTTGTTGAACCTTCTTTAGTTGGCACAACACAATCAGCAAGTCTTGGCTTATTAATTATGATGGTGTTAGCTCCTAGCGCCAGTGTTATGACTAAAATGACTGTTGCCAGCTTATTTGCTATGGTCGGCACGATGGCTTTTATGATAATTTCTCGCAAAATCATTTTTAAATCAGCACTGATGGTGCCTCTTGTTGGTATTATGTTTGGAGCTGTTATTAGCGCAGTTACTACATTTTTTGCTATGTACTTTGATTTGCTACAATCGCTAGGAGGGTGGGAATCAGGTGATTTTTCAGGTATTTTGCAAGGTCGTTATGAGTTATTATGGCTAGTTGGCGGATTAACGATAGTTGCTTGTTGGAGTGCAGATCAATTTACCGTTGTTGGCTTAGGTCGAGATTTTTCGATCAATGTTGGGCTTAATTATCGTCGAGTCATGTTGACAGGGCTTATTGTTATTGCATTAATCGGTGGTATTGTCGTTGTTGTTGTCGGTGTTTTACCCTTTCTTGGACTAATTGTACCAAATATTGTTAGCTTATTATTTGGTGACAATGTTCGTAAAACCATTCCATGGATCTGTTTATTTGGTAGTGGGCTGGTTTTAATTTGCGATATCATTGGACGGATAATTCGCTATCCTTTTGAAATCCCTGTGAGTGTTATTCTTGGCGTAGTCGGCGCTATTATTTTTTTAATATTATTGAGTCGAAAACGCCATGTTAATTAATCAAAAACGTTATCTTTCAAGTCAAAAAAGAGTCTTTGGGTTATTTATTATTGCGTTAATTTGTATTACTTGTTTTATGACGATAGGACTTAAAGGTAATATTGGCTACATTTTGATGCATCGAACTTGGATTATGCTGACAATGATTTTAGTAGCTTTTTCGGCAGCAACATCAACATTACTTTTTCAAACTATCACCAACAACCGAATATTAACTCCCTCTATTATGGGATTTGAATCGCTATTTGTATTGATACAAACTATTGTGATCTTTTTTATTGATACACAAGGTATTCCTTATATTGGTATGATTGGTAGATTCATTTTTGAATCACTTTTATTAGTCTTATTTTCACTATTTTTGTATCGAGGATTATTTACTAAGCTCAAGCAAAATTTACATCTGGTATTATTAATCGGTATCATTTTAGGAACATTATTCCGCAGTTTATCTAATCTATTACAGCGTTTAATGACACCGTCCGAGTTTGCGATATTACAAAGCCGCATTTTTGCAACCTTTACGCGTGCTGAGCCGATATTGATCGTCTTTTCATTAGTGATTGCTGTTATCATCGGTTTGTTTTTATGGCGAATGCGATATCAGTTTGATGTTTTGGCTTTAGGGCGTGATAATGCGATAAATTTAGGTATTGATTACCAAAAAAGTATTACGATTATTTTATTGTTAGTCTCTGTTTTAGTTTCAATATCGACGGCATTAGTTGGGCCTTTTACTTTCTTAGGGCTTTTAATTGCTAATTTAGCTTATAGTGTTAGTGGATCAAGCCAACATCGTTTTTTACTTCCTACTGCTTTTTTATTAGGTGTTATTTTTCTTGTTGGTGGGCAGATGTTCTTAGAGCGGATCTTAAATATGGTTGGTGCATTGTCTATTGTGATTGAATTTATTGGCGGTTCATTGTTTATCTTCTTATTATTGAAAAAGGTGCCGATGTGATAGAAATTGATAATATTAGTAAAAACTATCAAACAATACCTGTATTAAAAAACGTCAACGCGACAATCTCAAAAGGCGGCATTACTGCCATCATCGGTCCAAATGGAGCAGGTAAATCGACATTATTATCGATCGTAAGTCGACTTTTGCTTGCTGATGAAGGACAAGTTAAAATTCAAAATATGGATGTTGTGAACACGCCAAGCGATAAGTTGGCCACCTATTTATCCGTATTAAGACAAGAAAATCGTTTTACCAGCAGATTGACTGTTTTTGAATTAGTTGGATTTGGGCGTTATCCTTATAGCAAAGGGCACTTAACTGCTGATGATTATGAATATATCCACCGAGCTCTTGAGTTTTTAGAACTTACGCAATATAAAGATCGCTTTTTAGATGAGCTTTCTGGTGGGCAAAGGCAACGTGCTTATGTTGCCATGGTGCTATGCCAAGATACGGAATATGTATTACTTGACGAACCACTTAATAACCTCGATATGAAACATGCTGTCGCAATGATGAAGCAACTGCGCCGTGCTGCCGATGAACTAGGTAAAACAATTGTGATCGTTATTCATGATATCAACTTTGCATCTGTCTATTCAGACTACATTTTAGCCATGAAAAATGGCGAACTGGTATATCAAGGTAACCCACAACAGATTATGGATGCTACTATTTTACAAGATATATTTGATACACCAGTCAAAATTGAAAATATTTATGATCAAAATATTGCTATTTATTACTAATGATTAATATGTTTATCATTATGGATAGGATTTAGATATTAACTAAATTTTATTTTTGGGGATTAATCATTTTTATCTTTAGGCTTTGTTATAAAACATGAAGTCAAGCTAACTTATTGAGTAAAATTATAATTATTATTTACAAATTATTTTGATTCAGGTTAAATAACTAACTATATTTTAGTTGGGATAGCGTTATGAAATTAGAACAAATCGCACTTTTAGCTGGTGTTTCAAGGACAACTGCAAGTTATGTTGTTAATGGAAAAGCCAAAAAGCACCGCGTTAGTGACAAGACAATCGAAAAAGTGATGGCGGTGGTCAAACAGTATAATTACCGACCTAATGCAGTGGCAGCAGGGCTTAGAGCAGGTAAAACACGAACTATCGGCATCATTATTCCCGATTTGGAAAACAACAGTTACACTCGCATCGCCAATTATTTAGAACAATTAGCCAGAAAAGAAGGATATCAATTATTACTGGCATGTTCAAAAGATAACCCACAAATCGAAAAAGAATGTGTCAAGCATCTTCAACAACGTCGTGTCGACGCATTACTAATTTCATCGTCATTCGTTTCTAATCAAGATTGTCTTTTTTATGATGACTGGCAAAACGAAAAAATCCCTCTATTTGCGCTAGATAGGATATTGTCTACATCGAAATTTAGAAACATTGTTGGTGCAGACAAACAAGACTCAAAATCGCTAGCTCAAGCATTCAATAACTTTGTACAAGATTCTGTCGTATATATCGGGGCATTACCCAATTTATCTGTTAGTCAACTTCGTCTAGATGGTTTTAACGATATCAAACTTAATCATTGCAATAAAGTTGATTTTTTATATGCAAATAATTATAGTCGTCACGATGCTGATTTTGCCTTTAGTCAATGGCTAGAAAGCCATGCAATGCCCAATGGTATTTTTACAACTTCTTTTTCTTTATTACAAGGAACCATTGATGCAATTTTAAGAAAATTTAAACGTTTGCCCGAAACCTTAACAATTGCTACTTTTGGTGATAATGAACTGTTAGATTTTTTGCCATGTAAAGTAATATCACTTTCACAAGATCATAAAGAAGTTGCTAGTGTCACAATAAAACTATTTTTAAATTATTTGCATAATCAAAACTATCAATCTGGTACCACAATAATCCCAAGACGCTTAATTTATCGGGGCAGTTTGGGTCGTGAATAAATTGATAAATAACAATTTTATTATTTATTTTAAAATAGTTTAAATAAAAACAAGATCCAGATCACAAATAAATTATTAATAGATATAATTTATTTGATAATTAATGTTAATCAATTCATTATTGCTGAAACGATTCAATAAGGTTGGTTAAAGGATTTGCTTTTGTGTGAATTTTTAAATCAGCCTACATTTAACCCTGAGGTATTTATGATATGTTTCATTTAGTTAAAGAGAATATTCATTTAAATGAACAAGCCACTAATAAAACTGAAGCGATAAAAAAAATTGCTGCAACCTTAACTAGTGCAGGATTTGTTGAACAAGGTTATGTCGACGGAATGCTTGAACGAGAATCTCAAGCTGCTACCTATCTGGGTATAGGTATTGCTATTCCTCATGGTACAACCAAAACTCGCCATTTAGTCAAAAAAACAGGGGTGCAAGTTTTTTGCTTCCCGAATGGTGTTGAATGGGGAGATGAGGGGGAAAAAGCCTATCTTGCAATCGGTATTGCTGCCAGTTCTGATGAACATTTAGAATTGCTTCGACAATTAACCCATATACTTAGTGCAGATGGTGTTGAAGAACGAATTAAAAAGATCCAAACTACCGATGAAGCCATTGCCATTTTAACTGGCAAAGCAAGTGCTCAAGACAGCCAATTTACTATTGACTCGTCAACATTACTACTTGATATCCCCGCGGACAGTTTAGCTATGTTGCAGGCATTGAATGCCTCGCGTTTAAAACAACAAAATGCGGTAAATGCAACTTTTATTGCTGACGTGTTAGACAGCAAGCCAAATTACCTTGGAAGCGGTGTTTGGTTAAATGATAGCAAAAATGGCAATATAAAAAATGCCATTGCCATTAGCCGTACAACTAGCAATCTAAACGAAATCGGAAATCCGGTTAAATTACTTATCACAATGTCTGTTGTTGATGATGCTATTTCTGACGTTGTCAGTAATATTGCCTCTTTAGTTTACAATCAAAAACTAGACCAACTAGTATCAGCTAATGCTGATAAACTCATTAATTTGTTGCTTTCTGAGCAGCAGGTATCAGCCTCAAATTCTGCATCACAGACAAGATTAAATAATGACGGGCTCACTTGTGAATTTATTGTTCCTAACGAAAACGGTTTACATACCCGGCCATCGTCGGTTTTAGTCAAACTCGTTAAAGAATTTAACTGCAAAGTGACTGTGGCTAATTTAGATGGTAAAGGTGAACCAGTAAGTGCAACGAGCTTAATGAAAATTGTTGCACTAGGTGCTAAAAAAGGCAGTCGATTACAATTTACCGCCGTTGGCGACGATGCCGAACAAGCGCTTGAAGCAATTGGGAAAGCGATTGAAAACGGTTTAGGTGAGGGTGTTTAAATGACTTATCGTATTGCAACAATCACCTTAAATCCTGCTTATGATCTTTTAGGTTTTTGCTCAAAAGTAGAGCTTGGCGATGTTAATTTAGTCCAAACCAATGCGTTACTAGCTGCTGGTAAAGGCATCAATGTTGCTAAAGTTTTGTCGGATTTAGATGTTCAATTATCTGTTGGTGGTTTTTTAGGTAAAGAAAACCGTGATGGCTTTAATTTATTATTTAAATCATTAAATGTGGTTGATAAATTTGAAACAATTGACGGTCGTACACGTATTAATGTCAAATTAACCGAAGAAAATAGTGAAGTGACCGATCTAAATTTTTCTGGCTTTACTATCAGTGAGCAAGACTGGCAAAGCTTTGTAAAAAACTCGCTTGAATGGTTAAAAGACATTGATATGGTTGCTATTAGCGGTAGTTTACCTGCTGGAGTATCACTTGATAAATTTACAAATTGGATGGAACAAGTTAAAGCGATTTGTCCAAAAATTGTATTTGATAGTAGTCGAGATGCATTGGTAGCAGGATTAAAAGCAAAACCATGGTTAATCAAGCCAAATGATAAAGAGCTTGAAATGTGGATTGGTCGCAAATTATCTACATTGGATGAAGTAAAAAAAGCTGCTATGGAATTAGTTAATGGTGGCGTAGACAATGTCATTATTTCGCTTGGAAGTAAAGGTGCATTATGGGTCACTAAAAATGAAGCATGGTTAGCAAAACCGCCTAAATGCCAAGTAGTTAGCACTGTGGGGGCCGGTGATTCAATGGTCGCTGGTTTAATATATGGTTTAATCACTGAGCAATCAATTAAAGACACTTTAGTATTTGCATCAAGTGTTGCGGCTTTATCGGTTGGACAGGCTGGTGTGGGTATCGCTGAACGCCAAGCTATAAATAATATGCTAGAAAAAATTGAAATAATTGCTGCATAAGGAGTATTCATGAATATATATATTATTGAAGGTAGTCATGCAGGTCCAGTTAATGGACGTTTAGCTAAAGCTGAATTAGCTCTAGCGGCAAATGCCTTAAATTTAAACGTAGTTGATAGTGCTGGATCAGCAGATGTTATTGTCGCTGTCGGTTCGGGAACCATTAGTGATAAATCAGTGGTAGGTAAAAAAGTTTATGTTGTTGAAGACTTAAATCAGCTTTTTGCTAATCCAAAACAGATTTTAACTGATGCACAAAGTAAAGCTAGTGTTTATGAACAATCTGCTAAGGTGGCACCGACATCAACGTCAAGTCATGGTGTAAAACGCATTGTTGCTGTTACTGCTTGTCCAACAGGAGTTGCACATACCTTTATGGCGGCAGAAGCGATTGAAGAAGAGGCCAAAAAACGGGGATGGTGGTGTAAAGTTGAAACCCGTGGTTCAGTTGGTGTAGGGAATGAATTAACACCAGAAGAAGTCGCTTCTGCTGATGTTGTTATCGCAGCTTGTGATATTGATGTCGACTTAAGCAAATTTGCAGGCAAAAAACTTTATCGCACTAAAACAGGCCCAGCTTTGAAAAAAACTGCGCAAGAATTTGATAAGGCATTTGAAGAAGCAACCGTGTATCAACCAAGTGCTAATGCTTCGGTAGCTAAGTCTAATAAAGAAAAAAAAGGATTTTATCAACACCTTTTAACGGGTATTTCGTACATGTTACCAATGGTTGTAGCTGGCGGTTTGATTATTGCTCTATCATTTGCATTGGGTGAATTTAAAGATGTATTAAAAACGGTGAAAGTCTTAGAAAATGGCGTCGAAGTAGTAAAAGAAGTATTAGTAAACGAACTTGTTGGGGAGCCGCACTTAAAACTGATTGGCGATGAGGCTTTCTCTCTCATGGTACCGTTGTTAGCAGGATATATTGCCTATTCAATTGCCGATAGACCGGGTTTAGTACCAGGACTTGTTGGTGGTTTACTTGCGGTATCGACTCAAGCAGGCTTCTTAGGTGGTATTTTTATTGGTTATTTTGCTGGTTATTTAGCAATGTGTATTTCCAAATATTTACCATTACCAAAAACACTTGAGGCGTTAAAACCGATCCTAATTGTACCACTATTTGCGACATTAATAACCGGTTTAGTGATGCTGTTTATTTTTGGCGCACCTATCGCATGGTTAATGGCTTCCTTGGATTCATGGCTAAATTCGATGAATTCAAATCCAAATACTGCTGTGATTTTGGGGGTAATTCTAGGGGGAATGATGTGTACCGATATGGGGGGACCTATCAATAAAGCAGCGTATTTATTCGGAACCACATTAATTTCATCACATCAATATATGCCAATGGCTGCAGTTATGGCTGGAGGTATGGTTCCACCGCTAGCTATGGGATTAGCAACACTTATTGCACGCAAAAAATTTGCTAAAACTGAACAAGAAAGTGGTAAAGCTTCATTGGTATTAGGTTTATGCTTTATATCTGAAGGGGCAATTCCATTTGCCGCTCGTGATCCATTGCGCGTTATTCCGTGTTGTATTATTGGTGGTGCTATCACTGGAGGTATGGCGTTAGCCTTTGGTTCTCAGCTAATGACTCCACATGGAGGTTTATTTGCTTTAGCGATTCCTGGCGTGGTTAAACCAGTAGTCGGCTACCTGTTATCTATTGTTGCTGGTTCTGTTATTGCAGGTGTGGCATATGCATTTATTAAAAAACCAGAATCAGAATCTACAACCGTAGCTTAATATTGATAATATAAATAAAAAATGCCATCAAATGATGGCGTTTTTTATCATCAATAATACATTATTTTTTTACCCAACGCTGTAAGTCTTTAGGAATAAAGTGATCTATTTGTTGTAATATCAATTGAGGATCTTCCGAAACGATTAATGTTTTATAAAAACTATCTCGAACAAACCCTTCGTTCACAGCATGTTGTAAAAAACTGAGCATAGGCTGCCAAAATTCAGCTGGATTAAATAAAGCCACCGGCTTTTCGTGATAACCGATTTGCATACCAGTCCAGACTTCAAAAATTTCTTCTAGCGTACCTGTTCCGCCTGGCATAGCAATAAAACCATCGGCAAGCTCAGACAGTCTTGCTTTGCGCTGATGCATATTATCCACCACTTCTAAACGAGTGATTCCGTGGTGAGCTGTTTCGGCTTTAACTAAACGTTCCGGGATTATGCCAATTACCTCGCCTCCATGAGCCAAGACTGCATTAGCAATAATCCCCATTAAGCCTTTATTACCACCACCATAGATTAAACGCCTATGTTGCTCAGCTAACATTTTACCTAATTGTTCAGCATGAGCACGATATTCTGGACGATTTCCTTCACCAGCGCCACAAAAAACACAAATATTTTTTTTCATCAATTTTATTCTACCTTTTATATTACTTATCTATTATTTTAACACAGTAATCACAGAATTTGCTTACAAGCTGAGCAGTTGATTCTGTTTGGTGTTTTAGAGATTGACATTGTTGTTATAGATAGTTAATATTCTGCATGTTGAGTGTTCCTCCATAGTTCAGTCGGTAGAACGGCGGACTGTTAATCCGTATGTCACAGGTTCAAGTCCTGTTGGAGGAGCCAATTGTCGAATACTTAGAAACCTGCTTATAAGCGGGTTTTTTTATATCAATAATATATGTATTGATTCCTTTTATTGTTGTAACAAATGCGATTAAACCACATTTAATTAGGTATGTATATAATTTATATATCATTATTATAAAAATATATTTGGAGATATATAAGTTTAGTGGTAGCTTTTTAACATTTTTACATAAAATCAAATTCAAAATATGCGATAAACGCCAGAGGCTCAGATGGTAATTATGCATATTCCGTCAACACAAAAAACAAAAAAGCTACGGTGCTAAATCAAAATTATGGTTGATCTGTAGTATTTTAGGATTAATTTATCATTAATACCAGAACCGAAAATCTACCGTTTATCTAAATTAAACCAGCAAAAGTAATTCAAAGTTGTGTTAAGCAATAACTTCCCCTAGAACCCATTAATAAGTGTGAGTTTATTTCTCTGCTAAAAGAGGTGCCTTTTTGTAAAAGGTATTTGATAAATATGTTGATTTTATTTGTTTTTTTATATTTTTTGTAAAAAAATGAACGTTTCCAAATCAAAAAATTCTACTTTTTCCTAGAAAAATCCCCTATGAAATTTTTATTATTAGCAACTTCTTTAATAAACAGCGTTTTTTTTATTTTTAAAATTTTTTCATAAAAAAAACGTGATCTGCCTCAATTTTTGAGTATACTATGCGTCTCATAAAACCCTAGTTTTTTTGAGGATGTTAGTTTGAGTACCGATAAACTTGTAGATTCCTATTCTCCCGCACAAATGACCCAAATTGCCGAAGATATTGGTAATTACAAAGTAAATAAACCCCTATATAGCACAGTTTTATCTGCGATTCTTGCAGGTGTTTTTATCTCTATTGCTTTCGTGTTTTATATTACCGTAACAACAGGAACCGCAACTGTTGCTTTTGGTTTAGCAAAATTGGTCGGTGGTATCTGTTTTTCATTGGGACTGATGCTGGTTGTTTGTTGTGGTTCAGACTTATTTACTTCAACCGTATTAACCATTTTACCTAAAATGACTCACAAAGTGAGTTGGGCAAAAATGATCCGTAATTGGATTTTTGTCTATATCGGTAACTTTATTGGTGCTATACTGTTTGTCACAGTTATTTGGTTTTCTGGTCAGTATATGGTTGCTAATGGTTTGTGGGGATTGAATATTTTACAAACTGCTGATCATAAGCTACATCATACCTTTATTGAAGCTGTGTGTCTTGGTTTTCTCGCTAATTTAATGGTTTGTTTGGCTGCTTGGATGAGTTATGCTGGACGTAGTTTACTCGATAAAATGCTCATTATGGTATTACCTGTCGCCATGTTTGTTGCCAGCGGTTTTGAGCATAGCATTGCAAATATGTTTATGATTCCAATGGGCATTGTCATTAACAATTTTGCTTCTCCTGAATTTTGGCAAGCTGTTGGTGCATCACCAGATGCATTTAAAGAGCTAACAGTAACGCATTTTATATTTAACAATTTGATTCCAGTTACAATAGGGAATATTTTAGGTGGTTTGGCTGTGGCGCTACCTTATTGGGCTTTATATTTACGTAAGCCGCATTGATTTTATAATATTTACCCTCATATATAAGAGGATAAATAGATATTTTTGTAAACCTGAGGTGAAAAACTATGAGTAATTTAAACGAAGTACAAGCAGCTGCTTGGAAAGGCTTTAAAGATGGTGATTGGCAAAATAATGTTAATGTCCGCGATTTTATTCAAAAGAACTACACGCCATATGAGGGCGATGAGTCTTTCTTAGCTGGCGCAACTGAAGCGACAACTAAGTTATGGGATAAAGTAATGGAAGGCATTAAAATTGAAAATGCTACCCATGCCCCTGTGGATTTTGATACAAGTGTTATTTCGACAATTACTGCTCATGATGCAGGTTATATTGAAAAAGATTTAGAAAAAATTGTTGGTTTACAAACTGAAAAACCACTAAAACGTGCAATTATTCCGTTTGGTGGTATCAAAATGATCGAGAATTCTTGTAAAGCTTATAACAGAACTCTTGATCCTTTAGTTAAAAAAATCTTCACAGAATATCGTAAAACACATAACCAAGGTGTTTTTGATATCTATACCCCAGATATTCTTCGTTGTCGTAAATCAGGTGTTATCACTGGTCTTCCTGATGCTTACGGTCGTGGTCGTATTATTGGTGATTACCGTCGTGTTGCTCTTTACGGTATCGACTACTTAATGCAAGATAAATTTGCACAATTTAATTCATTACAAGCAGATTTCGAAAACGGTGTTGATTTAGCAATGACTATGCAACGTCGTGAAGAAATCGCAGAACAACATCGTGCGCTTGGTCAAATTAAAGAAATGGCCGCTAAATATGGTTACGATATTTCAGCACCAGCTAAAACAGCACAAGAAGCAGTGCAATGGACTTACTTCGGTTATTTAGCTGCGGTTAAATCACAAAATGGTGCAGCAATGTCATTAGGTCGTACGTCGACTTTCTTTGATATTTACTTCCAACGTGATCTTCAAGCAGGATTAATTACTGAAAAAGATGCGCAAGAAATTGTTGACCATTTCGTTATGAAATTACGTATGGTTCGTTTCTTACGTACTCCTGAATATGATGAGTTATTCTCTGGCGATCCAATTTGGGCAACTGAATCTATCGCAGGTATGGGGGTTGATGGTCGTACTTTAGTTACTAAGACTTCTTTCCGTTTCTTAAATACTTTATATACAATGGGTCCATCACCAGAACCTAATATGACTATCCTTTGGTCTGAAAAATTACCAAGTGGATTTAAAGAGTTCGCATCAAAAGTATCAATTGATACTTCATCATTACAATACGAAAATGATGATTTAATGCGTCCTGACTTTAATAATGATGACTATGCTATTGCATGTTGTGTAAGCCCAATGATTGTGGGTAAACAAATGCAATTCTTTGGTGCGCGTGCAAACCTTGCTAAAACACTTCTATACGCAATCAACGGCGGTGTGGATGAAAAATTAAAAATGCAAGTTGGTCCTAAAGAAGCGCCAATTACTGATGAATATTTAGATTTTGATACAGTATTTGCACGTTTAGATCACTTTATGGATTGGTTAGCAAAACAATACGTAACAGCATTAAACGCTATTCACTACATGCATGATAAATATAGTTATGAAGCATCATTAATGGCATTACATGATCGTGATGTGATTCGTACTATGGCATGTGGTATTGCCGGTCTTTCTGTTGCTGCTGACTCACTTTCTGCGATTAAATATGCAAAAGTAAAAACTATTCGTGATGAAGATGGTTTAGCGACTGACTTTGAAATCGAAGGTGAATATCCACAATTTGGTAACAATGATCCACGAGTCGATGATATTGCTGTTGATCTAGTTGAACGTTTCATGAAGAAAATTCAAAAACTTAAAACTTATCGTAATGCAATTCCTACTCAGTCAGTATTAACTATTACTTCAAACGTTGTTTATGGGAAGAAAACTGGTAATACTCCTGATGGTCGTCGTGCTGGTGCACCATTTGGACCGGGTGCTAATCCAATGCACGGACGTGACCAAAAAGGTGCGGTGGCTTCATTAACCTCTGTTGCTAAATTACCATTTGCTTATGCTAAAGACGGTATTTCTTATACTTTCTCTATCGTTCCAAATGCATTAGGTAAAGATGATGATGTGCGTAAACGTAATTTAGCCGGCTTAATGGATGGTTACTTCCATCACGAAGCAACAATTGAAGGTGGTCAACATCTAAATGTTAACGTATTAAATCGTGATACATTATTAGATGCAATGGAGCATCCTGAAAAATATCCACAGTTAACCATTCGTGTTTCTGGATATGCGGTACGTTTCAATTCTTTAACTAAAGAGCAGCAAAATGACGTAATTAGTCGTACATTTACGCAAGCAATGTAATTGAGTTAATTAATTATTAAAATAGCGTCCTTAAGGGCGCTATTTTTTTATCAAGATTAAAAGAATATTGGTGTCAACTTTTATTAAATATCAATATGATGATAATAATTGAATACTGTTGATATTTATTCGGTATAATTAAACAAAATATAATTAGCGTCGATTAATATAATTGGTGTAAGCCAGATGCTATCGGCGTTAAAATTATTAAAAGCAATATGGGCAATGATTAGAGATTATCTATGGAACAACAAAATATTATTATGACAACCAAATCACCTATTAAAGGCCGCATTCACTCTTTTGAATCCTTTGGTACTGTTGATGGCCCTGGAATTCGCTTTATTGTTTTTTTTCAAGGTTGTTTAATGCGTTGCTTGTATTGCCATAATCGTGATACTTGGGATTTAAAAGAGGGAAAAGAAGTCACTGTTGATGAATTGATGAAAGAAATTGTTTCTTACAAGAGTTTTATTATGCCTAATGGTGGTGGCGTGACGGCTTCTGGTGGTGAGGCAACGCTACAAGCTGAATTTGTTACAGAATGGTTTAAAGCTTGTCATCAAGAGGGTATTAGCACTTGTTTAGATACAAATGGTTATGCAAGACAGCTCGATCATGTTGTTGATGAACTTTTAGACGTTACTGATTTAGTTATGCTTGACTTAAAACAAGTCAATGATGAAATTCATCAAAAATTAGTTGGTGTTCCTAATAAGCGGGTTCTCGAGTTTGCCAAATATTTACAAAAAATCAATAAACGAACTTGGATACGTTATGTGGTTGTTCCCGGATGGACCGATGATGATAATTCAGCGCATTTGCTTGGTCAATTTATTCACGGGATGGACAATATTGAGCGTGTAGAATTGCTTGCTTACCATAAAATGGGGGCATATAAATGGGATACACTTGGCGATGAATATAAGTTGGAAGGGGTTGAAGCTCCACCAAGAGAAACGCTTGATAGAATCAAAGGCATCATAGAAAGTTATGGCCATTATGTCACTTTTAGTAAATAATAAATCAGCTGTTTGACACAAGGCACAATGAATTGTGCCTTTTAGTATCCATTAAATTCTTTTGCGTTTTATTGTTCGCATAACAAAAATCCCACCCTCCAAAGCTAGAATGCCAACCGATAGCCAAATAAATCCATATGATACAATATGCTTTGATGAGACTGTTTCATGTAAAAATACTATTGAAATAATTGTCAGTAGTATGGGTTCTACATATCCCAATAAACCAAATAATCCCATGGGTAGTAAGCGACTTGCAACAAAATACATAGCAAAAGCTACAGCAGTGATGATGCCTAACATAGGTATATAAATATGGAAATGAGAAAGATCACTGATTATTTTGTCTAAACGATAGTTTAAAGCACAATATACTAGGCACCCTAGGAAGATAAACAAAAAGTCAGAAAAGGTGCCAGAAATGCCATCTATTTGCAATTTGCGCCTTATTATAAAGTATATTGGGTACCCCAGAGCAATAACAGCGGTTTCCCATGAAAATGCTCCTGTAATGTAGATTTCAATAGTAACGCCTAATACAGCTAGTCCAACGGCTATTTTTTGCAAAAAACTGAGCTTTTCTTTATAAACGATCTGTCCAGAAATTACCATTGCTAATGGTAATAAAAAATAGCCTAATGAGGCGGATAATCCATGCGCATTAAGTGGTGCCCAGATAAAAATCATCATCTGTATTGTGAGCAAAAACGAAGAAAATAATAACCCCAATAAAAGAAGCGGTTGTTGTTTTATTCGACTAAATAGTGCTGTTATAGCTGACCACTGTTTTCCTGCAATGATTAATACAACTATTGCAGGAAATGAGGTTAGTAATCGCCAACAAAAAATATCAACAACAGATAAGGGATGTAACAAAACTGGATAGTAATAAAGTAACCCAAATAAACATGATGCAAGTATTGAAAGTGCTACACCTTTTATCATTTTTCCACCGTTGTTAATAAAAAAGCGCTAACAAGTAGCGCTATTATATACATTAGAAGGCGCGTTTATTTAATAAACTCAACACCATTCATATAAGGTACTAAAACTGATGGAACTTTAATTGAACCATCTGCTTGTTGATAGTTTTCCATAATTGCAACTAGCGTTCGACCAACAGCTAAACCAGAACCATTCAGTGTATGGACTAAATATGTTTTATTGTCAGCTTTATTGCGATAACGAGCTTGCATACGTCGAGCTTGGAAATCCCACATATTTGAACAAGAAGAGATCTCTCTATAGGTATTTTGAGCTGGTACCCATACTTCAAGATCATAGGTTTTACATGAACCAAAGCCCATATCACCAGTACACAGTACAATTTTTCGATATGGTAGTTCAAGTAATTGTAATACTTTTTCTGCGTGAGCAGTTAGCTCTTCTAGTGCTTTCATAGACTCTTCAGGCTTAACAATTTGAACCAATTCTACTTTATCAAATTGATGCATACGAATTAAGCCGCGAGTATCTTTACCATAAGATCCCGCCTCTGAACGAAAGCAAGGAGTATGCGCTGTCATTTTTAATGGCAATACACTTTCATCGAGAATTTCATCGCGTACAAGGTTAGTGACTGGCACTTCAGCGGTTGGAATTAACGCATAATTGCTACTGTCTGCTTCTTCATCAAGTGGTTTAGTATGAAATAAATCACCCGCAAATTTAGGTAATTGTCCTGTACCAAAAAGTGTTGCTTGATTTACAAGATAAGGCACATAAATTTCGGCATAGCCGTGTTGTTCGGTGTGTAAATCTAACATAAATTGGGTGATAGCACGATGTAAGCGTGCTATTTGTGATTTCATAACCACAAAACGAGCACCTGTTAGCTTTACGCCAGCTGCAAAATCAAGCCCACCAAAACGTTCACCTAATGCAACGTGATCTTGAACTGGAAAATCAAACGTTCTTGGTGTACCAAAACGTGATATTTCGACATTATCGTTTTCATCTTTACCATCAGGTACAGAATCATCAGGAATATTCGGGATAGAAGAGGCAATATCTTTAATTTGATTGAGTAACGTATCAAGCTCTATTTTTGCGCTATTAAGTTTTTCACCTAGTTTGTTGACTTCTTCACGTACAGCTGTGATATCTTCACCACGAGCCTTTGCTTGACCTATAGCTTTTGAGCGAGCGTTACGCTCAGCTTGCAAGTTTTCTGTTTCAACTTGTAATACCTTGCGCTTTTCTTCTAGATGACGAATAGCATCAACATCTAATTTAAATCCACGACGCGCTAATTTATTAGCGACAAGATCCAATTCATTTCGGAGTAAATTTGGGTCCAACATACATAATGTCCATTATTAATTAGGGAATATCTTTCTACTTCGTTGTTATTCTAATATAGATAACAGAACATATAAATCAAAAAGTAGATTGATTTATTGATATTAAAATTTGTGAGCTTAGTATACTAGAATTATATCGGGATTCAACCTAAATGGCGCACCCGAAGGGATTCGAACCCCTGACCGCTCGGTTCGAAGCCGAGTGCTCTATCCAGCTGAGCTACGGATGCGGGTAAGAACGTAAAAAAATGGTGCATCCGAAGGGATTCGAACCCCTGACCGCCCGGTTCGTAGCCGGGTACTCTATCCAGCTGAGCTACGGATGCATATTTTAATTTTTTAAATGGCGGTGAGAGAGGGATTCGAACCCTCGATGCAGCTTTTGACCGCATACTCCCTTAGCAGGGGAGCGCCTTCAGCCTCTCGGCCATCTCACCAAAGCATTATGACTTTGCTCAAACAACAAAATCATAATGTGTGGCGCACATATTACTTTTTACAAAAAATAAGTCAAACATTTTTTTATTTATACGTGCTGGTTGTTTATTTACTGCCCAATATTACCCTCAGGACTTGGGCAATTCATCGTTTATCTCTTGTGGCTGATGAATTCTGTTATATATTTCTTCTCTATGAATAGAAACTTCTTTAGGTGCATTAATACCAACTCTGACTTGATTACCTTTTACGCCCAAGATGGTAATAACTACATCATCACCAATTATTAGTGTTTCACCTACTCTCCTAGTTAAAATTAACATTAGATCTCCTAATATCAGTTAAGTATATATCCAAACAATTTTAAGATATAGCTTCGTTAGCCTCCATCTATAAAATAGAAGATGGAATTTTAAAGAAAAACTCTAATATTTAATTATTAAACATTTGAGTATATATGGCTAACTTGCTTGTAATTTGCTACTGATTTCTTTTTTCACCGAAGATAACGCTTCTGGTAACGCTGAGAGATCCGTTCCTCCTGCTTGAGCAAAATCAGGCCGCCCACCACCTTTACCACCTATCTTTAATGCTAATTGAGAAACTAATTCGCCTGCTTTAACTATATTGACTAAATCATCAGTTACACCAGCAGCTAAATTAATTTTACCATCATTAACGGCAGCTAAAATAATTACACCTGTTTTTAATTGATTTTTAAGATCATCAATCATTGTCCGTAATAATTTTGCTTCGACGCTATCTAGTTTAGCAATAAGCAAATTTTTTTTATTGATTGTTTCACATTGATTAATCAATTGTGCACTTTCTTGGCTAGCTTTCTGTGCTTTTAATTGTTCAATCGTTCTTTCAAGCAGTTTAGTTTGATCAAGCAATTGTTCAATGCGTGTTATAACTGTAGATTTGTCACTTTTAACTAATTGTCCAATTTCAGTTAATAAATTGGATTCGTTATGTATCAGATCTATTGCATTTTGTCCAGACGTTGCCTCGATACGGCGTACACCCGATGCAATGCTTGACTCTGTTATTATTTTAAATAAACCAATATCGCCAGTTCTATCTACGTGAGTACCACCACAAAGTTCAATTGAAAAATCGCCCATTGTTAGAACTCTAACAATATCTTCATATTTTTCACCAAATAAAGCCATAGCGCCTTTATCTTTAGCCTTATCAATAGGCATTAGCTCAATATCTACTGGTAAATTACGACGAATTTGTTGATTAACTAAGTTCTCTATTTCAATAATTTGTTCTGGTGTAATAGCTTGATTATGTGAAAAGTCAAAACGCAGATAGGTATCATTAACTAAAGATCCTTTTTGATGAACATGGTTACCTAAAACACGTTGTAAAGCCGCTTGTAATAAATGTGTAGCAGAATGATTACGGCGGATACGTTCGCGTAACTCGATATCAATAGCTGCAGTGATATTATCGCCAATTTTTAAAGAACCTTTAATTAGTTTTCCTAAATGGCCAATACTTTTACCATATTTTTGGCTATCAAAAACGCTAAATTCAAGATTAGCTGCAGTTAATAAACCTTTATCACCAATTTGACCACCTGATTCTCCATAAAATGGTGTTTTGTCTAAAACGACGATAGCTTCATCACCAGCACTAATATTTTCAACCTTCTGGCCATTTTTAAATATAGCAATAACTTTTCCTAAGGATTCTGTTGCCTGATAGCCTAAAAACTCAGTTTTATCATCAAGTTTAATAACATTGCTATAATCGACATTAAATGAGCTTGATTCGCGAGCTCGTTTTCTTTGCTCTTCCATGCAATGATTAAAACCAGCTTCATCAATAGTAATATTTTTTTCACGACATACATCAGCAGTTAAATCTAGCGGGAAGCCGTAAGTATCATAAAGTTTAAATGCAACATCACCAGGTAATATTTGACTGCTTAGTTTTGCTAGTTCTTGATCAAGTAAAAATAATCCGCGTTCTAATGTTTTTAAAAACTGTTCTTCTTCGATTTTGAGCGCGTCTTCAACTAATTTTCGATTATTTTCTAGTTCAACTGCTGCGCTTCCCATCACATCAATTAATGGTTTAACAAGCTTGTAGAAGAAAATATTTTTTGCACCTAGCATATGCCCATGGCGTACAGCACGTCGAATAATACGTCTTAAAACATAACCTCGACCTTCGTTTGAAGGTAATACTCCATCCGAAATTAAAAAAGCACAAGAACGAATATGGTCAGCAATAACGCGTAGAGATTTACTTTCTAAATCTTTAGTTTGAATAATATGAGCTGCATCATTAATTAATTTTTTGAATAGATCTATTTCATAATTAGAGTTGACATGTTGCAATACTGCTGCAATGCGTTCTAGTCCCATCCCAGTATCGACCGATGGTTTAGGTAATGGTTCCATTGTACCGTCAGGATGGCGATTAAATTGCATAAAGACAATGTTCCAAATTTCTATAAATCGGTCACCATCTTCTTCAGCGCTACCTGGAGGTCCCCCCCAAATATGATCTCCATGATCATAGAAAATTTCGGTACAAGGACCACAAGGCCCTGTATCTCCCATCTGCCAGAAATTATCTGAGGCATACGGGGCACCTTTATTATCACCAATACGAATTATGCGTTCTTTAGGTATACCTATTTCTTTTTCCCAAATTGTATAAGCTTCGTCATCTGTTTCATAAACGGTAACGGTTAATTTATCTTTAGGTAGATTAAACCACTTTTCGCTAGTTAACAATTCCCATGCAAAATGTATTGCATCATGCTTAAAATAGTCGCCGAAACTAAAGTTACCTAACATTTCAAAAAAAGTATGGTGTCGGGCTGTATAGCCAACATTGTCTAAATCGTTATGTTTACCACCAGCACGCACGCAACGTTGTGATGTCGTTGCTCTAGTATAAGAACGCTTATCAATACCAAGAAATACATCTTTAAATTGATTCATTCCAGCATTAGTAAATAATAATGTTGGGTCATTGTGTGGAACAAGGGAACTACTTGCGACAACTTCATGTCCTTTGTCACGGAAAAAGTCAAGAAAATTTTGACGAATTTCTGCTGTGCTTTTCATTTATGCTTCCATATAAAACGATAGATGTTTAAATATAGTAATATACCTGTTACAACAAAAGTTGAAAAGTAAATATTCTTATATTGGGGTGGAGCTAATTAGTACTACAAGTAAATAAGGAAAAAGAATTAGTGAGCTTTTATTTGTAATCGGTTTTACTAAATTGTATATATTGTATTCTAGATATTATGACTATTTAAGTCAATAAATTGTATACTGTTTTAATATCATCTTGCGTATAACCTCTTGTCATTAAAAATTGAATACCTTTTTGTTTTTTATTGTTATTTTTAGAATCAATTTGTTTTAGCTTTTTTATCAATTGTTCATATGCTAGATTAGTCCAGTCGATATTAGCCATTTGCAATAGTTGTTGAGTTAAATCAACTGATAAACCTCGTTGTTTGAGTTCCATTGCAATTTTATATTTTCCATAACCTTTATTTGCACGCATAACAATATATTTTTCAATATATTGCTCATCATTAATCCAATTTTGATTAATACAATGCTCAATTACATCCCGTATTTCTGTTTTTAGTTTGGCTAACAGGTCATGATATTCTTCATCTGTACATCGTTGTTTATTTGCAAAAAAAAATGTTATTTTTTGGCTTAGCTCATACGAAGAGTGATCACGCTGTGCAAGTAATTGCACAGCTTTATTTAGGATTAATTTATTGAGTTTTTTCTCATTATTCAATGCTTTCATCCTCAGATGAAATATTTTCGTCATCAGCCGTAAAAACAGCCGGACTATTTAGTAATAAATCACGTAGTTTGATTTCTAGTTCTTTAGCAATTTCTGGATGTTCTTGTAAGAACTTAATTGAATTAGCTTTACCTTGACCCACTTTTTCGCCATTGTAGCTATACCATGCGCCAGCTTTATCGACCAATTTGTGTTTGACTCCTAAATCAATTAGTTCACCTTCTTTTGAAATCCCACAACCATACAAAATTTGGAATTCAGTTTGTCTAAATGGTGCGGCAACTTTGTTTTTAACCACTTTTACTCTAGTATCACTACCAATAATATCTTCGCCTTCTTTTACTGAGCCAATACGACGAATATCAAGACGAACAGAGGCATAAAATTTAAGTGCGTTACCACCGGTTGTTGTTTCAGGATTACCAAACATTACACCAATTTTCATACGAATTTGGTTGATAAATACAACTAAACAATTAGCATTTTTGATGTTTGCAGTAAGTTTACGCAAAGCTTGTGACATTAAACGAGCTTGTAATCCCATGTGAGAATCGCCCATTTCTCCTTCAATTTCAGCCTTTGGTGTTAAAGCGGCAACGGAGTCAACAATAATCACATCAACGGCACCAGAACGAACCAAAGCATCACAAATTTCAAGTGCTTGTTCACCAGTATCAGGTTGAGAAACTAATAGATCATCAACTTTTACACCTAATTTCGCAGCATAAATTGGGTCGAGAGCATGTTCAGCATCAATAAATGCACAAGTTTTACCTTCTTTTTGAGCTTGTGCTATAACCGATAAGGTGAGTGTTGTTTTACCCGATGATTCTGGTCCAAAAATTTCAACGATTCGGCCCATTGGTAAGCCGCCAATACCTAATGCAATATCTAGACCTAAAGAACCAGTAGATACCGCGTCCACATCTAACGTTTGGGTATCCCCTAAACGCATAATTGAACCTTTACCAAATTGTTTCTCGATTTGACTTAATGCAGCGGAAAGTGCGCGTTGTTTATTTTCGTTCATATTATAAAATTCCAATGAGTTAGGATATGGATATATTATACTGTATTATTATACAGTATCAAGTTTTTTTATACACAAACAGTCAATTAGTTATGGGAGCTTATTCACAGTTTTTTTACCAATAGTCCATTTGGTGTAATAGTTGAAACTAACAGATGGTGATGAAATATTAATATTCAAGATTAAATTTATTGGATTATTCTATTCATTTTATGATTATAATACTCAAACAATTTTAAACCAATAATGATTGTTTAAATATAAATAAGAAAAGCGGTGTATTTTATAAAAATTGTTATATATAACATCTAATAATAATCAAATTTTACTAGTTTAATTCAGCAATACTTACAAAAAATTCAATTTGACAAAATGAGATTTGAAGTGTTTTTAACCTAATTTTATTTATTTAAATATTTATAATTAATTGTAATATTAATTACAAATATTTTTATAGGTTAAAATGTACATCAAATAAAGGAAAATAATGATTATTGATAGACAACATTATGTTTTATGCTCACACTGTGATTTGGTCATCGAATTATCGGATATAACGGTAGGGCATAAAGCTGTGTGCCCGCGTTGTAACGCAACATTAGCTAAAAATAATAGTAATATGAAGTTTAGCGCAGTTATGTATGCAATATGTTCATTAATTATGATTATTGTAGCTTGTGGTTTTATCTTTATTGATATTCGTATTGTGGGTAATTTCATCGGTGTTAGCGTATTAGATATTCCTAAAACTCTTTTTTCTGATAATTATAGCTATATTTCAGCGCTTTTTATCTTGTTTGTTTTACTTTTTCCTATATTTAATTTATCGATTATTGTTTTGCTCTGTTCCAAACTACAGTTAACAAAGTATCGTAAACGAGATTTGCTTGTTGTTTATGAAAAGTGTCAACATTGGTGTATGCCTGAAATATTTCTTACTGGTATTTTGGTTAGTTTTGTTAAATTAATGAGTTATGGCAGTATTGGTGTGACAGGCACATTTTGGGCATTCTGTCTATTTGTCTTTTTTTATATAAAGTCTTTAGTGATTTTTTCTCCAGAAACAATTTGGAACGAAATTCATCGTAGTAATTTTGCTACCGATACACCCAAAGTCGGTAAAACAGGCATTTGTCAAAATTTAAAACTATGCAAATGCTGTCAGGCTATATTGCCAGTACATTATGTAAAATGTCCAAGGTGTAAACAAAAAAGCAATATCCGAGATCGTGATAAAATACAATGGACCCTAGCCTTATTGGTTACTTCATTAATTCTTTACATTCCCGCTAATTTATTTGGAATTATGATAACGGTTGTATTTGGATCGTCATCAACCTCCACTATTATGGATGGTGTTATTTATATGTGGCAAGCCGGTGATATACCTGTTGCACTTGTCATTTTTATTGCTAGTGTTGTTATTCCAATTTTAAAGATTATTTCACTTAGTTGGCTTTGTTATTTTGCACTAGCAGTAAAACGAAAAAATAAACAACATTGCTTAAGAATGAAAAGATTGTACACTGCTGTTGAGTTTATTGGTAAATGGTCAATGATTGATATATTTGTTGTTGCTGTTATTTGTTCTTTAGTTAGAAATCAGCAAATGATGGGCGTTTACCCAGATATTGGTGTTACATTTTTTGCAACTGTCGTTATTATCACGATGATTGCATCACAAAAATTTGATCCTCGGTTAATTTGGGATCGTCCGAAAAATAGAAAATAAATCAATAGGAACAATATGGCAACATCAAGTAAATTAGCAAAAATAATTAAAATTAGAGCTATTTCAGCAATATGGATTATTCCCATTGTTACTGCAATTGTGGGTATTTGGATAATCTATGCCCATTTTGCCGATAGAGGTATCTCATTTACATTGCTTGCAAAAGACGCAAATGGCATTATTGCCGGAAAAACGGTAATTAAAAACCGGAGTGTTGATGTTGGTATAGTTGATGAAGTGACTTTATCTGATGACTACAAGCAAGTAGTAATAAAAGGTCGTATTTATAATGACATGGCTCCGCTACTTAAAAATGATTCAATTTTTTGGGTTGTTAAACCTGAAATTGGTCGTGATGGAGTAACTGGACTAGGCACTATTTTATCGGGAGTTTATATAGAATTAGTTGCGGGAAACGATACACATAGTTTTCAACATAAACCTTTCGTGCTTTCGGATACGCCACCATTGTCTGACCCAAGTATTAAAGGGATTCGTTTAAATTTAGAAAGTGAGCAAAATGGTGTGATCCCTCGAGGTGCTTCTGTTATGTTTCATGGTTATCGTGTAGGTAATGTTGAGACCTCAGAATTTGATATTGAAGCGCGTAAAATGAAATATCAAATATTTATTACAAAACCTTACGATGTACTAGTAACACAAAATGTTCGTTTTTGGAAAGAAGGTGGAATAAATTTAACACTTTCATCTCAAGGTGCAAGCCTAGATGTTCCTTCTTTAGATGTGTTAATGTCGGGCGGAATCAGTTTTGATTTACCTGATGGCTCTAAATTAGGTGCTCCTGCCGAACAAAATGCAGTTTATAAATTATATGAAGATAAAAAAGCTATTAAAGATTCACAATATACTGAATATAAAGAATTTCTTGTCATGCTTTCTGATTCTATATCTGGATTATCAGAAGGTGTACCCGTTGAATATCATGGTATTAGACTAGGTACAGTATCTAAAGTACCATTTTATACTGCAGAAATGTTAGAAAAATCATCAATTTTAAATAAAAGAGTGCCAATATTAATTCGAATTGAACCAGATCGCTTGTCTGAATTAGTTGATGAAAAAATTGATATTGCCGCATTGATTATGAAAGAACAAGAAAATGGATTAAGGGCTTCGTTAAAAACATCAAACATGTTCACAGGTGCGATGTATATAGACCTTGATTTTTATCCTGATTTGAAAAATAAATTTGATCCAAAAATGGCAAAACAGTTTGGTTACGATACTATTGAGGCGACTTCAACTGGAATTGCGCAAATTCAATCAAAAGTTATGCAATTATTAGATAATTTTAATAATTTGCCTATTAATAATACGGTATCACAGCTTAATCAATCGCTTGCTTCAAGCCAACGCTTAATGGATTCATTAAATCGAGTCATGGCAAGCAAAGAGATGCAGAATATGCCAAAAGATCTACAAAAAACATTGCGCTCATTAAATGAAACAATGAAAGAATTACAACCAGGTTCTGAGCTCAACAATCAAATGAAAGAGAGTTTACAAAAAGTGCAACAGATGATGGATGAACTGACTCCATTACTCAATACGCTTAATGATAAGAGTAATGCACTAATTTTTTCTGCTCCACCGAAGAAAGATCAAGAACCTCAAGCAAAAGGTAAAAAATAATGAACAGAATATATAAAAAGTTACTTATAGCTATATTTATACCATTATTTACCATATTAGTGGGTTGCTCAGCTAGTAATCCAAGTAAAAGTTATTTTCAACTCACTAGCAATTTACAGATTCCTGTATCGCAAAATATGAAAACCACGAATCAATTTATTTGGATTGAGTCAATTGATGTGGCGAGTTTTTTAAATAAACCTGGCATTGTATTACAAACCGATAATATCAAATATGAAACAGCCACCAACCATTTATGGATATCGACGCTATCTCAGCAATTACAAGACAGATTAACGCAGGATTTAACTGCTATGTTACCCAATTATTTAGTGTCCAGTAAATCAATTACAACACCAACAATAACGGTAAAATTATTTATAGATGGCTTTTATGGTAGTTATACGGGAGATGCGGTGATTAAGGGGCGATGGGTTGTTACTGACAATAAAAATAATATTGAAACAAAACCATTTGAACGCCATGTTCCTTTAGCAACCAATGGCTATGATGCTTTAGTTAAAGCGCTATCGAAAGGATGGCAAGATGAAGAGCTAGACTTTGCAAACTCAATAAAACATTAGTGTTACACTGACATTCCGTCAGCGTGCTGACGGAATGTCTAAACTTAAATGGCAATAGATTTTAGCGACAATTTGAATTGATTAAAAACTTTATCATCAATGTCTACCCATTTACGAACACTATTGATAAAAGCGATTTTTTCGGCATTTACCAGATCATCTTTTAAAATCGTTTTTTCTAACAATTGATTGTGAGCCAAATAAAATTGTCGCATGGTTCCTGCTAATAATCCCGATTCTTTTTTAGGTGTCACCCATTGATCATTAATCAATAGCGCAAGGTTACCATTAACAAACTCCGTTATCTCATTGTATTGATTGAAATTAATATATTCTTTTCCTACAGTTAAATCTGGGAAGTGCTCACGATTGGAAGTTTTATGATATAAATACACATTTTGGGTATTAACACATTGTGTTGCCAGATTAATTTCATTAATTTTCATTGGGTTATTAATTATATCTTGGCTAATGGTATAGTACCCATCTTTTTGCTGTAAAATTCTCACTTTATAAAGGTTGTTAGGCATTGAATTTGCTAACTTAATAAGTTGCATCTTAATTGCATGAATGTCACAGTTAAAATCAAAATAATTAGCTGATTGAGCAAGTCTGCTTAAATGTTCATCTAATAATAAAAATTGCCTTTTTTCAAGCAACAATGATTCAATAATATATTTTGGGGTAGAAATAGTGCGATTCAAAATGGCTGTTTTCGCTAAGATCTCACTATATTCGTCTTGAGATGTTGAATCCCAAGTGATCCCACCACCAACACCATAGCTCATCTGTTGATTGTGTATGGTTAATGTACGAATTGGGATATTAAATATAGCTTTATTCATATAAGGTTCAATATAGCCAATTGTTCCACAGTAAACCCCCCGTGGTGAGTTTTCAATATCTGCGATAATTTGCATGGTACTGGTTTTTGGGGCACCAGTAATTGAGCCACAAGGAAATAGGGCTTGAAAAATTTGATATAAACTGACATCTTCCTTCATTTCAGCTTGAATCGTTGAAGTCAATTGCCAAACGGTTGGATATTTTTCCGCTGAAAATAATTTAGGCACTGTCACCGTTCCTGGTTTTGCAATGCGACTTAAATCATTACGCAACAAATCAACAATCATCATGTTTTCAGCTTGATTTTTTTCAGAAAATAACAACTCTAATTGTCGTTTATCTTGTTGATTATTTAAGCCGCGTGCGGTTGTTCCTTTCATTGGCTTTGTCGTAATAATGTTATTGTCTAACTTAAAGAATAATTCCGGTGAAATCGATAAAATATGATAATCGTCAAACTCAAGATAAGCGCAATAATCTGCCTGATTGTTTTTTTGTAGAAAGTGGTAATAATTAATAGCGCTTTCATTAAATGGTGCGGTAAATTGAATAGTATAGTTGGTTTGATAAGTATTGCCTGATTCAATTTGTGATCGAATAAAGTCAATTTTTTGATTATATTCATCTCTTGATGTATCGCTTATTAAATTAAAGCTTGGCGGTGTATAATCATTGAGTTCTACTTGTTCAACCATAGAAAAATGATCAAAAATACCAAATAACAATAGTGGCAAACCTTGATGGACCTCATCATTATATTTTGTTTTATTTTCACTATTTAACCCCATTGCACTTTCATAAGCGAGATACCCAACCGCATAAAAACCTTGTTGGGTAAATTTTTCGATTAATTCGAATTGTTGTTGAATTGTCGAGTAATCATTCGATCTTAAAATGGCGATAGGATTGCAAAAATATTTATGCTGACCTTCAAAATCTATATAAATTTTCATATTAAGATTGCTCATGGACAAAATTATTAATCATTTGTAAACCTGATTCGGTTTTTATCGCTTCAGGGTGGAATTGAACTGACTCAATGGGTAACGTTTTATGACGTAATCCCATAATCAACCCTTGATTGTTTCGAGCGGTTACAATCAGGTGAGAATCTTTTTGTGAAAAATTATCACATGCAATTAATGAGTGATAGCGAACCACTGAAAGCGGGTTTTTGACTCCTTCAAATACCCCCTGACTATCATGCGTTATTTCATCGACTTTACCGTGCATCGGTATTGGTGCTTTGGCAATGCGGTAACCATAATATTGTGCAATGGCTTGATGTCCTAAACAAATTCCCAATATCGGGCAAATATGAGCAAATTCAGCAATCACAGCAAGTGATATTCCTGCATTAATTGGTGCCCCTGGGCCAGGAGAAATGATAATTTTAGAAAAGCTTAGTTCTTTTATTTGTTCGATTGTTAGTTGGTCATTTTTGATAACTTTAACTTCGGCGCCAACTTGGCATAAATAATCGCTAATATTAAATGTAAAAGAATCATAATTATCTATTAATAATATCAAAATACAGTCCATTAATTACAAAGCACATTGATTTAAACACTGGTAACTGTAACAGTTAAAATCCAGTCGTAACTGGTTTTATTATACCGTTAATACACTGAAAAGAAGAAATCATTACGGTTTTACCTTCTTTTTATCCCTCTTTTATACTTAAACACTATATTTTATGAAACTTTTTTACAAAAAACAGTTTTTCTGTGATTGATTTCACAAAAGCATACAACTCTACTTGTATGGTAGTATTTATGTTGTTATTTTAATAACGTCTAAATTTACGCAAGAGGTATTGAATGAAAATTATAAAAGCAGATGTTTTTGTATGCAGTCCAGGAAGAAATTTTGTCACATTAAAAATCACCACAGACGAAGGAGTTTATGGTGTTGGTGATGCAACGCTTAATGGACGTGAATTAGCTGTAGCTTCTTATCTTAAAGATCATCTGTGCCCTCAACTCATTGGGCGCGATCCGCATCAAATAGAAGACATCTTCCAATATTTCTATAAAGGCGCCTATTGGCGTCGTGGTCCTGTGACTATGTCAGCTATTTCGGCCATTGATATGGCTCTGTGGGATATTAAAGGCAAATTAGCAAACATGCCTCTTTACCAGCTATTAGGTGGTGCATCACGCACAGGCGTTATGGTTTACTGTCATACCACTGGTGCAAGTATTGAGGAAGCACTAGATGATTATGCTAAACATAAGGAAATGGGGTTTAAAGCAATTCGTGTGCAATGTGGCATACCGGGTATGAAGACAACCTATGGTCAAAGTAAAGGGAAAAACCTAGCTTACGAACCGGCCACGCGTGGCAATTACCCAGAAGAACAATGTTGGGCAACAGAGAAATACCTCGATTTTATGCCTAAATTATTTGATGCCGTACGCAATAAATTTGGTTTTAATGAGCATTTACTACATGACATGCATCACCGTTTAACACCAATCGAAGCGGCTCGTTTTGGGAAAAATATAGAAGATTACAGGCTGTTTTGGATGGAAGATCCAACGCCTGCTGAAAATCAAGAATGTTTCCGATTAATACGTCAACACACGGTCACCCCAATTGCAGTTGGTGAAGTGTTTAATAGTATATGGGATTGCAAACAACTTATTCAAGAGCAATTGATAGATTACATTCGAACCACAATTACCCATGCAGGCGGTATTACTCATATGCGTCGTATTGCTGATTTTGCTGCACTTTATCAAGTAAGAACAGGATCGCACGGACCATCTGATTTATCCCCAATTTGCCATGCAGCCGCACTGCATTTTGATATGTGGGTACCTAATTTTGGTGTGCAAGAATTTATGGGTTATTCAGAGCAAATGCTGGAAGTCTTTTCACCAAACTGGACTTTTAATGATGGCTATATGCACCCAAGCGATAAACCAGGCCTTGGTATCGATTTCGATGAAAAACTTGCCGAAAAATATCCATACAAACCAGCTTACTTACCGATTGCTCGTTTAGAAGATGGCACGTTGTGGAATTGGTAAATTATAGGAGGTGATATGAAAAGTATTGTAATCAAACAACCTAATGAATTGGTAATTGAGGAACGAGAAGTTCCTCAGCCTGCAAATGGAGAAGTAAGAGTAAAAGTAAAATTAGCAGGTATTTGTGGTTCAGATAGCCATATATACCGCGGACATAACCCATTTGTTAAATATCCACGAGTTATTGGTCATGAATTTTTTGGTGTGATTGATGAAGTTGGTGAAGGGGTTGATAAATCTAGAATTGGAGAAAGAGTATCTGTCGATCCAGTTATTAGTTGTGGGCACTGCTATTCTTGTTTAGTTGGTCGTCCTAATGTTTGTACCTCTCTCACTGTATTGGGGGTTCATCGAGATGGTGGATTTAGTCAGTACGCAGTAGTTCCAAGTAAAAATGCTTATGTTATCCCAGATGAAATTAGTGATGAGTTTGCAGTGATGATTGAACCATTTACTATCGCAGCAAATGCAACCAGCCATTTAAAACCAACTGAAAATGATATTGTACTAATTTATGGTGCAGGCCCAATGGGACTAACTTCAGTACAAGCGTTAAAAGGTGTTTATAACGTTAAAGAGGTCATTGTTGTTGACCGAATTGAAGAACGTTTAAATATGGCAAAAATTAGTGGTGCTGACAGAGTAATAAATAATACCTCTTTATCTTTAAAAGATGAACTGGATAAGCTCAATATTAAACCGACGGTTATTATAGATGCAGCCTGTCATCCATCCATTTTGCAAGAAGCAATTAGTATTGCATCACCAGCAGCAAGAATCTTGATTATGGGGTTCTCAAGTGATGCCTGTCAGATAACTCAGCAAGGTATTACAAGTAAAGAATTATCTATTTTTTCATCTCGATTAAATGCTAATAAATTTCCAGTTGTAATTGATTGGCTTAAGAAAAAATTAATTGACCCGCAAAAGTTAATCACACATCAATTCGATTATATGCAAGTCATTCAAGCGATAGAAACTTTTGAAAAAGATCAAAAACAGTGTTGCAAGGTGTTACTAACTATTAGTTAGAAATTTTTAAACACATTTTTATTGATGATCTTTTTATATATAAAATTATAAGGCGAGTAAAATATGAATAACATAGGAAAGATTAAATGTGAAAGAAATGCTTCAGATTTAGTTAAAGCGGCTGTTTCTGGATGGCTTGGAACCGCATTAGAATTTATGGACTTTCAGTTATATTCTTTAGGCGCTGCACTAGTATTTCGTGAAATATTTTTTCCTGAACAATCGGCAATTATGGCACTAATTTTAGCAATGGGAACCTATGGTGCAGGATACATTGCCCGAATTGTTGGTGCTTTTATCTTTGGACGAATGGGCGATGCAATTGGTAGAAAGAAAGTATTATTTATTACAATTACTATGATGGGTATTTGTACAACACTAATTGGTGTATTACCAACTTATGCTCAAGTAGGTATTTTAGCTCCTTTAATGTTGGTCCTCTTACGAATAGTTCAAGGTTTGGGTGCTGGTGCTGAAATTTCAGGGGCGGGCACTATGCTTGCAGAATATGCACCTATAGGAAAAAGAGGAATTATTTCTTCATTAGTTGCAATGGGCACTAATTGCGGTACATTAAGCGCTACTGCAATTTGGGCAGTTATGTTTTTTTTGTTAGATAAAGAACAGCTAATTGCATGGGGATGGAGAGTACCTTTCCTTGTAAGTGCGATTGTTATGATTTTTGCGATATGGCTTAGAATGAACTTAAAAGAAAGCCCTGTATTTGATGGTGTTAATGATGTAAATACCCAATCAATTAATGACAAACAACCAATCAAACACATTTCATTAGTTGAAATGATAAAAAGTAAATCATTTTGGCTAGCAACAGGTTTACGCTTTGGTCAGGCAGGAAATTCTGGGCTAATTCAAACTTTTTTAGCAGGTTACTTGGTGCAGGCTTTATTATTCGAAAAAGGTATACCTACAGATGCTTTAATGATTAGTTCTATTGTAGGATTTGTTACTATTCCTTTTTTAGGGTGGTTATCTGACAAAATTGGTCGACGAATTCCATATATTGTTTTGACTGTTTCTTCAATTATTCTTGCTTATCCAATGCTATCTATTGTTGTTGATAAAAGTTATTCAGTTAGCACTATAATGTTATGCTTAATTATTATTCATAACATTGCAGTACTAGGGTTATTTGCGCTAGAAAATATTACTATGGCGGAAATGTTTGGTGCTCGTAATCGCTTTACTCAAATGGCAATATCTAAAGAAGCCGGAGGTCTTATTGCAGTCGGATTTGGTCCTTTATTAGCCGGAATTTTCTGTAATATTGTTAACGATTGGTGGCCAATTGTTGCTATGATCATTGTTTATTCTTGTATTGGTTTGATATCAGCGATTTTTATGCCAGAAATTAAAGATCGTGATTTATCTGATTTAAATGATGCTGCATTATAATTTAAGGTTTTGAAGGAAAAATAATGAAACTATCAAATCTAACTTTATCACAACTACCTGAAAAGGTAGTTGTACCAAACTATGATAGAAATAAGCTTAAAACTAAAATAGTTCATCTTGGTTTTGGTGCTTTTCATCGTGCTCATCAAGCTGTTTTTACTGACATTTTGGCAACAAAATATGGAAGTGATTGGGGATATTGTGAAGTTAATTTAATCGGCGGTGAAAAACAAATTGAAGATTTAAAACAGCAAGATTACCTATTTAGTGTGTGTGAAATGGCTTATGATAATTGGAATTCGCGCGTTGTCGGGGTTGCCAAAGAGGCATTACATGCTGATATTGATGGTATTGCAAAAATATTAGAAGTTATGACACGCCCTGAAATCGCTATCATTTCAATAACTGTTACTGAAAAGGGATATTGTTATTTACCGTCAACGGCATCAATTGATCTAAATAACCCGCTGATTAAACACGATATTGAAAATGCAGCTAAACCGAAAACTGTTCCGGGTCTGATCGTTGAGGCATTACGTTTACGTAAAGAAAAAGGTTTAAAACCGTTTACGGTAATGTCCTGTGATAATATGCCAGAAAATGGTCATGTGACACGTAATGTTGTTTTGGCGTTAGCCAAACAACGTGATCCAAGTTTGGCTAGTTGGATCGACCAAAATGTGACATTCCCATCAACAATGGTTGACCGAATTGTACCTGCCGTGACACCTGAAACCATGGAAAAAATCCAAAAACAACTGGGTGGTATTGAAGATCCGGCGGGCGTTGCCGGTGAGCCATTTAAGCAATGGGTTATTGAAGATAACTTTGTTGCTGGCAGACCAGAGTGGCAAAAAGCCGGTGCTGAACTTGTTAGTGATGTCTTGCCTTATGAAGAGATGAAGCTACGTATGTTAAATGGTAGTCACTCGTTTTTAGCTTATTTAGGCTATTTAGCAGGTTATTTACATATTGATGAATGCATGCAAGATCCTAATTATGTGAAAGCTGCAAGACATTTGATGATAAATGAACAAGCAAGCACATTACGAGTAAAAGGAGTTGATTTACAGGCTTATGCCGATTCGTTGCTTGATCGTTATCGCAATACAGGTTTAAAACATCGTACTTGGCAAATAGCCATGGATGGTACTTTAAAATTACCCCAACGTATGCTCGATTCAGTCCGTTTTCATTTAGCGAATAACACACCTTTTGATTGCCTAGCTTTAGGTATTGCAGCTTGGATGAGATATGTAAGTGGGACTGATGATGCAGGTAAGATGATTGAGATAAGTGATCCAATTGCTGATAAGTTGAAAGAACTAGTAGCAAACAGCCAAGATAATCAAGAACGGGTAAAATCACTATTGTCATTATCACATGTATTTGGTGATGATCTACCTAACAATAAATGTTTTGTTGAACAGGTAACTAAAGCTTATTTAGCTTTGCGGGATACTGGCGCTAAAAAGTCAGTTGAACAATTAGCAGAAAGTTTTTAAAGTTTTTTTTAAACATTACTAACACAACTAACATAATTAATAAAAACAAAGTGTAATTGCCTGCAAGGGCGTTACACTTTTCACTTGTACTCCAATTTAGTACAAATAACCTTTCTATATTTATTTCATTGAAATAGCAACACATTTCAAACAAAAAATTAAGGGGTAAGTGTTTTTTAAATTCAACGGAAGGCAAGTAGCCTAACGAAGAATGTAATCGTTTATGATTGTACCAATAGGCATAAGCCGAAAAAGCGCGTTGTAACTCAGCCGTTGAGTTTAAGCGATTAACTCTTATTCTTTTTGTTGATGTGGCAACACCCTATTATACAAATAAGTCAAATCCTATTAATAATACATTTTCAACAATCGCGCAAAATGATATTCACACACAAATTAATTCATTAGTAGCATCAAATGAAGATAAAACAAAGATTCGCCTTGACGCTCAAAATTTACTTGATTGTGCGCATGAAGTTTGTGAAAAACACCTTTAACATGATGATATAAAGCAAGATTTTATTAACAATGTTGATGATTTTGCCACGCGCATTGTAAATCAAGTGGAAAGAGGAGCTATGAGTTATGAACAAGGCTCAGAAGCGATAAAATCTGAAGAAAAGAGTTTATGGGATCAAAGCCTGCACTGGGTAGGTAGGTCGGGGACTAAGTGTTTTAGGTGGTGCAGGCTTGATGATGACGGGGTTTGCAATGTGCACAACTGGTATGGGTTGTATACTTGGCTCATATGTAGCAGCGCATGGAGTTAATAGTATTCAAGAAGGGATAACCGGTGAGGATGGTTTTTTAAAATCAGTGTATCAAAATGCGGCGGTAGGATTAGGAATGTCTAAAGAGGCAGGTTCTTTGGCTTATGATTTAGTTGATATCGGTATATCCGTACATGGTAAACTTAAATTAGTTCCTAAAATTGATAATAGTTTTGCAATTAATCAATTTAATCGCGCTAATTCAGCAAAATTCAAATTATTTCATTATGGTAGAAAGGATTTGCCACGAGCATATAGACAGATGAATAAATGGTTGTTAGGTTCTGAAATATTTAGTGATGGTATATCATTATATAAAATTTATCAAGAGGCTGAAAATATATTAGTTAAAGATAATGAAAGTAGTGAGACAAATTTATATATTTCAAAACCAGAAAAGATTGATAATATAGAGAAAATTGTAGATAGTTGTACAATAGTAATACGTGTTACAGGTAGTGAATCTGATGTAGATGACCAACCTAATTACTCGTTGTGTACGCGCTTGGATGGTACTACATATCGGCAATATTTTGATGGCCATATTGAAGAAGGTTCTATTGAATAACAGGAATAACACAGATGATTATATTGATTTACATTGCGTATTACTTTTTCTCTATTTTGCCTATTATTATTACTTATCGCTTTAGAAAATATACAATAAGTGATTATCAATATAATAAAAAGTTGAAATGGCAAAGGTGCATTATGTTGGTTTTTAATTATGTTGCTGCAGCTGTTCAAATTATAATTGGATATGAACTTAAACGTATCGCTCGTTCTAATGAAGATTATGGTCCTCTTGCATTATCAGCATATATATTTCTAATTATTTATCTTTTTCCAATATCCTGGTTAGAAAGCCCAAAAGAGTATTTAAAAAAGAAAAAATGGAAATAATAATGAATTTAGTGAAGTTAGCTTTCCACCATTAACAACTAGAGAAATAACATAGATGATTATATTGATATACATTGCGTATTACTTTTTCTCTATTTTGCCTATTATTATTACCTATCGCTTTAGAAAATATACAATAAGTGATTATCAATATAATAAAAAGTTGAAATGGCAAAGGCGCATCATGTTGTTTTTAAATTATATCGTTGCTTTTTTCGAGGCGTTTATTGCCGGACATAGAAAAACAATCCATAACTATAGTTCTGACTATGAGCTTTTACTTTTCTCATCAGGAATATTTATTTGTATTTACATTTTTAGCATAGGGTGGTTAGAAAGCCCAAAAGAGTATTTAAAAAAGAAAAAATGGAAATAATAATGAATTTAGTGAAGTTAGCTTTCCACCATTAACAACTAGAGAAATAACACAGATGATTATATTGATTTACATTGCGTATTACTTTTTTTCAATTATGCCTATTATGATTTCTTATCGTTTTAGAAAATATACAATAAGTGATTATCAATATAATAAAAAGTTGAAATGGCAAAGGCGCATCATGTTGGTTTTCAATTATGTTGCTTCAGTTGTTCAAATTATAATTGCATGTGAACTCAAACGTATCGTTCGTTCTAATCAAGATTATGGCCCTCTTTTATTATCAGCATGTATATTTCTAATTATTTATCCTTTTCCAATATCCTGGTTAGAAAGCCCAAAAGAGTATTTAAAAAAGAAAAAGAAAAAATGGAAATAATAATGAATTTAGTGAAGTTAGCTTTCCACCATTAACAACTGTCGCATTACCTTCCAAACAAATTGTAGAAATTCCTCGCGTTGTTTACAGTAATTTGAGAAACGACTGTAATGAATATACATAAAAAACAAAATTAACGCCTTATCACAGACAAGAGATATGGCGCTTATATCATAAAGAAAAAATAACGGTCACCAATTTGGCTAAACGCTATAACAAAACCTATCCGGGTGAAATGCTACACGTTGATACTAAAGGGTTATCTTTACTTAAAAATGAAACAAAACAGCAAACTAGAGAATATTTACCCATTAATATCTATTTTATTTTTATTGTTTTTATACATAAACGTAGTGCAATCCTGAAACTTTTTAACAAAAATTCTACTGTCTTTGTTTGTTAGATAAATGTTTGTTTAGATAAACTGCGTGATAACCAGCGTATCAATCAAAAATCGACAAAAATCACCTGCAACGACAATTTGATGTAGGTGATAAAGAACAAATTGTTGTTGCGGATTTAACCTAATGACAAAGGGTAGCGGAAGCGACATTTAAAACAATTAAGACGAAATTTGTAAAAAAAGCCAACGTTTTAACTCAATGGCTGAGTTAAAACTCGCTTTTTCGGCTTATTCCTATTGGTATAATCATAAACGATTACATTTTTTGTTAGGATATTTGCCTCCTGTTAAATTTAAAAAACACTTATCCCTTAATTTTTTGTTTGAAAATGTGTTGCCATTCTAATCAAAAAAACTTTTCTTATACCTAAAAATATCCTACTATTCTTCCTTATTTTGTTCCTTACCATAAGAATGATATATGTTTAAATCTGCTGTCTTAAATATTTCAGAACCCGTTAATCAACAAATTTACCGTAAATTAAGAAAAGCGATTATTACTTGTCAAGTATTGCCTGGTGTTTTACTGTCAGAAAAAGAGATTTCTAGTCAATTTAGTGTTTCAAGGCAACCGGTTAGAGAAGCGTTCATTAAATTAGCCGAAGCGGGACTAGTGCAAATTCTTCCTCAACGAGGAACATTTGTCACAAAAATATCGATTAAAAAAGTGATGGATGGGCAATTTATTCGCGATGCAGTTGAATGTGCAATTATAAAACAAGCTGCGATAAAAATTAAAGATTCTGATATTTTACTATTACAAAAAAATCTTAATGAACAAAAAGAAGCGAATAAACAAAAGAATATTCATTATTTTCTTGAAAAAGATGATGAATTTCATCAAATTTTAATGAATGTGATAGACTGCCAAATGGCTTGGGAAAGTGTCGAGAACATTAAAGCAATGATGGATAGAGTCAGATTTCTTTCATTAGAACAGATTTCTCCGCCAGAGGATCTTGTTAAACAACACGAAAAAATTCTGATAGCCTTAAAAAATCATGATCCTGAGCTTGCTGCTATAGCTCAACATGAACATTTATCGGCTATTTTAGAGACAATAAAAATAGTGTCTAAGCAGAAAAATGAATGGTTTGTTGATTAGTATTTATTAAAGCTATGGATTGTTCTTTTTGTTGTAAATAAATATGTCGTTTATCTTTTTTATAACTTGATTTATTTGAATGATTATTTATTTTTACGCAAATAGCCTAAAGCGCCAGCAATCTTTATTGTCCATATTCCATTTTTAAACATTAAAGGAAACGTTGCTCGACTGCTTGCATTAGGTCCTGGGTTTTGTTGCACTATTTCGATTTCGGTATCAGTTACTTTACTGATAATAGCAACATGCCCATAGCTAGACCAATTAAGGACAACAATATCATCCACCTGCGGTTTAGTAGGTGAGCCATTGTGGAATTGTAATAAATTGCGTTGTCGATTAATTTTGCCATCAGCAACTAATGGATCAAAGAAATCTTTTGCATGCCCATAGCTATTAGGCATTTTGTGATTAAAGCGTTGATAATAATAGCGTTTAATAAATTCAACACATTGATATTTCAAACCTAAGTTATAGCCGTCTTTAGCAATATTTCTTCCACTTACATTATTGATGCTACCGTTATAATAGACTTTCACACCATTAAATTCGTCAACGACTTTACCAATTTGGGGGTTATTAATTTCAACATTGGCAAAAGCACACGAATAAAGTATATAGTAGCTTAATATTGATAATAGCAAAAATAAGAACAGACTTTTTTTATAGTTTAATAGCATTTTTTATTTCCATTGTTTTTATAATCTATTATTAATTCTAATTGTTATTTTATTAAAAAAACAAAATAAAAAAAATCTAAATAATAACAACTTAATAGTAATATTATTACGTTATTTTATATTAAACGTACTAGTGTAGTAATTATGAGTACAATAACATCTATTTTTGTATAAGTTAGTGACTTATGATCATGAATGATTATTTTCTGCTGACAATTTGTATAATCCTATTCATCATTACGATAACTATGTTTGAGTTAATAATAGCGGAGGGATTGTAGGATGATTAAGAAAGTTAAAATAAATGTGAAAGGACGAGTGCAAGGCGTTGGATTTCGTTTTTTTACATATCAACAAGCCCAAAAGCTAGGATTAGTTGGCTATGTTCGCAATTTAGAGAATGGCGATGTTGAAATTATTGCTCAAGGTGACCACTTACAAATAGCTAAATTAACAAAATGGATTGAAAATGGTGGACCTGCTTCGTCACGTATTTCGCATGTAAAAATTTATGAATTATTGCCACAAAACGATTTAACTTCTTTTAATGTTCGATATTAATTTAACGAAAAATAAAGTAAAATATATAAAATTTTGAACATTCGAAATAATAATTTCTTATTAACGTGATTAACGTATGTTATGAATAAAAAAAATCTGATCTGCCTTTTACTTCTTATTGCTGTTATCGGTGTTTATTACAATTATCAAAAAGGAGATGGGGTTGCAAGCCAATCTACCCAAGATATATCAGATAAACCGATTTATCAAAGTGATGAGATGTTGACAGATATTTACGACTTATCAGGTGAACTTGTGTATAAAATTGAGTCGAGTCATGTTAGGCATTATGATGATTCAGATAATACTGAATTTGATTTGCCTAATTTCACCATTTATGATCAACAGAATGTAGCTACATGGCATATTAAAGCAAAGAAAGCGACGTTAACGAGTAATAAATTTTTGTACCTTTATCATGATGTACAGTTAGATAATTTGACACAAGAAGCTCAATTAAAACAAGTAAAAACAGATAATGCAGTAGTAGATTTAACTTCACAGTTAGTTACATCAAAAGATCCAGTCATCATTAATGGGGTGGGGTTTTATTCAACCGGTATTGGTTTAGCAGGGGATTTGCGTGCCAAAACGGCTAACATACTTGAAAATGTAAAAACATATTATAACACTGAGGCAAAATAAAACATGAGTTCGCTAAAAAAAATTGTTTGTTCATTCATTTTATTACTACCTATCTCTTTAAGTAGTTTTGCAAATGAGCCGACTACGCAATCAGAAAGTCCAAAGATATTTGCCGATAATAAACCCATTGCAATTGATGCTGATAATCAACAAATTGATATTGAAAATAATACTATTACATTTATTGGCAATGTGGTCATTGTTCAAGAAGGATTAACCATAAAAGCGGATAAAGTGGTTATCACTGAAATGCAAGATACAGAAAAACAAAAAATTACAGCTTATGGTAATCCAGTGAATTACAAACAAATTTTACCAAAAAACAATAAGGTTGTCACAGGACACTCTTCACAAGTGATTTACAATGTCAAACAAAATAATATTGTTTTACAAGGTAATGCAGAATTATTTCAGCAAGATAATCATATTATTAGTGATCAGATTACTTACGACGTCAAAAAACAGCAAATATTTGCACAGCCGGGTAAAAATGGGCGAGTAAAAAGCACTATCATCCCAAACCAAGTTAAAGAGATGAGCAAATAAAATGTCAATTTTAAAAGCGGAAAATCTAGCTAAAGTATACAAAAAACGACGTGTTGTTGAAGATGTCAGTTTAACCGTTAATTCAGGCGAAATCGTTGGATTATTGGGGCCTAATGGTGCAGGTAAAACCACCACTTTTTATATGGTGGTTGGTATTGTGACCTTAAATGCGGGTAAAATTTATCTTGATGATCATGATATTAGCATTTTACCTTTACACGAGCGAGCACAAAAAGGCATCGGCTACTTACCGCAAGAGGCTTCTATTTTCAGAAAATTGTCTGTAATTGATAACATTATGGCAATTTTAGAAACGCGCAAAGATATTGATAAAAATGAAAAAATTGACCGTGCCGAAGAATTACTTGAAGAGTTCCATATTACGCATATTCGTGACAGTATAGGGCAATCTTTATCGGGTGGTGAAAGACGACGAGTTGAAATTGCTCGCGCATTAGCGGCCAATCCTAAATTTATTTTGCTTGATGAGCCTTTTGCTGGTGTCGATCCGATTTCGGTGATTGATATCAAAGGTATCATTAAACATCTACGTGATCGGGGCTTAGGTGTATTAATAACAGATCATAATGTGCGTGAAACGTTAGATGTTTGTGAGCGTGCTTATATTGTTAATAAAGGTCATTTAATTGCTGAAGGTTCGCCTAATGATATTTTAAGTAACGAATATGTAAAACGCGTTTACTTAGGAAACGAGTTCAGGCTATGATAAAACCTAGTTTACAACTGAAAGTATCTCAACAATTATCTATGACGCCACAATTACAATTGGCGATTCGATTACTACAGTTGTCAACTTTAGAGCTCCAACAAGAGATTCAAACTGCTTTAGAAAATAATCCATTGCTTGAAGTTGCTGATCAATATGACGAAATTAACGTTGACCAAAGCGATGAAATTGAACATATTGATACGCGTGAAGCTTTAGATAGCCGAGAGATCCCCGACGATATTCCATTAGATGCATCGTTAGATGATATCTATACCGCAGGAACCCCATCAGGAACGAATTCAGATTACCGTCATGATGAGTTACCGATTTACCAAGGTGAAACTCACGAAACACTACATGATTATTTAGAATGGCAGCTTGAACTCACTCCATTTAGTGATACTGATAGGGCAATAGCCATTTCGATTATTGAAGCTATTGATGATCGGGGCTATTTAACGGTTACCACAGAAGAAATACTCGAAGGGCTGGGTAATGATGAAATTGAACTGAACGAAGTTGAAACTGTTTTAAAGCGTATTTGGCATTTTGATCCAATAGGCGTTGGTGCCAGATCGTTACAAGAGTGTTTGTCTATCCAAATTCAATATTTAACCTATCCACTACTAGTTAAACCAATTATTGACAACTACTTAGATTTATTAGCGAATCGAGATTATAGAACATTAAAAAAAGTATTAAATGCTAGCGATGAGCAGTTAAAAGAAGCCGTCAATTTTATTCAACATCTACAGCCATACCCAGGTGATTCAATCAATACTACATCGCCAGATTATGTGATCCCTGATGTTTTAGTAAAAAAAGTGAATGGAAACTGGATGGTCGATTTGAATAATGACACTATGCCACGCTTACGCATTAATCAGCAATATGCTGCAATGGAAAAGATAGCAAATGAAAGTGATAGCCAGTATATCCGATCACATATGCAAAATGCGAATTGGTTTATTAAAAGTATTGAAAATCGTAATGAAACATTACTTAAAGTCAGTCAATTTATTGTTGAACATCAGCAAGCATTTTTTGAACACGGCACTGAATACATGAAACCAATGATTTTGTCTGATGTTGCAATGGCAATAGACATGCACGAATCAACGATTTCACGTGTGACAACACAGAAATATTTACAATGCCCTACAGGAATATTTGAGTTAAAATTCTTTTTTTCTAGCCATGTAAACACGGAATCAGGTGGTGAAGCCTCATCGACAGCTATTCGTGCTTTAATTAAAAAATATATATTAGCAGAAGATAGTAAAAAACCGTTAAGTGATAGTAAATTGGCCGCAATGCTTGAAGAGCAAGGTATAATTATTGCTCGTCGAACCGTAGCAAAGTACCGTGAAGCCTTATCAATTCCTTCATCAAGCCAACGTAAACAGCTTTAAATTTAAAGCTGTTTACGGCAACGGATTATTTTAAATGACTTTTTCAGTTTCAATAATCATCATATCCGTAGTAAAAGAACCATCAGCTTGAAGTTCAAAATAACTTTTTGTATCGTCAGCTGCCGTTTCTTGGTAAATTCGTATTGCCTCAATTAACGGTTCAGGGGTACGCATTCGTTTAACCCATGTATCAAAAGAGAGAGTTAAACGATGGCGGGCTATATTGTTAATGACGAAACCTGCTTCAGTTAAAAAGGTTAACCACTCACCGGGGGTATAGTCTCGAACGTGTGATGTATCACGCAAAGCTTCAACAGTTTGTAGCCAAATATCTAGTACAGGATGACCAGGTGAAACAACATCCATAATAATTAATTTACCACCAGCTTTGGTTATGCGATGAAGCTGTCGAATACTTTTGCCCACATCATGCCAGTGATGTGCTGAGTAACGGCTGACAACAATATCAAATTGATTATCAGCAAAAGGTGGATATTCAGCATAACCTTGCTTAACGGTTATATTTTGTAAACCGCGCTCTTTCGCTGTTTGCGCTACAACCGATAACATTTCATTTGAAAGATCATAGGCTGTAACATGTTTAACATATTTTGCTGCAATAAAACTGACATGACCTGCGCCACATCCCATATCAAGTAGACTTGCTTCGGAATGCGGTATAAGTAGGTTAGCTAAATATTCAAGATCAGGACCTTGGGCATGTACTTTACTGGTTAAATAAGCATTGGCTTGTTCGCCAAACTGCTGTTTAACATTGTCATGATGTGTTGCCATTGTTAATTCTCATTATTGGGCGCAAATAAGCGCCCAAAAGTTAAAGTTAAGCTAAAAATGAAGGGATTTTCTGTTCAAAGTCGCTAATTGCTTCTTCATGTTGTAAGGTTAAGCCAATATTATCTAACCCATTTAACAAGCAATGACGTTTAAAAGCATCGATTTTAAATGTATATTGCTTGTCGCCAGCAATAACAACTTCATTGACTAAATCAATGGTAAACTCAATGCCTTCATTGGCTTCAACAATTTTAAATAGCTCATCGACATCTTCTTCGGATAAATTAACCAATAATAACTGATTGTTAAATGAGTTATTGTAAAAGATATCGGCAAAGCTTGAACCAATAATAGTCTTAAAGCCATAATCAGCTAATGCCCAAGGGGCATGTTCACGAGAAGAACCGCATCCAAAATTTTCACGTGCTAATAAAATGCTGGCACCTTTATAGCGGGGTTTATTCAAGACAAATTCAGGATTAGGCTGCTCGCCAGCATCATCTAAAAAGCGCCATTCATGAAAGGCATGTTTACCAAATCCAGTACGTGTTACTTTCTGTAAAAACTGTTTTGGAATGATTGCATCTGTATCAACATTAGCCGCATCCAAAGGAACAACTAATCCGGTATGTTTTGTAAATTTAGCCATGACAAGTCTCCTTAAAACGGTTTGCGAATATCAGTAAAATGGCCAGTAATAGCTGCTGCAGCTGCCATAGCAGGGCTGACTAAATGGGTTCTGGCATCCCGCCCTTGGCGACCTTCAAAATTACGATTACTGGTTGATGCGCAGCGATCTCCAGGTGCTAATTTATCGTCATTCATTGCAAGGCACATTGAACAGCCCGGTAACCGCCATTCAAAACCAGCGTCGATAAAAATTTTATCTAATCCTTCGGCTTCGGCTTGTTCTTTGACAGGACCTGAGCCAGGCACGACTAATGCTTGTACACCTTCTGCCACTTTACGACCTTTAGCAATTTGCGCTGCTGCGCGTAAATCTTCAATTCGCGAATTTGTACATGAGCCAATAAACACTTTATTGATCTTAATATCTGTCATTTTGGTGCCAGCGGTTAATCCCATATAAGTTAATGCGCGTTCAGCGGAATGCTTCTCGATAGGATCTGTAAAACCATCAGGATTGGGTACTGTTGCATCAATGGATGTGACTTGACCCGGATTTGTTCCCCAAGTGACTTGAGGTGCAATATCTTTACCTTCAAGTGTGACCACGGTATCAAATTGCGCACCGTCATCGGTTTTTAGGGTTTTCCAATAGGCAACAGCTTTTTCAAAATCTTCACCCTTTGGCGAAAATTGACGACCTTTTAAGTACTCAAAAGTCACTTCATCTGGCGCAATAATACCAGCTTTAGCCCCCATCTCGATTGCCATATTGCATAATGTCATGCGTCCTTCCATTGATAATGACTTAATGGCATCACCACAAAATTCAACCACATGCCCAGTACCACCAGCACTGGTGGTTTTACCAATAATCGCTAATATAATATCTTTGGCAGTGATTCCTTCAGCTACTTGACCTTTGACCTCGATTTTCATGGTTTTAGCTCGACCTTGTTTTAAGGTTTGAGTAGCTAGTACATGCTCAACTTCAGAGGTGCCAATCCCAAATGCGAGTGCGCCAAATGCGCCATGTGTTGCGGTATGTGAATCACCACACACAATAGTCATACCGGGTAAAGTCATACCTTGTTCAGGACCGACCACATGGACAATACCACGTAATGGGCTTTGTAAATCATATAACGAAACACCAAACTCCTTGGCGTTTTTTGCCAGTTCAGTTAATTGAATGCGAGCCATTTCGCTGCAAGCATTTAAATCATTACTTTTGGTTGAAGTATTATGATCCATGGTCGCAAAAGTTTTATGAGGCTGACGCACCTTACGATTCATTGCACGCAAACCATCAAATGCTTGTGGAGAGGTAACTTCATGCACTAAATGACGATCAATATATAAAATAGGTGTTTCGTTTGGTGCTTCATAAACGACATGTGCATCATATAATTTTTGATACAGTGTTTTTGACATTGCATATTCCTTATTATTTTTACAACAAGTACTAATGACTTGGTTTATCGCATTATTTTATTTACGGTTATAATCAAACCATGCGGTTAAATCAACTTACAAATAATATCACCCATTTCATCGGTCGATACTGGCTGTTCTTTTTGGGCTAGATCAATAGTACGATAGCCTTGCTCTAATGCTTTATTTACGGCTGTTTCGATAGCTGAGGCAATATCATCTCTTTTTAAACTATAACGGACTAGCAATGCTAAAGATAGAATTTGTGCTGCTGGATTGGCAATGTTTTTACCAGCAATATCTGGCGCACTACCGCCTGCAGGTTCGTATAATCCAAAACCCTGTTCATTAAGGCTGGCAGAAGGTAACATACCCATAGAGCCCGTTATCATAGCGCATTCATCAGACAAGATATCACCAAATAAATTTGAACATAAAATTACGTCAAACTGTGAAGGATCTTTAACTAATTGCATAGTAGCATTATCGATATACATATGTTCAAGAGCAACATCTGGATAGTTTTTAGCAACTTCACTCACCACTTCACGCCATAAAATTGAGGTTTGTAATACATTAGCTTTATCAATTGATGTCACTTTCTTACGGCGTAAACGTGCGGCTTCAAAGCCCATTTTTGCGATGCGTTCGATTTCAAAACGGTGATACACTTCAGTATCAAAAGCCTTTTCTTGCGCACCACTTCCTTCTCGTCCTTTTGGTAGACCAAAATAGATACCGCCAGTTAATTCGCGCATACATAAAATATCAAAACCACGCTCAGCAATATCGGCACGTAATGGGCAAAGATCTTCTAATCCTTGATATAAGCGGGCAGGGCGCATATTAGCAAACAGTTTGAAATGTTTGCGTAGTGGCAATAACGCACCGCGTTCAGGTTGTTGGTCGGGTGGTAAGTTAGTCCATTTTGGTCCGCCCACTGAACCAAATAAAATGGCATCCGCTTTTTCACAACCCTCAAGGGTTTCATTAGGTAATGGACAACCGTGAATATCAATTGCTGCACCACCGACATCATATTCGCTAGTAGTAATAGAAAGTTGATATTTTTGGCGGATAACATCCAATACTTTATAGGCTTGTTTCATCACTTCAGGGCCAATGCCATCGCCGGGCAGTACTGCAATATGGTAGTTTTGTGACATTTTTTATTCCTTTATAATCTCATTTAATCTTCTTATTTTGCTGTTAAACGAGCAAAACAAATAATTTTTTAATCTTGGTGTAATTTTTGTTTTTCTTGGGCAACTTGATTTGCTCTATACACATTATTTAATACATTAATTAAAGCTAACGCCGATGAGTGAACAATATCGGTTGCAAGCCCAACACCATGGAACTTACGCCCCTTATATTCGGCAACAATATCCACTTGCCCTAACGCGTTTTCACCTTGTCCTTTAGAAGCTAATTGGTATTTGACAATCGAAATCGGTTCGCCAGTAATCCGATTTATGGCTTGGTAAACCGCATCGACCGGACCATTACCTGTTGCTGCATCGGAATACTTTTTATCGCCAATTAATAAACTGACTGAAGCAGTCGAAACCACTGTTGAACCTGACTGAACATTAAAATAATCTAAAACATAATGCTCTTTTTCGTCTTTCAATTGGTTTATGAAGATTAATGCTTCTAAATCATAATCAAACACTTGGCCTTTTTTATCAGCTAGTTCTAAAAACGCCTCATAGACTTGATCTAAGTTATAATCTTTATCGTGATACCCTAGCTCTTCTAAACGATGTTTTACCGCGGCGCGTCCAGAGCGAGAGGTTAAATTTAATTGAATTTGATTTAAGCCGATTGATTCAGGGGTCATAATCTCGTAAGTTTCACGATTTTTTAAAACCCCATCTTGATGAATTCCTGACGAGTGAGCAAAAGCATTACTACCAATAATTGCTTTATTGCCCGGAATTGGCATGTTAGTAATTTGGCTGACAATTTGGCTGGTACGATAAATCTCTTGATGATTGATATTGGTATGAACATTTAAAATATTTTGGCGAACTTTGATTGCCATAATCACTTCTTCAAGTGCGGTATTACCTGCACGTTCGCCTAAACCATTCATCGCCCCTTCAATTTGCCGAGCGCCTTCTTGAACCGCGCTAATCGAGTTAGCCACCGACATGCCCAAGTCATCATGGCAATGCACAGAGATAACCGCTTGATCAATGTTCGGGACACGTTCAAATAAGGTATGAATAATGCCACCAAATTGATAAGGGACAGTATAACCGACAGTATCCGGAATATTGATCGTTCTTGCCCCGGCTTTAATTGCTGCTTCAACGATCCGACATAAGTTATCAATTGGGGTACGACCTGCATCTTCACAAGAAAACTCCACATCATTAGTATAATTACGTGCACGTTTGATACAGTGCACAGCCCGTTCAATGACATCATCAAATGTCATTTTTAATTTATCTTTAACATGTAAGGTTGATGTTGCCATAAAAGTATGAATTCGAAATTGATCGGCAACTTTTAATGCCTCGGCTGCAACATCAATATCTTTATCAACACAACGAGATAAGGCACAAACACGGCTATCTTTAATGGTTTTAGCAATCGTTTGTACCGATTCAAAATCACCAGGTGATGATACAGGAAAGCCAACTTCCATCACATCGACTCGCATTCGCTCAAGTGCAAGCGCTATTTGTAACTTTTCTTTAACACTTAAACTTGCTTGCAATGCCTGTTCGCCATCACGTAACGTTGTATCAAAAATAATAACTTGATCACTCATTGTTTTTCCTTTTTATATATTTTAGCGCTATCACGGTATTTCAAGTTAAGAAAACAAAAAACCCGCACTTTAGCGCGGGTTCTTGTAATTTGTTGAGTCTTTATTTAACTACTTCTTTTACTCCACACACAAGCTATCCGCGCAAATTGATGCGAGGAGGAGGCTGAGGTCGAGTGATAAATAGTTAACAAACATAAAAATCTCTATTTTGATTGTAATTAATACAGATTAAAACTGATGATATTTTTACCAAATGATATTAGTGGTGTCAATGATTATTTGCAGCCAATCTTAATATATTCTATTTTTATTAAAACAAAGTACCTAATACTAAATTAAGTATTGCTTCACTATTTGACAAATCTATTAAAATAATAAGTTGAGACATAATGAAACCGAATTATAATAATGAAAAGAATAACTCACGAGGGTATAACAATGAACATAGTTGATATTTCTCAAAAACGCTATACAACCAAACATTATGATCCAACCAAAAAAATTCCTGCCGACAAGATTGAACAATTATTAACTGTTTTAAGAAATAGCCCATCATCAGTTAACTCACAACCATGGCATTTTTATGTTATTGATAGTGATGCGTCAAAAAATAAAATTTTACCCGCTATACTTGAATTTAATCAACCAAGAGTGACTGGTGCTTCGCACACTATTGTCTTTTGTATTAAAACGCCAATAGATGAAGCCCATTTAGTCAACTTGCTTAATCAAGAAGAGAAAGACGGTCGATACCCTTCAGCCGATCTTAAACAAGCACAAGATCAAGGTCGTCGGCACTTTGTAAAGCTTAATAGCACAACCATTGAATCGCAACAATGTTGGGAAAGTAAACAAGCTTACCTCGCATTAGGGCAACTGCTTTTTGCAGCAGCGGCAATAGGTATTGATTCAACGGCTATTGAAGGATATGACGCCCAAAAAATGGACGAGATTTTAGAGCTCAAAAGCAAAGGGCTTAAAAGTGTTATTGTAGCCACATTAGGCTATCGAGCCGAAAATGACGGCAACGCTCATCGACCAAAATCACGCTTATCGAAAGAGCAACTTTTTACGTTTTTATAAACAAAAATAACGTTTCCAAATTATCCCACCTAGTAAAAGGTGGGATACCTTAAAATGGCTTTACATCATTTTTGATAATAATTTTGATATTGCTTGAGTTTATCTTCTAGTACTTGTTGTTGTTCTGGAGTAAAGTCTTCGTTAAAACAGAGATAACAAGCATATTTTTGAATATAGAACAAATAGCCTTTGTTGAATTTTTCAATTTTATAAAATTGAGAATATCTAAAGAACCAAGATATGCATAGTAAATCTAATTTAAGGTATTGTTGATTATATATGCACATGGGGTGAATTTGAACGGTTTTATATAAATCTACCGTTAACACCATTTAACCAAATTACTCACATTATTACAAATAACCCTAGACCCAATCTCCAGAATCGCTACAATATACGCCATTAGTCATATAGCAAATGCCTTTTGCTATTTTTAACCCAATAAACGGATGATGTTTTATGGCGCAATATGTTTATACCATGAATCGCGTTGGGAAGATTGTTCCTCCTAAACGCTATATTTTAAAAGATATTTCTTTAAGCTTCTTTCCGGGTGCCAAAATTGGTGTGCTTGGTTTAAATGGGGCGGGTAAATCCACTTTACTGCGAATTATGGCAGGGGTTGATACCGAAATTGAAGGTGAAGCACGCCCACAGCCAGGCATTAAAATTGGTTATTTACCACAAGAGCCGAAATTAGATCCTAAACAAACCGTACGCGAAGCCGTTGAACAAGCGGTTGGTGATGCTAAACAAGCATTGGCTCGATTAGATGAAGTATATGCCGCTTATGCTGATCCTGATGCCGATTTTGACAAATTAGCCAAAGAACAAGCTGAACTTGAAGCCATTATTCAAGCGCAAGATGCGCATAATTTAGATAACCAATTAGAACGAGCTGCTGATGCACTGCGTTTACCTGATTGGGATGCGAAAATTGAAAACTTATCAGGTGGTGAACGCCGTCGTGTAGCTATTTGTCAGTTATTGCTGGAAAAACCTGATATGTTACTCATTGACGAACCAACCAACCACTTAGATGCCGAATCGGTTGCCTGGTTAGAACGATTTTTACATGACTACGAAGGTACCGTTGTTGCGGTAACCCACGATCGCTACTTTTTGGATAATGTAGCTGGTTGGATTTTAGAACTTGACCGTGGTGAAGGCATTCCTTGGGAAGGGAACTACTCATCTTGGCTTGAACAAAAAGATCAGCGTTTAGCGCAAGAAGCTTCGACCGAATCGGCACGTCGTAAATCGATTGAAAAAGAACTCGAGTGGGTACGGCAAAATCCAAAAGGGCGCCAAGCAAAAAGCAAAGCCCGTTTAGCCCGTTTTGAAGAACTAAACAGCAACGATTACCAAAAACGTAACGAAACTAACGAACTATTTATTCCACCTGGGCAACGTTTGGGTGATAAGGTGATTGAGGTCAATAACCTAACTAAATCGTATGGCGATCGCGTGTTGATTGATAACCTCTCTTTTAGCATTCCCAAAGGGGCAATTGTTGGCATTATTGGTCCAAATGGGGCAGGTAAATCCACGCTATTTAGAATGCTATCGGGCAAAGAGCAACCCGATTCAGGTACCATTACTTTAGGTGAAACCGTGCAGTTAGCTTCGGTTGATCAGTTCCGCGATAACATGGATGATAAAAAAACCGTTTGGGATGAGATCTCAAATGGTCAAGATATTATGCGTATTGGTAATTTTGAAATTCCAAGCCGTGCTTATGTTGGTCGTTTTAACTTTAAAGGTGTTGATCAGCAAAAACGTGTAGGTGAACTTTCAGGCGGTGAACGTGGACGCGTGCATTTAGCCAAATTATTGCAAGTAGGCGGTAATGTTCTGTTACTTGACGAACCGACCAATGACTTAGATGTCGAAACGCTACGTGCACTGGAAAATGCATTATTAGAGTTTCCGGGCTGTGCCTTAGTGATTTCGCATGACCGTTGGTTTTTAGATCGCATTGCCACCCATATTTTGGATTATCAAGATGAAGGCCATGTTGAATTTTTTGAAGGTAACTTTACCGAGTACGAAGAGTGGAAAAAACGCACACTAGGTGCTGAGGCATTAGAGCCAAAACGCGCTAAATATAAACGAATCACCAAATAGATTTAACCTACATTCCATTCCGCTGAAATGATGCCAGCGGAATGGTTTATCTTCTTGATATCAATCTTAAACTATTTTTTACACGGTAGTGACTTAAACTAGCGCCTTAGATACTTTAATAATTTTGGCAAAGGTATCGGTTAGCAAACGCGGTATGGCGTTTATACCACGTGATTTTGCATCATCACAAATGGCAATCGCAAGATCAGGTTTTGAACTTTTATGAATCGCTTTTTGAATAATTTGATGTACAGGCAGATCAATATGCTGTGTTGTATTATAAGCGGCAAGTTTATAAACATGACTAAAACCATGTTTAAATAAAAAGTTTTCAATATCTCGGGCTGGTAAAACGGTTAAGTAATCATCGGGATTTTTATCGTCACCACATAGCGATTTTACGGTATCGGCATATTTCTTACCAGCCATATCTCCATCGGTTATCACATACCAATGAATGCCCATTTTATTAGCATATTTAATCAACGGTTTTAAACCACATTGCGCAAACTCAATTAACTGAACGCCTTCAGAACTTAAATGATAACCGCTCTGTTCAGCCAATTCACGCAGTAGCCAAACTTCGGTTTCTCCTTCGACTAACAGCCAACAACGGGCAAACAGTGCACTGGCACGGCGGTAAAAAATATGGAACAAAATGCGCCGGCTATCATCAATCCCAAAAGATTGGGGCGTGATATATTTGGGCACAATTTTATCGGGTAGACGAATCAATCGGTACAGACACTCTAATGGAAATAACGAAACCAAATCACTTGAATTAGACGTAATGATTTTTTGTGTTGGCAGATGCTTCAACAATCGAAAGCCAACCGACAAAATAATCGGATGTAACTGACTTTCTGGCTCTTCTAAAATCAAAATAGGCACAGCGTGTTGTGAAAGCGTATTATGGCCTTTGGCATTAATGATCGCCCCCAAAATCCCTAACAGTGCAGTTCGCAAATAGTCGTTATCAAGATCATCTAACACATTATTAATTCGCTCAAGCGAATTCCAATCTTCACTACGTGGCGAGCCTTTTTGGGCGACATGCTTATAATGGTAACGGTGCTCTTGATCGGCAAAATAATACTCCAAAAGCGCTCTAGCAGCTTGCAAACCGCGGTGTAACTCATCTTGTGTCAATTGTGTTGAATACGTTTTTAATTGCTCACAAAGTTGTAAAGTATAGTATTCGGATAAGGGCTGATTGGTAATGGGTAAATCCTGCAGACTAATCGAGCTTTTTAGCGCCATAACAGGGTTAAGCATAATTAAATGGGCAATTAACGCCTTGTGATCAGCAAAAGCGAAAGTTCTTTGTTGCAAATCTACCAAAGAGTGTTGGGTTATAATCTTATCGGCTTGTTTATTGGCGGTAATGAGGTAAGTGATTCGACGCAGTTTATCTTGATCAACAGTATAAGCAACGGGCAATAGTTGTTGATAGATGGGATTGTTAAGTTCATTAAAATAAGACTCACAATAGGTTATTTTAATCACAATCTTATTGCCATAGACATCGTATTTATCGTGATAAAAATCAGAATCCACAAATTGATAAAACTGATTATCAAGTGACAGCAATTGCAAAGCGCTAATCAAACTCGACCGACCCCAACGGTTTTCGCCCATTAGCACGCTAGCGCTTGGATTTAAGGTTAAAGATAGCGATTTGATACCTTTAAATCCTGAAATATCCATTTGCTCAATAAACATGGTACCTCCTTATGCTTTAAAGATGATACTTTTCTGTCCTTTTACGAATTCGTTCAACTTTTTGATGCGTACTAGCCATTAACTTAGCTTCATTACGCAAAATCGTTTTTAAAGGTTGATTAAAATACACTTTCAAAAATCGCCAAATATCGCGATCGGTTAGCCCAATATTCATGGCTGAAAAATAAAGCCCAATTAAATCTTTATCACGCCAACGTACAGGAACCGTTTTACGAACCTGAGCACGGTGTAAATCAATCACCGATAATTTTATTTGCTGATGATTTTCAAAAAGTGGAATATCAAGCAAAAAGTGACACAAATAACAATCACGATGATTAACCCCAGCGGCGTGCATTTGGGCGACCATTTTTGCCAAATAAATAACTAAACAACGCTTTATATGATAGCTAGGTGGGTTAGTTAACCATGGCTTGGTAAAATCTTCTAAACTCACAGTCGGGTTAAGATCCCTTGTCACAATAAACGAATGGCGAGTCAGTGGATTTAATCCCTTACGACCAAATGCACGCCCATCCATCGTATTAACGCCAACTTGCTCCAAACGCTCAATCGCATCCCACTCTTGCTTAGCATCTAAAACAGGTAAACGTAGCGAAATAAGATTCTTCACAATCTCTTTTATTGTTGAACCGCGGTGAATTTTAATAAAATACGATTCACCATTGAGCTCAAAATTCAACGTCTTACGTTGCTTAACCGCGCGATAAACTTTACCCGATATTAACTCAACTTCCGCAAACGGATCCTTATCTTTCCACAAAGCATCAAAAGGGGATTTTAACTTCAACTCATTCATAATGATCACAACCTAAAATAATATCTGCGGCACGCTGAGCTAAATGATATAAATCAGCCGTCTGGCCATAGTGTACCGCATTGTTATGCCATGTTAGTAATTGATCGTGATTGGTTATGGCATTTTGCACCGCGTGATTGAGATCTGCTTGTACAAAAGGCTCGGCAAGGATCACCCCAGCGTTGGCATCGTGTATATGATAAGCATACCCTGAAATGCCCGATACGATAACCGGCACACCAGCGGCCAATCCTTCAACCAAAACCATACCGGCAGCTTCTTGCCTTGCAGGGTGTAATAGCAAATTTGCTGCAAATAAAAAGTCAGGGATATCATTACGTCCTGCAAAAAAACGAACTTGATGCCCAATGCCCAGTTTTGCAGCTAGTTTTTGATAAGCATCGGGTTTGTCTTGCCCTACCACTAAAAAAGTGACTTTTTGCTTTAATTCATCAGGTAAAGCGGCAATGGCCGTTAACGAACGATCCACACCCTTACGTTTAAAATCCGATCCAATTTGCACAACCACAAAATGATCTTCATCAATTTGATTGGCTTGCCTAAATTGCTTACCTTTAGCCAGCGACTCATGATTGTATTGGCGATCTTGCGCAATACCGGGTGGCAAAAGGTAAAATCGAGATGGATCAGTATGGTAATAGTGCTCAAAATCACTAATTTGCTGTTTAGTCAAAACCATGACTTTGGTTTGGCTATGTTGATTAAATACCGCATCTTCAAAAGCCAAATAATGCTTACAGCGTTTAGACAATTTATAAAAAAAGCCCTTATGCGATACTTTTTCAGCAAAGCAGGTATCCCCTGCAAAATAGACATCAAGACCGGGCATTTTATTAAAGCCAACCACACAATCAACCGGATTCGCTTGTAAGTGTGCCTTCACCCAATGGTAATAAGATTGGTTACGGCTATGGTTCGACCAACCTTTTTGGGGAACCAAAACTACATCAAAGCCTGTAGGCTTATCGCCTTGCCACGCCATTACATAAATCCGCACATGGTGACCACGAGCTTGACAAGCCTTAGCAATTTGCAAAAAATCGCGTTGCAAACCACCAAAAGGGAAATACTTATAAATACAAAACGCCAGTTGCATGCAGATTGCCTCAAGTTAGAAAGGGCTATTATATACTTGTTGATAAGCAAGGTGCAAAAATAGCGACAACGGTTACAATATGCACAAAAAGCGGTCAGGAAAGGTATTGATTTTATTTAAGTTTTTTTAATGAGCAAAAAGTGCAATCTAACAAATCTAGCTTGAAGTCAGCCCACTAACTCCGTAAAATACCCAAAACGCTTATTCTGGTCTATTATGCAACTTCATCTTGTGGTTAACACCTTTGGCTCTGATCTCCAACGTCGATACGGCGAAAAGATCTACAAACTCACCCTACACGGAGGGTTTAGCTGTCCTAATCGCGATGGCACTATCGGCTCGGGGGGATGCACTTTTTGTAATGTGGCATCGATTATTGATGAATCAATACAAGTTAAATCGATTGCTGATCAACTTGTATCGCAAGCTCATCAAATGAAAAAATCCAAACGCTATCTTGCATACTTTCAAGCCTACACCAGTACTTATGCTGAAGTTGCAATCCTAAAAAATATGTACGAACAGGCGTTAAATAGTGCCGATATTGTCGGACTTTGTGTGGGGACTCGCCCTGATTGCGTACCGAATGAAGCACTTGATTTACTGGCAGGTTATCAATCTCAAGGTTTTGAAGTATGGTTAGAACTGGGCTTACAAACGGCTCACGATAAAACCTTGCACGATATAAATCGTGGACATACTTTTAACGATTATCATCAAACCGTACAAAAAGCTCGTAATCTTGGTATAAAAGTGTGCACGCACTTAATTATTGGCTTACCCAAAGAAACCAAACAAGATAATTTAATCACGCTTGAACGTGTATTAAATAGTGGCGTTGACGGCTTAAAATTACACCCTTTGCATATTGTTGATGGCAGTATTATGGCAAAAGCATGGCGAGCTGGTCGTATCAATATTTTATCATTGGATGAATATGTTGATATTGCAGGCGACATCATCAGACAAACCCCTGCAAACATCGTTTATCACCGCATATCCGCCAACGCTAGAAAGCCAACCTTGCTAGCGCCAGATTGGTGCGAAAACCACTGGCAGTCAATGAATGCCGTTGATCATAATTTGCGTCAATATGGTGTTCAAGGCAGTGCCATTGGGGATGAGTATTGTTTTAAGGAGTAGCAGGAATGTTTTTGTGGAAAAAAACAATGCAATTACATCCAAAAATCGGTCAGAAAAGGTATTGATTTTATTAAAGTTTTTATTTGATGTTTTTTATTCAAAAAACATCACCAAAACCATTTCCCAAAGCCCGCCAACATAAGCTAACTCATCCTTTAACAAAACTTTACAAATTTTTAACAAAAAAGGTAGCGCATTAT
>NZ_FMAQ01000020.1 GCF_900094945.1 Gilliamella bombicola
AGTGTGGGTATTACCCATGTGAGAGTAGGGTGCCGCCAGACTTTTAAATTAGAGAGAGCCCAGCAGTGATGCTGGGCTTTTTTGCTTTTGTGGTTATCTTAATTTAGCTTTATTTTATATTGAATAACAATATTTAGTTAATTACATCATTTTATTTAACTACAAAACACTATTAACCTTACCACCTAATAATATCAATTAGAACCTGACCAAAAGACATGTTCATTAACTATTTTCATCTAGTAATAGTAAACATGGATTTTGAATATTTTAATCTAATAAAAATCAGTCAGAAAAGGTATTGATTTTATTTAATTTTTTATTTTGTTGTTTTTTATAAAAATAATTTCATTTTAATCGATAAGATCCTTATCTTGCATCATGTTAGGCATAGTTATATCATGGCTACAATCCCATATTATTAAGGAATAACTATGTTAAAGTCAATTGACCCAACTACTACTACGTCTTGGAAATCACTCCAAGCTAGTTATGAAAAACACCATACCAAAACCATTGCCCAGATTTTAAAAGAAGAATCCCAACGTGTTGAAAAGCTCAGTATTCGTTTTGAAGATGAGTTTTTGGTTGATTTGTCAAAAAATCTTATAACGCAAGAGACGCTAGCATTACTTTATAAGCTTGCTGACGAATGCGATCTGGCTGGCGCAACGCAGGCTATGTATAGTGGCGAGAAGATTAATCGCACCGAAGACCGAGCGGTATTACATGTAGCGTTACGCAATGTATCGAATACCCCAATTTATGTTGACGGTAAAAATGTGATGGATGATGTTAACGCTGTCTTAGCTAAAATGGAATCATTCAGTAAAAAAATTATTAGTGGCGAGTGGAAAGGCTATACCGGCAAGTCGATTACGGATGTAGTGAATATTGGAATTGGTGGTTCTGACCTTGGTCCACATATGATTACTGAAGCGTTACGTCCTTATAAAAATCACTTAACTATGCATTTTGTGTCGAATGTTGATGGGACGCATATTGTTGAGGCGCTGAAAGAGTTGGATCCTGAAACGACGTTATTTTTAGTGGCTTCTAAAACCTTTACTACGCAAGAAACAATGACTAATGCGCAGACTGCACGTGCATGGTTACTTGATGCTGCTAAGGATGATAAAGCTGTTGCGTTGCATTTTGTTGCGTTGTCAACTAATGCGAAGGAAGTTGAAAAATTTGGTATTGATACTACCAATATGTTTGAATTTTGGGATTGGGTTGGTGGACGTTATTCGTCATGGTCTGCGATTGGGTTATCGATTGTGTTATCCATTGGGTTTGATAACTTTAAGCAATTTTTGGCAGGCGGTCATGCGATGGATAAACATTTTCAAAGTGCGCCAATCGATAAGAATATCCCAGCTTTACTTGCCTTAATAGGTATTTGGTATAATAACTTTTATGGTGCCGAAACCGAGGCTATTTTGCCTTATGATCAGTATATGCACCGTTTTGCTGCTTATTTTCAACAAGGGAATATGGAGTCGAATGGCAAGAGTGTAGATCGCAATGGTCATAAAACACCTTATACCACCGGTCCAATTATTTGGGGTGAACCGGGAACAAATGGTCAACATGCTTTTTATCAGTTAATTCATCAAGGTACTAAACTTATTCCTTGCGATTTTATTGCACCGGCGATTAGCCATAATCCTGTTGGCGATCATCACCCTAAATTGCTATCTAACTTTTTTGCTCAAACCGAAGCATTAGCTTTTGGTAAAACAAAAGAACAAGTCGAGCAAGAATTTATTGCTGCAGGTAAGACGCTTGATGAGGTGAAGTCTATTGTTCCGTTTAAGGTTTTTGACGGTAATAAGCCGACGAATTCGATATTAGTGAAAAAGATCACACCTTATACTCTCGGTGCATTGGTTGCGATGTATGAGCATAAGATATTTACTCAGGGCGTTATTTTGAATATCTTCAGTTTTGATCAATGGGGTGTGGAGCTTGGCAAGCAATTAGCAGGCCGAATTTTACCTGAATTAGCGGACGATAAACCTGTAAATTCTCATGATGATTCAACCAATAATTTAATTAACCAATACAAGAAGTGGCGTTAGGTTGTTTTAGCCAATTGGTGAGTTTATTTAGATAAAAGAAAACCTTCAGTTTAGGCTGAAGGTTTTTTTATGTGGAAGAATGTGTTTGCTTATTTTTTTATTCGCATTATTGGGGTTTTACCTGCTTCGACAGAGCCTGATAATTTGGTTAACTCAACGACTGTTTCCATATTTGAAATGACCACAGGTGTTAACACTGATTTGGCTTTGCTTTCAAGTAGTGGTAGATCGATTTCAATAATGGTATCGCCTACTTTTACTTGTTGGCCTTCTTCTGCAATTCTAGTAAAGCCTTCACCTTTTAGTTCTACGGTATCAATACCAAAGTGAACAAAAAGTTCAATGCCTTCATCTGATTCAATAGCAAAAGCGTGGTTAGTTTCGAAAATTTTGCCAATTTTACCATTTAATGGTGCAACGATTTTATTCCCTGATGGTTTGATTGCAACACCATCACCAACGATTTTTTCAGCAAAAACCACGTCTGGTACATCTTCGATTTTGACAATTTCACCACTTAAAGGGGCAATAATCTCGATGCTGTTTTTATTATCATCAGATACGAATTGCTTAATTTTATCGAATAGACCCATTATTGTCTCCTAACAGATTTGCTTTTCATTAGCATAATTTTCAATTAAATCAATAACTTCTTTTGAGGTTGCTTTTTCTAGTACAGTATCAGCAAATTTTTTCGCCTCTTCATAGTTAGTGTTACGAATTAATTTTTTAATTTTAGGAATAGATACGGCACTCATACTAAATTCATCAAGTCCCATACCCAGTAATAGAATTGTGGCTCTTTCGTCACCAGCAAGCTCGCCACACATACCTGTCCATTTTCCCTCTTTATGAGAAGCATCTATAACCTTTTTAATCAGTGTTAATACTGAAGGTGAAAATGGATTATAAAGGTGAGAGATCAATTCGTTACCACGATCAACTGCAAGCGTATATTGTGTTAAATCATTGGTTCCGATACTAAAGAAATCCACTTCTTTAGCTAAATGATGTGCAATTACAGCAGCTGCTGGAGTTTCAATCATTACACCGATTTCAATATTTTTATCGAATGCTTTACCTTCGGTATTTAATTGTTCTTTAAGAATATTGATTTCAGATTTTAATGTGCGAATTTCTTCCACAGAAATAATCATTGGGAACATAATGCGTAATTTACCAAATGCTGAGGCACGTAAAATTGCGCGTAATTGTGCATGAAGAACTTCTTTGCGATCTAAACAGATACGAATTGCACGCCAGCCTAAGAATGGATTTTCTTCTTTTGGTAAATGCATATATGGCACATCTTTATCGCCACCAATATCCATAGTACGGACAATTACCGATAAACCTTTGGTAGATTCGGCTACTTCTTTATAAGCTTTAAACTGTTCTTCTTCATCAGGATAGGCTTCGCGGTCCATGAATAGAAATTCAGTACGGTATAGACCAACACCTTCATAGCCGTTACGTTCCGCACCTGCAATATCACGCACAGTACCAATGTTGCCACAAATTTCTACTTGGTGACCATCAAGGGTGACTGCAGGTAGATCTTTCAATTTAGCCAATTCTTCTTTGTCGTTAATATATTTAGTTTGAACTTGTTTTAATTTTTCTTGAGTGGTGTGATCTGGATTGATATAAATGGCATTATTTATCGCATCCAAAATAATAAAATCCCCTTGTTTGATTGCTTGAGTTGCATTAGATGTACCAACAATAGCAGGGATTTCTAATGAGCGAGCCATGATAGAGGTATGTGAAGTTCGTCCACCTGCATCCGTAATAAAGCCTAACACCATTTCCAAGTTTAGCTGAGCTGTTTCCGATGGTGTTAAGTCAGTTGCAACCAAAATACAAGGTTGACTAACTGCACTTAAATCAACGATTTCGATACCTAAAATATTTTTAAGTAATCGTTTTCCAATATCACGAATATCAGCAGCACGTTCTTTTAGATATTCATCATCTAAATTTTCTAATTCTTTAGCTTGAGTTTCAAAAACTGATTGAACCGCGGCATCAGCAGTCGAATGTTTACTTTGGATACGAGAAATGACTTCTTGTTCAAGATCCTCATCTTCAAGAAGCATAATATGACCCTCAAAAATGGCTGCTTTATCTTCGCCTAGCGTAGATTTTGCTCGTTCCATAATCGCATGCAGTTGTTTGCTTGATTTTTCTCGAGCTTCTTTAAAGCGCTCAATTTCAGCGTCAATCTTGTTATCGAGAATTTGTCTATTATTGATAACAATAGGCTCTTCTTTTAATAATAGCGCTTTAGCAAAAGCGATACCGGGGGAAACAAGTGTACCTGATACCATAACATTTAATCCTTATTCAATTTTAAAACCGTTCATATCTAATTGGGAGAGATTATTCTAATTCTGGAATTAATTTTACTAGATGTTGTACAGCTTCTTTTTCGTCTTCGCCTTCGGCAGAAATGCTAATTGTTGTCCCTTGTGTTAAACCCAACGTCTGTAATTTAAATAGACTTTTAGCACTTGCACTTTTTCCATCAGATGTGACAGTGATTTCTGCATTGAAGTTTTTGGCTTCTTTAACAAATTGCGCAGCAGGGCGAGTATGAAGGCCGTTAGATGCAGTAATGGTGACATCTTGTGTGTACATATTTTTTTACTCCCAAAATATTTTTATTTCAGCGACCAATATAAATAAAAACTGCCTGAAAGGCTAGTAAGATTTCATTGTTCTTTTATATTGAGTCAATTGTATTAGCTATAATTTATAATAATAGCCATATTTTATCAGTATCGGTAGATACGAGTGACTTTGTCACTGCAGTTTTTAAATTCTACCTGCCCATGGATTCCATGTTTAATATTTTCAAAAACGATTTCTTCACTACCATCAAGCTGTGATACGTGAATTTCTTCTTTGCAGAAAGTTTCGAATCGTTGTAATTCTTGTTCGCTATTACCTAATTTATACGATTTAGGTAAATCTTGGCTGGTTACATTGGTATGTATTTTATCTTGTACATCAAGAATAATGATGCCTTTATTGGGTAAAAATGAACTACAGGACGCTAACGATAATGCTAATCCTGAAAGGCATAATAGACATAATCGTTGCAGAGGCAACTTCGCAATTAATCCTACAATGTTCAAAATAATTCCTTTATAAAGCACAGTAACCTGTTTATTATTTATAATTAGATACGGATTATATACTAATAATCGAAGAAAGTGCATAGTGCATTTTTAGTGATGTGACAAGATTAGGGTGGAGTTTATGTCTGATACTATTAATTATGATGAATTTAATCGTCAACTAGTCCAAAATAAAATAGGTATTACCGCTGCTGAGTTGCATGGTTTTCTTTCTGGTATCTTAGCTGGTGGTAATCATGATGAGAGCTGGCGTTCATTAGTTAAAGATATGTTGAATAATGGACAAGTGTTTGACGCGTCGTTAGATGAGCAAATTAAAAACCTCTATCATTTAACTAAACAACAGTTTTTTAATGAAAACTTTGAATTTGAACTGTTACTCAGTAGCCATGATCTGTTTGCGCAAATCGATGATTTGGTTGGTTGGGTTAACCATTTTTTGCTTGGTATTGGTCTTGCGCAACCCAAAATTAATCGCCTTAAAGACGATGTTGGCGAAGCAATTTATGATTTACGCCAAATTGTGAAATTAGGTTATGACGAAAGCGACGATGAACAAGAGCTCGGTTTTGCATTTGAAGAGATTAAAGAGTATGTCCGCATAACGGCTATGCTTTGTTTCGATGAGTTTAATGAGACGGATATCTCCCCAACAATTCATTAAGATTAATAATTATACCTCTATTAAGGTCATGACAATGATAAACAGCAATATCAAAATAGAACTTTTGGCACGTAGGGAAAAACTACTTTCTCAGATGGCAACAAATAGTATTGCACTTTTTTTTGCTGCTCCAGAAATGGCACGCAGTAATGACACACATTATCCATATCGGCAAAATAGTGATTTTTGGTATTTTACGTTTTTTGCTGAACCAGAAGCGGTTTTTGCTGTTATTAAACAACAAGATAATATACCTAAATATGTCTTATTTAATCGTAAAAAAGAGCGATTAGCCGAAACGTGGACAGGTTATCGGTTAGGACAACAGGCAGCATTAGACGCTATTTGGGTTGATGAAGCTTATCCATTTGATGAACTTGATACTGTATTACCCGATTTATTAAATGGTAAAACAATCATTTACCATGCCGCTCAACAGTATGTATATGCTGATAATTTTGTTGATAATGCAATGAGGAGGTTGCGTCAAGGTTATAGAACGAATCTTTCTGTACCCAATTGCATTATTGATTGGCGACCGATAGTGCATGAAATGCGTATGTTTAAATCAGACTTTGAAATGGCCATTTTACGTCAAGCTTGTCAAATTAGCGCAAAAGCGCATATTCGTGCTATGCAAAAATGTAAGCCGACCATGTTTGAATATCAACTGGAAGCTGAAATTTTACATGAATTTGCTTGGCATGGTGCACGCGCTCCTGCTTATAATACTATTGTCGGTAGTGGCAATAATGGCTGTATATTGCATTATGAGAATAATAATGAACAGTTAAAAGCGGGCGATCTAGTCTTGATTGATGCCGGCTGTGAGTATCAATATTACGCGGGGGATATAACTCGTACCTTTCCTATTAATGGTCAATTTAGTCAAGCTCAGCGTGAAATTTACGATATTGTTTTAGCATCACAATATCAAGCCATTAAGTTATTAAAGCCAGGAACTTCTATTATGGAGGTGAATCATTATGTTGTTAGAACAATGGTCGAAGGTTTAGTCAGATTAGGTATTATGCATGGCGATATTGATACTTTAATTGCTGATAAAGCTTATAGCACATTTTATATGCATGGTTTAGGACATTGGTTGGGGATTGATGTGCACGATGTGGGTAGCAATCGAGATCGAATTTTAGCGCCGGGCATGGTGTTAACTGTGGAGCCGGGTTTATATATTAATAAAGATGCCGATGTGCCAGCGCAATATAAAGGTATCGGCATTCGAATTGAAGATAATATCTTAATTACTCAATCAGGAAATGAAGTCTTGACCAGTGATGTCCCTAAAAGTCCTGAGGAGATTGAAAAACTGATGGGGAACAAACTTGCTCATTAGCCATGTTGTTGCTGTGATTTTTAGGTGATTACCATTTTATAGCCGCTGCCATTTATTCACTATACAGATGCTATAGAAATGAGTGTTATAGCATAGGTGTTACAGCGGTTTTATTTGTTGTAATTAATTTAAACTAATTGATTTATCGCGATTGAAGATAATTTTTATTTTCAGATCTTTGGCTGCAATTGGTTTATATTTCCACGTTTTCATGGCATTAATGACAGAACGATTAAAAATATTATTAGGATTTGCTTCAATAATACGAATATTTTCAACGTGTCCATCACTGTTTACATCAAACAGTGCTACTACATAGCCTTCTACGCGCATATCGAGGGCTCGGCGTGGGTATTCTGGTTGATTTCTCCTTATTGGTGAAGGGGTGCCAGAATATTGACGGCTATCTGAAATTTGTGGAGCTACAGAAGTATTAGCAATATTTTCGTTAATCACTTCTTGTCTCACTTGCTTATGCGATGCTTTTTGAATTGGTGGGGCCTTTTTCTTCGGTTTTGGTTCTTTTTGGGTTTCAATTTTCTTTTTGGGTTCAATGGTCGGTTTATCGGTTATTTTTTCAATAATGGATTCTGTTTTTTCTTCTTTAACTTCAGGTTCGACAATTGGTTCAATAACCGGTTGTATTGGTGTTTCTTCGATCTTTTGGTTATCAATAAGTTCGCTATTTTCTATCCCTTGAATATCTGGTTTATCTTCTACTAGGGATTGTTCTGGTGCTGCCAACAGTGATAGATCAACCATGACAGCTTTAATTGAATTATCACCTTCGTCGACTACGATATTTTGGGCAAGTAAGACAGAACTAAATAATAGCGCAAATAATACAAGATGAGACAGTACAGAAACTGATGCACATACATAGGCATTTTGGGTCTTTTTTTTAGTTGGGCTTAAAGGCGCCTTGGTATCATCGATGTCTATATCAAAGTTAATCTTCATAATGATTATCATTTTCAACTTAAGGGAATTATTCTAAATGAAAATGCTTATCATTTGTAGTCTTTTTTAAAATATGATAGATGACACCTTGTTGCCTAATAATATTTATCAGATAATAGAAAATAAATATCAATTGTTTATAGTGGTTAGGCTGATGAATACTCCATCAATGAATCAAATATTCGATCTTGTTAAAGAAGATCTTATTAAAGTTAATAAAGCTATACAGGCAGAGCTAAGTTCTGATGTGGCTTTAATTAATCAGTTGGGCAATTATATTATTAGTAGTGGTGGGAAGCGCATACGCCCCGTTATTGCATTATTAATTGCCAAAGCACTCAATTACCAAGGTGATAAACATATTATCACCGCAGCTTTTATCGAATTTATTCATACAGCCACCTTATTGCATGATGATGTTGTTGATGAATCGGATTTACGCCGTGGTCAATCAACGGCAAATGCGCTTTTTGGTAATGCTGCTAGTGTACTTGTAGGTGATTATATTTATACACGCTCTTTTCAAATGATGGTGCGTACAGAATCGTTCAAAGTCTTAAAAATTATGTCGACTGCTACCAATGTGATTGCTGAAGGAGAAGTACAACAACTCATTAATTGTAATGATCCTGATATTACCAAAGAACAATATTTAGAGGTAATTTATCGCAAAACGGCTCGTTTATTCGAGGCAACCTCGCATTCTGCTGCTGTGCTAGCTGGTGCAAATGAAGAGCAAGAGTTGGCTTTACAGGAATATGGTAAATATCTAGGTACGGCCTTTCAAATCATCGACGATCTTTTAGATTATAGCGCTGATAGCAATCAAAAATTGGGTAAAAATTTAGGGGATGATCTTAATGAAGGCAAACCGACCTTACCTCTTTTACATGCGATGCATCACACTAAAAATTTTCAAGATGCGGAATTAATTCGCCAAGCAATAAAGCAAGGTAATGGACGTAACTTATTAGATCGTATTTTACAAATTATGGATGAATGTGGTTCGCTTGATTTTACGTTACAAACCGCTCAAAAAGAAGCGCAAAAAGCGTTTGATGTTATCGCTATTTTACCAGATTCGCCTTATAAACAAGCGCTACAAGCTCTTGCCTTATTATCAGTGAAAAGAGAAAACTAATAAGTCAGTTTTTTATGTGCGCTTCTATGATTAAGCGCATCGTTTTCTGAAATTTTTATCATGAGTTTTATTCCAATAACTTCAAAGTTTGATTATGGTGATTATTTATGCTTAAAAGGTCTTGGCCTGTTTTGTTAATTTTTATTTCGATGATTTCAGTTCAAGGCAGTGCATCTATCGCTAAACACCTATTTCCCGTATTAGGGCCAGAGGCAATGACAGCTTGGAGATTGTTTTTTTCGGCAATTATGTTGATTTTTATATTCAAACCATGGCGTAAATCAATGACAAAGCAGGCATTGAAATATATTTTTTTGTATGGAATTTCAATTGGTTGTATGAATTTAGCATTTTATAACGCAATTGCAAGAGTGCCTTTGGGGGTTGCTGTGGCTATTGAGCTCACTGGGCCGATTATGGTAGCAATGTGTTCGTCACGAAAGTTACTTGATTTTATTTGGCTTATCGTTGCTATTGTCGGTCTGTCCATGCTTTTGCCGCTTTATCAAGTGTCAGACAATTTAGATCCTATAGGGCTTTTATTTGCACTATTAGCTGGAAGTGGTTGGGCGTGTTACATTTTGTTTGGACGTAAAGCTAGTACGCTTTATGGTGCATCAAGCGTCGCTGTTGGGTCGGTGATTGCTACGTGCTTTTTATTTCCTATTAGTATTTTGCAAAGTGGAAGTACAATGTTTTCGTTGGAATTGTTGCCTCTGGTTTTCGTGGTTTCGTTATTAGCATCGGCGATTCCTTATGGATTAGATATGATTGCTTTACCAAGATTACCAGCGCAAACATTTAGTACACTAATGAGCTTGTCGCCTGTTTTTGCAGCGCTTTCTGGATTAGTAGTTTTGCATGAGCAGTTAACCACCAATCAGTGGCTAGCCATTATTTTTATTATTATCTCATCAATAGGCACCGTGCTAACCATGAGTCGCTCAGTAAAGATTAAATTGGTTGAACCAAACCCAGAAAATAAGTAACAAGATTAAGTTATTAAAATTAATATCGCGCTGTTTATCCGCGCGATATTTTTATAGAAAGTTTATACAAAGATAGCGATGACTATTGCTCATGAAAAAATTGATTTATGGCGTATTAACGAGGTGGGAACCCCATTCCACCGCCCATCAGTCCTTTCATTTGGCGCATCATTTTCATCATGCCACCGCCTTTCATTTTTTTCATCATTTTTTGCATATCTTCAAACTGTTTTAATAGTTTGTTGACATCTTGTACTTGTGTACCCGATCCATTTGCAATACGGCGTTTACGTGAACCTTTAATGATTTCAGGATTAGCGCGTTCTTTTAATGTCATCGAACCAATAATGGCCTCCATTTTGATAGTGATTTTATCATCCATCTGCGCTTTGATATGATCAGGAAGTTGACCAACACCCGGTAATTTAGCCAACAGAGTACCCATTCCACCCATATTACGCATCTGTTTGAGTTGGTCTTGAAAGTCATTAAAATCGAACTTATCGCCTTTTTTCAGTTTTTTAGCAATTTTTTCTGCTTTTTCGCGATCGACATTATGTTGCAACTCTTCAATCAAAGAGAGTACATCACCCATACCTAAGATACGCGAAGCAATACGATCGGGGTAAAACGGCTCTAAAGCGTCAGTTTTTTCACCCATCCCTAAGAATTTTATCGGCTTACCGGTAATATGACGAATGGATAGCGCCGCACCACCACGCGCATCACCATCCACTTTGGTTAAAATTACACCGGTAAGTGGCAAAGCATCATTGAACGCTTTAGCCGTATTGGCAGCATCTTGCCCGGTCATGGCGTCAACCACAAATAATGTCTCAATTGGATTAATGGCTTGATGAAGCGCTTTGATTTCATCCATCATGTCGTTATCAACATGCAAACGACCCGCAGTATCGACAATAAGTACATCAAAGAATTGTAATTTTGCATGAGAAATAGCTTTATTTACAATACTGACCGGTTTTTCAGTAATATCAGATGGAAAGAACTCAACATCAATCGCTTTAGCCAGTGTTTCTAACTGTTTAATTGCCGCAGGTCGATAAACATCGGCAGACACCACAAGTACTTTCTTTTTCTGTTTTTCTTTTAGAAATTTAGCCAGTTTAGCAACGCTAGTTGTTTTACCGGCACCTTGTAACCCTGCCATTAACATAACCGCAGGTGGTTGGGTTGCCAAATTGAGTGAACTATTGACTTCCCCCATTGCACGGGTAAGTTCATCTTGAACTATTTTGATAAATTCTTGACCTGGTGTTAGACTCTTGCTGACATCTAATCCAACAGCTTTTTCTTTAACTTGATTAATAAATTCACGAACTACTGGCAGGGCGACATCAGCTTCAAGTAATGCCATACGCACATCGCGTAGTGCATCTTTAATATTGTCTTCAGATAGTCGTCCACGACCACTGATATTGCGAAATGTCTGTGATAAACGGTCGGTTAAATTCTCGAACATATTAACTCTCGTAATAAATAAAAAATTGTAATTATCATATCAGAAAATTTCAATAAGTCCCACGATCATAATTTTGCGCCGGCTTGACAGCAAATTGCGATCCTGTTGAAATGAGGACAAACAAGAAACAAATACCTTAACCATTTTAGTTATTAAAAAGTTGGGTAGATTAAATAAGGAGAACAGAGTATGGCAAAAGTAATTAGTACTGACAAAGCACCAGCTGCTATTGGGCCTTATGTTCAGGCCGTCGATTTAGGTAATATGTTATTTGCCTCAGGACAAATCCCACTGAACCCCACCACAGGTGACATGCCAAGTTGTGTGAAAGAACAAACTAAACAAAGTTTAGCCAATGTTAAAGCGATTGTCACAGCGGCCGGTTATCAAGTCAGTAATATCGTCAAAACAACTATTTTTTTAGCTGATATGAATGATTTTGCTGCGGTAAATGCGGTATACGAAGCATTTTTTACTGAAAATAATGCCTCTTTCCCTGCTCGCTCTTGCGTACAAGTTGCTCGAATTCCTAAAGATGCTAAAGTCGAAATTGAAGTTATTGCTGCTAAATAAATTTGCTTACCTGATTAGCACCAAAAGGTGCTAATTTTTTTCAAAAAACTTCATTAAATCCCAAATGTTAGTATAAAAAAAGCGGGTCAAAACACATTATATTTTTAGTTATCTCATCTATTACTTTTTACTATCAAAAATACAGCCATTTTCTAACCCAAAATCAAATTAATTATTTATTGTTAAACTGTTATTTAATGATTGATTGCCAATAAAGTTGGTGCAATAATCTACAAATATTTATTGTTGTTTTTTGTGCCGAATGGATTGTGAACATGTTTGAAAAAGTAGAACCGTATGCAGGGGATCCCATTTTATCGTTAGTCGCTGAGTTTATGAATGATAGCCGAGATAATAAAACGAATTTAAGTATTGGTTATTATTATGATGACAACAGCGTTGTTCCCCAATTACAATGTATAAAAACTGCTCGTGATGATATTTATCATCTCAATCAAGGTGCACAATTGTATTTGCCAATGAGTGGCTTGCCAACGTATTGCCAATCAATTCAGTCTCTATTATTTGGTGAAGACCATTCGGCTTATAAAGATAAACGTATAGCAACGATACAAACATTAGGTGGTTCAGGCGCCCTTAGAGTAGGGGCTGATTTTTTATTTCGCTATTTCCCAAAATCTGAAGTATGGGTCAGCGATCCAACATGGGAAAATCATATCGCTATTTTTAGTGGTGCAGGGTTCAAGGTAAACAAATATCCCTATTTTGATGAGCAAACTTGTGGTGTAAAATTTGAAGCAATGCTTGAAACATTAAATCAATTACCGGCTAAAAGCATTGTGTTACTTCATCCTTGCTGCCATAACCCGACAGGTTCTGATTTAACACATACGCAGTGGGATAAAGTAATCGAGGTGTTAAAGGCCCGTGATCTTATTCCATTTATGGATATTGCTTATCAAGGTTTTGGTGAGAGTATTGACGATGATGCCTATGCGATTCGCAAAATGGCAGATACAGGATTGTGTGGATTTGTCAGTAACTCATTTTCGAAAACATTTTCACTCTATGGTGAACGTGTTGGGGGATTATCCGTTTTATGCGATAACAGTGACGTCGCTGCCTGCGTATTAGGGCAGTTACAAGCCACCGTTCGCCAGAATTATTCAAGCCCAGCAGCTTATGGTGCGCAATTGGTGAGTTATGTATTAAATCATCCAGAGCTTAAAGCGCAATGGTTTAAAGAAGTCGAATCAATGAGAAATCGCATTGTAACTATGCGTACAATGTTGGTTGAATTATTAAAAACTGCTGCACCTAACCGTAATTTTGATTATTTGGTTAAACAGCGAGGCATGTTCAGTTATACCGGTTTTAGTAAAGAGCAAGTTACACAATTGAAAGATAATTTTGCTGTTTATTTGGTGGGCAGCGGAAGGATGTGTGTAGCGGGTTTAAATCACCATAATATCTACCGTGTGGCAGAAGCATTTGCTACATTAAAATAATCATATTACTAAAGGAGTATATTGTATGTTCCATAAAATGTTAATGTTGATATTTGGTATTGCTATGACAACACTTGTTGTTGGATGTAACACTGTTAAAGGTGTTGGTCAAGATGTTCAATCTGGCGGAAAAGCCATTTCACATACTGCCGAAAAAGTGAGTGATAAAATGTAAATAAGGTTATATATGCCTAGCAATATTTCCGTTTTTAACTATGTTTTAGAGTAAAAATGTTACGTATTTTGCCTATAGTTACATTATTTTTTCTTGTTGGGTGCGGTTCGTTAAACTATCGAACTGCACCTTTAACGCTGGATAATTGCCAGTATTCAAACCTATCGGGTATTGAATTTTTATTGAATAAACTCCCCTCAAATATACAAAATTATCAGCATGTTTATATTGCTCAGAGCCGAGCAAGCAAACATTTACCAAGTAGTTATGCCGGAATAAAAGGTAAATTAACCGATCAAATTTTGGTGCGATATTATCCTAAAGAAACATTTTGGCGAGCACCAAATTTGTTCGAAAGGGCTTCTTTGTACGATGATGGATACGATGATCTTTACATCAGCAAAGCTCAAAAAGAAGCTCGTGACCGTAAAGCCAAATTCGTAGTAAGACAAGCACTGTTACAGAACTGCCAAATCGTTTATATCTCTATTGATTCTTTAGCCAAAGATAGGGATAATCCTTTACTCATCGAATCTAATGATTTATCAATCATTAAACAGGAATAAAAATGATAAAGGGAAAAGAACTTAAAGGATTAGGCGGTTGGCTAATTTTAGTTGGTATTGAATTAATTTTTTGTTTTATTTTTATTGGATATGTTACTTTTTCTAGACTAAATGCGATTAATTTTATCGGCGTGTGGACACAATTATTGGATCCCTACTCGGAAATGCACACAATTCATTTGGGTCTGTTTATTTTAGGTGACATGGGGCTAAATTGTTTATTTTTGCTTTTAAACGCTTATATTCTATTTTTATATTTTACTAAAAGTTATAAATTTCCTAACTTTTTTATTATATTTAGTAGCAGTTTTATTGTTTTTAAGCTAATTCAAAGATGTTGGTATCTTTTTATAGTGTTACCATTTGAAGTTAAATTCGAGTTTTCTTTTATAAAAGATATTGTTATAGCAATCATTTATACCTGTATTTGGATTGCTTATGTGTTAAAGTCAGTGCGAGTCAAAAATACATTTGTTAATGGTCGCCGTAGTGACGGTACCTATAGCTCCACTGTTGGTTAATTGTATTAAGGAAATAAAATGACATCAAATTTAGAAAGTTCAGCAAGTAGAAAAGTCAAAAAAGCGGTTATCCCTGTTGCCGGTTTGGGTACGCGCATGTTACCTGCAACTAAAGCAATTCCAAAAGAGATGCTTCCGGTTGTTGACAAACCACTTATTCAATATGTGGTTAAAGAGTGTATTGCAGCTGGTATAACTGAGATTATTTTTGTGACTCATTCATCAAAAAACTCAATTGAAAACCATTTCGATACTAGTTTTGAATTAGAGGCTATGTTAGAAGCACGTGTTAAACGTCAGTTATTGCAAGAAGTACAAGGCATTTTACCTAAAAATGTCACAATAACCAGCGTTCGCCAAGGTTTAGCTAAAGGACTGGGGCATGCGGTATTATGTGCATATCCTTTAGTTGGCGATGAGCCGTTTGCTGTGGTTTTACCTGATGTGATTATTGATGAATACGAAAGTGATTTGACTTGCGATAATTTAGCGGCAATGATCAATAATTACCATGAAACCAAACACAGCCAAATTATGGTAGAGCCAGTGCCAAAAGAGCTAGTTTCTTCTTACGGTATTGTTGACTGCCGTGGTGAAACGTTATCTGCTGGTAATGTAGCACAAATGTATAGCGTTGTTGAAAAGCCATCAATTGAAGAAGCGCCATCAAACCAATCGGTAGTTGGACGCTATGTATTATCTGAAAAGATTTGGCCTTTACTTGCCAAAACACCATTAGGTGCTGGCGGTGAAATTCAATTGACCGATGCAATTGCCATGCTACTTGAAGAAGATAGTGTTGATGCTTATTGCATAAAAGGTCGTAGCCACGACTGTGGTAATAAACTCGGTTATGTGCAAACCTTTGTTCAATACGCAATGCGTCACAAAAGTTTAGGTAAAGATGTTAAAGCATGGTTAAAGACGCTTTAGTTTTAATAACATCAAACAATATTAAAAAGACGCAGTTTGCGTCTTTTTTCATTCTTAAATTTGAATATTTTATTAATATCAATTTTACCTTTAAAAAGGTATGCAATTTTCGCGTATATTTTGTAGCTCCTTTGGACTATCTTCATAATAGTCTATTTCGGATATTTTAATGCGCTTTCCATCGTATTCAATAGAATCAATACAATTGAATACGATGGGATTCTGATAATAACCAAAAAATTGAGGTGTAACATAAGTAATTTTAATATTTTTTGGCTGTTGAGATACTGGTTGTTGAGATACTGGTTGACTAGCAACAAAAGCATTACTTTTAAAAAAATAGTAGCCACCACTAATAACCAGTACTAGAAAAACAGCTCCTAATACCCAAAGTACTTTGTGGCTAATTGATTTACTTTTTTTTTCAATAACAATATTACTCATATCTTATTACCTATATTAACTCACTATCACAACACGAGCCTGCATTGAATGCGACGGTTTGATTTATTTGTTTTAGTTAAGCATTATCATACTTAGCTAGTTATTCATTTATATCTAAATGTGTTAACGGAAGAAAACGATATAAATTACGATATTTGCTTAATATGTTATTCACTTCTGCTTGTTGTTCTTCGGTTAATTGAGCACTGATTTGCGCTACTTTTGTTGTTGCTTTGGTTTGATTATATTCAACTAACAAACGATACCAAACTAAAGCTAACACATTATTTTGAGGGATTTCTTTACCTTGCTCATGCATTTGTGCAAGTTCAAACCATATTTTATAAATATCAGTCGAGGATAATTTTAAATTTGCATAAAAGTATTTTGAGAAGCGATTTTTTTGATAGTATTCGCTAATTTCAGGATCTAAATGGTACTGACTTAAATCATTTTGTAATAAAACTAATTTAGTATATTCAAACGTATTAATATTTGTATTGTCATAATAAAAAGCTAAAAGCCCTGCAGCAGCAGGGCTGCCTGATTTTAGTGATGTTTTTAGATAAGGTAGCACGGTATTATTTGGCAAAGTAACCTGTTTTTGTGCCAGTTCAAAAATTGCATAAGGATTATTAGCTGCAACTTGAGCTTTAAGCATTGTATGAAATTGTTCATATTGTTTTGACAATTTGTAATATTGTGTTTTTAAAAATGCTTTCTTTTTATCATTTTTATTACTGCTATCAATCCAACTAAAGAGCAACTCTTTCTTAGGTGTACAAATAAAAGAATTTGCACCGTTATTCATTTGACTTAACAACTCACCTTGTGCAAAAGTATCGCCATTAGCTGCAAGTGACAATGCGGCTTTACAACCTTGATACGTTTTTAGCCCATTCCCATTTGAATCATGTCTTATTTGGTGATATGTGGCTTTATCGTTTTGGTTCTCTTCGCTTTGAGTTTGTAACCAATCCATTCCATCAACCATAACCGTTGGAGAATGGTACACTTGTTGATGGTTAAGGTATTGGGTTGTTAACCAATCAAATTCAGGATGAGATTTATCAATCGTGATCAAAAAATACTGAGCAGGTTGATAACCTTGCTTAGCTGCCAAATCAAGATATTGCCAAGCCTCATGATAACTTTGCTCAACGCCTTTGCCTAAATAATAAATGATACCTAGCCGATAATTTGCTTTTGAATTACCTAATTCAGCCGCTCGTTGGTAATAGGTTATTGCTGTCTTTTCATCCTCAAGAATAAAGTCATATAACGTACCAAATTGATAAAGCACTGTCGGATTGTTGGGTTCAATTTTTAATGCTGATTGATAAAGATCTATCAATTCATTAGTTGTTTTACCTTCAATATTTCTAGCATCACGATAAAAACCATAAGCTATTTCCTGTTGTTGGGCAAGTTTCAGCAAAAGAGGAATAGATTCAAATTCACGTAAGAGAGCATAACTCTCAACTTGAAGTGTTTCGACTAGATCTTCTATCAGTTTTTCATAAAAAACTTCTTTATCTTTAGGGTTATCTGCAAAAACAACGTCGATAACCTTTTGGGCTTTAGCAATATCAAAGTTGTTGATATAAAATGGCGTAATAACTTGATGTAAAAATTGATTTTGCAATGACATATCAGTTGAAGATGTAACGTATTTATATTTTTTTAAGTTCATCTGATAGTCTGTTAGGTCATCTTGGTACATGCCTAAATGATAATATTTTATTGCTTCTCCAATATCCTTTTCTACACCTAAACCATTTAAATAAAACCACCCTAACTGGAAAGCTGCTATCTGTTTAGACTCTTTTGATATGTTAGATTGCTCGGCTACTTTTAATAACCATTTTGCTGCCCAAAGGTAATTAGGCGTATCTAATTTAGAACCGTCGGGTTGCCCACCCTCCAAAAAGTAATTAGCCATTTGCATTGACGTTTCTAATGTTTTTTCATCAACAAATTTTCCGGTATTATTTGCTGTATTTTCAAGCCAGTAGAGTGACTTTTTGGGGTCATTGAGCTTATCTTGATAGAGTTTATAAAGTTGATATTGTGCAAGATTATAAAATCCCCAATCGGTACTTGTGCTAGCTATTTTATAATGCTTGATTGCTTTAGCATAATCGGCTTTAACCTCTGTCCCCTCGTGATAAAGCAATCCTAACCAATAATGGGCTTCGCCGACGCCAATTTTTTTACCATTTGGCTGTGCTAACCAAAATGTACCTTCAACGATTCGAAATTTTGCTTTATCTGGAATCGGTGAGGCAGCCCTTTCTAACCAATAAAGCCCTTTTTTAATATCTTTAGGCACCAATTCGCCTTTAATATAAGCAATACCTAAATCTTTTTGGGCGATAGGGTATAAGTTTTCGGCCGATTTTGTTAAAAACTCAATATATTTATCGGCCGATTTATCGCGGCAACCTGACAATTTTTTATCATGATGACTAAAATATAACTGATCAGTTTGACAATAATAACTATCGTTTTTTGTTAAAGGGCTATAAGCCTCAGCGATTTTATATTGGGCAACGCTGTCTTTCTTTTCGATAGCTAAATACCAATCTTCTTGATAGATGACGCTTGCAAATGTATGATTTGGGAAAGCCAAAAATATGGCCAATAAAAAAAATACTCTTATATTATTCATTTCATTATGTCTTGCTTGTTCAAGTTTAAATTACAAAATAGATAACGATCTTCCATCAATTTAGCGAAGTTGGATTAATGGAGTTTTATCAACTTCGAACGAAGAAAAATATAAACTAGGTTGATAATGAATTGCCTTTGCATCATAAAGCCGTTCGGTGTTCAGCGAAGGAGTTATATAATATTGTGTAAGGCGTTTATCTTTTGCCCAGTCAGGAATATCGCTAAATGAATAATGATAATAGACCAATCTTGATGTTCTACTGCGTTGATTATACCTTGTTGGACTCGATTCAGTTTTATACACATCATTGACTTTAATGTTGCCAAAACAAAAACCGCCTTTTTCTGGATTAAAATACGTTTTACCTTCTTGGGATAATCGATATCTTGTGGCATAAGTTAATGACCCATCCAACTTGGTTATGGATAATTTACGTTTAGTTAATAAGTTTAAATCGACAAAAATATCTACTAGTTCATCATTCAGATTATCTTCAACGATATTGTCATCAAAAATATCTTTAGGAAATGGTCTTACTTCTTCAGGTAAAGAATAACACAATGGTTGATTATTATTGATTATCGATTGTAATTCATCTTTATTGATGTTGTTATCACAAGCCACAAGCGACAAACCACAAAGCAACATAAGTAGTGTTTTTAATTTCATTATTGATGCCATCCTTCGTAGATGTGGGTAATTAAACCAATTCCTGACACGCTATAAAGCTGATTGTTTTTATCTAAACTAAATGTAGCGATTGCGGTCTTTGATGGATTATTAATATACGAATTTTGTTTTGATAAAATAGGCTCAATATTGGCAGGAAAATCTTCCACTTTATATTGGTACTCAACAGTAACATAATTACCATCTTTATCGGTTTTGCTTATTTTTTCAACCGTGACCTTACCAAAACAAAAACCAGAATGCCGTAATTTAGGCCAAGTTTTATAGTAGCGTTTCCCTTTTTCGGTGAGGTGATAAGTGTATCGATAATCTTTCTCAAAGTGACTTCTCTCTTTGATCGTCTCATCAACTAATTCGGCATCGACCGCCATCAATAGAGGCTCTGATACTAAGACAGAATAATCAAAGTGATAAGGGAAATTATCAATGCGTGTAAATACAACGCATTCAACGGGTTCACCATTCTCATTAATTGCATCAAAACGTTGTTGAATTTCTTTTTGCCACTGTTCAGATGTTAAATTAAGTGTCGCATCAGCACGTGACTGATTACTAACGATGGTTAACATCAATGCCATACATAACTGACAAGATGATATATATTTCTTAAATTTCATAAAGTTTTAACGCCCTATACCTGTATCAGAATGATAATAAAATGGTTCAAAAAACAATGCATTTTGCAAGTTAGTTAATTCTTTTGAATCATTTTGTTGTTCCGTTGCATTAATAAGTTCAGTTAATGATATTGGAAAGCAACGTCCTTTATTCAGATAATCAAAATTTGCCGTAGAAAGTGCCGAATCTGTTAACGCAAATTGACTACAGCGATAAACAGGTTGCTTATCAAATTGATATTCTGGTCGTATTTTAATTTGCTTAGCCCAATCAAATTCCATTAGCGCAGAATTAGCTAACATATTGTTAGGCGGGGTGGTTAAAACAATCATATGATCTTTAACAAAAATGACTTGAGCAATAATTTGACCGGTAATAACTTCTTGTCTGTTATTTTCGCGGATACGTTCAAAGATATAACGATAACCAAATTTCATTGTGTGGTTTTCAACATCTAATTGTGGCTCTATTAACCATTCAAAATGTTGATAGCGATTGCGGTAATTTATCACTTTGCGTTGTAAATTATTTTTTATTTCTTGCAGACGTTCAGGATCATCAAACAGCTTTTTTTCTGCCTTTAAATCAATATAGCCAACATTATGTACAGAAATACACAATTGATTATTATTGCTATATGCTGGCATCAAAAAACGATTACAGTTTTTTTCAAGTGAAGGCCACTCATAATAAATATAACCATTTGGTACAGTTAAATCAGCAATATCTTTAATATTAACCGTTTCAGGGCCGGCTAAATAGGTTTCATTTTTGGTATGATTGATTGTATTGGTGTTTTTATCATTTTGTTTTTTAGTGACAAAATAATTGGCAATTTCACTGATTTTATCTTTGGGAATGTCAACGACCTTATATTTTTTATCCATCCAAGTATCTATTACCACCGATTCCTCAACATATCGGTTTAATAAGCACTCTTTTTCAATGTCTAAAGGCCATACAATGTTATCTTGGGTATCTTTCAAAACGATCAAATCTTGCTTACAAGCACTGTTTTGAGTTTCATCGATTTTATCTTCATAGAATAAAACATGACCATCCTGATCCAAAATTTTGGTTAAAAATTCCCCATCTTTATAGTCTTTTTCTGGTAATTTGGTTTTAGCATAAAACAGCACATGATCACCGACTTGAACGGTACTATAGTCATCGTATTTGTCGAGAGTTTCACCTGTAGCATTAATTAAACGATACTTATCTTCATTACTATCCTTTTTAACCCAACTTACCGAACCATAAAAAGGGGCAACTTGATAAAAACTATTTTCATAGAGCATTGTCCCTTCGTAATCGTAAAGTTGATATACCATATAATTATCTTGATAATTTTGCACCCAAAAATATTGACCAGAAAGATCTACATTATTATCAAAATGATAGCTATTCATCTCCCATGCTCGTTTACCGATATCCACTTCTTTACCGGTTTTTTTATTAATAAGATATTTGCTGTTATGTTTGTCACACAGCTGCATGATTTTATCGAGGGTGGCGTCTTGGCAATGTGGATTGTATTTGGTGCTTAGCTCATTGGGATTCTTGCTGACAAATTGCCCTTGCAAGTCAATATACCCCCGTTTATTATCTTGCGTTTTTACTTCGGCGTAACCATTATTAAATGGATTGATTTTTTTATAATAAACGCCTTTGGGGGTAATTAAATGACCATCGGTATCAATTAAAACCGATACCTCGGTATCTTGATAGTAATAAGCAATTCTTTCATTACCTAAATACGTTAACGACCCACCGGGTTTGAAAGTTAAAATATCACCCTGTTTATCAAAAGAATATTCAAAGTTGTTAACTTGATTAAAATTATTAAAAAAAACATCATTACTTTTTTGTATAATCCAATAATGATCCCTATAAGTTATTGAGTTTCCATCCCCCTCATTATCAACAATCACCTTACCGCTACTATCAAGTAACAAATTCTTATAAGGTATATAAAGTCTTGCATCATCAGCATACGACGACATTGAAAAGCAAGCCAAACTTATTAGGTATAAAGCGCTCTTTAATCTTTTTCTTATCACTTATTTATTTCCTTTCCTCAGTAATAACAATATTCCATTTATTCATTATTGACGGTGAGCGTTTATTGAATAACGGTAATAGTAAAATTAATGATTATTTTTATTAACACCTAATTCTAAAATAAAATAAGGTTAATTTCTTGTTATTTTTCAAATGTAATTTTTGAAAATGGCGTATGGTTTTTATTAGGGGGGCTTTTCTATAAAAAAACACGCTATTAAATGCTCAAAAATCGGTCAGGAAAGGTATTGATTTTATTAAAGTTTTTATTTGGCGATTTTTAGCCAAAAACCACCGCCCAAACCCCTTATCCCAAAGCCCGCCAACGTAGGCTGACTCATCCTTTAACAAAACTTTACAAATTTTTAACAAAAAAGGTAGCGCATTATTGTTCAAGCGGTTATAATTTAATCGCTTACAAAGCAAGGGAGTGCTCATTATTAGAGCAGTCAGTTATAAAAAATCTAAATAAAACATAAAATTATTTGACAGGATGATCGAAATGCATTACCATTTATGGCATCTGGCATCTGGCATCTGGCATCTGGCCTGCCAAACCTACGCCCTAAAACTTTTTAATTTTCACCGTAGTCGAAATCAGACACAGTTCTTATTTTCATCAGCGAGGTCATTTCGCGTAGCGAAATCGGCGCCGTCATCGCGGTTTTTACTGGCGATGTTCTCGGCGGATTCTTCGACAACATTCTCGGAAACCTCTTTGGTCAGGTCATCGGCCACCTCTTCGGCAAAATTATCGTCGATATCCAAGAGGTTGTTAAAACCGCCATTGGTATACAAACCGCCATTATGGTTTAGAGCTTCATTGTTATCTAAATCGGAGTTGTTCTTTGCGTCATTGTTGTTGTTGTCGTATACACAGGGTTCTGTGGCATTAACGCCTTGTTCACAGCCATTCATGGCGTGTACTTCAAGGGTAATAGAGGGTAGTGCGCCATATTTAACGTTTGATGGAGGACAGACAAAGGCAACCGATACAGATACTTTTTTGGCAATAGAGTTGCCGAATGGTAGAACTATCACGCCTTCAACTAACACATCGAGTTCTACAAATCCGATAATGTTACCTAATGGAAATTTCACATTTAATGATATTCATATGGTGATACCGTCGGGTTCAACATCTACCAGTTTAAATAGTCTAATTAGGCAAGGGAAGTGGGGAGATGATGATGGGGATGGACAGGGTGCTAATGGAGTTACCGCATCAGGGGATATATGGGTAGTGATTTATAATAAAGATGGCAGAACTGTTAGTCGTGGTGAGACATTAAGTAAATGTCGTGCACCTTATAAGGTAACTTTAGTTAGTACAGGGGGATATTTACAGACCCAGTACGGGGTTCCTAATAGAACCAGTTTTAGTGGAGCTACGGTGGATTATTACATCAAGCCAGATTCTTCTGGTAGTTGTTACTTTGCGAGTAGCGCAAGGCCGGGTCTCTCCTATGGCACAGGCAGTTCCGCCGGCCCAGCTAACATATGGGACCCTAATAAGGGTTTTTTAACTCAGTCAACTGATTCATCCTCTTACGACCGAAATTTTCCTACAACGGGTGCTGATGGTTTGCATTTTGACTTAGAGATGCCTGCAGGAGTGGATGGAAGTCGGTTTACGTGGTCTCCTGTTACTCGTGATGGAATAACAGCTACAGTCAACTGGGAGTCAAATTTGGCAAGGACAAGGGTAACATTGCATGGTCCTAGGTCTAATAGAGCTCAGATGCGTTCAGGTAATCCTAGTCCTTTAGATGTACCTTCTTTGCCACAGAGATTTGAGTTGGTCGGTAGGGATAGTCGAGGTAATGAGGTGAGGTATGGGTTTGTCTTAAAACAGTGGTTCGTCAATCGGGGT
>NZ_FMAQ01000021.1 GCF_900094945.1 Gilliamella bombicola
GTCAGAATGTGCCGACAACAGAGCGAGGTTAGCACGCCAAACAGGGATGTTTGGCGAGGCTATGCTTCGCCGGGAGCGAATCATAGCCGGTGCGTTAAGACCGAGCGACGGCGTCGGGTAGCCGAAGGCCACATTCTGCAGCCAAAGCGTGGGTTGTCAGGGAATTCGCTTTAATTCCCTGACTCGGACGTGGTCACGATAGCTATTTTGTCCACCCAAGGTCAAAACGTCCGAAACCACCGCACCCAATCCATCCTATTCACCAACCCAAAAATCCCTAATCGCACCTAAAACTAATCTATTGATAATATTAGTTTTTTTGTTTTAGTAATTTTTTAAAAATTACCAAACTTTACTAAACACGCTTTGCCAAAAAGTAAGGGCTAGTGCATAATATATAACCGTTAATAAATAAAAATAATCCACAATAGCGATTATGATAGATTATGATATATGGGGTGTAATGAAAATGGGATTAGTCAAACAGGCCGCTGTATTGAGTATGCTATTAGTATTAGTTAGCTGTGATAATAAAGATGCTAAGCAAAATGCAAATTCTGAACTATCAACAACGCCATCGGAATTTGTTGATAATAACCATACAACCGATCCCAATGATAACGCAAAAATAGATAACCAATCCAAACCACTTTTTAAACCTAGCCCAGAATTAGTCGAAAAATATCATGATAAAGAATTAAAGGTCATTGATAGTTCGGAAGTTATTCTTGATGGTTCAAGTACACTGGTTATTACTTTTTCGGTTCCTTTAAATCCTAATCTTAAATTTTCGAATTTGCTGCGTTTAGTCGATCGTCAAACGGGGAATGTTGATGGTGCATGGGAATTGTCTGACAATGGATTAGAATTAAGACATCGTTACCTTGAACCAAACCGTGATTTAGAACTCACTATCGATAAGATGTTAGCAGGTATTAACGGTAGTAGTTTAGCCGCGGTTTATCAAACTCATATTAAAACTCAAGATCGTAAGCCAATGGTTGGGTTTGCTAGCAGTGGTTATTTGTTGCCAAGCAAATCAATGAGTGGTTTGCCTGTGGTTACTCTTAACGTTGATAAGGTCGATGTTAACTTTTTTAAAATTAAGCCTGAAAAGCTGTCCGATTTTATTGATAATTATGGCTTTATAAATCAATTGTCATTTTGGGACTCTAAGGATTTACATCAGTTTGTTGATTTAGTTTATACGTCTCGATTTGACTTAAATCCAAAACGTAATTCACAAGAAACCGTATTACTTGATTTGTCGTCCATTACACCATTACAACAAGAGGGTGTTTATTTTGCGGTGATGAATCAAGCTGGAATTCATAATTATTCAAATCCTGTATCAATGTTTTCGATCAGTAGTATTGGTTTTGCAGTGCATGCCTATGAAAACGGTAAATTATCAGTCATTACCCATGCATTAGATAATGGAAAACCTCTTTCCGATATCAATTTATCGGTTTTATGTAGCAAAAGTATTCGAGACAGTAATAAGGACTGTAAAACAGTTTCTGCCAAAACTGACGCTAATGGTTATGCCGATATAACTTTGCCTAAAGGTATGGAGTACGCTTTGTTGACAGCAAGCGATGGTAAGCAGATTTCTTTGGTTAATTTGGATCGTGGTGCATTAAATTTAAGTGAATATAATTTAATGGGTTCGGCTTTTTATCAAAAACAGTTGTTTGCTTTTGGCGCTCGTGACTTATATCGGCCGAAAGAGACGGTCTATTTTAATGCGCTTTTGCGTGATGCCAATGGTAAGCCGTTGCCTGTTCAGCCGATTGTGGTTGATGTTATGTCACCCGATAATTTGGTGGTTGAAAATTTTACAATCAAAGCGAAAGTTGATTCAAACGGTTTATACCAATGGCAATATGCTATTCCAGCGAATGCCGAAACAGGCAAATGGGCTTTTCGTTTTAATTTAGGGGATGATAATTACCGTTATGCTTATTTTAATGTTGAGGAATTTTTGCCAGAGCGCATGGGGATGGAAATTACTACCACATCAAACAACCCTATCATGCTTGATAATGAAATTCGTTTTGACGTTAAAGGTTGGTATCTTTATGGTGCCCCTGCTTCGGGTAATCGTTTAGAAAGTTATGTTTATGTTAAGAAGATCGATACAATCCCTGAGCTTGCTGATTATAAAATCGGTAATGTGGTTGATAATGGGGGAGATCGTCAGCTTGATAATATTGATACGCTTTTAGATAACAATGGTATTGCGCAAATTAAGATTAATACTAAAGATTGGGGTAAGTTAAGTTCCCCTATTAATGTGGTTTTACAAGCCAGTTTGCTTGATTCTGGTGGTCGGCCAGTGACGCGTTATGCCAGTCAAGCTATTTGGCCAAGCGAGCAAATGCCGGCTGTGCGTGCGTTGTTTTCCCAATCACCTTATTATGATTGGTCGTTAGATCGCTATCAAAACAGCCCGACGGTTGATAAAGGCGCCAATGCTGAGTTTGAAGTAGCTTATGTCGACGTTGAGGGCAATAAGTTGGCAGCAAGGAACTTAAAGGCAAGGGTTATTCGTGAGCGCCGCAATTACTATTGGAGCTGGTCTGACGATTCAGGATGGCATCAAGAGTACAATTCGAACGAATTTGTCGTGCAAGAGCAACCGCTTTCTATTGATGAAAATGGCACCGCTAAAGTAAGCTACCAAACCGATGATTATGGCTCTTACCGTATTGAGGTGATTGATACTAAAAATGGTGTGACCAGTAGCTTACGTTTTAGAAGTGGTTACGATTGGGAGGATAATACCAACGGTACCCATTCTGTTCGTCCTGATCAGGTTAAATTAAGTCTTGATAAGACAGCTTATTCCGTTGGTGATACTGCTAAAATACATGTTCAAGCTCCTGTTGCGGGTTCTGGCTATATTTCGCTCGAAACCAATGATGGTATGTTGTGGAAGCAAGATATTACCGTTGATGACGATGGTCTTGATGTCGATATTCCAATTCAAGATTGGGGGCGTCATGATATTTATATTAGTGCGATGATTATTCGACCATCAACCGATGCCGCGGTACAGACCATTAAGCGGGCGATTGGTTTACTTTATTTGCCAATTGATACGTCTGATCGTCAATTAAACGTAAGTATTGAAGCGCCCAAAAAGACAGAGCCTGAAAAGACCATTCCAATAACAATCAAAATGGATAAAAATGCAATCCAGCAAAATCATAAGGTAACGGTGTTAGTTTCGGCTGTGGATTCTGGTGTGCTAAATATTACCAATTTTGTAACGCCTGATCCTTATAGTACGTTTTTGGGCCGTAAACGTTATAACGTCGATCTTTATGATGTTTATGGTAAGTTGATTGAAGGTAAAGGGCGCAATGTCAATATGAGCTTTGGTGGTGATGCAATGCTTGGTGCTAGTGCAGGCGGTAAAAAGCCATCAAATGATGTTAATATTGTGGCTCAGCAATTGCAAACCATTCAGTTAAATGATGATGGCGAAGGTGTTGTTGACCTTGCTTTACCTGATTTTAATGGTGAATTGCGCATAATGGCACAAGCATGGGATGATACGCGTTTTGGTAAGGCTGAACAAACCATGCTTGTTGCATCACCAGTGGTGGCTGAACTATCAACACCGCGCTTTTTATCGGGCGGTGATCAGGCTAATTTGGCGTTGGATTTGAATAATCTAACTGACAAAGCGCAAACGATGCAGATCGAGGTTTCTACTGATGGTTTGGTTTATCAAAATTCAGATAAGGTAGTAACATTAACGCTTGATAGCAAGCAAAGACAAATTATTCAAGTGCCAATAGCTGCTGATTATGGCTATGGGCAAGGTACGGTTACTGTTAATGTTAAGGGTATTTTGTTAGAAGATGGTTCTGATTACCAGATCAAACGATCTTGGAACATTGGTGTTAGACCTGCTTATGCCGCAACCACACGGTATTATTCTATAGCAATCAATGGCGGTGAAAGCTGGTCATTACCTGGAGATAGTCTTGTTGATATGATTGACAATACCGTTGATGGTAAATTAATTGTATCAAATCAACCTCCGCTCAATATTGCTCAATATGTTAAAACGTTATTTGCCTATCCATATGGCTGTTTGGAACAGACCATTAGTGGTTTAACACCGTCATTATATGCAAACCAAGAGCAGCTTTCTGCTTTAGGGATTAAAACCGAATCGGATGACAAACGACGTGAAAAAGTGCAATTGGGTATTTCGCGCATTTTATCGATGCAACGCAATAATGGTAGTTTTGGTTTGTGGAGTAGAGATAGTGCCGAAGAATATTGGCTAACTGTGTATGCAACTGACTTTTTATTGCAAGCGAAAGAGCGGGGCTATAATGTGAATAATAATGCACTTGATGCGGCCATTTCGCGTATTAGCCAATATGTTTACGATACCAATGCGTTTAATAGTTTGCAAAATTACTACGATAACTCACAAGTAATTGATTATACACATTTTGCTACTAAAGCTTATGCTTTAATGGTGCTGACAAAGCAAAATAAAATCACGGTATCGGTGCGTAACGAAATTAATCGAATGTATCAACAGATCACTCAGGGTAATGTTAAGGTGTTTTCACCTCTGCCGATTGCTCAGTTGGCACTATCTGCGAAACTGGCTGGTTTTGATAATATCTATGACAGTTTAATTCCGCAGGTATTTACTACAAGTTATAATCATCAATATTCTTGGTTGGGTGAATATGGTAGTGCTATTCGTGATAACGCATTGGTGTTATCTTTATTGGTCGACAACGGACTCAGTGTTGATAAACAAGCGGATTATTTAATTCAGTTATCAGATTTACTCAATGATACGCGTTATTTTTCAACGCAGGAACTTAATGCCTTATTTATGGCGGGTTGGTCGTTAGAGCAACATAAATCCTCGCAAAAATTTGATGTTGTGATTAATAATCATACAAATAATGTCAATTCAGCACTCTCGCGCTCTTTGGATTTTGCTGATTTGTCTAATGGCTTAACCATTTCAAATCCAGAAAATGCGCAGCCGCTTTATGTCAAATTCACTGTTTCAGGTTATGGCAAGAAGTCCCCAGCGCCAACAAGTGATAATAGTGAATTAACCATTAAACGTACTTATTACGATTTGAACGGTAATAAAATTCAACCGAATAATATGAAAGTAGGGGATTTGATGGTAGTTTTATTAGAAGTTAACGCGCATAAAGAAGCTGTTCACGATGCATTGATTGTTGATTTTTTACCGGCTGGTGTTGAGTTAGAAAATCAAAATCTAACCAATAGTAGTGTGAGTTTGCAGGCTATTCCTGAACTAGCTAATTTGTTGAAAGATGAAGACAGCAATGATGTTAAATATCAAGAATTTCGTGATGATAGATACGTTGCGGCCGTTGATATTAATCATTATGTGAGTGATGGTACATATCGTACTCGCGTTGCTTATTTAGCTAGGGCGGTAACAGCGGGGAATTATATGATTCCATATCCTTACGTCGAATCAATGTATCGCCCTGAGCGGTTTGCCATTGGTCAATCCTTTGATTTGATATCTATTGTTGAGCGTAATGGTGAATCGAATATTTCAGATCAACAATAGTAGGTCTTAATTCGGTTTGATGATTAAAAATATAAATAAATAGATACCGCTAACATTCGTTAGCGGTATCTATTTTATATTCAACTATAGTTTTTTGAAGCTTTTGACAAAATGAAAAAGTGCCTGCGCTATATTTTAGTTTTCTTGTTTTTTTTCATCCTTGTATTATTAGGCGGCTTTTTTGTTGTCGATCATTTCTTTCCACTCTCTATTACAAACAATAAAACGACACAAACCATTCTTGCTGAAGATGGCACACCCCTTTGGCGTTTCGCTGATGAAAATGGTGTTTGGCGGTATCCAATCCAATTAGATGATGTGCCTAACGATTATCTTGATGTGTTGTTGAATTATGAAGATCGCCATTTTTATGAGCATGTGGGTATTAACCCCGCTTCATTACTACGAGCCGCTTGGCAAAATATCACCAATAAGCGAATTATTTCGGGTGGGAGTACGATTTCGATGCAAGTTGCAAGGTTGCTCTATCCGCATGATCGTACGATGATAGGTAAGTTGAAGCAAATATTTCGAACGTTACAACTTGAGCTGCATTTTACCAAAGACGAGATTTTAACTTTGTATATTAACCGAGCACCATTTGGCGGCACTATCGAGGGTTTGGGAGCGGCGAGTTGGTCTTATTTTGGTAAAGCGCCAAAAGCGTTAACGCGTAGCGAGGCGGTGTTATTAGCTGTATTGCCACAAGCGCCAAGCCGTTTGCGTCCTGATAGATATCCTAAGCGCGCCAAACAGGCTCGGGACAAGGTTTTAGCAAGGTTAGCTCAATACCAAGTATGGTCACCTGATATTATAGAGCAAGTTCAAAAAGAAGAGGTCTGGGTTTACCCACGTAAAAAGCCACAACTTGCGCCTCTGTTAGCTCGAAGATTAAACCAACAATACCCAAATATCGATATTATTCACTCAACTATCGATTTATCTTTGCAATATAGTCTTGAAGATATTGCCAATAATCGTAAAAACCAACTCCCCCCCAAAACTTCGCTGGCTATTTTAGTTGTTGATCATACCGATATGTCAGTAAAAGGTTATATAGGTTCAGTTGATTTTAATGATAAAGAGCGGTTTGGTCAGGTCGATATGATAAGCTCACTTCGCTCACCAGGGTCAACATTAAAGCCTTTTATGTATGCGCTAGCAATTGATGATGGTATGATTCATTCTGAGTCGCTATTGCAAGATACACCGCGAATCAGTTCTGATTATAGGCCTACAAATTTTGATGAAGATTTTTATGGTCCAATCAGTGCTTCAGAAGCATTAAAAAATTCATTAAATTTACCTGCGGTTGAGCTAATTGAGCTTTATGGTCCTAAACGGTTTGCCGGTAAGCTTGCTAGTATTGGTTTACCGCTTGAGTCTAACGGTAATAATCCTAATATATCGTATATATTAGGTGGTGCATCGTTAAGAATGGATAATTTGGTCAGCGCCTATAGTGCCTTTGCTCGTCATGGACAAGTTAGTCCTTTACGTTTTACGCAAGATGAACCATTGCTAAGTAAGCCATTTATTAGCGATGGTAGCGCATGGATCACAAGGCAGATGCTAGTTAATAATCATCAACTTGTCTATAAAACAGGTACTAGTTATGGCTATCGTGATGCTTGGGCGGTTGGTATGAACCCTCGTTATTTAATTGGTGTTTGGGTTGGTCGTCCTGATGGAACGCCTGTTGTTGGACAATACGGCAGTATTACCGCGGTGCCGATTTTACAACAAGTTAACTCGTTATTATTAAATAAAGAGCGACGACTCAATAGACCATTACCTTTAGTAACAAAACCGGCAACGGTGACTTCAGCAAAAATTTGTTGGCCATCAGGGCAAGCTCTGCCAGCAAACGATGAAAACTGTCACCGGCAGAAAAATGCTTGGATATTAAATAATATGATTCCTCCAACGCTTGATACGCTTACGGTGCTTAATAACAATATCTATCGTTCAGGGTGGGTCACTATTTGGGTTAATAATGAGGGCAAACGTGTGTCTGCGGATTGTTTTAATGCGCACAAAAAACAGATTGCATTATGGCCAATAGCGTTAGAAAATTGGCTGTTACCGAAAGAACGCAGGCAATCGCTATTTCCTGAAATGGATAAAGATTGCCCGGTGTTTGGTAAAGATGTCTTTTCACCACTTAATATTATTGGCCTGCGAGATAAACAATGGGTAAAACGTTTACCCGGGCAACAAGATGTTACCATTGATGTAACACCACAGGGCGGTACAGGCGATAAATGGTGGTTTCTAGATGGTGATCTGATTGAGCAAACCCATGACGATCAAAAAGTTGCCTTAAGGGTAACTCAAACAGGTTTACATCATCTATTACTATTAGATCAAAGTGGTCAAATTTTACGACTGTCATTTACCCTTGATTAACTAGGAGCAAGCATATGACTATTGAACGAACATTATCCATCATCAAACCCAATGCCGTTAAAAAGCAATTGATTGGTGAAATAGTCACGCGTATCAACCAAGCAAAACTCAACATTGTTGCATTAAAAATGCTTAGATTAACGAAAGAACAAGCTGAAGGCTTTTATGCAGAGCATCAAGGTAAATCATTTTTTGATAAATTAGTTAACTTTATGATATCTGGCCCAATAGTTGTTCAGGTTCTTGAAGGCGATAATGCCATTAAACGTTATAGGGAATTGATGGGACCGACTGATCTATCTAAAGCAACCGCAGGCACTTTACGGGCTGACTTTGCTGATAGCATGACCGAAAATGCCGTACATGGTTCAGACTCTTTAACCTCGGCCGAAAAGGAAATTGCTTACTTTTTTGTCGATAGTGAGATAGTTGGGTAATCAATATTGTAAAACACTGTGCTTTTATGTTGGTGATGATTGTAAACTAATTTGCAATGTGCAATTTAAATGGTTGGCACTTTAGAAGTTGTAATGTTTCTTCATCTAAATGATTATCGGTAATAATGTCAGTAAAGCGATTTAGTGGAATTGATGTAAATAATGAATAACAATTATATTTGCTACTATCGGCTACAAGCACCACACGATCGGCTTTTTCGGCAAAACTTGCTTTAATTAAGGCTTTATCTTCTGTTGGAGCGGTTACACCCTTGTTAAGGCTCCATGAATTACAACTAATGAACGATATATCAGGATTGATCTGCTGTAATAATGAACGTCCATGTTCACCAATGCAGGACTGACTACTGTCATCAATTTTGCCCCCAATGATTGTCACTTCAATTTGCTTAAATTCAGACAAGAATAGGGCAATATGTAAGTCGGATGTGATAACTCTAATTGGCATTTGGGTGATTCTTTTCGCAATTTCAAGTGTTGTGGTACCAGCATCTAAAGCGATTGAATCACCAGCTTTTATTAATTGTGCGGCTATATCTGCGATAAGTTGTTTTTCGGTAAAACTTTTATGCAGTTTTTCTAGTGTTGTAGGCTGGGTGGGAATAAATCGATTTAGTGTCACCCCTCCATGTGTTCGGCTTATTACGCCTTGCTGATCTAATTTTATTAAATCGCGACGAATTGTGGCAGGAGAAGCTTCTGTTGCTATAACTAATTCTTCGACAGTTACCAGATTATGAATTTTAAGATAGTCCATGATTTGATCTAGTCGATTATATTTTCTCACAGCACAATCCTCGTTTTTTAGTTATGCGGTTGTTTAAGATAACAGTTCAGCTAATCGAATTGATTCTATCATACTATCTGGTTTAGCAACACCTTGCCAAGCAATGTCATATGCTGTGCCATGGTCAGCCGAAGTTCTAATGAATGGTAAACCTGCCGCAATATTAACACCATCATAAAACCCTAATAATTTTAACGGAATATGGCCTTGATCGTGATACATAGCTACAACTATATCAAACTTGCCTTGATGGGCTTGTAAAAAAACGGTATCTGGAGCGCATGGCCCAATTGCATTAATACCTTGATTACGCATTTTTTCAATAGCTGGGGTAACAAATTTTATCTCTTCATCGCCAAACAAGCCATGTTCCCCCGCATGAGGATTTACCCCTGCAACTGCAATTTTAGGTTGTTTAATTCCAACTTTTTTAAGAAATTGATCAGCGATTTTAATGACTTTTTCAACTCGCTCACAACTTAAGTTGTTTAAAAAGTTACGTAATGAAACATGGGTAGTCACATGAATAACTTTAAGGGTATCTGTATAAAGAACCATTGCAACATCTTTACTATTGGTTAATTTTGCCAATAGTTCGGTATGACCTGGGTACATATGTCCAGCAGAATGCAACGCCTCTTTGTTTAATGGCGCAGTTGCAATCGCTGCTACGTCTCCGTTTAAAGCAAGTTCAGTGGCTTTTACTACACAACGATATGCTAAATCTCCCGCTTGTGGTTGTAGTTCGCCTGGTTTTAATGAGTCAATATCTTCTAATTTTATATCAATCACATTAATAACATTAGGTTTAAAAGTAGCTTTATTAACATGATCAATTACGTTAATCGCAACATTATTGAATAGTCCCATTTTTAATTGTTTTTCTAAAAGCTTTGCAGAACCAATTACAACAGAATGCACATTTTTAAGCACATCAGATTGTAATGCTTTGACAATAATTTCAGGTCCAATACCAGCAGGATCCCCCATTGTTATTGCTATGATTTTTGACACGATATATCTCCTTTAATTACAAATATTAAATTTATATCTTCTTTTAGATTAACTATATAACTTTTTTTATCAAAAATCCATTTAAAATGATTTAAATTAATCATTAATGTTGTTTATGTGTGATCAAAATCATAAAAACAATCAAAAAAACTGTTTTTATTAATTTATATAATTAATATGTGATTTAAATAAATCAAAAATGATTTATTTAAATCATCCATGATGTTGATAATTTATCACAAGTTATACGAAAGCTTTTTCAAAGGAGTTATTATGAATATTTTAAATACGGTAAAAAAAATACCAGGCGGATTAATGGTTGTTCCATTAGTACTTGGCGCCATTACTAATACCTTCGCTCCTCAAGTTTTTACAATTGGAGGCTTTACTGAGGCATTGCTAAAAACAGGAGCTCCAGCCTTATTGGCTGCTTTTTTAATGTGTAATGGTGCACAAATTCAAATTAGACAAGCAGGTCTACCTGTATTAAAAGGAATTATCCTATTAGTTGTAAAAGTTATAATAGGAGCATTATTAGGTATTTTAGTGAACCATTTTTGGGGTATATATGGTGTACTTGGAATTACCCCACTAGCAATCATTGCTTCATTAACCAATAAAAATGGTGGTTTATACGCTGCATTGGCCGGTGAATATGGAGATTCAACAGATGTTGGAGCAGTATCAATTATAGCGTTATCTGATGGTCCATTCTTTACAATGTTAGCTTTTGGTGCCACTGGGTTAGCACAAATTTCATTTACAGTTTTATTAGCCGCATTAATTCCAATTTTACTCGGTCTTGTTTTAGGTAATTTGGATGATAATATAAGAAAATTTTTAGCTCCAGGAACAAGTATACTTATCCCTTTATTTGCATTTCCCTTAGGCGCTGCATTAAATTTTAACCAGCTCATTAGCGCTGGAGTGTCAGGTATTATTTTAGGTATCAGTTGTGTTGTAATCACTGGATTTGCTGGATATTTTGCTTTTAAACTCTTCCGTTTCAAATTTCCTCAAGTTGGTGCTGCGGTAGGTGCAACAGCAGGTAATGCAGTTGCAACTCCTGCAGCAGTAGCAGCAGTAGATCCTACTTTTGCTGAAATTATGCCTCAAGCTACAGCACAAGTGGCGGCGGCTGTTATTGTTACTGCTGTTTTATGCCCTATTTTAGTTAGTTTTCTAAATAAATTAGAAAACAAGAAACTTAAAGCAAAATTAGAGAAAGATGCTAATAAGGGAGAAACAAAATGACAACACAATATTTAATTATTGCAGACGATTATACAGGTGCCAATGATACAGGTATTCAAATGAAAAAAAGAGGAATAGCTGTTGATGTATTACTTACCCCGACCTCTCATTCAAACTCGATTGTTCTTGATACTGAATCAAGAAATTTATGTGCCGATGAAGCCTATTTAAAAGTTAAAAAAATGACTTCAGAAGTTTATTCTTTAGGGAAGTTTGATATTGTTTATAAAAAAGTAGATTCAACACTAAGAGGTAATATAGCACAAGAAATAAAAGCTGTAGCAGACATTTTTCATCCCGATATAATTGTATTTGCCCCAGCATTTCCTAAATTAAATAGAATAACTAAAAATGGTAAACAGTATTTAAATGGGCAATTATTAATGAATACTGAATTAACAAAAGATCCATTAAGCCCAATTATAACTGATGATTTAACTGTAATATTACAACAAGCATTCAAGGAGCAAGTTTATTACCATCCAATATCTGAATTAGAAGGAAATACTTTTAGTATTAAAGATGGTTATTTACATATTGTTGATATAGCCGCAGATAAGCATATAGCGAAATTATCAGAAATTTTATTGAATTTGAATAAAAGAATTCTATATGTTGGAAGTGCTGGATTAGCAGAAGGGATTTTTAATTCATTGTATCCAACCGATCCTGTATTGGGAGTTGTTGCGAGTATTAGTCAAGTATCAATAGATCAGATTAATTATGCTGAATCAGAAGGTATTAATATCGTAAAAATTGAGCCAGCTGATATTTTTGATAGTAAAACTTATGACAACTATATCGAGAGAATATCCTTTTTATTGTCTCAAAAAAATGATGTGATTATAACAACTTGTAAAAGTAAAAAAGACTATGAAAAGACTTTATCCGTTTCAAAAAATAATGGTTTCTCATCATATGATACGGCAAATAAAGTTAAGGCCTGTTTAGCTTATATTGTCGATAGTGTACTAAAAAAATCGAATATTACTGGGCTTTTTTTAACGGGAGGTGATACAGCGGTAAATATTGTGAGTAAAATTAATGCTGCAGGATGCTCGATAAAACAAGAAATTTCACCAGGGATTGTAATGTCTAATTTGATTCATGAAGAATATGGAGATATTAAAGTTATCACAAAAGCAGGAGCTTTTGGTAATGAAAAGGATTTAGTTATTAGCATTAATAAGTTAAAAGAAAAGTAAAATTTGTTCACATATATAATCTAAAACGTCATCATTTTTGGCGTTTTTGATTTGACTTATAACTTTAAGTTATAACCATGTGAGTATTTGTTATTTATTCATTTGATTCTTTGTTGTTAGACTTTAACTGAAAATAACATAACCTTTATTAGGGAGAATCAGGATGAAATTGTTGACTAAATCACTAACAGTGGTCGCATTAATAAGTAGTTTGTTAGGTGCAAATTCTGCTTATGCAGACCGCCTTAATGACATCGAAAAACGCGGGGAAATCAAAATAGCAGTATTTGATAGTAACCCGCCATTTGGATATGTTGATGAAAAAACTAATAAAATTGTTGGTCTTGACGTTGATTATGCAAATGAAATCGGTAAAGCACTCAATGTTAAAGTTGATCTTGTTCCAACTAATCCTGCTAATCGAATTCCATTATTAACATCTCAAAAAGCCGATTTAATTGTCGCGAATTTTACTGTTACAGATGAACGGGCAAAAACCGTTGATTTTAGTTTGCCTTATTTTGCGACTGGTCAAAAATTTATAGCAAAAAAAGGTGTTTTAAAATCAGTCGATGATTTAAAGAACCTTCGTATTGGTGCCGATAAAGGTACTGTCATGGAAATCACACTGCGTGAAAAATACCCAACTGCAAAAGTGATTTCTTATGATGATACGCCATTTGCTTTTGCGGCATTACGTAATGGTGTTGTACAGGCAATTACTCAAGATGATGCTAAATTAATTGGTTTACTCGCTAATGTGCCAGAAGAACAACGCGCAGCATTTGAAATTTCGCCATTTAGTATTACCCAAGAATATCAAGCAGTTGGTATACCAAAAGGGGAAGATCGTTTGAAAGAAAAAGTGAACCAAATTTTATTAACACTTGAAAAAGATGGTCAAGCGTTAACAATTTATAATCGTTGGTTTGGACCTGAAACCACATCAGCTATGCCTCGTGGTGATTTTAAAATAGGTAAAGGTCAGTAAGTTATGCACGAGCAATTACTTGAATCCCGTTATTGGTGGTGGTTATGGGATGGTTTTTTAGTTACGTTAGCTATCTCATTGCTTACTATCGTCTTTTCAACATTACTGGGTTTTTTATTAGTTATTGCTCAACAAAGTCGAATTAAGATTATTCAAGGGATTGTAATGGGGTATAACGCAATTTTTCGTTATTCTCCATTATTACCTCAACTCTTTTTTTGGTATTTTGGTGTGGGTAATTTATTACCAGTCGAATTTAAGTTATGGCTATTTGATGAACCACAAATTTCGTTGTTCTTTTTTTCACTGAAAATGCCGTCCTTTGAATTTATAATTGGTTTAGTTGGTTTAACGTGTTATTCCAGTGCTTTTATTGCCGAAGAGTTTAGAGCCGGCATTGCTGGTATAAGACAAGGGCAAGGACAGGCTTCATTAGCATTAGGGTTAACTTGGTGGCAAAGTATGCGATTTATTATTTTACCGCAAAGCTTTCGTATTGCCTTTCCGCCTTTAATTGGGCAGTATATGAATATTATCAAAAATTCGTCGTTAACAATGGCTATTGGTGTACTAGAGCTTTCTTATGTATCGCGTCAAGTTGAAACCGAATCATTAAAAACCTTTCAAGATTTTGCCATTGCAACTTTATTATATATTTTGGCAATAGTGATGGTTGGCACTTTAGGTAATATTTATCAAGCAAAACGATTACAAATAGGTAAGGTGTAATCAATTATGGAACTTAAAGGTTTAGAGGTTATTTATAACAATTTAAGTTATATGATGTGGGGAAACTTTCCTGGAGGCATTTTTTTAACGTTGTTAATGAGTTTTGCTGCAATTATCGTTTCAACGCTGTTAGGTATTTTGGCCGGTGTAGGGCTGACAGTCTTAAAAGGAACAGTACGCTATTTATTAGTTGGTATACTTGGTTTTTTAAGAGCAATTCCTGTTATTATGCTTATTTTTTGGACTTACTTCTTATTACCTGTATTGCTTAATGTTGATGTGCCAGCTATTGCAACGGTGATATGTGCATTATCCCTAATTGGTGCTGCATATATTGGTCATTCAGTGCATGCCGGTATGATTGCGGTGGCTAAAGATCAATGGCAAGCCGCATTTTCGTTAGGGTTGACTAAAAAGCAAGTTATTCTATTTATCATTTTACCACAAGCTCTTAAAATGATGTTGCCGTCTTTTGTCAATCAGTGGGTATCGCTTATTAAAGATACGTCTTTGGCCTATATTGTCGGAGTGGCCGAATTTACTTTTATTGCTACTCAAGTTAATAATCGTAGTATGGTTTATCCAACTGAGATCTTTTTATTTGTAATTGTTGTTTATTTTATTATCTGCGCATCGCTTGATTTTGCTGTTTCTATTTTGCCAAAATGTCGATTATTTCATTCTAAATAATTTTCTATCTATCTATATTGGCCCGTTTAGTAAATAAGAATTTTATTAAGGTTCTTTTAAGGTTTATGCGTTAAATTATTAATAATTTAAATAAATATAGGTAAATAGGTTATGTGGTGTGATTTTAATACCCAACTATTTCTATTAGTTAACGCTTCTGATAAAGCGTCAAAACTGCTTATTTATTTTGCTATTTTTTGTGCGAAATATTTGGTTTATATACCTATTATTATTATGGGAATAGGTTGGTTTATCCGGCCTTTTTATCGTCAATTAATACTAAAAATGGTAATTAGTTTAGGAGTGGCGCTGTTTGTCGCTTTTATTATTCGTCATTGTTTTTATTCTCCACGTCCTTTTGCTGTTGACGTTGGAACCCATAATCTTTTCCACGACAACACAAGCTCTTTACCAAGTCAACATGCGGTATTTGTATGGACAATTTTTTTTACTGTTTTATTCAATTACACATGCCGCTTTAGAATAGTTTTATACTTATTTGCTCTAATTGCAGTACTCGTTAGCTGGAGCCGAGTCTATCTTGGTATTCATTGGCCATTAGATATCGCTGTTGGATTTCTTGTGAGCATTATATCGGTGTATTTAATTAAAAAATTTTGGATAAGCATTATTAAATTGCTCAATCGATGGTTTTGTTGGTAGAGACAATTTTCTGCTTTAGACATATCGAACACTATATAATGATGAACTGAGCATTTTGATTAGTTTTAATATCCAAATTAAGGTAAATCAGCAATGAAGATATTAATTGTCGAAGATGATAGCTTGCTACAAAAAGGGTTATACGATGGTATAACATCCAATGGTTATGTCTGTGAAGTTGCATCAAATGGAAAGCAAGCTGAACAGTATATCCAATTTGGACAATTTAGTTTGATTATTCTGGATTTAGGGCTGCCTGATTGTGATGGGCTCGAATTGCTCATTCGCTGGCGGAAAAATCATATTTCAACCCCTGTGCTGATTTTAACTGCTCGCGATACTATCGAAGATAGAGTCGATGGTCTAGATAATGGGGCTGATGATTATTTAATTAAACCTTTTGCCTTAACTGAATTATTAGCTAGAGTAAGAGCGCTAATTCGCCGAGATCAAGGTACTGCTGATAACCTTATTAGTTATGGCTCCATTGCTATTGATATTAAACAGAAAAAAGTGACTCTTAATAACCAAGAGGTGGTTTTAACGCCAAAAGAGTTTATTGTCTTATCTCGATTGATGTTAAAAGCTGGCGAAAAGGTACATCGAGATTTATTGCAAAATGATCTTTATGATTGGCAAAGTGATCCTAGTTCTAATGTTCTTGAAGTTTATATACATGGATTACGCAATAAATTAGGTAAAAATGTGATTCGCACAGTGCGAGGCTATGGCTATCAACTTAACAATGAGTGTTGATAATTCGATTAATTTAAATTAGATAATTAAATTATGATTTCAAAATCACTGAGTAATATACGGCACAGTATTCGCTGGAACCTTTTTTTTACTTTGGGCTTTATTATGTTGGTTTGCCAAATTATAACTGTTCTTTGGTTATGGCATGAAAGCAAAGAGCAAATTGATGTTCTAGTTAACTTAACGTTAAGTCAAAATAAAATCAATGAGGTTGTTGAGCATGAAGAACTTGAAGCTATTTTTGCTTTATTTTGTTCAGCTTTTTCAATGATGTTAGTGACACTATTTTTAGCATACCAAGCGATCAAGCGGATCACAAAACCGCTCGAAATTTTAGAGAAAGATCTTAATCAGCGTACCGAGGAGAACCTGAAACCCATTATACCAATAAGTAATATGCGTGAAATTAAATCTATTACATCAGTATTGAATAATCTTTTTATTAGGCTCAATGCAACACTATCTCAAGAACGGCTTTTTACTGCTGATGTCGCGCACGAAATGAGAACACCTTTAGCAGGGATTCGTTTGCATTTAGAATTGTTAGAAAATAAAAATAAGATTGATTGTAGTGAATTAATCAGTCGTATAGATCGTTTAGTCAATACCGTCGAACAACTATTAATGCTTGCTCGAGCTAGCCAAAAGTTTACTGTAGGACAGTATCAGCATATTAACTTTTATGATGACATTATGATTCCGCTATCTGATGAGCTGACAGAATTGACTTCAAAAAAACAGCAACAGCTCGAATGGTATACGACTAATAAAGACCTTATTTTTAATGGTGATGCAACTTTGATAAAACTTTTAGTACGTAATCTAGTCGAAAATAGCTACCGCTATAGTCCAGATAACACTAAAATCTTGGTAAGTTGTTATCAAGATAAAAAAGACATAGTTATTACGGTCGAAGATGAAGGGTACGGCATTGATGAATCTAAAAGCGAACAACTGACTCAAGCCTTTTTTCGTATGGATCGCAAACATAATGGTATTGGACTTGGCTTAAGTATTGTTAATCGTATTGCTAAATTACATCAAGGTCTATTTACCTTAAAAAATAGACCTAATAATGTGAAAGGTGCTATTGCACAATTTCGGATTACTGATTCACATCTTCAACTAAACGAGTGATTAATTTATTTTGGCTGTTTTCTTTAATAATTGAGGTTAAAAAACGTTGCCAAGTTCGTTCAATTTTGGCTTTCGCAAAAAAAGAAATGTAATTAGCGATGGGAATAAGGGTTGAATTACCTATATTGTCGATAATAATCAAGCGGCTTTTATCTGCACTTAAATGCTGAAATAAGATATTCTTGCTTTTGATTGTCATTGTAATAATGCGATCTTTTAATAAAGCTGATTTTAAATTTTTTAATGATATAACTAAATCATCATAATATTGGTTAGTTAATGTATTATCAGCAAGGTACTTTTCTAGTGGTATGGCTATTTCACCATTATAATCTCGAATAAGCTCGAAAACATGGCCTTTACCGTAATTGGTTGAAACAGGACCATAATATTTTGCTAATGCATCAAATGCAATATTACGTCTAATAAGGTGTTTATAATAAGCTATTTCGCGGTTTGTTTCTTCTTCTGCGCCGTCATTGTAATTAACTTTAATGCATTTATTAGGATCTATTGGATGATGATAGCATTTACGGTGTAACCCTTTGCTTATATAATCATCTTTAGAAAGTAAAATTGTATTATCCATTTATATCAACATGTCGTTATTTAATGTTAAGCGAAATTTTAACAGCAAGCGTTTCTTATCGCCATGATTTTTTCTTTTTAGCTCTAGCGCTTTTGTATTATTTCTGTATAATACTGCCACCCACGTTACGACAATGTTATTCCCAACGTTGTTTGCGGTTGTCGACATTAATATGGCCACTCGAAGGGGTGAGTTGGTTAATAGAAGCAATCAAAAAGTGTAAATAAATCAAAATGATTTATTAACGTGAGATTAATTAAAAATTGGATAATTACGAATGAGTACTTTTTCAGCTAAACCAGAAACAGTTAAACGCGACTGGTATGTTGTTGATGCAGCAGGTAAAACGTTAGGTCGTTTAGCTACTGAAATCGCAAGCCGTTTGCGTGGTAAACACAAAGCAGAATATACACCACATGTTGATACAGGTGATTATATTATCGTTATCAATGCAGAAAAAGTTGCTGTAACAGGCAAAAAACGCACTGATAAGATCTATTATCGTCATACTGGTTACATCGGTGGACTTAAAGAAGCGACTTTTAAAGAGATGATTGAACGTCATCCTGAACAAGTCATCGAAATTGCTGTAAAAGGCATGTTACCGAAAGGTCCTCTTGGTCGTGCAATGTACCGTAAACTAAAAGTTTATGCTGGTAATGAGCACAATCATGCGGCACAACAACCGCAAGTATTAGATATTTAAGGGGATAAAAGATGGCTGATAATCAATATTACGGTACAGGTCGCCGCAAAAGTTCCGCTGCTCGTGTATTTATCAAACCAGGTAGTGGTAACATCGTTATTAACAAACGTTCATTAGAGCAATACTTTGGTCGTGATACAGCTCGTATGGTTGTTATGCAACCACTAGAGTTAGTTGAAATGACTGACAAACTTGATCTTTACATCACGGTTAAAGGTGGTGGTATTTCAGGTCAAGCGGGTGCAATTCGTCACGGTATTACTCGTGCATTAATGGAATATGATGAAACTTTACGTTCTGCATTACGTCAAGCAGGTTTTGTTACTCGTGATGCACGTCAAGTTGAACGTAAAAAAGTGGGTCTACGCAAAGCACGTCGTCGTCCACAATTCAGCAAACGATAATTGTAACTTCGAAGCAACATTACAAGAACATTACAATTGTATTTCAAAAAAACCCAGCATTAGCTGGGTTTTTTTATGCTAATTGTTAGTATTAGAAAAAATAATTTGTCGGTTTGCTGAATAAATTTGAATGAAAAATGGTTGTTTATAAAAAAAACATTATTTAACTTAATGAATATAAATAATTTTATTTTTTATGCATAAATTTTATGCTGTTTTGAATTTTTTGCCAATATTTGATCTTTATAAAAAGAATGCAATAAAATTCATTTTTTTTAACAAATTTGTTAACTAATTTGTTAGAATAGTAAACATCAAAACTTATTTTAATTTTTGTATATTTGGAGTGGATATGGTTGTTGCTGTTAATAAGCGTTCTGTGATGACATTATTTTGTGATACAACAGATATTTACGGACATCAGATCCGTTTTGTTCTGGCAGAAAAAGGGGTAACGGCCGAAATAGAGTTTGTAACGGCAGATAATTTACCTCAGGAATTGTTGGATCTTAATCCATATGCTTCAATTCCAACATTAATTGACCGGGACCTTACGTTATATGAACCACACATTGCATTAGAATATCTTGACGAACGCTTTCCACATCCACCATTAATGCCTGTTTATCCAATCGTACGTGCTAATTCTCGCTTAACAATGTATCGTGTAAAAAAAGAGTGGTACAGTGCTTACGAAACAATTATTGCTGCTCCTAATAGCGATGAAGCCAAAATAGCACGAAAAAATCTTCTTGATGATCTTGTTTCAATTTCAATCATGTTTAAAGAAAAAGATTATTTTATGAGTGATGATTTTACATTATGTGATTGTTATTTTGCCCCATTACTTTGGCGTTTACCATTAATTGGTATTGAATTACCAAAAGTGGCTGAAAAGAATTATTTAGCTTATATGGCACGAATTTTTGAACGTCCAGCTTTTGTTAGTTCATTAACCGAAGAAGAAAAAAGAATAAGAGCATAATCAATTAAATTTATCTTTATTTACGATAACTTTAGACAAGGTAGCCTTAATGGAACTTGAGCAAATGACTCCACGTCGTCCTTATATATTTAGGGCTTTTTATGATTGGATACTAGATAACGACTTAACGCCTTATATTGTCGTTAATACATCAGTATATGGTGTATTAGTACCGCAAGAATTTATCCAAAATAATCAAATTATATTAAATATTGCGCCACAGTCAGTTGGTCAATATTTAGCAACTAATGAGCAAATTGAATTCAATGCTCGCTTTTCTGGTGTGCCTCAACATATTGTGGTGCCAATGGCGGCAATTGAAGCAATTTATGCTCGTGAAAATGGTGTTGGAATGGGATTTGAGGATGAACCACAATATCACGCACAGCGTGAAACCTCATCTCAACAAACTGAACAAGTTAAACCAAAAGCCAATCCATTTCGTGTTGTAAAATAGCTGTTTTTTACATAAAGTTTTAAAAATCCAATAAGTTATAAATATTATCGTTGTGCACTACTGGTGAACAACGATAATGTTTTTGTATGAAATTTAGTTGGTTAAAACAGAACAATAAGCAATAAATGCACATTGATATTTAGGCATAAAGTATTTTTAAATTGATATTTTTTTTAGATATTGAGCAGTGTTTAGACATAGATGTAATGGTAGTGTTTTGTTACTTTGGCGCTTGTTGTTGTACGTATATACAAGCTAATTATATTAGTTACAACTAAAGGAAAGAATTAATTATGATACATTTAAATAAAATCACGTTGTTGCTTAGGGGAGCATTAGGCATACTACCTATGATTCCTATGCTGACTGATGCCACAGTGAATATTAATGATACTAATATTAGTAGTTATCGCACTACAGGGATTAGCACTCTCCGTAGTAATGACGACATTTTGATAGAGACCTCTTCTGCTACTGGACCACATATTAACATAAGTACTAATGGAGGAATAGGACTCGAATCGAATAGAAAAAACATAACTGTTGGATCATTAGGTAGCACTGATAAATTTATTATTAAAGGAAATGTCGTTGGTAACCAGAATTCTTTTTATGGTATTAGTGTAAGACAATTGGGGCGAATAGTTTCTAATAGTGAACTTGAGTTGAATATAGTTGATGGTACAGGTATTTATATCTCTAGTGGCTCGGAAGGATTATTCCAGAAAAAGGTCAGTATCACAGGTACAGGAACAGGCGGTTTTTACGGTATACGTAGTCACAATGCATTATCAACTTCCGAATCTAAAAGTGAGTTTAATGATAAAGTGTATATCACTTCTTCGGGGCGAGATAGTTCGGGTATTATTTCTATCAAGTCTAATAACCCTAATGCGCTAGCCTCTCATTTAATTTTTAATGATAATGTTACCATTCATATGACGGGGCAACGTGGTATTGGTATTAAGACGGGAGTCGAATCTGGGGGGCTAAATGCTAATGCAAGCTCTACTGTTAATTTTAATAATGGATTAGATGTTATTACTGAACATGGTACAACAATTTATTCTAATCAACAAAACGGTAAAGTGAACATTAGAAGTGGTTCAAATATAAACAATATTATTTCTCGTGATAATCTGCAATACAATGCAGTACAAGCCGATACTGGTGAAGTAAATATCGATGGCAAAACAAATCTTGAAGGTGATATTTATGCAACGACTACTGCAAATGGCAAGGGAATTATTAATCTCAACCTTACCGATGGTTCAACGCTATTAGCTGCGATGGAAAATAATGTATTAACACCGTTAAGTAAGGGTGATATTAATTTATCTCTTCTAGGCAGTCAAAGCCAATGGAAGATGACTGACAATTCATCCCTAGATTCATTAACGTTAGGCAATGATGCTAAAATTAGCTTTGGTTACAGCTATGCAACGCCAAGTTCAGTGGATGTTCTTAATAGCACTAATGCGATGAGATTAGTGACAAATTCATTAGCTGGTAACGGTGTGTTTGAAATGCGAACTGGGATTGGTCAAAATATTGCTAATGATTTGCTTAAAATAATTGGTACTGGCTTGGCTACAGGTAATCATAAAATTACGCTTATTGATGATAAAACAGGTGCAAACTCGGTAACAGGAAATGAAAGAATAACACTTGTTGAGACCGAAGGTGGTAGTGCTGTTTTTGGTCTGTCATCACAGTCTTTTGATGTTGGTCCTTATCAGTTTAATACATTAACTAAAGTCAATGGCGCTCGTGGCGCAGGTACTGAAGATTGGGTTTTATCTGGATCACTACCTCATCAAAATGGAAACAACAATAACAACAATGATGTTGGTGGTAATGGTAACACGCCTAACAAACCAATAGCTCAAAAACCGCTATTAACTCATACCGCGCAAAATGCCGCCAATATTCTAAACTCAAGCTATTTAATGAATTATGTTGAAACCCAAGCATTATTGCAACGAATGGGTCAACTCAATATGAATAATGGCGCCAGTGGTGATACATGGGGGCGAGTCTATACAGGTAAATTAAGTTCATTTAATGATAGCCGTTTGTCTAATTTTGATATGAACTATTATGGTTTTCAACTAGGTGTTGATCGACAACTTGATAATGATAACTACGATATCTATTACGGTATTATGGGAGGCTTTGGCCGAGGCAAGATTGATCATAACGTGGGCGATGGCAACACTAAAAGTTATTCTGCTGCATTATATTCTACAATGCAAACGAATAGTGGCTTATATGTCGACAGTTTAGTGAAGTATATGCGAATGGCAAATAAATTTAATAGTCGTACTGGTGGTGGTTATAACGTTAAAGGTGATGGCGACACAGACGGATTTTCAGTTGGAGCCGAAGTTGGACAACGTTTTTACTCGTCTGAATGGTATATTGAGCCACAAGCACAGCTAACGTATTCTCGTCAAAATAACACAACAATTAAAGCTACTAATGGATTAAAAACCAAATTAAGTAGCTATAACTCACTTATTGGTCGAACTAGTGTTATTTTAGGTTACGAAATACAAGACAGTGATAACCCAGCAAATATCTACTTTAAAACTGGTTATCTAAAAGAATTTGATGGCGAAACAGCTTACACCTTTAATCATGTAGCTAAAGAAAAATATGATTTTGGTGGTAACTGGTGGGATAACGGCATTGGTATCAATATGCAATTTAACAAAAATCACCAGATTTATGGCGACATTGGTTATTCACTCGGTAACAAGTTTGATCAAAAACAAGCAAATGTAGGATACCGTTACAGCTTTTAAATAAATGAACATGACTTTGTTTTGTTTGTATAACAAAATAAAATGTTCATAAAAATAACAATAAAACCCATTGATCATCTAGGTTAATGGGTTTTATAGTATTTAAATATCATAAAGTTTTTACTTAAAAATCTTTCATGAAACACATTTATTTCACTAATATTTTTCTATTTTTATTCAAAATCAAAAGTTTATACAACATTTATAAATGTTATGTCCCCTAGCAAAACCATAAATAAGTGCTTTAATAACAGCTATTTATCTATCCAAAAATTGGTCAGAAAAAGTATTGATTTTATTTAAGTTTTATGTGGTGTTTTTTAGCCAAAAATCATCACCCAAAACCCTTCCCCAAAGCACACAAACGTAAACTGATTTAGGCCTTAACAAAACTTTATAAAATTTTAACAAAAAAACTAGCGCATAATTAATCAACCGGTTATAATTTCACCGCTTTCAAAGCAAGGGAACGCTCATTAGTTGAGCGGAAAATTATAAAAAATGTAAATAAAACAAAAAATTACTTGACAGGATAATCGAAATGCGCTACCATGCATGGCATCTGGCATCTGGCATCTGGCCTGCCAAACCTATGCCCTAAATCTTTTTCAATATTATCGTAGTCTAAAACAGACTCAATCCTTATTATTATCATCAAAGTTATCGCGCTTGACGTCCTCGCTGAGATTATT
>NZ_FMAQ01000009.1 GCF_900094945.1 Gilliamella bombicola
GCCGCTCGGTCTTAACGCACCGTTTGTGGACGCGTTCCAGACGCACCACAAACTCGCCAAACATCCCTGTTTGGCGTGCTAACCTCACTCTGTTGTCGGCACATTCTGACGCCGGAATAAAACAGACAACATAACCTTGGGTATTTTATGTGAATTGCTTTTTTGTTAAAAAACAATGAAATTACATCCAAAAAGTGGTCAGGAAAGGTATTGATTTTATTGAAGTTTTTATTTTGCTGTTTTTAAGATAAATCAATCACTTACACAACCTAAGCAAAGCGCCGGCAACTAACAAATCAACAAAACCAAGAATAGCGCCCCAATAACAGCAAGTTAACCGCTCCAAACCCTTTTTTTAACGATAATTTAAAATTAAATAAAATCAATAAATTATAAAACACCTCAAAAAAAGGGTTTTCAAAGATGAAATTGTTGTTTATCTTTATACAGCAAGATTTATCAAATCTTAAGCTCTACCTTAACGCCGTGTAGGCGGTTTAGAAATGCAAGAATAGCCGTTTCAGCATTTAAATATTCCTTAACGCCGTGTAGGCGGTTTAGAAAGTCTAAAAAGTTGACTGATTCTGGCCATATTTCCTTAACGCCGTATAGGCGGTTTAGAAATTGTGCTGTCGTATTGTCCAAATTAGAAAAATCCTTAACGCCGTATAGGCGTTTAATTCAAATAAAATCAACAATATAATTATAAAAACACAACAATCTTCCCAAAAACGATGGTTATGTTATTTGTCTTATTCCGGCGTCAGAATGTGCCGACAACAGAGCGAGGTTAGCACGCCAAACAGGGATGTTTGGCGAGTTTGTGGTGCGCTTGGAGCGCGTCCACAAACGGTGCGTTAAGACCGAGCGCCGGCGTCGGACAAATTTGTCTGGAACAAATTTGAACATCTGAGCACAGCGAAGATGGCCTCGTAGAGGCGAGTATCAGGATGATACGAGTAGTGCCGCAGGCCACATTCTGCAGCCAAAGCGTGGGTTGTCAGGGAATTCGCTTTAATTCCCTGACTCGGACGTGGTCACGATAGCTATTTTGTTCCCCAAGGTCAAAACGTCCGAAACCACCACACCCAATCTATCCTATTCACCAAAACAAAAAGGCCTGATTTTCCGCCCAAAAATCGGTCAGGAAAGGTATTGATTTTATTGAAGTTTTTCTGGATGTTTTTTATAAAAAAACAATTCATTATTTTATTCTTCTTATTCCGACTGAACAACCAAAGCGCAAATCATCAGGGAATCGTCAATTCCCTGACTTAAACACACTCTCTATTGCTATTTTGAACACCAAAACCACAAACATCCCCCCCCCACACTTAATGCATGTTTAAGTATATTTCTTAAATTATTCAATATATGATATAGCAAAATAACCAATATAAAACAGAACAATGAGTAACGAAATCGAATTAAAGTTTGAAATCAATACCAGCGATATTGCTAGTTTTAAATCTTTTTTAGATCAATGGTCAGATTGTGACGAAGCCGAGTTTTCGGCAATATCATCAACAAAACGAAGTTTTACAAAGCTAAATTTAACCAATACTTATTATGATACCAACGATCATTATTTACGTAATCATGGTTGTGGACTTCGCGTAAGAGGGAGTGATGATGGTTTAGTGAAACGTTTTGAAATCACATTAAAACGTGACAAAAAATCGATTGCGGGGTTGCATGAGCGTGCAGAATTTAATGTTGATTTACCTGATTCTGTCCCCGATTTAACCGTATTACCTTGCCATGCATTACCAAATGGCTGTGATGTTGCTTTGCTACAACGGGATTTACAACCTCTCTTTACCACCGATTTTGAACGGCAAGCGTGGTTAATTTCGTTTGCTAATAGCGAAATTGAAGTTGCGTTAGATCAAGGGCAAATTAGCTCAAATAATCAGTCTATCCCCATTAAAGAAGTTGAACTGGAAATCAAACAAGGTAATAAACAAGATTTACTCAATTTTGCTATTGAGCTAACTCGATTTAATTTGCATCTATTTTCACAAAGTAAAGCTTCTAGAGGTTATCGATTACTGAACAATCTGGCACCTAAAAAATGCGTTTATGCGCTTTCAAGCCAATGTGATTTATCTGAGTTGCTCGAGTTTTGGCAACAAAACGAGGAATATGCGTTAGAAGTGGATGATTTAGCATACTACCTGCAAACCTTAAATCAGGTAAATGATCAGTTAACCAATAAACCACTATCTCACGAACCGGAATTTGCCCAATGGCAAACGGCATTATTATCTGTTAATTCAATAAAAGCGTTTGCTTTTAGTGAGATAAATACCAAATTAAAATTGATGCTGATAGCCAGTATGCATTATTTGTAGGAATAACTATATCAGTAGCAAAAGTCATTTATAATATAACTTTGTTGCGCTGATGCTATTTTGAGTACTAATTTCTAAGAGAGCTTGCCTATGTCAGAATTTAACTCGTCGTTTTCTTCTTTGTTTGAACAACAAAAGCAAAAAGTTACCACTCAACTTCAACAATGCAATCTAGCTCAAGTGCAAGCTCACCTTGATGTTTTGGTGCAGAGTGATTTTTTGGTTGATGCTTTTAACCGATTCCCTAACTGGTTTGCTGACATAGTACAAAATCCACCGCAAGCAGATGAAAGGCTATTTTATCAATCTTGGTTAGATGCGCAATTGGCAGATGTGACCGATGAAGCTATTTTTATGAAAAAACTGCGGTTATTTCGACATTTTATGCTGGTGCGCCTTGCGTGGTCACAATTGGCTAGAATAAGCAATGATGAGCAGATTTTATTGCAATTGACCGAATTGGCCGAAGTGCTCATTGTCACCGCGCGTAATTGGTTGTACGAACTTAGTTGCAAAGAGTGGGGAACACCTTGCAATGCTCAAGGCCAAGCGCAACCTTTATTGATTTTAGGTATGGGGAAATTAGGTGGCGGAGAGCTGAACTTTTCGTCCGATATTGACTTGATTTTTACTTATCCCGAGCATGGGCAAACCCAAGGCGGTCGGCGGGAGCTTGATAATGCTGTCTTTTTTACTCGATTAGGTCAACGCTTAATTAAATCGCTCGATCAGATCACTGAAGATGGCTTTGTCTATCGTGTTGATATGCGCTTGCGTCCGCTTGGCGATGGTGGGCCTTTGGTGCTTAGCTTTTCTGCCATGGAGGATTATTATCAAGAGCAAGGGCGAGATTGGGAACGTTATGCCATGGTTAAAGCAAAAGTACTTGGTGATCAGAGCGCCCCTTATGTATGCGAACTGTATCAAATGCTGAAGCCTTTTGTTTATCGGCGCTATATTGACTTTAGTGTTTTACAATCATTGCGTAATATGAAAAGTATGATTGAACGTGAAGTGCGTCGCCGTGGTTTAAAAAGTAATATCAAGCTTGGCGCAGGTGGCATTCGTGAAATAGAGTTTATTGTACAGGTGTTTCAACTTATTCGCGGTGGGCGAGTGGTTAGGTTACAAACTCGTTCGCTATTAAATGCCCTTCATGTGATTGAACAAGAAGGACTACTTGAATCGAACGAAGTATCATTGTTACGAGAAAATTATCTATTTTTGCGCCGTTGTGAAAATCTTCTACAAGCCATTGCCGACGAACAGACTCAAACATTACCAGACGATGCACTTGATCAAATTCGCTTAGCTACCAGTATGGGGTTTGGCAATTGGCATGATTTTGAAAAAGATTTATCTGGACGGATGGAATATAATCGCCAAATTTTTAATGAACTTATTGGCGAAAACGAATCAGAATCTACCTCAACCACCAAGCCTTATAACGATCAATTTGACGATCTTTGGGTGCCTGATCTTCAAATAAGCGATGTTAGTGCAATATTACCTACCTATTCAGAAACAGAAGTTGCGCAGATCTACCAAATGTTAGTGCAATTTCGTGATGATATAGGTAAACGTACCATTGGCGTACGGGGGCGTGAAATCCTCGATCAGTTGATGCCACGTTTGTTAGAATCCGTCTGTAGCGAAAAGCAAGCAACAATGGTGCTAGCAAGGATTTTGCCATTGCTAGTGAATATTGTAAGTCGTACCACTTATTTAGAGCTGTTACTTGAATATTCAACCGCTTTAAAGCAATTAATTCGCCTATGTAGCGCATCACCAATGATTAGCGATCAACTTGCTCATTATCCTATATTGTTAGATGAGCTTATTGATATCAATTCGCTGTACCAAACCGTTGCACCTAATGAGTATAAAAGTCAGCTTTATCAGTATTTATTACGTATTCAGTTGGATGATGAGGAGCAACAGCTTGAAGCATTACGTCAATTTAAGCAGATGCAATTACTGCATATCGCCGCCGCCGATGTTGAGAATGTGTTAACCACCATGAAAGTTAGCGATCACCTAACTTATGTGGCTGAATCCTTATTAGATTTTGTGGTACAAATGGCTTGGAATCAAATGGTTGCTCGTTATGGAAGACCAGAATATTTGGCAGATAATGATAAAGGACTAGTTGTGGTTGCCTATGGTAAATTAGGTGGCTGGGAATTGGGTTATGGTTCGGACCTTGATTTAGTCTTTTTACATAATTGCCCAGCTAATAGCGTGACCAATGGTGATAAGCAGATCGACAGTCGTCAATTTTATTTACGCCTTGTGCAACGTATCATCCATCTATTTAATGTGCGTACTAGCTTTGGTATTTTATATGAAGTTGATGTTAGACTTCGTCCTCAAGGCGATGCAGGGCTTCTTGCTTGTAGTTTAGATTCGTTTGAAGATTACCAAATGAATGAAGCTTGGACATGGGAACATCAAGCCTTAGTACGTGCTCGAGCTGTATATGGTGAAGGTGAATTAATCAAACGCTTTAACCAAATTCGGCATAATGTACTTTGTAAAAAGCGTGATGAAGTTGTATTAAAAAAAGAAGTGCGTGAAATGCGTGAAAAAATGAGAGTACATTTAGGTAGCACTCAAAACAATTTATTTAACTTAAAAATTGATGAGGGCGGTATTGGTGATATTGAATTTTTATCGCAATATCTGGTGCTTAATTATGCTTATCAATATCCTAAGATGACAACATGGAGCGATAATGTTCGTATTTTAGAACTCGCGGCAAATTACCAAATTATGGATAACGAAGAAGCCCAGCAGTTAACTAAAGCTTATATTGATATGCGTAACGAAATCCATCAATTAGCACTGCAAGTTTTACCGAGTACGGTTGAGAGCTCGTGTTTTAAACAAGAAAGGCATATTGTTAACCAGAGCTGGAAAAAGTGGCTAGCCTGATATTTGGTGTTAGCAGCTTAATTTGGCAAAAAATCTTGTTTTAATTTTTGGAGTTTAAAACTAAATGACAACGATCAAAGATATAGCTAAACAGGCAGGTGTATCACATGGTACGGTTTCAAATGTACTTAATGGTCGTGGAAATGTTAGTGTTAAAAAAATTAAACTAGTGGAAGATGCAGCTAAAAAGTTAGGGTATCACCTTAATTTACAAGCAAAAATACTAAAAGAAGGTGCGGCAAAGACGATTTCGGTTGTTTTGCCTAATATCTCATCTCAACAATATGCTAATCTTTATGATGGATTATTTCATGATTTAAATCAGCTTGGTTATGAACTAACGTTATACCTAACTTATGATTCCAGAGAGCTAGAACAAAAACTTATTGAACAGATAGCTGTTAAGCGCGATTATGCAGTGATAGCCGTTAGTTCTTTAGACAATGCCGATAGTTATTACCAAAAAATAAAAATAGCTAAAGAAAAAATTATTTTTGTTTATCGCCAACCTGAATCGGCTGTGCAATTTATTACGTTGGATTATGAGAAGGCTGGCGCTGATATTGCTAGTGAGATAATGAAACATGATTATAAACGTATTGGTTTACTGAGTAATTCTGAACACCATACTCATGCACAATCTTTTAAAAAAGGTCTGCAAAAGGCCTTTAATGTACAACATTATCCTATTGAATTAAAAAGTATTGAATCAATTCCGTCAAATACTACTTATAATTTGTCTTTCAGTTTTTTTACAAAAGAATCTGAACCTTTTGATGCACTTATTACCATGGATATTGAGCGTGCTCGTTATTTACGGAACGCTAGTTATTTTGGTAGCTTGCAACTTTGTCCGCCTATTTATACGCTTACTGATGATAGTTTTTTTTATGAAAACAATTTTTATCAATATCATATGAATTATGGTATGTTAAGTCAGCAAATCATTAGCTTAATCAAAGGAGAGCCAGTTTATAAATTAGATAATAAAGGCTTTTTTTTATTGTCTGATCAGATTGCTAATACCAAATTTAATAGCAATGAGCAAATCAATGTATTAATTATACCTAGTCCATCAACGGAGGCTTTAAAAAAGTTACTTCCACATTTTGAAAAAATGAGCGGAATAAAAGTTAATTTAATTATCGAACCGTTTGATAAAATTTATCATATCCTTAATGAGCTTGAACAATATAAACAATTTGATATTATTCGTATTGATATGGCAGGATTACCTTGGTTTGCCCCAAAGGTATTTAAACCATTATCTGATTTAAATCTTAACTTAACTAATTTATTCAGTCGCTATTTACCTGAAATTGTTAAACGATATAGTTATGTGAATAATACGGCTTATGCACTGCCTTTTGATCCCAGCGTACAGATGTTATTTTATCGTAAAGATCTGTTTGAAGATCCCTTAATTAAACGATCCTATTTTGAAAAATATCGTCAACATTTAGGTGTACCCGTTGATTTTAAACAATTTAATCAAATTGCTAGCTTTTTTAACCAAGCACAAAATCCTGAATCACCAATAGAATTTGGTAGTTGCATAACCTTAGGTAATGACGAAATTATTGCATCTGAATTTCTAGTACGTTATTACGCTCAGGGAGGTGAGCTATTTAGCAACCAACAATTAGGTTTGGATTGTCCAATAGCTATTGAAACATTGACGCAATTACAGTCTTTTATGCAGATTGCAAACAAAGTAGATACGGCATGGTGGCAAGAGTCAGTTAATCAATTTGAGCAAGGTCGATTGGCTATGATAATGGTCTATGTTAACTTATTCAGTTATATCAACCATCGAAATATTTTGCCATTAGTGGGGTATGCTCAAGTGCCTGGTAATAGCCCATTATTTGGTGGTGGCTCATTAGGTATTTCAAAATATAGTAAAAAAACAGTTTCGGCGTCACTATTTTTTGATTGGATTTATTCTAAAGAAATCAGTGAGCAAATTGCATTATTAGGCGGTACAACCGCACAAAATAGTATTCTTCAAAACCAACGTATTATAAAAGGTTATCCTTGGTTGAAATTAGCACAATTACAGTATGCCAATGGAAAACGAGAAAACTATATAGGTAATCAAGCTATTAATTTAAGGCATATTGAACATATTATTGGTCGTTATTTATCAAAGTGGATTAAAGGACAATATAGTTCAGAGCAGGTTATTTTAAAAATTAACTCTCATATAAAAAAAGAATACTGCTAATAACGTTAATATTATTAGCAGTATGGTGTTTGTTATATCAATATTTACTTTATTTATTGTGTTTTAATTATGAAATGGTTTTAGAGGTCGTAATAATATCTTTATCTCTAAAGAAAAACCAAAAACCAACAGCAACGACAGCGGCTACAGCAGCCGGATAGATCCAAAACTCTTGCCATTGTGGACCTGCATTTGGTAAGGTTTTTGCTGTAACTACTCGGTTATTGATAAATCCGCATACTGATGCCGCCATAAATAGACCAAATCCATTGGATATAATAAGACGTAAACCTTGAGCTTGAGCTTTAATTTCAGGACCTGCTTTTTTATCGACATAAATATCTCCTGCGGTAAAAAAGAAGTCCCAGCAAGCTCCTTGTAACAATAAAGCACCAATAACATAAAAGAGCGTACTACTATCAGTAGTCGCAGCGAGAGATAACATTAAACTACGAATTACCCAGCAAATGGCACCGAACAAAATAATCTTTTTAAAACCAAAGTGTCCCAATAAGAACGATAAAAGGAACATAAATAAAACTTCGGTAGCGATAGCAATTTGCATCATTGATGCTGGTTCAAGACCAAGTACTGGTAAATATACCGGCAAGTAAGCACTATAAGCAGTTTTTGTTATCATCAATATAAAGGTTGATAACATAAAGATGGTGAAATATTTATCTTTAAATAATGATAATGCATCTAAACACAGTGCATCGCGGATTGAAAATTTCTTATTTTTGCTTGTTGGTGGCGTGTTTGGTAGGGTAAAGCAATAAACACCGTATACGATCGAAGCTACCGCTGCAAGTAAAAATGAGTTAATTGATTTTGAAAAACCAGTATAGCCAAGAATAAAACCGACAACCATAAAACCAATGGTGCCAAACACACGAATGATCGGGAACCAACGTACACCATCAATATGCCTAAAACTGACACTATTGGCTAACGCCGTAGTTGGGTAAAAGAGTAATCCAACAATAAAGATCATAATTAAAAAGCCAACAGTATTGCTACTTTCAACAAAAGTAGGAATTAAAAATAGTACACCTGCATTAATAATGTGTAGTATCCCCATCATCTTCTGTGAGGCAATAAATCGATCTGCAATCATACCAATAAATAGTGGTGAAATAATGGTTGCAATTCCTAATACAGAATAAGTTGAACCAACGATCTCTTTTAACTCATAAGCGGCAAGTACCGCACCAATAACCATATTCCATGCACCTTGCACAAAATATTGTAAAAACATCATTATCAGTAAACGAGGTATTTTGAACATAGTAAGTTCCCTATTAAATTATTTTTATTAAGCCGTCGTAAGCAACTTCAATATTGTAAGGTTTAAAAATCTCAACTAATTCATCGTGCATAAAGCCACTGCTGTGAGAGTGATGAGAAGTGATGAGTTGCGTACTACTATGAAAAATGCCTTCATCAAGCATTCGTTTTTGTGCCGATATTACTGATTCAATACTCATATGATTATTAGTACGATCATTTTGTTTATATCCATAAGTACACTCAAAAATCGCTAAATCGATTTTTTTACCACTATTTTTTAGCCATTGCCAAGTTAGTTCAGGGAAATATCCCGAATCATGACCGTGAAGTATGGTTTTGCCGTCTTTTTCAATTAAATAGATATAGCAAAATTCCCATTTAGCATGATTAGCCAGTAGTGGTGTAACTGTATATCCGGCCGATGTTATAACAGATTGATATGGCACTAATAAGTTGAACACAAAACGTTCATGGCTATATCCTGGTAATACATCTAAGCAACCATTGATTGCAATATCATTACCGTACACATAAAGTGGATGAGTGATATTAAATCCATAGTCCACCATACGGCTAAACAAATCCCCTACATTGAAGTGATCAGGGTGAGTATGAGTGAACAGCAGATCTTTTATTTTGGTGACATCAATATTTTCACGCATCACTTGATAGCTAAATTCTGGAGCAAAATCAATTTGCATTATGTCATCAATGACAACAGAACTACGCGTGCGTATGTTTTTTCCTTTTATAATGCGTGATTTTTCGCATATTTGGCATTTACAAAAAGGATTGGGAATACCTTCAGATGCAGCCGTTCCCAAAAATTGTAGTTTCACATTGTTCTCCTATAAGTTTAGTTTGCCATTATCGAGTTTTGTTTTTATCTATTTATTAAAATTGGAACGTTTCAATTTTATTTTACGATACATAATTCTACAATAAAAAAACGTGATTTTTTACTAATGCGTGAGCAAGATCATAAATTTTAGGGAGGAGGGAATATTATCGGTGAATTAAAAAAATTCACCGATAACTTTTGAGACTGGGTTGATTTTGAAAGTTATTTAGCGGAACAATAAACTTTATTGATTGGATTAGCTATTTTGCTTCTTTCCATAAAATCATATCTTGTTCTTCAAGCTCGGAAGCATCAAAGCCAACGGTTGGCGTCATATCTTCGCGGTCAAAAGCGATATCGCCACCATTAACGGCAAGATCACCTTTTTTAATCCCTTTGAAATCAAATAAATTGGTATCACACAGATGGGATAGGGTGATGTTTTGTGTTGCTCGGAACATGGTTTCAATGCGCCCGGGGAACTTTTTATCCCATTCATTGAGCATTTCTTTAATTACTTGTCTTTGTAAGTTGGGTTGTGAACCACAAAGATTACAAGGAATAATCGGAAATTGTTTAATTTCAGCATATTTGGCGATGTCTTTTTCTTTGCAATAAGCTAGTGGTCGGATAATGATATGTTCGCCTGAGTCATTCATTAGCTTCGGTGGCATTGCTTTGAGTTTACCGCCATAGAACATATTCAAAAACAGTGTTTCTAAAATATCATCACGATGATGTCCAAGGGCAATTTTTGTTGCACCAAGCTCGGTGGCTGTGCGGTACAATATTCCACGGCGTAAGCGAGAACAAAGCGAACAGGTTGTTTTACCTTCAGGTATTTTTTCTTTAACAATACCGTAAGTGTTTTCTTGAACAATTTTATACTCAATGCCTAATGATTGCAGGTACTGTGGCAATACATGTTCAGGAAACCCCGGTTGTTTTTGATCTAAATTAACGGCTATTAAATCGAAGTTTATTGGAGCACTGATTTTCAGGTTAATAAGAATATCAAGCAAAGTATAACTATCTTTACCGCCTGATAAGCAGACCATAATACGATCACCTGCTTCGATCATATTAAAGTCAGCAATTGCCTCGCCAGTTAAGCGACGCAATCGTTTGTGTAGTTTATTTTGATTATATATATTCATTACAGTTTTATTGGTTACTCGGCACGACTCATATAACGACGTTCAGCAATATGGATTTTAACTTTTTCGTGGTTATCAATATATTCAGGAACTTGAATAACAAGTCCGGTTGATAAGGTCGCTGGTTTAGTTCGCGCACTGGCTGAAGCACCTTTAATACTTGGCGATGTTTCAACAATTTCTAGATCAACTGTTTGTGGTAATTCCAAAGCAAGCACTTCACCATCCGCCATTAGCACCTGAATACCATTCATGCCACCTTCTGGAATAAACAGTAATTCATCTTCAATTTGCTCTTTTTTGAAGATATACGGGGTGTAATCTTCGTTATCCATAAACACATATTCATCGCCATCAATATACGAAAAACTAACAGGACGGCGTGATAGTTCAATCGTTTCGAGGATATCATCACCTTTAAAACGCTCTTCAACTTTTCCGCCATTTTTGACATCGGTAAAACGCATTTTATAAAGTGTACTTGCGCCACGAGCACTTGGACTTTGAACATCAATATCTTTAACTAGTAATAATTTACCATTATAAGTGACGGCATCGCCACGTTTTATTTCATTTGCTTTAGCCATAGTATTTATTCTTCACAATTAATAAAAGAGTTAAAAATTAGCTCGCTATTTTACCGCTAACTTGCTATTGTCACCATCAAAATTTATTCAAGCGCCTTAAATTAAAGAAAAACTATGGCAGATTTATTCAAATGCAGGCAAAACTGTGGTGCTTGTTGTATTGCACCATCGATTTCATCAATTATTCCCGGTATGCCTAAAGGGAAGCCGGCTGGTGTTGCTTGTATTCATTTAGATGATAATTATCAATGTAAATTATTTTTGCACCCATCAAGACCTGCAGTTTGTGGTCGATTGAAGCCCTGCTTCGAAATGTGTGGTAATAATCGAATACAAGCGTTAAATTATTTAACTCAATTAGAACAGCTAACTAAAGATTAAGTATTGCTTAAATTTAACAAAACAGTTCGATTATTAGAATTATTTATCTCGCACAGTATTTTTTTTGATAAACTCCCCCGCACTTCATTATTCAACGATAGATATCAATACTTTTTAAGTTTGATTGGTCGTTACATGTAGTTTTATAAGCATATTAATTTAGTGATTACTTTTATTATCAAACTTAATCTCTTTAGACAGAAGAAAATCATTATGAAAAACAAATTAAAACGAGATTTAAAAGCCCGCCATTTAGCCATGATAGCTATTGGTGGCTCGATCGGAACTGGGCTATTTGTTGCATCAGGGGCAACCGTTGCTCAGGCAGGTCCTGGAGGTGCATTGCTTTCGTATGCCATTATAGGTGTGATGGTATATTTTTTAATGACCAGCCTTGGTGAGCTAGCAGCTTATTTGCCTGTTTCAGGTACTTTTGCAACTTATGGTTCACGTTATGTCGATGAAGCCTTTGGTTTTGCCATTGGTTGGAACTATTGGTACAACTGGGCAATTACGGTTGCTGTAGACTTAGTTGCAGCTCAATTAGTTATCTCTTATTGGTTTGATGCAGGACCTTATAGTTGGTTATGGAGCTTATTATTTTTAAGCATCATCTTTTGCTTAAACTATATTTCAGTTAAAGGTTTTGGTGAAGCAGAATTTTGGTTTTCATTAATTAAAGTTGTTACGGTAATTGTTTTTATTATCGTTGGCTTATTAATGATTATTGGAATTTTTCAGGGGGCAGGAGGTGCAGGTTGGCAAAATTGGACAATTAAAGAAGCTCCTTTTGCTGGTGGATTTTCAGCAATGATTGGTGTGGCGATGGTGGTTGGATTTTCATTCCAAGGCACGGAACTTATTGGTATTGCCGCTGGTGAATCAAAAGATCCAGAAAAAAACATACCTAAAGCTATGCGCCAAGTGTTTTGGCGAATACTACTGTTTTATATCCTTGCGATTTTTGTTATCAGCATGATTATTCCTTATACCGATCCTAACTTGTTGCGTAATAACGAAACCGACATTAGCGTAAGCCCGTTTACCCTAGTATTCAAGAATGCGGGATTATTATCTGCGGCGGCATTTATGAATGCAGTGATTTTAACATCGGTATTATCAGCCGGTAACTCAGGGCTCTATGCTTCAACGCGTATGCTTTATGCTCTTGCCAAAGAAGGTAAAGCGCCTAAAATCTTTGCAAAATTATCATCGTCAGGTGTGCCTCGTGCTGCGTTGTTAGCAACAACATTTGTGGCCATGCTTTGTTTCTTAACCTCAATGTACAAAGATCAAGCTGTTTATTTATGGTTACTTAATATGTCAGGTATGACAGGCTTTATTGCTTGGCTAGGTATTGCAATTAGCCATTATCGTTTTAGAAAGGGTTACTTTATTCAAGGTAATGATGTTGATCAATTACCATATAAATCAAGCTGTTTCCCATTTGGTCCCATTTTCGCTTTTGTCTTATGCTTAATTATTACGCTTGGTCAAAATTACGAAGCTTTCTTGCAAGATACCATTGATTGGAATGGTGTTATCGCGACCTATATTGGTATCCCATTATTTTTAATGATTTACTTTGGCTACAAGATAGTTAAAAAGACAAAATGGGTTAAATATGAACAGATGGATTTTTCTAGAGAAGATTAATTCGCTAGTTTAGTTCCGATTCTTCACTTTTCCGTCGACAAATGTCGACGGATTTTTTTATTAAAAAAGAGAGAAATAAACTGTTATAGTTTTAAATAGTTTATTTTGATAACGATATTAGCGACTACGGAAGATGATACGTGCTTTAGACAGATCATAAGGGGTCATTTCAACAGTAACTTTGTCGCCAGTTAAAATACGAATATAGTTTTTTCGCATCTTACCAGAAATATGTGCAGTAACGACATGACCATTTTCAAGTTCAACACGAAACATCGTGTTTGGAAGTGTATCAAGTATAGTACCTTGCATTTCAATGTTATCTTCTTTTGCCATTGGGGCCTCTTAATAATAAATACAAATTAAATATACTCAACTGGTTTATCATGCTGCCATACTTAAGGCAGTAGTAAAACAAGAATCTGATGCTTTAATGCCATCTTATTCGTGTTTTATTTTATGATTTAGTAAAGTTAAGTATAAACACAAAAAAACTGAATTCAAAATATATAAACACAGCGGCGAAATAATGCCGAAAAAACTGCCAGATGTAAAGCCCTTTATATTATTTCTTTGCGTTATAAAGCCCTTGCTGTTGAATATAATGCCACACTTTGGGCGGCAATAGATTTTCACAGCAGGCTTGATTGTTGATATTTTGCCTGATTTCAGTCGCTGAAATATCTTCAAGTGGGGTGTGCGCAAAAAAGATATGCCCTTGCGGTAAATCATGTAAATCTTGAACGTTTTGGGTTTGATGTTCATCTATCCATTGTTTTAGTTCAATATTATCAGTATGCTCAGCATAACCGGGCCTACGGCAAATTAGCAAGTGGCAGTAATTAAGTAATGTTTTCCATTTATGCCACGTTGGTAAACTCAATAATGAATCTTGACCCATGATAAATGCTAATCCTTCACTATCCCCATTTTCTTGTCGCCATGCTCGAAGCGTTTCGATGGTGTATGAAGGGCGGGTTGATGCTTTAGGTAAAAGCTCTCTTACATCTAATGCAAATAACGGCAAATCTTCAATAGCTAATTTTATCATCGCTAAACGTTGCTCAGTACTTGCTTCAGGTTGTGGTTTATGGGGGGGAATATGATTGGGCAATAAATTAATTTGCTTTAACCCCACTTCGCTAGCTAATGAAATAGCAGGGCGAAGGTGTCCATAATGGATCGGATCAAAAGTTCCCCCTAATAACGCAGTTAACATTTATCTAATCCCATAAACTGCATTGATAAACTAAACATGGCATCCCATATCCGTGCTTGATTATCATGTTTTAAGCTGATTTCGATTTCGGTCAGTTTTGCTAGTATGCTAAACAGACTTTTTAGATCGAAACGGTTTAGATAATTGATATAAATGGTTCTTTTGTTTTGCCAGACTTTGTACTCATCAAAGACTTGCTTTAGTGATTTTTGTTGTGAACCTTTTTTTAAATTAATCAGCAATATCAACTCACGTTGAATAATCCGCAATAAAAATAACGGTTCAAACTCATTCATCTTCAACTGTTGTAAAATATGAATAGCCCGTTTAGTTTTATTAGCAATCATTGCATCAGTCCAATGAAAGGGAGTAAATATAGCCGAATCGTTAATATTGCTTTCAACTTCATCATAAGAAATGTTTTGATCAGGATATAGCAACTTTAACTGTGCAATAATCTGTGTTAGTGCCAGCAAATTACCTTCATAATAATAACAAAGCAGTTCTATTGCTTTAGGCTCAATGGTCATTTGTTGCTGTTGCAAATGATTTTTAATCCATTGCGGTAAATGTAACGTGTCAGGTGTAACACAGTTAACAACCACAAGCTTATCTGATAGTGCCTTATACCAAGCGGCATTTTCTTGCGATTTTGTGATTTTATTAAGGCTAATTACCAGCGCAATATCGGTCGTTAAAACTTCGCTTAACGTATTGAGCTTGGCGGTGATACTAGCATTTAATGCACCCTCACCAAAATCAAGAAAAATCAAGGTTTGGCTAGAGAAAAGATTCATCGCTTGACAGCTATCTAAAATCGCGGTCCAGTCGGTTTGATTATCGATCACAAACGTTAGTTGCTCATCAAATCCAGCATGAATAAAGGATTTTCGTAACTCTGTTTGGACATAATGTTGTAAATAAGGATCACTACCTACAATCAAATAATAGGGTGATCCTAATTTATGGCTAATTTGATCGGCATTAATTTTTATCATGACAACGTTAATTTACCGCATCAATCGATTTTAATTTACGGATGACTTGCTTAGCGGCTTGCTTGAACATCTCATCTTCGATCAAATCTTGCTCGACTGTTTTTGCCAATGCTTCTGATGGATTATCAAAAAACGTTCTAAATACACGAACATTGATTGGATATATCTGTTGACCTGCAATAACTACTTGTGCTTCAACAGTTAACACTAATTGATATTCGGCTGCTTTACCATCTTGATAAATTGAAATGGTATTGCGGCTTAGATTTTCACTTAGCATTCTTAATGATGGCACCGAGTTTGTAGCATTATTAGCGGTTAATGTCACTTTATTGTCGAGCAATAATTCTTTAATATTACGAGACAATCGCCCATAAGGGTCATAGCTGGTATAAGACATTGTCTTAAACCTTGTTGGGACTTCTGTCTCATGCTGTAAGTGAAATCCACATCCTGTTAAGGATATCGCTAATAACATAAATAATGCTAAATACTTTTTCATATCTATAACCGCCTAAATTTAGTTATCAAACCATCTTAACCCACAACAAGATTTAATAATTTACCCGGCACGTAAATTACTTTACGGATAGTAACGTCGCTCAAGTATTTTTGAATATTAGGTTCTTGTTTAGCTTGCGACACAACAAAATCTTGATCGGCATCAGCTGGCACTGTAAATTTACCACGGACTTTACCGTTGATTTGCACAACAATAAGTTTTTCGTCCTCAATCATTGCTGATTGGTCAGCAACAGGCCAAGTTGTGTTATCAATCGATTCGCTATGACCTAAAGCTTGCCACATAACAAAACAAGCGTGTGGCATCATAGGGTAAAGCAAACGAATAATCGCATTTAATGCTTCACTCATGAGAGCACGATCTTGCTCGGTTTCTTGTGGTGCTTTTTGTAAGCGATTCATAAACTCCATCACAGCGGCAATAGCGGTGTTAAACGTTTGGCGACGTCCAATATCATCACTCACTTTCGCAATGGTTTTATGTAGCTCACGGCGTAATGATTTTTGTTCACTATCTAAGGTTGTAATATCAAGTTTAGCAGTTTGACCTTTTTGGGCATGTTCATAAACTAAACGCCATACACGTTTAATAAATCGGTTAGCACCTTCAACACCAGACTCTTGCCATTCCAATGTCATATCCGCTGGCGAAGCAAACATCATAAACAATCGAACAGTATCAGCACCATATTTTTCAACCATTTCTTGCGGGTCGATACCATTATTTTTGGATTTTGACATCTTTGTCATACCTGCATGGACTAGCTCATTGCCATGTTTGTCAACGGCTTTAGCAATGCGACCTTTTTCATCACGTTCAATAGTGACTTCGGTTGGTGAAACCCAAATGCGTTCATTGGTTGGGCTAGTGTAATAAAATGCATCGGCTAATACCATGCCTTGGCATAATAGACGTTTTGCCGGCTCATCGGACGAAACTAAACCAAAATCACGCATTAATTTATGGAAAAATCTAAAATAAAGTAAATGCATAATCGCATGTTCAATACCACCGACATATTGATCGACAGGCAACCAATAGTTAGCAGCTTTTTCGTCTAACATCCCTTTGTCATATTGTGGACAAGTATAACGGGCATAATACCAAGATGACTCCATAAAGGTGTCAAACGTATCGGTTTCACGCAGAGCAGGCTGGCCGTTCACCGTGGTTTTTGCCCAGTTAGGATCGGCCTTAATTGGACTAGTGATACCGTTCATTTCGACGTCTTCTGGCAAAATAACCGGTAACTGATCTTCTGGTGTTGGAATCGTTGTACCATCTTCAAGCGTCACCATTGGGATAGGCGCACCCCAATAACGTTGGCGCGAGACGCCCCAATCACGCAAACGATAATTGACTTTACGTTGACCAATACCTAACGCAATTAATTTATCGGCAACAGCATTAAACGCTTGATCAAAATCCAGACCATCAAACTCGCCAGAATTAAATAATTTGCCATGCTCAGTATATGCTTTTTCAGACAAGTCTGGCGCGTTGCCGTCTTGAGTTAATATAACAGGATTAATTGGTAAATTATATTTTGAGGCAAATTCATAATCGCGCTCATCGTGCCCCGGTACGGCCATGACGGCACCAGTGCCATATTCAATTAATACAAAGTTAGCAATCCAAACAGGGACTTTTTTTCCTGTTAATGGGTGGATAGCATAAAAGCCCGTTGCAATACCTTTCTTTTCCATGGTTGCCATATCGGCTTCGGCTGTTTTGGTATTTTTACATTCAGCAACAAATTCAGCAATTTTAGGATCGTTTTTTGCTGCTAATTGTGCAAGAGGATGCTCTGCCGCAACTGAGACAAAGCTCACCCCCATTAAAGTATCAGGGCGCGTTGTATAAACGCGTAATTTATCGGCATAATTTTCAACAGCAAAATCAAACTCCACCCCTTCAGAACGACCAATCCAGTTACGTTGCATAGTTTTAACTTGCTCTGGCCAGCTCTCTAAGGTATCTAAATCATTAAGTAGCTCTTCGGCATATTCGGTGATTTTAATAAACCACTGTGGGATCTCTTTACGTTCAACGGGTGTACTACAACGCCAACAGCAACCTTCAACCACTTGCTCATTAGCAAGTACGGTTTGGTCATTTGGACACCAGTTAACTGCGGATGTTTTTTTATAAACTAGACCTTTTTCGTATAACTTGGTAAAAAACCATTGTTCCCATTTATAATATTCTGGACGGCAAGTTGTTACTTCGCGATCCCAATCATAACCGAATCCTAAAAGCTGCAATTGCTTTTTCATATAGGCAATATTTTCGTATGTCCATTTTGCAGGTGCAGTATTATTTTTAACAGCAGCCCCTTCAGCAGGTAAGCCAAACGCATCCCAACCAATTGGTTGTAGTACATTTTTACCATTTAAACGTTGGTAACGTGAAATGGTATCACCAATGGTGTAATTGCGAACATGACCAAGATGCAAACGCCCAGACGGGTAAGGTAGCATCGATAAGCAGTAATATTTTTCTTTTGATGGATCTTCGGTAACGTGAAAGGTTTTATTTTCTTGCCAATGTTTTTGCACAGTGGCTTCGATTTCATCTGGGCGGTATTGTTCTTGCATGACGAGTTAATGTCCTATCTATTATTGCTAATAAAAATATGTTGCTAATTGTATTGGTTATTGACACGTTTTACAAACGATATGTGAATCAAGAGTTAGTTTAAAATATGGCTATAGAGTATGAGATAATAACTTTTGTATTCCACATATTGTTTTCTCTAATATCGACAACAATGGAATTAATATTTTGTAAAGCTTCAGCTAACAAGGTTCCATTTTAATTTGCTAATTAATTGCCATTTAATCAAACTTAAATAGCAATTATATTATGCAGAATTATTAATGGTTGGAAGTCAAATCTAAAACAGCCTAACCGCCATTAAAAACGCTAGTGAAGCGTGATAAAAATGAACGTTGCTCTTCTTTTGGCATGTTTTCAAGGTTGGCTTGAATTAGTTGATCTACTTTTTGTGTTTCGTTGACTAACCCTAATTCATTATAAGCATTACGCATTAATAGCAACGCTTCTTTTGTTGAATCGGTATCTGGGAACGTCGATAGCATGTCAGTCACACGGTTAATTACTGCTACATAAGCGCCACGTTTAGTATAAAATTGAGCTACTTTTAGCTGATAGCGCGCTAATCGGTTTTTCAAAAATACAAGACGTTTTTGTGCATCGGCAGCGTACTGGCTACTAGGGAAGCTAGACACTAAATAGGTAAAATCCTTAAACGCAGCTGCCGCGTAATCAGCATCGCGATCTGAACGATCAACATTAAACCAACCTTGGATCATATTGTCATCTTGCGCCATATTTGAAAGGCCACGCATATAAATAACCCAGTCAATATTTTGATGTGTCGGATTCAACTTTAAAAATCGGTCAATTGAGGCAATCGCCAATGGCAAATCGGCAGACTTATAATAAGCATAAATCAAATCAAGTTGCACTTGTTGTGAATAAGGGCCAAATGGATAATTTTTATCCATGGACTCTAATACTTTAATACTGGATTTTATATTCCCATTTTCAAGCTCTGATTTAGCTTTATTGTAAAGCTCAATTTCGGGTACATTTTCAACATCTGGCTTAGAAGAAGTACAACCAATTAGCATGCCAGTTAAAGCGATAGCTAACAAAGAGTGTAAGCGCAATTTCATTCAGTTTTCAATCCAAATATAATTAAACATAAAAGGCGATGATTGGTATATAATACTCTAAAACAAAACAGCTTAAAATAGATAAATTACACATGCATGAGTTAAAATTATCAACCGAAATTGAACAACACCAATTAGGGATGCGCTTAGATCAAGCTTTGTCAGAGCTTTTCCCTGATTATTCACGATCAAGAATAAAAGATTGGATCGTCAATAATAAAGTCACTGTTAATAACAATATAGTTAATAAACCCAAAGAAAGGGTTTTAGGTGGTGAAAAAATCGCAATTAATGCCGAAATCGAAGAAGAAACCTATCACCAACCTGAAGATATAAAACTTGATATTGTTTATGAAGATGACGACATATTAGTTATCAACAAACCGCGTGATTTAGTCGTACACCCCGGTGCAGGTAATCCGGATGGTACGGTATTAAATGCTTTATTACATTATCATCCTAACATCGCGCGTGTACCGCGTGCTGGTATTGTTCATCGACTGGACAAAGATACCACAGGCCTTATGGTTGTTGCTAAAACCATTAATGCCCAAACTCATTTAGTTGATGCACTTCAACACCGCGAAATCACCCGTGAATATGAGGCAGTTGCTATGGGTATTATTACAGCAGGGGGCACAGTAGATCAACCCATCACCCGCCACCCAACCAAACGTACCCATATGGCAGTATTCCCGACCGGCAAACCTGCGGTTACACACTACCGAGTGATGGAAAAGTACCGCTTACATACCCGATTACGCTTACGCTTAGAAACAGGTCGTACTCACCAAATTCGTGTACATATGGCACATATTGCCCATCCATTAATTGGCGATCCACTTTATGGTGGGCGCCCAAGGCCGCCCAAAGGCGCAAGTGAATCGTTTATTCAAACCTTGCGTGACTTTGACCGCCAAGCATTACATGCCACCATGTTACGCCTGTATCATCCCATTACAGGAGAACTCATGCAATGGAATGCACCAATACCGCAAGACATGCAAACGTTAATTCAAGCTTTGCAAGAAGACACTGAACAGCACAAAGATGAACTAGACTGGTAACCAACATGATAAAATCGATTTACCCATATTGGACAGCACCCAAAAACGTCCATGCCCTCACCACAACACGAACAGGCGGTGTTAGTATGGCACCATTTGCGAGCTTAAATATGGGGAGTCGAACAGGCGATAATTTAGAGCACATAGCGCAAAACCGCCAGCGCCTAATACAAACCGAACAGATACCCAGCGAACCTTATTGGCTAACTCAAACCCACAGCACCATAGCGCTGGATATATCGCAAATTGCTTTACAAACAGCAACAGGCAACATTCCTAACCAAACGATAGAAGCCGACGCATCTTATACTCATCAACCCAAACAAGTGAGCGTAGTACTTACTGCCGATTGTATGCCAGTCTTGTTTTGTACAACTAATGGTGACGAAGTTGCGGCAGCACATGCCGGCTGGCGAGGATTATGTAACGGAATACTGGAAGAAACAGTCAAAAAATTTGTCTCGCCACCGTCAAACATCATCGCATGGCTTGGGCCAGCGATCAGTGCCAAAAAATTCGAAGTTGGTATTGATGTCAAGGAACAATTTGAAAAAGTCGACCGCAATGCAAAAATTGCCTTTAAATTAATCAACCCTGCTGAACAAAAATACCTAGCCGACCTTTACTTAATTGCTAAACAACGCTTACAAGCAATGGGAGTAACTAAGATTTTTGGAGGGGATTTTTGTACTTATACTGAACAAGATAAGTTTTTTTCATACCGTCGGGAAAATCAAACAGGGCGGATGGCGTCAATGATTTGGTTTGAGTAAGTTTTTTTATTTTAAAATAAAAAAAATAATAAAATCAAATATTTTTCTAACTGTTTTTTATTTGTAGATTGATTGTCAGTTATTTGTAGTGGTTTCGGACGTTTGCTGTTTGGTGATCAAAATAGTTATGAAGATTACGTTCAATTTAGGAAGTTTTTTTGCTAAAAATCAGTCAGAAAAGGTATTGATTTTATTGAAGTTTTTATTTTCATCTTTTCAAAAAAATCAATTGTTTATACGCAGTTGGGAAGGTTGCGACATCTAACAAATCAACAAGACTACGAATAGGGAACCATAATGAAAACCATTTAACCAACTAAAAAATGTCTAAAAAGATATCGAATTTAATCATATTTTTGTTTTGGTGTTTAAAAAAAAACGCAAACATACACTCTTGGTCACTTTCGTTGTTTACAATCCTCACGCTAACCTCTAAACTACTCGACGTTCTCAACGGGGTGCCCAGTAGGGCTGAGAATGTTAGATTGGCTAACATAACCCGTCGAACCTGAACTGGATCATGCCAGCGGAGGGATTTGAGTTTATTGTATCTGCTCAAACCTTTTGTCTTTTATTTGCTATTTTGGAGGCAAAATGTTTTTTAAGAATGTTTTATTACCTTTAGGCTTGTTTGCACTTTTTGTGGTCAACAATGCCAATGCTACTAGCGAAAAACCTACTTTGATTGTTTATAGTTATAATTCGTTTATTTCAGAATGGGGACCTGGTCAGGCGATTGAAAAGGGCTTTGAAGCTCAGTGCGACTGCCAACTTGAAATTGTTGCATTAGGCGATGGGGTGGCGGTTTTAAATCGAATTCGCCTTGAAGGGAATAGAACCAATGCCGATGTGATCTTAGGGTTAGACAATAACCTTTTAGATCAAGCCAAACAGGCAGGTATTGTTATTCCTCATCAAATCAGTAAGCCAAATAATTTAAATACCGACTGGTGGGATAGTAATTTTATGCCTTATGATTTTGGTTATTTTGCCTTTATTTATGATCAGCAAAAGATTAGTAACCCGCCACGCACTATGCATGAATTAGTTGATAATAAAGCCAATTGGAAGATTATTTATCAAGATCCAAGAACGAGTACACCTGGTTTAGGTTTATTATTTTGGATAAAGAATATATATGGTGATGATGCGGCATCTGCATGGCAAAAAATAGCTAACAATACTGTGACTGTGACCAAAGGTTGGAGCGAAGCTTACGGTCTATTTTTAAAAGGTGAAGCTGATTTTGTGCTTAGTTATAGCACTTCACCTGTGGCTCATATTATGAATAATAATGATCATCGTTATGCTGCGGCTATTTTTGACGAAGGTCATTATCGTCAAGTTGAAGTTGCTGGCATCACTAAGTACAGTCAGCAACCGGAGCTTGCACGTTCATTTTTGAGATATTTATTAACCCCTGAGGTACAGCGCCAATTTGCTGAAAAAAATTTCATGTATCCGATTATTAATATTCCATTACCTGACGCTTTTCAGCAAATTAGGCCAGTTGATAAAGCGCTTGAGTTTGATGCCAAGCAAGTTGAACAGAATCAAAAAGCGTGGGTACGTGAATGGAAATCCACCATTAGTAAGTAGTTTTATTTAGTCTAATGTTGAAATTAAGAACATTACTTCCTGGTTTTAGCGCTGCAAGCTTCATCTTAATTGTATTAGGCACAGCGCTATGTGCACTTTGCTTGGTCGCTATTAAGTCTAATAATTTAACTGTCTATTTTGATAGTTATTTAATGCATTTGATTTGGATAACAGTATTTCAAGCAACGCTATCGACATTATTATCTATTTTATCTGCAATAGTCATGGCGAAAGCTTTATCAATGGTCAATTTTTGGGGTAAACGGTTATTGTTACGCATAATGCCAATTACCTTCATTTTACCTACCCTTGTTGTGGTAACGGGGCTGCTGTCTGTTTACGGAAAACATGGCTTATTGGCAGGGGTGTTCAATTGTTTGGGATTACCATTTATTACATCCATTTACGGTTTAAAAGGTATATTACTTGCGCATGTGTTTCTTAATTTTCCGTATGCTTGTTGTTTATTTTACCAAACATTAAATAACGTGCCTGTCGCACACAAACAGTTAGCAACGCAGTTAAATTTTTCGAGTTTTACTTATTTTAAATTGGTTGAATGGCCGCTACTACGTCGGCAATTGTTCCCGATGGCATCGCTTATTTTTATGCTTTGTTTTTCGAGTTTTGCCATAGTATTAACGCTTGGTGGTGGACCAAAATATTCCACAATTGAAGTGGCTATTTATCAATCTATTCGTGAGTTTGATTTGATACAAGCTGTATTTTTAGCCTGTTTGCAGTTAGTTTGTTGTGTTAGTTTTATGCGGTTGATGCAAAAAACAAATTATAACAAAAGACTTAGTGTGAACTACGTTAGGCAAAATTATTGCGTGCCAGTTTCGTTTCACTTAGTGTTGTTGAGTATGTTGATTATTGTTATTGGTGGGCTATTTATTGTGCTGCCCATCATCACCATAATTATTGAAGGGATTTATTTTTTTAAGTGGTCATTTTTAACGGCAGCTTTCCAACACGCTGTTATGTTTTCGGTATTAATTGCTTTGGGATCGGCAATGATTGCTATGCTACTTGCTTTATTATTACTTTATACCAACAGTCGCCTATTGATTAACCAACACACGCAGTGGAGCAATCGATTAATGTTAGTGGGATCGCTGATTTTAATTATTCCAAGCATGGCACTGGCATCGGGTCTGTTTTTATTGTTATTTCCCTACGCGTATAGTTCTGTATTTGTGTGTGGCTTAATTATGTTGTGTAATGGCTTAATGGCATTACCTTTTGTATTAAAAAATCTTGCCGCACCAATGTATGATGTGACCGCACGCTACTGGCAATTAACTCAATCACTCAATATTGATGGTTTGTTGCATTTTTATTTGATCGAATACAAAGCGCTAAAAAAATTAATCATTCAGAGCTTTGCTTTTTCAGCCATATTATCATTAGGTGATTTTGGTATTATTGCGTTATTTGGTGGGCAGTCAGTCATTACGTTACCCTACTATTTATATGAGCAAATATCGCATTATTATTATCAAGAAAGTACCGTAACGGCTGCATTATTGTTAATATTATCTTTTAGTTTGTTGGTTGTGATAGATTATGATCGAACTGAATCACATTAATTATCAATATGATAATTTTAAAGTACATTTTGATATTGCTATAGTAGCAAAAGAACGCGTCGTTATTGTTGGGCCTAGCGGTGCAGGTAAAAGTACTTTATTAAATTTAATTGCTGGATTTATTCATCCAAAATCGGGCGATATCATTCTTAATAAACAATACGCAAATAACTTACTTCCTGGTAAACGCCCTGTATCAATGTTGTTTCAAGATAACAATTTATTTAGTCACTTAACCGTTGAACAAAACATTGCTTTAGGACTTAAGCCATCATTAAAGTTAACGGTAGCTGAGCAACAGACTATTTGTGACATTCTAATTCAAGTGGGACTGGATGGATTTGGCAAACGATATCCAGAACAGTTATCAGGTGGGCAACGCCAGCGAGTGGCACTTGCGCGTTGTTTAATTCAGCATCGGCCTATTTTATTATTGGATGAGCCTTTTTCAGCGCTTGATCAAGCTTTACGTTATGAAATGCTAGCGCTAGTTAATCAAATTTGTGATAAGTTTAATTTAACATTAATGATGATATCGCATTACCTTGATGATTCGCTCAGTTACTTTTCGCGTTGTTTGGTCGTGGATAATGGGCAGATTGTTTTTAATGGTTTGCCAAAACAGCTAAAACAACCTGAAAATAGTCACATTGCCAAAATGTTGGGGTTTAATTTTCAATAAATAGTCGTTGTTAAGGGCTAAATAAAGGTCTTTAGCTGTCTATTTATCTATTATTCATCTAAATTAATTCACGATTATTCTTTGTTGATAACTTATTATTTAAATAAAAATTTTTATGTCTTAAGGTTTTATTAATCTATTTTGCGTAGATTATTTTTAATAATTAATAACAAACTTATTTAATATCTATGCAAAACACCAAAGCAAATCGTTCTTTTAGTCGATCAGCACTTATCTTTAATATTCTATTTTTTACTTATTTTTCTAGTGCGTTGCAATTGTATATTTTCTTTTCTGGTCATTCTAATGTTATTGGATTGCGTGATTCTATTATTTATAGTTTGATTTGGCTTATTCCTGTTTTAATTTTTCCTAACTATACGCGGAGGATTGCGACTGTTTTTGGAATGATTGTGGGCAGTTTGTCTTTGATTTCTGTTGGATATTTTATTATTTATCGACAGGAATTTTCGCAAAGTGTCTTTTTTATTATGGCGGAATCAAACTTTGCTGAGTCTAGTGAGTTTATTCAGCAGTATTTGAGTATTAAATTAGTTGTGATTCTGATTATTTATAGCTTGGTAGGGATTTATCTGTGGACTAAAGTAAAACCAGTTTATGTTAAAAGCTGTACAAAATGGATTGCATCACTGTTAATTGTGATTTATGCCATTATGCCAGTGTTTATTAGTGTCACAATAAAAAAATCATCCATCAGGAAAGCGGGATCGCACCTGCTATCACGTATGGAAACAACCGTACCATGGCAATTGCTTAATGGTTATTTAGCTTATCGTTCACAATTATCAAATATGAAAGATATTTTAAACCATTTGCAAACATTACCACCGTTAGAAAATTTAAAAGATGCCAACGGTAATACCCCAAGAACGTTAGTGCTAGTAATAGGTGAATCAACAACACGCAATAGAATGGGAATTTATGGCTATGGACGGGATACTACACCACAAATTGAGCAGTTCAAAAAAGATAATCCGAATTTTGTGGTATTTAATGATGTGATTTCATCAAGACCTTATACCATTGAAATTTTACAACAAGCATTAACTTTTGCTGATGAACAGCACCCAGATTTATATTTAAAAACGCCATCTTTAATCCATTTAATGAAACAAGCAGGTTATAAAACGTTTTGGATCACCAATCAGCAAACAATGACTCGCCGTAATACGATGTTAACGATGTTTTCTCAGCAAACGGATGAACAATTTTATATGAATAACGATCGTAATCAAAGTGCAAGGCGATATGATGAGTCCGTTTTTGAACCATTTAAAAAAGTGTTGAATGATCCAAGTGAGAAGAAATTCATTGTTATTCATTTGCTAGGCACGCATATGAAATACGCGTTCCGTTACCCAAAAGATAGTGTGTATGATCGTTTTAAAGATAAAACAGGTATTACATTTAATATCGATGACGATAAAGTCGATGTGTATAATACTTATGATAATGCCATAAGTTATAACGATTATATTACGACAACGCTTTTTAATATCTTTAAAGATAGCCAAGAAAATGGTTTTATGTTGTATTTTTCAGATCATGGCGAAGATGTTTATCAAACCCCACCACACAATATCTTAGGGCGAAACGAAAAAGCACCAACTCGCACCATGTATACTGTGCCATTTATGCTGTGGCAATCACCAACATGGGTGGCAACGCATCCGAATCATTATCAACATTATGTGGATCGCAAATTTAGTACGCAAGATTTGATTCACACGTGGTCTGATTTAGCGGGATTAAGCTATAACTTATACGTTCCTGAAAAAAGTATTGTTAATCCTAGTTTTCATCAATCAACGCGCTGGATTGGCGATCCTTATGATAAAAATGGTTTAATTGATTTTGATAAATTGGCTAAGTAACCGTAAAGGCTATTTACACAACAGTTTTAGTTATGATATTGTATATTTATACAGTATATTTTTAAGTGTTGTGAAGCCGTTTTATGCGAAAAATTATTCATGTCGATATGGATTGTTTTTATGCCGCCGTTGAAATGAGAGATAACCCCCGTTATCGCAATTTGCCCATTGCGGTTGGAGGTGATCCCCGTAAACGTGGTGTGGTTGCCACTGCCAATTATTTAGCTCGTCAATATGGTATACACAGTGCTATGTCAATGGCACAAGCGATTAAACTGTGCCCTAATCTTAAAATTATACCCGGTAGGCATGCGGTGTATAAAGACGTATCAAAACAGATCCATCAAATTTTTAGGCGGTATACTGAATCTATTGAGGCGCTATCACTTGATGAGGCTTACCTTGATGTGACCGATTGCAAGCTTTGTTACGGTTCAGCTACCTTAATTGCTCAAGATATTCGCCAAGCTATTTTTAAGGAACTTGAATTAACGGCGTCGGCTGGTGTTGCTCCACTTAAATTTCTTGCCAAAATTGCTTCAGATATGAACAAGCCTAACGGCCAGTATGTGATAACACCTGATGAGGTCGATGGGTTTATTGCGCAGCTTCCCTTAAAAAAAATCCCCGGTGTAGGTAAAGTCACTGAAAAGAAACTGGCACAATTAGGGCTATTTACGTGTAAAGATGTTGTTAATTACGACGTAACAAAATTATTCAATCAATTTGGTAAATTTGGACGCATATTGTATGAGCGATGCCAAGGTATTGATGATCGTGAAATTTATAATGACAGGCAACGTAAATCCGTTGGGGTAGAGCGTACTTTAACTGACGACATCCATAGTTGGAATGAGTGTTTATTGCAGTTTGACCCATTATTTGAAGAGATAGAAAAACGATTAAGTAAAGTGCGTGCTGATTTGTCGATTGCTCGGCAGGGTGTCAAATTTAAGTTTGACGATTTTCAGCTGACAACACAAGAGCATGTATGGTCTAAATTAGATAAAGCCGATTTGATTGAACAAGCGCATAAAGTTTGGTTAGAACGGCGTAATGGTCGTGGTGTTCGGTTAATTGGTTTTCATGTAACGTTAATTGATCCGCAAGTTGAAAAACAGTTAATTTTTCCGTTTTAGGTCTTTTTCGTCATAAAATGAGGATGCGGACAAAACTTGAACGCATCCTCTTAATAAAATTTCTGTTAACTGATAATTATGATTTTAAACTTGCACCGTTAGTGCTAATCACTTGTTTATACCATTCAAATGAATCTTTTTTATAACGCTTCATGCTACCGTTACCGGCATTGTCACGGTCAACATAAATCACGCCATAACGTTTTTTCATTTCGCCAGTAGTGAATGATACGACATCAATAATCCCCCAAGCGGTATAGCCAATCACATCAACGCCATCATAATCCATGGCAGTTTGCATGGCTTTAATGTGTGCACCTAGATATTCAATACGAGGTTTGTCGTGCACTTGATTGCCGTTTTCAAGTTCATCAATTGCTCCAAAACCATTTTCTACAATAAATAGTGGTAATTGATAACGATCATACAAACGATTGAGTGTATAACGTAAACCTTCAGGGTCAATTGGCCAGCCCCAATCACTGCTTTTAATATAAGGATTTTCAACCGCATTAGGTAGTGCACCGTTAACGATGTTATCGCGATTGTCATTTTTGGCATCCGCTTTCACAACGGTAGACATATAATAGCTAAAGCCAATGTAATCAACCGTACCTTTTTTCAAATAAACTAAATCTTCATCGGTGATATCTAGCTTATAGCCTTCACGCTCAAACTCTTTTAAAGCATAAGCAGGGTAATAACCACGAACGTGAACATCAGGGAAGAAGAAGCGTTGATGCATAGCAATTTCTGATGCCATCATATCTTCAGGATTACAAGAATATGGATAAATTGGCACATGTGACACCATACAACCAATTTGAAAATCAGGATTGATTTTTTTACCAGCAATCACTGCCTTAGCACTGGCTAATAGTTCATAGTGAGCAACTTGGTACAGGACTTCTTGCGGATTTTCGCCCGGTTTAACTTGTACGCCCGAGTTAGTCCAAAAGAAGATAGGGTTACTGGTATCCATTTGATTATTGATTTCGTTAAATGTCATCCAATATTTGACTTTATTTTTATAACGCTCAAAACACGCAGTGGCAAAACGTTCAAAAAATTCAACTGTTTTACGGTTTCTGAAACCACCATACTGGCGAGCAATATGTAACGGCATTTCAAAATGCGATAAGGTGATAACAGGTTCAATACCGTGAGCAATTAACTCATCAAAAACGTTATCATAAAAGCGAAGTCCTTCTTCGTTTGGTTCAAGCTCATCACCTTTTGGAAAAATTCGAGTCCACGCGATTGAGGTGCGTAAACATTTAAGACCTAATTCGGCAAAAAGCTTAATATCGTCTTTATAATGATGATAGAAATCAATTGCAGTATGATTTGGATAAAATTTACCTGCTTCGATATCTTGGGTGATTTGTCTTGCAACGCCATGCGCACCTGCAGTCATAACATCAACCACACTTGGTCCTTTACCGCCTTCGTTCCAGCCACCTTCAAATTGGTGAGCGGCTAAAGCACCGCCCCATAAAAATGGTTTTTTAGTCATTTTTGATTCCTTGTTATTGCTTAATTTTAAATATGATATCATCAACTGTTACTTCTGTTTTATCAGTTAATGAAATGAATTGGTATTGATCGGTATTAACAATAATAATTGGGGTAATTAACGGGTAGCCTGCTTGCTTAATTACCTCAGGATTGAAGCTGATGAGCAAATCACCTTTTTTAACTTTTTGATGTAATTCAACGTGATATGCAAACTCATTATTGGTTAAATTAACCGTATCAATCCCCACATGAATTAGTAACTCAACGCCGTTATCTAATGTTAATCCAATGGCATGTTTAGAATTTTCAAATACCGCAGTTACCTCGGCATCAAAAGGCGCATAAACGTGATTATCAGTAGGTTCAATTGCAATCCCTTCACCCATGAGTTTTTGTGAAAAAGCAGGATCGGGCACTTCACTTAATGGTAAAGCATGACCTGTCATTGGGCTTGTAATGTCAACTTCATCAAGAAGAATTTTAGGGTTATCATCTTGGTTATTGATAGTTTTTGGGTTGTTAAAATTATCTTGTATCGTTTCGCCAGTGCCAAAAATTTGGATTAAAATTACAGGGCCAATTAATGCAATTGCTGAACCAATTGCCACACCAAAAAATGAACTCATATTATCGGGTTTAATGGCATTGACAATGGTTAATGGTCCTGGTAGTGCTGCATAAGTATAGTAATAAGGTGTAAAGAACCCAGCAACAATGCCACCCAAAGATGCGCAGATACATCCATAAATAAATGGCTTTTTAAAGCGTAAGTTTACACCATAAATAGCAGGTTCAGTGATACCAAATAAACCTGTGATAAATGCAGATAATGAAATACCTTTCATTTCTTGTGTTTTAGTTTTTATATAAAAACCTAGTGCAGCACCCACTTGACCAATTACGGCAATAGTTTGGAATGCTTGGAAAGAATCTTGCCCATATTGATTGATATTTTCGGTGATGACAGGTGTTATTCCCCAATGTACACCAAAAATAACCAATACTTGCCATACAGCACCAATCAACCCACCCGCAATGAAAGGCGCAAGATTAACTATCCAATTATAACCATTGGCAATATAGTGAGCTGCGTTTGCAGTTATTGGTCCTATAGCAATAAGTGTTGATGGCACCATAATCACTAAACAGATTAAAGGCATTAAAAGAGGTTTGATAATACTATGTAATCGTGGTTCCAAAAATCGCTCTAAATACGACAGTAACCACACCAAAAAAAGTGGCGGTAGTACGGTTGAGTTATAAGGCGTTTCTGATAATGCAATACCAAATAAATCGATTTCTGTCCCTGCTTTGATTAATTCTGCCAATTTTGTCCAAGTGGGTGAAAGTAATGCGGCACAACAAGCCACCGCAATGTAAATATTACAACGAAAATGTTGTGAAGCGGTAATAGCAATAAAAATTGGGAGAAAGAAAAAAGGTGCCCAAGAAATAAAGTCAAAAATTTTATAAGTACTAGTTGATTCAAATTCAGGAAAAGCTAATTTAATTAAAATTAAGATCCCTTGTAAAATCCCCGAAGCGGCTAAAACGTAAACAAACGGCGCAAAAACAGCTGACATCGTCGCAATAACACGATTTAAAATATTCGCTTTATCGTCATTCGTTACTTTTTTATCAGTATTAATCAGTTGCGTAAAGGCGTTATAAACTTTATCAACATGCGTACCAATAACCACTTGGATTTGACCACCTTTTTCAACAACGGTAATCACGCCCGGCAATTTAGCGATGTTCTCTTTTGCGTGATCTGGTGTATGTTGGGTAACAAGGCGAAGACGCGTTGCACAGCGAGAAACGGTCACAATATTATTTTCACCGCCTAGCTCATTTAAAATATCGACAGCTAGTTTGTTATAATCTCTAATTTTTGAAGACATCCATAATACTCCTAAAAGCAATTTAGTAAGATTATTTTATCGACAATTTCAAAATTGTTAATTACCAATTATATTGTTTGTGATCTTGATCGACTTTTACATCATTTAATTTAAAAGTTAAAATAACTTGTATAAAATAATGTTTAAATTTTTCATTAAATAAAAGATATAAAAATGATTAAATATCAGGATGTTGCAAAAAAAATCAAACAAACGATTTATCAGCAGCAATTAGCTAAGGGCACCCAACTTGCCAATATTGAAGGGTTAATTAATCAGTATCAGGTAAGTCGTAGCACAATTATTAAAGCGCTCAATTGTCTGGAACGACAAGGTGTTATTTATCAAGTGCAAGGCAGTGGCATTTTTGTTCGTGAACGCAAAAAAAGAGGCTACCTCAATTTTTTACAAAGTCATGGTTTTACCGTTGATTTAGAAGATGTTTATGGTTCATCGACAGTATTTAATGTCGATATTATCAAGCCCTGTTCAAAGGTTAAAGAAAACCTACAATGTGATGACGATGAAGAAGTTTATTTTGTTAAGCGATTACGTTACGTTGAAGGCAAATTATATGGCTTAGAGCAGTCATACTATCGCAAAAAGCTCATTTGTTATTTAAATAAAGAGATCGTTGAAAATTCAATTTTTAATTATATTCAAGAAAATTATAATATTAATATTGGTTTTTCTGATAAATATATGCAAGTAATAAAGCTTGATGCTGAAATGGCGCAATATTTAGGACTGCAAGCCGGTGAGCCAGCACTTTGTGTTGAAGAAATATTTTATACTTCATCAGGTGAACCATTTGATTTTTCAAAAATCATTTATCATTATGAAAATGCAAGATTTTGCATACAAAATCACTCAAAGTAAGTTTCAGTGATGAGTTATTAGGAAGATGAATAAGAAATCGATCATTCATCTTCCTTTAATTATTAGCAAATTTAACTGTTAACAATTAAATTCTACCACCAACCCCCTTAAACTTTTCAACCAATGCGGCGATTTTTTCAAAGACTCGGCTCTTTTTAATTAAATATTGAGGATTAAGTGGACTCATTTTAGGTAGAATCTCGTTCAGCTCTGTGCCATTTTCAGTTGCATACTCTCGCTTTAACGACGAGGCAATATAGCGTTTTGTGGCTGCTTCGTTTAAATTTTCTTCTTCAATTAAGGTATTTAGTTCTACCTGTAACTCTTGCTGTGCATATAAGAAAAACGCATCAATAATCGAAGCTTTATCTGGAATAGCGTCAAGATCGGTTTGTTTTATAAATTCGACAACTAGCTCCTCTTTAGCGCGATTTTCTAAACTTGATCGAATTAATCGCTGAGCATCTTCGACAATGTCTTGTTTGGTTTTTTCTTGCTTATTTTGTTCATAAATTAACTCAAGAATATAATCCAGATTGATCTCTTGCGATTTTAATAGATCAATTTCGAAAACCACATCATCCCAGTCAAATCTTTGCTGATCTTGTTGATTGGCTTCTTTTTCTCGGCGTAGCCAATCACGAATATCATTATAAGTTGAACGATAATTTTGAATGGCGCGATCAGTTGGTAGTTTAACAGCTTGCATTTTTTGCAGATCTTCATCAGTTACATAATGCTTGTTTTTAAACGCTAAAACCGCTTGCTCATCAGTCATATCTAATTGTTGGAAATCTTTTAATGCAACAAATTCATCATAATTTTGTAATATATTGTCAGCACGCAAGTACTCGCCAAATAATTTAACAAATGCTTTTTTATCTTTGTCGGTAATAATTTCGTCAGGATGTGGGAATTTATCTTGCAACTCGGTAACGATAGCTAAATATCCTTGGTGCAATTCGCCTGAATTTTTATCAGTAAATCCTTCCATGTATTCCTTAAAGCTTTTTTCTAACACCACTTCACGAGTATTACTTTTACCAAATGTTTTTATCGCATCAATGGTGGCTTGTTCTAAATCACGGAACGCCACAATATTGCCAAAGGTTTTAGTGGCATTATAGATACGATTGGTGCGTGAAAAGGCTTGAATTAATCCATGATATCGCAGGTTTTTATCGACAAATAACGTATTGAGCGTTGGTGCATCAAAGCCAGTTAAGAACATGCCAACGACAATTAATAGATCGACTTCTTGATTTTTGACTTTTAAAGACAGATCACGATAATAGTTTTGAAATTGATCGCAACTGACATCAAAGTTAGTTTTAAACATCTGATTATAATCTGCTATCGCAGCAGCTAAAAACTCTTTAGCACTTTGATTTAAGGCATCGGTTTCAAAACTTTCATCGGCAAAATTACCTTGTGCATCTTGTTCTTCATTAGCAGAATAAGAAAATATCGTGGCTATTTTTAACGGCTGATTTGCACCTTCTTGTAATTTTTTGAATGATTCATAATAAAGTTTAGCCGCATCTACACTACTCACTGCAAACATGGCATTGAACCCTTTACTTTTGCCCATTAATCGGTGGGTTTTTTGTTTAAAATTATTCAGAATATATTGTGTGATTTGCTCAATACGGTTTGGGTGGAGCAATGCTTTTTTATTTTCAGCAGCGCTAAGTTTTTCGAGATCTTGTTCTTGCTCTATCGATTTAAAATTAGGACGCACATCATTATAGTCGACTTTAAATTTTAGTACCTTTTCGTCACGAATTGCATCGGTTAATACATAAGCGTGCAGTTCACGGCCAAAAACATCCGCTGTGGTTTGCGTTCCGATTGCGTTAGTATGCATAATCGGCGTACCAGTAAAACCAAATTGGTAATATTTTTTAAATTTACGCTTTAAGTTTTTTTGCGCTTCGCCAAACTGAGAGCGGTGCGCTTCGTCAAAAATAAATACCACATGTTTATCATAGATTGCCAAACTATCGTCGCTTTTCATTAAGTTATTAAGCTTTTGAATCGTTGTGACAATAATTTTATTATCGGTTTTCTCAATATTGCGTTTAAGCCCTGCAGTACTATTTGAGCCATTGACACTATCTTTTGAAAATTTTTGATACTCTTTCATGGTTTGATAATCCAGATCTTTACGATCCACCACAAAAAAGACTTTATCAATAAATTCTAATTCGGTTGCAAGGCGTGCCGTTTTAAAACTGGTTAATGTTTTGCCTGATCCTGTTGTGTGCCAAATAAAACCGCCACTTTGTAAGCTACTCCACTTTTTGGCATGATAAGCGCTAGTGATTTGCCACAATATACGCTCGGTGGCGGCAATTTGGTAAGGGCGCATAATTAACAATGTGTCATTCACATCAAGCACCGAATAAGTCAGTAACACATTTAACAGCGTGCGACTGGCAAAAAAGGTGGTAGTAAAGTCTTTTAGATCTTTTATCGGTTCATTTTTAACATTTGCCCAATTCATTGTAAAATCAAAGCTGTTTTTATCGCGCTTAGTGGTGTTAGCAAAATAGCGCGTGTCAGTGCCATTTGAGATAACAAACAGTTGTAAATATTTAAACAGTGAATTGTCTTGATTAAAACTCTCTTTACTGTAGCGATGCACTTGATTAAAGGCTTCCCTAATGGCAATACCTCGCTTTTTTAATTCAACTTGAACAAGTGGCAAGCCATTCACCAAAATAGTCACATCATAACGATTTGCATAATTGCCAGTTTGCTGAAATTGATGGATAACTTGTAATTTATTATTGGTGACATCTTTTTTATCTAACAGCTTGATATTTTGGATATGACCATCATCAAAAACAAAATCATAAATATGATCGTGGTGGATTTTGCGACTTTTATCGATCATCGATTCATTGGGTTTATCTAAATACTCTAATACAAAACGTCGCCATTCATCATCGGTAAATTGCATTTTGTTTAGTGTTTGCAACTGCTCGCGAATATTGGCTAATAACTTTTCATGCGTATTTAAATTCGGTAAATATTCATAGCCTTGTCGAGTTAAATCATGAATAAATTCGTTTTCTAAATCCGTTTCAGTCTGATAAACAGCTGCTGTCTCTTCAAGTTTGTTGTAGTTATCTAAAATAATATAGCTATTGGTTTCGGCAATTGGTTTTGTATAAGTCGTCATATTCTATTCCAGCTATTTAAAATTATAATTTTTAAGTAAATGATTAAGTAAAAATGCAACAGTTTGCTTTTCAGGTTCAGAAGGTTCGGAAACCATTTCATTAGATAAGGTTGAATGGCTGGTAAAATTGATAATCCGTGTTAAGTAAAGTTTTTTATCGCCAGGCAATAAGTCTGACCATTGCGGATAGCCTAAAAAACTGGCGGTTTTTTCATATAAGTTACGTAATAGGGTAAAATGATATTTTTCAATTTTATTTTCCTTAACCGCTTCTTGCAGCAACTGTTTTAAATAAAGATGATAGGAAAAACTACGGTTTGAATCGCCTTTTTTCTCTTCTAATGCAAATTTACCGTCCTCAAATCGTCTTAAAATATAACTATCTTTTGAAGTTAATTCATTATAAAGCACATTATAAAACAGCGGGTTATGGGTCGTAATAATAAATTTAATGTCAGATTCACAGGATGTGATTAATTGGGCAATATCTACCGCCAATTGGATAAGGTGATTTTCGTCCAATGAACTGACGGGATCATCAATAAAAATATAGCGTAAATGGTCAAATTCATTAGTCGAGCGTTCGCTTTTGTCAGTAATATTGCGCTCTGCGATAACTAAGTTAATCAGTGTAAAAAAAATGCTCCAAATTAAATTGTTTTCTTCGCCTTTAGAAATTTTAATATTATCAATACGCTGATCATTATCCCCAGCTAGCGAAAAAGTAATAGCAGAAAAATCCTCATTGAAATGTGGCTGTAATCTTTGATGGGTATAGGATTGAAAGTAACGAACAATATTTTGGTCTTGTCCTTGATCTTTTAAAATCCAGTCAGTAAATGAGTTAGGTTGTATGATTAATTGATGTTCACCCTCTTGGTGTTTATCATTATTCCAAGCAAATAAATCCTCAGTAAAGGCGTTATAGTACAGGATATTGTGCCTTGTTAAGGCGGCATTATTCTCTTTATCATCTTTACGTTGCGATATAATTAAATTCTTAAAGGTTTGAGATAAACGTGTTTTACCAGTGCCGTTAAAGGCATAGATTAATTGGACTTTTCTATTGTTTTTATCCAGCTTTTCAGCAATATTCCTTAATGTGGTATTCATCTTTTTATAACTCTATCTTATTATTCTTGCACTTTCGGAAAGTCTAATAATAAATTCCGATAATATTCATATTGTTTTTGGCGTAATGCAATCTCACGCGGTAAACCTTCGGTGATTGAGTTGGTAAGCGCATCGAATGTATCTAAGATTTCGACAATACGAGCTTGTTCCTTGAGTGGGGGAATGGGGATTTTGAAAGTTAAAAACTTCTCAGATTGAATGCGAATAACCTTAGTACCATTAGCATATTTTTCTTTAAATTTTTGAAAATGGGTTGTTTGTAAAAGATATGTTAAATATTTCGTATTAACTAAATTATTAGGTCTGAATGCATACATATCTCCAGAAAAAACAATTTCTCCACCAAGCCATCCTAAAGGAGTCATCACATCTTTAACATTTTCACTTGTTCCTGCAAGTAAAATATCGCCATATTTAGCTTTTTTTAATTTTTTTGCTAATTCAGCTGAAACAAATGATTTAGTTTCAGTAGCAAAAGTTCCATAGTAAGTATAAATTTGCCCATAATGAATGGCAGGCACGCCAGTTTCGGTAAAGTCTTTTTTTTGTAATCCATTACCTCGAATTAATTGACCGACTTCGCCTAATGTTTTCCACTCAACCTCATCCTCTTTAAAGGTCAACAATTTATCACGATAATAGTTGTATTGTTTTTTTCGTGTAGTAAGCTCTGCTTTGAGTTCTGCTGTGAGCTTTGCAGTGAGGGCTGTGAATGTGTCTAAAATACGGACTATTTCGGTTTGAACGAAGGTAGGGGGAATAGGTATTCGAATTTTTTCTACTTGATTACTCATAAGTTTGGGATTTCCCATTCCTGAATAAACATGTTTTTTGGTTTCAATTGACAGCCAATAAAATAAAAATTTGTAATTTAATTTAGAAGAATTATTAAGTTTAATTAATCCACTTACGTTAGTAATTGAAAATTTTCCTTTTCGGTAAAAGACAGTACCAGCATTTGCTCCATCAGTGGTCCAATTAACGAATTCTCCGTCAAAGTCAAAAGTGTTTATTTTACCAATTTCTCCATTTTTTGCTGTTTGAGAGCTGTATACTGGATAATAACCTATATTTTTAGCCAGATCTTCTTTTGATATTACACGCCCACGTCTTAATTCAGCCACTTCCCCCAGTGTCTTCCACTCAACTTCAACACCTTTCAGCAACTCAGTTATATTACTATTCTTAATCATCCCTCAATCTCCGCCACAATTGCATCGATTTGGCAACGTAAGCTATCAATTTTAGCTACCGTATCTTTTATTTCGGCATTAAGCTTGGTGATATCAATCACTTCACGGGTATCTTCGGCTTCAACATACGAACTGACTGATAGATTATAGTCATTTTGTGCAATGGTTTGATTATCGACCGATTTAGCAAAATATTCGATATCTTGCTTGCTATCAAATACTTGCATAATTTCTTGAATATGATCCTCAGTGAGGACATTATTATTAGTCTCTTTTTTAAACAGTTTGCTGGCATCAATAAATTGTGTCGTTTTGACGGTTTTATTTTTAGCAAGCACCAAAATATTAACCGCAATCGATGTTCCATAAAATAAATTTGGTGCCAGTGAGATTACGGTTTCAACAAAATCATTATCGACCAAATATTTGCGAATTTTTTGTTCTGCACCACCACGATAAAATATCCCTGGGAAGGTAACAATCGCAGCTCGCCCGCACTCGGACAGATAACTTAGTGCGTGCATAATAAAGGCAAAATCGGCTTTCGATTTTGGTGCTAGCACGCCAGCAGGTGCATATCGCTCATCATTAATTAATGTTGGATCGTCACTGCCAATCCATTTAATTGAATAGGGTGGATTAGAAACGATTGCATCAAATGGTTTTTCGTCGCCAAACTTTGGATTAAGTAACGTGTCGCCTAAAGCAATTTCGAATTTATCATAGTTGATATTGTGTAAAAACATATTCATTCGAGCAAGGTTATAGGTGGTATGATTAATCTCTTGACCGAAGAATCCATCCTCAATGATATGTTCATCAAACTGTTTTTTCGCTTGTAACAATAAAGAACCCGAACCTGCCGCTGGGTCATAGATTTTATTGACCTTTGTTTGCTTGTGTAAGGCTAATTGTGAGATCAATTTCGACACATTTGGTGGCGTAAAAAATTCACCACCAGATTTACCGGCATTCGAGGCATAATTAGAGATCAAAAACTCATAAGCATCGCCAAACAGATCGATTTGATTGTCGGCAAAATCACCAAAATCGAGTTCGGCAACACCATTAAGTACCGCCGCTAACCGTTTGTTTTTATCGGCAACAGTATTACCTAATCGGTTACTGGTGGTATCAAAATCGGCAAATAATCCTTTAATATCGCTTTCTGACGGGTAACCATTAGCTGAGCTTTCAATCGCATTAAAAATATTGGCCAAATCAGTATTTAAACTTGAATTGGTGTTGGCTTGAGCTACAATTTTACAAAATAATTGGCTAGGATAAATAAAATAGCCTTTGGTTTTTATTGCGTCTTTTTTAATTTCATCGGTAATGACATCATCGGATAATGTGCTGTAATCGATACCTTCTTCACCACCTTCAATATAATTAGCAAAATTTTCACTAATAAATCGGTAAAATAATGAACCTAAAACATATTGCTTAAAATCCCAACCATCGACAGCACCGCGAACCTCGTCGGCAATTTTCCATATTTGGCGTTGTAGTTGATCGCGTTGTTGCGTTCCGGTCATTGATTGGGCGTTATTAGAAGTCATATTTTCAAAATTCCTAAATAAAAAATAGGTATTGCCTAATTAGAAAGTAACTGATTTTTACTTCCTTATTAGTCATTTTATCGCTAACTGTTATAGGTGCTATATCATAGCTGATTTGTTGTTAATTTTCTATCTGCGAGCTTTTATTTGCTTTATTAAGGATGATAAATCCAACCCTAATTATTTTCTCATTTTTCATATATCAGAAAAATTGAACTGGTCGCGCTTCTTCATTCTATTGTTGCTTGAAAGTTGTTGATGAACATCATTCAATATCTTTTTTGAGTTTTAGGTTTGGGTAGTACTAAGTCATGACACAGTCAAAAAACTAAAAAACAGAACCCTTTTTTTTGCCATATTTTAAAAATAAATAAAATCAAATAATTAAAAACTCACTTCAAAAAAGGGTTTTTAAAACCTAAATAGCTATTTGCCTTTTTACATACAATATTGATAGTATATTAACTTCTAGTTCACTGCCGTGTAGGCAGTTTTAATTCATCACGAAACGGTATAGAATCCTGAATATTTTTTACAAAAATATAGCCTAAAACGTAACAGTTGTGTAAATACTTCATAATGAGCATACAACTTAATAAATAATTACGCTGCTTGTTTTTGTGCTGTATATGCAATGGGAATTATGTTAGTTGATGTTTCATGAGGTCTTTTGGGGGTATCAATGGTTGGATAGCAACTGGTCATATACGTTTAGCCAAATCAATAATGACGGTTATTTTTTCTAGGGTATTATCGCCATAGCACTTGTTGATGATACGGCGATAATTTTGTTTTATGTATATTCATTACAGTCGTTTTTTTACTACTGTAACCGAAGCAAGTAATTTCTACCATTAAATTAATAAGGTATTTTTAATATCTTCGATCGTTTTTGTGCCAGCTAATTGCATGGTAATAGACAGTTCTTTGTTAAGATGATCAAAGACTGATTTTACTCCCTCAGCTCCACCTAAATTCAGACCATAAAGAATAGGGCGTCCAATAGCAACAAGATCAGCGCCACTTGCCAATGCTTTAAATACATGTTCGCCACGTCGTACACCGCTGTCAAAAATGATTGGAACACGTTTGGCAACAGTAGCTGCAATACTAGGCAATACCTCAAATGAAGCGGGAGCGCCATCTAATTGTCGCCCACCATGATTTGATATCCAAATCCCATCAGCTCCGGCAGATATTGCAATTGATGCATCTTCAGGTGATTGAATTCCTTTTACAATAACAGGTAAATTTGCCATATCTTTAATTTTTTGAATATCAGAAGGAACGATACCTTGTTTGGCTGCGGCATAAATTTCGCTAATGCCTTTACCTGAACCATCGCCATTGCCGTTTGATTGACTGTAAGCACTGAGATTTTTCATAGGGAGTGGAAATTGAAATTTATTAACGATATCCTCTTCGCGATAACCGCCTAACGTTGAATCAACTGTTAGAATGATTGCTTTTGTGCCTGCTTTAACGGCTTTATCGATAATAAAACGGTTAAAATCATCATCTTTACTCATATAGAGTTGAAAAAAATACGGTACATTGGGTGCAGCATTGGCGGCATCTTCAATAGATGTATTGGCATAAGTACTAATACAGAAAATAGATCCCGCAGCAGCGACGCCTTTAGCAGTGTCCTTTTCGCCTTGTTCATGAGCCAATCCTTGCGCAGCTGACGGTGCTTGAATAATGGGTGTTTTTAAGGGGATATCCCACAATTTTGTTGATAAATCTGCGTGATCAATACCTTGTAATACACGAGGAATAATTTTTTTGCGATTAAACGATAAGGTATTTTCTCGCATTGTCCATTCGTCTTCGGCACCACCACGGATATAACCAAACGCCCCAGCTTCCATTCTTGCTTTAACTAATGCTTCTAAGGAAGCAATATTAACGATCTCTATAGCGTGTTCTTCATTACTTGTATGGTATGACATGATTCGCTCCTAATTATGAGAGTTAATACAACAGTATGGTTATATCACAGCTATTTTTTATTTAAAATTAAATAAAAATCATTTTTGACAAAATAGCACTTTTTTATATTCATCTTTGTAGGCGCTTGGTTAAGTACAGATCATAGCCTGAAATATAAAGAAAATAGCAATGCAGTTATTTGGATTTTTTAATTTGCTGTAAAGGGATTCAATAAAAAGCTTATTTTTTGCTAAACAAAAAAATAAACCTCGATATTATTCGAGGTTTTTTAATAATTATATATTAGCCATTGTATATTCAAATACTAATAGCTTATTTTATCCCATATTCAGCCCGATAAGCCTCAACTTGTACTACTTGATCTTTTCGAGCTGGATCTTGGTAAAGGTATTGGATCAAATCATCAAGCGTAATAATTGAAATAACATCACAATGATAGGTTTGTTTAATTTCTTGAATTGCAGATAGTTCACCACGACCTTTTTCTTGACGGTCTAGGCAGATGAGTACACCAGCGAGTTTTGATTGATTATCTTCTAATATTTTCATCGATTCACGAATTGCGGTACCGGCGGTAATAACATCATCAACCAGCATAACGCGTTGCTGATAGATAGAACTACCTACTAAGTTACCCCCTTCACCATGGTCTTTGGCTTCTTTGCGGTTAAAGCAATAAGGCACATCGATATTATGATGTTCAGAGAGTGCAACAACGGTTGATGAAACAATAGGAATACCTTTATAAGCTGGACCAAAAATAACATCGTATTCTAAGTTGGCATCCATGAGTGCTGCAGCATAAAAACGACCTAATAAAGCCAGATCTTTACCGGTATTAAACAATCCTGCATTAAAAAAGTAGGGGCTTTTGCGTCCTGATTTTAAGGTAAATTCACCAAATTTTAATGCTTGTCTATTTAAAGCAAATTCAATAAATTCACTTTTATATGATTTCATCGATTTTCTCCAATTAATCTTTTAAGGACTGTTTTTGTGCATCAATAATTGTTGCAATGCCATTTTTTGCTAATTCTAACAGTTTTAATAATTCGTCATGACTAAATGGTTCGCCTTCGGCAGTGCCTTGCACTTCAATCATACGACCATCATCTGTCATAACAACATTCATATCGGTTTCTGCGTTTGAATCTTCTATATATTCCAAATCACAAAGCGCTTCACCCTCAACAATACCAACAGATACTGCGGCCACTAATGATTTAATTGGGTTTTGTTTGATTTTTCCATTGGCTAGCATTTGGTTGATAGCATCATTTAAAGCAACACAAGCGCCAGTAATTGATGCGGTTCGAGTACCACCATCGGCTTGAATGACATCACAATCTAACGTGATGGTGTATTCGCCTAATAATTTAAGGTCAATCATGGCACGTAGTGAACGGGCAATAAGGCGTTGAATTTCCATAGTGCGACCAGTTTGTTTGCCTTTAGCTGCTTCGCGCTGGGTACGTGAATTGGTTGCACGCGGTAACATGCCATATTCAGCGGTTACCCACCCTTGGCCTTGTCCTTTTAAAAAGCGAGGAACCCCTTCGTCAACAGTGGCATTACAAAGTACTTTGGTTTCACCAAATTCGACTAATACAGAACCTTCTGCATGCTTAGTATAATGACGGGTTATTTTGATTGGGCGGACTTGTTCCGCAGATCGACCAGACGGGCGCATGCAATTCTCCAGCAGTTTTAATTAAAAATTATCGTTTTGAGTTAATCATTTAGGAGGACATCAACAAGATTTAAGCGATGTTTAGCCTAAGCTAAGAGCGCATTATACAGAATTTATGATACAATGCCCAGTAAGTTTTTTACAATTTTAGGATTTTATTATGATTTCAAGCATGACTGCTTATGCAAGAAAAGAGGCCAACCAACCATGGGGAACGGCTTCTTGGGAATTACGCTCAGTCAACCAACGTTACTTAGAAACGTATATTCGTTTGCCCGAGCAATTTCGTTCACTTGAACCTATCGTTCGCGAAAAATTACGTAATCGCCTAACTCGTGGTAAAATCGAATGTAATTTGCGTTTTGAATTAGATCCTTCAGCACAACATCAAGAACTTTCATTAAATAAAGAACTGGCTAAACAGATAATTAATGCTGCAAGTTGGATTCAAACTGAACAAGATACAGCTCAAATTAACCCTATTGATGTATTACGTTGGCCAGGTGTTATGTCGGCAAAAGAGCAAAATTTAGATACTATCTCACAAGAAATTTTAGCTCTACTTGATACCGCAATTGATGAGTTTATTGCGGTACGTGAGCGCGAAGGTAAAGCGCTTTGTGATCTTATTATCAAACGATTAGAAGCGATTACCGTAGAAGTTGACAAAATCCGCCAATGGATGCCACAAATTCTTGAATGGCAAAAAGAAAGGCTAAAAAGTAAATTAGAAGAAGCCAATATTGAACTTGACAATTCCCGTCTAGAACAAGAAATTGTTATGGTTGCACAGCGCATTGATGTTGCCGAAGAGCTTGATCGATTAATGACTCATGTAAAAGAAACTTATTCAATCTTGAAAAAGAACGAAGCAGTAGGGCGCAGGCTTGATTTTATGATGCAAGAATTTAATCGAGAGTCTAACACTATTGCGTCTAAATCAATTAATGCTGATGTTACAGCTAGTGCGATTGAACTCAAAGTGCTTATTGAACAAATCAGAGAGCAAGTACAAAACATTGAGTGATCATTTATTCAATGAATAGAATACTTGGCATTTTAGCCGTCATATTGGCATCTATTTTATGGGGGACAACGGGCACAGCAGCTACATTTGCTCCCTTGCTTTCTCCTTTACTTATTGGCTCGTTAGCAATGGGCATTGGTGGCATTTTACAATGCACATTGGCGATACCCAAAATAATCAAAGAGCGTCATTTATTAACCAAACATTTTGGTTTTCTTATTGTTGGTGCCATTGCGGTAATGATTTACCCTTTAGCTTTTTATAGCTCGATGCGATTGTCTGGCGTGACAATAGGAACGGTGGTCTCTATTGGCTCTGCGCCGATTCTTTCAGCCATTATTGAATATATTAGCCGTGATTTTCGGCTAACTAAACAATGGTTAATAGGAGCTAGCTGTGGTATTTTGGGAATAATTTTACTTGCCTTTTCAGAAAATAACTCCACTACAAATCAATATGATCATATCACTATTGGCATTTTGCTAGGCCTAATCGCTGGATTCACTTATGCTCTGTATTCATGGTCTGCACGGCAATTAATGTTAAAAGGTATCGCAACAAAATCGGCCATGGGCGCGACTTTTGGTTGTGGTGGCATCTTACTTATACCTGTTATGCTACTTACAGGATCTGCATTATTTGACTCATTAACCAATATGACTGTTTGCATTTATATGGCATTGATTCCCATGTTTCTTGGGTATTTATGTTATGGCTATGGTTTATCTAAAATATCAGCCAGCTCAGCTATTACTATTAGCTTGTTAGAGCCGGTTATTGCGGCCATATTAGCGATGTTAATTATTGGCGAACAAATGTCATTAGTTGGATGGTTTGGGGTTATATTGATTTTTCTGTGTCTTATGTTTGTGACCTTATCGAGTATTACAAACTTATCGGCTTCGGCATAATAAGGCTACAATACGAAATACTGAACGGAATTAATAGACTTTTGTTTTATTTTGATTTTACTAAAAATAGTTCAGTAATTTTAGTTTATAATAATTTAGAATATATATTTTAATTTCATTAAGTTTTGCTAATAAGGAATATAACGTGAAAAAATTAGTTGCATTATTTTTATTGTTCATATGTTTCTCAAACCCATCTTATGCTCAAGATTTTCGAGATTTGAGTTTTGACGAATTATACAAAAAAGCGGCAGAAGAAAATAATCCAGAAGCACAATTTTATCTTGGCGTTAGGTACCTTTATGGTATTTCTGTCACAAAAGATGCGCAAAAAGCAATAGAATGGTACGAAAAAGCTGCGGCACAAGGTATTGTATATGCTATGACTAATATCGCTAACTTATATTATAAAGGTGAAGAAGTTGAACAAGATTACACCAAAGCTTTTGAATGGTTTCAAAAAGCAGCAGAAAAAGACGACGAAGCTCAATTTAGTTTAGGGTATATGTACGAAAAAGGCCAAGGTGTTGAACAAAATATAACGAAAGCTTTGGAATGGTATCAAAAAGCGAGCGAAAATGGCAATGTAAATGCTCAATATTCTTTAGGTGATATGTATTTTGATGGTAAAGTTGTTGAACAAGATTATAGTTTAGCTAAAATTTGGTTGGAAAAAGCGGCCGAGCAAAATGATCCTTACGCACAATGGAATCTTGGCGTGATATATTTTAATGGCTATGATGTTAAAAAAGATACCAAAAAAGCGAAAGAATTGTTTAAAAAAGCTTGTGAAAATGGAATTAAGCATGAATTTTGTGAACAAAAATAAAAACAACTTCAGTAAATAAAATTGGGCCAAATTAAAAAGGGCGTTAAGCCCTGATTAACTTAAACGGCAGTATTAATTACAACAATGTCTTTTCTTGAGTGATTTAAAATACCAATAAAGTATCAAGCAAGCTGTAAAAGTTGATAACAAATCTGCCGTTGGTGCTGCTGCCCAAACGCCATCAAGCCCAAAGAATAATGGCAAAATATAGAGTGTTGGCAATAAAATAAGGATCTGTCTAGAAAGGCTGAGTAAAATCGATACTTTTGCCATACCAATGCATTGGAAAAAGCTTGTGGTCACCATTTGGAAACCAATAAAAGCAAAAGAAAGTGTGGTATAGCGTAGTGCAATGGCTGATATTGAGATTAAATCCTCGTCAGCACTAAATGCACGGACTAAAATATCCGGAATAAAAAATCCAAGAATAAAGCCAATACTGGTAATTACAGTTGCTACTTTAACGGCATAGAAAAAAGTGGTTTTGACACGCGAATAGTTTTTTGCTCCGTAATTATAACCAATAATGGGTTGCATACCTTGATTAATCCCAATAACAATCATAATTACTAATGTGATCAATCGGTTGGCATTAGAATAGCCCGCAATAGCATCATCACTTGACACGTTAGACAGTGGTGCATAATGTACTAATTGCCAGTTGATAAAAACCACCACTATAGAAGCTGCAACCTGCATGGCAAATGGCGACATACCGATTGATATAATCGATTTAATATAGGTCAAGTTAAGGGTGAAATTGCGCCGATATAGCTTAATATTACTGTTTTTGCCAATAAAGTGTTGCATAACAAATAAGAAGCTAATAAACATGGATAACGTGGTTGCAAAAGCTGCTCCACGCATGCCCCAGCCTAAACCAATAATAAAAATCGGTGCCAAAGTAATATTGGCAATTACACTAATAAACATGGTAACCATTGCTTTAAATGGATAACCACTGGCGCGCATCATATTGTTATAATTAAACGTTAACGTAATAAAAATACTACCCGGTAAATAAACCTCTAAAAATTCTCGAGCATATACATGATTAGTCGCACTAGAGCCGACAAAATGTAAAACGGGATCGACAAAATAGAGCAATAACGAAAGCGTAATGCCACTCAGCACTGCGGTTAGCATAAACGAGGTACCTGCGACTTTTTCGGCTTTGTCGTTTTCGCCACGACCCAAAAAAATCGAAATCCGGCTCGCCGAGCCAATACCTACCAGCATACCAATGCCTGCAGTTAGGTTCATAACTGGCAAAATAATGCCTGCACCACTCAATGCTTCACGACCAATCCAATGGCCAATAAAAATACCATCAATAATGTTATACAGCGTATTTACAATTGTGCCAATTACCGCAGGCAGTGCATATTGCCAAAATAATAAACTGATTTTTTTATTTTTAAAATCATTATAAACATCAAGAGAGTGAACCATTGCTTTTATTTTTCCGCTGCTAATATTGTAAAGAAGTTTTAGGTAGCTATATGTTTGAGTATAAGGCAGTATCATTATTATTCGAATTATCCATGATATGATCATGGCTGCGTATAGGCTATGTTACCAAAATAATATACTGGATTTACTATTTTTACTTATTTTTTATGATTATAGCTTATAGTAATTATCTAAACTTTTCTATTGTTACTGTGTAGTTAAATCTTGTCAAAAAATTTCAGATAACCATGCATTTCAGTATAGATTTAATGCAAGTTAACAGCACTAGTTTAACAGAGTGATAAATTGTTAATAGCACTTTTTTGACGCTTTGATAGAATAACGCTCTTACTGATTATTGCGATCAAATAGGAACCTCACCGATGAGCGTACAAATAGAAAAGATCATATTGCATAAATTAATTAGAAAAAGCGACACCGAAATCGAATTACAACTTCGTGAATCAATGCTAGGTAATGAGCAAGCCGTTGTTAATCTAATCGAAGATATCAACCGCATCTACAATAACAAAAGCAAAGCCTATGGACTATTTAATAGCGATAGCTTATTCGAACAATCACTAAAAGAACTACGCCTTGGCAATCAAGACTTTTTACATTTTAGCCAAGAATCGACCAAACAACTGCGTAACGAATTAGCTAAATACCCTTTTGCTGAAGGGGGAACGGTAGTATTTTGCCAATACCGTTATTTGGCAGTTGAATACTTGATTATTGCGGTTTTAAATAGTTGTTTAAGTATGTTAGTGAATGAAGATTTAGATATCAGCGAAACACAATACTTAGACATTGACCATGCCGATATTATTGCCCGTATCGACATTACCGAATGGGAAACCCAAGCCGACTCAAAACGTTATTTAACTTTCTTAAAAGGACGAGTAGGGCGCAAAGTATCTGACTTTTTTATGGACTATTTAGGTGCTAGCGAAGGATTAGATGCGAAAGCGCAAAACAAAACACTGGTTAAAGCGGTTGATGATTACTGCCAAGAAATGCAATTTGACAAGCAAGACAAAACCAGTGCGCGCGAAAACGTTTACAACTACTGCCAAGCCCAATTACAAGCAGGTGAAGAAATTGAACTGAAAAATTTGGCCAACGAACTACCTGCCAGTGTTGACAATAACTTTATTGAATTTATTAAAAACAGTGAATATGATTTAGAAGAAACATTTCCCGTTGATCGCAGTGCACTGCGTCAGCTTAAAAAATTCTCCGGTAGTGGTGGGGGATTAACGTTAAGCTTTGATTCAAATTTATTAGGTGAACGCATTAAGTGGGATCCGCAAACTGACTCCCTAGTAATTAAAGGTGTACCACCTAATTTACGTGATCAGCTACAACGCAATAGCGGTTCCAACTAATTATCAACCAACAACGTTATTAGGACACAACATGAAATACATTGGTGCACATGTCAGTGCAGCAGGTGGGGTAGACAATGCCCCAATTAACGCCTATCAAATTGGCGCAACCGCATTTGCGCTATTTACTAAAAATCAACGACAATGGCACGCCAAACCGCTTGAGACCACAATTATCGACAGCTTCAAAAAGCGTTGCGAAAAATATGGCTTTACTAGCAAACAGATCTTGCCTCACGATAGTTACTTAATTAATTTAGGTCACCCAGATCAAGAACAGCTCGAAAAATCACGCACCGCCTTTTTAGACGAAATGCAACGGTGCGAACAGCTAGGGCTGACATTACTTAACTTTCACCCCGGTAGTGACTTAAAACAGATTTCGGTCGATGAATGTTTATCTCGCATTGCCGAATCGATTAATATCACGCTTGATAAAACACAAAATGTGGTTGCCGTTATTGAAAACACTGCGGGGCAAGGCTCTAACTTAGGCTATAAATTTGAACATCTTGCCCAGATCATTGACCAAGTTGAAGACAAAAGCCGAGTTGGCGTTTGTATTGACACTTGCCACGCCTTTGCTGCTGGCTATGACTTGCGTACTGAAAAAGCCTGCCAAGAAACCTTTGCCGAATTTGAAAAAATTGTAGGTTTTGAATACTTGCGAGGCATGCACTTAAACGATGCCAAAAGCGAATTTGCCAGCCATGTTGATCGTCATCATAGCCTAGGCAAAGGCAATATTGGCGAAGCAGCTTTTAAATATATTATGCAAGATCCAAGAATTGATGAAATTCCCCTTATTTTAGAAACCATCGATCCCGACATCTGGGCGCAAGAAATAAGCTGGTTAAAGCAGCAGGTAACTGCATAAAAATTATTATATTTTCTATTTGACTATAAACAAAGTGGGTAATGCTTACCCACAAACTAGGTTAAACATTACATAAATGTTTAAACATGTTTCGTTATTCCAATTGCGCTACAAGTCCAATTATTTCCGGCAAAATATCCAAAATCAAAGCTAATTGTTGCATTACAAGCAGATCATTATTGGCTTTATCGTCATCTACTGAATTGACGGAAATGGTATCGATATAATCGACAACAGACTTCTTAATGAATTGGTATTCGCCATCTATCTTTTTATCGCTTAACAGATTAATAATATAGACCGACAAATCGTCAAACAGATCGAGCGTCTGTTTTGATATACATTTATCACGATGTGCGCCTAAAGTTGAAAGATAACTAATTAAAGTATGATTAAGCGTCAATAGACGAAATCCCTGATCAATAACCACCGGATTCATATGTGGCTCTTTGGTCATCAAACTAATTAACGACGATAAATCTGCATTACTATCATGCGTAGCTCGTCTTGCTAATCGATATTGTAGATCATTAGTTTTGCCAGACAAATACTGGCGTCCAATTAACGCCAAATAGTGACTATCATCATGACAAACACGATCAACGAGTTTAGGCAGATTTCTAAACTGCCAGTCAGGCCAAATAAAGCTCACGGCAAACCAAGCAATAAAACAACCAATCAACGTTGCAATAATGCGCGAAACAGCCACCGCAATACTGCTTTCGCCAATCAAGCTAAAACTAAAAAACACCAGTAATGTAATAAATGCTGTCGCGTAAGCATATTGTGAATTCTTAAATAGAAAAAATAGCCAACCGGTAATAATAATTAACACCAACTGTTCAGGTACACTTGGAAATAAAAACGTTAACGGAATACCTACTATGATCCCCAAAATTGTCCCCATTACGCGCAATTTTAGGCGATGTTTTGTGGTGGAATAGTTTGGTTGGCACACAAACAAGCTAGTTAAAATAATCCAATACCCATGTGATAAATCAGAAAAACAAATGACCATATAACCCACAAAAAATACCACACACATACGAATCGCATGGCGAAACAGTGCGGACTTAACCGTCAAATTCCCTTTGATTTTGACAAAAATATCATGAAAACGAGTTAACTCCTCGTCAATTAACTGATTATCTTCTTGCTCTTTTGATAAATGTTGCTCGGTATCAATATTGGCAAGTAACAGATCAATAGATAGCAAATTTTGATGCAAACTTCTTAGCGCCTTCACCATCATCATATCGGCTTTATTGCTTGCGTGATACTGATTAATTGCCTCTTCAAGATACAAAAAATAACGCGAAAACAACGGATCATGCTGATAAGTCTGATTTAACTTAATCGCCATTGCCAACTGAGCACATGCCTTCGCCTGTAAATTTAAAATACGCGCAAATCGAAACAAGATATCACTATGCTTAAAATGCAGACTCAGTGCTTGATAATTTCCATGTGCCGAACTTGCGCGCTCGTGGATATCTTGTGCCACAAAATAGTAGCTCAGCATCTTCCTAATATAAGCCTGCCCACGATAGCTTTTTAGCCGATTAAATAGCGAACGCTTGGTGTGATTAAATGCGCTCACAAGCTGATTATTACTATCGGTCAACTGCAATGTCTGCTTTACAAAATCATTGGTCTCATCAGGATCGAACATTGCCGCCTTAGCATCAAGATATTGCGCCAAATAAATAAAACACAGTGACAGCGACTGCTGGGTTGTACGAATAGGTTGAATGATCGACTCAATTAACGAAACAACATTATACCAAAGCGCTCCAAGTAACAAAAAACAAGGCAACGTATAATTGTCGGTATATAGGTTATGTCCAAGCATGGTATAAGCCGCAATCAAAAGCGATCCAAAAGCAATCACCCCATAACGTTGACCAAGCGACCCAAGCATAATAAAAATAAAAGTCGAAGACACCAAACCGACAATAAATAACACAGGAATATCAAATAACAGCTCGACCGAAAAAGTCGCAATAGCAAAACAGAACAACGTAAAGAGCAAATTAATACAACGGCTTAATAAACGCGTATCAATCTCGGTCAATCCTGCCGCAACCACCCCAAGTGTAAGGGGAATCACAAGCGATGTTTGCCCCAAATACCAAGGAACCAAAGTCGATCCAGTCAAACTAATTAACATTCGAAGACTAAAAAGAAGGTTGCTACTATAAAAGACTTTGCGTAAAGTCAAAATGAATCCGTGCACGGTATATGAACTTTGAATGGGATAATAGCTAATAGGATACTATATTGAGGGAGATTGGGAAAGTATACTTTGTAATCGTTGTTTTTTTGTTAAAAACAGTTAAATAAAAAACTTTAATAAAATCAATACCTTTCCTGACCGATTTTTGAGCGGAAAATCAGGCCTTCTTGTTTTGGTGAATAGAATAAATTGGACGGTGGTTTCGGACGTTTTGACCTTGGGTGAACAAAATAGCGATTGTGATCACGTCCGAGCAAAGGGAATTAGAGCGAATTCCCTTTGCAATCCCATGCTTTAGCTGCAGAATGTGGCCTTCGGCACTACTCGTATCATCCTGATACTCGCCTCTACGAGGCCATCTTCGCTTTGCTCAGATGTTCAAATTTGTTCCAGACAAATTTGTCCTCCGCCGCCGCTCGGTCTTAACGCACCGTTTGTGGACGCGCTCCCGACGCAGCACAAACTCGCCAAACATCCTTGTTTGGCGTGCTAACCTCACTCTGTTGTCGGCACATTCTGACGCCGGAACAAGACAAACAGCATAGCCCTAGGTGTTTTTTGGTAAATTGTTTTTTGTTAAAAAGCAATGTAATTACATCCAAAAAGTGGTCAGGAAAGATATTGATTTTATTTAAGTTTTTATTTTGTGGTTTTTAGCCAAAAATATCACCAAAACCATCCCCCCAAAAAAATAGGCCAACAAAAGTTTAACCTTACACACTTAACAAAACCTTAAAATTTTTAACAAAAACTAGCGTATTCTTAATCAACCGGTTATAATTCAAGCGCATTTAAAACAAGAGAAAGCTCATTAATTGAGCGGAAATTTTAAAAAATCGAAATAAAACAAAAAATTACTTGACAGGATAATTAAAATGCGCTGCCATGCATGGCATCTGGCATCTGGCATCTGGCATGCCAAACCTACGCCCTAAATCTTTTTCAATTTCACCGTAGTCTAAATCAGATACAGTTCTTATTATCATCACCGAAGTCATTTCGCGTAGCGAAATCGGCGACGTTGTCGGCAAGGTTATCGCCGATTCCCAAATTGTTATCTAAAACTTCATTATTATCTAAATCTGCATTGGTCTTTGCTCTATTGTTGTTATTGTCGTATAAGCAGGATACAGAGGCGTTGACGGTAAAGACAACCAATACTATTTACGGTAGTGCACCGTATTTAACGTTTGATGGAGGACCGACAAAGGTAACCGATACAGACACCTTTTTGGCAATAGAGTTGCCGGATGGTAGAACTATCACGCCTTCAACTAACACATCGAGTTCGACAAACCCGATAAGGTTACCCAATGGTAATTTTACATTTAATGATATTCATATGGTGTTGCCGTCGGGTTCAGATAGCATAAGTCTCAACAATTTAATTACCCAAGGGAAGTGGGGAGATGATGATGGAGATGGACAGGGAGTCAATGGAGTTACCGCATCAGGGAGTATAGATTTAATAATAAAGGATAAAGATGGCAATACCATTAATCGTAGTGATTCATTAAGTATATGTGGTGCCCCTTATAAAGTAACTTTAAGTAGTACAGGAGGGAATTTAGTTACGCAGTATGGTGTGCCGAATAGGAGTACGTTTGGAGGGGGTACAGCGGAGTATTATATCACTTTGTCGTCGCCAGTTATTTGTTCGGTCAGGCCGAATTTGTTGTTGGGTGGCACAACTGGTATAGATTCTCGCGACGGCCCTTACCGAGCAGGCCCATCTAACATATGGAATCCTGATAAGGGCTTTTTAGTTCAGTCAACGAGTTCATTATCTTACGACCGAAATTTTCCTACAACCGGTTCAGATGGATTGTATTTTGATTTGGATATTGGTGGGATAGATGGAAGTCAGTTGAGTTGGTCTATTTACACAAGTGGTGATATCAGTGCAACGGTGATATGGACAAGGCCGCGTTCAGGCTCACATCAAGACCCATTTATGGGAACAGTTCAAAACGACGCTTGGATTAGAAATAAATCACGGAACGTAACACGGGTAACGTTGAATGGTCCTAGGGCGAGTAGTAGTCAGATAAATTCAAATTATCCTAGTTCACTTAGACGTCCATCTTTGCCGCAGACCTTTGAGTTGGTGGGTAGGGATAGAAGTGGTAATGAGGTGAAGTATGGATTTGTGTTGAGGCAGTGGTTCGTCAATCGGGACGTTCAAATGGCTCACGTTTCTAATCAAGCCACATGGTGTAATAGTTTGGGTTATCGTATGCCAAGGGTAAGTGATTTAACCAATGCGAAGTGTGGTGTAGATAATAGTTGGTTCCCATGTGTAAATGGCATAGATGGCGCCAGTCCGTCGTCAGATGGTTATTATTACCAGCGTCACATAGGGGCGGGTTTTTTCACAGAGTGGGGCTCTATGGGTTACTCCTCTGATGCAGGCTTCGTCGATGGTGTCTACTGGACGAGTGATGCAACAGGTAGCAACCAGTTCTTTGTCTCCTCGGGCACCGGCGCCGTCCGCAGCGATAGCAGTGGCTACTATACTGTTTGTACCGCACCTTAGTTTTTAGCGTTTATTCCTTAATCCTTGGGCCGCGGGGGCGGTTATGGTACCTGAGAGGATAATCTATCAAAGAATAAAGCCCCCGCGTCAGTTGGGGCACTTTTCCTTAGGGTTGCGCTGTTGCGGCGAAGCCACAATCGCGCCGTCCCCCGCCGCCGACGCTGAAAGTGTCGATGGCAATCCTAGTGGATAATGCTGTGGCGGTTTAAATTTGTGGTCTATTTATAGTACGGCAAGGTTGACCTTGGGTGAACAAAATAGCTACAGTGACCACGTCCGAGCAAAGGGAATTAAAGCGAATTCCCTTTGCAATCCCACGCTTTGGCTACAGAATGTGGCCTGCGGCTGCCCGACGCCGCCGCTCGGTCTTAACGCACCGTTTGTGGACGCGCTCCCGGCGCACCACAAACTCGCCAAACGTCCTGTTTGGCGTGCTAACCTCACTCTGTTGTCGGCACATTCTGACGCCGGAACAAGACAGACAACATAATCTTAGGTGTTTTTTGGTGAGTTATTTTTGTGTTAAAAAGCAATGTAATTACATCCAAAAAGTGGTCAGGAAATTTATTGATTTTATTGAAGTTTTTGTTTTGCCGTTTTCAAGCTAAATCAATCAATTAAACAACCTAAGCAAAGCGCCGACTACAACAAATCAACAAAACCACAAATAGCGCCCTAATAACAGCAAATTAACCGCTCCAAACCCTTTTTTTAACGACAATTTAAAATTAAATAAAATCAATAAATTATAAAACACCTCAAAAAAAGGGTTTTCAAAACCAAAATTGTTGTTTATCTTTATACAGCAAGATTTATCAAATCTTGAGTTCTACCTTAACGCCGTGTAGGCGGTTTAGAAAGCTGAGTCAGAAAAAACTTGGATAGCGCCCAACCTTAACGCCGTGTAGGCGGTTTAGAAAGTTGAAAATAGTAATCCCTGTTGATATCGCACCCTTAACGCCGTGTAGGCGGTTTAGAAATCCGGCGGGGTGGTTTGAGTGCAACGGCGCTCCCTTAACGCCGTGTAGGCATTTAATTGAAATAAATTATATAATTATAAAAAACAATATCTTCCAAAAAAGATGGTTATGTTGTTTGTCCTATTCCGGCGTCAGAATGTGCCGACAACAGAGCGAGGTTAGCACGCCAAACAGGGATGTTTGGCGAGTTTGTGGTGCGCCGGGAGCGCGTCCACAAACGGTGCGTCAAGACCGAGCGTCGGCGTCGGGCAGCCGCAGGCCACATTCTGCAGCCAAAGCGTGGGTTGTCAGGGAATTCGCTTTAATTCCCTGACTCGGACGTGGTCACTGTAGCTATTTTATCCACCCAAGGTCAAAACGTCCGAAACCACCGCACCCAATCCATCCTATTCACCAACCCAAAAAGGCCTGATTTTCCGCCCAAAAATCAGTCAGAAAACATATTGATTTTATTAAAGTTTTTATTTTGTGTTTTTACATAAAAACCTACATAAAAAAACAGCAGCCAAATAGCTGCTGTTTTTTTATTGCATTTGTTTTTTTCGATTATTTAATCGCTTTAGCCACAATTTGTTGCGCCTCTTGCTGTAACGTATTTAAATGCTCATTACTTATAAAGCTTTCAGCATAAATTTTGTAAGCATCTTCTGTTCCAGAAGGACGAGCGGCAAACCAGCCATTTTTAGTTATCACTTTAAGTCCACCAATTGCAGCATTGTTAGCCGGTGCAGTGGTTAGGCATTGAGTGATCTTTTCACCGGCTAGGTTGTCGGTGGTTAGTTGGCTGGCATCAAGTTTAGCTAGTTTTTGTTTTTCGCTAAACGATGCAGGCGCTTGGATTCGTCCATAATAAGAAACACCAAATTTATCTTCGAGTTCTTGGTACTGTTCTTGTGGGTTTTTGCCCATTTTGGCTGTCATTTCGGCTGCAAGTAGGCATAGGATAATACCATCTTTGTCGGTTGCCCATACTTTGCCGTTGGTTCTTAAAAACGATGCACCTGCGCTTTCTTCGCCTGCAAAGCCTAGCTTGCCGTTGTAAAGCCCATCGGCATACCATTTAAATCCAACAGGGTATTCTAGGTATTTTTTGTTGAGGCTGTTTGCCACGCGGTCGATCATCGAGCTTGTAACTAGTGTTTTGCCAATAGCGATATCTTTGTGCCATTGTGGACGATTTTGGAATAAGTAATTGACACAAGTTGATAGGTAGGCATTTGGGTTCATTAGTCCTTTAGGTGTGACAATACCATGGCGGTCAAAGTCGGTATCATTGCCAAAGGCTAAATCAAATTGGTCTTTTAATTTTAATAACCCTGCCATGGCCCAGCGACTTGAGCAGTCCATTCGAATCACTTCGTCATGATCTAGGTGCATAAAGCTGAATGTTGGATCGACTTTGTTATTTACAATATTGAGGTTGATACCGTATTTTTCGGCTATTCGAGGCCAATAGGTGATGCCAGCACCGCCCAGTGGGTCAACGCCAATTTGTAGCGATGATGATTTGATCAGCGCTAAATCTAAAATATTTTCAAGGTCGTTGATGTAGTCAGTTTCGTACTCTTTGGTATGAATGTAATTTGAATTAATAGCCTTGTCTAAAGTTACGCGCTTGACTTCATTGAGTTTGTTTTTTAATAGTTCGTTGGCGCGGTTTTCAATTTGTTTGGTGATGTCCGTATCAGCAGGACCGCCATTGGTTGGGTTGTATTTTATTCCGCCATCTTCTGGTGGATTGTGCGATGGGGTTATTACAATGCCGTCGGCTAGTTGAGTTTGTTTGCCTTGGTTGTAGGTTAAAATAGCATGCGATATCACAGGCGTTGGTGTATAACCCCAATCTTGCGCCATGACAACTGTTTGTTCGTTGGCAACAAAGACTTCAAGCACTGATTTTAATGCGAGTTCTGATAATGCATGAGTATCTTGCCCTATAAAGCATGGCCCTGTGATATTGTTGGTTTTGCGGTATTCGGCAATGGCTTGAGCTACAGCTAGTATATGTGCTTCGTTAAATGTGCCTTTGTTTGAACTGCCACGATGGCCAGAGGTGCCAAATATGACTAGTTGGCTAGCATTATCCGTGTCAGGTTGAATTTGATAATAGTTATTTCGTAATGTTTCAACGTTAATAAGATCTGATGGTTGAGCTAACATTCCTGCGCGGTTTTGCTTGGCCATTTTTTAATCCTCTTTCATAAAATAGTATTTTTATAATGGCTAAAAACGTGAATGAGTTAGAAGGGATCGCGTTTTTAGCTTTTATTCGTTTTTATTTGTCCGGTTAAGGTAAAAAAGCATTGGTGACTTGGTTTATCATCGTTTCGGATATGCCCATGTCACTCATTATTGATTCTATAATATATTGTTTTCTGGCAGTGTTGGTGTTGCTAATAACCCAATAAGGTGTGCCAATGATTTCACGGGGTTTGGTGTTTTTACCTGATGTTTCTAGCAATTGTTTGTCTTTGGCCAAATATTGGCGTTTGCTGCCGTGTAATGAGGTGGCCGCAATGGCAAAGAGTGCTGGGTTGTAGTTATACAGTGCACTAAGTAATAATATAAAGCGATTAATAATGGATTTTTCATTTGTGAAGGTATCGCTGGTTAATAAGTCATTAAAAGGCGTATAATGGCTTTCTTTTTGTGCGGTGATATTTTGTTTTGCCAAGGTTGGCTGATCTATTTTCAATAAACGTCGTAATATACTTGATGCATTTTCGCCGATGTGTTTAGTTTGGCCGGCAATAAATTGGTATAATTCTTCGTCGATTTCTATCGTTTTCATTGTGTTACATGTGCCTATTAAATTATTTTACGGGACATCCTAAAGCAGGAGTGCTGTCTAAATGCAAATTATTCGCCGATGAGTGGTTTAAACAATTATTTGATGGTTGTTTTAATTCAGCACTATCATTTTTTTTGGGCGCTTGATTTGCATCATGGCAAGCCGTTATCATAACTGATAATATTAATGGAAAAAATAACCGTTTCATATACTCATTGTTCGCTCTATAAACTATTGCGCTGAGTATAACCTAACTTAAGGATAAATTGTATTGGCTATTGATAAAATAATGAAAATGATGTTGTCGTTTTTCAAAAACGATATTATCCTAAACAAGGTATAATGAGTAAGATACCGATATTATATGAGGAATTAATTATGAAAAAAATCGTCACATTAGCTATTTTAGCTACAATTTTATCTGGATGTAGCAATAGTGATCTTTATTCTGGCGATGTTTATACTGCTGATCAAGCAAAACAAGTTCAGCAAGTGAGTTATGGTACAGTTGTTTCAGTACGTCCTGTTAAAATTCAAGCTAATGCATCATCAGACGGTAAGAGCGAAAACGTAGCAGGTAACTTAGGCGGTGCGGTTTTAGGTGGTGTATTAGGTAATACTATTGGTGGTGGTACTGGTCGAGTGCTAGCTGTTGCAACCGGTGCTATTGGTGGTGCAATTTTGGGTGATACCATTCAAGATAAAACTAGTCAAGCTAGTGCTGTTGAATTAGAAATTAAACAAGAAAACGGATCAAATATTGTTATTGTACAAAAAGGTTCAGCTAAAGATTTCTTTGCTGGTCAAGCGGTTCGTTTAGTTACTAACGGTAAGAAAATTAGTGCATCACCACGTTATAACAACCAATCAAAATAATCACTAATTGAAAATATAATACTTGATTTTGCTCATCTTGATGATGAGCATTATATTTAGTTGAGTGAGTGGCGATCTGTTTTTTATCCATCATTATTCTTCATACATGTCTCCCTTTCAATAACAAAAATTTGCCTGTCTAAATACTAACGTATAAACTCTATGTGATTTTTATTTGTTATGTTTAAAGGAACAATAAGCAATGCGTATTTTACACACGATGATCCGAGTTGGTGATTTGCAGCGTTCGATCGATTTTTATACCCGTGTAATGGGGATGCGAGTGCTAAGAACAAGCGAAAACACACAATATAAATATTCATTAGCCTTTGTCGGCTATGGCGATGAGACAACGAGCTCAGTTATTGAGCTAACTTATAATTGGGACACAGATACATATGATCATGGAACGGCATTTGGTCATATTGCTATTGGTGTTGATGATGTCGCCCAAATGTGTCACGCCGTTAAGCAAGCCGGAGGTAAAGTAACACGCGAAGCAGGGCCAGTAAAAGGTGGTTCAACGATTATTGCTTTTGTTGAAGATCCTGATGGTTACAAGTTAGAGCTGATTCAAAACGATCAGGCTGATCAAGCCTTAGGTCATTAACCGATCCTAATAGTATATCGCCGGTGTTTTGGCGATATATTTTGTTTTTAATTCGATTGAGTACTCAATAAATCAGCTAATAATTGTTTGTTGATAATTGCTTGTTTTTGTTGCTCTAAGCTAGCCGCGGTAATGATTGCGTTTAATGCGTTTAATGAAGCATCAAAATCATCATTAATAATGATATAGTCGTATTCGTTATAATGCGAAATTTCGGCTTGCGCTTTTTGCATTCTTTTGGCTATGACGGCACTGTTATCTTGGCCACGTTTTATTAGGCGGTTTTCTAGCTCTTTTAGCGAAGGTGGTAATATAAAGATGCTTTTTGCTTGAGGCATTTTTTTGCGTACTTGCCGTGCACCTTGCCAGTCAATATCTAAAAAGACATTAATTCCTTGTGATAGGCTTTGTTCTATTTCTGCTTTGGATGTGCCGTAATAGTGGTCAAATACGTTGGCATATTCTACAAATGCATTTTTATCAATTAAGGATTCAAAGTGTTTATGATCGACAAAATAATAATGTTCGCCATGTGTTTCACCAGGTCGTGGTTCGCGTGTTGTATGCGAAATTGACACTTTGGCTTGATGTGGTTGTTGGTTTAGATAAGCACGAATAAGGCTTGATTTACCTGCACCACTAGGCGCAGAGATGATAAATAGAGTTCCTGTATACATAGATATGTTTGCCACGTTGGTTGCTATTGAGTTATTTGTTTTTATTGCCATTAATACAAGTTAAACGATATTATAGCAAAATTTGGCAATATATTGTGGCTTATTGTTAGTTGAGTAGCTTAATTTAGTGTTTAGGTTTTCGTTTATAAGCACTTTGTTACTTGTTTGCAATATTCTGTATAGGTGTATGTTATCGTAAGGGATGATTATGTCTTTGACTTTTAAAGATGGCGTTTATGCGTGTATTCCAACGTTATTAGGCTATATTGGTATTGGCATTGCTGCAGGGGTTGTGGGTAAGTCGGCAAATCTATCTGTGTTTGAAATTACATTACTGGCTATTATTGTTTATGCTGGTGCATCGCAATTTATTATTGCGGGTTTGATGATGGTGGCTACACCTGTTTCAGCTATTATTTTTACTGTTTTTTTAGTTAATTCCCGTCATTTTTTAATGAGTATGGCAACAGCGCCAGCTTTTCGTAAATTTTCATTTTTAAATAATATCGGTATTGGTAGTTTGTTAACCGACGAAAGCTTTGCTGTTGTGATGAATGCCATTGCCAATAAAGTACCTGTAAATGCTGCTTGGATGCATGGGCTTAATGTTACGGCTTATTTGACTTGGATTATGTCTTGCTTTTTAGGTGCGGTAATCGGTGAATGGTTACCCGATCCTAACTTGTTTGGTTTAGATTATGCCTTAGTTGCCATGTTTATTGGTTTACTTTATTTGCAATTGATTGGTGATAAAAGTAAGAGCCTTAAAAATTGACTGTTAGTAATGGTTACCGTTGCTGTTATGTTAATTTTGTTAATGCGTTTTGTGTCACCTGAAATGGCGATTTTAATTAGCACTTTTGGTGGCTGTTTTATGGGTATGGCAATGGAGCGTGATGGATGACAGTTTATAGTCTAATGATTATTTTAGGTTGTGGCCTAGTTACTTGGTTGCCAAGAGTAATTCCTTTTATGTTGGTTCGAAAGTTGCAGTTGCCAAATGTGGTGATTCGTTTTTTGTCGTATGTACCTTTGTGTATTTTAACTGCACTGTTTGTGCAAAATCTGTTTGTGGCAAAAGAGGGGCAGTTTCCTAGTTTCCATGTGGAATATTGTTTGGCGACAATTCCAACTGTCATTGTTGCTGTTATTACGAAAAACTTAATGTGTATTGTAGTTGCAGGTATGTGCTTTATGGCACTGATTCGTTATTTTGTGGTTTAATTTAGGTCAATTGAACTGACGTTTATTGTTGTTTTTGTGAACTGTTAAAATAAAACAGGGCTATTTGCCCTGTTTTTTTGTTATGTTCTTTCTTTTTGTTCTAGTTTGCTAATCGATTTTAATAGCTTTTCGGCCTCGTTATTTTGGCCTAGTTGATTAAGATAGGTAGCCATCGCTTTTTGATAAGTCATGTTGTTCATAATAGCTCGTGGTTGTGAGTGCCACCATTTTATAAGTGCTTGTGTATCGCTATCGGTCGATAATTGCTTGATTCTAGCAATATAAGCCGCTTGTTTAAACTGATCGAGTTGCGATTCGCTATATGCTTTAGTTTTATACATTACTGGTAATAGATCTATAACTGCTTGGTAATCGCCAGTTTCGTAATAAAGTTGATCGGCTAATCTAAGCACTTCGACATTGCGAGGCTTTTCATTTAGTAATTTTTCTAATACGCTACGTGCGGCAGTGTATTCGCGGTTTTTTAGTTGTAGCCGAATTTGTACTAATTGAAAGGCAAAAATTTCTTTAGGCTGACAGCTTTTAGCTGCTTGTTCTAGCGATTGATTGGCCTGAATTAATTCGTCATTGTCGATTTGCGCTTGCGCGGCAAGTAAATACGATAAAGTAGTGTTTTTTGCCCCTTTGGCACTTTTTACAAAGAGTTTTGCTGCTTGTTGATAATCACCTTCTAGCAATAAAATTTGCGCTTGTTCAATGCGTTTTATCGATTTTTTAGGTGATTTTAAGCGTAACCAATTGCCTAATACAGTTTTAGAATTTAATATTTTATTGAAAATAGAATAAATTAGGTAAAGGAAAAGCAGACCAATTAATTCAAGTATAATAAATGAATTAAACGACATGCTGACACGGTAATTTACAAATTCAAATACCGCCGAACCTTGATGTCCTTGTAATAATGGTCCAAGAAAAAATCCACCCACTAGCACTAAGAAAATAATCAGTATTTTTATCATTATTATTCTCCTATTTTGCCAACATTGAACGAACGCGAGTTTGCATTAGTTTTTCAAGTTCGCTGATACTAGTTAGATTTTCAGGAACGTTTTGGTCGCTGATTGATTGACTTTGTAAAGTCTCGAGTTCATTAATAAATGCTTTAACGCTTGGTGCATTACCATCAAAATAGGCATTCACCCAAGTTGCGGTATCGCTAAGTGCACGTTGATAAATAAGATCTTGATGCCTTGGTACCGCTTGTGCTGCAATCAATAGGCGGAAACGGATATTTTCACGCAGATAAAGCGATTGTTCTATGCTTAACGGTGCTTTTAATATTTGGCAATGGATGATTTGCTTTTCATCTTGGCCAGCGTGTTCTAAGCATGCTTTGAAGCTGTTGTCTTTATTATCAAGCTTTTCAATGGTAATGAATTTATCCATAAAAGTCTTGGTGCTGTTGTATAAATTGTTAGACCAATCACTGGTTGACGATGATATTTCGCTATTTGTATTGTCAGTTGCATTATTTGCTTGTGCTTGCTGATTGTTTGCTACGTTAGCGCTTTTGGTTTGTGGTTCTTTGTTGTCATCTGTATTGGTTGAATCTTCGTTATATTGGGTCATGCCAAGATCGATTTCTTGGTAATGACCCACTAAAGGTAATTCGGTAAGCGAATCTGACAATCCAATTAAGTTAATAATAATGCCGTCAGTATCAATAAAGCTTACTTGAGCAAGTGAGTTAATATCTTTACTGATCGCTTGCCGAGCAGGTAATAGGCTAGGATCATCAGCTTGAGCTAGACTTTCGTCAGCACTTTTAAGGAGTAGTCGTGCTGATGTGTAATCTTGGTCATTCCAAATTTTGCGTCCCGCTAAGTGTACTAAATAATTTGCTTGTGAAATCAACCAAACTTTATGATCTGTGGTTGACATAGCCGCTAAACGTTCGTTGATGTTTTGTAAGCTTTGTTCGTTGAGCTTTAAGGTATCATTTACTTGGTTGCTTAATTGCTGTTGTACTTTTTGTTGATCGCCAAGTTCACGTTCTACGCGCTGTTCTAATGTGTTGAATTGTTGATTTTGTTTGTTAACCGCATCGCTAATACTGCTGTTGAGATCGTCTGTTATGCTCTGCTTAGTGGTTTGTTTTAAATTGGCTAGTTCTGTTTGTAATGTCGAGATGGTCTTTTTTTGCATTTCAACTTGGTTGTTACGATAATAAAAGCCAATACCACTTAAGCAAACGGTTAATGCTATTGCAAGTATTGATAGTTTTGAAACCGGCACTTTGTTTGTGTGACTGTTATTACTGTCTTGGGGTTGAGCTTTAGATTCTAAAGTTGTAGTAGATTGTGAGCTTGTTTGATTTTTTTTGTCTTCTTTCATAATCTTATTCGCTTCATTTTGATTCGCTGTTGTCGTTGGTTGACTAAATGAAGTTGTGTTAATAGTTGAGAGTGTTGCGTTGGCACCATAATATTTTGGCGGCATAAATAACCTCATTTAGATTTATTCAAAATTGATATTGGCATTATGACATAGAGTTAACATTGTTTTAAATAAAATTTGATTATTTGCACCTACTATTTGCAAAACGTTTTGCCAGTTTAGTTGTTGTGCTTTTTTTAAAATTCGCTCACTGGTTACAACGAGCTGGGCTTGCTGTTTGTGTTGTCTTTGACAATAAAGTTCAAGCTGTATTAAGTGTTCAACGCTGGTAATAATGATAATTTGATTGTTTATGTTGTTAGCCAAAATATTGTCACAATAGGTTATTGGCTTTCGATGATAACATGCTAGCAATTTAACTTGCGCTTGTTGTGTTGTGAGTGTGTCTGCTAATAATTGCCGGCCTGAGTTACCCCGTAAAATGAGTACGGTGCGATGTGCTAGCGTTGTGTTTTTGAGTAAGTCTAATAAACCTTCGCTATCTTCTTGTTTAGGGGAGCTGACTTTAGTTGTGGTTAGTTGACTTAATAAGTGTGCCGTTTTGTTACCAATTGCGAAATAATGTACATGCTTTGGAAAGTATAAATCGGGTAAATGTGCTTTGATGGTATGAATTACTTGTGGCGATAGCGCAATAACAATGTCTGATGGCAAAAGGCGGTTAAGTTGTTGCTGTAAATCAACCAGCTCAGAGCTGGGTAAAATATCAAATAAGGGAAGGTGAGTTGCCGGTAAATGGGCTTGATTCAGTTGTTTAGTTAGTTCCTCGCCATTGGGCGAGGGTCTTGTTACATAAATCATTCGTCTATTAATTCCCGTAGTATTTTGTCAGCACCTTGGTTTAATAGCTGTTTGGCTAGGTTGTGACCCAATTGTTCGGCTTGGCTTGCAGGGCCTTTTAGTTCAGCTCTGATTATTTGTGACCCATCAACACAACCAACAAATCCTTGTAAAGTTAACGTGTCATTATTTAGCTGGCTATAGCAGGCAATAGGTACTTGGCATCCACCTTGTAGGGCTTTATTCATTGCTCTTTCTGCTATAATGCATTGGCGGCTATGGTTGTCATCAAGTGGAGCTAATAGTGATAATAGGCATTCGTCATTACTTCGTGTTTCAATGCCAATAGCTCCTTGTCCAACCGCAGGTAAGATTAAATTGATATCAATATACTGTTTTATTCGGTGTTCAAGCGCTAAGCGTTTTAGTCCAACTGACGCTAAAATAATAGCATCGTATTCATTGTTATCAAGCTTTGCTAAACGTGTTCCAACGTTGCCACGTAGTTCTTTAATTTGTAAGTGGGGGTATTTAGCTCGTAGCTGACATTGGCGTCGTAAACTTGATGTACCTACAATTGCACCATTGGGTAATTGGTCTAAGTTGGCGTATTGGTTTGACACAAAAGCATCACGTACTTCGTCGCGTTGACAAATTGTTGCTAACATTAGTCCCTCAGGAAACTCAGCAGGAATATCTTTTATTGAGTGAACAGCGATATCCGCTTCGTTGTTTAGTATCGCTTGTTCAAGCTGTTTAACAAATAATCCTTTTCCACCAATTTTTGATAGGGGGCTGTCTAGTAATACGTCGCCTTTAGTGACCATCGGAATCAATTCCACCGTTAAATTAGGGTGAGCAGCTAGCAGTTGTTGCTTAACAAAATTAGCTTGCCATAGCGCTAAAGGGCTTTTTCGTGTTGCAATGCGAATATTCAATTGATTTCTCTATTTTCTTTTTTTATTAGGTGATTTATATTTACTGTGCAAGTGCGTTTTTCGTTTGATTTATATCGATCACTTGAATAGTAATATTGCCTAACGCAGTGTGATTTGCATTAGGCTAATTACATTTAAACTGTTAGGCTAAATCGTCAACAAAACTAGCTGCATAACCAATATAGTTAGCCGGTGTTAGCTGTTTTAGCCGTGTTTTTTCGTCTTCGGGCAAATCTAACGAGTCAATAAATTCTTGCATGCCTTTAGCATCAACACGTTTTCCTCGGGTTAGTTCTTTTAGTTTTTCGTAAGGCTTTTCGATGCCGTAACGGCGCATGACGGTTTGGATTGGTTCTGCTAATACTTCCCAGTTTCGATCAAGTTCTTCAAGTAAGTAATCGTGATTAACTTCAAGTTTATTTAAGCCTTTTAAGGTTGATTGGTAAGCTATAATGGCATAACCAATACCTACACCTAAATTGCGTAATACTGTTGAATCGGTCAAATCGCGTTGCCAGCGGGAAATAGGTAATTTGCTACCTAAATGGTTCATGATTGCATTGGCAATACCTAAATTTCCTTCTGAATTTTCAAAGTCGATTGGGTTAACCTTGTGTGGCATGGTTGAAGAGCCAATTTCACCAGCAATGGTTTTTTGTTTAAAGTGATTTAACGAAATATATCCCCAAACATCGCGATCAAAGTCGATCATAATGGTATTAAAGCGTGCTACACAATCAAAGAACTCGGCAATATAGTCATGGGGTTCAATTTGGGTGGTATAAGGGTTCCATTTTAATCCTAGCGAGCAAACAAATTCTTCGCTGAATTTATGCCAATTTACTTGTGGGTAAGCAACCATATGTGCATTATAATTACCTGTTGCACCATTAATTTTACCCAATATTTCAACTGATTTTAGTTGTTTTAGTTGACGTTTTAAACGGTAAGCGACATTGGCAAATTCTTTACCAATTGTTGATGGTGTAGCAGGCTGACCATGTGTTCTTGAAAGCAGCGGTAAATCGCGATAAGCTTTGGCTTGCGAGGTAATTTTATCAATCAGCTTGTTCCAATATGGTTCTAATACTGTTTCTTTCGCTGTTTTTAGCATTAATGCATAAGATAAGTTGTTGATGTCTTCAGATGTGCAGGCAAAATGGATGAATTCATTAATCGCATGTAATTCTTCATTGGTGCTGACTTTTTCTTTTAAAAAGTATTCTACCGCTTTGACATCGTGATTTGTGGTTCTTTCGATTTCTTTAATACGCTTAGCATCTTGTTCACTAAATTGCTCAACAATTTTATTAAGGTGATCGATAGCTGATTGACTTAAGGATGGAACCTCTAAAATATCTGCTTGAGAGGCTAACTTTTGTAACCAACGAACTTCAACTTGAACACGGTATTTTAATAAGCCATATTCGCTAAAAATGGTGCGTAATTCTGTTGTTTTGTCACCATAACGTCCATCAATTGGTGAAAGGGCAGTAAGTGCAGATAATTCCATCGGTTTAACTCCGTTGCTATTTTGAAATATCAATTATAAAGTGTAAATTAGCTTGCGCGATTAATTTGGTCCAAAAGTTGTTGTGCAGCATTACAAATACGTTTACGGCAAAAAATAAACTGAAAGCGACTACCGCCAACTTGATACCATAAAATGGCTGATCGAACACACCCCAAAAGCGCAGTTCTTACTTTTGCTTGCACTAATGAGTTTTGTAAAAATTCGATTTTACCAGTAACTTTTATTTTAGTTGATATTGGGCTGATGATGTCAGAATAAATTCCCGCTAATGAATAGGACAGATCATCAACATTAGCACTCACAGTTTCATCGTTCATTTCCGAATAAAGTCCTGAAATGCGTCGTAATCGCTGGTCTATTTTATCTAATGCATCGTTATTTTTTAATAATTTACTTGTAATACTAAGTGTGCCAAATATGTAACGAATAATTTGGACTTGCTCTTTTTGTCCTGATGATAATAGTTGTATTAACGTTTGTAAGCCTGTTTTAACATTTTCAATACCATCATAAACATCATCCGTTGTTTTCGGCGAAGTTTTAAACACACTTTTTATTGCTTGTTCATAAAGTATTGCACTACAAACCCCTGTGTTGGCAAGTTGTGGCACTAATATTGCGCTTTGCGTAGCACCTGCTAGGGCGATGGCAATATGATGGTATTTGTTATTCACTTTAGTACTCCTTACTGCTTTTTATTCGTTCTTCTATAATGCCGCCACCAAGGCATACTTCATTTTTATAAAAGACGGCAGATTGACCTGGTGTAACAGCCGCAACAGGGTTGTCAAAAATGACGTTAATTTTGTCGTCAGCTAGAGGTATTACTTGGCAAGCGATATCTTGTTGGCGATAGCGCGTTTTTACCGTACAGTTAAATGGTTCGGTTACTACTTTACGGTCAACCCAATGGAGTTGTTGAGCAATTAATCCGTCTGAAAATAGTGCGGGGTGGTCATGACCTTGTGCCACAATTAATTCGTTATTGGTTAGGTCTTTGTCAACTACATACCATGGTGTGTCATCGGCTTGTTTTAAACCACCGATACCTAGTCCTTTACGTTGCCCTAATGTGTGATACATCAGACCTTGATGCTGGCCTATAATTTCACCATCAACCGTGCGAATATGACCTGCTTGAGCGGGTAAATATTGGGCTAAAAAATCACTAAATTTGCGCTCACCAATAAAACAGATACCCGTTGAGTCTTTTTTTGCGGCGGTAGCTAAACCAAGTTGCTGGGCAATTTTACGTACTTCAGGCTTTTCAAGCTCTCCGACGGGAAACAAGCTTTGGCTTAGTTGTTTTTCGCTCAAAGTGTAAAGAAAGTAACTTTGGTCTTTATTAGTGTCTATGCCACGTAATAATTCAACTTTACCATCTGTTTCGCGTTTACGAACATAATGCCCAGTGGCAATAAAGTCAGCGCCGAGATCTTCGCCAGCATACTCTAAAAAGGCTTTAAATTTAATTTCTTTATTACATAAAATATCGGGATTTGGTGTTCGGCCTGCTTGATATTCCGATAAAAAATGTTCGAACACGTTGTCCCAATATTCGGCAGCAAAATTAACAGTATGTAATTTGATGTTTAATTTATCACAAACTGCTTGTGCGTCTGCTAAGTCAACGGCAGCGGAGCAGTATTCTTCGGTGTCGTCTTCTTCCCAATTTTTCATAAATAATCCAACAACATCGTATCCTTGTTGTTGCAATAAATATGCCGAAACAGAAGAATCAACACCACCAGACATACCGATAACGACTTTTTTTCGAGTGTTTATATTTGACATAATGACTATAATTAATAGGTAAAATTAATAAAAATTTGACATCAATTTTAGCATAATTAAGGAAAAAAGCATAAAGTTATGCAGATAAAGATTACTGTATTGATTCATTTTTTATACAAATTTAAATTAACTTAATACTACATTTATATTTAAAAGAATACTTTCACGAAGCTTTTTGACGATTTTTGGTTTTTTTTATTTTCGCAGAAAAAAATGCGAACGCATAAGATTAAAACAGCTTTACCAGTAAAAACTTATAAAGCTGCTATTATTTAATAGGTCAAATCAAAATTAGTTAAGATCTTTTAAAAGGTAAACAACAAGCCCAATAATTTTAAAATCTTGTTGACCATATTTATCGCCAATAATGGCAGGGTATTTAGGATTATCACAAAGTAGTGCCAAATTGACGCCTTGATTTTGAATGCGTTTTATGCTGATTTGATCTTCATATTCAACAGCATACAAATAGCCATCAATTGGTTTGTAATGCGCTTTGTTGACAATAAGAATATCGTGGTTTGATATTGTAGGCTCCATGCTATCGCCTTTTGCCCATACTGCAGTTAAATCTTCGCAACTACAACCTTGATGTTTTATTAAAGTCATATCAAATGGGATTGATTCGATTTGCGAATAAGATTTACTTGTTTCGTTTAAATGGTGAAATGGAATATGTACAAAGCTACTATATTTGGACTCTGCCAATAATCGACATTCTCCTTTTCCTGTTGCTAACCACTCAATAGGTACATCACATTTTTGGGCAATAATCGCCAGTCTATTTAATGCAGGATAGGTTTTCCCTGATAGGTAATCCCGTATCACAGCTTCTGACATACCAACTTTTTTTGCAAATGCGTTACCCGATACTCCTTCTAGTACTAAGTTTAATCTTTTCTTAAAATCAATAACTCCTGTACTAGTTAGAATTCGTGTTTTTTCTTCTTCTGTTGTTTTTTTTATTTTGTTTTCTGTCATTTTTCATTTTATTCCATATGCTTTTTCGTTTTTTTTATTTTAATTCGTTTTTTTATGTGCTATTCTTTGCTTGTAATTTTTATCTTTTGAATATTTTTTGAACGTTGTAATACCGATAATCTTTACAACAGCAAAAGTTTAACCAATAGAGGATCTCATAATGAGAGAGCAAGATCAAGACTGGGCCCCATCTAGAGTAGTGGGAGAAATTAAAATTAGAGGTGGAAATTTAAGAGCATTGTCGAGAGCGAGTGGATTACAAGCTGATACTTTAAGAAATGCATTATATCGACATTGTCCTAAGTATGAACGAATTATTTCCGAGTATTTGCAAGTCCCTGTTGAAAAAATTTGGCCATCGCGCTATCAACCAAAAGCAAAAAAATAATATTAATTTGCAAATAAAAAAGACGCTTATCAACGTCTTTTTTATTATTAGTTATATTGTGATTTATTTTTTAGCCAATTCTGCTGCTTTAACAATTGCCGCAAAAGCATCAGCTTTTAAAGATGCGCCACCGACTAATGCACCATCAATGTCTGGTTGAGTAAATAATTCTGCTGCATTTTTGTCATTAACAGAACCACCATATTGAATGATCACTTGTTGTGCCACTTTTGCATCTTGTTTTGCAATATGATCACGAATAAATTTGTGAACAGCTTGAGCTTGTGCTGGGGTTGCAGATTTGCCAGTTCCAATTGCCCACACAGGTTCATAGGCAATAACAGCACCGTTGAATGCTTGAACTCCAAGTGCTTTGATGACCGCGTCAATTTGACGAGCGCAAACAGCTTGTGTTTGACCAGCTTCGTTTTCAGCTTCAGTTTCGCCAATACATAATACAGGCACTAAACCCGCTTCTTTAATGACACCAAATTTTTTAGCAATAAATTCATCAGATTCTTTGTGATAAGTGCGACGTTCAGAATGACCAATAATGATGTGAGTCACACCAATATCTTTTAACATTTCTACTGATACTTCACCAGTATAAGCGCCAGAAAGATGAATACCGACATCTTGGGCTCCTAAAATGATGTTAGTTCCATCTAATTGGTGCTTTACAGAATCAAGATAGACAACAGGTGGTGCAATTGCAATATTACATGCTGTGTCGTTTGATAGCTCTTTCCGTAGTCCTGCAACTAGGTTTTTAGCCATATCGATACTACCATTGAGCTTCCAGTTTCCCATAACAAGTGGTTTACGCATAATTTTCTCCAACTTAAGGTTTAAAATAGTGTTGATTTTAGAATGAATTCGGTATAATGATTAGCATTATACACCAAATAAATTGAGCCTGAGGAAAAATATGTCATTAGAAATATTGAACCAATTAGAGAATAAAATCCAACACACTGTTAATACTATCACCACATTACAACAAGAAATTGCAACTTTAAAACGAGGTAATCAAGAGTTGGAGCAACTGATCAATGATAGTTCTGATGAAATGAAAGCACTACGTGACGAAAACGAAAAACTAAAACAAGATCAACAAATATGGCAACAACGTATCCAAAATTTATTAAGTAAAATTGGCGAAATTACGCAATAATTGATTCGAATTTTATTAACGCGACTTAGGTCGCGTTTCTTTTATTCTTAATTGTTAATAGTGGCGAAGATTAAGTTTAATGCAACAAAAACTAAAAGCACTCTGGCTGACCGAAACCATTCATTTAATTGAGACCGAATCTGGACGGTTTGCTGATCAAGATATTAATAGACAAGTAAGAGTAGAACAGATATCGCTCACAGATCGAATTGTGATGCGAGCAACCATGTTGTCTAAACAAAATGGGTTATATTCGGCGCAGAAAATACTGTTAAGATCTGTTAAATTTTCTTTTGTGCTATTACTGCTGTTATCTGTATTTTTGGGAAGCTCTTTAGCATTGGGGGCGTTAAGTCAAAATCCAATCAATTTGTATTGGGCACTTTTTAGTTTATTAGGTGTGCATTTGATTACATTATCTATTTGGCTTAGTTCGTTTTTTTTCTTTGCTAATTTTGGTGGCAGTTTGTTGATTCATGTCTGGTTGTGGTTAGCGAAAAAACTATCTCAGAAAAAGACTGTACAACAGCTTATTCCTGCGTTTGTTGAACTGTTTGGTTCAAGAGTTCGCTGGCTCATTGGTTTTGTTCTTAATCTGTTTTGGACTGTGATTTTAAGTAGTGCATTGTTGGTATTAGTTGTATTATTTTCAACCAGGCATTATAGCTTTGAATGGCAAACGACATTACTTAGTTCTGATACCATTATTAATTTAACTCGTTATTTAGGTTATTTACCATCATTATTGGGTTTTGATATTCCTAAAGATGATGTAATAAAGCTAAGTGAACATGCTTTAAATGCTGGTGAAGTGCGTTCGTCGTGGGCTATTTGGTTGTTGGGTGTGTTTATTATTTACGGGTTAGTCGTACGATTTTTATGTATGGTATTTTGTGGTGTTAATTGGTTAATTAGTTGCCGTCAAATTAAGCTCAATATTTCACACCCAGATTATCAAATATTAGCAAATCAATTACAGCCATTACTGATTAACATTGAAGATGCTGATAAATTTGGTAACAACGATCACCAATGGCATTTGCCAACACATTCTATTGAAGATGGAACAGGCGCTTTTTTGGTTGCGATTGATGTGCAAGAAAGTTGGCATCATCCAGAGTCTGTTTCATTTTTAGGTTTTTTAAATACTCGTGAACAGCGCAGTAAAATTCTAGATTATTTGCAATTAACACCTGCTAAAAAATTATTAATTGCAATTGATACCGATAGATCACCCGATAGGGGGCTATTGAATTTTATTAATCAACTGATTAACAAATCGCAACAAAGTCGTATTTGGTTTATTAATCAAGGTAAGCAGTATCATAATTGGCAATTGCTCTCTTTACAGTTAGCTAAACCTGATTGGTTAAGCGAGGATCTTTAAGATGTTATCAACATTAAAATTAGCTGTGGTTGGTCATGCCAATGTTGGCAAAACATCATTATTACGTACTTTAGTCCGGAATAACCATTTTGGTCAGGTATCGGATCGCCCTGGCACGACAAGACATGTTGAATCAATAACATTGCCACTTGAAGATAATAAATCGATTGTTTTTTATGACACCCCAGGATTAGAAGACAGTTTAGCCCTTTATGATTATATTAACCAACTTGTTCCCGCTAATTCAAAACTTGATGGTATTGATAAATTAACATTTTTTTTACAAAGTCCAGAGTCTGAAAACGTATTTAATCAAGAAGCTAAAGTTATTAGACAATTGTTAAATAGTGATGCAGCCATCTATGTGATAGATGTGCGCGAACCAGTATTATCCAAATATCACGATGAATTAGCTATTTTAGCTAATAGTGATAAACCAATATTAGCCGTTTTAAATTTTATCGCTGATAGCAACCAAAATGAAAAGGAATGGAAAAGATTACTGTCTCGCGTTGGAATTCATGCTATTATTAAGTTTGACGCTATTTTTCCACCTTTAGATGGCGAAGAGCGACTATATCGTAGCCTTGCTTTATTGGTTGAACCAGCTAAAGAAATATTAGATAATTGGCTAGATAAAATCTCACAAATTCGTGATTCTCGTAATCAAACCGCTAATCGGATTATTGCCGAAACGCTTGTTGATGTTACTGCCTTTTACAAAATGGCTAAACTAGACGATCGCCAAGCGATTACTGATTTACAAAACAAAGTTAGAAAGCGAGAACAAATAGCGATCGATGAATTATTAAAATTGTATCAATTCGATTCAACTCAAGAGAGTGAAGAGAGCTTGCCTTTAATCAAGGGTCGTTATAATGCTGACCTTTTTAATGTTGATGCACTAAAAACGGTAGGCATGCATTTGACTAAAGGCTTTGTGTCAGGCGCAACAATTGGTGCAAGTATTGACTTAGCAACTGGTGGTATTTCGCTTGGCTCGGCTGCGTTAATTGGCGCAGCAGTTGGTAGTTTAATGCAAACTGCTAAACATTATGGTTCTAGAATGCGGTATCAGCTTTCTGGATATAGTAAATTAAGTGTTGATGATGTTATTATTTGTTTTCTTTCTTTACGATTAATTCGCCTTAAAGAAAGTTTAAATCATCGCAGCCATGCGGACATGAGCCCTGTTAGATTATCTAAATTAGATAAAAATGAATGGGAAAAAGGCGTATTACCTAGAACTCTAAAGGTAGCAAGACGTTATCCGCATTGGTCGACGTTAAATAAAGGAACAAAAAGAAATGACAAAAAAAGACAATCGACTATTAGGAACGTTGCTCAGCAACTGCATTAATGTAAAGAAACGTTTTTTAATAACTACATTGATCTTTTCTCTCTTTGTGTTATTTGGTTGTAGTACTAGTCAAGGTCAGGTTTCTACTAAAAATATCAAATCAGATTCAGCTATGTTAGCTAAAATAGAATCTCACTATAAAAAATGGCAAAATACGCCGTATCGTTATGGCGGCACAACTTTGGCCGGTAGTGATTGTTCTGCTTTGGTGATGAATTTTTTCAAAAATAGACTTTCAAAACCCTTGCCAAGAAGCGCGGCAGAGCAAGCTCAATTAGGTGTTAAAGTAAACACACCTAAAGCTGGCGATTTAGTGTTCTTTAAAACGGGTCGTAGTCGTAGTGGCTTACATGTTGGTATCTATTATGCTGATGGTAAGTTCTTACATGCCTCAACCTCAAAAGGGGTTATTTATTCAAACTTGAATGAGGATTATTGGAAGAAGCATTACTGGATGGCTCGTCGCATAACGGGTAGCTAAATAACTTCTTTTTTATCATTTTTCACGAATAATTGTCACGAAAAAAGCGCTTTAAATTAATTAATATTTATAGCGCTTATTTTTTATCTACCGTAAAAATAATTATAGTTAAATTTTTCCTTTTTCTTTTAATTCATTCATTATATTAGCTACATAAAGCATTTCGCCAGGTGAGCCAAGTGATATTCGGCACCAATTTGTTGCTGGTTCAAAATCTCGGCCAATCAATATAAAATTATTTTTCATTAGTTCACGATAATCTTTTAAATCGATAGGGCTTTTGTGAAACATAAAATTAGTTTCTGATTTTAGATAGTGTAACCCTAAGTCTGATAGCGTTTTTTCCATGATTTGGCGTGATACATCAACCGCTTTTTTTGAATAAGTCAAAAATGATTGATCATCCATAGATGTCAGCGCTGCACAAACGCCACAATAGTTGAGCTTTTCACCAGCGACATATTGAGCCATATTTTTAATATTTTCAATTGAACTAACTGCATAACCTACTCGTAATCCTGCCATAGCATGAATTTTTGAGAAGGTTTTAAGTAAGATAATATTATCGCAACCTTGTATAATTAGCTTATCGACTGATTTAAATGCAGGATCATTAACAAATTCAGCATAAGCCTCATCAACAATAAAAATTGTATTTTTAGGTTTGCTTTTGATCCAAGGTTCTATTTGATGCGTTGCAAAAATAGTTGAAGTAGGATTGTTGGGATTAACTAAATAGACAATTGAAAAACCTTTATAGTCTTCAACTGCCTTTTGTAAACCTTTGATATCGATTTGCCAATCTGGTAAACTCGGGACTTTGGTTATATTTAAATTAAAAATCTTGGCAAAATATTCTCCATCGCTATAGGTAAGTTCGGGAATTACTAGCTGAGTGTTGGGTTTAACAAATGCGGCAATAGCACTACGAATACCTTCTGATGAACCAGCAGTTAGCAAAATTTGAGCATCATCAACGTTATGATGTTTAGCTAAACGTTTATTAAGTAGTGGCATTTCTGCTTTGGCATATCGATTAGCTTTTGGTACGGCATTTATTGCTGCTTGTTTTGCACTTGGTGACATTCCAAGTGCATTTTCGTTGAAGTTTAGCCTTACTGGGTTGTTAACATCTGGTATTACCACCTTATCAAGCATGGGAACAGAGAATGAGACTGAGTTTTGTGCTTCTATTGCGTGAGCTTTAGATAGGAATTGATTAATAGATAGCCCTGCAATTGCTGCACTAGAAAATGTGATTAGTTTTCTTCTACTGACATTGATATTAGATACCATGATACACCTCATGTTTTAGTTGATACTTACGTACTTAATTATTGATGTTGCAAAATTAATACCAATTTTAAAAATTATATTTATTGCTTATTTTTAATAGAAAGATCATATGTATATGGATAAAAACAGATTTGGTTTTTTATCTGGTATTTTAATATGCACTTAATTGGTGCTTTATTGCTTAATATTAGGAAATAAAAAAACCAGTTACTGCTAAGTCAATAACTGGTTTAATAGATTGGATAATCATAAACTATTCGTTATGATCAACTATCGGCAGGAGGCTCAATATCTGAAAAGGTAGCCAGCATTTGCAAGAATTTATATTTAGAATTCACCATTTTAGTGGAACGCTCATGCAAAGTGTTTGCAATGGTTGGCTCTAATGTTTCTAAACGGCGGAAACGCTGCTCTTTCAATAAAATGCCTGATAATAACTCGCTATTTGGTGCTTTTGAATCAAGTACCAAACCTGGTTTACCTTCTATCATACGACGTGGATCATAACGGTAAAGAGGCCAGAAACCAGATTTAACGAGATCCTTCATTTGTTCATGTGATTTAGCAAGATCATAACCATGCTCTTCACAAGGGCTATAAGCAATAACTAGCGATGGCCCATCATAGGCTTCGGCTTCTTGTAAGGCTTTAAGGGTTTGGTTTAGTTGCGAACCTAACGCAACTTGCGCAACATAAACATGACCGTACATCATTACGCTGACCCCTAAATCTTTACGCGCTTTATGTTTACCTAAATCAGCAAATTTTGATACGGCACCCATCGGCGTTGCTTTGGACTGTTGACCCCCTGTATTGGAGTAACATTGCGTGTCTAATACCAATATATTGACGTTATCGGTTAAGCTCATGACATGATCAAGCCCACCAAATCCAATATCGTAAGCCCAACCATCACCACCTATAGCCCAGACTGATTTATCAACTAAGTAATTGGCATCTTGGATTAACTCTTGTGCTTGTGCTGATGCTAAGTGGGCAAGTTGTTCACGTAGCAATACGATTTGTTGGCGTTTTTCAGTGATAGAGGTTTCTGATGATTTTAACGTCATTACAATTTCTGGCGAAATGTCGCCAGCGACATAATCAAGCAAACGTAACGCACGTTTTTTATGTTGGTCATAAGTAATGCGATACCCTAATGCAAATTCGGCATTATCTTCAAATAACGAATTAGCCCAAGCAGGTCCACGACCATCGCGATCGGTGGTATAAGGTGACGACGGCAGGTTGCCGCCATAAATTGATGAACAACCAGTGGCATTGGCAATGGCTAAATGGTCTCCATAAAGTTGTGTTAATAGCTTAATGTAAGGCGTTTCACCACATCCAGCACAAGCACCTGAATATTCAAATAAAGGAGTAAGTAATTGTGAGGTACGAACATCAATACGTTCGAGTGTTTTTATATCACGATCTGGTAATGCCATAAAATACTCAAAATTGGTGCGCTGAGTATCAAAATTGTCGATGCGCGATTGCATGTTAATAGCTTTAATTTCAAAGTTGTTGCGATCACGTGCTGGACATACTTCAACACATAAATTACAACCCGTACAATCTTCAGGTGCAACTTGTAATACATAGCGTTGACCTTTCATATCTCGGGCTTTGACTTCTAGTGAACTTAATGAGTCTGGTGCGTTGATCATATCATCTGGCTCAACAACTTTGGCGCGAATAGCCGCATGAGGACAAGCAACTGCACAGTGATTACACTGAGTACACAGTTCAGGTTGCCAAATAGGTATCTGTTCTGCAATATTGCGCTTTTCCCATTTTGTAGTGCCTGTAGGCCATGTACCATCGGGTGGGAATGCTGATACAGGCAAATTATCACCCAAGCCAGCTAACATCGCCGCAGTCACTGTTTTAACAAAAGTAGGGGCGTTCGTTGGTACAATAGGTGGCATGGTCGCACTGCTTTGATCAACACAACTAAGTGGAATTTGCTCCAGCGAAGCGATAGCTAAATCAAGCGCTTTCCAGTTGTTTTCAACTAAATCTTGCCCTTTACTACTGTAACTTTTAGCAATGACTTCCTTTAATTGGGTAATACTAAAATCATTTTTAAAAATTTCAGCAAGGTGAAAGAAAACCGCCTGCATAACGGTATTAATTCTTGCCCCTAAATTACATTCACGAGCAATTTTTGTTGCATTAATGATATAAAAATGTGCTCGTTTTTGAATTAATTGCACTTGTACTTCTTTAGGAAGACGGTGCCAAATTTCATCTTTGCTATATGGAGTATTAAGCAAAAAGATTCCGTCGTCTTTTAATTTATCAACAATTTGGTATTTATCGATAAACTGATCTTGGTGGCATCCAATAAAGTGTGCACTGGTAATTAAATAAGGAGAATCAATAGGATCTAAGCTAACTCTTAAGTGAGAAGTAGTTAAACCACCCGCTTTTTTAGAGTCATAGACAAAATACCCTTGTACATAAAAAGGCGAACTATCACCAATAATTTTAATATTATTTTTTGTTGCCGACACAGTGCCATCACTACCAAGTCCATAAAATAGGGCTTCGAGTGAAGATTTTTGTGGAATAGATTGATCAGGCAATGGTAATGACAGCCCGGTAACATCATCATAAATACCAACGGTAAATCGTGGTTTAGGTTTATCTAATCCCAATTCAGTAAAAATGGCAAGCACACAACGAGGATCAAACTCTTTAGACGATAATCCATAACGCCCACCGACAATGATTGGCATGCTATTGCGTTCACCACGTGATAAGCTTTCAGCAAATGCGGTTATGATGTCTAAATAAAGCGGCTCAGCTTGTGCGCCAGGCTCTTTGGTTCTATCCAGAACGGCTATTTTGTTAACAGTATTAGGAATAACGTTCAGTAAATGGTTAGCTGAAAAAGGGCGAAATAATCTAACGGTCACAACACCAACTTTTTCGTTTTGTTTAATTAAAACATCAACCACTTCTTTAGTCGTACTTGCTCCCGAACCCATAATGACAATAATATGTTCGGCATCGCTAGCACCATAATATTCAAAAGGTTGATATTTTCTACCCGTTTCTATTGCAAAAGCGTCCATAGCATCAACGACATGTTGATAGGTGTCATCATAATACGTATTTATTGCTTCTCGGCATTGAAAGTAGGTATCAGGATTGGCAGATGTACCTCGAGTTACTGGATTATCAGGTGTTAAAGCTCGTTCACGATTGGCTTTAATTGCTTCGTGAGGTAATAATTTATGGATTTGTTCATCACTTAGTGGATAGATTTTATTTACTTCGTGCGATGTTCTAAATCCATCAAAAAAGTGAACAAAAGGAACGCGGCTGTTTAAAGTTGCTATTTGTGAAATCAGAGCAAAATCTTGTGCTTCTTGCACAGAACTTGAACAAAGCATAGCAAAACCCGTTTGCCTAATTGCCATCACATCAGAATGATCGCCAAAAATAGATAGAGCATGAGTTGCAACAGTACGTGCGGCTACATGCAAAACAAAAGGGGTAAGTTCGCCCGCTATTTTATACAGCGACGGAATCATTAAAAGCAAACCTTGTGACGAAGTAAACGAAGTGGCTAGTCCACCTGTCATTAATGCACCATGAACAGTTGCAATAGCACCCGCTTCGGACTGCATTTCAATTACTCTTGGCGTATCGCCAAATACGTTTGGCTTATTAAATTCTGCCCACGTGCTAGCTTGCTCGGCCATTGTTGAGCTTGGAGTAATTGGATAAATAGCAATGACTTCGTTTGTACGATAAGCAACGGATGACACCGCACTGTTAGCGTCTGATATGATCATTAAAAAAACCTTATATTTTAAACTATTACGACATTACTAAATTATTATAAATTTGTATCATTGTATCAGAAACTAAGATAGCTTTTTGTTATTTTTATGTTAAATTTTTTATTATTACAACTCTAGATAAAAGTATCGATAAAAACTAAAGTAAATTAACTTAAACTGTAGAAATTATTCACGTTGTTTATTATCATTTGAGTTATTACTTATAAAAAATAAAGATCTTATAATGTATTAAATATATGATAGTTCTAGAATATAAGACATTAAAACAAGTACTACAATTTTCTACGTAAGTTGTGTATTGATTATGGGGGAATTTATACAACTATTATTTATTTTTTAGATTATATTTTTATAAAAAGCATTTAGGGGTATATACCGCTTAAAGCTAAGAAACTAATTATTATCAAAAAATGTTTCAAAGATAAATACTTTAATCTCAAGCCTAACAAAGTATTACAAATAGTAACAAAAAACTAGCGAAGTCTTTTTAAGTAGTCTATAATTCAGACAATTTTGCAGTATTAATTGCTCGTTAAACGAGCTGCTAATTATTAAAAATTAAAATAAAATAAAAACTTACTTGACAGGTAGAATGTTATGCGCTATTCTATTATTAAGCACCAAGCACCAAGCACCAAGCACCAAGCACCAAGCACCAAGCACCAAGCACCAAGCACCAAGCACCAAGCACCAAGCACCAACACTGGCAATCTTATTCCCTAAATCTTTCTAATTATCACAGTAGTCAAAAACAGACGCTATTCTTATTTTTGTCATTGAAGCTGGCAAAATCTCTCAAGTTGTCGCTAAAGCGCAAATTTTTATCAAAATTGTTGTTGTTTGTTGCTCCATTGTTATTATTGCCGTATTCGCTAAGTTTACAGGCATTATCAGCGCAAACTTCAGGTGTCATTCAAGGTACTGCACCGTATTTAACGTTTGATGGTGGAGCGACCAAGGTAAAAAGTGTTGAAGGGTTGTTAAGCATAAAACTGCCGAATAGTAGTTATATACCATCAGGTATAAATAGACCACTTTACCCAAATGCAACGGTAGATACCTCAAGTGTAGACAACCCAATAGAAATGCCAAATATAACTGACACTTTCGCTGATATTCAAACCATAGTGCCTGTTTCAAATTATCCTGAAGTTTCGTTAACTAATTTGGTTAATGCGCCGTATAATTATGGCCGAGATGATGACGGGGATGAAGGCATTAATGCAACTGGCAAACTAACGATTAAATGGCAAGATAGCAGTGGTCGGGATATCACGGAACAAGTCAAAAATAACCCTAACAAACGATTAAATCTTTGCGACGCACCTTATCAACTTACCTTAATGGTAACTAATGGTAATTTATCAACGCAGTATGGTATTCCTAATAGTAGCGATTTCACTGGAAATAAGCATAGCTATTACATTAATCCAAAAATGGACATGCCCATTGTTTGTTATGCACAGCCGAATTTATATTCAGATAACTTAGCTTGGGGATCTGAGTATGATTTAGATGGTCCTAATTGGGTTGCAAATAAGGGATTCAAAGTGATGAATGAAGATGATCCGATAAAGAATTTTCCGACAACAGGAGCTGATAGGTTGTATTTTTATTTATTACTAGGAGGAATTACTCCAGAGCAAGTAATCGTGGCAAACGGTACAACGGTAAGTGCAGAAAGTGGTACTGGAATAAGTTTATCATTAAGTAAAGATGAGACGCCTAAATGGGAAGATTGGCTTGGAAACCCTGTTTCAGCCTATTTTGGTGGTGATAAAGGATTAAAAGTACTACTAAAAGGTCCTTCTATTAATTCAACAAATAAGGTGTTTACTCCATCATTATTTAAACTCTATGCTGATAGTAACCATACAAAATTGTTGTATAGTTTTAAAATAGAGCGTTGGTATATTGTCCAGCCAGGCGAGTCATCAGGCTATGCTAATGCACAACGTTTTTGCCAAAATTTAGGCAATGGTTATCGTATTCCCGATATAAATGATTATTCTAATGCCAATAATTTTGGTTGGACTGGCGGTATACCAAGAAGAAATTCGGCTTGGTATCAAAGACGTTTAAGTTACCAAGAAGGCAATCGTTGGATTGGTGGATTATTTAATGAATGGGGAAGAACTTATAACGGGACTAATAGCTATTCTGGTAGCGACTGGGATTCTGGAGATGGTTATTGGACTGCTCAACCATCTGGTATTTATGATCAGTATATTGTTAATTCTGGTGATGGCTATATAAACATTACTTACTTGACCCAAAGCGAAGTTAGAGTTGCTTGTGTTGTTCCTTAAAATAATGCAATATTAAAAAATATTGAAGATGTAAAAAACGATAACAGGTAATATACATATCTACTATGTAAATACGAATTTAGTAGAATACCGAGTATTTCTAAAATTACTAGGCGGAGTATTATATAAAATTCTGCCTAGTTTGAGGATGGTTATTGTAACAATATTGATATGAAAGTCAAAATGTTAGCAATAAAAATAATTATTTATTTGAGAGTGATGAAAAATTTTTTATCAAAGATTAATTAAATTTTAATTTTACAAAAAAAAACTACTCAAGAGCTTAAAAAGCAAATAAATACTGAAAGGAATAACCACAATCAGACATAGCCAAAATTGGCATGCTTTGTTACTTATTTAATTATTATAGCTAAAGGCATTCAGATATTTTTAATAAAGATTTACCCACTGCTATTGCAAATAAGCTTAATTGATTGTTTTTTTGATTAATTTTAAAAGCGTTCAGAAGGAAAATTGATTTTATTTAATTTTTCATTTGTTATTTTTAACCAAACATAACACCCAAAGAACTGTTTTCAAAAATATCATAGAGATAATCACATTAAACCCTAAGGCTAACAAAGTATTACAAATAGTAACAAAAAACTAAAGAAGTCATTTTAAGTAGTCTATAATTCAAACACTTTTGCAGTATTAATTGCTCATTAAATGAGCTGATTATTATTAAAAATATAAATAAAATAAAAACTTACTTGAAAGATGGCATGTTATGCGCTATTATATTAGCCATAAGCATTGGCAATCTTATTCCCTAAATCTTTCTAATTATCAAAGTAGTCAAACACAGACGCTATTCTTCTTTTTGTCATTGAAACTGGCAAAATATCTCAAATTGTCGCTAAAGCGATAAAATATGTAAAAATGGACTATTTACAAAATAGTTCATTTTTTAAATTTTGCTTTGCAAAACATATTCAGAAATCTATACCACGTGGTTATTAAAAACGCCGAAAAAAGTGTGTTTTAGAGGACTATTTTAACCATAAATATCCCAAAGATATCTTCAATCAAAACATTAACAAAGCTTTACAAAATTTAAATTGAAAAGGAATAGCGAACTAAAATTAAGCGGTCTATAATTCGCACGTTTTATATAAATTAAGATCATTAAACGAGCAAATGGCTATAAAAACATAAATTAAACAAAATATTATGCGATAGGTGGAATATTATGTTTTACCATAGAAAAAAGCAGTCATATATTCTAAATCTTTTTAATTATTACAGTAGTCAAAAGCAAAATCTTTCCTCACTTTTATTATTGAACTTAACGGACTTATCAAAGCCCTCGTTGTTTTTTGCACCATTTTTGTTATTACCGTGTTCTTTGAGTTTACAGGCATTATCGGTGCAAACTTCAAACGTCATTCAAGGAACAGCCCCGTATTTAACGTTTGATGATGGAGCCACTAAGGTAATGAGTTTTGAAGGGGCATTAGGTATAAAATTGGCAAATATCAGCTATATACCACAAGGTATCAATAGCACGCTTTATCCAAATGCAATTGTTGATACATCAAACATAAATAACCCAATTGAGATGCCAAACACAACCTATACTTTTGCGGATATCCAAACGATCGTACCTATTGCAAGTTACCCTAATATCTCGTTAACTAACTTGGTTAATGCGCCATATAACTATGGGCGAGATGATGATGGAGATGGAGATGGATCTATCAATGCAACAGGTAATTTGACGATTAAATGGCAAGATAGCAGTGGTAAAGATATTACGGAGGACGTTAAAGCTAACCCAAATATGGAATTAAATTTTTGTAATGCACCTTATCAGCTCACATTAAGTACAACGAGTGGCTATTTATCAACTGAATACGGTATACCTAAAACTACTTACTTTAATAATGCGAACCATAGTTACTATATTAATCCGAATCGAATAAATGCAAAAGTCTGTTTTGCTCAACCAAGTTTACATGCACAACAAGGTGATGAACAAAAAGAATATTGGGTTAGAAAAAAAGGTTTTAAAGTGCAACCATTTAACAACCCAACCAATAATTTTCCAACGACAGGCTCAAATAAAATGTTTTTCTACCTGCTGTTGGCTGGTATTACACCAGAGCAAGTTATTGCAGTCAATGGCTCAACAGTACAGGGAACTGGAGGGAACGTAACATTGCAATTAAGTGCGGCAACCACACATGGTTGGGGAAGTATTAGTTACCCAGAGAGGGAGCGAGCTCTAAAGGTTGAACTAATTGGGCCGACTCGAAACTCGACAAATACAAGATTCTTACCAACAGAGTTTAAATTATATTCTGATAATATTGGTGGTCACTTAATTTATAATTTTAAAATAGAGCGTTGGTTTATACCTCGCCCTGGACAAGTAAATGGGTATTTGAATGCTCAAAATTTTTGTAGAAGTTTAGGGTATGGTTATCGGATTCCTGGCGTTGAGGATTATACTAATGCGAATCGCCCAGATATTGGTTGGAATAATGGTATACCAGGCAGAAATATCGATATGTACCGAAGAGCTTTAAGTTACCGAGACGGTAACCGCTGGGTTGGAGGATTCTTTAATGAGTGGGGAGTTATGAGCGACGCAAATAGTGGTTATCCTGGTACTGATTGGAGCGTCTACGACTATTGGGCTTATCAAGCGCGAGGCGGGAATGAATGGTATAGCGTTGGTTCGGGTGGTGGTAACATTAATACTACTGCTATTTCTAGTCATTTATATAATACTAATAGAGCAGCGTGTGTAAGCCCTTAATATGATGAAGTAATTTGCTCGTTGGTCACAAAACAATAGCTAAATAAAATTTATTAAATGGTACAGTTATACGTTTGCAAATTGTTACGGCTGGCAATAACAATCTGAAAAGGGAGCATATTATCCATCTAATTCATTATATTAATGGATGGATAATATGAAAATACAATTTATTTTATTACAACACGCTCGCCTGATGTAGCGTGTTTAATTTTACCTAATAACCACGCCTTTTCGCCATGGTTATTTAGTAAGCTAATCGCTTTATCGGCTGACTGTTTAGGTAATGTGACAATTAAACCAACACCGCAGTTGAAAGTTCGGTACATTTCGTGACGATCAACATTGCCTGCTTGTTGTAGCCAATTAAAGATGGCTGGCCATTGCCAACTTGCTAAAATTACGCCAGTGGCAGAAAAGCTAGCAGCACGCTTTGCCCGCAAAGGTGTTCAAAAAGCGTTTAATCTATTTGCAATGCGTACAATATTATACCGTTTTGCTGGGATTGTTGGTCTTGCTGCCTTAGTTTTAGAGTTACTTTATGACTATTTTTCTGACAATCAAATTCAAGTTTGGATCACTTATTCTGCTTTAGGAGTACGTAAAGGTGAGCTAAGATTTAAGATGAGTTTCGATCAAATTAGAGCATTTAAAGAACTTAATCTGTTTGTTGAAAAACTTCAAGAAGAGAGCGGTGTTAATCTTTCCCAAATTGATAAAAAAGCGATTGAAAGTATGAAAAACGATTACGAGTCTATCTTATTAACGACGCAAAATAATGTTCATAAATGGCTTAAATAAAAAAGGGCATGCGTGCCCTTATTGTTCAAGCGGAGGATAGCCTGGCCAGTAATTTTCAAATGGTAGCTCTCCCATAGTAATAGCATATTTACGCCAAAGTTGAGCTTGTGTAATATCTTGTGCCTCGCCTTTATAGTAGTAACTTAATAATGTCATGCATTTATAATATCCTTGTATTGATTCTTTAACAAAAAAACGCTCTTTTAATGGTGTAATTTCACCCACTGTTTCACCTAATATTACTGACCATGTTGGTCTTGTCCAATCATACATTGCCCCAACAGTACCTGTAAAATTTAACTGATAGATTCGATTGAAAAATTGAAATCGTTCAGTAATATAGTCTTCGTCGCTGGAATCATTTGGTTCAAATTTTTGTCGGCGTGGTTCTTTATAATCTTCAATTTTAGCTTTAAGTGAGTATTTTTTATAATTTTCGTTAGTTTCAATACGCCAGATAACATCTTCTAGATTATTATCAGGCATAACACGAAAAGCCTGCACTAAAGCGGCAAAACCTTTAGGTACATCTTGCTCAGTGCCAAGTCCTTGCATATACATAAAGGCCAGTGTTTTAAGCGCTGGTGCACAGTTTTGTTTAGCGGCTTTTTGGTATAACTCAAAGGCTTTTTTTTCGTCTTTTTCAACACCGATACCAAATAGATAAAAATAAGCTAAATTGGTTTGGGCAAGGGCATGGCCTTTATTGGCCGCTTTTTGGTACCATTCAATGGCTTTAGCCAAATCAGGCTCAACGCCTTGACCAAATTCGCTCATTGGGTAAATTGCACGGGAATAAGGGTCAGAAGGTAATTGAAACTCATAAGGAGCAAATTTGGCTTCGATATAGGGTAAATCAGGGTCAGTATTTTTGCCGTTTTCATCAAAAAAATAGTTGCGGGGTGGTTTACCGCCGGAGCCGTTTTCGTAGATATAGCCAATACTATTTTGCGCATCAAGATTGCCTTGAGCAGCAGCTTTTTCAAACCAGCTTAATGCAACAGGAAAATTATTAAACTCATCACGGTATATGGCACCTAAATTATATTGGGCTTTAGCCAATCCTTGAGCCGCGGCTTTTTCGAACAGTAATCTGGCTTTGGTATGATAGCCTTTATGCAATAGGGCATCTTGATAATAAATTTCCCCAAGGCTATTTTGGGCATTGGCATCACCTTTATCGGCCAGTTTGGTACAAATAGCGATATTGGCTTCATCTTTTTTTAGTGGCAAACATTTTGTGTTGGTTTTAGCAGCACTAGGCAATGATAACCCAACTAACATAATCAATAAAAGGGATAATTTGGTGTGCGCTAACATAAAGTATTCCAGTTGATTGTTCGATAAAACATCAGTTTATCATAAAATATTTCTAGATA
>NZ_FMAQ01000006.1 GCF_900094945.1 Gilliamella bombicola
ACTAATCCATCAAGTGCAGCAAATCCGATAAGTTTGCCGTATGTGGGGAGTAACTTAGGTCATATAACAATGGTCGTCCCGTCATCACAGAGTTCAATTAGTATGAATGATTTGGTTGTTCAGGGTAATTGGGAAGATGATGATGGGGATGGACAGGGAACAAATGGAGTTACCGCATCGGGGAGTATATCGGTATCATTTACGGATAAGGATGGCAATACTGTTAATCGTAGTGATGCATTAGATATATGTAATGCTCCTTATAGGGTAAGGTTAATAAGTACAGGAGGAAGTTTAACTACCCAGTATGGGGTGCCAAGGAGTAGTAATTTCGGTGGAGCTATGGTGGATTATTATATCAATCCGTATAACACTGTTGCTCGAGTTTGTTACGCAAGGCCGAATTTGTTAATGGGTGGTACTACTATCCATTCTAATGATGAACCTCGCTTTGCCGGTTCAGCTAACATATGGAGTCCTGTTAAGGGTTTTTTAACTCAGTCAACGAGTTCATCATCTTACGACCAAAATTTTCCTACAACGGGTGCTGATGGTTTGTATTTTGATTTAGACATAGGTGGAGTAGATGGAAGTCAGTTGACGTGGTCTGTTGTCACGAATGGTAGTATAAGCGCAACGGTAAGTTGGATAAAGCCGCGTTCTGGTTCATTCACGGCCCCAGATGGAAATATCCTACAAGCTGATGAATGGATTAGAGATAAATCCAGTTATGTAACACGGGTAATGTTAAGAGGTCCAAGGGCAAGTAGTAATCAGATAGATTCAGATAGTCCTAGTCGTTTAAGCGTACCAAGTTTACCACAGACCTTTGAGTTGGTGGGAAGGGATGGTCGAGGTAATGAGGTGAGGTATGGATTTGTATTAAAGCAGTGGTTCGTCCATAGTGGTGTTAGTGAGCGTAATCAGTTTAACCTATCCTCTTGGTGTAGAAATTTGGGTTATCGCATTGCTAAGGTCAATGATTTAACTAATGCGGTTTGTTCTGGTTGGCATTCAGGATATTGGTGTCAAGGTGCAGTAGGCGCCACGCCGTCCTCAGGTTTTAATGGTTACCAGCGTCACATAGGTGCAGGATTTTTCACGGAGTGGGGCGTTATGTACATCTACGCTGATGTGGGCTTTGCCGACCACTTCTACTGGACGAGCGATGTAGCAGGTAGCACTAGCTTTGTTGTCAGCTCGGCCAATGGTGGAGTTAGCAGCCACGGTGTGTTCATCCACAACTACGCTGTTTGCACTGCACCTTAGCTGTTACTTCTTAGTCCTTAATCTTTGGGCCGCAGAGGTGGTTATAGTGAAGATAGAGATTTGTGGTCTATTTATAGTACGGCAAGGTTTCGGACGTTTTGACCTTTGGTGAATAAATTAGCTACCGTGACCACGTCCGAGCAAAGGGAATTAAAGCGAATTCCCTTTGCAATCCCACGCTTTGGCTGCAGAATGTGGCCTGCGGCACTACTCGTATCATCCTGATACTCGCCTCTACGAGGCCACCTTCGCTATGCTCAGGTGTTCAAATTTGTTCCAGACAAATTTGTCCGACGCCGCCGCTAGGTCTTGACGCACCGGCTATTATCCGTTCCAGACGGAGAATAGCCTCGCCAAACGTCCTGTTTGGCGTGCTAACCTCGCTCTGTTGTCGGCACATTCTGACGCCGGAATAAGACAAACTACATAACCTTTAGTGCTTTTTGTGAGTTATTTTTGTGTTAAAAAGCAATGCAATTACATCCAAAAAGTGGTCAGGAAAGGTATTGATTTTATTGAAGTTTTTATTTTGCTATTTTTAAGCTAAATCAATAACTTAAACAACCTAAGCAAAGCGCTGACACACAACAAATCAACAAAACCACGAATAGCGCCCTAATAAAAACAATTTAACCGCTCAAACCCTTTTTTTAACAACAATTTAAAATTAAATAAAATCAATAAATTATAAAACACTTCAAAAAAAGGGTTTTCAAAGATGAAATTGTTGTTTATCTTTATATAGCAAGATTTATCAAATCTTGAGTTCTACCTTAACGCCGTATAGGCGGTTTAGAAAACAGTATGCTAGCAGAATTATGATGAAGCCTACCTTAACGCCGTATAGGCGGTTTAGAAAAAAACCAAAAACCGCGTTAATTGCTAGATATACCTTAACGCCGTTGTTGTTAATCCGTTCTCGTCCAAGACCTTAACGCCGTATAGGCGGTTTAGAAAAAAATTGGCTTTCACTGATTCGGGGGGTAGGCCTTAACGCAGTGTAGGCGTTTAATTTAAACAAAATCAACCCTATAATTATAAAAACACAATATCCCATCCCAAAAACAATGGTTATGTTGTTTGTTTTGTTCCGGCGTCAGAATGTGCCGACAACAGAGCGAGGCTATTCTCCGTCTGGAACGGATAATAGCCGGTGCGTCAAGACCGAGCGACGGCGGACAAATTTGTCTGGAACAAATTTGAACACCTGAGCATAGCGAAGGTGGCCTCGAAGAGGCGAGTATCAGGATGATACGAGTAGCGTAGCCGCAGGCCACATTCTGCAGCCAAAGCGTGGGTTGTCAGGGAATTCGCTTTAATTCCCTGACTCGGACGTGGTCACTGTGGCTATTTTGTTCACTATAGGTCAAAACGTCCGAAACTTGCGCACCCAATTTATCCTATTCACCAAAACAAAAAAAGCCTGATTTTTCACCAAAAAACGGTCAGAAAAGGTATTGATTTTATTAAAGTTTTTTCTGGCTGTTTTTTAACAAAAAACGCCTTATAAAAACACAATAACCCTTCCAAAAAATGATGGTTATGTTATTTGTCCTATTCCGGCGTAAGAATGCGCCAACAACAGAGACAAGTATCAGGATGATACGAGTAATCATAGCCGATGCGTAATGAACACCAATTAGCTATTTTATTATTCCCTAAGGCACTTATTTGGGCCGTTATTCGCTAAAAAATCACAGATCTCTTGCTGTGATTTGAGTGTTCGAATATTTTGTAGAACTTCTGCTGCTTGAGCATAGTGCTGTTTTAAGTAAGCAAGCCACTGTTTGATGCGTGCAGAATGATAAAGCGGTTTAACGTCATCAATGGAGGATGTCGCATAGTGGATTAAAATTTCCATCACTTGTTGCCAATTGAATGATGATTGTTCAGTTCGAATCATATTGGCTAAGTTAGGAATTGTTAAAATACCACGGCCCAGCATAATGTCGTTAGTTTGGCTTTGGTTTATGCAATTTTGTGCATCCTCAATAGAAAAAATTTCACCATTAGCAATAACGGGAATATTTAGAAGTTGCTTGATTTGACCTATTGTTTGCCAATCTATTTTTTCGGCTTTATAGCCGTCTTCTTTGGTTCTGCCATGAATGGCAATTTCATTGGCACCGGCAAGTTCAATGGCACTGGCGATGTCATGGCAATGCGATTTATTATCCCATCCTAAGCGAATTTTGACTGATAATCTATGCGTTGCCCCAATCGCTTGCCTTACTTGGCTGACAATATTAAATATCTGCTCGGGATATTGTAATAAATAAGCGCCTCCGTGACTGCCAACGACCGTTTTGGCTGGGCAACCAAAATTGATATCGATACCATAAGAGCCTAATTCAATAGCTTTAACGGCATTTTCCGCCATCCACTCTGGCGATTGGCCAAGGATCTGCACTCGAACTGGCGTGCCAGATTTAGTTTTTCCGTTATGGTAAAGCTCAGGACATAGGCGATAAAAGGTTCGATTAGATAATTTATGATGGGTTACTCTAATAAATTCAGTCACACAATAATCAAATTGGTTAATTTCAGTTAAAAGTTGTCTGACTTGATAATCAAGCACACCCTCCATGGGCGCTAAAATAATGCGATTAATTTTCATTGCGAAACCTAATTAGTATGACTGTTTCCACAAATGCGACAGTTAAGTTGTTTGGTAAATTTAACTTGGTTAAATTCCATTGTCATTGTATCAATCATTAATACACGACCAATTAATGGTTTTCCATATTGGGTTAGCACTTTGATGGCTTCTAAGGCTTGCATGGTGCCAAACATGCCAACAAGTGGCGCCATGACACCCGCTTCAACACATGTGAGTTGATCTTGACCAAATAAGCGGCTCAAACAGTGATAACAAGGTTCATTAGGCTGATAAGTAAATACGCTTAATAACCCCTCCATACGGATAGCTGCTCCAGAAACTAGCGGTTTTTTTACATGAAAACAGCAACGGTTAATTTGCTCTCGTGTCACTAAGTTATCAGTACAGTCGATGACAATATTATGCTGTTTGATAAGCGCAAGGAGCTTGTCATCGTCAAGTTGCTGATGCACTGTTTCAATTAATGTATTGGCATTGATATTGGTTAAGGCTTTTTTTGCGACCTCGACTTTGTATTGATTGATGGCTGTTTCGGTATATAAAATTTGTCGATTTAAGTTGGATTTTGATATGGTGTCAAAATCAACTAACGTTAATTTGCCTAAACCTGATGCAGCCAAATAGAGTGATGCCGCACAGCCAAGTCCGCCTAAACCGACGATTAGTGCTGAACTGTTTTTCAATATTTGTTGTTTATCAATATCAAAACCACGCAATGTGATTTGTCTATCATAACGAAACAGTTCTTGATCAGTCAGTTCTTGCATAGTGGATGATTATTGGGTTAATTATGAGTTAATTATGAAAAAGCATTATAACAGAAACTTGGCACAACAATGTGCCAAGCGATTAAGATTATTTGTCAAAGCCAGATAGGAATGTTAAATATTCTTCTTTGGTCATAAGTGGCTTATATTCTGACATCAGCGTTTGTGCAGCTTTGGCGTCGTCATAAAGTAAATCGATAATTGTACAGGCCATCATTTGCGCAGGACGGATGTAAGCCATCTCTTCATCAAATACGGTATAATCTTTACCGTGTAAAACACCTCGAACCGAACCAATCCATGGGTGGCTAACAGGCATAATGTGGGATAGATCGCCTGTATCGGTGCTTCCTGTCATATGAGGGGCAACTGAAACATTTTCTTCACCAATTAACGCTTCGGCATTATGTTTTAAAAGCTCGTTAAGCGTTGGATTGTTATTTAATGGTAAATAGCCAGGCAAGTCCTTAATTTCACAGGTGGCACCAACTGCCATAGCACCTGCTTTTAACGCTTGGTTAATTCGTTCATTGGCATTAATCATTGCGGGCACATTGCCAGCTCGCACATAACTTTCCATTCTCACATCGCTTGGAACCACATTAACTAAATCACCGCCTTGAGTAATAATCGGATGGAATCGAATATAGTCTTTTTCTTGAAATGTTTCGCGAATCGCGTGTACACCCATCATTCCCATCATCGCTGCATTTAAGGCATTGACACCTGCATGTGGTGCAGCAGCCGCGTGTGACGCTTCGCCTTTATATTTAATCAGTTTACCGATAAAACCATTACTAGTGGTTGATATTTCGATAAAACCATCTTGGCGGTCATTGGGTACGCTAGTTAAGTGTATTTGCAGTGCCATATCAACATCGTCAAATTCACCCCGCGAAATTAGCTCTGGTTTGCCACCAATATATTTGATTTTACCTTCTTCAATTAAGCGATTTCGATAAGTGATTTCAACATATTCTTCAGCAGGCACCGCAAAAGGTACGACATCGCCCGCTAAAAATTGCATAGCCCCTGCATCAATTAATCCCATCGTGACTGCCATCATATTGGCAATTTGCGCATTATGCCCACAACAGTGCGCAGCGCCAGATGTTTCGTCAGCAGCAGGGTGATCAGCACAAATAATGGCATCAAGCTCGCCAATAACAGCAATGCTGTACTGACTACCTTTTCCGCCTTTTAAGCGACCTTTTACGCCAGTTAGAGCTAATTTATTTTTAAATGGTACACCTAATTTTTCAAAGGCTTCTTCGACTTTTTTAGCGGTTTTGTGTTCTTTATAACCAAGCTCTGGTTCTGCCCAAATTGACTGAGCAATCGCTTTGATGTCAGCTTTTCGGTTTGCTATTGCGTTACAAACCTTTTTTTTAAGTTCTTCTTTTGTCATACGTTAAATCCTAATTCAAATTAGATAACACCTTCCCAATGCAAGGTTATTTGTGCAATGATTGCCGCAAAAATAAAGGTACCTGAAAACACGGCTAACGAAACAGGGATGATTCGCCAAGAGATACTTTTAAATAATGCTAAATCTTTGCCAATAGCTAGTCCTGCATAAGCAAGTACTGGGGTACAGACAGCCAATAAAGAAACTTGATCAGTAATTGAAACAACTTGTTCGTGATAAGGAAAGATTGGTGATGAAACAACTGCGGCTACGACTGATACCCATAATATAACTGGAAATTTGTTTAATAGTGGAATTTTACCAACTAAGTAGCCGACTATTGAGATAGCAACTAAGATTGATAATGCTTGTAGCGACAGCATAAAATCAATTTTGTAACCTACAGTATTGCCGGCGGCCATAATAATGGCAACTAAGATCAGTAAAAATATTGTTTCTAGGCATTTCATGATAACGCTCCTTCTTTGTTACGTCGTAAGCGGGCAAAAAGGTTATATAAGAAAGAGGCAAAAGGTAACGAAAATAGTGTATAAATATAAATACCAACAATACTTGATATTAAATTTGCTGTTGTTGCATAGGCTTTGATTTCGCTAGCCATTTGAGGATAAAGGTCACTGATTGGTGCAAGTGATGCCGCCATCATACTACCACTTCCAACCCCAGCCCCCATCGCTAACGCATAAGGATGGAGGATATCTAATTTTGCCATTACGCTAGCAAGTATGCTCATCCAAATAGCGCCATAAAGCGTGCCACACACATACATCGCCATAACACCACGACCTTCAGCAGAATCTAATCCATATTTGTCGGCAACGATCGCGATATTGGGTTCGCGAGCAACTGAATAAGTTGCGCCCACCGCTTCGCGTTTCATGCCTAATATCATTGCCAGTGGTAAGCCTAATAAAATCGTGCCGGCAAAATGACCTAACTCTTGAAAAATTAAGGCTAATTTCGCATCTTCTAAAATCATATCAATTTTAGGACCAACCGAAACGCCAAGCTTGGCAACAAGTAGCATTAAAGTAACCATCATGATGGTACTGGCATGATTCATATTTTTTAGTTTTAATATTTTTAATTTGGGCAGACTAATTATTCCGCCAATAATCATGGCGTATAACATCGGGTACACTGAGATAGTCCAAATCGATTGTTTACCGATGAACTCACATACTAAAACAACGACTAGTGCAAGAGCATGCACTTTGTAGTCTTTTAACATTTCCATCCTTATGGCCTCATAGAATATTTTATTGTTAATAAAATTAGTTATAGTCACTAAAATCATAAGCAACAATTATCATTGTGTAGTTAATATACATAACCTAATTTACTTACGTCAACAAACAAGTTCCATCAATTACGCGTTAGTAAACAATATGGTAATAACAACACAAAATATTTAAACAATTAAAGAAGAAATCTCAATAAATGCCTTTATAAGGGTTTTATTTGTTTTATAATAAACACTATTTTTAAAGATTGATACTTAAACAGGATATTTTATGCGTTCAATTTATTGCGGTCAGTTAACGGCATCTCATATTAATCAAGAAGTAACATTGTGTGGGTGGGTCAATAAACGTCGAGATTTAGGCGGTATGATTTTTATTGATATGCGCGATCGTGAAGGCATTGTTCAGGTGTTTTTCGACCCTGATTATCAACAAGCGTATCAACTTGCTGGTGAGTTACGTAATGAATTTTGTATTCAGATTAAAGGGAAAGTGAGAGCTCGACCTGAAGGTCAAATCAATAAAGAGATGGCAACTGGCGAGGTTGAAATTTTGGCCACTGAGCTGACTATATTTAACCGTAGCGATGTTTTACCTCTTGATTTCAATCAAAATAATAGTGAAGAACAGCGTTTAAAATATCGTTATATCGATTTACGTCGCCCTGAAATGGCAACGATTTTTAAAACTCGAGCCAAAATTACTGCGTTTGTTCGTTCATTTATGAACGAGCATGGTTTTTTAGATATTGAAACACCCATGTTAACCAAAGCAACACCAGAGGGAGCTCGAGACTATTTAGTACCAAGCCGAATTCATAAAGGTGAATTTTATGCCCTTCCACAATCACCACAGTTATTTAAGCAATTGCTGATGATGTCAGGATTTGATCGCTATTATCAAATTGTAAAATGTTTTCGAGATGAAGATTTGAGAGCTGATCGTCAACCTGAATTTACCCAAATCGATGTTGAAACGTCATTTATGACGGCCGAACAAGTGCGTGAGGTTATGGAACAAATGATTCGTGAACTTTGGTTGCATGTTAAAAATGTCGATTTAGGCCAGTTCCCTATCATGACTTTTGCTGAGGCGATGCGTCGTTTTGGTAGCGATAAACCTGATTTACGTAATCCGCTCGAAATTATTGACGTGGCTGATATTGTTAAAGATGTTGATTTTAAAGTGTTTTCAACTCCAGCCAATGATCCTAAAGGTCGCGTAGCTTTACTTTGTGTACCAAATGGTGCCCAATTAACGCGTAAGCAGTTAGATGAATATACACAATTCATTTCAGTTTATGGTGCTAAAGGTATGGCATGGATTAAGGTTAATGAACGCCATAAAGGGCTAGAGGGCGTACAAAGTCCTGTAGCAAAATTCTTTAATGAATCACAAATGGAAGCCCTACTTAATCGAGCCAATGCTAAAGATGGCGATATTTTATTATTTGGTGCCGATAGTTATAAAGTTGTAAGTGATGCACTTGGCGCATTACGTTTAAAAGTTGGTAAGGACTTAAGCTTAACTGATGAAAGTAAATGGGCGGTACTTTGGGTTATTGATTTTCCTATGTTTGAAGAAACAGACGAAGGACTAAGTGCAATGCATCATCCATTTACCTCACCAAAAGATTATACACCAGAAGAGCTTATCAAAAACCCTGAAAATGCCGTTGCGAATGCTTATGATATGGTTATAAATGGTTATGAAGTTGGGGGTGGATCGGTTCGTATTCATCGCAGTGAAATTCAGCAAGCAGTTTTTTCAATTCTAGGTATTAATGAACACGAGCAACGTGAAAAATTCGGCTTTTTACTCGATGCATTAAAATACGGCACACCACCTCATGCAGGATTAGCATTTGGATTAGATAGACTAAGCATGTTATTAAGTGGAACAGATAATATCCGTGATGTGATAGCATTTCCTAAAACAACTGCGGCCGCATGTTTATTAACTGATGCGCCAAGTCCAGCAAATGCGGCTGCATTAACTGAATTGGGTATTGAAGTAAGTAAAAAATAGCGATATTTAATGCAAAAATTCAAAAATCCTGAATCTGTTCTGGTGGTGATTTTCTGCCAGACAACAAATCGTTGTCTTATGTTGCAGCGTAAGGATGACCCTTGTTTTTGGCAATCAGTTACAGGTAGCATGGAAGCTAATGAATCGCCATTAGATACTGCGATTCGTGAAGTCTTTGAAGAAACCGGCATTGATATTATAGGGCAAAATCTTAAGTTAATAGATGCAAAGCATACCGTTGAGTTTGAGATTTTTCCTCAATTTAGACATAGATATGCGCCAGAAGTTAATATAAATAAAGAACATTGGTTTTATCTACCTCTTATTAATGAGATAACACCTGTGCTTACTGAACATTTAGCTTATCAATGGCTAACGATTGATGAGGCTACTAGTCTTACTGTATCGCCAAATAACAGTGAGGCTATTGTTAAAATTCATAGTTTGATTAAATCTTAATTAAGAGGTCGAAAATGAAATTGAGTCTATCTGCTCTTGTGTTGTCCTTTTTATGTTTTTTTGTACCCATCAGTCATGCGGAAATAAGTATAAAAAAGTGCCAACCCAATCAAAGTGATTATATTATTTTTGATGAATATGACGCTAAAATCGCTGAGAATATCATTGATTACAAATTACATGACCAACCTGAAAAGCGTGAAAATAGTATTATTCAGATATTTGCTAATGAAAATAGTGATGATCGTAATGACTGGATCGCCTCGTTCCGATTCGATGATGAATCTGAACAATATTTATTTTATCAAGTTGATCAGGATGAATTTATTGAAATTGACAAAAAACAGTTTGAAACCCTATTACCTAAAATTGTTGCATGTAATCAAAATAAGCAAGTACCTATTTACAGTGAAAACTTTGATGCTGACTAATTCAATTGCATGATAGTTTTTCATCAAGGATTAAAAGACCTTTAGATTTTGTTAACTCAAGATGAGTCAGTAACAGGGAGTAATAATACATGCATTTTTCAAATTTTAGAGATTTTTTAGATTATCTTGAGCAGCAAGGCGAATTAAAACGAATTACTTTTCCTGTTAATCCTTATCTTGAAATGACCGAAATTGCTGATCGCGTATTACGCAGTGAAGGTCCTGCCTTATTATTTGAAAAACCGATTGGTTATGATATGCCTGTTTTATGTAATCTGTTTGGTACCGCCAAACGTGTTGCGATGGGTATGGGGCGTGAAGATACTTCAGCTTTGCGTGAAATCGGTGAGTTATTAGCATTTTTGCGTGAACCCGAACCACCCAAAGGCATACGGCAATTTTTTAATGTATTACCTAAATATAAACAAGTGCTTAATATGCCTGTTAAACATCGTTCATCAGCCCTCTGCCAAGAGGTGATTTTTAAGGATGATGAAGTGGATTTGACGCGTTTACCTATTATGCATTGCTGGCCCGATGATGTGGCACCGCTGTTATCTTGGGGACTGACTATTACTAAAGGTCCTTATAAAGATCGGAAAAATTTAGGTATTTATCGCTTGCAGCTTTTAGGTAAAAATAAATTAATTATGCGCTGGCTTTCACATCGTGGTGGGGCGCTTGATTTTGCCGAGTGGCAACAAGCAAATCCTAACCAAAAATTCCCTGTTAGCGTTGTGATTGGTGCTGATCCTGCAACCATTTTAGGTGCAGTGACACCCGTGCCAGACACTTTATCCGAATATGCTTTTTCTGGATTATTACGCGGTAGTCGAACCGAAGTGGTGAAATCGTTATCAAACGATTTAGAGGTTCCAGCTAGTGCAGAAATCGTGCTTGAAGGTTATATTGATCCTAATGAGTTAGCATCAGAAGGTCCGTATGGTGATCACACCGGTTATTATAATGAAGTTGAGCAATTTGCCGTATTTACCGTGACACATTTAACTCGTCGTAAAGATGCGATTTATCATTCAACCTATACCGGTAGACCTCCAGATGAACCTGCGGTAATGGGGCTTGCGTTGAATGAGGTCTTTATACCAATTTTACAAAAACAATTTCCTGAAATTGTTGATTTTTATTTACCTCCCGAAGGATGTTCATATCGTATTGCGATTGTGACAATTAAAAAACAGTATCCAGGCCACGCTAAACGCGTCATGATGGGGGTTTGGTCTTATCTAAGGCAATTTATGTATACAAAATTTGTGATTGTCTGTGATGATGATATTAATGCCCGTGACTGGAAAGATGTTATGTGGGCTATTTCGACACGTATGGATCCACAGCGTGATACTACTTTTATTGATAATACACCTATCGACTATTTAGATTTTGCTTCGCCGGTTTCTGGATTGGGTTCTAAAATGGGGTTGGATGCGACGAATAAATGGCCGGGTGAAACCAATCGCGAGTGGGGAAAAATTATCAAGAAAGATCCTAAAGTTGTTGCTCGAATTGATGAAATTTGGGATGAACTTGGTTTATAATTTAATATATTATGTTGTTTATTAAAGGGAAAATAAACTCATATAGCTTGATATTAAAAAATATAATTTCAAAATGAATAAGTATTAAACAAAAACTATTCCCTTTGGTCGCATTTATGTATAATTATTATTAATATCATTATAATTAAAAAATATGAAAAAAAATCAAATTTTATTAGTACTATTATTATCCATTTCTTGTTGTGCAATGGCTACAAATTATAAGGTGCAATCAAGCGATGCCCAATTAAAGCTTAAAGAGTCAGAGTCGTTGCTCCCTTCTTTGCGTTTGTCTGCAGAAAAAGGAAACGCAGAAGCTCAGTACTCATTAGGTGGTATTTATAAACAAGGATTGGGGGTTGAAGCTAGTGATGTGCGTGCTTTTTTTTGGTACAAAAAAGCAGCCGAACAAGGACTTGCCAAAGCACAAAATAATTTAGGGTTTATGTATCAAAGTGGTCTAGGTACTGAGCGTAATTTAAATGAAGCGTTTAAATATTTTAAATTAGCTGCAGCTCAAAATTATGCGTTGGCTAAATATAATTTAGCTTTAATGTATAAAGAAGGTGACGGTATAGGAAAAAACACATTAGCTGCGATTGATTATTTTTCACAAGCAGGTGATGAGGGTATTTATGATGCTTATTTAAATCTCGGTATTATGTATTTTTTTGGTGATGGAGTAACAAAAGATCGCATGATAGCGGCTGATTGGTTTAGTAAAGCTGCGAAAGATAATATTCCAGAAGCGCAATATTATTTAGGGCTAATGTCAGAAAATGGTGATGGTTTAACCCAAGATTATGTCGCTGCTAACTATTTTTATACACAAGCGGCAGAACGAGGGTATGTGCTAGCTATGTATAATTTAGCTATTATGTATGCAACCGGAACGGGAACTAAACCAGACAATACACAAGCTGCATATTGGTTTACTAAAGCTGCTGAAGCGGGTAATGCCGATGCTCAATATAATATTGGTGTGATGTACGATGTAGGCGGTGGTGTTGATAAAGATGAGAAAAAAGCCGTTGAATGGTATCTAAAAGCTGCAGAGCAAGGCAGTGTAGATGCTCAATATAATTTAGGTGTTAAATATCTGGAAGGTGAAGGTATTGATAAAGATCAAGAGCGTGCTATCTATTGGTTCACTAAAGCTAGCGAACAAGGCGATCAAGATGCTAAAGCTTATTTAGAACAGTTATTACCTAAGAAATAAAAAAGCATTGTGCTTTTTAGATTGTTGACAAACCTCGATATCATTCGGGGTTTATTTTTTTATTGGGATGCTACCCAAAATACTTAAAAATATGCTATCGGCTAACATACATTATTAAATGATTTTTATAAAAATAAAAACTTCAATAAAATCAATATGTTTTCTGACCGTTTTTTTATTGAAAATAAGATCGGTTCTTGTTCGGTCGAGGGAACTTATCTTTGATGTAGTTGGACTTAGAACATTTGAGTTTTTTCGGCATTGAGTAATAACTTTGGCTATTTTATACACCAAGGAGATCAAAGAACTCGTTAGAAAACGAGTTCTTTGTTAACAGCAGAAAAAGTATTGAGTTTTTTTATCCTGAGTTTCGCATACCAGCTGCAATTCCAGAAATAGTAATCATTAACCCCTGTTCTACTATAATATTTTCGTTATCGCTGTATTTTCGTGAACGACTTAATAACTCAGCCTGTAATAAATTTAATGGTTCAATATAAGTATTACGCAAAGCTACCGACTGTGCTATCCACGGTAAATCAGCCATTAAGCTAATATCATCGGTAACAGTTAGCACGGTATTGATATCTTGGGTTAACAAACTTCTTAGTTCTTCACCTAATGGCCATAGTGCAGGATCGACTAAACGTTGCTCGTAATATTCGTGAATATTCGGTGCGGCTTTGGCATAGACCATTTCAAGCATACCTAATCGAGCATTAAAAAAAGGCCAATTGTGATACATCTCTTTAAGGAGATTTTGTTTACCCTCTTCAATAGCTACTCTAAGTGCACTACCGGCACCAAGCCAAGATGGCACCATTAAACGGTTTTGTGTCCAAGCAAAAATCCATGGGATAGCACGTAAACTTTCAATACCACCGCCAGTACGGCGTTTTTGAGGTCTGGAACCAAGTGGTAATCTACCTAATTCCGCCTCTGGCGTTACTGCTCTAAAATAATCAACAAATTCAGCTCGTTCTCGTACATAACTGCGATAGCAATTGCACGAAATTTCAGACATTTCATCCATGATATTGCGCCATTCTTGTTTAGGGGCTGGCGGTGGCAATAAGTTGGCTTGTAAAATCGCTGATGTATACAGCATTAAACTGCTGAGCGCAACTTCTGGTAGGCCAAGTTTAAAACGGATCATTTCACCTTGTTCGGTAACTCTAAGTCCGCCTTTTAATGAACCAGGTGGTTGTGAAAGCAGGGCCGCATGCGCTGGTGCTCCACCTCGACCTATTGAACCACCTCGCCCATGGAATAGCACTAAGTTAGTATCATATTTTTCAAATAAGCTAACTAATTCTTCTTGCGATCGATATTGTGCCCAAGATGCTGCGAGTGTCCCTGCATCTTTAGCTGAGTCGGAGTAGCCTATCATCACCATTTGCTTACCTTGAATTTTGTCGCGATACCAAGGAATATCCAGCAGTTTTTGCATCACCGATTTTGCGTTATTTAAATCTTCTAATGTCTCAAATAACGGTGCAACTGGAATATATTTTTGGCAATCAACAATTTTCAATAATAAGTAAACGGCTAATATATCAGAAGGGGCTTTAGCCATCGATATTACGTAGGAGGCAATCGATTCTTCGCCAGCTTTTTTGATAACACGACAGGTATCTAAAACTTCTTGAACCATTTGATCTGGTTGCCAGTTATAAGGCAATAATGGTCGATTAGATTGTAATTCAGTTAATAAAAACGCTTGTTTTTCTTGCTCTGTCCATTTTGCATAGCTACCTAAATTAAGCTCTTTGGTTAATGCATCAAGCGCTTCAGTGTGCATAGAGCTGTCTTGGCGAATGTCTAATCGGACTAATTGTAAACCAAAACTTTTTATGCGTCGTAAAGTATCAAGTAATGGACCATGGGCTATAGTTGACATACCATGATCAATTAATGACTCATAACAGGTATAAAGTGGCATCCATAGCTGTTCATTTTTAATTAAAATATCACTGGGTGGTAATACTCGTTCATTATTCAGCAAAGCTTCAATATAATTGTGAGTGTTAATCAAACGTGTTCGTAACTGTTTCATTACAGCTCGATAGGGCTCGGAAACAGTTTTGTTTTTTTCATCTAATAGATCAATAACTGAATCACTACATTCTGTCATTGAAAGCTCACGTACTAGTATTTGAATATCGGCTAAAAATAACTCGATTGCCTTTAATCTCGCTTGTAGCATGACCTTTTCGGTCACTTTAGCTGTCACATTTGGATTACCATCACGATCTCCGCCCATCCATGAGGTAAATTTAATAGGCACATGATCAACTGGTAATTGCTCATCAAAGGCATCGACTAACTGGTCATTAAGTTCACGCAAAAATAGCGGCACACCTTCCCATAAGCTATCTTCAATGACCGAAAATCCCCATTTAGCTTCATCAATGGGGGTAGGGCGTTTTTTGCGGATTTCATCGGTATACCATGCCTGACAAACTAACTGTTTTAAGCGACGCATAATTCTTTCTATTTCATAGTCGGCTAAATCATCATGATCCAGTTGAGATAAACAGTTATTAATAGCCGTATAAGTATTTATCATGGTTCGGCGATTAATTTCGGTCGGGTGTGCAGTTAGCACCAATTCAATCGATAACTCATTAATCGCTTCTGTAATAGTTTGATTTGAAAAATTGAGATTTTTAAGTGTACTAAATAATTCAGTCATTTTTTTGGGGCTACTAGATGCTTCTCCATGGGGAGAAATACCATAATATTCAGCAGCCGTATTGACTAAATTTAAAAACTGATTAAATGCTCGTGCAACATGTAATAAATCATCATCATTAAGGTTCTCAATTAATTTGAGTAGCTCATTATGTGCTTGAGTGTTTCCTTGTTGAGCTGATTTTGATAGATTTCTTATTTTTTCAACTAAATCAAAGGTTTCATTGCCAGTGGCCCGTTTTATTGCATTGCCTAGTAAAGTGCCTAACATATTGACATTACTTCGCATTGAAGAGTATTGGTTATTCATGATTCTCTCATCTTAGATTTTATTATGCCTAAGCACCTTTAAGCTGCATGACCCAAATGACAAATTAATGGGATAGGTATAATGATTGGTTAATGTGCTTAATTTATATACTTTATAACAATTTCGCTTTGAATTTAAATAATAAAATTTTATGGTTTTTATTTTTTTTAGTTGTTTTAATTATATTTACCATGAAAGATTAACAAATAAAAATTTCACATTTCATTATGACATACTCACCCAAATACGGTTTAATAAGCTTATTTTTCGATGAACACTATGTTTGTAAACTGTATCTTGATATCATTTGGGTATATACTAACAGCATTATCAATACATATCGGATTATTTAATGATCGCTGTTTTTTATATCGCGTCGATTATTGCTGTTTTTGCCAGTATAAAAGTGATTAGTAGTTTAAGGATTGATAAAGCAATCTTATACCTTGTTATTTCTCTTTTTGCATCAGCGTTGATATTTATTCTACTTGATAACTATTTTTTTGCTGTTTTATATATCCTATTATTTATTGGTGGATCGGTAACTATTTTTTTACTTGTTGCTTCAATTTTGAAAATTAGTGTGGATACTGTAGAGCATAACAAAAACGGTATTAGTCCAAAAATTTGGTTAGGACCGCTAATTTTAGCCTTTATTTTGCTTGTTGTTCTTATTTATGGTGTAGTAAGTGTTAATTACTTAGAATTAAAGGAATCTCATGAATTAATGCATGAAATGTCCATATATGCCTACATTTTGATGGCTGAATTAGCCTTGTTTTTATTATTAGGTGCAGCCGTGATTTCGTATCATTTTATGCATCGGCTTATGTCGGAGAAATAATATGATTCCACTCATGTATTGTCTTATTTTTGCCTCTATTTTATTTGTGATTGGTTTATTAGGCGTAATGATTCGACGTAATTTTTATTTTTTATTACTTAGCCTGATTATTATGAATAATGGTGCAATAGTTGCATTGTTTGCAGCAAGTAGCTATTGGCAACAATCCGACGGACAAGTGCTTGCAATACTAGCGGTAATAACGACTTTTGCTGAAGTTTGTGTTGGCCTTGCGTTAATGATGAAACTATTTTATCGTCGAAAAATCTTTAATATTGATTCATTGAGTGAAATGAAAGGATGAATTTACTTTATTTAACTATTATTGTTCCCTTGCTCACTTTTCTAATATTAGTTTGCTTTGGAAGGCATATTCGATCAATTAATGTGATGATTATTGGTATTAGTACTATGCTAGTAATTACATTAATTACTATTTTTTCTTGTATTGACTTTATTTCAAACATAGTTCCAGACATGAGCTTAGTTTATACAAGACCATTATGGAATTGGTTTTCTGTAGGCGATTTTATTGTGCCTATTTCTTTAACTTTAGATGGTTTATCACTAATTTTTTTAGTTTTAATCTCATTCTTCGGTTTTTTGATCTACTTCTTTGCGGCCTGCTATTTAACGTCAAGCAAGGATATTTATAACTTCTACGCGTACAGTAATTTATTAATTGCCAGTATATTAACCGTCATATTAGTTGATAATTTGTTTGTTATGTTAATTGGTTGGGAAGGTGTAAGCATAAGTACTTACTTACTTATTGGAATCTACTATCAACAGGCTCGTAATGGTTATGCGGCTGTAAAGGCATTTATCATGATGCATTTAACCGATATCTTTTTAATTCTTGGCATATTTTTATTGTATCAAACTGTAGAAACATTAAATATCCGTGATGTTTTGACGCAAGCTCATGATAATTTGGCGGTCGATTCAGACATCATCTTTTGGATAACGTTAATGCTGTTCCTTGGTGCAATGAGTAAGTCTGCGCTATTTCCTATGCATTCATGGTTTGCTCAAACAACATTAGCACCAATGCCTGCGGTAGCTTTATTGCAATCTTCAACGGTGATTTTAGCTGGAGTATATTTAGTTTTAAGGCTTAGTAATTTGTTTATGATGTCAAATGACGTGCTTGCTATTATATCAATAATGTCATCGTTAACCATATTATTTGCTAGCACTATCGCCTTAGTACAATATGATATTAAACGAATTATCACCTATATTAATTTAGCGCAAATCAGTTATATATTTTATGCTTTTTCAACGCAGAATTGGAGCTTGTCTCTTAATTACTTAATTAATTATGCTGTAACAAGCACATTGCTGATTTTAGCTTCATCAATTTTAATCAAAAAATGCCAAGGTGAACGCGATATAAGCAAAATGGGAGGCTTAATTAAATCGTTTCCGATGCTATATTCGGTATTTTTGTTTATTATGATATCACTAAGTGCTATGCCTTGGATTTCATCATCATTTTATATCAAGGGCGATATCATATTGGGCTTAATGGCTCAAGATAAATTGATATCTGGGACCATTGGTTTATTAGGTATTTTACTTTCTAGTTTAAATATTTGGCGTTTAATTTCAATAATATTTTATCACAAACAAAAACAGTCTGACTTTGCAAAAACTAAATGGATAAGTTATTTGCCAATTTTTATATTACTGATATTTCCTACCGCGTTATTTATCTATTTCCCATTACCAATTCGCGGTATTGTTCCAATCGCTGAGTTAGACACTAACGGACAATTACTTTTCCAACTACTGTTAGCCGCAGTGACAGGATTAAGCTTCTTGATTGCCTATATTTTGTATGCACGTCCAAATAGCGAAGTACAAGAAGTTTTAAATACGCCAATGATTAAATTCTTTTTACGATTATGTAATAGTGATTGGCGTTATGATTATTTGTTGCATACTCTATTTGTTAAACCTTATGTCTACCTAGCTAATTTATTAAAAAAAGATCCATTAATTTTATGGGATAATTGGATTTTGTGGGGTATTAGAAAGGTAAATGAATTCATCGTTGACTTAGAAAATGGGCAAATTCGATGGTATATGCTGTCAATGGTTATAGGTAGTATTACCATATTAATGTTACTGATTTTTATTTAAAAGGTGTAATCATTCATGTTGTTATGGCTTGTTTTTTTACCTGTAATAGGCGGATTTATTGGTTGGTTATGCCATGTATGTCTACAACGAGGCGTTGTTTCTGTCAATGTACAAATTCGTTGGTCAAAATTACCAATAATTGTAGCATTTATCACTATTTGTATTACATTATTGATGACGATAATATTATGGATAGATGCCGTAAATGTATTAAATCAAGGGGAAAACTGGATAAAAGAAATTAATTTGGATTGGATCCCCTTATTAGGTATTCATTTTCATCTTGTTTTAGACGGTCTATCGATGGTTGTGATCACTGCAACTCTATTCATCGTGTTATTAACGATTGTTTATTCAAGCAAAGAAAGTCTAAATAATCTTGGCTTGTTTTATTTATGCCTATTATTTATGACATCAGCCATTATGATGCTATTTGTAATCGCTGATTTATTTTTAATGTTCTTCTTTTGGGAAGCCGTTGCGATTCCTATCTATTTTTTAATTTCACTATGGGGACGACGAGATTCAAGCTCACAATTGCGTTTTAATGGTGCCAGCAAGTTTTTGATTTATACTCAATTAAGCAGCTTACTTATGCTTATCTCTATTGTATCACTAGCCTTAATTAACTGGAACTTAACAGGGCATTGGACCTTTGATTACCAGGTATTAACAAAAACGCCAATTTCAAGCGATACCGAATTTTTGCTCATGCTTGGATTCTTAGCCGCTTTTATCGTGCGAATCCCTTTTGTTCCTTTTCATGGTTGGTTTATTGAAGCCCATATGGAATCCTCAACAACTGGATCGATGATGATCAGTGGATTGTTACTTAATACTGCAGCATTTGGCTTACTGCGTTTTGTTATACCGCTATTTCCTAATGCTTCCATCATGATTATGCCAATTATGTTAGTTCTTGCTCTGCTTACAATTGTTTATGCTGCGCTAGTTGCATTTAATCAAACGGATATTAAAAAACTTATTGCTTATATTCATATTGCGTTAATGGGATTTGTTACAGCCATTATTTATAGCGGTTCTGTTGTTGCTTATCAAGGTGTGGTTATTCAAATGATCGCTATCAATTTAGCAATAGTTGGCATGTTTATAATTAGTGGATTATTGGGGGAATGTTACTCAACACGAAACATAACTCAGTTTATTGGTCTTAAAGAGCGAGTACCTTATCTATCTTCATTTACCTTGTATTTTATCTTAGCCGTATTGGGCATTCCTGGCACAGCTAATTTTGTAGGTAATTATATGATGTTACTTGGTAGTTATAGTACTTTTTCGTTCTATACAATTTTTCTCGTAATTGGCTTATTATTGCTGTCTATTTCATTTATTGTCCGTATGCAGCCTATTTTTTATGGAGCTGTCGATAAAGGGGCCGCACCAAAATATCTTCTTAGTAAAAAAGATCTTTTGTTATTATCAAGCACTTTAATTGTCCTTATTTTTATTGGTTTGTATCCTCAAGTGGTTTTAGATATGTCTTATTCTGTTGTGAATCAAACACAACAATACATCACTACCGAGCGAGTGGGAGAGTAATCACCTATGATAGCTTTATCGCCTATTTTTGTATTAAGCTTTGCCATCATTGTTTTATTGTTTTTATTGTTTGTTTTTAAAATAGGTACCAAAGGATGCGCTATTTTAACGGTATGTGGATTATTCTGCGCATTAATTTTTTCTGTGGTGGTTGGTTATAAAATTTCGTTTAGCACGCAAGCTATTACGGATATTAGCAGTGACAATATGCAAATATCGGTATCAACTTCTGATCCTATTAAAGAACCCAATCCATCGAACGAAGAAACAATTGCAATTGATTCCGTACCTACGGAATCGGTGGAATCACCAAATGAAAACATAAGTATTGACGATAATATCGACAACAGTGCTGTTGATAATAATGGTGATATAAATATGGATGCTAACTCTAATTCCCATATTGATGATGGTTCTGGCATTGACGATCCTTCAATGGCAGAATGGAAAGCGCGCCATATCACCGCACTTTTCACCTGCGATGGCTACGGCTTACTTTATACCAGTTTGATTTTGATGATATCCATTGCAGTTGCATGCTTTGCTTATCGTTGGTTTAAGCAAGAACAGGTTCAGCACGGATTATTTTATTTAATTCTGCTTTTTATGGTATTAGGTGGTGTAACACTGGTATACGCCAGTCATTTAATCGCATTTTTTGTTGGAATTGAACTATTATCCATTCCCTTTGTGGGATTAATTGGTTATCAATATACACAGACTCATTCATTAGAAGCTGCTGTTAAATATATGATTTTATCGGCTGTTGCTAGCGTATTTTTATTGATGGGAATCGCTTTTTATTATGCAACGACAGGAGAGTTGACTTTCAGCGGGTTAAGTTACCAGCTTTCAACGATGTCTTACCCAAGCACATTACTACTAATAGGTGTTTGCTTGATGTTAGTTGGTATTGGTTTTAAATTATCACTGGTGCCATTTCAACTTTGGTTGCCTGATGTTTATCAGGGGGCACCAACGGTTGTCGCCTTATTATTATCAACAGTTGGAAAAGTGGCAGTGTTCTGTGCCATCGCAAGGCTATTCCTATTGGCACCGATCGTTAATAATGAAACTATCCGTATTATTTTAGTTATTATGGCTTTTTGTTCTATTTTGTGGGGCAATTTACTGGCGTTAAAGCAAAGTAGCTTAAAGCGATTACTTGCTTATTCATCAATAGCGCATTTCGGCTATTTATTTACGGCTTTAATTGCTGTTCAGTATCAAGTGCTTGCATTAGAAACCATTGGTGTTTACCTAATTGGCTATATTTTAGCTAATATCTGTATATTAGGTGCTATCAGTTTAGATTCGCATTCTAATGAACTGCAAGACCATGAAAACGAAATTGATCTTTCAGGTCTATTTTGGCGCAGGCCAATCCTTGCATTAGCGATGGGCATTGGCTTTTTATCTTTAGCAGGGACACCTCTAACTGCCGGTTTCGTTGGACGATTTTTATTGGTGTTATTAGGCGTAACTGCGGAATTATGGTGGTTAGTTGCCGCCGTGGTTATTGGTAGTGCATTGGGGCTTTATTTTTATGCCCGTTTAATTATCAATCTTTACATTAAACCGTCTTGTCGAGATGGCCAAATGTTAAGTGGCACTTCGATTAAGTTAAAATGGACAGATATTAGAATAAGCGAGTTAATCATCGTATTGTGTGCCTTATTGACTCTACTTTGTGGAATTTACCCTAAATGGTTATTTAACTTAGTTAGCATGGCGCAATATTTAACTACGTAATTAACTTTTATCCGCCTTCATTGCTTGGTTGGCGGAGTTATATTAACCAAAGTATCTTAAAACACTTTTTATACTAAAACGCATACTTTCCTGAAATTTTTTTACAAGAAATAGTTAATAACAGATTTATTTATTGTGTTATAATTCCGACCTTTAAAAATTTAGTTTAAAACAAGAGGACCAGTATGGATTTTTTAATCTCTAATGCCTATGCAGCCGATGGTAGCCAACCAGGTGGCGATTATATTATGCCAATTATGTTAGTTGTGTTTGGTTTATTTTTCTATTTTATGATTATGCGCCCACAGCAAAAACGCGCTAAAGCACATCGTGAGTTAATGGCTTCAATTTCAAAAGGTGATGAAGTGTTAACTAGTGGCGGGCTTATAGGTCGTGTAGCAAAAGTTAACGAAAATGGTTACATCGCGCTAGAGTTAAATGATACGACTGAAGTTGTGATCAAGCGTGACTTTATCGCATCAGTTTTACCAAAAGGGACAATGAAATCACTATAATAGAGCTTTATCTATTGTGTTCATTGTATTAATTACCTAATCCTACAAGAGAATATGTCGTGTTAAACCGCTATCCTTTGTGGAAATACATCATGTTGGTCGTTGTTATTTGCTTCGGCCTTCTTTATGCACTTCCAAATATTTATGGTGAAGATCCCGCTATACAAATTTCAGGTTCAAATACTGCCGAAATCGATGTCGCTACACGAGATCAAGTTAAAAAACTTTTGTCCGATAATCATATCCAACCGAAATCATTAGTTTATGACAACAAATCGATATTGATTCGTGTTGGTGATAACGATACTCAGCTTAAAGCAAAAGAACTTATATCTGAAGCATTGGGTGAAAAGTATATTGTTGCATTAAATTTAGCACCAGCAACGCCTGCATGGCTTACTGTGTTAGGTGCCGAACCGATGAAACTGGGTCTTGATTTGCGTGGTGGTGTTCACTTCTTAATGGAAGTCGATATGACCACTGCATTAAGTAAACTCACTCAACAATCTATCGAAAACATCAAAGCTGAATTTACTAATAGCAAGTTAAACTATAAAACGATAAGCAAAGATAGTAATCAGCAAATTGTAATGCAATTTGATAATACTGAAGATCGCAATAAAGCCATTACCAAGATCAATGGAATACAAGACTATAAAGTGATCTCTCAACGCGACAACAGTATCGTCATCAATGTCAGTGAACAACGTTTACAACAAGCGAAAAATGATGCTGTACAACAAAATACTACCATTTTACGTAATCGTGTTAACCAACTCGGTGTTGCTGAACCAATTGTTCAACGTCAAGGGGCAGATCGTATTGTCGTTGAATTACCCGGCATACAAGACACTGCATTAGCCAAGCGTATTTTGGGAGCAACGGCAACACTAGAGTTTAGACAAGTTAACGAAGAGAGTACGTCTAATTTGCCGGCTATTCTAAATGGTGATAAGCGTATTCCTTATGGTTCAGAAATTCAGTATATGGAAGACGGTCGCCCAGTACTACTTTATAAACGCATTGTATTAACTGGCGATCATATTACCGATTCTTCATATCGCGTTAATCAATATGGTCAACCCGAAGTTGCTATTACACTTGATGGTTCGGGGGGTAAAAGAATGCTTGATTTTACCCAAAAAAATCTTCATAAAGCGATGGCAACCTTATTTGTTGAATACAAAGATACTGGTAAACGTGATGAAAACGATAAACCGATCTTTGAAAAACAAGAACGAGTTATCAACGTCGCGACTATTCAGGGTATTTTTAGTGATCGCTTCCAAGTAACTGGTATTGGTAGTATTGATGAAGCTAAAAATTTATCACTATTATTACGTGCAGGGGCATTAATTGCACCGATTCAGATTATTGAAGAACGAACCGTTGGGCCATCAATGGGGCAAGAAAATATAACCCAAGGCTTAGAATCTTGCGCATGGGGTTTATTGATTTCTGTCATTTTTATGCTAGTGATGTATCGTTTGTTTGGTGTGTTTGCAAGCCTTGCATTAGTTGCAAACTTAATTTTAATTGTTGGTGCAATGTCTTTACTTCCTGGGGCAACGCTAAGCATGCCCGGTATCGCAGGTATTGTATTAACTGTGGGTATGGCTGTTGATGCCAATGTACTGATTAACGAACGAATAAAAGAAGAGCTTAGTAATGGACGTGGCGTTCAGCATGCAATTAATGAAGGGTACGCCGGCGCTTGGAGCAGTATTTTCGATGCCAACCTGACCACTTTAATTACTGCTGTTATTCTTTATGCAGTTGGTACAGGATCAATTAAAGGTTTTGCCATTACACTAGGCATCGGTATTGTAACATCAATGTTTACATCGATTGTCGGTACTCGTGCATTAGCCAATCTTATTTATGGCGGTCGTCGCGTTAATAAGTTATCAATTTAGAGGTTTATTGTGAGTATTACTAAAAAACAAAATCATGATGTTAGAGAATTGAATCATGGTCGCAGAGTCCTCGACTTTTTAAAATTTGGCTTTATTGCTTTTGTTATTTCAATGTTATTAGTTGTCGCATCGTTTGTGGTTATTTTTGTTAAAGGATTTAATCTAGGACAAGATTTCACTGGCGGTACGACAGTTGAGCTCACCGTAACAAAAGCTGTTAACCTTGATGACCTTCGTAACAGTTTACGCAATGCTGGCTATCATGAACCGATAGTACAATATTACGGTAGTAGTAAAGATATCATAATTAGATTACCTTCGGCTAAGCAAGAAGACGGTGCTGCCTCATCTGCTATTGATAATGCACTAGGTACAAAAATTTCCAATTTAATCCATAAAGATATTGATGCAGAAGCTCAAATTAAACGGATTGAATTTGTCGGTCCAACAGTTGGAGCTGAACTTGCTCAAGATGGTGTTTTGGCTATATGTGCCGCATTAGTGTGTATTTTAATCTATATTGCATTTCGCTTTGAGTGGCGATTTGGTACGGGTGCGGTTGTTGCCTTAGCGCATGATGTTGTTATTACTGCAGGTTATCTATCACTATTTGAACGAGAACTTGATTTAACTATCATTGCTGCGATGTTATCAATTATTGGTTATTCACTTAACGATACCATTGTTGTTTTTGACAGAATTCGTGAAAATTTTAGAAAGATTCGCCGAGCAGAGCCTTACGATGTTATTAATATCTCGTTAACACAAACTTTGCATCGTACTTTAATGACATCAGGTACAACCCTTGTTGTGGTGATTATTCTGTATATTTTTGGTGGTTCAATGTTAAAAGGTTTCTCTGAAACATTAGGCGTTGGTATTGTACTTGGTACAATTTCATCAATTTATGTGGCTGCGTATATGTCACTTAAATTGGGCGTAAAACGTGAACACTTTATGCCACCTAAAATTGAAGCAGAAGGCGCAGATCAACCTTCAATATTGCGTTAATTATGTAAACTCTGCCATCAATAGGCAGAGTTTTATTAGCCTGTTTTTTAAACAAATAATATCAAATCGATTGACACTTATTATTTAGTTGCATATTATTAGCTACAGTTTTATCCCTTTCTATTTGGGGCCATAGCTCAGCTGGGAGAGCGCAACGCTGGCAGCGTTGAGGTCAGGGGTTCGATCCCCCTTGGCTCCACCAATCAATATTCTGTAAGATTCTTTAAAACCCACTTAAAGTATATAAAATTCTCGAAGTATTTGTTAGCAGATGCATGACCAAAATTTTTAGTTATATTATTGTGTTATTCAGTGGTTATCAATGAAAAACGAAATTGATTTAATAAATAAAAAAATCAATTAATTATTGAATATCTCCAAATATTAAACTCAATTCTATTAAAAGTGCACAATCAATTTTGTATATATAAATATAGTGCAACGATGACATCTACTAAGTGATACTTTTGTGCATAATCTAATAGTGATAGGATATAAAAAGTTAAATAAACAAAAGGTATAAAATCGTGACTTATAAACCTACCCAAGCGCCAAACAAATGTGAGAATATGAACCACATTCGTGCCGAAATAGATCAGATTGACCATTCCATAATTAAATTGCTTGCTACACGCTTTGAATACGTCAAAGCTGCCAGTAAGTTCAAAAAAAATACCACTGACGTACAAGCCAAAGAACGTTTTGACAGTATGCTAGAGCAACGAAAACAATGGTCGAATGAATTAGGACTTAATGGCGAAATCATCAAAGATCTATATGCAAATCTAGTACGATATTTTATCGATGAAGAATTGAAATATTTCAAAAACAAAGAAAAATAAAAACAGAGATTTCATTAAAAATATTTAGATAAGATATTGATTTTATGTTATCTTTAAAGATATGAATGATCTCATAAGAAGTAGGTGACATGGCTTATGCAACTAAACAGCAGTTATTAGATGAAATAAACAAAACGGCCAAGCTATTTATTGATGAGTTTATAGTTTTATCTGAATCACAAAAAGACTCTTTGGTAGAGGGCGTTGATCGTACTCCTGCACAAATGATTGCTTATCAACTCGGTTGGCTTAATTTGGTGAAATCTTGGGATGATGATGAACTTGCTGGTAAAACACCTGAATTACCGGCTTCTGGATACAAATGGAATCAATTGGGTAATTTGTATCAACAATTTTATAAAACATATCAATACCTATCATTACAGGCATTAATTCAAGCATTTAATCAGCAAATCACCATTTGGAATGATTGGATTCAATCTTTGAACGAAGACACTTTGTTTATAAAAGATAGCCGTAATTGGACTAAACCTTATCCTGAATCTTGGACTGTTGCTCGATTTATCCATATCAATTCTGTGGCGCCTTTTAAATCGTTTAGAGCAAAAATCAGAAAGTGGAAAAAGCTAAATGCATCAGTTTAAAATTATATTCAATATAATGTAAGGAGAATAATATGGCCTTTACAGAAACAGAACGACAGCAATTGATGGAGCTTAAATTTGTGGGTGCCAAAATTATTGAAAGACTTGAAGAGATGAACTTCGATTCTTTCGATAAATTGCGTAATGTTAGTTTAGATGAAATCCTTAATAAAGGTGCGTTATTAACAGGTTCAACTTGTTGGAAAAACAGTCATCAAGCAAAAACGGCAATAAGTAATATTTTAAGTTTGGTTAACAATGCGTAGTGTTGTTTGGTTTTTTATGAAATGCGTGTTTTAGCCAGCAATCTTATTTTATCTTCGTCTTATTAATTAGGTTTTGCTCATTTAGTTGAAGTTTGGCAAAATAGGCAACTTAGTTGAGGCTTGCCTTGAATGACTGATTTTTTAATAATCAATAAGAAGTTACATCATTATGCTATTGTTAAATAGAGCAGGAATGGAATTGGGATGAATAGTCGAATTAAACAACTTATAACAGTATTATTTATCTTGAGCTGCTTAAGCAGTATGGTCATTTGTTCTGCACCTGTTTTTGCTGATGAAGAACAGCCAATGCTTCTTCAGACAGAGTCTCAAACCGAGGTCGAAGTGGGTGTTAATCCCCTAACTCAATTACCTGAAACTAAGCAAATTGATATTGTTGGTCCACACCCAATACATGAGGAAATTTATCATAAGACTATCTATTCACTTTCCGGTCACCCTAAGTATCCAGATGATTTTCAACATCTTGATTATGTCAATCCTAATGCGCCAAAAGGTGGTGTGATTAAACTGGCCGAAATTGGCTCTTTTGATAATTTGAATCGCTTTGCTAGCCGTGGTGCACCTGAACGTAATTCTGGGGAGCTATATGATAGTCTTTTTACTAATACTGAGGATGATATTACCAGTTTTTATCCACTTATTGCGACGTCAATTACCTATTCTAATCAATATCGCTGGGCAGAAGTGGCGATTAATCCTAATGCCCGTTTTCAAGATGACAAACCCATTACGGCACACGATGTTGTGTTTACTTTTGATAAATTTATGACCGAAGGGGTGCCTCAATATCGTGTTTATAATAAAGGTGTTATGGTTAAAGCGATAGATGATTACCATGTGAGGGTTGATATTCCCGAGTCAGATCGTGAAAAGCTCCTTTCATTTGTTGGTAGTATGCGAGTTATCCCTAAACATTTTTGGCAAAATCATGATTTTTCAGAGCCATTAAGCACACCGCCAGTTGGTAGTGGTCCTTACTATATTAGTGATTATAAAATGGGGCAATATGTTGTGTATCGACGTAATCCCAATTATTGGGCGCGCGATTTGCCAATTAATAAAGGCTTAGATAATTTTGATGAAAAGCGTATTGATTACTATATGGATAATAGTGTTTCGTTAGAAGCCTTTAAAGCGGGCGAATATGATTTACGCGATGAAGATCAACCTAAAAATTGGTTTACTCAATATCAAGGTAAATATTTTGATGCTAACCATATTATTAAACAAGAAAAACCGGTTAAAACAGCAACCGATACTAAGTGGCTTGCATTTAATTTACAAAAAGAGCTATTCAAAGATATTAAAGTGCGAAAAGCTATCACACTAGCATTTGATTTTGAATGGTTAAATCATGCCTTTTATTATGATAGTTACAAAAGACCTTATAGTTTTTTTGAAAACACTATTTATGCGGCAAAGGGTAAGCCAACAGAGCAAGAATTGAAGTGGTTAAATCCTTATAAACATATTATTCCAGAAGCCGTTTTTAAGAATGCTTATTCTATTCCCAAAAGTGATGGTAAGGGCTTTAATCGTGATAATTTATTAAAAGCTGCTGAATTATTAAAACAAGCCGGATGGGTGATTAAAGACGGTAAGTTGATTAATGTTAAAACGCAACAACCGTTTGAATTTGAGTTGATCAGTTATCTTGGTAACGATATTAAATATGCGGTTCCATTTCAACAGAATTTAGCCCGTTTAGGGATTACCATGAAAATCACCTTATTAGATTCAGCACAACATTTACGTCGTGTTCGTGAGCGTGATTATGATATGGTTGCACGTAATTATTATGCTGTAAATTATCCAAATTCTAGTTTGTCAATGTTTTGGGGCAGTGAGTATCTTAACTCGTCATGGAACGCTTCAGGTTTACATAATACGGCTATCGATAGTATTATCGCTGAAATTATTAAAAATGTGGATAATCAAGAAGCACTTGTCCCATTAGGGCGTGCGCTGGATCGGATTTTAACGCAAGAATATCCAATGATTCCTATGTGGTATAATAGCAAATCGTACTATGCATACTGGAACAAATTTGGGCAACCAGCTATACAGCCAACTTATTCGATAGGGATTGATAGTTGGTGGTATGATGCAGACAAAGCAGCTAACCTGCCTAAAAATCGGGAACATTAATATGCTAAATTATTTTATTCGTCGATTGTTACTGATTATTCCAACATTATTTGTGATTTTAACAATCAACTTTTTTATTGTGCAAGTGGCACCAGGTGGACCGGTTGATCAGGCGCTTGCTATGATTGAAAATGGGCCGCAAGCAGGGCAAGGGCTATTGCCGGGGAGCGATAGTTCATCTACATCAGTACAACAGTATAAAAATGAGTCAAACTATCGTGGATCTCGAGGGCTTGATCCACAAGTTATCGCGATGATTGAAAAACAATACGGCTTTGATAAACCAATATTTGAACGTTATATCGAAACACTAAAAAAATACATATTATTTGATTTTGGTAACAGTTTTTTTAAAAGTGAATCGGTATTAGGATTGATTGCCAAAAGTTTACCTGTTTCAATTTCATTGGGATTATGGAGTACGTTAATTGTCTATCTGATCTCAATTCCTTTAGGTATTCGCAAAGCGGTGAAAGATGGTTCAGCGTTTGATTTTTGGTCAAGTACCTTAATTATTATTGGCTATGCCATTCCTCCTTTTTTGTTGGCTGTATTGTTGATTGTGTTGTTCGCTGGTGGTAGTTATTGGGATGTTTTTCCTCTTCGCGGTCTTATTTCGAATAATTTTGATCAACTTGACTTTTGGGGCAAAGTAAAAGACTACGCATGGCACATGTGCTTACCGACTATTGCTATGTCGATTAGCGGTTTTGCTTCCTTGACAATGTTGACAAAGAACTCGTTTTTAGATGAAATCCGCAAGCAGTATGTAATTACTGCGCGAGCGAAGGGGTTGAGCGAAAGACAAATTATGTATAAGCATGTTTTTCGCAATGCAACGTTACTGATTGTATCGGGCTTTCCTGCTGCTTTTATCGGTATTTTATTTACCGGTTCATTACTAATTGAAATCATCTTTTCGCTTAATGGGCTTGGTTTATTGGGCTATGAGGCAATTATTCAACGTGATTACCCTGTGATTTTTGGGACGCTCTATATTTTTACGTTAGTTGGACTCATCACAAAACTGCTATCTGATTTATCTTACATGATGATAGACCCACGCATTGACTTTGAGGCTCGAAACTGATGACCACACATTATTCTTTTAATCAACAACGCTGGCAACGATTTAAGCATAATCGCCGTGGCTATTATTCACTTTGGTTATTTTCGATCTTTTTTGTGATTAGCTTATTTGCTGATTTTATTGTTAACGATAGGCCCATTTTTATTAAATATCAGGATAATTACTATTCACCAATTTTTCATTTTTATCCAGAAACAGAGTTTGGTGGGCAATTAGAAACACAAACCAATTATCTTGACCCTACTATACAAAATAAAATAGAAGCCAATGGTTGGATTTTATGGCCGCCGTTTCGCTACAGTTATAGTACGCTAATCTATGATACGCAGAATACTTTCCCGACTCCGCCTTCAGCATCGCATTGGTTAGGTACAACCGATACGGGTTTCGATGTACTGGCTAATATATTATATGGTTTTCGTATTTCAATGTTTTTTGCTATTTTTTTGACATTGTTTACTTCATTTATTGGTGTCATCATCGGGGCAATCCAAGGTTATTATGGCGGAGCAGTAGATCTAATAGGGCAGCGATTTATTGAAATTTGGTGTGGTTTACCGAATTTATTTGTGATTATTTTATTAGCCAGTGTTTTGCCACTTAATTTTTGGTGGTTGTTAGGTATTACTGTTTTATTTGGTTGGATCGGGCTCGCCAACGTTGTGCGTACCGAGTTTTTACGGACTCGCAATTTTGACTATATTCGCGCAGCTAAAGCAATGGGGGTTAGTGATAGTAACATCATGTTTAGACACATCTTACCTAATGCGATAGTGGCAACATTAACTTTTTTACCGTTTATCCTCTGCGGAGCTATTACAACGATAACCTCGTTGGATTTTTTAGGTTTTGGCTTACCGATTGATTCACCATCGCTTGGTCGATTATTGCTGCAAGGTAAAAATAATTTACAAGCCCCTTGGCTTGGTATTAGTTCATTTTTAATTATAGCTACGTTACTTTCTTTACTTATTTTTATTGGTGAAGCAGTAAGGGATGCATTCGATCCAAACAAAGGAGCGTATCGATGAGTTCTCCTTTATTATCCGTTCAGGATTTAAGTGTTGCTTTTAGACGTGGTACGCAAACTACATCCTCCATCGTGGATCATGTTAGTTTTGATATTCATGAGCAAGAAACATTGGCTCTTGTTGGTGAATCAGGCTCTGGAAAGAGTGTTACCGCGCTGTCTATCTTACGTTTGTTAGGTAAAGAGCAAGTGGTTTACCCCACTGGCGATATTTTGTTTGAAGAAGCCTCTTTATTGCATGCACCAGACAAAGTGCTTCGTAAAGTACGCGGCAATCAAATTAGCATGATCTTTCAAGAACCAATGGTGTCATTAAACCCTCTACATACGGTTGAAAAACAACTTTATGAAGTATTAGCATTACATCGTGGTATGCGTCACAATGATGCGCGTTGCGAGATTTTGCAATATCTTGATCGTGTGGGAATTAAAGAGCCAAAAAGTAAATTATCGGCTTATCCGCACCAGCTATCAGGTGGCGAAAGGCAGCGAGTTATGATTGCTATGGCAATTTTAACCCATCCAAAATTATTGATAGCAGACGAACCCACCACTGCTTTAGATGTGTCAGTGCAGGCACAAATTATTCAGTTATTAAAAGAGTTAAAGAACGAACTGAATATGAGCATGCTATTTATTTCGCATAATCTTAGCATTGTTAAAAAGCTGGCCGATAAAGTAGCTGTTATGCAAAAAGGCGAAATTGTTGAATATAATAATAAGCAGCGCATCTTTTTACGTCCAGAACATAAATATACGCAAACACTATTAAATTCACAGCCAAATGGTGATCCGGCCCCTTTGCCTGATACTCCTGGAATACTGCTTAATGTAAATCATCTGAGTGTTGAAGTTATTGCCAAAAAGCGTTTATTTAGTAGTCAAAAAAAACAAATAGTTAATAATATTGGTTTTACTGTGCATCAAGGTGAAACCGTTGGGATTGTTGGTGAATCAGGATCGGGAAAAACGACTGTTGCACTAGCCATTTTACGCTTGATTAAATCACAAGGTAATATTGTATTTGATAGCCATTCTATACAAAACCTAACTGGCAAAAAACTATTACCGTTTCGTAGCCGCATTCAAGTTGTGTTCCAAGATCCGTTCTCATCACTTAACCCACGCTTTAATGTCGAGCAGATTATTTGTGAAGGATTAATGACACACAAAAAACTAAGCAAAGATGAGCGTGAAAAGGCCTTAATTGATATTATGCAAGAAGTTGGTCTTGATCCTGAAATGCGTTATCGTCATCCTACTGAATTTTCGGGTGGTCAGCGTCAGCGTATAGCCATTGCCCGAGCTTTAATTTTACAACCAGAGTTATTGATTTTAGATGAGCCGACTTCATCTTTAGATCATACTATTCAAAAACAGATTATTCATTTGCTTAAGTCATTGCAAGAAAAGTACCAGCTTAGTTATTTGTTTATTAGTCATGATTTAGCATTAGTTTATGCAATGTGTCATCAAGTAGTTGTAATGAAAGATGGCCGAATTATTGAGCAAGGTACGCGTGAAAAGGTTTTCTACTCTCCAGAAGAAGAATACACCAAGGCGTTACTTTCATTTTTAGATAGACGACCTCGTAAGCAAAGTAAAATCTTGATACATCAGGAAAAGGTTGAAACAGCTGAAAAAGTAGAAACTACAGCAAAATTTGCTCATAACGATGATACACAACAACATCAACAGCAAAGTAAGGAGCCAGACAAAAAGGTTAATTGGGGCGATGCGCTGTTAATGCGTAAAAAATAAATATTTAAATCAATATGTTAATCTATTTAGCAGGTCAATTATGCAAAAACGAATATTACCTTTTTTATTAACACCTTGTTTATCACTGATGTCGATAAATGCGATAGCGTTAACTTGTAGCGAAAACCCAGCTCAAAATACAGTTGAAGCAAATAACTATATTTTTCAAATTTTGGATTATATTGATTCGCCTGCAAAAGGAATCAAGCAAGATATTAGAACTTCAACGACTCAATTGGGTAGTGATGCAAATAGTACGACAGTTAAGCACTCATTAGAATATGATTCCAATGGTCTTATTACGCAAAGCTATTATGACCTTTATTCAGATAAAGGCATCCTAGTTTATTCTGAACATTTACAAAAAAATAAATCGGGTTGGGAAAATATCATTGAAGATGTAGAAGACAAAACCAATAGCATTATCCAATTCAATACTGATGAACAAGGTAAAATTGTCTTTTCACTCCAAACTAAAAAAGCTGTCGATTTTGTTTTTATTGAAAGGGATAACTATGTGTATGACGATAACCACTGCCTCATTAATAAAAATGTACAATGGCAACTAAAAGAGATTGATGAGAACGGTAAATACACAGGTACAGATCAAAAAGGAACTTCAAGTTATACCTTTGCATATCGAGATCAACAGTTAGCTAACGTGTTGTATCAATTTAGTAATAATATGAAAAACGAGAGTGATTTTTCGTATCATTATGATGATAATCATCGGTTAACAACCATTGAGTCTTCTTATTTATCAGCAGGTAAAGAAGCGGCTCATTATGTCACTAAATTTTTAACTTTTAATGAAAAGAATGAATGGCTTACGGCAATAAAAAATAAAAATAATCAAGGTGATAAACAAACAGCTGTGACTCGAGAACTGACTTATTATTAGTCTTTAGAAATACAAAAAACGTTATTTGATTGCTAATGTTTTTTGTATTTCTCCCCTTATTTACAACTAAATAACATCCGTTACATTCGAATAAATAATATATAAACAGCATGTAATGTCCATGCTAATGCTAATCCAAACGTGAGTAACTTTTCGTGTTTGGGATAGATTTTATATTTATGCAAAAGAGTTAGAATTTGCTGTAACCCACACCAGATAGGTAACGAAATCATTAAAAATAAAAAGACTTTGCCTATTTCTGTATTGGCTATTTTTATAATATAAGATCGCGTTGCTACATCACCAAAGGAAATCATAAGCGTCATAATGATTAGCACAATAGGTGAAAACATAGCAGCCCATGTTCCTCCAAGTGTAAATAAACTTTTTATTACTTTTCCATCTGTGTTTTTTGTTTGAATTTGTTCATTTTTCATTGATGCAATACCACTTATTTCAATACAAGTAAAAATAAAAAAATCGATACAGCTAGCATAACTGTCCATAACCCTACAGTCAGTAATAATCTGTTAGATTTTTTATTAAACATTGCACTAGGAATCATTTTATAGATTAACCTAAACCAATTTATCGTATGGAAAACGCTAACCAACAATGCAATACAATTAAGCACCACAATAACAGGACTACGTAAAAAGAAGATAAAACGGTAAAACTCATCTTGCCCAAGGGTATTTGTGTGCATACATACTACACCATACATTAAAATTAAACTTACCCAAATCATGGAAAAAGGAACTAATTTGTGCATAATAGCAATTATACAGGGACGCTTTACATCGGTTTGAATAGCATCAAGGTGATTATTGTTATTTTGTTGATTCATAAATTTCTCTAGGTTGTATTACATTTTATGTTAGTTATTGTTTGGTGGGCTTATTGTGCACTGGATTATTATAAGCATTAATCTATTCTATGTCGTCAGTTTAAATTGGGTCATAATATAGCCTTTTAATATTGCAATGCTATGCAAAAAATGCGTCATATTTTAATGAGGCCATACATAGGCAATAAGTAATAAAATAGATAATCAAATAAAAATGAAGTTTAATATCGAGTAAGGTATTTTATTAGAATTTTAAAAGATTTATACCATATAAATATATTTTGACGATTTTAATTTATTCATGAACAATTGCTATTAAATAGAATGAAAAAGAAAAGTTTGGAGCAATTTTGCTAATTTTACTGTAATTGATAATTAAATGTAAATTGTCAAAAAAACTTATGTATATTATTTTGATTAGCAGTATCATTCTGAGCCTTATTGAGAATAATTTTAAGTCATACTAAAATGAACAACTCAAATCATAAAATTCCAGTTGGAATTGTCGGTATTATCAGTGCTATCGGCATTGTATATGGTGATATTGGTACTTCTCCTCTCTACGTCTTAAAGTCTATTATTCATGGATTACCTGATAATCAGTGGGCTAATCCATTCTATATTTTGGGAGCAGTGTCGTGTGTGATTTGGACATTAACTATTCAAACCACTTTGAAATATGTCATCATTACATTGCGTGCAGATAACAAAGGCGAAGGAGGAATTTTATCTTTATATGCTTTAATTCGTCGGCGTTATAAATGGACATTTGTTATTGCTATTATTGGTGCGGCGGCGTTACTTGCAGATAGCGCCATTACTCCAGCAATTACTATTATTACGGCTATTGAAGGGTTAAATGTTATTTATCCTCATATACCTATTATCCCGATCACGGTGTTTTTGATTCTTACCTTGTTTGTTATTCAGCCTTTAGGGACTGGCGCATTGGGAAGATACTTTGGTGTGAGTATGACAATTTGGTTTACCATTCTTTGTCTATTAGGGCTATATCGATTATTACCCCATTGTGATGTTTTAGTTGCTTTTAATCCTGTTTATGCTATTAGATTTATTATTGAAGCACCAGATGCTTTAGTTATTTTGGGTGCTATTTTTATGTGTACTACGGGTGCTGAAGCGCTCTATTCTGATTTAGGACATTGTGGGCTTAAAAATATTCGTATTTCATGGGGATATGTAAAATTTTGTTTAATTATTAATTATTTAGGTCAAGCAGCCTGGGTTATTTATAATCCTCATTTAATTAATGCTGATATCAATCCATTTTTCATGATAATGCCTGAGTGGTTTAGATTAATTGGTATTATTATGTCAACTTGTGCTGCCTTTATTGCATGTCAGGCATTAATTAGTGGCTCATTTACTATCATTAGCGAGGCGATGTCATTAGATCTTTGGCCATATGTTCACGTTCAATATCCTACCTTAATTAAAGGACAAGTTTATATTCGTTCAATTAACTATATTTTGTGTGCACTTTGTATTGCGATGGTACTTGGTTTTTGTTCATCAACTAATTTAGAAGCAGCTTATGGCCTAGCAATTACTTTGAGTATGTTGATGACGACAGTTTTATTGTTTTTCTATTTTATGAAGAACAATAAGCCACTTTGGTATAGTATCCCGTTAACCCTCTTTTTTATGTCGATTGAAAGTGGATTCTTTATCGCAAATATTCAAAAATTCTTTCATGGTGGTTTTGCCTCAATTCTTATAGCTGGTTTTATTTTTATTATTATGTATTCGTGGATAACCGGGAGAAATTTAAAGCGTGAACATAACTCATTTGATAAACTAGATGATGATTATTTGGCTAAAATTATTGCTGTCAGTCATGATAAAAGTATTGAAAAAATAGCGACGCATCTATTTTATTTAACACGTGCACAAAGCGCTCATGCGGTTGAAAGTAAAATAACTTACTCACTATTTGAACGAAAACCAAAACGAGCAGATACTTATTGGTTTATATCGATCAACCGTATGGATGAGCCATATCAATTCGAATATGAAATTGAAGTGTTAGTTCCATATAAGGTTTTTCGTATTGATTTGAATATCGGTTTCAAAGTAGATATGCATGTTGAACAGTATGCTCAACTCATTGCGACACGTACAGAACAGCAGAATTTAGTTAACTTATCTTCACGTTATTCTTCTGTTAAAGATCGTCGAGGTGATAGTTTATATGTAATTGTTGAGCGAACATTACGTAATGTAGATATTAATTTTATTAATCGCCCAATTTTAGCTATTTACTCATTTATTAAGCGTCAATTTACTTCGGATATTGACATGTTTGATATCGATCCCTCTACGGCATTAGTTGAGTTTGTTCCAATTGTTGTTAGTGAATATGAGAACGATAATAAAACATTAAAACAACTTATTGAGCAATCGAAAATGAGTGTTACAGGTAAGTTAGAATCGACAGATAAAGAATAACGCATTGATAAATTTAGGGTAGTAATCCCAAAAAATAAAAATTAGTGTACAATAACGCAATTTAGCGGGAAACGCTCCCCTGTGTTGGTTATATTTAAAAGTATCATAACAAATAATAGGAACTAAGCATGACAGGCAAATTTATTGTCATCGAAGGGCTTGAAGGTGCTGGTAAAACAACAGCTATTAACACCGTTGCACGCATTTTGAATCAACACAATATTGACGATTTGCAATTTACCCGAGAGCCGGGTGGAACACCTATTGCTGAAGCATTACGTCATATAATTAAAAATGGTTTAGACAACGAGCCTTTGACAGATAAAGCCGAATTGTTAATGCTATATGCTGCGCGTATTCAACTGATTGATAATGTTATAAAACCAGCACTTAAAGCCGGTAAGTGGGTTATTGGTGATCGTCATGATTTATCAACACAGGCTTATCAAGGCGGTGGGCGTCAGTTGGATAAAACCTTTATGGTAACATTAAAAGAACAAGTATTGGGTAACTTTAAACCTGATCTTACTTTATATTTGGATATCGATCCTGAAATTGGTTTGATGCGTGCAAGAACGCGTGGTGAACTAGATCGCATTGAGCAACAATCATTGCCATTTTTTGAACGAGTTCGTCAATGCTATTTAGAAATTGCCAAACAAGACAGAACCATTATAACTATTGATGCTGGAAAATCAATTGACGATGTGACTAAACAAATTGAACAAATTTTAACAAAATGGCTAACAAAACAGGTTTAATATTCAATGATTTTAAATGACTATCCTTGGCTTTCGTTACCTTATCAGCAATTAGCATCAGGAATTATACATAAGCGTGCTCATCATGCTTTGCTAATTAATTATGTTCAAGGTAGTGGTGAAGACGAATTTGTTTCAAAACTTGCAAGCCGTTTATTATGCCAAAATTCACAGCAATTAGAACCGTGCTTAAAATGTCATAGTTGCCAATTGTTTTTGTCTCACCATCATCCCGATTATTATGTAATAACCAATGAACAAGGTAAGCGGTCAATAGGTATTGATCAAATCCGTAATATATCCAGCAAAGTTTACGAAAAATCCCAACAAGGCGGTAATAAAGTCCTTTGGATAAAACATGCCGCTTTAATGACCGAAGCTGCCGCCAATGCACTACTTAAAACGTTAGAAGAGCCACCCCAAAATACGTATTTTATTTTAAGTGACGATCATAACAGCCACTTATTACCAACGATCCATAGCCGATGTTTTTCTTATTTTTTGTCTGTTCCTAAATTGGAACAATCTATTGAATGGTTAAAAAAACAATACAGCCAACAATACAGCGATAATGAACTTGCCTCGGCATTATTATTGAGCGAAAATGCGCCACTAAAAGCAGCTACACTATTAATGCCAGAAAAGTGGCAACAACGAAAAGAGTTTTGCAACCATTTATTAGAAGTTGTACCGCAAAATAATTATTGGCAGTTGGCTAAAATCTTTGATAACGAAGATTTTAGTGAACGTATTATTTGGTTTTGTGCATTATTAAGTGATGCGCTTAAAGCGAAGCAAAAAGTTGGGCGTTTTATTGTTAATCGTGATCAAGTGCCATTAGTCCGATTACTCGCAACTAATAGTAATGAGAAGCTTTCTGAGCTTTATAATTTATGGTTGCAAGCAAGAAACCAATTGTTAACAATTACTGGATTGAATAAAGAACTTATTATTTGTAATGTTCTTGCTCAATCCGAATTAGTTGATTAAGCAAAAATTAAGTGATATAAGGAGTGTTTTTATTTTCAGGCGTACGTTTTAAGTAAAAAAGGGTGACCGTGAGTTATTTATCTATTGAATTTGGTTTGCTTTTTATCGCTTTTTTTGCCCTGTATTGGGGGTGCCGTTTATCGCCTAAAATCCAAAATGGACTGCTTTTAGTATCAAGTTACCTTATTGTTGGTAGTTATAGCTGGCAATTTGCGCTTATCCTTTTTATTTATACTTGTGTGATTTATTTGTTTTCGTTGTTGATTGCGGCATCGAAATGTCATGCAAAACGATGGCTTGTTTTAGGATTATGCGTATCAATTATTAACCTTGCGTTATTTAAATATTTTGATTTTTTTCGTTATGAGCTGCAATATCTGTTTAATTTATTAAATTTTCCTATTTTATTGCCCGCTATCACTTTATTAATCCCTATTGGCATCTCATTTTATACTTTCCATTCTGTAAGTTATTTAGTTTCGGTAAAGAAGAAAGAGTTCCCGGTTGCTAAATTTTGGGATTTTGCTTTATTTTTGTCGTTTTTCCCGAGTATTATTGCAGGTCCGATTAACCGTGCTAAAGACTTTTTACCACAAATCAATGTTGCCCAACCTCGCGAAATTTTGGAGCCTTTTCGTGCATTTACATTGCTTATTTTTGCTGTTATTAAGGTTTACTGTGTAGGTGGTTTAATTAGCGAACATTGGGTTAAACCAATTTTTGCTAATCCATTAGAATTTAGTGTGATTGATTTGCTTGTTGGGCTTTATGGTTATGCAATGCAAATTTATTTGAATTTTTCTGGCTATACTGATTTAGTTACAGGTATTGCTTTATTGCTAGGGTTTCGTTTGCCAATTAATTTCAATTTGCCATATTTAGCGTTGAATTTAAGAGATTTTTGGGGGCGCTGGCATATTAGCTTATCACGTTGGATTCGTGACTATATTTATATTCCTCTTGGTGGAAATCGTCGAGGGCTTGTTCAAACGCAAATTAATGTCATGCTTGCCATGTTATTATCTGGATTATGGCATGGTGCAGGTATTAATTTTATTATTTGGGGTGCATTTCATGGTATTGGTATCGTGGTACTTAATATCGGCGACCGTTATTTAGGTAAAGATTGGATAACACGACGTTCGCCAACGGTGGCACGATTGCTAACATGGCATTATGTTTGTTTTACATGGCTCTTTTTTTATTGCGAAAGTTTGCCTGATGCCTTGGAATATTTAACCGCATTAGTGCATAACTTTTCAATACAACCTCTTTATGCAGGGGATTTTCTCGTTATTTGTTTTATCTATTTTTCCTATCCAATGTGTAAAAATTTCACTCAATGGTTTATTATACAACTAACCAGAATACCTCACATTTTTTTGCCTTTTGTTTTTATCTGTATTTTATGGATGGTTATTTATATTGCACCATCAGGTATGCCAAACTTTATTTACGCTAATTTTTAATTATGATGATATATAAAAAATCGTTTTCAAAAAATAACAAAAAAACAAAATCGAATTTGAAAAGACAACGTCATAAATCGCGGAATAAAATTACGCTTAAAAAAGAACCTCAAAAAAATAAAAAGACAAGTCCTCATTCAGCCCTTGTTATTAAACATTTATCTATCTGTTATATATGGATAACCTTGTTTATTACTGCAATAGCACTAATGGCGCTTTATTACAAATCTATATTGATTTATTGCCAGCAAGCATATCATATTCATTTATTTGATAGTAATACGTTTTTCGTACAAGAAACATCCACTCAAGTGCTTGAAAAAAGTAACAATGATGAGTTAAATTTTCAACAAGTTGATGCTGTGTTGCCTATCATTGAAAATGAAGGATCAAACTTAAACGCTCCTCAGTTTCAAAATGTACAACAACGTAATGAAATTGAAGCGATACGAAAAGTAAACCCAGAAACAGAAATAAACTTAAAAAGTGAACAACAAGACAGTATTGCAAATGGTAAATTAGACACAAATTTAAAAACACATTTAGACATCATTGAGCAAAACAAACCTACTCCTGAGCTTGTATTACGAGGTGAACCTAAAACTATGCAAGTAGATATTGAGTTACCTCATGAACCACTACCTATTGTATTAACGAGTAACGATAAAGTATTTTTTGCCGGTGATTCTTTAATGCAAGGCGTTGCACCATATGTTAAAAAAATGCTGTTTAAGCAGTATAAAATAGAAAGCCTTAATTTGAGCAAACAAAGCACTGGACTTGCTTATCCAGGTGCTTTTGATTGGTCAAAAACAATTAATGACAATCTAATTGCTGATCCTTCTATTAAATTACTTATTGTTTTTCTTGGTGCTAATGACCCTTGGGATTTTCCTGTTAAAGGGTATGCAAAATATGCTAAATTCAAATCTGAATTGTGGGAAGAGCAGTACCGTTTGCGTATTGAATCTATCTTAAATAGTGCTATAGAACATAATGTTCAAGTGCTTTGGCTTGCCGCCCCCTGTATGCGCAAAGCAAAATTAAACGAGGGTATGGTTTACTTAAATAACTTATATAAGTCTGAAATAGAAAAAGTTCAACAACACTTTTTAACAACAAATGAATTATTAGGTTGTACGTACGAAAAATTCAGTGATTTTATCGAAACCGGTAAAACAAAAATTAAAGTAAGGGTTGATGATGGGATTCATTTTACTCCAACAGGCCAAAAAATTCTGGCAAAAACCATTATGGAAAAAATAATTTATAAAGAATTAGAGGATCCCCATAGTGATTAAATTTTTAAAATATATTACAGCAGTAATTGCAATAACTATTACTGTTGGATGTAGTATTGCTGAAAGCAAAACTTCTAGCGTATCTGCTATCGTTGATTTTGGTGATCCTAATGCTAAACAATTTGCCAAACGTTTAAAATTGTTAGCGAATAACAAAAAAGCTAATCAAGTGGTTAATATTACTCAATTTGGTGATTCGCATTCAGCAGCCGACTTTTTTACGGGTGAATTTAGAGCATTAATGCAACAAAAGTATGGTAACGCAGGTATTGGTTGGATAACGCCTGTTGCTATAAAAGGGCAAAACCATACTGCAGTGACATGGAAATCTAATAGTTGGGAGGTATTAAGTAGCCGCACGTTAAGTAATTTAGATTTTCCTATGGGTGGTTTTATAGCTAAGCCTAATAAAGATTCATCTACTATCCAAATTGTACCTCGCGAATTAAATAACCAAACTTGGCAAGTTAGGCTAACCTTTAAGACGCTTAAAAACAATTCAAACTTACTAACACTTTATGATGCAAATAATAATAAACTTAGTTCAAGTTATATGCCTAAACCAAATATTTGGCAAACTACAACAGTTGTATCTAATTTACCTTTAGTTATAAAGGCTCAAAAAGATATTGAACTTGGTGGAATTTGGTTAACTCACAATCAACAATCTGGGGTTATTGTTTCATCGATTGCTACTAATGGTGCTAAGCAAACAATTTGGCAAAAGTGGGGGCAAAATTGGTTTAAAGAGCTGGGTGTATCAAAAAGTGATTTAGTTATTCTTGAATACGGGACAAATGAAAGCTTTGATGAAACACTAGATGTGAATCAATATCGAAAGAATTTAGTGAATAATATTAGGCTGATTCGTAAAACATTACCTAATGCGGCAATATTAATAATGACACCACCAGACACAATGGCGAATGAAACAGATATGCCTCAGTCTTTTATTAAAATAATAAATATTCAAAAGCAAGTTGCCAAATCTGAAAAAACCTTACTTTGGGACTGGCAAGTGGCGATGGGCGGTAAGTTTGTCATTAAACAGTGGCGTCAACGAGGACTAGCTCGTCCAGATCTCGTACATCAGACCCTACAAGGCTATAAAGAAAGTGCTCGCATTTTTTATGCAGATTTAAATGAATTTATTAGAAAAAACAGCTAAATTTTTTATTAAAAGGAATAAATGAGTTATGTTATCACCAATTATCGTTGCAGTTGATTTTGCGGACGTTAAATCAGCATGGAATTTTATTGATCGAGTGGATCCTAACGATTGCCGTCTTAAGATCGGTAAAGAGCTTTTTACACATGCCGGACCTGATTTTATCAAGCAGATTATGAAAAAAGGGTTTGATGTTTTTTTAGATCTTAAATTTCATGATATTCCAAATACTGTTGCAAAAGCAATTGTAGTAACTGCCGATCTTGGTGTTTGGATGACTAATGTACATGCTAGTGGTGGTTCGCGTATGATGAGTGCTGCTAAAGATGCGCTTTATTCATATGGTAAAGATGCGCCAATTTTGATTGCTGTGACAGTATTAACCAGTATGGAATCAACAGATCTTCAAGAAATTGGCATCAATGTATCGCCTTTAGAGCAAGCGACTCGATTAGCAATACTTGCTAAAAACTGTGGGCTTGATGGCGTGGTATGTTCAGCAAAAGAAGTACAAAGTTTTAGAACACGTTTGGGGGCTGATTTTAAATTGGTAACACCAGGTATTAGACCTGCAGGTACTAATCCAGATGATCAACGTCGTATTATGACACCTCAACGAGCTCAAGCGGCAGGTTCTGATTATTTAGTTATTGGACGCCCAATTACCCAAGCAGAAGATCCAGCCAAAGCGCTACAAACAATTTTAGCAACACTTGATGCAAGTAAGAGTGAGTCACATTATGTCTAGTAATCAACTTGTATATTCAACCGATAAAGGTCGAATTAAACCTGCTGAAACTGTCATCTCTCGTCCTAAAGGGGATGGCATTATTCGAATTCAACGACAAACATCAGGCCGTAAAGGAAAAGGTGTTTGTGTTATTACTGGGTTTGATATCGATGATGCTCAATTAATACAGTTAGCTGCAGAATTAAAAAAACGTTGTGGTTGCGGTGGTTCAATTAAAGATGGCATTATTGAAATTCAAGGTGATAAACGTGATTTATTAAAGTCATTGCTGGAAGATAAAGGATTTAAAGTTAAATTAGCAGGAGGGTGATTTATCACTAAAATAGCGTCAATAATAAAAAAGACGCTATTTATAAAATAGTATTTTAGTTAGAGCGATAACTACGCATTTTTTTGCTAATTTCGCGACGTTCTTTCGAAATTTCAGCATTTTTAATAATATAATCATCAACACGATCATCATAATCGCTTTTCATATTAGCAATAATCGCTTGAAGTTCTTCATAAGTCATATCGGGCTTAATATATTCACTTAAGTTTTCAAGTAGTAACACGCGTTTTTGGTTGTCACGAATCTTTTTTTCGTTATCCGAAATTTCGCGTTTTAATTTATTTAAACGACGCGATAAACGAATGTATTCTAGTACGTCTTGAAACGATGGTGCAGTTGATTTTTCCTTGTCCATCTATAACCCCTTATTTCAAAAAATGGAAAATAAATTTTTACCAATTATATACCAATAATTTTTTAAGGTCATATTAATTATATTTTAAAACGTAAATGATATTTTTAGTATTAACTGTTCTATTTTTATGCCATGTTTTCTCACAAAATTTATTTACAAAATAAGATAAAAATAAAAACAACTATTAAGAATTAGAATAAAGTATTGTACAATAGCCCCCAAATTTATAAAGAGTGCCAGAATGCGAGAATCATAATGAGCTGGATTGAAAAAATTCTTAGTAAAAATAATATATCGTCAGATCATAAAAAGGCGAATATTCCCGGTGGGGTTTGGACAAAATGTAGCAACTGTGAACAAGTTATTTATCAGGCTGAACTTGATCTTAACTTAGAAGTCTGCCCAAAATGCGACCATCATATGCATATTCCTGCCCGTGTGCGTTTGTACCGTTTTTTAGACGAAGGTTCAGATGTCGAAATTGGCTCCGATCTTCTGCCTAAAGATATCTTAAAATTTAAAGATACTAAAAAGTATAAAGATCGCTTAACAGCTGCACAAAAAGAGACCCATGAAAAAGAAGCAATGGTTGTAATGAAAGGCACATTGTTTGGTATTCCTGTCGTTGTCGCTTGTTTTGAATTTGCGTTCATTGGTGGGTCAATGTCTTCTGTTGTTGGTGCATTATTTACGCGTGCTGCTGAACAAGCCATTGCAGATAAGTGTCCGTTAATTTGTTTTTCAACAAGTGGCGGTGCGCGAATGCAAGAAGCGCTATTTTCGTTAATGCAAATGGCAAAAACCAGCGCTATTCTTGCTAAAATGCAAGATGAAGGTTTGCCTTATATTTCAGTAATGACCGATCCTACCATGGGTGGCGTATCAGCAAGTTTAGCAATGCTAGGTGATATCAATATTGCTGAACCTAAAGCGTTAATTGGTTTTGCAGGGCCTCGAGTGATTCAACAAACTGTGCGTGAAACATTACCAGAAGGATTTCAGCGCAGTGAGTTTTTACTTGAAAAAGGCGCAATTGATATGATCATTCATCGCAAAGATATGCGACCTAAAATTGCCAGTTTAATAGCAAAATTAATGAAACTAACCGATCCGTTTAATGATGTTATCTTTAACGAGACAGTTTAATTGAGCATGCAAAAACAACAACCAGATGCCATGTCTAATTTAAACGCATGGCTTTGTTATTTAGAGCAATTACATCCTACAACTATCGATTTAGGTTTAGAACGAGTAAAGACGGTTGCTCAGCGCCTTGATTTATTACAACCAGCGCCCTATGTTTTTACCGTTGCAGGTACCAATGGCAAAGGTACAACTTGTCGCACACTTGAAATGATATTACTTGAAAAAACTTTGCAAGTCGGTGTTTATAGTTCTCCTCATTTATTACGTTTTACTGAACGTGTGCGTATTAATAATCAAGAATCAATTGAGCAAGAAACCGTAAAAGCCTTTGTCGAAATAGAAAAAGCCAGAGGTGATATATCACTTACTTACTTTGAATATGCAACGCTTGCTGCGCTTTATCAATTTAAAAAAGCAAAATTAGATGTTGTTATATTAGAAGTGGGACTTGGTGGACGGCTCGATGCAACCAATATAGTTGATGCTGATGTGGCAATAGTTACAACAATTGGTATCGATCATGTTGATTATTTAGGTGATACCCGTGAAAGTATAGGACGTGAAAAAGCAGGTATTTTTAAATCTAAAAGTATCGCTATTGTGGGTGAACCGGAAATACCTACATCTATTTTAGAAGTAGCTAAATCAGTCCATTGTCCTATCTATGCTGTGGGTTGTGATTGGTGTTATCAACCAATAAACGAAAGTTTATGGACGTTTGAATCGCCAATAAAACAGTATAAACATCTACCTATTGCTAATGTTCCTTTAGCTAATGCTGCAACTGCAATTGCCGCCTTAACTTTTTCATCGCTTGAAGTAACACAAGACCAAATAACTAAAGGATTGGCAAATGCCAATTTGACAGGGCGTTTTCAAATTATTCAACGATCACCACTTGTGATTCTTGATGTAGCGCATAATCCACATGCAGCAGCTTATTTAACACAACAATTAGAAAAACTAAAAGCAGAATATTTGAACATCGGTAAAGTTAGATTTGTTGTTGGTATGCTTAAAGATAAAGATATTAAAAGCACTTTATCTATTTTAAAAGGCGATAAATGGTATTGTGCTTCGCTTTATGGTGAGCGGGGGTGTAAAGCCGAGGTGTTAAAACAACATTTATTGAATAAAGGCGAGCTTAATGTATCAACATTTGATACGGTTTTTAAGGCTTATCAAAAGGCAATACATGATGCAAAAAAAGATGATATTATTGTAGTATGTGGCTCATTTCATACAGTATCTGATGTGTTAGCTGAAATTGAGCATTAAGCGAAATTAATCATGACGAACAATCAGCAAATTAATCCTAAAAATCAAAATAGAGTAAGAAATCGGTTTGTCGGTTTCGCTACATTGTTACTCATTATCGCAGTATTTGCTCCATGGATAATAACGGATAAATCCAACTTACAAACATCAACAACGCCTATTTTACAATCAGAAGCTATTAATCATCAAAAGGTTGTAACATCAACTAACGGTGTTGATGATAGTTTTACGAATAATATTCCAGATATTCCTTACATACCTGATTCTGAGCAGAATCCAAGTTCAGATGATTCATCAGATAGTCTTGATAATGCTGATGTCTCCACAATGCAAACTAATCGTTCTATGTCGCAACAGATACAGCAAGAGTCTAAACCTTATATGATTCAGCTTACAGCATTAAAAAATAGGCAAAAAATAGAAGAATTAGTTGCACTATTAAGATTAAATAATTATAGCGTTAGAACAGTTCCTCAAAAACCTGAACCTAACCAGTTGATTAAATTACAGGTTGGTCCTTATGCTAAAAAAGAACAAGCCGAGCAAGTGATTATTAATTTACATAACCTAACAAAATTAAAAGGTATTATCGTTGCTAATTAATCATTGTTTTGCTTTTTGTGTTGTAAACAATAATTAAAATAAACATTAACAATATAAAGTTGTGAGTTATTATGATGATGAACTGGGTTGATTTTACGATTATTGGTGTGATTGCTTTTTCAGCATTAATTAGTATAGTGCGAGGGTTTGTGCGAGAAGCATTATCACTCATTAGCTGGATTTTAGCTTTTTTTATTTCTAGCCGATTTTATATCTATATTACCGATTATTTAACTTATTTTGATAGCGATGTTATCCGCATTGCAGTGGCAATTGTTATTCTATTTATCGCTACATTGTTGGTCTGTTCAATTGTGTCGTATATTATTGGTCAATTAGTCCAAAAAACGGGGTTATCTGGCACTGATCGTGTATTGGGTATTTGTTTTGGTGTGCTACGAGGAATTTTAGTTGTAGCTGCTGTTCTCTTTTTTGTTGATACTTTTACGCCGTTATCACGATCGGTGTATTGGACCCAATCACAACTTATCCCTCATTTCCATTTTATTATCCGTTGGTTTTTTGATTTTATACAACAGTCATCTTCGTTTCTAGTTCAATAAATTTGAGGTAATCATAGTATGTGTGGTGTTGTTGGTATTGTAGGGTGTACTACTGTTAATCAATCTATTTATGATGCATTGACTGTGTTACAACATAGGGGGCAAGATGCTGCAGGTATTGTTACTATTGATAATCAAAATCGATTTCGTTTACGCAAAGCGAATGGTTTGGTTAAAGATGTATTTCAAGAACATCATATGCAGCGGTTGCAAGGTAATTTGGGCATAGGGCATGTTCGTTATCCTACTGCTGGTAGCTCCAGTCCATCAGAAGCACAACCTTTTTATGTTAATTCGCCTTATGGCATTGCGCTTGCACATAACGGTAATTTAACAAATACAGACAAGTTACGTAATAAAGTATTTGAATTAGCAAGAAGGCATATTAATACGAATTCTGATTCCGAGGTTTTACTCAATATTTTTGCTAGTGAGCTCGACAAATTCCCAACTTATCCTCTTACCGCAGATAACATTTTTACCGCAATACATAATGTGCATAATATAATTAAAGGTGCTTATGCTTGTGTTGCGATGATTATTGGCCATGGTCTTGTCGCTTTTCGTGATCCTTACGGGATTAGGCCTTTAGTTATTGGTAAACGGATACTTGAGAACCAACAAATTGAATATATGGTTGCATCAGAAAGTGTTGCATTAGATATTCTTGATTTTGAATTTATGCGTGATGTCCAGCCAGGAGAAGCAATTTATATTACCCAAGATGGCCAATTATATTCTCAGCAATGTTCTGATAATCCTCAATATTACCCATGCATTTTTGAATATGTTTATTTTGCAAGACCAGATTCTTTGATGAATGGTGTATCGGTTTATCAATCACGCATTTTAATGGGACAAAAGCTGGGGAAAAAAATAGCGAGAGAGTGGAAGGACATTGACATTGATGTTGTCATTCCTATTCCCGAGACATCATGTGATGCAGCTCTTGAAATTGCTCGTATTTTGGATAAACCTTACCGACAAGGTTTTGTTAAAAATCGATATGTTGGCCGCACATTTATCATGCCAGGGCAAACAGCCCGTAAATTATCAGTAAGAAGAAAGCTTAATGCAAACCGTATTGAGTTTGAGGGGAAAAACGTATTATTAGTTGATGATTCCATTGTGAGAGGAACAACCTCAAAAGAAATTCTTGAGATGGTGCGCTCAGTTGGTGCTAAAAAAGTTTATTTAGCTTCTGCTGCACCAGAAATTAGGCATCCTAATGTTTATGGTATTGATATGGCTGTTGCAAGAGAACTTATTGCCTACCATAAAACAGTTGATGAAATAGCGAAAGATATTGGTGCTGATAAGCTTATTTTTCAAGATTTATCCGATTTAATTGATTCAATCACGGAGCAAAATCCAAATATTCATCATTTAGAGTGTTCTGTTTTTGATGGAATATATGTTACTGAAGGGGTTGATGATAACTACCTATCATTATTAGAACAAAAAAGAGGTGAAAATAAAAAACACTCAGTTTCTAAAGAATTAGAAAACTTAGAAATTTATAATGAAGGCCAATAAATAACGATAATCCATCAACAAAAAATATTATATAAAAAATTGAAATTACAAATTTAGCTGTTTTTTATTTGTTTCTTGTAAATTTTATTTAAATTTTTATCTGTAATTTTTCCTAATTTCTTAATAATAATTGTAATTTTTAATTGATTAAGTAATTGTATTTTATAAGTATAAAATACAATTTACAAAAAAAATCAAAAAAATAAAGAAATAATTTGGATAAATGACTTTTTTGTAATAAAATTGAAAAGGCTAGGTAATGTAAAGAAATGTAAAGAGCATAAAATATAAAAATAAATGAGCACATAAATACTTAATGAAGACAAGTTAGTCTTAGTTAGAAATTCTGTGTTATGCGGTTTGTCGTAGGAAAATAAGGAATGTTAAGATGAGAAAAAATCTTAATTTAACAATTATCTCTGCATTTGTGATTGCTACATTAGGATGGCAGTCAGCTTTTGCTATTGGCTCTCAGAAACCACAAGATTCTGTAGATAGCAATAAGATAATTAAGTTAAAAGATGGTTCAAAAGCTCGTGAGATGATAAATGATCAACAGCGCAGTCTTTATCAAATTGCACTGTTAAGTAGTATTTCGGTTTCGGAATTACGGGCAATGAATGCAGGGCGCTTTGATAAAAAAGATGTAGTTGAGGTCGGAGAGCGCTTGGTCTTGCCTGAAAGCTCACCATTATTGCCTGCAATTAAACAAAAAAGTAATAAAAACGATAAGTATGCCAATCTACCTCAGTTAGGCTCAGATGAAAATTATAATGTAAAAAAAGATAAAGACACACTTTCGACCCAAGTCGCTTCAACATTACAAACCTTAGCTAGTCAAGATTGGAAACAAATAACTTCGTCAGATAACGGAGGCTTATCTGGGCATTTAAAGAATAGAGGTAAAGATTACGCAGAGAATTATGTGCGTAATGGAGCTAAAAATCAAGTTGTAGATCCTGCTCGTAGCGCTGTTCAAGACTTTTTAGGGCGTTTTGGTACAGCTCAATTGCAGTTTGATTTGAGTGACAAAGGTACATTTAATAATGTCAACCTGAAGTTATTTAGCCCATGGTACGATACCGAAGATACATTAATATTTAGCCAAATGTCGTTTCAAGAATATGAACATAACCGTCGAATAGGTAACTTTGGTGTTGGTCAACGTTGGGATGTAGATGATAAAAAATGGCTACTTGGTTATAACGTATTTTTTGATCATGACTTTCAACGTGCGCACAATCGTTTAGGTGTTGGTGCCGAAGCATGGACTGATTATATGAAGTTTGCTGCTAACTATTACCACCCTTTATCTGATTGGAAGGATTCTAGAGACTTTGATGATTACTTAGAACGAGCCGCAAGAGGTTTTGACGTTCGATTCCAAGGTTATTTACCACAATATCCACATTTGGGTGGATCACTTATGTATGAGCAATACTATGGTGATAAAGTCGCATTATTTGGTAAAGATAATTTACAAAAAGATCCAAGAGCCGTTACTGTAGGGCTTGATTATACACCAGTTCCTCTTTTTACTATCAAAGCAGATCATAAACGAGGGCAAGATAACAAAAAGGCAACTAAAGCTGAGTTAACGATGAACTATCGTATTGGTACTCCATTAAAAGACCAATTAGATCCAGATATGGTTCAATCTGCTCGTTCTTTAAAGGGTAGCCGTTATGATTTAGTCGATCGTAATAATTACATTGTTCTCGAATATAAAGAAAAGAAAATGTCTGTCGATTTGGGGCTTGAACAAACTCAGTTAATTGAGGGACAAACCTATCCATTAAGTGTTAGCGTTCATAATGCTAAAAACTTACAAAGTTTAGCATGGGCAGGTAATATGCTAGACATTGATGCTGGTGGCGGTTTCTTATGTGCGACAGTGGGGGTATGTACTGCTTCTTCATGGCTTAATCCACCAATTGATACAAATAACTGGAAAATTGTTGCCCCTAGTTATGTTAGTGCAAATGGTCAGCGGCTACCTGTTAGCACAAATGGAAAATATTCTTTATCTTTATCCGTCTCAGATAGTCGCGGTAAATCTGCAACATCTAACACTGTTAGTTTTGAGGTATTACCAGACCCTGTGATGCGTAAAGTCGGTGTATGGGCTGTTGATACTTCAGGAAATAAGACAGTAATGACGTCTCAAACGGCTGATGGGTTAAGTAGTTTGACAGTATTAGCAACTCTTGTTAAGCCTAAAGTGTACAATGGCGCAATTAACACATTTCTAGATGTAGATGGATTTAGTGATGAAAATGTAACGAACAGTATTCCTGAAACATTTAGCGAATTTTCAAAATTATGGACGGCGACGAGTAATGGTAGAAAAATTGCTTTAATTGACGGTACTTCTGGCAATATAAACCAATGTCCAGGGCAAATTGCTTGTGTTATTGTGAAATCATTTGAAAAAGTAGTAAAAGACCATAATGTATCATCTCGTGCTTCAACTGCTGCTGGTTTACAAGTAATTGGCGATAGTTATGCATTGGATGTTGCTTCAAATATTACTGGAGCGGTTGATTTTTCAATTTCGCTAGAACAGTATGGTTTGGGTAAGTCATTTAATAGTGCTACCGTCGATTTTACTGGTGGTAGTGCAGGTCTCCTTGAAGTTTGGAATACTTCTGGAGTACTAGTTGCTAGAAGTTCAGGTTCTTTACTTCAGTTTGACCCTGCAGGTCCAAACGAATGGCGTGTTGGTAAGGAATATCTTGTTAAAGCCTTTGCAGCTGATGGTACTCCAATCGTTAATCCATATGTGATTTGGTCATTGGTTGGTTCAAATGCAGATGCTTGTCTTGGTGTTGCCCCGACAACATTACCAAATGCTGCTAGTAATCCAAATGGGCCTTGGTTTAACGTTGCAATGGGAACTGATGCCCATTATATTATAAAAGGTAGAAACGACAGTTATGCAACATCAGGTACTAGTATTCCAGCGGTACAAGGTGCACCAAATAATCTAGATTTAAGGCAAGTAACATCTTCTCCTCGTGCATGTGCTGGGGACCAAGGATTCAAGTTGCAAGTAACCGTTTTATGATAAATAAAAGTTTAGATTACCGATAACTGTCGGTAATCTAGTAGAAGGGACACCAACTTAATGGTGTGTTTGTATAACTATAATACATTAGTTTATAGAAAAAATAGGAAGTTAAACATGAAAAATCTTACAATTAAAAAAGTTGCACTAGGCTTGTTTTTAGCTGGCTATGCAGCAAGTAGTGCATTTGCTGCTTTACAGAAAGAAACTGCTAATCTTATCAGCGGTAATGCACCAGTATTGAAATCCCATGCAGGTGTAGCTGACAAATTGACTGTCGATGTATTCCATGCGGATGGCTCAGCATACGTTGCAGGTGACGTAGTTAGAGTAGGTGATAAAGTTCATATCAAATATCGATTAGCCGATTTAGATGGTGATACTGATACTGCTAATGCAGGAAAAGTAAAAGCGTCACTCGAAGTTTCTGGAAAAGATTCAAGTGGTAACTGGGCTCCCATTTCAATACCTACGGTAGTATCAACTTATGATGCTACCGATCCGGAATTAGGTGAACTTGTATTTGAAATTACCAATGATTTCGTTGGTAAAAGCAACATCGGTTTCAAGGTTTTAGCAGAAACTGAATTTGGTCTTCCTACAAAAGGTAAGTGGGTATGGGTAAGTGATATCTTCGGGGCAGGCGACCCTGCTCATGGTACTAATCCACCAAGTAACCCTGGAGCTCCTGGTGATAATGGTAACCCTGGGGGGCCTGGTGAGGGTAACATCCCTGGTACAAACCCTGGCCCTATTATGCCTTCAGGTGGTGTGTTAGGTATTTTCCTAGTTAATAGCACAGGTGACCTTGTAAGTCGCGAAAGCTATACTAATTTAGGTTCTACTTTAACACCTAAATATGGCGAAAGATATGCAGCTATAGTATGGGATGATGCAAATAGTAATGGTACTTATGAGGCTGGTGAAACTGAGTTTACTAGTGGCTTTAAATTTGAATGGCATGTAGTAGGTAATGGAAATCTTCCTGTTGGTACAAATGGTAATATAGGTGGTGTACCAGCTGAATCTGGCTTCCTTACCGGTGATGGAAATAGAGCAGGTACAAATGATACTATCTTCTTAGGTTCTAGTACCTCTGGTACTAAGCATAACAGTGTTTATAGCTTTAGCACCCATAAAGCAGGTATTCAAGGCTACCAACTTCAAGTTAAAACATTGTAAGCTAGTTTCTTACATTATAAAAACCACTCTTCGGAGTGGTTTTTTTATTAGCTTGTGGTTTTAATTTAATATTGAACGTATTAGGTAAAATATAGTTTGCATCTTGTCTATTTAGCCTTGATATAAAACCGATAAACTCAGTAAAACTATAATAATTAAATTCTCACTTCTTATTATTAATTTAATCATTTAAAATGGCATCAAATTTAACTCGATGTAATTTACAATGAATATTCCCTGGCAAGATCTTGACCCTGAAACGTTAAATAACCTTATAGAATATTTTGTATTGCGTGAAGGTACTGATTACGGTTTACACGAAACATCATTACAAGAAAAAGTGAACGATGTTAAACTTCAGTTAGCAAATGGTTCTGCAGTCATATTTTGGTCACAATTACATGAAACAATTGATATTAAACTAATTAAATAATGATTAAAATGATTGTATGGTAATATATGATTTATTGTGTAACTTTGTTATAGTGTCTTGGATGTAAATTAAATAGAGAGGTAGCAATAATGATTGGTAAACCGCAATCGGATACAACGTTAGAATGGTTTTTATCTCACTGCCATATTCATAAATACCCAGCTAAGAGCACCCTTATACACCAAGGTGAAAAAGCAGAAACTCTCTATTATATTTTAAAAGGTTCTGTCGCTGTTTTGATTAAAGATGATGAAGGTAACGAAATGATTTTGTCTTACTTGAATCAAAATCAGTTTTTAGGTGAATTAGGCCTTTTTGAAGAAGGCACCGAGCGAAGTGCTTGGGTTAAAGCTAAAACAAGTTGTGAAGTGGCCGAAATTTCATACAAAAAATTTAAACAACTTGTCCAAGTTAATCCTGATATTTTAATGCGTCTTGCGAGCCAAATGGCAAGTCGATTACAAGTAACTTCTGAAAAGGTCAGCAATTTAGCATTTTTAGATGTAGCTGGACGCATTGCACAAACACTTTTAAATCTTGCAAAACAACCTGATGCAATGACTCATCCTGATGGTATGCAAATTAAAATTACACGGCAAGAAATAGGGCAAATAGTTGGTTGTTCACGAGAAACAGTTGGCCGAATTTTAAAAATGCTTGAAGATCAACATTTGATTTCTGCACATGGCAAAACGATTGTTGTTTATGGTACACGTTAATTGGTCAAAATAATAAATTGATAAAATGATTGATACAATACGAGATATGGCATGACTCAAGAAAGATGTATTCCAAGTCATGTGGCTATAATTATGGATGGAAATGGACGCTGGGCACAACAACGTAACCAATTGCGTGTCATTGGTCATCGAGCAGGTTTAAAAACTGTACGAAAAATTGTTGCTTATGCGGCAAGATTGAAGGTGAAAGTTCTTACTTTATACGCATTTAGTAGTGAAAACTGGAAGCGTCCGCCTAATGAAGTTTCAGCTCTGATTTCTCTTTTTATTTATGCATTAAATCGAGAAATCAAAAACTTACATAAAAATAATGTTCGCTTGAATATTATTGGTGATATTTCTCGGTTTAGTGAACATTTGCAAGAAATGATTGTTCGCGCAGAAGATCTAACCAAAAACAATTCAGGCCTTGTTCTGAATATTGCTGCCAATTATGGTGGACGTTGGGATATCTTACAATCTGCAAAAAAAATGGCTATGCAAATAAAAAAGGGAGAAATCACTTTAGAACAAGTGACAGAAGATCGTTTTGCTTCAATAATGTGTATGGGAAAATTTCCCGAAGTTGATTTAGTTATTCGTACAGGTGGTGAATATCGGATTAGTAATTTTTTACTATGGCAAATTGCTTATTCTGAGCTTTACTTTACCGATACCTTATGGCCTGATTTTAATCAGACTTTATTTGATGAAGCAATCAATGTATTTAATGCCAGAGAACGACGTTTTGGAGGCATTCATAATAAGGAACACTCATGTTAATCCATCGTATACTTGCTGCAATTGTGCTTATTCCGCTTGTTATAGCGGTTGTTTTTTTTGTCCCGTTATCAGTATTTTCTTTAATTATTATTCTGGTTTGTGGACTAGCAGCGTGGGAATGGGCTCAGTTTCTTCATATTACTAACAAGTATTCAAGGTTGGTTTTTGCTATTTCAATCGTTGTTTTGCTAAGTATACTTTATTTGATTCCCAATTCCTGCGAACTAAAAATAAGGGTATTTGCCGTTATTTTATTTTTATCGATTATATGGTGGATAATTGCTTTGTGTTTAGTACTTAGCTATCCTGATACAACTAAATATTGGCGTAATTCAATTGTTATAAAATTGTTATTTGCTTTTTTTACTTTAGTGCCGTTTTTTATTAGTATGATTGAATTACGATCCATTAACTATAATTCTAATTCTTATATAGGCGCAATTTGGTTGCTTTATGTCTTTGTGCTAGTATGGGCTACAGATACTGGCGCTTATTTTGCAGGGCGAACATTTGGTAAGCGAAAATTAGCAGCAAAAGTATCACCAGGTAAGACTATAGAGGGCTTTATTGGTGGTGTTAGTTTGGCAGTCATTATTAGTCTAATTGCTTACTTTTTTAATTTGTTTGATATGGCATTTAGCGTATTTTTTATTAGCTCTTTGTTAGCAATTTTTGTTTCAGTATTAGGTGATTTAACTGAAAGTATGTTTAAGCGTGAAGCTGGCATTAAAGATAGTGGTCATTTAATTCCGGGGCATGGTGGTATTTTAGATCGTATTGACAGTTTAACTGCTGCTGTTCCTGTTTTTACTGCATTATCTTTTTGTTTACTATAAAAGGTGATAGATTTTGCTGTGGTCACTATTATTATTTGTTATTACTATCAGTATATTAGTTACTATTCATGAGTTCGGGCATTTTTGTGTTGCTCGCTTATGCCAGGTTAAAGTTGAATGTTTTTCAATTGGCTTCGGTAAAAAACTTTGGTCACATAAATTTTTAAGTGGAACCGAGTTGGTAATTGCTATGATTCCACTTGGCGGTTATGTTAAAATGCTCGACGGAAGAGCAACAATCTTATCAAGCAATAACGAAAAATTTGCATTTGATAAAAAAAAGATTTGGCAACGTGCTTTAATTATTTTTGCCGGTCCATTTGCTAACTTTATATTAGCTTTGATTATCTATTGGATTATTTTTTTGATAGGGGTAGTACATTATCCAGTTAAAGTAAAAGATGTAATACCTAACACACCAGCAGCTTTGGTCTCAATCCCATCTGGCGCTGAGTTGAAGACCATTGATAATGTTAAAATTGAAAATTGGAATGATGTCAATTTGGCCTTAATTGCTGTAATGGGTAAAACAAATATAACTTTCTCTTATATTGATAGTAGTGATGATAGTAATCAAAAAGAAGTGAAAAAAAGTGTAGATATTAACAATTGGCATTTTGATATAGAAAAAGATTCAGCTATTATGGCGTTTGGTTTTGTGCCTAAAGAGTTGGAAATTTATCCAATTGTGAGTAAAATTGTACCAGATTCTGCTGCTGAGCGGGCAGGTTTACGTGTTGGCGATAAAATTATTGGTTATAATGAGCAATCGTATGTAGATTGGCGTGATTTTTCCAATACAATTAAAAAAGCTCAAGCTATCACTTTAAAGGTTAATCGAAAAAATAAAGATATTTATCTTAAACTCGTACCAACCGTTCAAAAGAACGGAGAAGGTGTTGCAGGTTTATATCCTACATCTGATGCGATAGTTGTTCAGTATGGTTTTTTCGATGGGTTGAATAAAGGTATTGCGCAAACATTGTTAACCACAAAGTTAACAATTCGTTCGCTTTATCAATTAGTAACAGGTGTTATTGGATTAAAACATTTATCAGGACCAATAACAATAGCAAAAAGCGCAGGGCAAACAGCAAGTTATGGTTTTACTCCTTATTTATATTTTCTAGCCTTTATCAGTATAAGTTTAGGGGTTATCAATCTTGTTCCATTACCTATGTTAGATGGCGGCCACCTTATTTTTTTATTATTTGAAAAAATAAACGGAAAAGCCTTATCAAATAAAGCCCAAGAGCGTTTTTTTCGTATTGGCTTTTTTTTATTAATGGTAATAATGGGAATTGCACTATTCAATGATATTTTACGATTGTGATGGAATGAGGTTATAAACATTTACGATGAAAATAAATAAATTACTTATAGCATCTTTGCTGTTCAGTACGACAGCCGTATATAGTTCCAATGCATTTTGTGTTGATGATTTTGTGGTGAAAGATATCAAATTTGAAGGTTTGCAGCGTGTGACAGTTGGTGCTGCATTACTTGAAATGCCAATTCAAATTGGTGATTATGTTAATGAAGCTGATTTAGGCCGTATCATCAAATCACTTTATGCCAGTGGTAACTTTGATAATATTACTGTTTCTCGTGATGGTGATCAGCTAATTATTCATGTTGAAGAACGTCCTACTATTGCAAGCATCACTTTTTCCGGTAATAAATCAGTAAAAGATGACATGCTTAAGAAAAATCTAGATAGTTCGGGTATCCGTGAAGGCGAAGCGTTAGATCGTACTATGCTTTCAGGTATAGAAAAGGGCTTAGAAGATTTTTATTACAGTGTTGGTAAGTACAATGCTCAAGTTAAAGCTGTTGTAACTCCTTTATCTCGTAATCGTGTTGATTTAAAGTTAGTTGTTGCTGAAGGTAAATCGGCGTTAATCGATCAGATCAATATTGTTGGAGCTAAGGCTTTTTCATCAGAAGAACTTATTGCGCGCTTTACTTTGCGTGATGAGGTGCCTTGGTGGAATATGCTTGGCAATCGTAAATATCAAAAACAAAAATTATCTTCAGATTTAGATGAGTTGCAGAGCTTTTATTTAAATCGAGGTTACGCTCGTTTTAATATAGAGTCAACGCAAGTTAGTTTAACGCCAGATAAAAAAGGCATTTACGTTACAATTAATATTCATGAAGGTGAACAATATAAAGTATCTCAACTTGAATTTATGGGTAATTTTGCAAATCATAAAGATGCGATTGCTAAAATTGCTAATGAAAAAGTAGAGATTGGTGAACTTTATAATGGCAAAAAAATAACCGAAATTGAAGATAATGTTAAACGTCTACTTGCTAATTTTGGTTATGCATACCCTAGGGTTTCGATTCAACCAGAAATGGACGATGCCGCACATACAGTTAAATTAGTTGTTCTTGTCGATGTAGGTCAACGTTTTTATGTTCGCAATATTAAAATAGTCGGTAATACCATCACAAGTGAAAGTGTAATTCGCCGCGAACTTCGACAAATGGAGGGCGCGTGGTTAAGTAATGGATTAGTTGAATTAGGTAAAGAACGTTTAAGTCGACTTGGTTTTTTTGATACTGTTGAAGCAAATACTGAACGAGTACCAGGCGTAGATGATCAGGTTGATATCATTTATAAAGTTGCTGAACGTAATACAGGTAGTATTAAATTTGGTGTCGGTATCGGTTCTGATAGCGGTCTCAGTTTCAACGCTGGTATTTCTCAAGATAACTGGTTAGGTACAGGGAATAGTGTTTCATTTGATGTTAATACTACTGATACAGATAAAACAGCATCTATTTCTCTTGTTGATCCTTATTTTACAGTTGATGGAGTAAGTTTAGGCGGTAGTATTTACTATAATACCTATAAAAATGACGATAAAGATGATGAGTCAGAATACTCAAGTAAAACATGGGGTGCATCGGCAAATTTAGGATTCCCTATTAGTGAAAATAATTTTGTTCGATTTGGTACAGAATTTGCTAATCATAAATTATCGGATATGCAACCACAGTATAGTATGTGGCGTTATTTTGATTCTATGGGTAAAAAAGCAAAAGATGAGCATTCATTTACGTATGATACAAATGATCTATTGTTGAATGCTTATTGGACATACAACTCTTTAGATCGTGGATTCTTTCCTACTGATGGTTTAAAAATGACTGCTAATGCTAAAATCACCGCACCTGTATTTGATAATCGATTCTATAAACTGATATCGGATGCATCTTACTATTATCCAATTGACAATGACCATAATTGGATATTCTTAACTCGTGCTCGATTTGGTTATGGTGGTGGTTTAGGTGGTAAAGAGTTGCCATTTTATGAAAACTTCTATGCTGGTGGGGCATCAGTATTGAGAGGGTTTAAATCAAATACTGTTGGTCCTAAAGCAGTATATCTTAATAAAGCTGGCGTTTGTGATAGTTTAGAACGTACATCTGGATGCACAAAATCAAAAGATGCCGTAGGTGGTAATGCTATCGCTTTTGTTAGTACAGAGCTAATTGTTCCAACTCCATTTGCTGGAGAAAAATACGCTGATAATCTTAGAACATCTCTATTTTTTGATGCAGGTACAGTATGGGATACTGAATGGAACTTAAAGGGGAAAGATATTCCCGATTATAGCTCTCCATCTGATATTAGAATGTCAGCTGGTCTTGCTGTTCAGTGGATGTCACCATTAGGTCCTTTGGTATTTTCTTATGCTCAACCATTTAAGAAATATGATGGTGACTCATCACAACAATTCCAGTTTAATATAGGTTCTACATGGTAATTCATGTTATAAATAAAAATACATAGGTGATTAAAGTGAAAAAAATTATAGCTGTTTTAGGCATTAGTGCCGCATTACTTTTTGCTGGATTTGCAAATGCTGAAGTTAAATTGGGTGTGATTAATGTTGAATCAGTATTAGAACGGATGCCTCAACGTGAATCAGTAAGAAAAATGTTGAAAAATGAATTTGAAGCAAGAGCCAACTCATTGCAAGAAGAAGAAAAAAAATCTAAAGAAGCTATCGCTCGTCTAAAGAAAGATGGTTTAACATTATCTTCTTCTGAAAAAGCTAAATTAAATAAGGTAATTTCCGATTTTGAAAGTAAGGCTGATGCGTTTTCAGTAGATTATCAAAAACGTCAAAAAGAAGAGGCTGAAAAATTATTTACTAAAATCCAAGAGGCAGTTAAAGATATTGTTGCAACAGAAGGATACGATGTTATTTTAAGCGCTGGAGCTACATTGTTCGCATCAGATGCAGTTGATATTTCAGATAAAGTGTTGGAAAAGGTTAAGAACTAATGTTTTCCATTCGTTTAGAGCAATTAGCTAAGCAACTTGATGCCGAGTTACATGGTGATGGTAATGTAATCATCACCGGTATAGCATCAATGAAAAGTGCGGTATCTGGGCAAATTACTTTTTTGTCTGATAAAAAATTACAAAGTAATTTATCAACATGTAAAGCTTCTGCTGTCGTAATGACTAGAGAGAGTGTTGAACATTGGGGTGGGGCTGCTCTTATTGTTAAAAATCCTTATCTTGCATATGCAAAATTAGCGCAAATCCTTGATACTACGCCAACACCAGCAAAAGATATCGCACCGACAGCAGTAATTGATTCAACTGCTCAGCTAGGTTGCAATATTTCGATTGGCGCTAATGCTGTCATCGAAAGCGGTGTTGTATTAGGTGATAATTGTGTTATTGGTGCAGGTTGTTTTATTGGTAAGAATACAACAATCGGTGCTGGTACAAAATTATGGGCTAATATTTCTATTTATCATAATTGTATTATTGGTGAAAATTGCTTAATTCAGTCTGGAACTGTAATTGGCGCAGATGGATTTGGTTATGCTAATGATAAAGGTAAATGGATTAAAATTCCCCAACTAGGTCGTGTTGTTATTGGTAATAATGTTGAAATTGGCGCCTCAACAACAATCGATCGTGGTGCGTTAGATGATACTGTTATAGGTAATGGTGTGATTATTGATAATCAATGCCAAATAGCTCATAACGATATTATCGGTGATCATACAGCGGTTGCTGGTGGTGTTATTATGGCTGGTAGTTTGACTATTGGTCGCCATTGCTTAATTGGTGGAGCTAGCGTGATTAATGGACATATGGAAATATGTGATCAAGTTACCGTAACTGGTATGGGGATGGTAATGCGCCCAATTACACAGCCAGGTGTTTACTCATCAGGTATTCCATTGCAAGAAAATAAAGTATGGCGTAAAACCGCGTCGTTAGTTTTACATATTGACGAAATGAATAAACGCTTGAAAGCACTTGAGAAGAAACAATTAAATGTCTCGACGTAGACGATTACGGTCGGTATAATGCATGCCTATTTTTAATATTTTTTTAGCTCAGTTATCGTTTTTATATAATTATGGACGGATAACATTCAATAATTTCGAGGTATAAAGATGCAAGTTTCGGTAGAAACAACAAAAGGTTTAGGTCGACGTTTATCAATTACAATTAAATCAGAAGACATCAAAAAAGCGGTTGATAAAGAACTAATTAATACTGCAAAAAAAGTACGTATTGACGGTTTTCGTAAAGGAAAAGTACCTTTAAAGATTGTTGAACAACGTTATGGGGCTTCTATTTTACAGGACGCATTAGGTGATTTGATGCAACGAAATTTTGTTGAAGCAATTATTCAAGAAAAATTAAATCCAGCAGGCGCTCCAACTTATACTCCACAAGAATATAAAAATGGTGAAGATTATACCTTTACTGTTGAATTTGAAGTATATCCAGAAATTAAAGTTGAAAATTTAGATAAAATTGAAGTTGAAAAACCGATAGCAGAAGTTGTAGATGCTGATATAGAGACGATGATCGAAACTTTACGCAAACAACAAGGTGCTTGGAAAGAGGTTAAAAAAGCAGCTCAAGATCAATATCGTGTTACTTTGGATTTTGTTGGTCAGGTTGACGGTGCGGAGTTCGAAGGTGGTAAAGCAAATGATTTTGCATTGGTTTTAGGTCAAGGTCGCATGATTCCTGGGTTTGAAGATGCAATTATTGGTCATAAAGAAGGTGACCAGTTTGATATTAATGTGACTTTCCCAGAAGATTATCATGCCGAAAACCTAAAAGGTAAACCCGCTATATTTGCGGCAACACTTAAAAAGGTTGAAGAGCTTGAGTTACCAGAGCTTACAAAAGATGTTATTAAACGCTTTGGTATCGCTGATGGTACTGTTGAAAGCTTACGAGCTGAAGTTTGTAAGAACATGACTAGAGAGCTCAATGCAACAATTCGTAATAAAGTCAAAACGCAAGCTATTGATGGTTTAGTTAAAAATAATGAAATTGATATACCTGTGGCATTAATCGACCGCGAAGTTGATGTGTTACGTAAGCAGGCTTTATCTCGTTTCGGTGGTAATGTAAAACCAGGTATGGAGTTACCTAAAGAACTATTTGAAGCTGAGGCAAGAAAACGAGTGGCTACTGGTTTATTATTTAGTGAAATCATTGAAAGTAATAAACTAACTGCGGATGAAGCGCGTGTTCAAGCGTTAATTGATGAAATCGCAACTGCATATGAAGATCCAAAAGAAGTTTTAGAATATTATCGTAAAGATAAAAAAGCGATGGAGAATATTCGAGCTGTTGCATTAGAAGATCAAGTCGTTGATCTATTATTAGCTAGCGCAAAAGTAACGGAAAAGAATTACTCGTTTTCTGAATTAATGAATCAGCAAATAGCTTAATCTATTTGCTTTTTCATTTAGTCCAAAAAGAGCACTTTAAAGCCCAAATAAGGAATATCTGTTTGGGCTATTTTGTTTAATTAGGAGATAAAAATGCCTTTAGAATCATATATGGGTGTTATTCCAATGGTTGTTGAGCAAAGTTCTCGAGGCGAAAGAGCTTACGATATTTACTCACGATTATTAAAAGAACGAATTATATTTTTGACAGGTCAAGTTGAAGATAATATGGCAAATCTTATTATCGCTCAAATGTTATTTCTAGAAGCGGAAAATCCTGATAAAGATATTCATTTGTATATTAATTCACCGGGTGGCGTGGTTACAGCTGGTATGGCAATCTATGATACTATGCAGTTTATAAAACCAGATGTTAGTACAATCTGTTTGGGGCAAGCATGCTCAATGGGTTCATTGCTTTTAACGGCAGGAACTAAAGGTAAACGTTATTGCTTACCTAATGCTCGTGTAATGATTCATCAGCCATTAGGTGGTTTTCAAGGGCAAGCTTCTGATATTCAAATACATGCACAAGAGATTTTACAAGTAAAGAGTCGTTTAAATAACATTTTAGCAATGCACACAGGTCAAGATATAAGTGTAATTGAAAAAGATACCGATCGTGATAATTTTATGTCTGCCGAAAAAGCAGTTGAATATGGTTTAGTTGATGCCATATACAATAAACGATCTTAATATTAGATAGGTGATAGAAGTGAATAACGAAAATTCAGAAAAATTACTCTATTGTACTTTTTGTGGTAAAAGTGAGCATGAAGTCCGTAAACTTATTGCAGGGCCATCATCTATTTATATCTGTAACGAATGTATAGGATTGTGTAATGATATCTTAAAAGAAGAAACAAAAAGTTTTCTTTCTCATGAAGAGTTTATAAGTAAGCCATTACCAACACCACATGAAATTAGAGAGCATCTTGATGAGTATGTAATTGGTCAAGAACGTGCAAAAAAAGTTTTATCCGTTGCTGTTTATAATCATTATAAACGATTACGTAATTATGCAAGTCGAAGTGATGTTGAATTGGGCAAAAGTAATATTTTGCTTATAGGACCTACAGGAAGTGGTAAAACGTTATTAGCTGAAACATTAGCTCGTTTTTTAGATGTGCCTTTTGCAATGGCAGATGCAACAACATTAACGGAAGCTGGTTATGTAGGTGAAGATGTAGAAAACATTATTCAAAAGCTATTACAAAATTGTGATTATGATGTTGAAAAAGCTCAACGTGGTATTATTTACGTTGATGAAATTGATAAGATTTCACGAAAATCGGATAATCCATCTATTACGAGAGATGTTTCTGGTGAAGGTGTTCAACAAGCTTTACTGAAAATTATTGAGGGAACAATTGCTTCAGTTCCACCAAAAGGAGGGCGTAAGCATCCTCAGCAGGAGTTTTTACAAGTTGATACTTCAAAAATTTTATTTATTTGTGGTGGTGCATTTAGTGGTTTAGATAAAGTTATCGAAAACCGCGTATCAACTAATACAGGAATAGGTTTTGGTGCTGATGTAAAAAGTACTAAGAATAAAATTTCTGAGTCAGAATTATTAGCACAAATCGAAGCTGAAGATTTAGTTAAGTTTGGCTTAATTCCAGAATTTATTGGAAGATTGCCTGTTATTGGTACTTTATCGGAGTTAGATAAAAATGCTTTAATTAATATTCTAACTGAACCTAAAAATGCTTTAACTAAACAATTTCAGACTTTGATTGAATTAGATGGCGTTGAACTTGAGTTTACAAAAGAAGCTCTGGACGCTATTGCTGTAAAAGCAATGCAACGTAAAACAGGGGCAAGGGGATTGCGTTCAATTGTTGAAAATATATTGTTAGATACAATGTATGATTTACCGTCAATGAACTCTATTAAAAAAGTGATTGTAGAAAAAGAAACGGTCGAAAAATATCAAGCACCGAAGTTAGTATACCGAGAAAATGCTGAACTATCTGCTTGAAATATAAACTTGCCATCATAAAAATATGATGGCAAGAACTATAGCCTCAAATTAATACTAAAATAAAGTGCCTTTGAAAACTGTCAATATGTCCCAAAAATAGGCTTGAATGTCTAAAAACGACCCCCATATTTATCTAATGGGTTTGTACTACTAGAGAGAAGAAAATGAAAATAAAACGAACTAAACACATGATTATGCCTATTTTACCATTGCGTGATGTTGTTGTATTTCCACATATGGTAATTCCTCTCTTTGTCGGTCGAAGTAAATCAATACGTTGCCTAGAAAGTGCAATGGAAATGGATAAGCAAGTTTTTCTTGTAACCCAAAAAAATCCTTCCCAAGATGATCCTGATGTAGATGATTTATATGAAGTCGGAACTGTTGCTAATGTCGTACAATTACTTCAATTGCCTGATGGAACTGTAAAAGTTCTTGTTGAAGGTGTTGAACGTGCCAAAATGATGGATATTGCTGTGCATGAAAATAATGAATTTTTTATTGCAAAAGTTAAGCCATTAAGCGAAGTCAAAAAGGCAGAAGATATAAGTGAAGCAATGATCCGCTTAACTTTATCTAACTTTGATGAATATTCAAAGCTTAATAAAAAAATAACTCAGGAAGTTGTTGATTCTATCCGTTTGGTAAAAGAACCATCGCGTTTAGCTGATTCTATTGCTGCTACGCTCTTTTTAAGAGTAGAACAGAAACAAGAGATTCTAGTTGCTGCTAATCTTGTAAAGCGTTTTGAGTTGCTTATTTCATTAATGGAATCAGAAATTGATTTATTACAAGTCGAAAAAAATATTCGACAACGTGTTAAACAGCAAATGGAAAAGGCTCAAAAAGAGTATTATCTGAATGAGCAAATTAAAGCTATTCATAAAGAGTTAGGTGATATAGACAATAAACCTGATGAATATGAAGAGTTAAAAGAAAAAATTACTAAAGCTAAGATGCCGAAAGAGGCTACAGATAAAGCATTAGCTGAACTTAATAAATTAAAAATGATGCCGGCAATGTCTGCTGAAGCGACGGTGGTTCGAAGTTATATCGATTGGATGATTCAAGTTCCTTGGTATAAACGTAGCAAAGTTAAAAAAGATATTGAAGGTGCACAAAAAGTTTTAGATAAAGATCATTATGGACTTGAACGTGTAAAAGATAGAATTTTAGAATATTTAGCGGTTCAAGGCCGTGTTAATAAAGTTAAAGGTCCTATTTTGTGTTTGGTCGGGCCTCCTGGTGTGGGTAAAACCTCGCTAGGTCAATCGATAGCTAAAGCAACAGGTCGTCAGTATATTCGCATGGCGTTAGGTGGCGTGCGCGATGAGGCGGAGATTCGTGGACATAGACGTACTTACATTGGTTCAATGCCGGGCAAATTAATTCAGCGTATGGCAAAAGTAGGTGTTAAGAACCCATTATTTTTATTAGATGAAATTGATAAGATGGCATCGGATATGCGTGGTGATCCTGCCTCAGCATTATTAGAAGTACTTGATCCAGAGCAAAATAATGCTTTTAGCGACCATTATTTAGAAGTTGATTACGATTTATCTGATGTAATGTTTGTTGCAACGGCTAACTCTATGAATATTCCTGCCCCCTTGTTGGATAGAATGGAGGTTATTCGTCTTTCTGGTTATACAGAAGATGAAAAGTTGAATATAGCTAAGCAACATTTAATTACCAAGCAGATAGAAGATAATGGCTTAAAGTCAAAAGAAATTAGCATTGATGATTCAGCCATCATCGGCATTATCCGCTATTATACTCGTGAAGCGGGTGTTCGAAGTTTGGAAAGAGAGATTGCAAAAATTTGCCGTAAAGTTATTAAACAGTTAGCATTAGACAGTAAATTGAAAAAGGTAACTGTGACACAAGATAACTTAAAAGATTTCTTGGGAATACAACGTTTTGATTACGGTAAAACGGATAATGAAAACCGCATCGGCCAAGTTGTTGGTCTTGCATGGACCGAAGTCGGAGGCGATTTGCTTACTATTGAATCGGTAAGTGTACCTGGGAAAGGGAAATTAACTTATACAGGTTCATTAGGTGATGTTATGCAAGAGTCAATACAAACGGCATTGACAGTTGTTCGGTCTCGTGCAGAAAAATTGGGTATTAATAATGATTTTTATGAAAAACGCGATATCCATGTGCATGTACCTGATGGCGCAACGCCAAAAGATGGGCCAAGTGCCGGTATTGCTATGTGCACTTCATTAATTTCAACATTAACTGGTAATCCAGTTCGCTCAGATGTTGCTATGACGGGAGAAATAACATTACGTGGTGAAGTTTTACCCATCGGTGGACTAAAAGAGAAGCTATTAGCTGCGCATCGAGGTGGAATTAAAACTGTATTAATCCCAATCGATAATGTTAAAGACTTAGAAGAAATCCCTGAGAATGTGAAAGCGGAAATTGATATACATCCTGTAAAATGGATTGATGAAGTATTAACAATTGCATTACAAAATAATCCATTAGGTATAGAGTTCGTAGCTAAAAAAACGACATTAAAGCAACCTGTAAAAAAAACTATTAAAAAAATAAAAAGTAGTGTTGGCCGTTCAGCTAGCTTAAATTAATTATTTTTTAATTTGAAAAAGATCAACTTGGTGTTGATCTTTTTTTTTGGACTTAATATTCGGACAATAGCCAATTTAGTTAAATATGCTATACTTTCAAAAATAAACATTAGGTATACGGAGAATCGCAAGAAATGATGGAAACAATCCGAACAGCAGCAAATAATCTTGTTGTTAAGATTATTTTTGCAATAATTATTTTATGTTTCATTTTCACTGGCGTCGGATTTTTAGGTTTTGGCGGTGGTAATAATAGTGCACGTGATCAGCAACAATACATCGCCAAAGTTGATGGTGACGGTATCAGCCGCACTGAATTTGAAGCCCAAGCTAGACGAGCAACAGCGAATACTGGAGGGGATAGTTCTTTTATCAAACAGATACGTCGGGGTGTATTATCAGATCAAATTGATAATTATTTAGCTTATAAATTTTCAGCAAAGATAGGTGTAACTATTAGTAATGAACAGATTAAAAATTACATTAAGAAACAAAGAGATTTTTTTAAAAATGGTAAATTTGATACTCAAAAATATTTAAACCTTCTAGCTGAAAATAATATTACTCCAGATGCTTATGCCGAAATTATAAGAACTGTATTGCAGCAACAACAGGTGATTAATGCTTTGACAAATAGCAGTTTTGTTTTGCCAATCGATTCTGAAATATCTTCACTCAAAAATCAAACTAGAAGTGTATATGCTACTTCAGTTAATACTTCAATAAGTGATATTGATGAAACACATATTACGATAGATGATGAACAAAAATACTATAACGAAAATTTAAAAGAGTTTTTTAGGAAAGAGAGAGTAAAAGTTAAATATATTTTTGTATCAGAAGATGCTATAAGAAAAACAATTGATGTTACTGAAGACGAGATTAAGAATGAGTATAATAAAAATATTAAAACTTATTCTTATCCAGCTAAGAAAGCCTATAGTGTAATTTTTGTTATTGATGAACAGCAAGCTAATCAAATTGCGAAGGATCTTTCTTCTGGAGCTGATTTTGATAATATTGCTAAAACTTTCAATCAAAATCATGATATTTCTCCATATGGTAAAAATGGGTCATTAGGGTGGTTTGCTGATGATGACTCTTTACCTCAAGTTTTTAAAAATGCTCAGTTGAAAAAAGTAGGGAAAATTTCATCACCAATTAAAGTTGACGGCGGTTATGCAATCGTGAAATTAGATGATATACAGCCCTCTAAGGTTATGGATTTTGATTTTGCGAAGTATGAAATTGATTCAAAACTGACTCAACAAAAAATACAGCAGACTTTGGAAAATGACGAAAATAAAATTAAAATTGCATTACATGACTCTCCTAAAAGTATTGAAGAACTTGCTAAGAAAGTTGGACTAGAAGTAAAGACCTCTGATTGGATATTTTTCAACGATAAATTTGGAATAACAACTCATCCTGAAGTTAGTGACGTAGTTTTTAGTGAAGAAATGATAGCCGATGGTAAAGCAACAGGGAAAATTTCTGATTTAATAATTGCTGAAAGGAATTATGGTAGATATGATTTTGTTGTACAAACAATTGATTATCGTCCTGAAGGTGTTGCGCCATTTGATGAGGTGAAAAACGAAATTCATAAAAAACTCTATGCAAAAATGGCTCAAAACCAGTTTAAATCTAGTGTCGATAATATATTGACTCAATTAAATGAAACAGGAGAAGCTAAAAATGTTCAGTTTGCACAAAAATACACCTTGAAACGGAATTCAACCGAACTCGACCCAAAAGTTGTTAATATGGTATTTAATTTAAATCCATCAGCATCAGGAAAGAGGATTTTTGGTGCGGAATTTATCGATGATAAAAGTGCTTATATTGTTGTACTAACTAAGGTAGATACCCCAACAAAATATGAAGATCTTTCTTCTGAGCTGTTACCTTTATTCATTAGTGAAATGCATTATTATCTTGCTGCTGACATACGCTCTAAAGCTAAGATAGAAATTATGCCAGATGCTAATCTGTGATTTAGTTCTCAAAATAGTAGCAATTATCGAAAAAAAGAAAAGTCACTTAGGTGGCTTTTCTCATTCTTGCCATTCATGAAATTTATTTTATTTGATTAAGTGAGATAGTTATAAAGCAAATTTATTTGCCTAACTATTTTGGGAGATTAATCAAATGAAATTATTTTCACTATTATGTATTTTATTATCAAGTTTTGTTTTTTCTAACATAAGCTTTGCCGATTCAACTCCAACGACATCGGCTAAAGTTAAACAAGAACAAAAACAAGTTGTTCAAGTAAATATTAATACTGCAACGGCAGAAGAATTATCAAAAGTATTGACGGGGATTGGGCCAAGTAAAGCCCATAAAATTATCGAATATCGAGAAAAATTTGGCCCTTTTGTTTCGGTTGAGCAGTTAAAAGAAGTTTCTGGTATTGGTCAAGCAACACTAGATAAGAATGCCGGTAAAATAATTTTATAATTTATTATTTCCACCAATTAATATTGGTGGAAATAATATCAATCTAATTATCAATTGGATCGACATCAATACTCCATCTCACTTTCGATGTTTCACTCCATTGACCTATTTCTATTAATAGTTGATTTAATATTTGCTGCAAATGTTGCCTATTTGTATGTTGGAGCAGTAATTGCCAACGATGATAGCCCGCTTTTTTTGGTTGACTTGCAGGCATTGGCCCAAGTTGCCATAACGTATGATTATAATGTGCTTTTAACCAATCATAAATGTGTTGTAAAAGTGTTGGTGCGTAATAATTATTGCGATCTGCTGCACGAATCAATGCTTGATAACTAAATGGAGGTAGTTGGGTTTGTTTTCTTTCTTGTAATGTCAGCTTGGCAAATTTTTGATAGCCTTCAGTTAGTAATACATTAAGTAATGGATGATCAGGATGATACGTTTGTAAAATGACCTGACCAGCTTTTGCTGCACGGCCAGCTCTTCCTGATACTTGTGTATAAATTTGAGCAAATCGTTCAGTTGCTCGAAAATCACTTGAAAATAAAGCTCCATCAACATCTACAATTCCAACCAAAGTTACATCAGGGAAGTGATGTCCTTTTGCCAAAATTTGTGTGCCAACTAAAATGTGTGCACCACCTTGTTGAATACTGTGTAAATAGTTATCTAATGCACCTTTTTTACTAACTGTATCTCGATCAATACGACTAATTTTGATATTAGGAAAAAGAATCTCAAGTTGCTGTTCAAGTTGTTCTGTTCCAAATCCAATCGGCATTAAATGAGTAGAGCCACATTTTGGGCATTGTTTGGGTACTGCTCTTGGTGTATCACAATAATGACAAATCAGCTTGTGTTGTTTCTGATGAAATGTATAGGGCCTATCACAACGAGGACACTCAGCAATCCAGCCACAATCATGACATATTAATAATGGTGAAAAGCCTCGACGGTTTAAAAATAACATTACCTGATTATTATTAGATAAATGTTTTTTTATTTGCTCAATTAATGGTTGTGATAAACCAGCAGTAAGTACTAACCCACGCAAATCTAAAATTGACTGTTTGGCTAACGTTGCATTACCTGCTCTTTCTGTTAATTGTAATAAGTGGTACTTATCGTTTTGTGCATTATTGAGTGTTTCAAGCGATGGTGTTGCAGAGCCTAAAATAATCGGAATATTATTAAATTTAGCTCGTATAATTGCTAAATCTCGCGCATGATAGCGCCAACCCTCTTGTTGTTTATAGGAGCTATCATGTTCTTCATCAATAATAATTACCCCTAAGTCTTTAAATGGGGTAAAAAGTGATGAGCGAGTACCTACAACAATAGCATTTTCTCCATTTTTACTTCTTAACCAAACTGCTAGTCTTTGTTTATCTGTTAATCCTGAATGAAGAATATCAATTGGAGCATTAAAACGTTGTTTAAAACGTTTAATTGTTTGTGGTGTTAAACCAATCTCAGGAACAAGTACTAATGCTTGTTTTCCTGCAGTTAAAATATTAGAGAGTATATTCAAATAGACCTCAGTTTTACCTGAGCCAGTTACGCCTTCTAGTAAAAATACCTCAAATTGTTGATTTTGTTTATTGACTGTTTCTATCGCATAACTCTGCTCTTTATTTAACTGAATTGAACTAGCATTAGCTGAAAAATTTGTTTGCCATTGAATGTGATCTGGCTGGTGGCTTACTTGCTCTATAAGCTGTTTTTTCTGTAATTCGTGATAGACTGTGTTACTTATGTTAGTGTTAGAAATAGTATTATTTCTAAATGATGATAGTAATAATTGTTGTTTTGGGGCTCGTGATAGCGATTCTAAATCAATCTGCTTCCCCAATTGGGTTAATTGCCATTGTTTTATTTCTTCTTTGAACGCATGGCGCCCTTGTCTTAGCAAAATAGGCATAGCATGAAACAGAACCTCGCCGATAGGGTAGTGGTAATAACTAGCAGCCCAGTTTAATAGCTGCCAAATAGAAGGTGTAAAAACTGGTTCACTATCAATAACTGCTTTAATGGTTTTTAGTTTTTTTACATTAAATTCTGTTTTTTCATCAATGTTAACAATAATGCCTATTGTATCTCTTTTACCAAAAGGAACTTTAACCCGCATTCCAACTTGAGCAGGCATCGCTAAGCTATAATCATAAAGTTGATAGAGTGGCACAGGTAAGGCTACATGAGCAATAGGCATTGAAAAGTCACAATTATAATTCATCAAAAGTTATATTGTACGCAGTTTTCGTTTAACTCGCAAAATCTAACCTGATTTATTCTATTTTAATAAATTTAGTGTGTTATTGATCTAGTCAAATGTGGTGGTATCTATTTATAAAATTTGCTATCTTGGCAATACAATATAGTTTTACTTTTTTAAGGAATATATAGCGGATGTCTGAATCCTTTTCACACATTAATCGCCAAGGCGATGCCCACATGGTTGATATATCAAATAAACCAATCACTACTCGGGAAGCAAGAGCTGAGTCCTTTATTATGATGAATGCCAAAACATTAAATAGCATTATTGAGGGAAAACACCATAAAGGTGATGTTTTTGCAACGGCAAGAATTGCGGGCATCCAAGCTGCAAAAAAGACGTGGGAACTTATTCCTTTATGTCATCCCCTTTTATTGAGTAAAATTGAAATTAATATTGAAGCTGATTTAGTGAATTGTTGTGTCAAAATTGAATCTATTTGTCGATTGAGTGGTCAAACGGGTGTCGAAATGGAAGCATTGGTAGCCGCCTCTGTTGCTGCGTTAACTATATATGACATGTGTAAATCTGTTCAAAAAGATATGGTGATTACTCAAGTAAGACTATTGACAAAAAAGGGTGGTAAATCTGGCGATTTTGTAGCTAAATCATAAGAACAGTGAGTAGTATGAATAAAATTATTTTTTTTGCCCAAATTAGAGAGTTAATTGGTGTAGAGAGTTTGATGTTAGATGCAGAACAACTTTCAATTTTTCGTCTTATTGAACAATTAAGTGATCGTGGTGATCAATGGTTATTGGCTTTCAAAGAGCGTTCTGTTTTATGTGCTGTAAATCAAACATTGGTTGATTTTGATTATATTGTTCAAGCTGGCGATGAAATTGCGTTCTTTCCTCCTGTGACAGGAGGTTAGTATTATGGATCTTATTAAAGTTAGCCAAGAACCTATTGATGTTAATAAGCTAACCGATTGGCTTTCACAATTACCACAAGATGGTGCCATTGTTACCTTTATGGGCAAAGTTCGTAGTATTGAAAAATATACAATAAGCTTATTTTTAGAGCATTATGCAGGAATGACTGAAAAGGTTTTGGTTAATATTATTGCTCAAGCTAGAGAACGATGGCAATTAAGCCGAGTAGCTATTATTCATCGTGTTGGTAAAATTAATGTCAACGAACAAATTGTATTTGTAGGTGTGAGTAGTGCACATCGAGCTGATTCATTTGCAGCAACTGAATTTATTATGGATATATTAAAAAATGAAGCCCCGTTCTGGAAAAAAGAGAGAACTACTGATGGCGATATATGGGTTGATGCAAAAAAATCCGATGCTGACGCATTGAAAAAATGGTATTAGTGGTTATTTAGGTTATAATAGTATTAAGCTATATCATGTATTTTATTCGAGGTGATTAATGGAAAATTATTTACCTAACGGCTCAAATTTTGAATAGGAAGGTAGTCGCCTTCAATTTTGTTTAAATTAAATAAAAGGGCTCTGAATTGAGCCTTTTTTGTATATAAAATTCTTATCATTAAGTCATTACTCAATAGCGAATACTATGAAAAAATTATACTATTTTGTTCTAATTAATATCTTTATTTCATCAATACTAGCAATTCGATTTTTTATTGTACCAGGTGCGTCTTTTAATTGGGCTGGAGTGACATTTTCAGTATTTGCTGTGTTGGGGCATTTTTTCTCTGCTTATTTATTACTTTTTATTGTTTGTATTCCTTTTATTTGGCTTAAACAGTCTATTCGTAATATTATTCTTGCTGCAATATTCAGCTTTATCCAAATTGGATTATATATTGATACTATTGTTTTTCAACAGTACCGATTTCATGTAAATCAATCTGTTTTAGCAATGGTTTTATCGGGGCAGGTTGTTGATTTTTCAATAATTACTTATTTATTGATGTTAGCTGTTATTATTGTTTCATTCTGTGCTGAATATTTTATTCTTTATCTTGTTAATAAAAAATTCACTGTACAGCATAATAAATCAAAAATTCTTTTGATATCAACAATATTTCTTTTTAGCTCATTTTTAGTGAACCATGTAGTACATATGGTTGCCTTTTATTACGCTTATTCACCTATTATGGTTGTAAAAGAATATATTCCATTGTATAAGCCATTTACGTCGAAAAAGATTATGAGCTTTTTTGATGCAAATGGGCAAAGAAAAGTCGTATATAATAAGAATAATGACAACACTGGTGTTGATTATCCCAAAAAAGAATTGGTGATTAATCCTGAAAATAATAAGCCACAAAATATTATGTTTATTGTCTTAGATTCTTGGCGATATGATACCTTTAGTGAGGCTATTTCTCCTAATACATTCCGTTTTGTTAAGCAGAATAATGGTGTGATTTTTGATAACCATTACTCAACAGGGAATGCAACTCGTACAGGTATTTTTGGGCTATTTTATGGTATTCCTGGTACGTATTGGGATTCATTTTTACGAAATAGTATTCCTTCACTGTTTATCACAACGTTACAAAAAGAAAACTATAATATCGGCATCTTTACTTCAGCTAAAGTTTCTGCTCCAGAATTTGATCGAACTGCATTTGTCACCATCAAAAATTTAAGAATCAGTAGTAAAGATGGTTCGGCATCTAGTCGTGATAAACAAATCACAGAGGATTGGCTTGCATGGTATAAAGCTCGCGATACTTCTCGACCGACATTTTCTTTTTTATTTTATGATGCTCCTCATGCTTACGATTTTCCTGCCGATTTTTCGGTCAAGTTTAAACCTATTGGTGATCTAAATTATATGACATTGAATAATGATACAGATCCTTTGCCAATTTTTAATCGTTACAAACAAAGTGTTTATTATGATGATTATTTATTACAAAATGTCTATGATGAGCTTGCTGCATCAGGTTCTTTAGATAACACAATATTGATTATTACTGGTGATCATGCTCAAGAAATGAATGATAATAAACTTGGATTTTGGGGGCATAATGGTAATTATACTGATGCACAAACAAAGGTTCCTTTTATTATTATTGGCGCGAAAGAGTTAGAAAATCTTAAAAATAATAGTAAAAAATTAACTAGCCATGAAGATGTCGTTCCTACCTTAATGAAACATTATTTATATGTAAAAAATGATATAAGCGATTATTCGACAGGTTATGACTTATTTAGTCCTATAACTGATCGTAATTGGCTTTTGATGTCAAATTATAGTTCTTATGCAGTTAGAACGTCTGATCATATTTATTTCGTGAATCGATTAGGTATTAATCATTATATGGATTTACATAATCGTGAAACAGATGAAACACCAAATTATCAATACATTCAAGAAGCGATGAATCATATGCGTTATTTTTCCCAATCAGGGCTAAATAGCTTAAAAGATAAAAACAATTAGGTATAAATTGGCGAATCATTATCTACCACGAGCATGGTAGATAATGATTTGTGTATTAGCGCACGTCGGCACAATTTAGACAATAAATATAGCGATTTTGTGGGTCTTGAAACTTATTCCATAAAGAAACATGTTCTTTAAGTTGTTTCGCTGCTGGTAGTTGTTCAAAAAATATTTCTGCAGTGGATTTAGGTAACATAGCTATCATATCCGAATAAAATGCATTAAACCAATTTCCTTTTGGTTTTTGCCAGTCAATTTCATAATCAGTTACATTCGCTAATGTTGCAGCAGTTTCAATGGCATCATCAATATCGCCTAACTTATCAACAAGTCCAATTTTGCTTGCTTCTGACCCTAACCAGACTTGGCCTTGTCCAATTTGATCTACTTGTTCGGTTGTCATATTTCTTGCATCTGCTACTAACGAAATAAATGTTTGATAACCATTATCAATATTCATTTGAATTAATTGGCTCATTTCTTTAGGCAGATTTTGTGTTGAGGTATTACTTGCTAATGGTGATGTAGTTATACCATCACTATAAACACCAATATGAGATAAAGAGTTTTCGAATGTTGGAATAATACCGAAAATACCAATAGAGCCAGTAATCGTATTTGGGCTAGCAACTATGTAATCAGATGCGGTAGATATCCAGTATCCACCTGATGCAGCCATTCCTCCCATAGATACAACGATAGGAATCTGGTAATCACGTAGCGCTTCTAGTTCACTACGAATTGCTTCCGATGCATCTACACTACCCCCAGGGCTATTTACACGTAATACTATTGCTTGTATGTTATGTTTGTTTAAGTTTTTACGAATCTTTCTCAGCTGTTCAACAATGTCTTGGCTACCAGCAATATTACTACTATTTTCGCCATTGGTGATAGTACCATTGACAAATACAACTGCTATCAGTGGTTTTTTCCCCTTGGAGTCACTGTCTGATTTTTCATTTTTTGATTTGAGTTGATAATCATAAATGCTAACCTCATGTTGGTTATTGAAATCAAGTTCATATTGATAGTTAGAGGCAATAGCATCAACTAATCCATTAGATATAGCATATTGAGCCATGTTACCATTAGCTTCTTTTAACGCTGTTAACATAATATTTGGGGCGGGAACCAATTGTGTATCGGCTTTTTTTCGTTGTGTAGAAATGTCATTAAGATAGTTATTCCACATAAGTGTTAACCAGCGTGTTGTATTGCTTTTTGCTTCTTCAGACATGTCATTGCGAATAAATGGTTCAATGGCTGATTTATAAGTACCTACTCTAAAAACATGTGTATTGATTTTTAAATTATCAAGTAAGGTTTTATAGTATAGATTATTAGCGGATAGCCCATATACATTAACAGAACCAAGTGGTGCTAAGTATATTTTATTAGCATAGCTAGCTAAATAATATTGGCTTTGATTGAAATTTGAACCAAAAGCATAAATAGGTTTATTTGCTTCGCTAAATTTGGTTAAATATTTCCCAATATATTGTAGCGAACTTATATCGGCACCAGTAAAATTATCTAATTTAAGTACTATACTTGTAATTTTTGGATCAGTAGTAGCTTGAGCTATTTTTTGAGTTAATTCAAATAAACTATTCTCACGAGAAGTATTGACTTTTTTGCCATAGATTTTGTTTTGTAAAGCATAGATTTCATCACTGTAAAGTGTGTTGTCAACAATAATTCCTTCAATATCCAGAACTAATGAACCATATTGTGGAACAATTTCTTGTTTTTGTGCTTCTTTGATTAATGCAATAGAGCTAAAGATCAAAATAATAATAATTAGAAAAATTAAGTTAAGAAATATTTCTCTAATAAAGTTAATCATTTTCCATATTGATTTAATGGCAGATAAAGCAGACATAATAATTGATCCTTTTATAGTGGTTTATCTAGTTTTTATTTCGATGTTTTTCTTTTTAAAATATTTTCTATCTTCAAAGCGCAAGCATGTCAGTTTTCCACCCCAACAACATCCTGTATCAAGTGCATAAATGTTTTCTGGTGTCCCTTTGCCATTTAATGCCGCCCAATGTCCAAAAGCGATACTATATTCGTTTGAAATTTTACTAGGTAATAAAAACCAAGGTTTAAGTTTTGATGGTGCTTGTTCGGGTGATTTTTTATAGTAGAAATCTAGCCGACCATCCTCATAGCAAAAACGCATACGGGTTAATGCATTAGCAATATAACGTAGCCTATCTAAGCCTTGTAATTCTGGTTGCCATTCATCAGGAAAATTGCCATACATTTTATCAAGGAATAAAATATAAGAATCGCTTGATAACATAGCATTCAAATCATTGGCACATTTTTTTAGTGTTTCAAGATCCCATTGTGGTGAAATACCTGCGTGAGTCATAATTAGTTTTAATGATTCGTCGATTTGAACTAATGGTTGTTTACGTAGCCAATTCATTAATTCATCAAGATCTGTCGCACGGATGAGCTCTTCAAGATTATCTTTCTTTTTGGCCTGCGTAATATTGGCATAAATCGATAGTAAATGTAGATCATGATTACCTAATACCAATCTAATTTGATTGGCATTATGTTTAACAAATCTTAGAACGTCTAGTGATTTTGGACCTCTAGCAACAAGATCTCCAGTTAGCCACAGAGTGTCAGATGATGAGAATTTTGCTTTTTCAAGTAACCGCATAAATTCATCATAACAGCCATGAATATCACCAATAAGTAGATTTGCCATAATATTATTTCCATGCATTTGCTAGTTGACAGTATTGTTGTACTGTTAAGTTTTCAGCACGTAAATTTGGGTCAATATTCAATTCAACTAACTGTTCAACAGTAAACATATTACTTAAACTGTTACGAATAGTTTTACGTCGTTGGTTAAATGCCTCTGTAGTTACACGAGAAAGTGTTTTTATATCATTAACAAGATAAGGTTTTTCTTTATAGGGTACTAATCTAACTACTGCTGAATCAACTTTTGGTGCAGGTTTAAATGATGTTGGTGGGACTTCAAGAACTGGAATGATTTGACAATAATATTGAGCCATTACGCTCAATCTACCATAATCTTTACTATTAGGTGCTGCAACTAAGCGAGTTACTACCTCTTTTTGTAGCATAAAATGCATATCGGTGATGATATTTGCATGTTCAAATAAATGGAACATCAAAGGGGTTGAGATATTATATGGTAAGTTACCAAATACTCTTAATGGTTTATCTAATTGCTCGGCCAATAGATTAAAGTCAAAGGTCAGTGCATCTTGTTCAATAACGGTTAGTTTATTATGTAAAAATGGATTTTCGATCAATCTACTGGCTAAATCTCTGTCGATCTCTATAACGGTTAAATGATCAACATATTTACTTACAGGTACTGTTAATGCTGCAAGTCCTGGTCCGATTTCCACTAGCGCTTGATCTGCTTTTGGTTGAATCGCTGCAACAATACTTTCGATGATATAGTCATCATGTAAAAAGTTTTGTCCGAATCTTTTACGGGCAAAATGCCCTTGGTGAACACGATTATTCATGCTTATCTTCACCTGTAATTTTGATGTAAGCGTCACCTTTTATTTCTTGAACCCATACTTGGGCTTCTTCTGAAAATTTACGATTAAAAATAAGTCGATAGGCCTGATCTTTTTTCATCGCATTTGTACCATCAATCTGTCTTGTATCAATTAATTGGATTAAATGCCATCCGTAAGATGATTTTATTGGCTGACTAATTTCTCCTTTTTTTAGCTGAGATAAGCCGTCTCTAAACCCGTTATCATAAATTTCAGGACGATTCCAACCTAAATTGCCTCCTTTTTCGGCTGTACCTGTATCTTCAGAATTCGCCTTAGCTGCAGCTTCAAAGGTTATTGTGCCATTAGTAATTGATTTGCGAATATCGGCTAGTTTTTGTTGGGCAATTTTATCGTTAACTAATACGTTTGTTTTAATCAAGATATGACGAGCATTGACTTCTTGAAGTGTAATAGTTTTTGGTGCTTCTGAACGAGTATCATCAACTTTTATAATGTGCAGACCAACACCTGAACGAATAGGACCAATAATACTACCTTTTGCTGCACGTACTAAACGTTCTTCAAAGAGGGTCGGTAATTCATTTAGTTTATGCCAACCCATACTGCCGCCTTTTAAAGCAAGGTCGTCATTTGAATAAGAGGTAGCTAATTTAGCAAAGTTTTCCCCTTTTTGTGCCCGATTGATAATATCTTGTGCTTTATTTACAGCATTGTCTATTTGTTGTTTAGATGCTTTTTCTGGTATAGAAATCAAAATATGACTGATTTTTACATCAATATTATTAGCTGGTTGGCGAGTAATATTTTTTGCTAAGTTTTCTACTTCTTTTTCTGAAATTTTGATCCTAGGTCTTACTTCATGCATTCGAGTTTCATCAATCAACATATCATTGTGGATCCTTTCTCGATAGGAGCTATAGCTGATCCCCATTGTTGAGAGTTTGCTTCGAAGTTGATCAATGGTCATATCATTTTCAGACGCAATTTTATCAATTGCATTGGTTACTTCGTCATCACTAACAGTGATTTTAGCCTTAGCTGCTTTTTGTAAAATTAAGTTTTCAATAACTAAACGATCAATAATTTGTTGTCTGAGTATTTTATCATTAGGTAGATTTTGGGAATCAGTGCTTGCTTTAATTGTTTTTAGCATATCATTAACATCACTTTCTAAAATGACATTGTTATTAACAACGGCAGCAACCTGTTCTACCACTTTTGGTGCGGCATTCGCAGATAATGGAGTTATAATTCCTAAGCTTATGCTTAGGTTTAAGGTGATAAATAGTTTTAATAATTTCATATTCACTCAACTCATTTTGTTGTTGAGGCATTGGTAGCCTACAATAAATTTATCGGTAATCTATATTTGCAAAAGTATTTTATTCAAATGTTGTTGTATATGGTAGCTTACCGAAATTTAGCATTTTAGCTTTGGTATCTCGGTTGTTGCCTAAACCTTGTAATTCGAAGTTAATAGACAGTTTATTTTCGTATTTACTTTTTCGAGAAATATTGTCCCAATCTGTTAGTTTTCTGCCATACTGTACCGTCATTCCCCAACAACAATCGCTATAATGCAAACCAACAAAGCTATCTGCAGTTTGTTTTAATTTAACGTCATAATAATAGGAACCAACAGCACTAACTGTTTGTGATAATGGCCAAGCAGTCATTATTCCAGCTTGAGAAATATTTTGCTTATAACCTCTATAAGAAGGGTTTTTATCTACAACGTCAATATAGTTACGGTTTGCATATCGATAAGATAATTGCATTAACTTATCACCGGATGGTCGGTACTCAAATATTGTATTAGCTAATGAAATCGTATCAATCCGAGTATCATATTGAACACCACTTCGAAAGATTATATCATCACTTATGCGCCAAAAATTATCAGATGCCCAAGTAATGCTACCTGTATCAGAGTTTTCATCTAAATCATTATTATGTTCACTAGTTTTTGATTTAGTAAAATAAGTAATTTGTCCAATGGATAAGTTAAATTTTTCAACCTTGTTATTATCATAAAACCGAGTTGTTACACCAGTTGATATTTTATTGGTTGAGGCAATTCTATCTAGACCACTGTAAGGTTGATCTCTAAATAGACCTATATAATCTGATTGTAATATAGTGGAATCATAGGCGCCAATATTGGATTGATTTCGGTATGGAATATAAATGTATTTTACTCTTGGTTCCAATGTTTGGGTATAACCATCAATAAAACTTATATCACGTTCGAAGATGACTTTACCATCAATGCTGAATTTAGGTAAAAAACGATTTACAGTTTTATCTAAGTCTTTATATATATCTTTATCAATGCGATCTTGATTATAATGTGTTGCCATAAAACCAGCTTCGGTGATTAATGATGACCAAGAATTGGTTAAAGTATAATTTAGCGTTGGTTCAACGTGAGCTCGCCATGCTTTAGGTTTATCTTCCCCTGATGTCAAAAAATGAGATATTTGAGAAAATGTCCTAAATTTGAATGGTCCCAAGTCATTATTATAATAACTCATATCCAATTGTGGTTCGGTTTGGTAAAGCGAGTTTTTTAGTTCTGAATGAAATGGCTGAAAGTGCCTATAGCCTAAAGTAATATCCCAATTTTCATCATTATAAGCGATTTTATAAAACTGTGTTAAATATCCAGCAGTTTGAGAAGCGTATTTAGAATTTAGATTGGTGAGATACTGATTGTCACTAACTCGAGTTGTATCGGCATAAAAACGCCAATTATAGTTAATTAGTTCTTCATTTTTCCAATGGAACAACCAACGATGGTTATTATCATCATAATTGTTACCATTAACATGATTGCTTCTATCTTCATTATATTTACTATCATGTTGTAGCCAGTCAAATGCAAGTGTACCTAATCCTAGTTCATTTAAATAGCGAAATTCTGTTTGTAATTGTACACCACGGTTTTGTAAAGCTCTTGGTGTAAAAGTAGCATCATAATTTGGTGCAATATTCCAATAAATTGGCATTGAAAAATCAATACCATCAATACTGTCATAGCCTAAATTAGGCATCAATAAACCCGAACGGCGTTTATCTCCAGTTGGTAGTTGTAAATACGGTGAATACAGGACTGGGACTTTGCCAATACTAAATACGGCATTCCAAACTTCTAGTAATTGTTCTTCATTGTCATGGATAACCGTTGTGCCCTTAATGTTCCATGTACTGTCATTAACAGGACAAGATGTGTAGCTACCATTTTTTAAAATAACATATCGGTTTTTTTCAAGTTTCATCTGATCCGCATTGCCACGACCAAGTCTATTGACAAGTTGATACTGACTAGGGCTCATATTTGCATCATTGTTATTTAAATTCATTGATGCATTATCGCCTTTCAGTTGTATTAAATTATCTTGATAAGTAATATCACCTTCTAGTGTTACAGCTCGATTATTGTTATCTTGAGTGTCGATTGTTACTTTGTCTGCTTGGACGGTGCGATTACCTTGTTCTATTAATACATCACCTTTATATACGGCTATATTTGGATAGAATACTTCCAATTGGTCAGCTTCAGCATTTACAGGTAAGCTGTTTATGTCTCCATTGACTAAAGGGCGATCAAACCTAGGAACGCCTATAAGACATTGAGGGTTATTGCTAATAGCGGCTTTAGGTAAATCTATAGCATAACTAGAGTTGTTATACAAAGAAAGAGTAACAGCTATTGCAATAAGAGAAGGCGCTAATTTTTTCATCAATGATTAAAAAGTTATTATGATTATTCTAATTGAAGCATTATAGCTGTTATTTATAAAAGTGCGAATTAAAAATTAACGTTTCCCCTTGCGTTTATTCATTTTGTTTAGCTGTTTTACCATCACTATTCTTTTTTCGAGTGAAGTGTATTGAAACTCATCCCACCATTTAGCTAACTCCAAGAGTTCACCTTTTTCGATTGATGCTCGTATTTCTAAAAGATCGTAGGCCGCTCGAAACTTAGGGTGCTCTAAAATAGCAAATGCACGTTTCCCATCTCGTTTTTTCATCCGTAGCTGCAAACGCCAAATGTCTCCCATTATGGTGGTTAAGCGTCTAGGTATGGCAATATTTTTACATTGTTCACTAAGCACTTCATTAATTGCCATCGAAAACGAATCATAAAATGGCAAACCGCTTTCAACACTTGTTTCTTTTGCTTGTTCAATAATTGGATACCAAAAAAAAGCAGCAAATAGGAATGCAGGATTAACTCGTTTATTGTTAGCGATACGATAATCAGTATTTTTTAAAACTTGCTCAATGATTTTTTCTAAATGACTATTTTGGTTATTAGCCAATAAACGCTCAATAGTCGGAAATAGCTGTTCGAAAAGACAATATTCTCTTAGTAACAGGTAAGTTTTATAACCGTATCCTGCTTGTAAAAGTTTAAGGGACTCGTCAAAAAGTCGAGCAGAGGGAATATTTTTCAATAATGGTGCAAGATCTTTAATTGGTCCAGCGGTAGCTGGCTCAATTTTCATATTCAGTTTTGCTGCGAAACGGATGGCTCTTAGCATTCTCACGGGATCTTCTCGATAACGTGTTTGTGGATCGCCAATTAATTGAATAATGCCTTTTTGTAAATCTTTCAACCCTCCACAGTAATCGCGTAAAGTGAAATCATTTGCACTATAATAAAGTGCATTCATAGTAAAATCGCGACGAATTGCATCTTGTTCAACGGTTCCGTAAACATTATCGCGTAACAACATACCAGACTGTGAACGTTTAGAAATATTGTTTTGCCCATTCTGAGAATCATGATCTCCACGAAAAGTCGCTACTTCAATAATTTCTTTACCAAACATAATATGGGCAAGACGAAATCGTCTTCCTACCAAGCGACAGTTGCGGAAAATTTTTTGGATTTGTTCTGGTGTTGCATTAGTTGTGATATCAAAGTCCTTTGGCATTTTGCCTAATATGAGATCTCTTATGCATCCTCCAACCAAATAAGCTTCGTATCCTTGTTTGTTTAATCGATGGAGGACTTTTAATGCATTCGCACTAATGTCTTTACGGGATATATTATGCTCATTACGTGCAATAGACACATAACCAATTTTTTGTCGTTTGTTGTTTTTTTCTTCATGGCGAAAAAACTTTTGATAAAAACGTGAAACTTGTTTAAAAATAGCGCACCTCAAAAAGTGTTTTTGGCTTAATAACAACTATAGCGCGCGATTATATCGTAACTGTCAATAATTTTCCATGTTTCTTAGCATCGGTATTTATGAGTACAATAAAATTGTAATTTTACTAAATAGTTTAAATATTATATTTGATTTTTTTAATATAATTATCAACAATAGTAACATTGGCAGTATTTAATTAAAAGCGACAAATTTTGTTTTGCTCTTGTTAGAGTATTTTAATTAGCTGAATAAAGACTAAATAAAACCATACTCAACATTTCTTTTTATTTATTTGTTTTACAGAATATAATTTATAAAGCATTATAGTTTAAGAAATTATGAAGAATGTTATTTGTTATAACTTTACATATGGAAGTTGTTTGAGTATATACTATTAACTAATAACTTATTGGGGACATTATGAATATTCGTGATTTGGAATATTTTGTTTCATTAGCTGAATTTCGTCATTTTCGTAAAGCTGCTGATGCTTGCAATGTGAGTCAACCAACTCTTAGTGGTCAAATTAGGAAATTAGAAGATGAACTAGGCGTAATGTTATTAGAGCGTACTAGTCGCAAAGTATTATTTACTCAAACAGGCATGATGCTGGTTGAGCAAGCTAAAGAGATTTTGCGTAACATTCAAATTCTAAAAGAAATGGCAAGTCGTCAAGGTGAAGAAATGTCAGGACCAATGCATATCGGCTTGATTCCTACGATAGCACCTTATCTTTTACCACATGTGATTACTGTGTTACATGAGTCTTTCCCTCAGTTAGAGCTGTATTTACACGAAGCTCAAACCGCTAGCATTGTTGCTCAGCTTGAAAGTGGAAAACTTGATTGTGCCATTGTTGCTCAAGTTAAAGAAACCTCGCAGTTTATTGAGCTACCATTATTTGACGAGCCGATGTTTTTAGCTGTTCCTGCAAGTAGTGAAATGGCTAGTAAAAAAGTCGTTAAACTATCTCAGTTAAAAGGACAAAAATTCTTAATGCTAGAAGATGGTCACTGTTTACGAGATCATGCAATGGGATATTGTTTCCAAGTTGGTATTGATGAGGATAAACAGTTTAAAGCAACCAGTCTGGAAACGCTTCGTAGTATGATTTCTGCTGGCCGTGGAATCACTTTATTTCCAGAGCTTGCGGCACCTAATGAGCGTGTTCGAGATAATATTTGCTATATTCCTTGTGCAGAGCCAGTACCATCACGCAGTATTACTTTGATTTATCGTCCTGGCTCGCCATTACGTTCTCGCTATGAAACTATAGCTAAAACTATCCGTGAGCATATGCCGAAAGTGTTTGCTGAAAAAGAGCGATTATTAAAATCAGCAAATTAATATTAGGTTAAATATAAACAACTAGGATTGAGCTATAAAATGAAAAATATCAAGACCAGCGGCGGTGTTCGAGCTCAACAGAAAGAAAGAACCCGCCGTACGTTAATTGATGCGGCATTTAATCAACTTAATGCCGAGCAAGGTTTTGCTAGTTTAAGTTTAAGAGAGGTTGCCCGCGAAGCAGGTATTGCTGCAACTTCGTTTTATCGCCATTTTCGAGATATGGATGAATTAGGTTTGGCCATGGTTGATGAAAGTGGTTTGACTCTTCGTCAATTATTGCGACAAGCGCGTAAGCGTATTGAAAAAGGTGGTAGTGTACTACGGACATCTGTTACCACATTTATTGAGTTTATTGATAAAAATCCTAAAGTCTTTTTATTACTTCTCCGCGAAAAAGCTGGAACATCAGCAGCTTTTCGTTCTGCTATTGCTCGAGAAATCCAACACTTTATTGTAGAGCTTGTTGATTATCTTGATAATGCCAACCAGATGCCTCACCATTACAATGAAGCTCAAGCAGAAGCAATGGTAACTATTGCTTTTAATGCGGGAGCTGAAGCAATTGATTTTGATACAGTACAAAGACAAAAATTAATTGAAGATCTTATTTTTCAACTAAGAATGGTGTCTCGTGGAGCTTATTATTTATATCATAAAGAACAAATCAAAAAAGATAGTCATTAATCGTTATACCACCCCAAATCCAATCTCAAAATTCTAGTTTGGTCGTAATATTAAAGTTTCATGCTGTTAGGTAATTGATTATTTTCAATAAAAATATCTACTAATTACTGATTTTTACTATTACTATTTATTGTGTTTTTGTTATTCATACTATAGCATTAAAAAAAGAGAAACATTGTTAAATGGAAATTAATTTAATGACTAAACTATACTTTTTGCTTTATTCGCTTATTTTGTCCTTTCCCTTTTTCAACTATGCTTATTCAAATGTGGGATTTAAGGAAATCTATTATAACAAAGAAGACAGTAGACCTTTAAATATTGCAATATGGTATCCGACCAATGATCAACAAATAGCAGTAACTATTGGTGATAATGCCATTTTTTATGGTTCTAAAGTTATTCCTGATGCTGCACCTATTTCAAATTATCGTAAACATCCTTTGATTGTTATTTCGCATGGTTATGGAGGAAGTTGGCAAAGTTTAAATTGGCTTGCTTATGAACTGGCAGATAGGGGATATATTGTTGCTGCACCAAATCATCCGGGAACTACTTATTTTAATAAAGATATTACTCAATCTACTAAATTGTGGTTACGTCCTCAAGATCTAAGTAAAACTATTGATGCGTTACAAATAGATGAGATTTTGGCAAACTATATTGATATGAATAAAATTTCATCTATTGGGCATTCTCTTGGCGGTTGGACAGTAGCTGCACTTGCCGGAGCAAGGTTTGATACAAACCTTTTTAAACAAGATTGCACTATACATTCACATTTAAAAGCTTGCCAGTTAGTAAATGAACTTGGACTAGATAACCCACAATTAAATAAAAACATGTCAGATCCGAGAATAAAGTCATTTATTTCTTTAGATGCTGGATTAGTTAGAGGATTTACTGCAGATAGTTTGAAAAATATTACTGTTCCTTCTTTAATCATTGGTGCTGGTATTGATGTTGGTGATACGAATGTAGAGCTAGAATCTGGTTATTTACAACAGTTTCTTTCAAAATCATTATCAACTTATATTGTTATCCCTGATGCAATGCATTTTAGTTTCATGCAAATTTGTAAATCAGGCGCTATAGATATTTTAGAGCAAGATGCTAAAGGAGAAGCAATTATTTGTAAAGATGGTGGGAATCGCACAAGGACAGAGATACACCGTGAAATAACGGATCAAATAATCGATTTTTTAGCTAAAGCGAATTTAAATTAAGTTCCTATTTTAGAAATATACTGCGGCGGAAGCCGCAGTATATTAATGAATTAATCATTAAAGGTTTTGTAATACTTTTTCAACACTATCTTTAGCATCACCAAATAACATATAGCTATTTTCTTTAAAGAATAGTGGGTTTTGTACACCTGCATAACCAGTATTCATTGAGCGTTTAGAAATAACAACCGTTTTTGCTTTCCAAACTTCAAGAACAGGCATGCCAGCAATTGGACTATTTGGATCTTCTTCTGCCGCTGGGTTAACAGTATCGTTTGCACCAATAACCCAAACAACATCAGTATCTGGGAAGTCATCATTGATTTCGTCCATTTCAAGAACGATATCATATGGCACTTTCGCTTCAGCTAATAATACGTTCATATGACCTGGTAAACGTCCGGCAACAGGGTGAATACCAAATCTCACTTCAATATCCATTGCACGTAGTTTTTCTGTAATATTACTTACTGCACCTTGTGCTTGTGCAACAGCCATACCATAGCCAGGAACGATGATAACAGAACGCGCTTCTTTTAATGTTTGTGCAACTTCAGCAGGTTGCATTTCACGGTATTCACCTTGTTCTTCATCTGATGAACTTGTTGAACTGCTATCACTACCGAAACCACCAGCAATAACACTAATAAATGAGCGGTTCATCGCTTTACACATAATGTATGAAAGAATTGCACCTGATGAACCAACTAATGCGCCTGTTACAATTAATAGATCGTTACCTAACATAAAGCCCGCTGCTGCTGCTGCCCAACCAGAATAAGAGTTTAGCATTGAGATTACCACTGGCATATCAGCACCACCAATTGAGGCAACAAGATGGAAGCCAAATACAAATGCAATTATTGCCATAATTAATAGACTAATGAGTGCACCTGTTCCATTTTCTACTTCAATGAAGGTATACATTAATATGATCGAAACAACAATCGCAGCTAAATTCCAATAATGTTTATTTGGAATAGAAAGTGGTTTAGAGCTAATACGGCCATTTAATTTACCGAATGCAACAACAGAACCTGAGAAAGTTACAGCCCCAATGAATACACCCACAAAAATTTCGACTAAATGTACAGTAAGCTCATTACCATGAAATAGTTGTGAATGACTGTTTAAGTCTAAAAAGCTATTTAAACCAACAAGTACAGCTGCCATACCAACAAAGCTATGTAGTAGCGCAACAAGTTCTGGCATTTGCGTCATTTCAACTTTCTTAGCAAGGTATAACCCAATTGTTGCACCAATAATCATTGAGATTACGATCCAGTGTAATCCACCCTTGATACTAGCTACTGCTGCAATAAGTGCAATAGCCATACCAATCATACCGTAGATATTTCCTGATTTGGCTGATTCTTGGTTAGAAAGACCACGTAAACTAAAGATAAAAAGTAATGCAGCAATAACATAGGCTGCTTGAATGATTCCATTACTCATGGTTTATTCCCTCCCTTACTTGCCACGTTGAAACATTTTCAGCATTCTTTGCGTAACAAAGAATCCGCCAAAAATATTAATACTAGCGATTAAAATAGCAACAAAGGCAATTGCTGTACTTAGACCGTTGTCATCACCGATTTGCAATATTGCTCCGACTAAAATAATACCAGAAATTGCATTAGTTACTGACATCAGTGGAGTATGTAGAGAGTGCGTAACATTCCATACAACGTAATAACCAACCACGCAAGATAAAGCAAAAACAGTGAAATGCCCTAAGAAGCTTTCGGGTACAGAATTCGCAAGCCAGAAATAGGCTAGAATGGCTAATGCAAAAATTCCATATTTTTTACGTGGATCCATTGGTTTTGGTTCAGGTTTAGCAATTGGCTCAGAAGTTTTTTTCTGAGGTTGTGCTGATACTTGAATTGGTGGTGCTGGCCACGTTATTTCTTTTTCTTTAACCACTGTTACACCACGGATAACAACATCTTCAAAGTTAATATTAATATTGCCATCTTTTTCTTTAGCTAGCAGTTTTAATAAGTTAACAATGTTTGTACCATAAAGTTGTGATGCTTGAGCTGGCATACGATTAGCTAAATCGGTATAGCCAACAATTTTTACATTATTTTCAGTCTCGAAAACTTCGCCCGGTTTAGTTAATTCACAGTTACCGCCAGTTAATGCTGCTAAATCAACAATAACACTACCTGGTTTCATGGATTCAACCATATCTTTAGAAATAAGTTTTGGTGCCGGTTTTCCCGGAATTAACGCTGTGGTAATAATGATATCTACATCTTTAGCTTGTTCAGCAAATAGCGCCATTTCGGCTTCAATAAAGGCTGCTGACATTTGTTTAGCATAGCCATCGCCAGATCCTGCTTCTTCTTCAAAATCAAGCTCTAAAAAGTCAGCTCCCATACTGTTAATTTGTTCAGCCACTTCAGGGCGAGTGTCAAAAGCACGAACAATCGCACCTAAACTTACTGCAGCACCAATTGCTGCAAGGCCAGCAACACCAGCACCAATAACTAATACTTTGGCAGGAGGGACTTTACCTGCAGCGGTAACTTGACCAGTAAAGAAACGGCCAAATTGGTTTGCAGCTTCAATAACTGAACGATAACCAGCAATATTAGACATTGAACTGAGGGCATCTAAAGATTGTGCACGTGAAATACGAGGCACACAGTCCATTGCCATAACAGTAATATTTTTAGCTGCTAGTTTTTCTAATAATTCTTTGTGTTGCGCTGGGTAAATATAACTGATGAGAGTTAACCCTTCTTTCATTAACACGATTTCATCATCAGTTGGTGCATGAAATTTCAAAATTAAATCATTTTGCCAAATGTCTTGTGTATTTTGGATTGTGGCTCCAGCATCAATAAAAGCTTGGTCTTCAAAATGAGCAGCATGCCCAGCACCTTGTTCTACAGAAACTGTAAAACCAAGTTTTAACAGTTGTCCAACAGTTTGGGGAGTTGCTGCAACTCTAGCTTCATTGGCTAACCGCTCTTTAGGTATACCGATATGCATTTTGTTACATCCTTACGTTAGTTTATATAGAGTATATTAATTTTAGCATAAATAGGTATCAGTGCGAGTAGGGAATCTATTTTTTATGCAAGAAATAAGATTTTAATTTATTTTGATGATATTTATTAATTAATATTATTATAAGTTTATATTTAAGTAGCCAGAATTTTAATAATACAGTTTTAATTCTTTCATCGAATTCCATTACAAATTTACTCTATATTGTTATATAATTGACGATATTTCTGTTTATACCGTAAACAATGGAAGCTCTACGGTATGTTTCGATTTTGTTCTCGTTGAATTGAGGAACTTTTATGATTGATTTTTCCCAATCAGTGCCGGAACTGGTCTCTTGGGCAAAAAAGAATGATTTTTCGATCACTTTGCCAGTTGAAAGGTTAGCTTTTTTATTGGCTATTGCCGTATTAAATAGTGAACGTTTTGATGGCGAAATGACAGAATCTGAATTGATTGATGCTTTTAGGCATGTTTCACAAATTTTTGAACAAAGTGAAGATACCATCACTATACGAGCCAATAATGCAATTAACGATTTAGTGCGTCAGCGTTTTATTACGCGGTTTGCAAGTGAAATGACTGATGGTTTTTCAATTTATCGTTTAACACCATTAGGGATAGGCATTTCTGATTATTATATTCGCCAGCGCGAATTTTCAACATTGCGCTTATCCATTCAATTATCTATTGTTGCGCAAGAATTAAAACGTGCCGCAGATGCAGCAGTCGAAGGTGGTGATGATTTACATTGGCACCGAAATGTCTTTGCTCCGTTAAAATATTCGGTCGCAGAAATTTTTGATAGTATTGATATCACCCAACGTGTCATGGATGAACAGCAAACCGATGTGAAGCAAAATATCTCGGCGTTATTAAGTCAAGATTGGCAGGCCGCAATTACCAGTTGTGAAGGATTACTTACCGAAACATCGCAAACATTGCGCGAGTTACAAGATACTTTAGCCGCTGCTGGCGATAAATTACAAGCCAGTTTACTTTTGATACAAGATGCAACGCTTGATAAACCTGAACTAGATAAAATTAACAACGTAGTCATGGATCTACAAGGTAAGCTTGACCGCATTATTGGTTGGGGACAAAAAGCCATAGATCTTTGGATAGGTTACGATCGACACGTTCATAAATTTATTCGTACAGCTATCGACTTAGATAAAAACCGTGTATTTTCACAACGTTTACGCAAATCGATTCAAGGATATTTTGATTTACCTTGGTCACTGACTTTTGCTAATGCTGAACGCTTACTTGATATGCGTGATGAAGAGTTAGCGTTACATGATGCCGAAGTGACGGGGGAATTACCATCAGAGCTTGAATTTGAAATGATTGAAGAAATTCAAGAACATATTATTGCGCATATTGAACAAAATTTATTGGTTTTTAAACAAGAGAATAAACCACTTGATATGGGTATTGCCATTCGCAGTTATTTAGCTCAGTTCCCACGTGAGCAGCATTTTGATATTGCAAGGTTATTCATTGATCAAGCTATTCGTCTCGGTATTGCCGAAGATGATCTGCTTGGTATTCCTGCTGAATGGAAACTTATTAACGATTATGGAGCTAAGGTGCAAGCACATGTCATCGACAGATACTAAAGATTTAGAAATAGAACAAACGGCTCATCATCTTGATGATGTCATGGGGCGCATTGCGGCAAGTTCTCAGGCGTCCATAGATAAATATATGCCTGTAAAATTGGCGCAAGCGATTGCTAATCCTATTTTTCCAGAATTGGATAGTTTATTACGTTCAGGCCGTCATGTTGGTATTGATGAACTTGATCATCACGCATTTTTAATGGATTTTCAACTTGAGCTTGAACAATTCTACCAACGTTATAATGTTGAATTAATTCGAGCTCCTGAAGGTTTTTTCTATCTTCGACCTCGTTCAACAACATTAATTCCAAGATCTGTTTTATCTGAACTTGATATGCTTGTTGGTAAGGTTCTTTGTTATTTGTATCTAAGCCCTGAACGATTAGCGCACGAAGGTATTTTTACCCTACAAGAGCTATTTGATGAGCTAGTTTCGTTAGCTGACGAAAGTAAACTACTTAAATTAGTGAATCAACGCTCAACGGGGTCAGATTTAGATCGTCAAAAATTATTTGATAAAGTAAAAACGGCGTTAAATCGATTACGACGGCTTGGTATGATTTTTTTTATTGTTGGAAACGACAGCTCACGTTTTCGTATTAACGAAGCTATTTTTCGATTTGGGGCTGATGTTCGTAGTGGTGATGATGCGCAAGAAGCCCAATTACGTTTAATCCGAGATGGCGAAGCAATTAAAATTGAATCGACCTTAATCTTAGATAATGATAACAATGAAGAACAAGATGATGATGTTAATGAGGAGATAGAATAAACATGATTGGACACGGCAAATTTCACTCATTAACTCTGATAAACTGGAATGGTTTTTTTGCTCGAACGTTTGAGCTTGATCAGCTAGTTACAACCTTATCTGGTGGTAATGGTGCAGGTAAATCGACCACGATGGCGGCTTTTGTTACAGCATTGATACCGGATTTAACCTTATTACATTTTAGAAACACCACCGAAGCGGGGGCAACATCTGGCTCACGTGATAAAGGTTTGCATGGTAAGTTAAAACCGGGTGTTTGTTATTCAATGCTGGATGTAATTAATTCTCGTAACCAACGAATTATCTGTGGTGTACGTTTACAGCAAGTTGCTGGGCGTGACAAAAAAGTGGATATTAAACCATTTTTACTGCAAGGTTTACCTGTCGTTATTAGTCCTACAGAATTAGTTACTGAACGTTTAAATGATAAACAAGCACGCATTTTATCGTTGCCAGAGTTAAAAGATAAAGTCGAATCAATGGACGGCATTATTTTCAAACAATTTAACTCGATTACTGATTATCACTCAGTTATGTTTGACTTTGGTATATTACCTAAACGTTTACGTTCTTCATCTGATCGTAGTAAATATTATCGCTTAATTGAAGCCTCGCTGTATGGTGGGATTTCAAGTGCGATTACTCGTTCACTACGCGACTATTTATTACCTGAAAATGGTGGTGTACGTAAAGCTTTCCAAGATATGGAAGCGGCACTTCGTGAAAATCGAATGACATTAGAAGCGATTCGAGTTACACAATCCGATCGTGATTTATTTAAACATCTTATTACCGAATCGACCAATTATGTTGCTGCTGATTATATGCGTCATGCTAACGAACGTCGAGTGCATATTGAATCTGTACTTGGCTTGCGTCGTGATATGTTTAAAACGCAAGATCAGCTTATCAGCAATCAATACCGCCAAATAGAAATGGCGAAAGAACTTAAAGAATATCAAGAATCGCAAAGCGATTTGGAAACTGATTTACAAGCCGCTAATGATCACCTCAACTTAGCACAAACAGCGCTACGTCAACAAGAAAAAATTGACCGCTATCAAGCAGATTTAGATGACTTAAATTTAAAACTTGAAGAACAAAACGAAGTGGTGCTTGAAGCGAATGAACAGTACCAAGTTTACCGTGATCAGGTCAACGAAACAGAGCAAGAAGTTGATGAAATCAAAACACAGTTAGCGGATTATCAGCAAGCACTTGATGTTCAACAAACACGAGCAATTCAATATCAACAGGCTTTACAGGCATTAAAGAATGCTCAGTCATTATGTCAGTTACCAAAACTAGGTATTAGCAATATCGAAGATCACTTTGCCGTGTTTGATGAAAAGCAAAAAGAGATCACCGAACAAGTTCTTGAACTTGAACAAAAATTAAGTATATCTGATGCCGCCATTAATCAATTTGATCGAGCTTATCAATTGGTCGTTAAATTGGTTGGTGATGTAACTCGTAGTGATTCCTTTGTAGCTGCAAAAGAAGCATTAAGACAGTGGCCATCACAATGTTATCAAGCTGAACAAGCGGAACATTTACAGCTGCAACTTGATGAACTAGAACAACGTTTTTTTGAACAAAAAGAAGCGGAATCATTATTAACACAATTTTGTAAACGTATTGGGCGACAAATTAATTATGATGAGCTTGACGAATTAAAACAAGAGATCGAAACCCAGCTAGATGAGAATGCTGAACGGGCTAACGAATCAAGCGAAAAACGTATTGAATTTAGGCAAGAACTTGAGCAAATTCAATCGAAAATTTCCGATTATCGACAAAAAGCACCACTATGGTTAAAAGCTCAAGATGCTCTAATTGCTTTGCAAGAACAAACAGGTGACACATTTACTCACAGCCAAGCTGTAACACAACATATGCAACAGCTGCTTGAACAAGAACGTGTTCTTGTAACTGAACGCGACCAAATCAATTTTAGGCGTAGCCAGCTTGATGTCCAAATCGAACAACTTAATCAACCAAGTGGTGTGGACGATGGGCGTTTAACTTCGTTAGCTGAACGATTTAATGGTGTGCTACTCTCTGAAATCTATGAAGATGTAACCATTGATGATGCACCTTATTTTTCAGCACTCTATGGCCCTGCAAGGCAAGCTATTGTTGTGCCTGATTTATCATTAGTGAAACAGCAATTAGAAACCCTAACGGAAAGTGATGAAGATTATCCTGAAGATATATACTTTATCGAAGGTGATCCTTCATCATTTGATGATAGTGTTTTTGACTGTGAGGAAATGAATAAATCGGTACTAGTCAAAACAGGCGATCGTCAATGGCGATTTTCGAGTTTTCCAAGTGTACCACTATTTGGTCGTGCCGCGCGTGAAGTTCATCTTGAAAAACTATCTGCTGAACGTGATGAATTACATGAACGTTTTGCAACGCTCTCATTTGATTTACAAAAATTACAACGTATTGAGCAAAATGTTGGACAATTTATAGGACAATATCTTGCTGTTGCTTTTGATATCGATCCTGAAGCGGAAGCACAAAAATTAGCGATAAGACGCACCGAAATTGAGCGTCAATTATCATCTCAAGAAAGCATTGATCAGCAAAACCAACAACAAGTTATTAATTGCAAAGAGCAACTAGTTACCGTCAATAAGCTTATTGCTCAGATGCACTTACTTGCAGATGATGATTTAGCGGATCGGGTTGATGAATTACGTGAGCAATTGGTTGCAGCGCAAGAATCTGCGCAATATGTTAATCGTAATCGTAACACTGTTTCAGAACTTGAACCTTTAGTGGCAGTTTTACAAAGTGATCCCGAACAAAATGAATCGCTTCGTGAACATTACAACACTGTTAAAGCACAACAACAAACGATTCGTCAACAAGTCTTCGCGTTAACTGAAGTCATGCAACGCCGAGCTCATTTTAGTTATGAAGATTCGGCTGGCATGTTGGGCGAAAATAGTGATTTAAATGAAAAATTACGGTCTCGATTAGAAGTAGTTGAAGTCCAAAGAGCTGAAGCGCGTAGCCAGATGCAACAGTATCAAGATAAATACAACCAATATAACCAAACGCTGGCTTCGCTTAAAAGTGCATTTGATACTAAACGCGATATGCTGCAAGAACTACAAAAAGAGATCGAACAAATTGGCGTAAAAGCTGATGCGATCACTGAAGAACGAGCTCGAATTCGCCGTGATGAAATTCATCAAAAATTAAATAATAATCGCCTGCATTGCACATCGCTTGAAAAACAACTAATTATGTGCGAAAGCGAAATGACACAAATGCAAAAACGCCTTACACAAACACTGCGTGATTATAAGCAACTACGTAAGCAAGTTGTTGAAGCCAAAGCAGGGTGGTGTTTAGTATTACGTTTAGTCAAAGAAAACAGTGTTGAACGGCGTTTACACCGTCGGGAGCTAGCTTATTTAAGTGCTGATGAGTTGCGTTCAATGTCGGATAAGGCATTAGGTTCGTTACGTCTGGCTGTTAATGATAATGAACATTTGCGAGATGTATTAAGACTATCAGAAGATCCAAAACGGCCTGAACGTAAAATTCAATTTTACATTGCAGTTTACGCTCACCTACGCGAGCGAATTCGTCAAGATATTGTCAAAACTGATGACCCTATTGAAGCAATTGAACAGATGGAAATAGAATTATCACGTTTGACCGAAGAGCTAACATCCCGTGAGCAACAATTAGCGATTAGCTCAAAAAGTGTGTCTAATATTATTCGTAAAACGATTCAACGTGAGCAAAATCGTATCCGCTTACTTAACCAAGGTTTACAAGCAGTGGCCTTTGGGCAAGTTAACGGTGTACGTTTAAATGTCAATGTTCGTGAAGCCCACTCTTCACTGCTAGTCGCATTGTCTGATGAAAAAAATGAGCATCAAGATCTGTTTAGTAATAATCGCATAACGTTCTCTGAAGCGTTAGCTAAACTCTATCAACGCTTAAATCCACATATTGATATGGGACAACGTACTGCGCAAAATATTGGTGAAGAGCTACTTGATTACCGAAATTACTTAGAAATGGATGTTGAGGTCAATCGAGGTGCTGATGGTTGGTTACGAGCTGAAAGTGGCGCACTATCAACAGGTGAAGCAATTGGTACAGGGATGTCGATTTTACTAATGGTGATTCAAAGTTGGGAAGACGAATCTAAGCGTCTGCGCAACAAAGATATTTCACCGTGTCGTTTATTATTCTTGGACGAAGCTGCTCGACTAGATGCCAAATCTATTGCAACGTTATTTGAGCTTTGTGAACGGCTAGAAATGCAATTAATCATTGCAGCTCCAGAAAACATCAGTCCAGAAAAAGGCACAACCTACAAATTGGTTCGTAAAGTGATCAATAATCATGAGCATGTTCATGTGGTTGGTTTGAAAGGTTTTGCGTAATTTTCTATTATGTTGTAACGTTTTCGCCGACAAATTGTCGGCGAAATTTTATTTTTAACTGCAAGTAGCCTATTAGTATCTTCTTTTACTAAATTATATAAATAAAACGTTATGATAGCCTAAATAAAAGTGACTACTTGGCTAATCTTGCTGATTGGTTTCTTCTCTCTTGTGCCTTTAGGTTCTTTTAATGTTTTTGACATTTTCAGTTGCTATAGACGCCATTTTACTCATAGTATTCCTTAAGATTTTGCCATCATCAGTTTTAAATGATGCAAGTTGTTCTAGTCCATTTTGATCTACTTCAAAATAGATTGCTTCGACATACGAGCTATACATAAAAGGTATTATTACAAGAATTACAAGCTGCTTTAAGTTGCTGAAATAGCCTTCAAGGCTTGTTATTACTGGATTTGATGTGCTTTGTTGGATTTAAAAGAATGTTACTGTTTATTGATTTGGTGCGTGGGCGGGACTTGAAAATACCTTATTAAAGCCTTTTTGAAAAAGGATTTTATTTTTTTCTTATTAGATAAATAGTCCCAAACATAGTCCCAAAATAAAAAGTGACCTCCAAAATTAGGTATTTTAATCTAGCCACATTGAAAGGTTAAAAAAATTGGTTTTAGAATTTTGACGGTGTAAAAATTTATCTAGGTGAGCGGTATCCGTTAATTATGTTTTAGATTTTTTATACCTCCCCCATAAAAATAAAATTTAATAAAAAAGTATGCACGGTGTTCACTACTTGCTTGAAGCCTTATTCTAAAAGGGTTTGAGTGGTGTATACTTAAATGTTTACTATTCACAAGTGTACACTTTAGGTATTCACTCAATAAAAAACCGCCAATTAGGGCGGTCTTATTTTAGTGGCTCAATTTGAGCTACTAGTTAGGATCTTCGGCTTTAGGTAGCCAATCTTTACACCTATCTGGGTTTATTTCTAAATTAGTTTTTACCCCTATATTAGTTCGTTTTTTAATGTACGCCTTTCTATTTTCTTTTATGGCGTAATTTAATGATAAACCGAACCCACTCAAGGACAATGGATTATTAAGCCCTGTATTGCGCACATACTCAATATAAGCATGATATAAATATTTTTTAGGGTTAAACGGTATTATGCCTAAATTACCCATAAGCATACCATTGGAATGATCCAGCACATCAAGATAACTACAAAAATCCACTAAGTGGTCAGATTCGCGTTTAATCACCGTCGCTTCGTCTGATTGTTGTTGCTGGTGTAGTCTTTCTTTAGCTTCTGCTGGACTGGTAAACTCATTTAATAGCAACCTCACAATTGAGGGGAGTTCTTGCTCTATTTTGTTAACCAAGTTTAAATCTCGCTCTTTTTCAGGGATGACCTCGCCGAAGTGAAAGATAACTCTACGCCGTGATATACCGCCGTTACGCTCGTTAAATCTCATTGCCTCGTTATTGATAACCAAAACTACCGCAGGGATTTTACAAGAATAGGGTTGCTTGTGTTTTGGGTCTATTGCGACTTCATCACCGCCAGTAATCGCTTTTAATCCTGCACCACTCCCCATATAACGCGGTTGGTCGGGTAATATGACTAATGAGTAACCCACGATTAAGGCTCTGTCCCTTGCCTTTTCTAATGCGTCCATAGTGCCTATTACAGTATTGTTTTTACCTGATAACATCGTCGCAATTTCAGCAAAAACACTTTTACCGCTACCGCCTGCGCCTGTAACCTCTAAGAATAATTGCCAGTCATGACGATTAGCCAATATCATATATAGCGCAGCTAAGATATTTTTAGCCTTATCTTGATTGCCTGATGCTCTTTTAGCCATTTAGCGAAGTTTGGCGCGTGAGTATCAAAAGATTCATTTTCTTTGGCAGGGTAGTAATCAATATCATTACTGACTAATAGCCAATCTTGCTTATTGTGAGGTCTAAAGGTTTGGCTTTTTAGCTCATACACCCCATTTCTAAAGCAGATTAAATCCTTTTGAGGTATTCCCATTATAGGCAGTGATAGCCTGAGCGATTCAACAGCCGAGCTTATCCTTAAGGGGTTAAATAGTTCACCTGATTGGGTAAATAAATCGGCTAACGTTCGCATTAAGACTTTATCGCTGATAGGTTGCCATACATTATCTTGATAGTGATAGATTTCATCTGTTCTTAGGTTAATCGCGAGGTTATTACCGTAATATTGGTTTAACAGGTCAGCGCGTTGACTGGATGCCATTTGCGATAAATTCATGCCTGATAATTCTTTTTTAACCTTAACATTTATTAACAGGTCACTATTTTGTAGCTCAGGTTTTATAAGGTTTGCATTAAATGAAGCTAAGGTCTTCTCAAGTCCAAATTGTTGCCTGTAATCGTCCCAATCAGCTTTAAAATCGGTATCAGGTATTGAGTAATAGCCATTGACGGCTTGTGCTGTTTCTATCGCTTTTTCTTTTCCTGTGTTTTTGTCATTACCTATATCATTATCACCTGCAATGATGATTTTAGCTGCAGGATTTAGTTCGCGAACAGCCTTAGCTACATGAATAAGATTCCCCGCATCAACCGCCGCGATAATTATCGCATCGCGATGGCGGAATTCCGCTATCGATATCCCTGTGGCTAAGCCCTCACAGATTATAATCTCATTATGTGAGCGCAATTTTGCACATACTTCCGCAGGTCTACTCATAATTGAGCTGACTAAAATAAAAGCCCCTTTTTTATTTGAGCCTTTCATTAAGTGCTTACTGCCGTCTGATTCGATAAACTGTGCGCCTGCGTATTCATTATGAAGATTCAGCATAGGCGCAAAAATGCGCCCGTTATCCAGTAAAGGTAAATCAAAGGTTAACCCTTTCTTGGTGAGGTATTCAGATTGCCCTAATGATGTTTTATAGAGTAAATATTCGACCTTTTTACATACGTGATTTTCTGGTATGTTGTTATTATGCAACTGTTCAGAATCTATCTTTTTAAATACGGTTTTTTCTCGTATTTGGTCACTCTGATTAGGCAGATTCAGATATTCCGCTACTTTGATTGATGCTTCTTTAGCATCACAATGGTAATAGTGTTTAATCAGCTCTAAGCCGTCACCACTACCACATTGATTACAAATATAAGTACCTCGTCCATTTTGATTATCAAATCTAAATCTATCTTTACCACCACATATAGGGCATGGGCAATGCTTACCGTTGCCGACTTCAATACCTAATGAATGAAAGATATAATCCCATTTACCTACCGCTTGGGCTGTAATATCACTTATTTTCATCACATGCTCCTCCAATAAGTTATTGAGCCTGATTCAGCTTGATTTATTGCTACTTGTCGCGAAAAACTAGCTGAATCAAATAAGAAATAGTCTTTTAATTTAATACCACTGATTGGTGGTATTTGTTTTATTCTCGCTTCAGGTTCTTTTTTTATTGTTCCCTTAAATTCCTTATTTTCTCTTTTTATGGACTCAAGAAACCTAGTTTTTAAATTCAACCCCATGTAATGAATTTTAAAGGACATCCGCGCGCTCGTAGTGACCACCGAAAAATCTTGCCTAACGTGTCGGAAAATTAAAAAAGTTACGAAAAAGTAGCTATTTGGCTGGCTATTGATATCAATAAAATCTTTATTGCTGACCAAGAAGAAAGATTTCATCTTTGGGATAGCCTTAATCTTACCGTAGTGATCTACTAAGCGATTATTTAGGGTTTGGATATACTGCCCTATTACTAGGGCTTTAAAATGGTTTAAATTGGCTTGTAAGATCATTATGCTACCTCACCCAATAACCGAATCATATAGCTTTGTGATAGTTTGATAAGTTCCGCTTTTCGTTTTTCGTAATTCCAACCCATATCAATTAGAGTAATATTTGATTTTTCTAAGTAGGCTAGGTGATTAAGCTGTTGTTCATTAAGATAGTCACGAATATCACCAGTAAGATTATGTGATTTTCTGAAAGCCTTTGCGGACATACCAAGCACAATACTATTAATCATATTAAATTCATTAGTGTAGTGATGTGGTTTAGTCTCTTTACTTTGTGATAGCCTTTGTATAGTTAATGCGTCACACATAGGACGGCTATAATCCGCTACCTCGATGCGTGCTTTTAACCGATTAAGCTCTTTTTTCTAGATTGCTGGTGCAATTTCCTTAAGGTGCTGTTCACAACGGATAAAGTACTTTCTTATTGCTCTACCTTTCTCATTGTTTTCAATCATTGCTAATTCTTTAGTGGTTCCGATTGTCAGTATGTAATCTATACTTTTACGGTCTCCACCTCGCTTAGTTGTCCATTTTATTTGTTGCTCATTATTTGTACTTTGATTCCTGAATTCTGATGAATCAAAGATTAAAAAAACATCATTTTTAATAAGCCCATATTCTTTTATTCTTCCCTTTATCCATGTTGAAAAATCATTTCCTACTTTCAAGTAATTATGCAAAGCCTTTGCGCTAACTGTTTGCTGTAGTTTACCGTTTAATTGCGTTTCTGTTACTGGTACTAAATTATTAAAATTTGTCATTTCTATAACTCCTAACGTGTCAGAAAATTCCCCATTTAGCTAAATTTAGGCAAGGGGATACCGTCAGCGCAAAATGCGCTTTGTTCTTAAATAATTGACTAAATGGTTATCTTTTTATGTAGACACTTATAGCAAGATTGGCTATGATTGGAGGCGTCTAAGTTCCAATCTAAGCCCTTTACTACTTCGTTATATAAAGGGTTTTGCTTTATTACCATTATGCGACCTCACGACGTTCTACTTTGCGAGATTCAAGCCAAGAATAAATCTCATCAGCTCGATAGCCAACACGGCGCAAGCCTATTCTGATTCTTTGGGGAAAAGTTTCGTCTTTCTGTTCTAACGTATAAAGGCTAGTGTCAGATTTGAAGTGAAGTAAGGCTTTTACTTCTTTTTTGGATAGGATTTGATTTGTCATTTGTTACCTCGTCTAAAAGTTTATAAAACAAGGTTACTGTAACAAGATGACACAATTAAAATAGATGGGTTAATTGTTTGTTGTGGTCACCAATATTATAAAAGTGTCCCTACCTATCTATGTTAGAAATTTAGTTAATAGGTTACCCCCTTTTTTTCTTCTCCCAACTTTTCTTAATTCGAATGGACGCAACACCATATCAACAGCTTCGGCAAGGTTTTTAGATACTCCTTTACTTGTTAAATAAGTAATGATTTCGTCTTTTGTTGGTGCTGTTTGTTTATTTTCTTCGTCATAGGTTACCCAAAATTGATCTATAATTTCTTGTGTTAGATCTAGTCCTTCAGAATGATGAATATGAGGGGAGAGCATTTTTATTATTGATTGATCATTGCAAGAATTATCTTTTTTTATAATCGGAGGATCTATTTTTCTCGCGCTAGTAGGAAGTACTAATATAATATTTTCGTTGCTCACCTATTGATTTAATGAGTTTCTTGTTATTACAGTATGTTCACATGAAATATTATGAGATCTATCACTTGGTTCTATTTTTTGTACTATCCAGTTACTATTATATTCATCATAAAAGTAAGTATTGCATACAACAGGGGTAAGAATACCTCTTCTGATTGCCGTTTCGATTGCGAGCGCATAACCATATACTAATTTCCATCTAGGATGATTAGTAATTTTAGCCGATTCTAATCCTTGTTCAAAATCGAAGGGATCTATCCCAGCTAACAATAATGCCGCTTGTTCAAGAGTAAATTCCGATACCGCTTTCCAATGAAAAACATTAGGGTAATCATCACAATATATTGCTGTCATACGTCCCTCACTTTCCTAATCGATATTTGCGCTAGTTCGCTAGCATTTCGAATGTTCGGGGGATCAGCCTAGACACAAATAATACAGTTATATGCTTTTAGGTACATTATATAACTGTTTTTATATACAGTTAATTGTTGTTAAAATTAATTTATAACCGTTGTAATTAACGATGAGGTAGCAGGGAATAGAAAGCGTTACTCAAATAACGCCTTTTAAAATAATGTAAAATGAATATAGCTATTAAATTAATGAGGTATCTTCTAATGGCTCTCCATCATATAGTTTACTTGTAAAATCATTGATAAATATGTCGCGTTGACTATCAGCAAAAAATTTAATTCCAATGAGACGTATATCTTCGTCAGCATCTAATAAAATAATATTCTCTGGATTAATCACTTCAAGCATATCTTGTTTCCATTTATCAACAAGTAATCTATCATCGCCTTTTGGCTCTAAGAATACTTGATAATATGCGCCATCATTTTTACTTTTCATCAGTAAGATAAAATCTGGCATAAAACCTCTTACTCCATTAAATTCTGTGAGCTTAAATCGTGTTGATTTTTCATCATTACGGATAAGATAAATATCATCATACTTCACCTTTAATTTACTCATGAACTTATCGAGCAACTTAATTAAACGATGCTCTAATTGATTTACAATCATTTTATCAAACACATACCACGTTTTACCGGTTGAACTTTCAGTTGTAATACGTTGATTAACAATAATTGTAGGGTCAATATATAAACTGTAATCAGTGATGACATCTTTTAATGGTTGACTAATAAACTCATAAGTACCTTTATATTTACGGTAGTTACGACGAATATTATCCGCAATTTTACTTAATACATTTTCTAAGAAATTAAGTTTTTCTTTGCTGGTAAGGTTATCAATGTTTAATGACTGCGGTAGTTTAATATCAATCTTAATTTTCCCTAAATAATTATTGCTTGAGATAAATTCATCCATACTGGTAAGTTTTGGAAAATAATGTTGAAGATTGTTAAAGGTATAAAAATTCTGTCTTGCCATCGCTTTAAAGAAAAAACGTTTATTAAGTTGTAATGATTCCAGTTTATAAAGTACACTCGAATCATCATCATTTAATGCGGTGAGAGATGTCTCATTAACGATTTTGTACTCTTCTTCAAAATGCGTTTCTAATGAATACGATTGCCATGAACGTTTTTCGCCTGTAATTTCTTCTACTTTGTTATAATAAAGCTTACCATATCGATAAGTATTCGATTCTTTAAATTTTTCTTTCAGTTTTGCGTGCTCAATAATACCGTTACCATCTGACTGCGCAATAATATCCGCTTGTTCAAGTGAAGCGTGTAAAACTCTAATGTACGATGGCTCATTAATCGTATGGTAATGAAGCTGTTCAAGTATAGATAAATCATGGTTACTTATATCAAAACGCCGTGTATAACTTCTCTCATCTTGGTAGATAAAAGGAAAATATCGTGCCCCACGACCGATTAATTGTGCTTCACTATCGGTATTCGTTTTTGTTGATGAGGCTTTTTCACTAATTCGCACGATATCATAAAGATTTAATACGTCCCATCCTTCATTGACTTTTGCAACAGCAAATACAGCACGGATAGGATTATCAATTTGTTCAAGCGTATTAAGCAATACAGGCTGTTCTTCCATTAAATCAGTTTTATTGACATTAAGAAGATTCATTTCATTAAAATCATCTTTTATCATATCAATAATAGTGATTAAATCATCCTTAGTATAACGCGCAATGACTTTATGCCATATGCTTGTAGCTGAGATTAATTGTGTTCGTTTATTGGCTAGATAATGAGTAATTTTCTCAGGCGTTAAACTATCAATTATTTGTATAAATTCCTCTTGTTTTGCTTTTGAAGTAGCAATTTGGTTAGATTTAAATAAAACAACGGGCTTAAATCCTGCAATATTATTATCTATCGCAATCAATTTACGATATTGGCTAAGTAATACCGCATCGAGCATTTTGTCATTATCGTTTTGATTTGCTTCAAGTAGCATCACACGTTTTGAATAGCCATCATTCATAAACTGTTTCAAATCATATTGATAAATGATTTTATCTTTATACTTCTGGTATATCTCTTTATTATCTAAGTTAATTGTTGCAGTAAATTCAAATAAGCGATTTTTAGGTTGTAACGCAAGTAGTTTATCAATTGTTCTCTCCCACGTTAATTCCTCATTCTCAGGTGAGTTTTTAGCTTTACCTTTTGCTTTTGTCTCAGCATTAAAATGATGCGCTTCATCACCCAATAATACTAGAGGAATCTCTTTTAAATCATCATAGGTAACACTATTTTCTTTGTAATGATTTAATTCGTCATGAATTTTATGAATAGTTGATAATTTTAGATAAATAGTATTTTTGTTCGGTATACTTGGAAAAGTATCAACTGCTTCAATATGAATTTTCTCGCCCAATATTTCAATAGATGAGTTAAAAAGGTATTTAGATGATAAACCGTTGAGTAAATTTTCTTTAGTTTTTTGAATAATCGCATCAGTGTGCACAAAAAAAATGAAATTTTGATAGCCATACTCTTTGTACATATAGAGTATCGTTGCTGCCATCACCATGGTTTTACCTGCGCCCGTTGCCATATTAAACAGTAAATGCTTATAAAGGCTATTCGCATTAGGATTATGCTGTGCATAATGTAAGTAACGCAGTGATTCTTCTTGGTATGCTCTCAGCGTGTCTTTTAAGTTATTCTTAATGTAACTCGGCACTTGATAGGTTTCAGTGAATAACCCTAATTTATCAATATTTTTAAATTTATGAAAAAGCAATTCGCCTTTCTGTTTAGCTGCTTTTGCCATTATTCACCCTTCCCATAAAAACTACGTATAAAGGCTTTGTCTTGTTCAGATACTTTTAAATTAGTGTCATTCATATCATCGGCATTAACATATAATTGGTTTTTATCCAGTAATTCAATTAATAGGCGTTTTTGTTCATCAAATGTTAAATCTTTAAATGTCACTAATTCATCAATACCATTAACTTCATAGGTATCATTTAAAATCTTATCAAGTTCAACTTGATAATTTAAATGAGCCGTTTGTTTCATGACTTCAAATAACTTAGCTAATTCATCATAGCTTTTAGCTGATTGTATCTGATGGATATAAGTGTAATTTAACTCTTTTAGCTCCGTATAAACAAAGCTACCGCCACCCTGCCAATTAACATCTTTGGATATTCCACCTTGTTCGCCTTCAATCACTTTTTGTAATCTAGGCACAGTAATATCATTAATATAATCCATCTGCTCAATACCAATATAACGTCTTCCCATTTTATGTGCTACTGCCGCGGTAGTGCCACTACCTAGATGGAAGTCTAAAACAATATCTTTTTTGCTCGAAGATATTTCTATTATTCTCTTCAATAACCGCTCTGGTTTTTTTCCTTGATTTAATATTACCTGCCCTTCATTTGCTATCCCTTCCCACGCAATATCAGTCCAAATATTTGTAAGCGGTGAAGATGCTGTTAACTCATTATCGATTTGAACGATATTTTTTGAATAAAATATTATTTGTTGTCCATTTAAAATATACACATCATCCATTCCATTACGACTCAGATGAAAAATTTGATCTTTATTTTTTAAAGATTCTTTTTTTAAAGCTACAATATCAGAACCAGCTTTTTTATCGTTAATACTCGCAAGTCTTGTAATTCTATGAGCATTTTTTATGATAAATTTATTAAATGTTTCCAGAGTTTTGTCCGGTCTGATATTTATTTTATTAGAAGAGCTTTGGTCATAAGCTTCGTATAAAGAACTAAATTTCCAATTTGTAAAATGATCATTTGGATTAATTATCCAACGGTTATATGCGTAATCAGGATTTCGTTTAACTCTAACTCTATTTTCAGTAAAGTTTTTTTTGTTTTTTGCATACCACAAAATATACTCAGATGCTTTAAATACACCTGGATTAATAGTACTAAACGCTGACGGAGATCTTGCTTCTATCGTTATTCTATTAATAAAATTTTCTGCTATAAATAAATTATCTAAGATGATTTTTAAATAATCACTTTCATTGTCATCACAATGCACAAAAATAGCACCATCTTCACTCAATAATTCCCTTGCTACTTCTAACCTATTTTTCATAAAAGTAAGCCATGTAGAATGATTAAAGCGATCATTATATTTGAAACTATCATTACCTGTATTATAAGGCGGATCGATATAAATTAGTTTTACTTTACCTGCATAACGTTCTTTTAGTGAATGTAAGGCGATTAAGTTATTACCTTTTATTATCAAATTATCTTCATTGCTAAAATCTGTAATATTTTCTTCTACACCGTCTTTGCTGTAACGTTTAGTGTTAGTGAGTACTTTTGGTGAAAATAATCTATCTATTTCATCACGTGCGATAATTTCATTGTAGCAGACTTCATCTTTTCCTTGTTCTTCCTTTGTCATACCACCTTCAAGTACACAGTCTTTAAATGGAAAATCAAGTACTACATCACTATTATAATTAAGGTATTTCCCTTCACTGGTAAGCCCAACACTATTACGATATTTAGTAAAACTATCTGCCCAATACTCTTTATATTGAAGTAAATTAGTCAAAGCATGAAAATCAAAAACAAATACACTATCAATTTCTGTGCCATACAAAGATTTTATTTTAGAATTATTAATTAATGCCTTTATTAAATCTGGTTTTCTTTCTTTAATGTCATTAATAACCTTTGATCTTTGTAGTCTTTCGTTATCCCAATACTCAGGAAAAGCGTTTAATACTTGATTGAGTTGTCTAATAAGTTCTGTTTGCATTGTGTTTAATTACCATTAATGAGCGTAGATAGATTTTATTGTAAGATAAAAAACTATTATTGTTAATTACTGCCTTAGTATTATTAATGTATTTTAAGCACATTGCTCATTAAAGAAAAATATTACTTAACAGCACTAACGTGTCCTTAAATTCTTCAAGCCAAGTAGGGAGGGGGCAGTAAATTTCTATAACTCTAATCTTTCTACACCTCCCACCCTTATTTTTGTGCAAAACCGCGAATTGAAATAATTTTTTTTAGATTTTATTTATTCATTACCACCATATTAATAAGTATTTAATCGTCCTTTGTAATATTAAGATCGCCTTTAAATTTAACTTATTGATTAATAACAATAGTAATTTTATAGTATTTAATAATATTTATATAAATCAATTTAATAACTATAGGATCAAGATTATATTTAAATGTGAATAGTAGTGAACACTTTTAATGACAAGTTTAGAATAATGGGGGGGGTAAGTATAAAAAAACCAGTTTAATAACTGGTATATGTAAAGGGTGATATTTGAAAAGCACCCCTCACATTTGAGGAGTGGATCTAATTAATAATTGAAAGCGTAACCCAAATATGGGGCACGATATTTATAGCGCGGTATAGTTAATGATTAACTAGCTTTAAATTGCGGTTACCTGATAGTGAGACATTCCCTTTACTGGCTTGCTCTACAAAGTCACCCCACCAGTCAAGCATAATGCGTTTTTGTTGCTCATACTCAGCCTTGTTGTAAGCTCGTCTTACTGCATTTTTATCTACGTGCGATAACGCGCTTTCAATAACATCATAATTAAAGCCTTGCTCATTTAGTGTTGTACTTGCTAAAGCTCTTAATCCATGCGCTACTAACTTGTCTTTGTATCCCATGCGCTTAATTGCCATGTTAGCGGTTTGGCTACTCATTGGCTTGTTATAAGGTGGTCTTGCTGTTGGGAAAATGAATTCACTTTTATTGTTAATAGATTTCATTATCTCAAGAATTTTCATTGCTTGTGGTGATAAAGGTATATTGTGGGGTCTATCCATTTTCATGCGTTCAGTAGGAATGCTCCATATCTTCTTATTAAAATTTATTTCGTCCCACCGCGCCCCTACAGCTTCGCTAGGTCGCGTTAATGTGAGTAATTGCCATTCAATAACGCATCGTTTTTGTAACTCAATACTAGCCATAGATAAGGCTTGCATAAACTGCGGTAACTCAGTAGGGGATATGGTAGGCTGATTTTTTACTTTCGGGCTGTTAAATACGTCGGTAATTTTAGCAAGAGGGTTATTATCGATGATTCCCATATTGACAGCGTAATACATTATTTCATTGATTCGCCTACAAACTCTTTTTATTGTCTCGTATTTATTATTGTTATTTAATGATTGTAAAGCATTGATTGCCTTAATAGCGGTTACTTGGCTTATGGGAATGTCGTTAATGTAAGGAAATACATGATTTTCTAATGAACGCCAAGCCTTTTTTAAAGTTTGTTCTTCTAGTCCTTGTTCTGTTTTGAATTTAAGCCACCGCTCAGCCATGGAGTAGAATGTATTGCCGATTGTTTCTTGCTTAAGTTGTTCTTGTTCCGCTTTATGTTCTTGGGGGTCTATCCCTTGCTTAATTAACTCGCGTGCTTCGTCGCGTTGTTTTCGCGCTTGTTGAAGCGAAACTTCTGGATAACTACCAAAACTGATTAATGCCCCTTTTTTGGTATATGGGCGTGTATATTTAAAACGCCATATTTTTGATCCATTAGATTTAACTAACAAATACATACCTCCACCGTCGAACAATGAGTAGTCTTTATCACTAGGTTTGCTTGCTTTGATTTGTGTATCTGTAAGAGGGGTGGTAGTTCTAGCCATAATTATTGCCTTTTAGGTATACGGTAAATAGATATATTTGAAACGTATACCTAATCGTATACCTAAAAATATGGTTGTAAATGTGTATTACTGATGCTTACGGAATAGCAAAATAGGCTTTAAGCCTTATTTATACTGGGTTTTGTGTGCTTTAAAGGATTTTAAAGAATATTACTGAATATTGAATTGGTGCCGTGGGCGGGACTTGAACCCGCATGCCCTTAGAGCACTACCCCCTCAAGATAGCGTGTCTACCAATTTCACCACCACGGCGCCGTTTTTATTCTGGAATATCTGATGTCGAATTTTGTTGTACAGGCTGAACAAGTGGCGCTGTTACAGGTACTGTATTGTCTTCGTTTGATTGTGTTGTTGCCGGTACAACATCATCAATGAAGTTAAATTCATTGCTTGAAGTTACACTAGGTTTGCTACCTAAGTTTGACAGTAAGATGCTTATCACAAAAAACAAAATGCCTAATATTGTTGTAGCACGGGTTAAAAAATTCCCACTTCCTGAAGAGCCGAATAAAGTTGCCGACGCGCCTGCACCAAAAGATGAGCCCATATCTGCACCTTTGCCTCGTTGTATTAGAACTAATCCAATAATAACAATTGCAATAATTAAATAGCTTATAATTAAAAATTCGTACATTTCAACCTGTCAATTTTATGTGTTATACAACAGAATTTATTGATGCGAAATATTAGCGAAAGACAGACCAACAAGCAAGTAAAATTTAAGATATAATTGATATGTTTTGAGCATTTATCCCTTTAAATAAGTAAAAACACACTGTTTATAGCTCAAAAATTATCTTTTTATATAATGTATTATTGGTTTATAAAAAAATAAACTTATTGATACTTTCTTCATTTTATAATTTTGCTATTTTCCATAATCAATTGTATGTTTTGGAGGAAAACCAGTATAATGGTGCTAAATTTATATAGTTCGCATTGATTTTATGAAATTTATTGTTAAGCTCTTTCCTGAAATTACCATTAAAAGTGATTCTGTCCGTTTACGTTTTATTAAAATATTAACGAGTAATATTCGCAACATTTTAAAGCATCACATTGAAGATGTTGCTGTGGTTCGTCATTGGGATTTTATTGAAGTTCGCCCGAAAGTTGAAAATAGTGAAGCTCAGATCCTTGAGCTATTAACACGTATTCCAGGTATTCATCATATTCTAGCTGTTGACGAGCTTACCTTTGTTGACGTTCATGACATCTTCGAAAAAGCATTAAATTATTATGCACCACTAATTGAGAATAAAACCTTTTGTGTGCGAGTCAAACGCCGAGGAAAACATGACTTTACTTCAATTGATGTTGAACGTTATGTTGGCGGTGGGCTTAATCAACACGTTGTATCGGCTAAAGTGAAATTAACTCAACCAGACATCACCGTTAACCTTGAAATCGACAATGACAAATTACTACTAGTCAAAGGGCGACATGCTGGAATTGGTGGTTTTCCAACAGGTACACAGGAAGATGTGTTGTCGCTTATATCGGGTGGTTTTGATTCTGGTGTATCAAGTTACATGTTAATGCGTCGTGGTAGCAGGGTGCATTATTGTTTTTTTAATCTAGGAGGGAAAACTCACGAAATCGGTGTTAAACAGATGGCTCATTATTTATGGGAGCGATTTGGAAGTTCGCATAAAGTACGTTTTATAGCCATTGACTTTTCTGATGTTGTGGGTGAAATACTTGAAAAGATTGATGATGGGCAAATGGGGGTTATTTTAAAAAGAATGATGATCCGTGCCGCATCGAAAATTGCTCAACGTTATAATGTCGAAGCACTTGTCACAGGCGAAGCATTGGGGCAAGTATCGAGCCAAACACTAACTAATTTACGATTAATTGACAATGTAAGTGACACATTAATTTTACGTCCACTTATCACGCACGATAAAGAAACAATTATCAACCTTGCACGTCAAATAGGCACCGAAGACATTGCTAAAACAATGCCAGAATTTTGTGGTGTCATATCCAAAAGCCCAACGGTTAAAGCTATCAAAGAAAAAATTGAAGCTGAAGAGTTGAATTTTGATTTTGCTGTTTTAGATAAAGCGGTTGAAAATGCTGAAAATATTGATATCCGCGAAATAAAAAAACAAACAGACACCACAATAACATCTGTCGAAACAGTCACCATGCTTAATGCAGATCATGTTGTTATCGACATTCGCTCTCCAGAAGAGCAAGAGGATAATCCACTCATATTGAACGACATTGATATCAAACTTATTCCATTTTATAAGTTAGCAACGCAATTTGGTGATTTGGATCAATCAAAACAATATTTGTTATATTGTGAACGAGGCGTTATGAGTAAATTACAAGCACTTTATCTAATTGACCAAGGTTTTAATAACGTAAAAATATTTCGCACATAAAACTTAACAATAATTTACTATATTATTGGTATTTTTTACATATATAATGGGACGTTATATATGAGTTGTATTGGTTATTAAGGTAAAAAAGTAGCAAAAATGTATTATATAAAGAGGCCTGTAATGAGTAGTAAATTACTTGTAGTTGATGATGATCCAGAAATTGCTTTATTATTACGCGAATTACTTGAATTAGAGGGATATCAAGTTGAAGTAGCTAATAATGGTATTGAAGCTTTAGAAAAGTTTGACAGCACAATAGATCTCATCTTACTTGATATTATGATGCCTGAAATGAATGGACTTAGTGTATTATCTCAACTTAGAAGTAGGTTTACAGTCCCTGTTATATTTTTGACGGCTAAAGATAATGAGTATGATAAAGTTATTGGGCTTGAACTTGGTGCTGATGATTACATCTTAAAACCATTTAATGATAGAGAGCTTATTGCTCGGATCAATGCGCTTTTACGTAGAACCCATTGGGATAATATCGTTGATGATGACTTAGACAAGCAAAATCAATATACTATTGATAAACTGAATGTAAATCGGAAACAACAATCAGTCTATTTTGATAACAAATATATCGAATTAACGGGCACGGAGTTTCAAGTGTTGCTTAAACTACTTGAAAATGCAGGTAAAATAATATCGCGCGATACATTAAGTGAAACCGTTTTAGGCAAAGAGTTTATTCCACTTGCTCGATCGATTGATGTTCATGTTTCTAATTTACGAAAAAAACTTCCGCCTAGGAGCGATGGTTTGCCTTGGATTAAAACATTGCGTTCTAAAGGCTATTTATTTGTCATTGATCAAACTGATGATTTGTTGCAAGGATAAGATAATATTTAAATGAAGGTCAGCTAAAATGTGGCTTTTTGATCGCCTAACAATCAGAATTTTTACTATATTTTTGCTGACTATAGTTTTCTTTCTTATGTTAATTATGGTGTTACCGAGTCTTGATTCTCGAAATTTGACTTATTTAGCAAATAAAGATAAAGAAAGCGGTAACCTATTAGCCAACCAAATTGAACGTGATCTTGTTAAAATACCTAAAGATAGCTTTCGGTGGTGGATGCGTTTCATTGTTGTCATGGATAGTCATCAAAAACCAGGGCAATCTTTATTTATTGTTACACCTAATGAACAAATCATTACGGCTGAAACTAAAAACATTGATTTAATTAAAAATTTCAGTGAAAAATCGCATAATGTTGCCGATCCAGCAAGAAAAATCTATGATTCCCAAGAAATTATAGGGCCTTTTTTACTTCATTATGCTAATGCAGAATATCAACTATATATTTTGCAACAAGCTGCAGATACGCAATCTCAATTTGTTAACTTCATTTTTGATCACCCTTTGCTATTATTAACCTTGACTATGCTTGCAAGTTCTCCGTTTTTGCTTTGGTTATCTTGGAGTATAGCTAAACCAGCAAGGCGTTTAAAACAAGTAGCAGATCAAGTAGCAAAAGGGAATTTACAAGAAAGGCCAGAGCTTGAACAAATCGGATCGTCTGAATATAAAGCAACGGGTGCTAGTTTTAACCACATGTTAAGGGAACTAAAGCGAATGCAAGATGTGCAACAGCGCTTGTTTTCTGACATTTCTCACGAATTACGTACTCCTTTAACTCGCCTACAACTTGCGACCTCATTATTGCGACGTAAACAAGGTGAAAGTAGCGAAGTTGTACGAATTAATAATGAAGCATTAAAACTTGATTCAATGATTGGGGATTTGCTCTTATTGGCAAGACAGCAATATGACAATAACGAAATTAGAGAATTTAATAAAATTAATGTACTATTTAAACAAGTGCTTGATAACGCCGCTTTTGAAGCAGAACAAATAGGAAAAACATTTCTAGTCGCAACCCCGCCGACCAACCAAACCATATTATGCTACCCCATTGCCCTATGTAGCGCGCTTGAAAACGTGATTCGTAATGCATTTCGTTATTCAAATAAAGAAGTTATTATCAATTTTACGGTACAACAACAAAAAATAACCATAACCATCGATGACGACGGCCCTGGTGTTTCAGAAAGTGAACTAGATCAGATTTTTAGACCATTTTATCGCACAAGCGAAGCTCGCGACCGCGAATCAGGCGGAACAGGGCTAGGGCTTGCTATTGTCGCTAATGCCATCATCCGCGATCACGGCACTGTCAAAGCAGAAAAAAGTCACCTTGGTGGACTGAGAATTGTGATAATATTACCAATTCATAAATATTAAAAATAGAAGAGAAAAGTTTTGTCCACACTAGCTTTAAACATCGTTTTATTTGAACCCGAAATTCCAGCCAATACTGGTAACATTATTCGCCTATGTGCTAATACAGGCTTTAACTTACATATTATTGAGCCTATGGGTTTTTTTTGGGACGACAAAAAGTTAAGACGAGCAGGACTTGATTATCAAGAATTTGTGGATGTAAAACGCTACAAAAACTTTAACTGCTTTATGGACGAAAACCAAATAGACCTACAAACTCAACTGTATGCGCTAACCACAAAAGGACAAAAACCACATAGCGAAGTCAATTACAAATCAAATGACTTTTTAATGTTTGGTCCCGAAACCCGAGGTTTACCTGCAACCATACTCGACTTATTACCCCAAAACAAAAAAATACGCATTCCCATGCTAGCAACAAGCCGCAGTATGAATTTATCTAACTCGGTAGCAGTTGTGGTATACGAATCGTGGCGCCAATTAAATTACGTAGGTGCAAAATAAAGTATTCACTTTCAAAAAAACTAATTCCATAAAAAATCGGTCAGTAAAGGTATTGATTTTATTAAAGTTTTTATTTGGTGGTTTTTAGCTAAAAACCACCGCCCAACACCCTCCCCCCAAAGCACACACACATAAGCTGACTCATCCTTTAACAAAACTTTACAAATTTTTAACAAAAAAGGTAGCGCATTATTGGTCAAGCGGTTATAATTTAATCGCTTTCAAAGCAAGGGA
>NZ_FMAQ01000005.1:0-29152 GCF_900094945.1 Gilliamella bombicola
GTCATCAAGTGCAAGCACTCATGTTACCGTTCGACTTGCATGTGTTAAGCCTGCCGCCAGCGTTCAATCTGAGCCATGATCAAACTCTTCAATTTAAAGTTTGATGCTCAATAACTGTCTCTGACATATTCAAATGAATCTTCAGTGTCACTTATCAAGACTTGATTTTTTTAAGTCCGTAGACTTTTAATTCTTCGTCTCGCAAGTGCCCACACAGATTGTCTGTTTCTTCTTTTTAAAGAGCTGACAGCTTCTATTTTTAATCAACTTTTCGCTGATTTAGTTTGCTGTCTCAAGGGCTGCGTATACTACGCTACACCTTTTTATTCGTCAAGATCTTTTTTTGAAATTTTTGATCTCATTCACTAACCTTACTCACCGCCTGCTTGGCGCTGACTGCGTGTCAGTGGATGCGCATTATAGGGAATTAAAAAAATCGCGCAAGTATTAATTTTAATTTTTTTTCCGTTTGTTCTTTATTTGCTCAAATCGCTTTACTTAATACATTTGATACGAACAAAATAAATTTCATTTACTATTAAAAGATAATCTATTTTTTAAATAAAAAATAATAAATTAAAATGTGAATAGTACTACTTAACGCATACCACCAATAAGATATTGCGCTTTATTTTTGAAAATCAATTTTATCATGTTAGCAATAATGATACTTAAAACTAAAGTTAATACTAAAAAAATTACAGCGCTCAATGATGCTAACCAGCCATTATTTGTTTTAATTATATTTTTTAGTGGAGATTGATACAATAGTTGTTCAAGTTCTAACACAATAATTTCATGAATAAAATAGATTGGAAAACTGATATTTGCCATATAAGAAAAGAATTTATAACATTTCCCTTCATTGCTTTTATGATTTAATTCATCTAAAAAGTAGAGAGCTAATATAAACAAAATAATTTTTTGTAATGTATCATAATAAAGTTTTTCAACACACAAATGACTTGTATAGCGATAAGCGAAAGGAATACAAAAGCATAAACCAAAAAAGAATATGACTAAAAATAAATTACTTTTCACTAATTTCATAATGGTTTGATAATTTTGTTTTATCATCATACCAGTTAAATAGACTGGACCATAATGTAATAAATTTAAAAAAGGTTGAGTAAAATCAGGTTTAGTAAACATCACAACCCAAAACATAGAAATCAAACCAGCTACAATTAAACTCTTTTTCGACCAAAAGTATAATAAAGGAGCCATCAAATAGATGATAATAATCATCGGTATAAACCATAATGGCAATAGCTGTGTTCCTGTTAACATCATTTTTGTTATTGTACTGATTATGCTAGATTCGGTTGAGGAATACCAAGGTAACTCCGATAAATATTGATAATGAAAAAATATAAAGCAGAAAATAGATACCGAAATATAAGGACATACCACAGTCTTAAACTTTGATAAATAATATGTTCTAGTGTCGAATTTGTATGTTAGATGTTGAAATAAAAATCCTGCAATTAGTACAAAAAATGTTGTGAAATTAAATGCAAATAAATTCAAAAAAGAAAATAGATAACTATTAGCAATTAAGTGAGTGTTTTTAAACACACCTAAACAGTGACTAAAAACAATCATAATAATTGCGACACCACGTAATACATGTATCGAATGAATTTTTTGTGGTTTTTCTGTTACCATTTTGGGCATTTTAAGTTAATGAAAACACATTAGCATACATTATCGCATATTCGTGTAATTAGAACTACTATTTACAAAAATAAAATTCGGACAACCTATTATAATTATATAATTAAAAATCAGTTAATTAAAAGAATACTTATCCTGATAATTTTTTAACAGCAAATGAACAGATAGGAATAATTTCACGCTTTTCTTGCTGTAATCGTTCAACTACAAGATCTAATAAGTTATTAGCAATACCTTGACCTCGATATGCTGGATCAATGTAAGTATGATCAATGGTAGCTTTAGCATTTCCAACTCTTGTAAAAGTCATTTCAGCTATTTTTCTATTATTAACATCACAAACATAAAAACGATCATCAGCTTCTAAAAAATGTAATGACATAAAATTACCTATATACAATTGCAATTAAATTATTGTGTAACACATTTATACTTCATAAATGCCAAAAACTTTTATGATAAGTTGAATCAAATATAAACTAATTTTAGGAAGGTTTACAAATAAATAAAATAGGTGACTATTTTAAGATTATATTTTCAACAGTTCACCTATAATAAAAACTTAGATCTTTATCAATACAGATTATGCATTACCAAACAATTAACATTTAGAATAATCGCTTAGCAGTATTGTATAGATCCATATCAAATGGGCGCTTCATATTATTAATAGCTTCAATAATATTATGGTGTACTAATTTTCCATTTTGTACACCAACGCTTCTACCAGCATGGCCTTGTAGCAACAATTCAACAGCATAAGCGCCCATGCGAGAACCTAAAATACGATCATAAGGAACAGGAGAGCCACCACGTTGAACATGACCTAATACCGTTGCACGCGTTTCATGATGAACCGCCGCTTCAATGTCTGCTGCAAGTTGGTTTACATCACACATATGCTCTGTAACAGTTACAATGGCATGTTTTTTACCTTTTGCAAAGCCCAGTTTAATTTCTTCGATTAGATCTTCTTTAGTATAGGAAACCTCAGGAATAATCATAAACTCACAACCACCAGCAACTGAAGCATTTAAGGTTAAATCACCACAGCCCCGCCCCATAATTTCAATAACTGAAATTCGGTTATGCGAAGAACAAGTATCACGTAATCTATCAATTGCTTCGACTGCAGTACTAAGGGCAGTAAAATAGCCAATAGTATAATCAGTACCACGAATATCATTATCGATAGTACCTGGCAAGCCGATACACGGAAAACCTTCTTCAGTTAATCGCATTGCCCCCATATATGAACCATCACCACCAATAACCACTAAAGCATCAATTTGATGTTTTTTTAAATTAGCAATGGCTTTTTGTCTTACGTTTTTATCTTTAAACTCTGGAAATCTAGCCGAACCAAGAAACGTACCACCACGAGTAATAATATCTGATACACTTGAACGCTCTAATTGAACAATACGATCTTCACAAAGCCCCATATAACCATCATAAATACCAAAGACATCCAATCCTTCCGCTAATGCAGTTCTTACAACACCACGAATAGCAGCATTCATTCCCGGAGCATCGCCACCACTGGTTAAAATACCTATTTTTTTTATCATATGAAACAACTCCAAATTATTAACTTTTCGTTATTATAGAGTCTTAACAGGTATCTAACAATAGACAATAAAAGCTATTTTTGATTAATTTTTCTACTTTTTATTTCGTTTGGCACTACGGAAATGGGATCTTGGTGAATAATTACTGTAGCTGGAGCAAACTCTTTAGAGATATGTTGTTCAATAGCATCAGCAATAGCATGTGCTGTAATTAAAGGCATATCATCATCTAGCTCAAGATGCAATTGAATAAATTTTAAAGGACCGGCTTGCCTCGTTTTTAAATCATGAAAACCTTGTACATCAGGGTATGAAGCAACAATTTCAGCAATTCGTATCTTATCGCTATCAGGCAAAGCGCGATCAAGTAGATCCTGAATAGCACCATAAGCAATGTGATAGGCGTTGTAACAAATATATAAAGCAATAAAAGATGCAAAGGCTGCATCGGCATAAGTGATGCCATACCAACTTAAACAAAGTGCTATGATAACGGCAATATTCATCCACATGTCGGAAGAATAATGTAGCATATCAGCCTGAATAGCATTACTGCTAGTCACTTTGACAACGTGTCTTTGATATAAAACAAGAAAACCTGTAATTACAGCAGAAACTATTGAAACAGCAATCCCTAATAGAGGTATTTGCAATTCACTCGGATGAATAAAAGAGCGGATACTAGAAAGTAATAAAATTATTGCAGAACCAATAATAAATGCGCTTTGTGATAATGCGGCCAACGATTCTGCTTTACCGTGTCCAAAAGTATGATCATCATCTGCAGGTTTTAGCGCATAACGAACTAAAAAGAAATTGAATCCAGAAGCAAGTAAATCGATACTTGAATCTAATAATGATGCAAATAAACTTATTGAGCCTGTTACCCAACAAGTAACCAATTTAATTAAAATTAGAAAAATTGAGATTAGAACGGCAATTAATGTCGCTCTTTTAACTAATCTTTCGTACAAATGTAAATTTGGCATTTGATCCCTATTATTGATAGGATTCTATCCCCAATGGAAGAACTAACTGCTGAGCGACCTCAGCAGCCTTTGTCCTTCCTAACAATACATCGATAATTTTTAAAGAAAAATCAATGGATGTTGCTGGACCTTGGCTGGTAATAACTTTATTTGGTTCATCAAAATAAGCTCTATCGGCTTTCCAGTTTTTAAATGCATCTTTAGTGGTTGGATAACCAGTCATACCAGCATGCGGGAATAAATTATGATGCTGCAAAACCACTGCTGGCGAAGCACAAATTGCTGCAACAATACCACCACTCTGGTGTGTTTGTTTTAATTTCTCGATCACTAATGGACAATCTCGAAAATTTTCTGCGCCTTTTACACCACCAGGTAAAATAACAACTTCAAAATCAATGTATTGAATATCTGAGAGTGTTTTTTTAGCCAAAATTGTTACCCCGCGAGAACATTCAACTTCACGAGTACTTGAGATGCTAGCAGTAGTCACTTTAATACCGGCTCGGGTTAATAAATCAATTGTCGTGACTGCTTCTGTTTCTTCACAACCATTTGATAAAAATACCAATGCTTGTTTTGTCATTGTTGTTCCTCTTTTGAATAAATAACATACTCATCATATTTAATAAAATGAGGTTTATTTTACCCTTTCAATATTCGCGCCTAATTTTCTGAGTTTTTCTTCAATATTATCATAACCACGGTCAATATGATAAATACGATCAACCGTAGTTAATCCTTCAGCAATGCAGCCAGCTAAAACTAAACTTGCTGATGCGCGCAAATCAGTTGCCATGACTTGTGTGCCACTGAGAGTCTCAACACCATAAGTAATTAAAGTATTGCCTTCTATTTCTGCTCTAGCGCCCATACGAATTAGCTCAGGTACATGCATAAATCTATTTTCAAAAATCGTTTCTTTAATAATTCCTGTACCCTCAGCTACCATATTCAATAATGAAAATTGAGCTTGCATATCAGTAGGAAAACCTGGATGTGGAGCAGTATGAATATTCACAGCTTTTGCTCGTTTTCCCTGCATATCTAAACAAACCCAATCTTCACCGACTTCAATTTTAGCACCTGCTTCCTTTAATTTAGAAAGCACCGCATCAAGCAAAGTAGGATCTGTTTTACGACAAGTGATTTTACCTTTAGATATAGCAGCTGCAACTAAAAAAGTCCCTGTTTCAATGCGATCAGAAACTATCTCATGCATGCCCCCCCCTAAACGTTCAACTCCTTCAATTTCAATACGCACTGTACCTGCACCAGTAATTTTAGCACCTAGCATATTTAAGAATTTAGCTGTATCAATAATTTCAGGCTCACAAGCCGCATTTTCAATTACGGTTTTCCCCTCAGCTAAAGTTGCAGCTGACATAATAGTAACAGTAGCGCCAACACTCACTTTATCCATTACAATATGAGAACCTTTAAGGCGCCCATCAACAGAGGCTTTAACATATCCTTCATCAAGGGTGATTGTCGCACCTAATTGTTCAAGGCCAGAGATATGGAGATCTACGGGTCTTGCACCGATAGCACAGCCACCCGGTAATGAAACTTGCCCTTGTCCAAAACGAGCAACTAATGGACCCAAAGCCCAAATTGAAGCGCGCATAGTTTTAACTAAATCATAAGGTGCACAATAGTTATTAAGATGACTTGCATCAAGATGAATAAAATCATTTCGTTCGCATTTTACACCTAGCTGACTTAACAATTCTAATGTCGTGTCAATATCTTTTAACTTAGGAACATTTCGGAGTTCTACTGGTTTTTCTGCCAAAATCGCAGCAAATAATATGGGTAATGCAGCATTTTTTGCCCCAGAAATAACCACTTCACCATTTAACATGGTTGGGCCTGTTACGTGAAATTTTTCCATTATTAACTCTTATGCTTGATAAATTAGCAAATATTATAGAATTTATTTACTAATAGATAAATGAATTTCATGAAAAATTTAAAATAAGACCTTCTTTTAAATCAACGAAAAGTAAATAAAATCAAGAGCTATCTAAATTTCATCATATTTCCTAATTTAATAATAATTACGATTAATCAATGATTGACTCAGGCTAATTGGCGTCTTATATTGGAATATATTAATTTTTGAATATAATTTGAGTTATGGTTCAAAAGACTTTAATATCTTAGTATAAGAGAATAATGTTAAGTATAAGAGAAAAGGTATGTTTGATTCACTCGCTAAAGCAGGAAAATATCTGGGCCAAGCCGCTAAATTAATGATTGGCATTCCTGATTATGATAATTATGTTCAGCATATGAAACTCACTCATCCAGAACAAACACCTATGACTTATGAAGAGTTTTTCAAAGAGCGTCAAGAGGCAAAATATAGTGGCAAAGGTGGATTTAAATGTTGCTAACGATTAAGAGAAAATAAATGACAGACCCTATTTCATCTTCATTATTACCTGTTACCTTATTAACTGGTTTTTTGGGCTCAGGTAAAACAACACTCATCAATTATCTGTTAAAGCATAATCATGATGAGAAAGTAATTATTATCGAAAATGAATTTGGTCCAATCAACATCGATAGCAGTTTATTAAACGTTAATACCGAAATTAAAATTGTTGAAATGACTAATGGCTGTATTTGTTGTACAGTGCAAGGGGAACTCACCGAAGCATTACATAAATTACACGCAAAACGTTCAGTTGGTGAATTACAATTTGATCGATTGATTATCGAAACAACGGGGCTGGCCGATCCTGCACCGATTATCCAAACTTTTTTTATTGATGATTTAATTCGTGAAACAATTCAACTTGATGCTGTTATCACTCTTGTTGATGCTCAACATATTTTAAAACAACTTAATGAACATCGTGTAGCCCTTTCACAAATTGGTTTTGCTGATCGCATTATTTTAACTAAAACCGATTGTATTAATGATGAACAAAAAGCAGAAGTCATTAACCGAATTCATAAAATCAACCATAAAGCGGCTATCTTTGAAACAGAAAAAGGACAAATACCAAAATCTCATTGGCTTGATATACATGCCTTTGAATTAAGTGATGAGCTAACAATAAATAAAGGTTTTTTTGTTATTAATCCAACTCAAATTTTTGAAGCTGGATTTAAATCATTACCACGACAAAAACAAACCACATCGTGGGATGATAATATTTGTTCTTACCTCTTTGAAGCTGGCGAACTCGATCTAAAAAAGATTGGGTCTTTTATGGAAAGCTTAGTCGAACAATATGGCAACGATATGTTACGCTACAAAGGTGTTTTAGCAATAAAAGGAAACGATCAACGATTAATTGTTCAAGGTGTGCATAAGGTCGTAGGATTTGACTATGGTTCTCCTTGGCAAAATTTATCAGAAAGAATATCAAAGTTAGTAATAATCAGTCGTAAACTACCATTTGATGAATTAAATCAAGCATTTTTAAAAACAATATCAGACCAATAACAAAGTAAATAGGTCGAGATAATAAATCCCAATCCTGTTTTTATGCTAATACCAGTAATCTATTGATTTTTTTATAATTTAACTGGTGTAGATAAACTTACATATCTAATAGCCACACTTAATATAATTTGCTAACATAAACGCCTTTTAAAAATCACAAAACAAACAACACAATTAACATGGATTACGATATCGCAATCATAGGTCTTGGACCTGCTGGCAGTACGCTAGCCCGCTTACTCAGCCCTTCTTTTAAAGTCATTGCATTAGATGCAAAACATCAAACTGGAAATGAAGGGTTCCACAAACCTTGTGGAGGATTATTAGCCAATGACGCACAAAAAGCTTTTATTAGACAAAAGCTAAATTTACCCAAAGATATTTTAACTGATCCACAAATTTTTAGTGTCAAAACCATAGACTTACAAACCAAACTTATTCGTAATTATCAACGAAGTTACGTAAGCTTTGATCGGCACAAATTTGATCTATGGCTAAAATCACTAATACCATCAAAAGTAAACGTACTTCATAATACACTTTGTAAAGAAGTTAGACGTATCATTGATGGTTATCAAATAACCTATCTTGATCAAAATAAAACAGAACACAATGTCACAGCACAATATGTAGTCGGCGCTGACGGTGCCAATTCTCTTGTCAGACGTATGCGATACCCTCAGCATAAAATAAGACAATATGTGGCGATACAACAATGGTTTACAGAACAGCATCCAAATCCATTTAATTCGTGTATATTCGATAATAAATTAACGAATTGCTATGCTTGGAGTATTTCAAAAGATGGTTACTTCCTATTTGGTGGTGCTTTCTCCAAAAAAGTAGCAACTCAACATTTTGAAAAATTAAAAGAAAAACTATCAATGCAAGGATTTATTTTTGGAGAACCACTCAAAACAGAAAAATGCTTAGTCGTTTATCCAAATAGATTACGTGATTTTTATACCGGTAATGAAAATATATTTTTGATAGGTGAAGCGGCAGGTTTTATTAGTGCAAGTTCTTTAGAAGGTATTAGCTATGCTTTGGATAGTGCTGAGATTTTAAGTAAAATTTTAAACAGCGGCCATCCAAAACCCAATAAATGCTATTACCAACGAACAATTCCACTACGTTTCAAACTTTATGGAAAAATTGTTAAGGCTAAATTATTAACAACCCCTATATGGCGTAAATTAATAATGAAAAGCAAAATTCAGCACACTGAACAACATTGAAGAACATAAAATAGTAAAAATAATAATGAAATATATAGGAAAATATTAATTATGTTTGATGTCACGGATTTAATTCGTTTTAACCACGAATGGTCAGAAAAAATAGAACAAGAAGATCCAGAGTTTTTTAAACAACTTGCGATTGAACAAAATCCCAAATTTTTGTGGATCGGCTGTTCGGATAGTCGTGTTTCAGCAGAAAAACTTATTAAGTTAAAGCCAGGCGAATTATTTGTACATCGAAATGTCGGTAATCTTGTAATACATACAGATTTAAACTGTTTATCAGTTGTTCAATATGCCGTAGATGTACTTAAAATTGAAGATATCATTGTTTGTGGTCATTTAGGCTGTGGTGGAATTCGTGATGCGGTTGAAAATCCAGATCTAGGTCTAATTAATAACTGGTTACTTCATATTCGAGATCTATGGTTTCGAAATAGTTCACTACTAGGCGAATTTCCACCTGATATTCGTTTGGATGTTTTATGTGAACTTAATGTGATAGAACAAGTATATAATTTAGGCCACTCTACAATTATTCAATCCGCATGGCAACGAGGTCAGAAAGTTAATTTACATGGTTGGGTTTATGGAATTCATAATGGTAAAATTACTGATTTACATATCACGTCTTCAAGTAGCGAGAATCTTGAAATTAACTACCGAGAAGCCATTTCTTATCTTTCAAATTTACATAAACAACAATAATTAACTCATTGTTTTATTTAAAACGATAGATGGTTTGATTACTGCTTCCTCGCCACAACAAGCGAGGATCAGCGAGTTCTTGTACAAATTTTCCATCAATTAACACATCAATATAAGGAATAACAGCTTGTTGTTCAGCGGTTAACTCATCAAATTTATACCCTGTCCAAAGCCAAATATCTTTGTTAAAACACTCAGATTTAACTCGTTGAACCAGTTTTAATATAGTTGGAACATTTTGAGGATGCAAAGGATCACCACCAGAAAGAGATAATCCCTGACGTTTTATTTCTGTATCTTGCAAATCTTTAATGATTTGATCTTCAAGTGACTGTGTAAATGGCGAGCCTGAATTTATTCCCCATGTACTTTTGTTATAACAACCAGGACATTGGTGTTCACAACCTGCAACAAAAAGTACACAGCGAGTACCCTCACCATTCACAACATCGACGGGATAATAACGATGATAATTCATAGGTATTACATCTATTATTAACCAATTTGACCATTATTCAAATGTTTGACTCGTCGTTTTACTTCTTCTTGTTTACCTGCATTAAATGGGCGAGCATCAGGGCTACCCAGATATCCACAAACACGGCGAGTAACAGACACTTTTGAAGAATCATGATTACCACAACTTGGGCAAACAAAGCCTTTACTCGTACAAGAAAATTCACCGGTATAACCACACTCATAACACTCATCAATTGGTGTATTAGTTCCATAATAAGGCACTCGAGTATAACTATAATCCCAAACATCCTCTAATGCTTTAATATTGTTAATCATATTTGGATATTCACCGTAGCAGATAAATCCACCATTTGCGATAGAAGGATAAGCTTTTTCAAATTCAATTTTTTCGTATGGGTTAACCTTTTTCTCAACATCAAGATGGAAGCTGTTCGTATAATAGCCTTTATCTGTGACACCAGAAATTACACCAAATTCAGCCATATCTAGTCGACAGAATCGATCACATAAGTTCTCACTTGGCGTACTATATAAACTAAAACCATAACCAGTTTCATCCTTCCATTGATCTACCGCTTTACGTAAACGCTCAACAATTTCTACCCCTTTTTCACGTAATTTATCACTGTCAAATGGATGTGTTTGATTTCCGTAAAGTGCATTTAATGTTTCATGAAGACCAATATAACCTAAAGAGATCGAAGCCCGACCATTTTTAAAAATTTCAGAAACACTATCATCTTCATTAAGTCTAACACCACAAGCACCTTCCATATATAAAATAGGTGCAACACGCGCTTTTACACCATCTAGTCGAGCAATACGTGTCATTAAAGCCTTTTTACATAGCGCTAAACGTTTATCTAAAATATCCCAAAAACGAGCTTCATCGCCTTTAGCCTCAATAGCGATACGAGGCAAATTTAGACTGATAACGCCTAAATTATTACGCCCATCATGAATTAATTGACCATCTTCTTCATAAACACCTAAAAAGCTTCGACAGCCCATTGGCGTTTTGAATGATCCAGTAACGTCTACAACTTTATCGTAGTTTAGAATATCTGGATACATACGCTTACTTGCGCATTCCAACGCAAGTTGTTTAATATCATAATTTGCATCGCCTTGCTTATGATTAATCCCATCTTTAATTGCAAAAACCAATTTCGGGAAAACAGCCGTTTTATGATTTTTACCAAGTCCTTTGATACGAACGTTTAAAATAGACTCTTGAATTAAGCGTGATTCCCAACTTGTTCCTAAACCAAAACCAAAAGTAACAAACGGCGTTTGACCATTAGCAGTATGTAAAGTGTTGACCTCATATTCAAGAGATTGAAACGCATCATAACACTCTTTTTGAGTTCGACTTTTAGCATAATCCTCTGGATTTGGGATATTCCACTCTTCTGCCACTTGTTTATGTTTGTTATAACTGATAGTAACAAATTTTGCTAAAACTTCATCAATACGATTAATGGTCGTCCCACCATAAATATGGCTAGCGACTTGTGCAATAATTTGCGCAGTTACTGCTGTCGCTGTCGCGATTGATTTTGGGGGCTCAATTTCAGCATTACCCATTTTAAAACCGTTAGTTAACATACCATCTAGATCAATTAACATACAGTTAAACATCGGGAAAAATGGTGCATAATCTAAATCATGATAATGAATTTCACCGCAATCATGAGCGCGTGAAATGTCTTTTGGCAATAAATATTGTTTAGCATAATGCCTTGCCACAATACCGGCGAGTAAATCACGCTGAGTTGGGATCACCTTGCTATCTTTATTAGCATTTTCATTTAAAATAGCGACATTACTTTGCTCAATTAGCCCGCGAATATCTTGATTTAACCGGCTACGTTCTTCACGAGCGCGATCACGATCATGGCGATACTCAATATAAGTTCTTGCTAATTTTTTATAGGGACCTGACATCAACTGATTTTCAACAGCATTTTGAATTTCATTGATATCAACACTTTCACGTTCGCTCATTTGATTAGTCACAACACGAGCAACCGCTACGCAATAATCTGGGTCATGTACATTGGCCGCTACTGCAGCTTTGATGATGGCATCTTTGATTCTAGTTTCATTAAATGCAGTCTGACAACCATCTCGTTTAATTACTACAGGCATATATACTCCTCAATATTCATTAGCACTTATCGCAGGTTTTATATCAATATTCGTTGTAATTATTCATTCCTCATTAAATCATTAGTTTTTATGATATAAACCCAAATACCAAATCGCCCAATACTATATATAGTAAATAATATATAATTATACACCATATATAGTGCTTTTCTAGTTTTTTTAATAAACAAAATCACTTGACAAGTTTCAAGCCAATAACGACAAGGATTTAAATAATGAAGAGAGAGAAGGAAAATAAATTTACTAACAAAAAATAATAAAAGTGCAAACCTAACTTGCACTTTTATTTACTAAAATAAGATTATAAACTGAAAATACTATGATTCAATATTTAGCCAGTTTGTATGGAACACTCCTTCTTTATCAATACGTTGATAAGTATGAGCACCAAAATAATCTCGTTGTGCTTGGATCAAATTAGCGGGTAATACCGCCGAACGATAGCTATCATAATAAGCAATAGCCGCCGAAAGTGTAGGAACAGCAATACCTTGTTGTACAGCCAAAGACACCACATCACGTAATGATTGTTGGTAAGCTTCTGTTGTTTTATTGAAATAAGGGGCTAACAACAAATTATCAATCTCGTTATTTTCAGCATAAGCGTCCGTAATTTTTTGTAAAAATTGCGCACGAATAATACAGCCTGCCCTAAAAATCTTAGCTATTTCACCATAATTCAAATTCCATTGATATTTATGAGATGCGGCTTTCAACTGAGCAAAACCTTGTGCATAAGAGATAATTTTACCCATATATAGGGCTTTACGAATTTTCTCTATCAGTTCCTTCTTATCGCCACTATAAGGCTGCTTTTGAGGACCTTTTAACACTTTTGCTGCAGCAACTCGCTGATCTTTAATTGCAGATAGATAACGCGCAAATACTGACTCAGTAATTAATGACAAAGGCTCACCCAAATCTAAAGCACTCTGACTAGTCCATTTACCTGTACCTTTATTGCCTGCAGCATCTAAAATCACATCAACTAAATAATGACCTTCTTCGTCTTTATATTTGAAAATATCGGCTGTGATCTCGATCAAATAACTATCTAATTCACCTTTATTCCAATCAGCAAAAACATCCGCAAGTTCATCATTAGTTAAACCAACGGCATGTTTTAACACCGAATAGCTTTCCGCTATCAATTGCATATCGCCATACTCAATACCATTGTGAGCCATCTTTACATAATGGCCAGCTCCATTTGGACCGATATAAGTAACACAAGGTTCATTGTTAGCCTTGGCAGCTATTTTTTCTAATATAGGTGCAACTAACTCATAAGCTTCTTTTTGACCACCAGGCATAATTGAAGGACCTTTAAGCGCCCCTTCTTCACCACCAGAAACACCTGTACCAATAAAATTAAAGCCTTCATCTGAAAGCATTTTATTGCGACGAATGGTATCTTCAAAATAAGCATTACCACCATCAATAATAATATCGCCTTTATCTAAAAGTGGACGCAGTTCATCTATTACAGCATCAGTGCCTTTACCTGCTTGCACCATGATCAGAATACGACGAGGCTTTTCTAAAGAATTGACAAAATCTTCAATTGTAAAATAAGGAACCAATTGTTTATCAGAATGTTCAGCCATGACTTGTTCTGTTTTATCTTTAGATCGATTATAAATAGCAACAGAAAATCCACGACTTTCAATATTAAGCGCAAGATTCCGCCCCATAACTGCCATTCCAATAACACCGATTTGTTGTTTTGACATAATTTGGCTCCTTTATTAAACCTTTATAACTTTAAACCATAAGGTTTTTGACAACATCTAAAACTTAATTAAGTTTTTATAAACTAAGTTATATTTTGCCATAAAAAAAGCCGTACCAGAATATAATACGGCTCATTTTGATTACTTTAATGATATTTACTATCAACTGCGCAAATCATGACCGTTTCATCATTTCAAAAAACTCATCATTAGTTTTAGTCATGGACAGTTTATCAATCAAGAACTCCATCGCATCAGTCTCACCCATTGGGTTAAGAATCTTACGTAAAATCCACATTTTTTGCAGTTCATCTGGCGAAGTCATTAAATCTTCTTTACGTGTACCAGAACGATTAAAGTCAATAGCAGGGAAGACTCGGCGTTCAGCAATTTTACGTGATAAATGGACTTCCATATTCCCCGTACCTTTGAACTCTTCGTAGATAACTTCATCCATTTTTGAACCAGTATCAATTAATGCTGTTGCAATAATGGTTAAGCTCCCACCATCTTCTACATTACGGGCAGCACCAAAAAAGCGTTTTGGACGATGCAACGCATTCGCATCTACACCACCAGTTAAAACTTTACCTGATGAAGGAACAACCGTATTGTAAGCTCGTGCTAAACGTGTGATTGAGTCTAATAAAATAATCACATCTTTTTTATGTTCGACTAAACGTTTTGCTCGTTCAATAACCATTTCAGCGACCTGAACATGCCTTGCAGCTGGTTCATCAAATGTCGAAGCAACGACTTCGCCTTTAACTAAACGTTGCATTTCGGTCACTTCTTCTGGGCGCTCATCAATCATCAATACAACTAACTCACATTCAGGATGATTAACAGCTAAACTTTGTGCAATATTTTGCAGAAGCATTGTTTTACCCGCTTTAGGTGGTGCAACAATCAAACCACGTTGACCTTTACCAATTGGCGAAGCCAAATCAAGCACTCTTGCTGTGATATCTTCGGTTGAACCATTGCCTCGTTCCATTCTTAAACGAGAATTGGGATGAAGTGGAGTTAAGTTTTCGAAAAGAATTTTGTTGCGGGCGTCTTCTGGCTTATCGTGATTGACTTCATTTACTTTTAACAAAGCAAAATATCGCTCACCTTCTTTTGGCGGACGGATTTTACCCGCAATAGTATCACCAGTCCTTAAATTAAATCGTCGAATCTGACTTGGCGACACATAAATATCATCTGGTCCAGCTAAATAAGAACTATCAGCTGAACGCAAAAAGCCAAATCCATCTTGCAAAATTTCTAGTACACCATCACCAAAAATATCTTCACCACTTTTGGCATGCTGCTTTAAGATTGCAAAAATAATGTCTTGTTTTCTAAGGCGGGCAAGATTTTCAAGCCCCATTTTTTTTTCACCAAGCGCGACAAGCTCAGAGACAGAAGTGTTTTTTAATTCAGTTAAATTCATAATTTTAAAAATTCTTGAGGATAAAATTGATATGTTTGCAATTAATATTGTTTTTGTATATTAGTTTCATTCACTTATAAAAAATTTCTTTCCCTTACAACACATAAATTCAATCGATTACTAAGCTTTTGATGATAATTGAAGATCTGAATATTGAATTTCACCACTTTACCAATAAAAACAATGAATTTTAGAAAGGAATATTTGTAAGAGGTTTGCAATGTACACTAAAAATACTAATCTGTCTATATTTAATTGAATCAATTAATCTATATTACGGCATCTGGTAAAAAATAAAAGAGTAATGAATAGGTCATTACTCCCTTAACTTCTTTGATTTCTAGTGTCAAATACAAGGTATTTGTTATAATTGAGGGTCAATAAAGTTTTTGAGTTGAGCCTTAGATAAAGCCCCTACTTGAGTCGCAACAACTTGCCCATTTTTAAAAATCAATAAGGTAGGAATGCCTCGAATACCAAACTTAGGTGCCACATTAGGGTTTTCTTCAACATTCAATTTAGCAACAACAATTTTATCACCATATTCTTGCGCTATTTCTTCCAAGATCGGAGCAATCATTTTACAAGGTCCACACCATGGGGCCCAAAAATCAACGAGTACGGGCTTTGCTGATTCATTAATTGTTTTATCAAATGTAGCTTCCGATAACAGAACGATATTATTACTCATTTTTATCTCCAACATACTTTCACTGGTATGCAATAATAGATTACTTTGTATTTCCCTACTAGTAATTAGTATAATAGGATATAATTATTAGTGATGCCACCGTATTGAATATGTTATAATACAAAAATTCTGTAATTATATTCACAATCACAATGATTCAAGCATATCTTACCAAAACAACTTTTAGCCAATTTCCTCTTCATCCTTTAGTGTTAAAAGCACTTGAGAAAAAAGAGTTTATTTATTGCACTCCTATTCAAGAAAAAACATTGCCATTAACTACCAAAGGAATTGATATCGCCGGACAAGGGCAAACAGGAACAGGCAAAACCATGGCGTTTTTGGCGTCAACATTTAATCACTTGTTGAATCATGAACCTTTACCCGATCACAAAATCAATCAGCCAAGAGCTATCATTATTGCACCAACACGCGAATTAGTTGTGCAAATATACCATGACGCAGAACGCTTATCGGAAGAAACAGGACTTAAATTAGGACTTGCTTTTGGTGGTGATGGCTATGATAAACAATTAAAAATGCTCTCGACTGGCATTGATATTTTAATTGCTACGACAGGGCGATTAATTGACTATGCAAAGCAAAATTACATTAATTTAGAAGCAATCCAAGTTGTTGTATTAGACGAAGCCGATCGCATGTTTGATTTAGGGTTTATTCGCGATATCCGTTGGATCTTCAAGCATATGACTCCACCGAACAAAAGGTTAACTATGTTGTTTTCTGCGACATTAACACACAATGTGCGTGAATTAGCTTTTGAGCACATGAATAATCCACAATATGTCGAAGTTGAGCCAGAACAAAAAATTGGTCATCGCATCAAAGAAGAGCTATTTTTCCCCTCGAATGAAGATAAATTGGCACTATTACAAACGCTTATCGAAGAAGAATGGCCAGATCGCTGCATTGTATTTGCTAACACCAAAGTAGCTTGTGAAAAAATTTGGCGACACCTTATTGCTGACGGCCATCGAGTTGGACTATTAACAGGCGATATCGCTCAGAAAAAGCGTTTATCAATTTTAGAGCAATTCACACAAGGACAACTTGATATTTTAGTTGCCACCGATGTCGCGGCTCGAGGATTACATATCCCAAATGTTACTCACGTTTTCAATTATGATCTACCCGATGATTGCGATGATTATCGACATCGAATCGGACGAACAGGACGTGCTGGCGCTGAAGGTTACTCAATTTCACTAGCTTGTGAACGCTATTCGCAAAACCTACCTGCTATTGAAAAAGCAATTGCTCATGCAATTCCCGTTAGCCAATATGATCCTTCTGCATTATTGGTCGATTTACCAACTCCAAAACCTTTTAGGCGTCCACCAAGAAGAAAACCTACTAACTAACAAAACAGTTGGTAGTAAAAAAGCGAGATAATATCAACTATAAAAAGCTATCTAAAAATACGATAATACTTTAACTACATCATTTTTAAATAGCTTTATTTTAGGATAACTTTTGATGATGATATTATTCGCAATAATTAATACCAATACCAAAATTATTTTTCATTTAAATTGCTATCTATCTGATTTAAAAAACATTGATATTCAAGCTCAATTGCTTTTTTAGTTTCCTTAGATAAGGTAGCAACATGAAACCGCTTCAATGAACTATATAAAACAAACAGAATATTAATTGAAATTGCCGCCTTCTTTTGTTTTATTTTATAATATGCGCTTAAATACCCCTCTTCTTGAAAGGATTCAACATCTTTAATTCCGACACTGCATAATAATCTTTCTAATGACAAAGTCATATTTGGCATCTCTTTTATCCGTTTTTCTTTGAGTTTACCTTTTTCATATTGTTCTTTTTTAGTATATTCAATCACCATTGTTACCATAGCAAGTAACTTTTTATGGTCATTAAAAAGTACATCACCAACCTTATAGTAATCAAGTAATTTAGTTGACATACCCATTGTTATGCTTAATGGTTGCATGCCTAAATCAATAAAAATTGATCGATAATCAGGATGTCCTCTTAAATAAAAGTCTTTTTGAGTAATCCAGCCAAACATGATATCTTTACTGTTAACGCTAAATCCGCCGAAAAATGTTTTAATTGAAATATCTTTAACATCAGAAAGCTCTGTTAAAATTCGATTTGCAAATGTTGAACACATAATCAATTTCCATTTAAACTTTATTAAGCAACCAAAATAACTTATCAATTAATCTAAATTATAGTTATTTCATATTCAAACAATTTCTAAATAAATTCATAATTATGCGATCTGTCTTCCATATATAAACATTAAATACATTATTACTTGATAAAGTATGTTTTTGTGAAATAAAATCAATCTTTTGTAAAAAAAATCATCATAAAATAAACAAATCTTAACAATTCTTAAAAAGAAAAACCGCTTTAACATTGTTATTCTGTCATAATAATTATACAATCGAAACTAATTAACTAACTTAATGGTACCTAATTTTTGTCAAGTCAAATCAATATGGTAAAAAAATTTATTGCTCTATTTTTTATGTTTTACTCTTTTATCGCATCCGCCGAGAAATTACCATTAATTGACTCATTAACATTGTGCACACCATCTTTTTTTAAAGATGTTTACGCCAATAAAGAAGAATTAGAAAAATATACTGACATCAAGGTTTTCAATCAAAATCAGGCCTATATTCCTGTAGAAAATCGTACTAATTTAGATAGAAACTATGTTTATTTTAAAACACCAATGTCTTATAAAAACCTAACAATCACAGGCTATTATGACAGTGCAATGGATCTTGGAAAGATAGGAAAATATTATTTCTGGGGATTTATCATAGACAATGATATTAATCAAATAAAAGAGACACTGAAAGAAATAAATTGGAAAAATATGGAAGAAAACCTTCTTTATATTGGAAATCCAATGATTCGAAGTATTAATGACGACACCCAAGTCTGGCATAAAAATACCGGCACTGTTGTTGGCGTCAAAACGATCCCAGCACCGGATACTACCGAAAAGCTATTATTACTTGAAAAAGGACCAAATATGACCCTTCTTATTTGCTCCATTCAAGGTGTTGTAACACCTCAATTACTAAAACAAGAGCGGCCAGACATTCAATAATTTAAATTAAATCGCTGATTCATCCATTTCACCAGTTCGAATCCGAATTACTTGTTCAACATTATAAACAAAAATTTTTCCATCACCGATTTTACCTGTTTGCGCTGTTTTCATAATCGTCTCTATACACATTTCTAAAATATCGTCAGGGACAATCAGTTCAATTTTTACTTTCGGCAAAAAATCAACCATATATTCCGCACCACGGTAAAGTTCGGTATGCCCCTTTTGGCGCCCAAAACCTTTAACCTCAGTCACTGTCATGCCGGTAATACCTTGATCAGCTAGCGCCTCTCGAATATCGTCTAATTTAAATGGTTTAATAATAGCTTCAATTTTTTTCATATCTATTTTCCCTTAATCCGAGATTACCAATTTTTAAACCCAAAGGCAGAAGTGATGGGATAACGTCGACCTTTACCAAAATTACGAGCAGTGATTTTAGGACCAACTGCTGATTGGCGGCGTTTATACTCATTGATATCAACCAATTTAATAACTCGCCTTATTGTCGCTTCATCATAGCCTTGTGCAATAAGTTGTTCAATGGAAAGATCAAGTTGAACATAACCTTTTAATATACCATCTAAAATATCATAAGGAGGCAAACTATCTTCATCTTTTTGATCTGGAGCAAGTTCTGCTGAAGGGGGACGAGTTATCACTCGCTCAGGAATCACATAAGAACGAGTATTTCGATATTTAGACAATGCAAAAACCATCGTTTTAGGAACATCTTTAAGCACATCAAACCCACCGGCCATATCGCCATAAAGCGTTGCATAACCAACCGACATTTCGCTTTTATTACCCGTTGTCAGCACCAATCTGCGTCGTTTATTTGATAGAGCCATTAAAATAACACCACGACAGCGCGCTTGCAGATTTTCCTCTGTGGTATCTTTTGCTGTGCCTAAAAACAGTGGGGTTAGCGATGACATAAACGCATCAAACATTGGCTCAATGGAAACAATATCAAATTCAACCCCTAATATCTCAGCTTCTTCCTTAGCATCAGCAATACTGATATCGGCTGTATAACGAAATGGCATCATCACAGCTTGTACTTTATCTTTACCTAATGCATCGACAGCAATTGCCAACGTCAGCGCAGAATCAATCCCACCAGAAAGCCCTAAAACAGCACCTTCAAAACCATTTTTAATAATATAGTCTCTTGTTGCTAAAACTAAAGCATCATAGACGGAAGCTAAAACAGCCGCTTCTGATTGTGGCTGTGAACACTCAATACTAAAAGAATTGGTCAAATCCAAAACGGTCATATCTTCTTTAAAAGCTTGAAGTTGGCAAATCACCTCGCCTTGCCCATTACAGGCAAAAGAACAACCATCAAAAACCAACTCATCTTGCCCCCCAACTTGGTTGACATAAACAATCGGTAAACCGATGCGTTTTGCATGCTGTTTAACTAAATCATATCGTTGTTGCTGTTTTTCATAATCATATGGTGAAGCATTAATTGCCACCACAAAATCAGCTTGAGCTTGTTTAATATTATCGATTGGCTGATTTTGCCAAAGATCTTCACAAATTAACAAACCAATCTTTTGTCCTTTAAAGTTCACAACACAAGTTTGATCGCCGGCAGTAAAGTAACGCTTCTCATCAAATACATCATAATTAGGCAGTAACTGTTTATGGTAACAAGCCAACAATTTCCCATCACAAAAAAATGAAAGGGCATTATAAATATGCTCATCTTGCCAATGTGGATGCCCAACAATAATCGCACAGTGTTTACTTGCTTGTTGAATTAAAGCAAGCGCCCTTTGACAGCGATCTTTAAAATCGGATCGATATACTAAATCCTCGGGAGGATAACCGCATAAAGCAAGTTCAGAAAAAACAATGAGGTCATCGGACGAATGGCGACTAATTAGCTCAATAATCTGTTGAGCATTACCTTCAATATCGCCAACACGCCAATTTTTTTGTGCTAAAACAATAGAGATAGACATATAAAATTTAACATCACAAATCAAAATTGTTGATAAGTTTAAATGATTCTAAGTTGCACTGCCACTCTTTTATCGATAACATTGCAACAATAAATCCGTTTTGACTTGTCTGGAAATTAATATGCAAAAAATGTTAAATGTGGCGTTAGCCAACCGCAGTTATCCCATCACAATTGGTGAAAATCTACTGAGCGAATTTCAACATTTTAAACTCAAGGTAGGTCAACGCGTACTAATTGCAACCAACGAAACTATCGCTCCACTTTATTTACAAACACTCACTGATATGCTTGAAAAGCAGGGTGTAAAAACTGACTCTATTGTTGTACCTGATGGCGAACAATACAAAACCATAGAAACATGGAACACGATCCTAACCGCCTTACTTGCCAATAACCATACACGTAATTCAATCCTTATTGCACTTGGTGGGGGTGTCATCGGGGATGTTGTTGGATTTGCTGCATCGGCTTACCAACGTGGTATTAAATTTATTCAAGTACCAACTACACTACTTTCCCAAGTTGATTCATCGGTTGGCGGAAAAACAGCCATTAACCATCCGCTTGGCAAAAACATGATTGGTGCTTTTTACCAACCACAAGCAGTAGTTATTGATCTAAACTGCTTAAAAACCTTACCACAAAGAGAGCTGTCAGCAGGACTTGCTGAAGTCATAAAATACGGCATTATTTTAGACCCCGAATTTTTTAATTGGTTAGAACAACATATAGAAGATTTATTAAATTTAGATGTTAACGCATTAAGTTACTGTATTTACCATTGCTGTGAACTAAAAGCAAAAGTGGTTGCTGCTGATGAAACAGAACAAGACATGCGCGCCATTTTAAATCTTGGTCATACTTATGGTCATGCTATAGAAGCAGAACTAGGCTATGGAAACTGGCTACATGGCGAAGCCGTCAGCGTGGGAATGTTAATGGCCGCACACACCGCCAAATTACTCGGACAATTAACGCAAGCAGATATTGATAGAATAAAAAACTTATTAATACGTGCTAAGCTACCGGTTAACAGACCGGCACAAATGCCGATTGAATCTTACCTTCCACACATGTTACGAGATAAAAAAGTACTATCTGGGCAGTTAAGACTTGTTGTGCCAACTAAAATTGGGCATGTTGATGTGATGGATGGTATTGATAAAAATATCGTATTAGAATCTATTGCTAACGTCTAATATTAGCCATATTTTTTAACTCTACACCAAATATCGTTAAACTACTAAAACATTTTTACAAAAATAATAAACCGCTTTAAAAATTAGGAAGGAATAAAAAAGTAAAGGATCATCTGCATGAAAAAAAACCTCATTCAAATACTAATAATGATTTTAATATTATCAACAACAACAGGATGCTGTCTACTATTTCGCCAACCAGTACGAGAACGACCTGATGTAGAATTAAATAACAATCAGCTATGTATCAGCATCCCCAAGGGAAAATACTCCCAAAATAGGTTATTTAATATTAGGTTTATAAGTATCAGTGAGAAAATAAAAGATGGCCCTACGTATGATCGCACAAGATATTATAGTGGAATGACTGATACAGGCGTAAAAATGCAATACCAAGTTCACCCTGGTGAATGCTTAAATCTTGATTATCAATTTAAAACCGATATACGTTACTATGTATTTATTAAAGCAATACAACAAAACAGCGAAGGTTGGAATGTAGTTAAAAGATTAGATAAAAGATTGATACTAAAAAAACAAAACGATGGCTCATTACAATTGTTAGAGTATTAAACCAATTTAAATAACAAACATAACTTTATCACAACAATAAATAACCTTATGAAAAAGAACTTCGCAATTATATTATTAATTATTATTCCGTTAATATCACTAACAGGCTGCTACCCACACTACAAAACTGAAGTTGTTACTGTTACACCAGATATAACATTAAATAATGACAATCAACTATGTATCAGCATACCTACAAACCAAATTATGGCAAACCAATCAATTCCCATTGATACTATTTATATTACAGAAACAACTCTATCAGAAAAGGGCTTCCTAGAGGATTGGGAAAAAGATAATTGGAAAGGAGATAACATTCGTTCTGGCGAATGCTTGAAAATTGAATACCCTTTGCAAGCAAATACAACTTATCGCATTAAGTTTACCAGTAAGTTGACTTCTGACCCAACATTCTATACATATTTTAGATGGATAAGGAAATTCCGCCTAGAAAAACAAAATGATGGTAAATTTATACTATTATTGGACAACAAAGCGAATAAATAATAGCACTTCAACTCTAATTTAGCGCTATCCAAATTTAGCATTGACCTTAATTATCATTAAGCTAGGGTAACCTAGCTTAATCATTATTATCAGATCTCAGATTAAATCAACACGCATAAAGCTCTACACAATTAAAATGTAAAGATAAATTTACTAAAACTACAAAATAAAAACAACCCTAATAAATTCTGATTAATAAGTGAAAATTTAATTTACTATTATGTAATTTTGTGTTTACATATTAAACGTTTATGTAATAAAAATTTTACATATAAATAATTGCAAGATTTTAACAAGGAAAATAAAAATGTTAAAAGATTCACTAAATAATGTCAGAATTAGGGACGAACACATGCTAGTTACCCCCATAGAGATAAAAAAACTTTATCCGCTATCTAATGATCTAGAAAAGCAAATTGCCTCATCAAGACAAACCATTGTTGATATTTTAGAACGCCGAGATCATCGATTACTTATCGTATGCGGTCCTTGCTCTATTCATGACCCTGTTGCAGCAATTGAATATGCACATAAATTAAAAAAACTATCCGACGAAGTCAACGATCACCTATTTATTGTCATGCGTGTCTATTTTGAAAAACCACGCACCACCGTAGGTTGGAAAGGAATGATTAACGACCCACATATGGACAGCTCATTTGATATTGAACATGGACTTAAAAAAGCACGCAAATTATTACTTGATATCACCAAAATTGGGTTACCTATTGCAACCGAAGCATTAGATCCAAACACACCACAATATATTGGCGATTTAATTAGTTGGTCAGCAATCGGCGCAAGAACGACTGAATCACAAACACATAGAGAAATGGCATCAGGACTATCAATGCCAGTCGGCTTTAAAAATGGCACCGATGGTAGTTTAGATGTCGCCATTAACGCCATGAAATCGGCATCAATGGCGCACCGCTTTGTGGGGATCAATCAACAAGGGCAAGTAACCGTTTTACAAACCATGGGCAATCCACACGGTCATGTTATTTTGCGTGGTGGCAAAACGCCAAATTTTGATGCTGAAAATGTCGCATTATGTGAAACACAAATGAAAAAGGCGGGATTGTTACCTAACTTAATGATTGATTGTAGTCATGCTAATTCCAACAAAGATTATCGCAATCAACCGATTGTTGCCGACTCAATTATTGAACAAATTGAACATGGCAATAACTCAATTATTGGTGTAATGATTGAAAGTAACTTATTTGAAGGCAATCAATCGTCTGAACAACCGCCAGAAAACTTGAAATATGGCGTATCAGTCACTGATGCTTGTATTAATTGGGAAAGTACCGAACAATTATTACAAAAAATGAATAACCAATTAGCAAAACCGCTCACCCAAAGGCAGCAGCAATCAGCTAAAGCCTAAACACTAATAACAAAATCGCCGACAAAAATATCGGCGATTTTTTTATTTAACCCAATTGCTTACGCGCATTACGGAATAGGCGCATCCATGGACTATCTTCGCCCCAATTATCTGGGTGCCAAGAATTTGTTACAGTTCTAAATACACGCTCAGGATGAGGCATCATAATCGTTGCGCGACCATCTTTAGAGGTGACTGCAGTGATCCCATTTGGAGAACCATTCGGATTATTAGGATATTGCTCTGTGACTTGACCAAAATGGTCAATATAACGCATAGCAACTAATCCAGAGGCTTCTAAATGCGTTAAATGCGCATCATCAGCAACTTCAACCCGTCCTTCCCCATGCGAAACCGCAATTGGCATATAAGAGTCCGTCATACCGGTAAACAGCAAAGATGGGCTTGATTGAATTTTCACTAGACTAAAACGAGCTTCGAAGCGTTCTGACACATTACGAACAAAGCGTGGCCACAGATCAGCCCCCGGAATCAAATCCTTCAAATTCGACATCATTTGGCAACCGTTACAAACCCCTAACGATAACGTATCGCCGCGATGGAAAAACTGCTCAAACTCATACCGAACTCGCTCATTAAACAGCACCGATTTAGCCCAACCTTCGCCAGCACCCAACACATCACCATAAGAAAAGCCACCACAAGCAACCAGTGTACTAAATGGATCAAGCGTAATACGACCAGAAAGCAGATCCGTCATATGCACATCAATGGCTTCAAAACCAGCTCGATTGAATGCAGCGGCCATTTCGACATGCGAATTAACACCTTGTTCACGTAATACAGCCACTTTAGGTTTTACGCCAGTGACAATATAAGGCGCTGCAATATCTGCTTGAGGATCAAAGGTTAAGTGCACACTTAATCCTGGATCATCTTCATTTTGTTTGGCTTGATGTTCTTGATCTGCACACTCAGGATTATCACGTAACCGCTGCATCTGCCAAGTTGTTTCGGCCCACCATGTTCTTAACGTTGAGCGCGACTCACTATAAACCACAGCAGATTTATTACGCACAATAAATTGTTGTCCTGCTTTAGCACGACCCAAAGCATAAACTGCATGAGATAAGCCAAACTGCTTAAAGCAAGCCATCACATCGTCTAAACAACTATTGGCCACCTGAATAACAGCACCAAGCTCCTCATTAAATAGCGAAGCAATCACATCATGACCTAATTGAGAAATATCAACATCAACACCACAATGCCCAGCAAAAGCCATCTCGGTCAATGTCACAAACAGCCCTCCATCAGAACGATCATGATAAGCAAGCAGAGCATTTTGACTGACTAAGGATTGAATTGCTTGATAAAAAGCCGCAAGCTCCTTAGCATCATGAACATCCGCTGTTTTTTGACCTAAATGACGGTATACCTGTGCCAGTGCAGTTGCGCCTAACGCTTGGTGACCTTTCGATAAATCAACCAACAATAACGTATTATCTTGATCGACACGCAATTGCGGTGTCACGGTTTTACGCACATCTTCAACGCGCGCAAATGCCGAAATCACCAACGATAATGGCGACGTCACTGTTTTTTGTTCACCATCTTGTTGCCATGTGGTTTTCATCGACATCGAATCTTTACCAACAGGAATAGCCAGACCCAATGCTGGGCATAATTCTTCGCCAATGGCTTTGACTGCTTGATAAAGACCGGCATCTTCGCCCGGATGGCCAGCAGCGGCCATCCAGTTAGCTGAAAGCTTGATACGTTTGATATCGCCGATATTCGTTGCGGCAATATTGGTAATCGCCTCGCCAACGGCAAGCCTTGCTGAAGCGGCAAAGTTAAGCAAAGCAACGGGGGCGCGTTCACCGATTGACATAGCTTCGCCATAATAGCTATCTAAGCTTGCAGTCGTAACCGCACAATCAGCAACAGGCATTTGCCATGGGCCAACCATTTGATCGCGCGATACCATCCCCGTCACAGAGCGATCACCAATGGTAATTAAAAAGGTCTTTTCAGCAACGGTTGGCAAATGTAAAACCCGTTTAACCGCATCATATAAATTAATATCAGCAGTTGAAAAATTATCACCATGTGCTTGATGGGTCTTAACATCTCGTTGCATTTTAGGTGTTTTACCAAGGAGCACATCCAATGGCAAATCAATTGGATTATTATTAAAATGATCATCATGCAAAGTAACAGCTTTATTGGCAGTTGCTTGACCAATCACCGCATAAGGCGCCCGCTCGCGTTGGCAAAGCTCATCAAACAGGGCCAATTTATCCGGATGGATGGCAAGCACATAACGTTCTTGCGATTCATTACACCAGATTTCTAGCGGTGACATCCCTGGCTCATCGTTAAGTATTTTACGTAGCTCAAATTGACCACCACAGCCACCGTCACTAACTAGCTCAGGCATCGCATTAGACAAACCGCCAGCACCCACATCATGAATAAATAAAATAGGATTATCTTCACCAAGTTGCCAACAACGATCGATAACCTCCTGACAACGGCGCTCCATTTCAGGGTTATCACGCTGAACAGAAGCAAAATCCAAATCGGCATCAGACTGGCCCGACGCCATAGACGACGCCGCCCCACCACCTAAGCCAATATTCATCGCAGGACCACCTAACACAATCAGCTTAGAGCCAGCCGGAAACTCACCCTTTTGGATATGTTCACGACGTATATTACCCATACCGCCTGCCAACATAATCGGCTTATGGTACCCTCTAAGCTCCTCACCATTATGGCTATTGACCTTTTCTTCATAAGTACGGAAATACCCCAATAAAGCCGGACGACCAAATTCATTATTAAACGCGGCTCCCCCTAAAGGACCATCCATCATAATATCAAACGCACTGACAATACGATCAGGCTTACCAAAATCGTATTCCCAAGGCTGTTCAAAGTTAGGAATACGCAAATTAGAAACCGAAAACCCAACCAATCCCGCTTTCGGTTTAGCCCCGCGCCCAGTTGCACCCTCGTCACGAATCTCACCACCACTCCCCGTTGCTGCACCCGGCCAAGGCGATATAGCAGTTGGATGATTATGCGTTTCCACTTTCATTAAAATATCCGCATATTCTTGATGATAGCCGTAGGTTTTATTCTCATTATCGGCAAAAAAGCGCCCAACTTTCGAGCCATCCATCACAGCGGCATTATCCTTATAAGCAGATGAAACATAATCGGGGGTGTGTTCAAAAGTATTTTTGATCATCTTAAACAGTGATTTAGGCTGTTTTTTACCATCAATAATCCAATCAGCATTAAAAATCTTATGGCGACAATGCTCAGAGTTGGCTTGCGCAAACATATAAAGTTCAATATCTGTCGGATTACGTTTTAATTTTTCAAAATTTTCAACTAAATAATCAATTTCATCAGGCGCTAATGCCAAACCTAATTTAAGGTTAGCGTCTTCTAAGGCCTTGCGTCCCTGGCCTAATAAATCAACGGTTGTTACAGGCGTAGGTGACTCAACGTGGAATAGCTGCTCGGCTTGCTCAACACGACTAAAAACGGCTTCCATCATGCGATCGTGAATCAATGATAAAAAATCGTTTTTTTGTGAATCGGTTAATGGCGAACTCACTTGCACATAATAAGCGATTCCTCGCTCAATACGTCGAATCTGTAACAAGCCACAATTATGCGCAATGTCCGTCGCTTTTGACGACCAAGGCGAAATGGTTCCGGCTCTTGGAGTAACTAAAAAAAGTTGCTTGCTAGATGTCTCTTTAACATTGATTTGTGCGGTTTTAGGACCGTATTGTAATAATTTATCTAAAGTTAGCTGTTGTTCAGCCGTTAACTCGCCTGCCAAATCAACAAAATGGAGATATTGGGCTTCAATATCAATAACAGGGATGGATTTTTCACAACAAGTAGATAAGATTTTACTAATACGAAATGCAGATAAAGCAGAACAGCCAGCTAAAATTTTCATGAAAATTACTCTTTTTAAGCTAAAAATAGGGGGAAAATAGAATAATATTATAAAAGAAAGCGTACGATGTGGCTATATTAAATACAATTAATCGGGTGATGGTGGGGGGAGTTTGTTTTTTTTGTTAAAAAACAATCGAAAAAACTTTAATAAAATCAATACCTTTTCTGACCGATTTTTGGGCGGAAAATCAGGCCTTTTTTGTTTTGGTGAATAGAATGAATTAGGTGCAGTGGTTTCGGACGTTTTGACCTTTAGCGAACAAAATA
>NZ_FMAQ01000005.1:30257-122401 GCF_900094945.1 Gilliamella bombicola
TTTTTAACATAAAAACAACTCACCCAAAACACCTAAGATTATGTTATTTGTCCTATTCCGGCGTCAGAATGTGCCGACAACAGAGCGAGGTTAGCACGCCAAACAGGGATGTTTGGCGAGTTTGTGGTGCGCCGGGAGCGCGTCCACAAACGGTGCGTTAAGACCGAGCGGCGGCGGGGACGGCGCGATTGTGGCTTCGCCGCAACAGTGCAACCCTAAGGAAAAATGCCCCAACTTACGCGGGGGCTTTATTCTTTGTTAGATTATCCTCTATCTACACCATAACCGCCCCCGCAGCCCAAGGATTAAGGACTAAGAAATAAAAGCTAAGGTGCAGAACAAAGGCCATAATGGTAGTACCTGGCACTGTTGCTGTTAACGGCGCCGTTCGCCGCGTCGACAATGAAGAAGCCATCGCTACCTGATGCGTCGCTCGTCCAGTAGTCGTAGAAGGAGAAGTCCACATCATACTCCTCCATGTAGCCCCACTCCGTGAAAAACCCAGCACCTATGTGACGCTGGAAATAATTATTAGATGAAGATGGTAAGGCACCAGAAATAGAAGGACTATCTGTTTTGACTGCATTGGTTAAATCCTTTACTTTTGGCAAACGATAACCCAAACTTCTACACCAAAAGGATTGGTAAGACTGACTATCGCTTACATTATCCCGATGGACGAACCACTGCTGTAACACAAATCCATACCTCAACTCATTACCACTACCATCCCTACCTACCAACTCAAAGGTCTGCGGCAAAGAGGGGACATCTAGCGGACTAGGATTACTTGAATTTTTCTGAGTATCATCAGCCCTAGGACCGCTTAACTTAACTCGTGCGACAACATTTCTTCTCTCAATACTAGGAATCCATATATCACTAGGTCTAACGTTTGTCACGGTAGCGGTTATACTACTACCATTCGTGACAACAGACCACGTCAACTGACTTGCATCGATTCCACCTATGTCCAAATCAAAATATAATCCATCAGCACCTGTTGTCGGAAAGTTTCGGTTATAAGATGATGGACTTGTTGACTGAACTAAAAAACCCTTATAAGGGTTCCATATGTTAGTTGCGTGATTGCTTACGAGATAACCATCAAGATTTGGCCTTGCGTAACAAATACGAGGAACATTGTCATACGGATTGATATAATAATCCACCTCAGATCCACTAAAACTACTACTCCTTGGCACCCCATACTGGGTAGTTAAACTTCCCCCTGTACTCATTAAATTTACCCGATAAGGAGCATCACAAATACTTAATGCATCACTACGACTTACTGTTTGACCATTCTTATTCCTAATCCATACCGATATACTCCCTGTAGCAGTAATACCACTTGTACCCTGTCCATCCCCATCATCATCCCCCCAATAATTATATCGAGTGATTAAATCACTTAAATCAACTGAACTAGCCGATGACGGGACTATCATATCTATATCATCCAGAGTATTCCCTGCATAAGGCAATCTTATTGGATTTGATACACTTGATGTATTAGTAGACGGCGTGATGACTGAGCCATCCTGCAACTTAATAGACAACAAACTATCCGTTGAAGTAACCCTTGTTCGACCACCGTCGAACGTTAAATACGGCGCAGTACCTTCAATAGTTTGTGATGTATAAACCGATAACGCCTGTACACTAAACGAAGAAAGTAATAACAAAGGTGTCAAGCTCAGAGAAAATACTAATAATTTCGCTAAATTCAGCGGTAAAAATAAAACTCGTGAGGAATCTTGATAACTACAACTTTGATAACCAAAAAGATACACTGAGGAATTGCAATACATACCAACCAACCTGTTAAGTGAGTTTTTTATAAGAATTTTAGAATTATTTACTTATTCAACTAACGGGACTTTTGTCCTATAACGAAATTATATTCCGCATCATAATGGACAACTAATTTTTTTTTATTTATTTTTGTAAAGTTTTATTAATAAAGTAATGTCTTGAAAAACGTTTTTTTTGCTGTTTTTTGAGTAAAAACAATCAAATAAAAACTTAAATAAAATCAATGCCTTTCCTGACCAATTTTTGGATAGTGATGGTAGCGTTGTCGGGATTGGAAAAATTAGATTGAAGTAAAGGGAATTGAAGTGGTTATTGTGGATATTTGCCGACTCAATAAGTCGGTGATAATTGAGTTAAATTATGCCTCGTTCTAGCTATCTCTTAAATCCACAGTTCGATTATGCATGCGCTTTTCTTCTGTTGCATATGCGCAAGGTGCGTTTTCGTTCAGGTCTTCACGAATACAAAACTCAAGGGTACTCATTTCGACAATGTTTTCTTGCTTGGTCACCCCAATTCGACGGCAAAATTCAAGGATCTAGGAAGGTATATAACCACGACGACGTAATTCTGATACCGTTAGCATGCGTAGATCGTCCCAACCATCGACGATTTTTTTCAGCTACGAGTAGATTTAATTTACGTTTAAATGTAATGGCGTACTCTAAATTTAATTTTGAAAATTCATACTGGTGTGGACGCGCTTCTATCGTAATATTGTCTAATACCTAGTCACGCAAACGACGATTGTCTTGGAATGCAAGCGTACAGAGTGAATGGGTGATGTTTTCAATCGCATCTGAAATACAATGGGTAAAATCGTACATTGGGTAAATGCACCATTTGTTGCCTGTTTGGTGATGCTCGGCAAATTTGATGCGGTATAACACCGGATCACGCATCACAATAATTAGAACAGGGCGAAAAGGAAAATAAAATGAATGAGAGAAGAAATAAAACTGAATTTACCCCATCGGTTCGGGTAGAGTTAAGTTATTTGCAACAGATTGACGGCTTATACTTTTTAAATGATGTATTGTTTAGTGGATTGGCTTATGACCATCGGAATAACTAAACTTAATAAGTATATTTAATAATAATCAATAGAATAATCAATACAGAAGTGAATATTATCACATTGAATTAATAACAGTAATTATGTTATTTTACTCAGTTAGTTTCAATGTATTGATTCATTGATAAATAATGTTTTAAATAGAAGATAACTTAATATGATACTTGCAATTGATGTTTATTACATTGATAACCGCGCCAAATCGGTCGGCGTTTTATTTCATCATTGGACTGATTCAACCTCAGCAATTGAACAGGTAATCACAGATTATCAAGATAATGTTGCGCCCTATCAATCAGGTCAGTTTTATCAACGTGAATTGCCTTGCATTATGTCACTGCTTGATAAAATTGATTTAAGTAAACTTACCTGCATTGTGATTGATGGTTATGTGCATTTGGATGAAGGTAAGATAGGGCTAGGTGGGCATTTGTATCATGCATTAAACAAAACCATTCCTATTATTGGTGTTGCTAAAAAGCCGTTTTCAGGCAATAGCGAGTATTTGATCGAAGTTCTTCGTGGTCAAAGCAAGCACCCGTTATATGTTACCTCGATAGGCATACCGCTAACAAATGCAGCCAATAGCGTGCAATCAATGGCAGGTAAACACCGAATGCCTGATGTGCTGAGCTATTTAGATCAACAAACAAAATTGTTTAAACACGAAGAATAATTTATTGAATTAGATTGAAGTAATGTAAATGAGGTGGCAACTACAATCATTCGCCGACCCAATAAGTCGGCGATAATTGCGTTAATTATGCTTCGTTCCAGCTATCTCTTAAACCTACGGTTCGGTTAAACACAAGCTTATCTTCGGTTGCATATTTATTATCTAAACAGAAGTAGCCTTCACGTTCAAATTGGTAAGCATACTCGGCTTGTGCATGTTGTAAACTTGGCTCAACAAAACCTTGTTTAATAATTAATGAATTAGGATTAATGGTTGATAAAAAGTCCTCGGCTGCACCTGGGGTTGGCGTATTAAATAAACGATCATACAGACGAATTTCAGCCGGTTTGGCAAACTTAGCCGAAACCCAATGAATGACGCCTTTCACTTTACGACCATCTTCCGGATTTTTATTTAATGTTGCAGGGTCGTAACTACAATAGATCGTTTGGATGTTGCCTTCGGCGTCTTTTTCAACGCGCTCAGCACGAATAACATAAGCATTACGCAAACGCACTTCTTTACCGAGTACTAAACGCTTGTAGTTTTTGTTAGCTTCTTCTCTAAAATCAGCTCGGTCGATGTAAATTTCACGCGTGAAGGTCACTTCGCGAGCACCTAATTCTGGGCGGTTTGGGTGATTTGGCATGCTAAGCACTTCGTCAATCGTGTCTGAGAAGTTCTCGATCACAACTTTAACGGGATCTAGCACTGCCATTGCGCGAGGTGCGTTTTCGTTCAGGTCTTCACGAATACAAAACTCAAGGGTACTCATTTCAACAGTATTTTCTTGCTTAGTCACCCCAATTCGACGGCAAAACTCACGGATTGAAGCAGGTGTATAACCACGACGACGTAAACCCGATACCGTTGGCATGCGTGGATCGTCCCAACCGTCAACAATGTTTTCTGATACTAATAGATTTAACTTACGTTTAGAGGTAATGGCATACTCTAAATTTAATCTTGAAAATTCATACTGGTGTGGACGCGCTTCGATCGTAATATTGTCTAATACCCAATCATATAAACGACGATTGTCTTGGAATTCCAGCGTACAGAGTGAATGGGTGATGTTTTCAATCGCATCTGAAATGCAATGGGTAAAATCGTACATTGGGTAAATGCACCATTTGTTGCCTGTTTGGTGATGCTCGGCAAATTTGATACGGTATAACACCGGATCACGCATCACAATAAATGGCGATGCCATGTCAATTTTGGCACGTAGGCAGGCTTTACCTTCGGCGAATTTGCCTTCTTTCATTTGTATAAAAAGAGCTAGGTTTTCTTCAACACTACGATCACGATAAGGACTATTTTTACCCGGTTGCGTTAAAGTACCACGATATTCACGAATTTCATCAGCAGACAGTTCATCTACATAAGCAAGCCCTTTATTGATGAGTTCAATTGCATAATCATATAGCCGGTCAAAATAGTCAGATGAGTAACAAATCTCGCCATCCCATTCAAACCCTAACCAACGGACATCTTGTTTAATCGACTCAACATACTCTATATCTTCTTTAGCAGGATTCGTATCATCAAAACGCAAGTTACACTTACCCTGATAGTCTTGCGCAATACCAAAATTTAAACAAATTGATTTAGCATGCCCAATATGTAAATAGCCATTTGGTTCTGGCGGAAAGCGGGTATGCGTTGTTTTATATTTGCCAGCAGCAAGATCCGCATCAATAATTTGACGGATAAAATTAGTCGGACGAGTTTCAGTCTCTGTCGGTAGTGAACCGCTCATAAAAAAACCTCTGATGATATATTTATTAGTAACAAATTAAGAATATTTGCTTTGCTATTACTTCTTGTATTGGTTGATGAATATAACAAATTTTTGTTATTTCTGAAACGAAAAACAGGCTATTTGTATCGACAAAATTGGCTTTTGGTTAAACAATGCCATTTTTTAATAAAATAACCCATGTGTTAACTAAAAAACACAAACAAAAAACTTCAATAAAATCAATACCTTTTCTGACCACTTTTTGACCATGTTTCCAAATAAATACAGTCGCTATTCATCACCCGATTTTAACGAAACCACAAATCTTGCTCCACCTAATGGACTTGTAACAACAAACGCTTTGCCATCATGAAATTCTGCCATTAATTTTACATAAGCTAAACCAAGCCCATAACCACCGGTTGAACGTGTACGGCTAGTGTCAAGTCTGGCAAAAGGCATAAAAATCTTTTCGCGCGCATCAAAAGGAATACCTGCGCCATCATCATCGATCTCAAGGATAACACGATTTTCATGTTTGGTGATATTTAAAACCGCTTTATGAGCTGCATATTTAAACGCATTAAGTAGCAGATTTTTAACAATGGTTTCAACTAAATTGGTATCAATCATAGCGTATGCATCTTGGCTATTACAAGTTAGTTCAAACTCTTTAGGTTTGAATAACGCCAGTGATTGGCACACCTTTTCACCCCACTCTTTGAGTGCTACACGTGTTAAGTTTAGCTCGATATTGCTTTGCTGCATTTTAAAATAATTCAAGCTGGCATTGATTAATGTTTCAAGCTCGTTAATATCATCACTCATGCCTTTTTGTAAAAGACGTTTTTCTTGTTCGTCGTTAGCTTCTTCAAGCATACTAAGTTCAAATCGCATTCTTGCAAGCGGAGTGCGTAGTTCATGTGCCATTGCATGAGAAATCGTTTGATTGGTACTTACTAAGTGTTCAATATGTGTGCCCATATTGTTTAATACGTTAGCGAGCGGTTTAAACAACCAACCTTTTACATTTTCGGTTCGTGCTTTTAAATTACCTTGTCCTAGTTGTTCGGCGGTCTGCCTGATATTAACCAAATCTTTCCAAACAGCGCTAAACGCCATATAAATTAAAATAAAAAAGATGATGGCACTAAATACAGCCCAAATAATAAGAAAGATGGTCAATGACATGGTGTTGGATGCCAAAATGTCTCGCATAGCAATTGGACCTAATTGGAGCAAATTACCATCTTTTAAATCAATGTAAACGACCTCTCTGTCGCTATCATAAGAAAAGTCCAGTTTGTGTAACTCGTTAAGTACCGCATCGGGTAAGGGTGTATTAATTGGCAAGACTTCAATAGGGTAACCAAAATAAGGTTGTAATTCATTAACCACGTCTTGAAGGGGACGATCTTTGTGCTCGTTAATTTGCATACGAATCAGGTTTACCGTGCCTCGTTGAGATTCTCGAAATACAATATGATCATCAGGCATATCGGTTAACGATGAAGGTAATGAATCGAAAACCAATAAAGCACCATAAGCAATGATACTTTGCAATAAAAGTAAAATGACTAAATAAAACACAATTCGGCGATTAAAAAATAGTGGTTTGGCTAATAATTGGCTCAATGGCTTTCTCCCTCTCGCATAAATAAATAGCCTTTACCACGCACGGTTTTGATGCGCGATGGATTATCTGGATCATCGAGTAATTTTCGACGAAGTCTTGACACCCGTGCATCAATAGAACGATCGCTACCATCAAAATCGATCCCTCTTACCTGAGAAAAAATATCATCTCGGGATAAAATTGTCCCTGCATTATGCGCAAGTAACCATAGCAGATCAAATTCAGCGGTTGTTAAATCAATTTCTTGCTCTTGCAAAAGCACTTTTCGGTTTTCGCCATCGATAACTAAATTGTCAAATATTAGCGTTTTATTATTTGATGGCACAATCAATTCTTTATGATTGTCTTTGTCGGTTTCTATCTGTTTTCGTCTTAATAAGGCTCGTATGCGGGCAAGCAGTAATCTTGGCTCAACGGGCTTAGCTAAATAATCATCCGCCCCCAATTCCAGTCCAACGATTTCATCAATATTATCTTCGCTAGCTGTCATTATAAGGATGTAGTTAGTAAACCATGTGCGTATATCACGACAAATATCAAAACCCGTTTTTTCAGGTAACATCACATCTAATATAACCAGATCTGGATTAAGCTGTTGAATTCTTTCTTCAGCGCCTGCACCGCTATTATGCCATTCAACAAGATATCCTTGCCGAATAAGATAAACTTGAATTAGATTGGCTAACCGCTGATCATCTTCGATGATTAATATACGTTCACTCATTATTTGTTCTTAATTACTGCCACTTTTACTTAGAGATGCCTCATTATACAGACAATTATCCCCTCGTTACAAAATATATACAAAGAGCCTACAAAGTTTATAGTTACTCTATGAGAGAATTTGCGCCAATATCTTTAAATAGGCTATTTTTACATTAAACATGAATACTTTTTCATCAATTACAAACTTTCTTTTTCATCCATCTTATACACAACATCACTCGCCAATTGTCTTGTGTGATTTTGATGGCACAATTAGTGTAAAAGATGTTACCGATACGTTACTGAGCCATTTCGGTCAGGATGGTTGTGATGAGCTTGAAGAATTATGGGTTAATGGCAAAATTGGCTCTCAAGAATGTATGAGTAAACAAATTGCCTTAATGGATGCAAGCTTAGATGAGCTTAATGAAGTCTTATCACAAATCGAAATAGATCCAGATTTTAAATCTTTTATTGATTATACTGAACAAAATAACATCCCTGTTCATATAGTTAGCGATGGGCTTGATTATGCCATTGAGTTTATTTTAAAACGTCATGGTATTAAACAGTTGCCAATTTTTGCCAATAAATTACTGCATAATAATGCGCGCAGTTGGCGCCTTGAGTTCCCCTATGCAAACAAAGACTGCATCAAAAAAAGCGGTAATTGCAAATGTAATCATGTAAAAAAACAACAATATTTTCCACAAATACTTTATGTTGGTGACGGTACGTCAGACTATTGTGTGTCGCATAATGTTGATTTTGTCTTTGCTAAAGATAAGTTGGTTAACTATTGCGAAAAAAATAGCATAGCACACACGCAAATCACCAGCTTTGCCGATGTCACAACCGCATTAGAACAAGCTCAACAGGCGGTTATTCCTGTGATGATGGTAAAAGAATAAGGAACGTTAATGAGTACAATCGAAGATTTATCTTACTTTCTACCAGGTAATAAAAATGGTGTGCTGTTAATTCATGGCTTAACCGGTACCCCCAATGAAATGCGGATTTTAGCTAATGGTTTAAATAAAGCTGGATTTACGGTTTATGCCATCCAGTTAGCAGGACATTGCGGTACGGAAGAAGATCTGTGTAAAACAACTTGGCAAGATTGGTATAAAAGCGTGCAAGATGGCGCCGATTATTTAGCGCAGCATGTAGATAATATCTTTGTTGCCGGGCTATCAATGGGCGCACTACTTGCGCTCAAACTGGCAGTAGACAGACCTGAACAAATCAAAGGAGTTGGCGTGTTAGCGCCCACATTTTGTTACGATGGTTGGAGTATGCCATTTTGGGCAAAAAAACTGTTTTTCTTACTTGTTTACTTTAAAAAATTGGGTATTTTTCAAAAACAGGTTTTCATTGAACAACCACCTTATGGGCTTAAAGATGAACGCATTCGTGCGGTGGTCTCTGAAAGTATGTTAAGTGGTGATGCTGCATCAGCAGGCCTTGCAGGAAATCCATTCCCTGCGCTTGCCGAAATGCAGTTATTGGCAAAAGCGATGCGTAAGCAATTGCCCCAAGTAGTTTCGCCTTGTTTAATTATGCATTCAGGTAACGATGATATCGCCAATATAGAAACGAATGCCAAATTGGTCGAAAAGCAAGTATCAGGACCAACAAAGTTAGTGGTATTAAATGATAGCTATCATTTAATTACCATTGATAGCCAGCGCCGCGAAGTAATCAAGGAGTGTGCTTCTTTCTTTGATAATATAGCAGAAGGAATAAAAGCATAATGTCACCATTAGTTATTTTACTTTGGGTTAGTAACATTTGTTTCGATACTTTAGGACAAGTCGCTTTTAAATTTGCCGCCATCGCACCCAACAATCGCGATGGTTGGTACTATTGGCTAGATTTAGCAAAAAATAAGTGGATTTGGATTGGCGTTACCTCGTATATTGCTGAATTTTTATTATGGTTAGCCTTTTTAACTTTAGTGCCTCTTTCTCAAGGGGTATTACTTGCCTCATTTAATATTATTACTATCATGCTAGTTGGCCGTATTATTTTCAAAGAATTACTAACTAGTTACCGCTTGATCGGAATGCTATTAATCACCGCCGGTGTTGTTTTTGTAGGGATGTCTTAATATGGCTAGATTTTACTTAATTGGTTTTTCTGTATTGCTCTTTTTTGACACAATTGCTCAATGTAGTTTTAAATTAACAGCGATTGAAGCTCAACCGTTAGAGATGAGCATTGAATGGTTAATTCGCGTATTTACTAACCCTTGGATCTATATCTCAATAGCAGGCTATATTCTGACATTTTTTACTTGGATGACGTTATTAAAAAAAGCCCCTGTAGGACCCGCTTTTGCCGCATCACACTTTGAAGTTGTGACCGTGATGGTTGTTTCAATTTGGTTATTTCACGAACCAATTACCTTATTCAAGTTAATTGGTACAATATTAATTGTTTCAGGCATTCTCTTTTTGGCATTAGCAGAAAGTAAATTATCTCAACAAAATCCGCACAACCATTAACCCTAAGCTCCAATCATAATGGAAAGCTGGCCGTTTTATACTTAAGCCTACTTTCCTGAAACTTTTAAAAATTTATACTGTTAATGCTTTTAATAGCGTCAAATTAAGTTGATGCTGTTCTTGCTGCCAATTAAGAAGGTTATTTGGTGATATGCTCGGTTGTTTATCAAGAGAACTAAGCAAACGTTTAAACCAATTAGATGGCTGCCATATTGATAGTTCACCGGTAATATCACTGCCGATAATTCTAGGTTTAATTGACGATATAGTATCAAGCAGATGATACGTTTGTAGTTTGCCTTGATCCCAGTTGGTGTGAACCACCTCTTCGCTTAATACGTCTTTATCAATCGATAAATAGACCGGTTGTGCGCTATGATATTGTTCGGATAAGAAGTTGGCAATAAGGTCATCTGGTGTGGCAAAATGCCTAAAAGCATGTCCTAAGCCAATTTTTTTTGCCCATGCAACATTGACATCTAGGCTCCAGTAAGTCAATTTTTTATGAAGCAGCGGTTTCCATCTATTTTCCCAAAAATGGGCTATACCAATATCATGGGAGGTAATGCCAAGCACATGTACATGACTCACAAAAGGCAAACTTGCCACATAACTAACCCATGATCCACAATGCACACCAAATAGATAGCGCATATTGTCTGGATGATTATCAAAAATCACAACTTGGATCGGATTATCTGCGGAATAGTGCTTTGCTAAACGTTCAATAAGTAGTAATGAAATATGATGAAAATCACCACTGCCCATTAATACCGTGCCATGGCTTTCGGGTAAAGATTGCTGTAATACCTGTTTAAATTGGCTAAATTGTTTCTTAGTGCAACCAAAACGAATTGTATCTTGCCACTGCGTAACATCAACCGTTTGAGCATGACAAATATCACCCACGCTTCCATCAAAGTTGAGAATAATAGGACAGGTCATGCTACTTTCTCCTTATCACTTTCAAAGTGACCAATCAATCTGCGTAATATAGCTCTTAATAATGGATTGCGAATATAAACAAGATGCTTAGTAAAAGTAAATTTTGCACCGAGTGATGCTTTTACCTCAGGATCGGTCCAACCCGCAATATAATGACTAAATCCTTGCTGCAAAGCATATTCAAGATTTACAAACCAGCTTACAAAATAGAGATTGAGCTCTCTTGCCTGTGGATAAACCATACCGATATACTTATCAACTAACATATTGTTCACAACAAAACAAATATTGTACCCCACCAACTTATCATCATGGTGATAAGTCACAATATGCGCATTTTGGGTTTTGCTTTGTAATAACTGAGTAAAAAAGGGTTTAGTCAATAAGTCGAAATGGATTTCACTTTGCTGATAAACATTAAGATATAATTGATAATACTCATCTAAAACCGCTTGGTCATAAAAACACTCATCACCACTATGCAAGATATTAATGGTTAATTTTTCGCGCGATTTTAGTTTTCGCCTAAAATTTTTACGTCTACTATAAGAAAATCGTGAAAAAACCTCATCTATATTTGCAAAATCAATTGGTAGCCAAGCCAATGCTTGTCCTTCAACTTCAATAAAACCCTGTTTTTTTAATGACGTAATAAGATGCATTGAATAATCATTTTCTTTTTCGCTCAGTAAAGGCGATGAGACAGGTATATCTTTAACAATCAAAAAAGGATATTGCTTAGCATAAGCCATTTTAAGATGTTGTGCTAATTGATTAGCATCCACTTTATCATTTAGTAACGCATATTCCGAAACAGTTGCGCCAACAAAACAAGTATTGGGTTGTAAATAGCGCTGCCATTTATGGTAAAAAGGCAGTTTTTGAATTTTATGTCTGAAATCATCATCTGCAGTAGTAAGAAGATCAAACTTGGCAGAAAAAACAGGCACCCCATCTTCACTCAGCCATGCGGAAAATTCTTGTGGAGGATGAGCTAGAAAATTGTCTATTAATTCTTTTGGTTCTAACTGATTGATATATTTCATAACGTTAAATATAAGATTGGCTGTAACTCGCGGTCCCGCCAATAGACATTGACGGGAAAATGAAAATAAAACAATTAAAGCTCTTTTTTGGCTCGAGTAATTAATTGATCCAACAGTTCAATACCCTGATCAATTTCTTGACGAGAGATGTGTAACGATGGGGCAAAGGTAATCACGTTTTTATAGTAACCACCAATATCAAGCACTAAGCCCATTTTGGTACCTTTCCAATCAAGATCACCTGACATACCAATATCAACCATTTTATCAACTAAGGCTTTATTAGCTGTAAAGCCATCTTCTGTACAGATTTCAGCACGAAGCGCTAAGCCTAAACCATCAACTTCACCAATTTCTTTGTGTTTTTTCTCAAGTGTTTTTAAACCTTCAAGGAAGTAAGCACCACTGTCCATGACCATTTTTTCGTAATCGGTTTCAGAAGTCATTTTTAACACTTCAAGACCAACTGCTGTACCAAGTGGATTTGAGGCAAATGTTGAGTGAGTTGAACCAACTGGGAATACTTGTGGATTAATTAATTCTTCACGTGCCCATAAACCACCTAGCGGATTAAGACCATTAGTTAATGCTTTAGCAAAAACCACAACATCAGGTTTGACATCAAAGTGTTCAATTGACCAAAGTTTACCGGTACGGTAAAAGCCCATTTGGATTTCATCAACGACTAATAAAATACCATACTGATCTAATACTTTTTTAAGACCTTTAAAGTAATTACGAGGAGGCACAATATAACCGCCTGTTGCTTGTAAAGGTTCGGCATAAAACGCTGCATATTCCGCTTGTCCAACTTTTGGATCCCAAACACCGTGGTATTCGGTTTCAAATAAACGGGCAAATTCAGCCACCAAATGTTCACCATATTCTTCTGCTGTCATGCCTTTCGGACGACGGAAAGGATATGGGAATGGAACAAACATAGCACGATCGCCAAAATGACCATAGCGACGACGATAACGATAACTTGATGTAATGGATGATGCTCCTAAAGTACGGCCATGGTATCCACCTTGGAAAGCAAACATTAACGATTTACCGCCAGATGCATTACGAACCAATTTTAAAGAGTCTTCAATACATTGTGAACCACCCACATTGAAATGTACTCGTCCTTCATAACCAAAGCGTTTTTCCATGCCTTGGGCAATGGTTTTGGCTAATTCAATTTTAGTTGGATGCAAATATTGGCTAGCGCACTGTGGTAAGGTATCGATTTGCTTTTTAAGCACATTATTTAAACGTTCATTAGCATAACCAAAGTTACACGCAGAATACCACATTTGTAAGTCAAGGAAAGCTTTGCCTTCTTTGTCATACATGTAACTACCTTCACAACCATCAAAGATTTTTGGTGGTTCAACATAGTGCACAGTATCGCCAAAAGAACAATATTTAGCCTCATCCGCTAACAATGTCGCATCATCGGGACGACTGTTAATCATTTCTATAGTTGGTTTACTCATAATTATCTCACTAATCCATATTCAAACACGATAAAATGTGGCATTATTATTCAAGAAATTTGTTTGTTACAATGTATAATTACTGTATGAATTGTGTGACAATAAGCAAAATAAAAAAATATACTAAAAAGATAATAAAATCTGCGAAATGATAACAAGCGCTCTCTTTTATAGATAACCACGATATACGGGCATCAAAAAATGAAAAAAATACCTTATGCACTTTCTTTTTTATCAATAATAGCATTAGGAACTACCCAGATCGCATTAGCTGAGCCCACTTCCCTTGGGATTGGTATTGGTTGGGAAAATTCACCTTATAAAAGTTACAGTGCTCATTATTCCCCTATCCCTCATATTGATTATGACAATGGGCTATTTTTTATCGATGATTTATCCGCTGGATTTTATGTTTATCATTCTGACGAGCAAAGTATTTCACTTGGTGCTCGCTACTTATCTAATGAATTTAAACCACACAATTCAGATAATCACCAATTAAAACAACTTGATAGCCGTCACGCAACATTATTGACGGAAATAGAATATTCCCTTATAACCAACTGGGGAGTGTTTTCTAGTAGCGTTGGGGCTGATATGCTAAATAAAAGTAATAGTATTTTAGTTAATAGCGATTATACCGTTCCTTATATGCAAGGCAATTTCATTATTGCACCAACCATTGGTATAAATTGGGCTAATGGTAAACACAATAGTTATTACTATGGTATTTCGCATAAAGAATCATCTCGTTCAGGATTGAGATACGTCAATGCTAATAGCTCATTGACACCTTACGCCGAAATCGCAGCACAATATTCATTTACCGAAAATATGGCTACTTTTGGCGGTATTCATATCGATAAATTAACTGGCGACGCAGCTGATAGCCCAATGGTTGACAAAAGCACTGTCACCTCGATTTATATGGGTGTATCTTATAATTTTTAATTAATATATATCAGCACTAAGTTATTAGCTGTTTAAGTGAAATAAAATCATTACCACAAAAAACTCAGGAAATAGAAAAGTATGCTTTGGTTTAAAAATGCCATCATTTATCAACTCAATAATGACACATTACTTAATAAAGATGCGATTGAAAACGCACTAAAATCGCATCTTTTTACCCCTTGTGGTAATTTAGACACTACCAAAATGGGTTGGGTATCGCCTTATCATGATAATAATGACGATGCTTTTATTATTGATATGCAAGGGCATTTATTATTAAGAATCAAAAAAGAAACCAAAATATTACCCACCCCTGTTATTAAACAGGCATTATTAGAGAAAATTGATAAGCAAGAACACGCACTCAGTAGAAAACTAACTAAAAACGAAAAAGCTACCTTAAAAGACGAAGTCATGATTGATCTCATGCCAAGAGCATTTAGTAAATATAATCACTATTGGTTGTGGATTGATACACAGAATAAACGCATTATTGTTGATTGTAGTAGCTTTAAACAAGCCGAAGATATCTTAGCCATTTTGCGCAAAGAGCTTGGATCACTTGCATTAACGCCGTTATCAATTGATAAACCACTTGAACAAATTATGACGACCTGGGTTAAAGAAAACCTGAGTTTTCCACCATTTATATTAGGTGATCAAGCCGAGCTCAAAGATCCTCTTGAAGGTAATGGAATTATCAATTGCAAAAACCAAGAGATCACCGGTGACGAAATGCGTGTTCATTTTGATTCTGGCAAATGGGTCACAAAAATTAAAATTATTGATGAAAGAGGTGTTAGCTTTATCATTAATAATGACTTAACATTTAAACGAATTAAATTTGATTCGATTATTTTAGACGAAAATGAAGATATCGGTTCAGATGAATTTGATAAAAGACTAGAAGCTGACTTCATTATTATGGCTAATTCATTAGCCAATACTATTAATGACTTTTACATAACAATTAACAAAATCATTTGATAAAATTATTTAAATTTTTTTTGTATTATACCATCATTAGTTATGGATCTGCCTATTAACTATGCTATACTATGAAACAGATTATGGGTAACATAATTATATAAAAATAAGTATTGTTCTTTTTATTTGAAGTGAATTTTAAACAATAAAAGAAACTAAACATCGTCTATAACAACATATAAGTTGAGGCAATAAAATGAAAAAAACTACTCTAGCTCTAGCAATCGCAGTTGCAAGTTTAACAGCTACTGCAGCTAATGCAGCATACGAAGACAACACTTTTTATACAGGTGCTAAATTAGGTTGGTCAGAACTTTATCGATTAGATGCGAATAAAGTTCGTGTATGGGATAACGTTGGTATTAGCACTTCAAACCGTAGTAATATTGCTGGTGGTGCTTTCCTTGGTTTCCAAGCAAATCCTTATTTAGCTTTTGAATTAGGTTATGACTGGTTAGGATCTGCTAAATACAAAAGATCTTTCCATTATGCAGGCACAAATTATGATGTAGGTCATAGTAAAGTTTCTGCCCAAGGTGTATCTTTAACTGGTAAATTAAGCTACCCTATCATTGACAACCTAGATATCTATGGTCGTGCAGGTGGAATGGTAACTATCGCTAAATGGAAAAACGGCGGTTTAGTAAAAGATGGCGACAAACTTGACAATGGTACAAAAACCGACCTATCTCCTGTGTATGCGTTAGGTCTTGACTATCGTTTCGACGAAGACTTCTCTACTCGTTTAGAATACCAATATGTTCAACATATTCATACTAAAACTGACGCATCTCCAGATGCGGGACTAGTAAGTTTAGGTATTACTTACCGTTTAGGCGCACCAGCTGCTCCAGCTCCAGTTGAGTTAAAAACTGAAGTAAAACGTTATGTATTAAATGAAGATGTTCTATTTGCTTATGCAAAAGCTGACTTAAAAGCTGAAGGCCGTCAAGCATTAGACAACTTATTAACAAGCCTTGTTAAAATTAACCCAACTGAAAGTGCTGTTGTTGTAATTGGCCATACTGACCGTATCGGTTCAGATAGTTACAACCAAAAATTATCAGAACAACGCGCTAATTCTGTAATGAAATACTTAATTTCTAAAGGTGTTCCTGCTAACTTAATCAGTGCTCATGGTGTAGGTAAAACTCAACCAGTAACTGGTACTAAATGTAATGCACTTCGTGGCGCTGACTTAAAAGCATGTTTAGCACCAGATCGTCGTGTTGAAATTGAAGTTAAAGCACGTAACGTTCAAGAAGTTCAAGTAACTAATTCAACAAATTAATTTTTGTTTTTTTAAGTTATTCATTAAGACCCGGTTAAAAGCCGGGTTTTTTTATCTCTCTTTTTTGTTAACAACTAAATATATATCACCTTAGATCTACAAATTATCCACAAAAGGGATTATAATGCTTTACGGTATTGTTAGTAAGAAAAATTGAAGGAGTTGCCGTGCCTACCGCGATTTGGCAAGATTGCCTTTCTCAATTACAAGAAGAAATTCCTACAACGGAATTCAATTTATGGATTCGCCCGTTGCAAGCGGAAATGGTCGATAACAAACTTTATATTTATGCGCCAAATAGATTTGTGCTAGATTGGGTAAGAAATAAATATTTAACTACTATATCCCAATTACTAAATAAGCTTTTTAATGATGATTCTTTAAAATTATTTCTTGAAGTTGGCTCGACCGTATCGACAGATAAAAAAGCCCAAAGTAGCCAGCGCAAAATGGATGTTTTACCAGCTTGGCAAACAACAAAAGAAACAAATCAAAATCATATTTACCGTTCAGGTATTAATCATAAACACACTTTTAATAGTTTTGTTGAAGGTAAATCAAACCAACTAGGTGTTGCGGCGGCAAAACAAGTAGCTGAAAACCCCGGCAAAGCTTATAACCCATTATTTTTATATGGCTCTACTGGTTTAGGAAAAACGCATTTATTACACGCAGTGGGCAATCAAATAATGGAAGAAAAGCCCAATGCAAAAGTGGTTTACATGCATTCAGAACGCTTTGTGCAAGATATGGTGAAAGCACTACAAAATAATGCTATTGAAGAGTTTAAAAATTACTATCGTTCAGTTGATGCTTTGTTGATTGATGACATTCAATTTTTTGCTAATAAAGAGCGCTCTCAAGAGGAGTTTTTTCACACGTTTAATTCGTTATTAGAAGGCAATCAACAAATTATTTTAACCTCGGATCGTTACCCTAAAGAAATTGATGGTGTTGAAGACCGGTTAAAATCACGTTTTGGTTGGGGATTAACCATTGCCATAGAGCCCCCAGAGCTCGAAACGCGGGTTGCCATTTTAATGAAAAAAGCCGAAGAAAATCATATTAAGCTACCTGAAGAAGTTGCTTTTTTTATTGCTAAACGATTACGTTCCAATGTTCGAGAGTTAGAGGGTGCACTTAATCGCGTCATCGCTAATGCTAACTTTACGGGAAAAGCCATTACCATTGATTTTGTTAAAGATGCCTTAAAAGATCTATTGGCGCTACAAGAAAAACTGGTTACCATTGAAAATATTCAAAAAACCGTTGCCGAATACTATAAAATTAAAGTATCAGATTTACTTTCTAAACGTCGTTCGCGTTCGGTTGCAAGACCACGACAAGTCGCAATGGCGCTTGCCAAGGAGCTCACTAACAAAAGCCTACCTGAAATTGGTGACGGCTTTGGTGGAAGAGATCATACAACCGTATTACATGCGTGTAGAAAAATTGCAGAATTAAAAGAAGAAAGCAATGCAATTAAAGAAGATTATTCCAATTTAATTCGAACATTATCAACTTAAAAAAGAATCAATACTATGAAATTTATTATAGATCGTGAAAAACTGATAAAACCCTTGCACCTTGTCAGCGCTCCACTGAGTAATCGCCCGACGCTACCAATTTTGGGGAATCTATTATTACAAGTCAATGACAACAGGCTATCAATGACGGGAACGGATCTTGAAATAGAGATGATATCCCATCTACAATTAACCGAACCAAGTGAGCCGGGTGCAACTACCGTACCAGCAAGAAAGTTTCTTGATATCTGCCGAAACTTACCTAATGATGCCCAAATATCGATAAGCGTTGACGATAACCGATTGATGATTCAATCCGGTCGTAGTAAATTTTCTTTAGCAACGCTACCTGCTAATGATTTTCCTAATTTGGAAAATTGGCAAAGCGATGTAGATCTTTCTGTTCCACAAAAAACCATAAAACGACTGATTGATGCAGTACAATTTTCAATGGCAAACCAAGATGTCAGATATTATTTAAATGGCATGTTATTTGAAATTGAAGATGGCCTATTAAAAACAGTTGCAACCGATGGACATCGATTAGCACTATGCGCACAACCAATAGAACAAGATACACAAACTACTCACTCCGTTATTTTACCAAGAAAGGGGGTGCTTGAGCTTGCAAAACTGGTTAGCGATAACGACGAACTTATCACGATGCAAATTGGTAATAATAACTTACGTGTTAACCTTGGTGATTTCACTTTCACATCGAAACTCATTGATGGCCGATTTCCTGACTATAAACGCGTATTACCACGTAACCCAGATAAACCACTTGAAGTCTCTTGTGAAGAACTTAGAAATGCCCTATCACGGGTTGCTATCTTATCTAATGAAAAGTTCCGAGGTATTCGACTTCATGTCCATAACAACCAAATAAAAATTACTGCAAACAATCCTGAACAAGAAGAAGCTGAAGAAGTTGTTGACGTAAAATATGAATCAGCAGAGCTTGAAATTGGCTTCAATGTCACCTATTTACTCGACATATTAAATACATTGAAATGTGATAGCGTACAACTATTACTTACTGACGCCGTATCAAGTGTGCAAATTGAAGATATCAACAATCAATCTGCCACTTATGTTGTTATGCCAATGCGCTTATAATCAACTCTTACTTAATTTTCCGGCTTCGGCCGGAATAATTGATAGCATATGACTCTTTCAACCATCAACGTACATCATTTTCGTAATATTGATTACGCAAAACTTACCTTATCACCGCATTTCAACTTCATTGTTGGCGATAATGGCAGTGGCAAAACTAGCCTACTTGAAGCCATTTATATGCTTGGGCATGGACGAGCATTTAGGCACGCGCAATCAAATCGCATCATTCAGCACGAACAGCCTGAATTGGTATTATTTAGTGAAATAAAAAACACCAACCAACAAACACATTCAATTGGCCTTGCTAAATCACGCAATAGTGAAAATAAAATCAAAATAGATGGAGATGAAGGCTTTCGACTCACTGATCTAGCCAAATTGCTCCCTATCCAACTCATTACTCCAGAAGGATTTGACTTATTAACCGGAGGACCTAAATATCGACGTTCATTTCTCGACTGGGGGTGCTTTCACCATTACCCTGAATTTGTCCATTTATGGAACAACTTAAAACGTCTATTTAAACAACGCAACGCACTACTAAAGCAAGCTAAAAATTATAACCAATTATTACCTTGGGACAAAGAAATCGCGCCCATTGCAGAAAAAATTAGCCAAATCAGAGCAGATTACTCACAACAAATTTTCCCTGAAATAATCCAAACGTGCCATGACTTTTTACCCGAATATAAGCTAAATTGCCAGTATTTCCAAGGTTGGGATCACGACACAGATTATGCTCTAATACTCCAAAAACAGTATGAACGCGACAAACTACTCAACTATACCTCGACCGGCCCGCATAAAGCGGATATTCGCTTACGCATCGACAATATCCCCGTTGAAGATCTATTATCACGTGGGCAACTAAAGTTATTAATGTGTGCTTTACGCCTATCGCAGGGTGAATATTATTCAAAGAAAAATACCCAAGCTTGTGTTTACTTGATTGATGATTTTGCATCTGAATTAGATAATAACAAAAGAACATTATTAGCCAAACGGCTCAAACTAGCTAATTCACAAGTATTTATTACAGCCGTCAATCAATCGCAAATTACCCATATGATCGATGAAAATGATAAGATTTTTTACATAAAATCTGGTATAATCTCGTAAATATACAGAATGATATAAACAATCAAATAAGTCGAGAAATCCATGTCTAATTCTTATGATTCTTCTAGCATTAAAGTACTCAAAGGACTTGATGCTGTCCGTAAACGTCCAGGTATGTATATTGGTGATACTGATGATGGCACAGGACTTCACCATATGGTTTTTGAAGTGGTCGATAATGCCATTGATGAAGCATTGGCCGGTTATTGTCACCATATTGAAGTAACCATCCATCCCGATAACTCAGTTTCTGTACGTGACGATGGTCGAGGTATTCCAACAGGTATACATGAAGAAGAAGGCATCTCAGCTGCTGAAGTTATTATGACTGTATTACATGCTGGCGGGAAATTTGATGATAATTCTTACAAAGTATCTGGTGGCTTACACGGTGTTGGTGTTTCAGTGGTAAATGCTTTATCGGATAAATTAGAATTAGTGATTTATCGTGACGGAAAAATACACCAACAAATTTACAACTTAGGGGTACCACAAGCACCACTTAACGTGATTGGCGAAACCACAGAATCAGGCACATACGTCCGCTTCTGGCCAAGTCCTGAAACATTTACCAACATCGAATTTGTCTACGAAATACTCGCCAAACGACTTCGTGAACTCTCGTTCCTAAACTCAGGTGTATCGATAAAATTACTTGATGAACGTACAGGCAAAAATGAACATTATCATTACGAAGGCGGAATCCAAGCTTTTGTTGAATATCTCAATAAAAACAAAAACCCGATTCATCCAAAAATATTTTACTTCAGTACAGAAAAAGATGATATTGGCGTCGAAGTTGCATTACAGTGGAACGATGGCTATCAAGAAAATATCTATTGTTTTACTAACAACATCCCCCAACGAGATGGCGGCACACATTTAGCCGGTTTCCGTGGTGCAATGACGCGCACATTAAATAATTACATGGAAAACGAAGGATACAGTAAAAAAGCTAAAATCAGCGCTACAGGTGATGATGCGCGTGAAGGTCTAATTGCTGTTGTATCAGTTAAAGTCCCTGACCCTAAATTTTCGTCACAAACCAAGGACAAGTTAGTCTCGTCAGAAGTCAAATCAGCTGTAGAATCCGTCATGGGCGAAAAGTTAGCAGAATACTTACTTGAAAACCCATCCGATGCCAAAATTGTCGTCGGCAAAATCATCGACGCTGCAAGAGCTCGTGAGGCTGCGCGCAAAGCACGCGAAATGACACGACGAAAAGGCGCATTAGACCTTGGTGGCTTACCGGGTAAACTCGCTGACTGCCAAGAAAAAGACCCTGCTCTATCAGAACTTTACTTAGTGGAAGGGGACTCGGCAGGTGGCTCGGCAAAACAAGGTCGTAACCGCAAAAATCAGGCAATTTTACCGCTTAAAGGTAAGATTTTAAATGTCGAAAAAGCACGTTTTGATAAAATGCTCTCTTCGCAAGAAGTCGGTACATTAATTACCGCACTGGGTTGTGGAATAGGTCGTGACGAATATAATCCAGACAAAATGCGTTACCACAGTATTATCATCATGACCGATGCCGATGTCGATGGTTCGCATATTCGTACTTTATTATTAACGTTCTTTTATCGTCAAATGCCAGAAATCATAGAGCGTGGCTATGTTTATATTGCGCAGCCACCTTTATACAAAGTCAAAAAAGGCAAACAAGAACAATATATCAAAGACGATGATGCCATGACGCAATTCCAAATCGCCTTAGCGCTTGAAGATGCCTCGTTACACGTTAATGATCATGCCCCAGCACTTGCTGGTGAAGCATTAGAACGACTGATTGCAGAATATCAAAAGGTTGAAAAGCTAATCACCAAAATGGAACGACGCTATCCAAAAGCACTACTTTCCGAATTGGTGTACCATGATGCACTAAATGAAAACATCCTACAAAGCCAACAACAAGCAGAGAATTGGGCAAAAACACTTGTCGAAAAACTTACAAGTAAAGAACAACATGGTAGCAGTTATCGCTATTCAACTGACTACAATGAAAAGACCCAATTGCACCTGCCGGTAATTAAAGTCAAAACGCACGGTGTTGACACGAATTACACGTTAGATCAAGCTTTCATTCACAGCAATGAATACCGCAACATTTGCCACCTTGGGGCACAACTCAAAGAGCTACTGGAAGACAGCGCATTTATCCAACGCGGTGAACGAAAACAGCCGGTTAGCTCGTTTGACGAAGCTGTCGACTGGTTAATCAAAGAGTCTCGCCGTGGCTTAACGATTCAGCGCTATAAAGGTCTTGGTGAAATGAACCCAGAACAATTATGGGAAACAACAATGGATCCAACTAGTCGTCGCATGTTGCAAGTCACCATTAAAGATGCAATTGAAGCAGATCAATTGTTCACCACATTAATGGGTGATGAAGTTGAACCTCGTCGACTATTCATTGAAGAAAATGCCCTTAAAGCAGCGAATTTAGATTTCTAAAAATTGTCGTGATAAAAAAGTAAAAAGACCAGACGTAATGTCTGGTTTTTTACTAGATATGGAATAAATGAGTTTTATTTTATGAAAAACAAAATAAAATCAATTACTTTTCTAACTTATTTTGCTAGGGATTTTTGGCTTTGCATGATGTCATTTTGAGGGCCAAGCAGTTGATGTTTTAGATATAACTAAATCAAAAACCATTCGTGCTTCGATCGGGAAGTTGCAACCTAACATGCGTATGTCTCTGGTTTAGTGATATCTCCTTACCTTCGACTTTTTTATCAGCAAGCGCGTGATAATTTTGGATTAAAAGTCTTGGGTAATAAGTTAATGGCTGTGCTAGCAGTGCTAATTTTACTGTTAGGCATATTAATATTATGTCAAACATTTAATAGATGCCTTTCATCAAATTAACACCGCTGTATTAAAATGCACAGCAAAACACTTACCCTTACCACCAACTGCTTGGTTATTCTTACTTATTTTATATTAATCATTACATACCCCTAATCTTATTTACTCGTAGCTCTTACCTCGCGTGGGGGCACAGTTCTTTATTAGTTTGTCCAACTAAAGTCATATTCCCCCGAAGCAAGGATTAAGAACTAAGGGGTGACACAAACTGCCTTCCTATAATAAGCAGTAAGCGTCTGCTTCTCCCATACGCCACCGCTGTCCGAGCCGACAGCAGTGCCCATTTTGTCCTTGATATCACTCATCCAGTACAACCCTTGGAAGAAGTTTGCATTAGCGTAATGCTTCATGTCTCCCCACTCAGTAAAAAAGCCTGAATTTATTGGACGCGTATTAGTATCATATCCAGGAGGATAAGTTGGGGATTCGTTGCAATTTCTACCACAAATTTTGAAAGTCAAGTCCTTGGTCCGTGACAAACGATAGCCTAAACTACTACACCAAGATGATTGGCTAGCTTGATTTCCTAATTCATTACCCCGATTGACGAACCACTGCTTCAACACAAATCCATATTTTACCACCACATTACCACTTCTATCCCTGCCTTCCAGCTCAAATGTCTGTGGTAAAGATGGCACACTTAAAGGACGTGGGTTACTTGAACTTCTCTGCCTACGACTTGCTCTAGGACCATTTAACGTTACCCGCGTTACATACTTGGATTTATCCTTAATAATCCATTTATCGTATAGTATTATGTTTCCTACTGAGTCTGTGTATGAACCAGTATTAGGCCTTGTCCACTTCACTGTAGCAGTTATTCCTCCCCGAGTAACAGGAGACCATGTCAATTGACTTCCATCCACTCCTGCTATGATTAAATCAAAGTATAAACCATCAGCACCTGTTGTCGGAAAATTAAGGCCGTAAGAAGATGGATCGGTTGATTTAACCAAAAAGCCATTAAAACTATCAAATCTCTCGCCTATACTAGGAGCAGTATTTGGCCTTACATAACAAACAGATACAGACGGACTCGAATCAAGAAAATACCTCGCTGTTTTAGAGCCAAAATTTGTTCTATTTGGTATCCCGTACTGTGTTATTAACTCCCCACCTGAACTATTTAATATTATCTGATAAGGTCCCCAGCATGGATGCAAACTATCATTACGACTTACGTTAAAATTAAATTTATTTCTAAGATCAAACGATAAATCCCCGCTCGCCTTAACCCCATTAGCACCCTGTCCATCGCCATCATCATCTCCCCAATAATGATATTTATTCACTAAATCATTGAAACTCACTGAGCTTCCTGATTCAACTGATGGTGGTACCAACATCCCTATACTACTAAAAGAAGTCCCTACAGGTAAAATTATCGGATTTTCTTTACTTGAAGGATTGCTTGATGGTGTAAATACCCTACCATCCGGTAACTTAATAGCCAATAAACTATCCAATGAAGTCGCCTTAGTTTGGCCACCATCAAATGTAAAATATGGTGCAGTACCTTCAATCGTTTTTAATGTCTTAGTTGATAAAGCCTGAGCGCTAAACGAATACATTAATAGCGACAAGGGTACAAAAACCAATAACGATTTTGATAAGAATGCCGATTTTGATAAAAAGGCTAAGAATTTCGCTAAATTTAGCGATAGAAATGAAGTTTGTGAGAAATCTCGAAAACTAAGGTAATTAAAAAGATTTAAAATATAGGTTTGCCAAAAGCGATGCCCGATGCCCGATGCCCGATGCCCGATGCCCGATGCCCGATGCCCGATGCCCGATGCCCGATGCCCGATGCCCGATACAACTCCATGATACTGCATAATATCCTTCCTGTCAATTAACTTTTTGTTTTATTTACTTTTTTTATTGCTAATAGCTCACAAAATAAGCTTCTTATGCTAAGCCTTTGAAAGTATAGCTTATTTTAAAAATGGGTAACTATTTTTTTTGTTAAAATTTGTAATGTTTTGCTTGGATTAAAGTTAAGCTTTCACAAAGAAATGTTAAAAAATGTTTTTTTGGGATTGTTTTCGATTAAAAAAATAACATAAAAATTTCAATAAAATCAATATGTTTTTTGACTTATTTTTTAGTAACTCTTATATCTTTTTTAACAAAAACTATGTAAAGCTATTTGATTTGTCTTGTTCCGGTGTCAGAGGCGTTGCTAGTGAAGTGAGGTTAACACGCCAAACTTCCTTGTTTGGCGTGCCAAGTTTTTTTTAGTAGTTGTGCTCCATGCGTATCAAAACTGGATCAATAGCGTTGTACTACAATGAAAACATTGATAGCAACAACGTTATTAACGTTAATAGGATGTCAAATAAACTCATTTGTTATGTAAGTATAACTATTAAATATAAAATACGGATGAAATTTTTTGCAAAGAATGGTAAAGAAAAATCAAAAAAACAATAATAAAATTAAATGGATAAAAAGCAATCAAAGATTGATCAGTGCTTAACTAATTTTAAAACAAAAAGTGATCAATCACATAGTGACCTATCCATCTTTAAAAAATAATGCCTAATTTTGCTTTTTTATATCACATTTCAAAGAAATTTAGGCTGAAACAATTTGCTAAGACTAACTTTGGTTAGGCTTTAGAGACGTATTACTTTGTGAGTTGATTTTTTTAATTGAATCAATATAACTTTCAACAACTTTTAGTCAATTTTGTTGATGATAAGGATTGTTTGGGTGGGTAACCTACAGTAGTTATCCCTCCCTATTTTGTTTTTATTGGCATATTGGCCTGTTGATTTTTAAACTTGAGACCGCATTGTTCATTTGTTTAATCATATCTTGTGGACTTTGGGCTATGTAGACTTTTCCTCCAGTGGCATTAGCAATGCAATCTATTTTATGTTCGCCAGCAATATCAACGATGTTAATTTTTAATCGTGGTTTTTGTGCAGCAATATAGTTAGCCAAAGTACAAATATTATTTCTTGTACAACTGTCTTCGCCATCACTAATAATAAGAATATAATCATCACGTGTTATACCATCTAGTATTTTACTGGCTTTTTCTAGACCACTATATAAAGGTGTTCCAGCCTCGCTTGTTGTAGAGGGTGTTAATTGCTTAATTTTATGCTTTAGTGACACGCGATTAGTGTACTTATAAAATGGCGAAACATCGGCTGCGGGGCAATTCGCCAAGGTTACTAGCGATATATCAATGTTCGGTTGTATGCTGTCAATGCTAGAAGTAGCTACACTTTTACTACTTGATAAACGAGTTGGTAAGCGCGTCATACGCTTTTCATATTTGATTTTTTCTTCCTCTGACATATTACGGCCATAATCATCCCACAAATATCGAAAGTATCGCTCAACCTCTGATGGCGATTCATTCAATGTCACTGTCATCGATGGTGAATTATCAAACACTATTGCCATTTTAGATGGATTAGGATCTTTGTTCATCTCTTCTTTAGTTATACAGTTAGGTGGATTTTTTACCTTTGGTGCTGGTGGTGGCACCGGTTTTGGTTTAGGCTCAGATATTGCTGTTGGCGTAGCTTCTTCTGGCACAGTATCTTTTGGCTCACTAACAGGCTCAGGGGGCGATTTAGGTTCTGGTTCTGGTTTCTTTACTACAACAACTGCCATTGGATGGTGAACAGCTGACTTTTGTTTACCAAATGGGCAAAATAAATACCACAGAATACCAAGTAAACTAATAAGCAATAAGGCTAAGAGTAAAAAATGCCACCAACGCCAAAATGGCGTTGGTGGAATAACGGGGACCACTGCAGGTAAAACCGGTTCTTCAAAGGTATTGACAATAACCGGTTCATCATTAATCACATAAATTTGGTTACCTAAACTTTTAATTCTTGGAAGCCATGCCGAAACTAAACTTCGCTCTTCACCGCTTAATGGCATTAGTTTAATAGCATTTTCAATATCATTAATACGTGTTTGTAACGTTTTGATTATCTTATTTTTATGCGATTTGTCAGCAATACTATCAAGTAAAAGCGGTTGCCCTTCAAGATTGGTATACCAGCCTAGGTGTTGATTGTTATCAATTAGCTTTGGTGATGCTAAAATCGAAAAAGTGCGATCGGTTAAATGTGATTTTAATAATAATAGTAAGGAATGATATTGTTCTAATAGAGATATCTTCTCTGGGTTATTATAATCAAAGGCTATCCGCATTATTCGTTGCATTATTGATTTAATTCCTTGCAGTTGACTATTATTCTTATACTAAAATAACACTAACTTGAAACGTTTTTACGAATAGAAATATCAAAAACGAGATATTCAATTATCTAATATTATTTGTAAATAATTATTCACATATCGGTTTACTAATATTCATATTCGAAACAGCATTATTCATTTGTTTAACTATCTGTGTTGGGTTTTGAGCGATATAAACCTTACCTCCTGTTTTTTCCGCTACACAGTCAATTTTATGCTGTCCAGCAATATCGACAATATTTATCTTTAGATGGGGTTGTTGAGCTGCGATCTTGCCGGCTAAAGTACAAATATTCGCTTTGGTACAATTATCTTCGCCATCACTAATTACTAAAATGTAATCATCATGGTTTACGCCATCAAGCATTTTACTAGCTTGTTTTAAACCACTGTATAAAGGCGTTGCACTGTTATTTTCTAATGGATTTAACCGACTAATTTTATTTTTTAGTTTACCTCTATTTTCATAATGATAAAACGAGGTAGTTTGTGCAGCAGGGCAAGCAGAAAGAGTAACTAACGCAATATTAACATCGGGTTGTATTTTATCAATAGTCGATAATGCAACCTTTTTACTACTTGATAAACGATTAGGTAAACGTGTCATACGTTTTTCGTATGCATCAGCTTCTTGTTCGGTCATTGAATACCAATCAGAATTTAAGTATTGATTAATGGAGGCTTGAGATTCCATCAATGTCAATGTCATTGAGGCTGAATTGTCAAATATCATAACCATTTTAGGCTTGTCAGTATTATTTGCAATTTCTTCACGAGTAATACAATTTTTAGGTGCTGGCTCTGGTATCGGTTCAGGCTCCGATTTTACAACGGGTTGTTCCTCTTTAGGTAGCTCAACAACTGGATCTGGTTTCTGTTCTTCAACAGGCAGAGTAATGACAGGTTCAACATCAGCAATCACTGGCTTTTCTTTTCCATATGGACAAAATAAATACCAAAGAATACCCAGTAACCCAAGGATTAATAAGGCTAAAAGTAAAAAATGCCACCAACGCCAAAATGATTTTGGTGGAATAACTGGGACTGGTGCAGGTAAAATGGGATCTTCAAAGATATTGACAATAACTGGGTCATCATTAATCACATAAATATGGTTACCTAAACTTTTAATTCTAGGTAACCATGATGAAATAAATGTCCGCTGCTCAGCAGTGATTGACATTAACTTAACCGTAGCTTCAATATCGTTAATACGATTTTGTAACGTTTTTTCTATCTTAGCTTTATGTGATTGATCGCTAATTTCACTCAATAAGATAGGCTGCCCTTCTAAAGGGCTGTACCATCCAATATATTGATTATCATCAATCAACCTTGGTATAGCTAAGATCGAAAAAGTACGTTCAGTTAAATGCGGTTTTAGCAATGCTAACAAAGAATTATATTGATCGAATAAAGACATCTTTTCAGAATGATTATGATCAAAAATAATTCTTGTTATTCGCTGCATTGCTAATTCATTCCCTTTTATTTAGCTTCTGTTTTATTTAAACATTGATTTAGTAAAAATATATTTATATATTCAGTGCTTTTTGCAATTGTTGCAGCTTTTTATTTAACTTTTCAAGCTCAACTTGTTTTTCAAGTTCAGAACTATTTGAATTGTTGACCTTATTTAGTTGCTGTTCAATATCTTTTACTTGAGCCTGCAAATCGTCACGACCTTTGGCTTTTTGTTTTACTTCATTTGTCAGTTTAGTTAAATCAGTTTTCAACTTTTGCTGCTGTGCCTGTTTTTGTTTAATGCTTAACGAGGTGGCATTTTTTTGCTTCTCGATGGTGGCATAAATCTCTTTAAACTGCTGATTAGCTCTTACTTCATTTTCTAGAATTTGTTTTTTCTGATCAATTCGAGCCTGATAATTGCCTGAATAATTACAGCTGATTTTATCCATAATTCCAATATTGGTATTAGTCGGATCGCACTGTTCGGGCGTTGTTGAACAACCAGCTAAAAAAATAAGCGGGCTGAGTAATAGAAGGTATCTTTTTTTCATAATTAGCTCACCTTAACTGCTGAACGTTGTTTGGTAACAAGATTAATTTGATTTTCAAGTACTGATATTTGTTTATGCAATTGACTAATTTGTTGATCCAGCCTTGATACTCTAACACCTGATTGTCGTTCTTGAGAAGATATTGAAACCCAATCATTCTCAACTTTTTTCATGCTTTTTAATTTGTCTCTTAAATAAGCGATATTTGCATCAATTTGTGTCAAATCATTTTGTGCTTGTTTTTTATTTAATGTGTCATTTTTTATTTGATTATTTAATACTTTCAGTGTTGCTAAATTCTTATCTAATACTGCTTTAGCTGTTTCGGTCACCGCTTGTACTTCGTAAGTGTTCTTTTGAACGTCTTGAATATAAACATCTAGACGCATCTCATCATCAGCATATTCAGCCCGTTTACTGTCAAGATAATAGTTAGCCCCCATCATCACACCACAACCAACAGCCGCAGACGCAAGACATACTCCTGTTTTTCCACCAGCTAACATACAGCCAATACCACCTAAACCAGCACCGATAGCACAAGATTGCCAAGCTGATTTGCTAAAAAACTTAGCTGTATTGCTTTTTGTTAATGCAGGATCGACATTTCTAGAACTTACTCCTCCAGAGCCTTGACACCCTGTTAAAATAAGCGATATACACAAAGTCAGTGTTACTATAATTTTATTCATCATTTTTTTCCTTTTATCTCATTACACGTTTGTAGCCAAGCTGTCCGCTCGATCTTCCCCGATTCAATATATTGATTAATATGTTTGAAATAGAGTTTTAAATAATCGCTCATATTCGCTTTACCGCTATTTTCGAGAATAAATTGCGTTGATTTAACTTGATCATTAATCGTATTTTTCTCGTAATTTGACGCTGTATTAACAATCGTGTCGGAATAATATTTTAATATAAAGTCCCTAGCACTTTTAGACTCATCAACGACTTGTTTTAAATTATCAAGCTTCACTTTTGAGCACATATTGTCATCGGTTACAGTATCTGCCTCTTTTGAATCACAAACTTCATTAATCATTGTTTTATATAAATTATCATTATACTCAAACTTGCCATTCAAATCTGAAACATTAGCGCACAAAAATGCACCTAATTGTAATGCAGATTGAATAGAACGATCTCGTTGCTCATCACGCGCTTGATTGGCGCTACGTAAAAGTGTATTGAGTTGATTTAATTCTTTTTTTGTTTTTTCATCTTCAACTTGTTTAGTGATTTTTTCAAGTTCACCGACAACATTACCATTTTTTGTGCTATCAGTTTCACTGCCTAATTCACTCCATTCTTTGTCCAGTTCTTTTATTTTGTCATTCGAATTCATCACTTCAGTTGTATAAACTAAACGAAATCCAACATCTTTACTTTTATAAGCATTTTTATCATCATAGAAAGGCTTTTCAGTACGAAAAGCACTGGTAGTTGAAGATTCGGGCGTTAAATAGCTGCCCCCACGCACAATCATTCCGCCTTGTTGACCGTGGTAGCGATCAAGTTTATTCATTCTAAACGAATCAAACATCATTTCGCTCGCATTACCTAAAATATCATACAGATCTAGGGGATTAGGATCTAACCTACCAATAAGTTGCAATTTACCATTAGCAGACTTGGCACCAGAAAACCACGCATAATTTTCAAGATTTTTAGTCATAGGAAACCGTGATTCACGAAATTCTGATTCTGTCACTTTTGAACCACCCCGAGCGGCATATTCCCATTCCGTATTATTGGGTAAACGGACATAACCATTCGGTAAATTTATTGATTTTATTTTTGACTGGTTTGCAAGTAACCAACGATTATATTTATCTGTAAAAGCGATAGCATCAAACCAGCTAATATCGGTGATAGGAAAGGAAAGACTTATTTTAGGAGTTGGACAAGTATCATTCATGACGGATTGATATTGCAATGCGGTGATCTCATATTTACCTATCAAATAATAGCGCTCTTTACCTGCATCAGAAAAGCTACCAGCAATATAATTGGGCGTGGCATACTCGGCAAAACCGAGCTCTTTTTGATTACTTCCTAAAATGACTTTGACATCATCTAGCGGTTTATCGGTAGGGGTAAATACCTTTTTCATCACTAAACTACCATCACATGGCATAGGTAAAATAACATCATCTTTTGTAGGCTTGGGATTATAAAATTTACTATCCCAAGGTTCAGCAAAGCTTAATGCCGGTAGTAAGCTAATTGTAGCCAATCCCCAACAAGCTAATCGGATATAATTATGCTTCACGTAAGCTTTCTGCTGGTTGAATTTGAATAGCACCTCGCCCTCCTATAACCACAATGCCCGCTGAAATAAATAAAGTCAGTAAAAATGCAATAATAAGATGATAAAATTGTAATTGACTCACAACCGATTGTGAAAGCAAATTTTTACCTAACACTAAATTAAAAGCACAATTTCCTACCGCAAACAGCCCACAAGAGATTATAAAAGCAAAACAGCTCAAAATCATTGCTTGATTAATTAAATAAAGCATAATGCCTTTCGAGCGAAATCCAAGTAATCGCATAAAAGCAATATCTTTGCGTTTACGTTCAATATTCGATAAAAATGCCCCAGTAAATGATAAAACACATCCCAATACTGCCGTAATGGCAATAACGCTAAAAATAAAATTAAGCACTCGATCGATTGCTTGCATATTTTCAATTGCATTAGCCTCGGTACGCGTTTCTATATGTTTTTCTCGTAATTTAAATGCTAATGGAGCCACATTATCCAGTGAGTTTGCATAAATACGGGCCCGCGCAAACGACGTATGGTGAGGTGGATTTAATTGTCCAGTAGAAGTCACAAAAACATCACTTTGATAACCATCATAATAATTTTCCATCTCAATTAGTAAATCTAAAGAGACAAAAGCCGCTGCACGGCTATAACGATTTTCGGGAATAATACCTACCACTTCTAATTGTGTCATTCCTTTTTCAAGTTTTCCATCAAGCTGCCTTGTGATCACCATTTTCACACGACTTCCCATCGTGACTTGCATTTTTTCGGCCGATAATGAACTTAATAAAATTTGCTTTTTATTATTAGGTAATGGCAAATTTTTTGTTATTGGATCATCTTTAGCCGTGGGAATAATTTCGGCATTATTAACAAAATGGCTAGCATCTTTCATTAAATCAGCTTGTGTATTTAATGAACGTGTGAGTGGAATAACAAAAGCTGTTTCAGGTTGCTGTTTTATCCACTCAAACATTTCATCTTTAAGTTGCAAATTCCCCACAATTTTTATTTCTAAATTTTGCGGATCACTGAGTAATTGCTCTCGAAGCTGTGAAACAACACCGTATTTTAAACTAAATAACAATAATAATGGCGTAATCACTGATATTACTGAGGCAATAATACAAAATGATACTTTTTTGTCATACCATAAGTCCGCTAACGATAAACGAGTAACAAGTAACCATTTTGATATTGCTTTAGTCATTTTTTACGCCTTATCTTGTAACGGTGAAAATTCTGAGGATTGTGGCGAGGTTAACTTGGCTGATAACGTCAATAACCCTTTGTTAGCTATACATTGCAAGTCATGTGTGACAATCATGGCAGTAATATTATCTTGCTGAGCTTGCTCAATAATTAAATCAAACAGTAAATTCGCATTATAGGGATCCAATGCCGAAGTCGGCTCATCGGCAAGTAATAACGCGGGTTTATGAATAATCGAACGAATAAAAGAAGCTCGTTGCCTTTCACCAATGGATAACTGTTTAGGGTGTTTATTGAGCAAATGTGCGATATTGAGTTTTTGCACTAGATAATCAAACCGGCTATTATCCACTTTTTTTTGTAATAACTTTAATGATAATAAAATGTTGTCACGAATCGTCAAAAATGGCAGTAATCCACCTGTTTGCAGCATAAAGCCTAAATATTGAGCGCGAATATCAGCAAGTTCATCGATTTTATCTTGCTTGATTAGCGTTGCGATATCAATATCATAATTATCAACAACTAAGTTATAACTATCAATGTGGTCTGGTTTTAATATCATTCCCACCATTTCAAGTAGCGTGCTTTTACCTGCACCACTATCGCCTTGAATAACAACAACGTCACCTGCTTTGACAGTAAGCTTTGGCAGGCAAACGCTAAAAAAGGATTTACCTGTTGAGCGTGAAATCGATAATTGCTTAATATTTAACATATTATGGCAACATTTCTAATGGTATAGGATACACATTTTCACGCGGATCACTGCCGTCAGCTAATGAAATCCAACGATCGACATCCGCATTACATTTTTGATAATAGCGAATTTTACTGTTTAAATTACGGATAAATTTTTCTTGTTCAAGCCCACTCATACTTTTCCATGTATCTTGATCAAGTCCAGTGACATCGCTTTTATAAGGGATATTATCTAAATATTCACCCAGCAAACCTAAGTCAGCAATTTTTGTGACAGAATCGGATTTTAATTTACTTGGATCTTGCCCCATTGCCGCAGCAACAGAACGAAGCTGAGAGAACATATCATCGGCTGAAATCAATCCATCATTAGCCGCATTAGCGATTTTGCTAACCACGTCGCTCAAATCACTCAGTTGCGATTTTGTTAATAATATACGTGGCTCTGCTGTTGGAATAGTTGGTTTGACAAAATCTTTATCGGTAATCCATGCTTTAAAAACTGACGGTGCTTGAGTGCCCTTAACATCCCCCAAATAAGCCAGTTGCATTGCCTTGCTTAGTAGCAATGCATCTTTTAACATGTCTGAGTTATCATCTTTTGCATTGATGGCATTACCAACAGAAGCTTCACCTTTATAAGCAAGTTTAACTTGTTCAGACAATGCTTTTGCTAGCAAATCAACTTTTTGACCAAACTCATTTACATCACCTGCATTCACTGGGTAATAAAGTGATTTATGAATAAAATCGTTATACGTTAAGTCCGAATATTGTTCTGCCGCAATTTGATGATCTTTTGCACCACTTGGCGTTTTTAAATGTAATGCATAAATCGCAACACCTTTATGCTGAGCTTCAAGTCTTAATTGCGCTGCATCCATGCCAGTGCTAGAGAGCTTATCATCACCAGGAATTGCACTCGCATCTGTTATTAAAATCATATAACGCGCACCAAAACTATTCCAATTAATATCATTTAATGCTTGAGCAACACCCGCATAAGAGTCTTCAGCAAAATACGAGGTAGAAACGGTAGCTTGTTTAAGCGAAGAACTCAGTTGTTTAAAATCTTCCTTATCTTTAACTTTATTAGGATCCGCAAAAATTTTGGTCACAAATTCAAGCTTATCTGATGCCTTTAAGCTTGACCGAAAGGAAACCAATCCAAACTTAACTTGATTTTGCAAATTCTCTTTTTCAATATGTTGATAAACTCGCTCTACCGCTTCCTTAGTCCTTGAAATATAAGGATCCATAGAAATAGTCGAGTCAATAACAAACACTATGGCGGCTTTAAAAGGGGCTACTTGGTTGGCACTATCATCAGTCGTTTGGGTAGTTGTTGGTTTTGTGTTATTTTTTATCAATGATTCTTGTTTACTGACTGAGGCAACTTCTAACACTCGCTCATAAAACCCTTGCCCATTCATCACTTCCTCACCTTGTAAAATAGGTAATAAATAGAAGTTACTTTTAAAATCAACGAACTCTTTAGGTTCTTGAGCCACCACGTCTGAAGCGGGTTTATTGGCTTTTAATGCATCACGAATAGGTTTTAATAAAGCTTCAGGCTTGTCTGCATCCACAATTGCTGTTAATGAGGCCTTATCTTTAAAAAAGAGCAAAGGATCACGATCCACTGGATTTGTAAAAACCAATGTCATTTGCATATTCCAAGCTATCGCACATGAATTATTAATCCAACCAATGGTTTTTCCGTAAGAATCTGGACCAACACTAAGCCACTCTTGATTATTGTCATTTTTGCGTTCATAAACATAATAACGGGAAAATGCAGGCAAGGATTTGCCTGTAGCATCGGTAATATTGTTTTTTAATTCACACGTTGGGGTACTTAATACTCGTTGGTATAGGGTTGTTTTTCCAGCCTGTTTAAGTGGCTCAGTTGCAAACCCTATCAAAGGTAAGCATGTTAGACCTAGTGTGCAAATGAGTTTCGAGATAGCTAGCTTATTCATTCTTGCTCCTCATTATTTTTGTAATTCGGTTAAACGATCTTTAACGAACGTATTATTTGCATCGTTAGTCAAAGACGTTTCATACCAATAAATAGCCGTTTCTTTATCTGCTTTAAAGCAATTATTTGCTTCATAATATTTTTCGTCATACTCTTTTGCATATAACATCGCAATTTTAGAATTAGTTTGAGCCTGATTTGCATATAACCGCTGAGCAATATTACATTTTTCAGTTTTTTTAGCTTCAGTAATGATTTGAATAATGGCATCCGTCTCTGGTTTGGTCTGTAAACATTGTTGAATAAAGGTTAAATCATCAGCAGAGGCGTTGTTCAAACTACATTGACCACTAATTTGCACTGCTGGAGTTGGTTGTGATTGATTTTTGGGAAATAAAAAATACCATGCAGCAATACCAAGTCCAATTAGCACTATACAACCGATAATAATAGCCACAATTAACCCTAGGCGACTTTTGGATTTAACTGGTTCCACTGGTATTATTTCTAGTTCTGGTTCGATAGGTTCCGCTAACGTTCCACTTTCAGGATCAAGGCTAGATTCTTCAATTAATGGTGTTTGCTCTTCAATAATAGAATCACTAACAGGATCTGGCTGCGCTATAGTTTGCTCGTCATTCGGTAATGCGGTTTGTAAGTTTAATGCTGTTGATGCAAGAACTGAGTCAGCAATACTCACAACTCCTCCATCAACATAATTCTCATTTTGCTTATCACGAATTTGTATAAGAAATCGAATCTGGCTTTCTTGTGATAATAAAGAGTCGACCAGCCATTCACCAATTTGTCCTGTTAATTGTCCATTATAAACGGACATATTTTCAACGGCGTGCCAGTTTTTTTCAGGACTCCATTGATTCAAACCAGATAAATAATAGCCGTCTTGATTTCGTTGTATAAGCATATCAATGTTAGAACTACCACTCCATTTTTGAGCTAAAAACTTCGCAATACCGGGTTTATAACCATCTAATTCTATTCTTAATGCCATGATATCCTCTATTTTTATACTCAAATATGTAAGTACTTTTTATCTGAGCTATTGAATAGGAAAGGGCGTTTCGCTCAAAAAGACTTTCCTACTATACTTTGTTATTTTAACTAATCCGCGATTGCTTGAAAAAAGCAAGAATTTCGCCCAATCGGCTATTTTGTTCTTGGCTAATTTCGCGTCCTGCATGATGCCCTACATTTTCTTGCGCAAGCATAGCAAAGGCAATAAACCAATCAAATATTGCATACTGAGAATAATTTTTAGTGTTGTCGTCCAGTTTTGGTAATAAATGCGATGATTGCACATTAAATTCGCTTAATGGTGAAGAAAATATTGGTTTACCCTGATTAACTTTGCTCATTGGTATATCACTTGCTTGCCCTTGAATAAAACCAAGCCAAGCAATAAAGTCGGCCAGTAACGTATGAATAGTACTGACTTGTCTAGACTCTAGATCATCACGTTTACTACCTGTATTTTCATTATGCAAAATGCGTTCACTTAAACTTGCTTCAAGTTTCATTCGATTTGCAGCAGTAATCAGTTCTTCTACCATAAAAGAGAGTGATTTTTGACTGATACCAAAAAAATCTAAGATATGCTTATCTAGCACAATATTTCTTAAATGATCTAACCATGCCGAAAAAACTGTTTTTGCAAACTTTGATTCCGTAGGTAATAGGGTGCTTTGTTTGGTGGTTGATGACGAATTAACATCAGAGAATAGTTCAAAGTCAGCCGTTAAACCAAAATCATTAGATAAATTATCTAACAAATTATCATTGCCAGCTTGCTGCGTTTCATTTTCGACAGTATTGGAGTGATAAAGCGCTCTAATGGTTTGATCTGGCAGTTCAAACACTTTAAGTAGCTCGCCTAATAATAGTGCTTTACTCTGTAATTCTTTAACGACATCAGCAATGATTTGTTTTTTCTTAGCTAGCTCTTCAGCATTGTCTGCTTGATACCAAGTATCAAAACGCATATTAATGATATATGCAATTTTTTCATTAAGCTGTTCAACAATTCGTTGCTGTTTAACTTCAGTAATAGCCACTTGTTCTAAGTATTGGCTAATTCGTCCTATACCACCATCATTGAGTTTTAACATGGCATCCCATGTTTCTTCTGGCTGGAACACGTACTGTTTGATATCACTATTTTGCACAAATGTACTTCTTAATACATTCATTTTATCTTGATAATTTTCATTATAAGATTGCTCTTGGCAGGTGTTCGGATCGACATTTAAAAACGGTACATCAAACCCCGGTTTGCGGACAAGAAAGACATTATTAAATTGATGCTCGTTAGACCAATTGCTTAACCAATCGTAACTACCAAAGCGTTCTAAAATAGTTTGCTGAAGTAACCCACCTTTACCCCAGCTATTTTTAAGATTGTCTTCTGATAGCGTTAATGAGGTACCAATACGTTTATCAAACATGGTAATTGCCCATAATAACCCTGCTTTTTTCGTTGCTCTTTTTTCAGCTGTTTCACCTTGGGTTTTATCGATCCAACGCTCAAGTACTGGACCAACATCATTAACATCTGATTGTTTATCTGACGGAGTGCAAACAACTAGCACATTCATTTCTTGATTATCAGTATATTTTTCAAAAAGATAAGCAACTTTACCACGCAATAAAAGCTGAGCAATGGGGTTGCCTTCTTTCACATCTGAAATCGATATCAAATTTAAACGCCCACGATATCCAGGAAAATCAAGTAAATCCACATTTTCAAAAGTTGGCACTCTGGTTTTATTGACTAATGGGAAAATTAATTCGGCGGTTAAAAAAGCCAATTGCGCTAAAGATATTGATGTTGGTTCACTATTTAACGGCGTTATGGTAATCGATGAATCTTTGTCGGTATTTAATCGCTCAAGAATATCAACATTCATAATACTGTCAATTTGCGACTTGGTACCATTATTATCTTTCACTAATACTGAAAGCGGTGCATACACAGTTTCAGCATGGTGTAAACTTGATAATGTGGTGGCTAATTGAGTATAAATTATCGTCAGTTCAGTAATTCCACCCCATAAGACAGAAAACAGCTCACCACGCTCAGCTATTGATAAATAAGGAATAAGGTGCGTTACTTTTTCCCAATATCCCCCTTTCAATTCTTCAAGCGAATTACCAAAGTTTTCAGATAAATAATCGTAAAGATCAACAATATCATCCTCGCTAACACCACCAACATAATTGGTTTGTTTCTGATTTTCTAAGCGTTGAATGGTCTGATTTAACGGTGCAAACTCGATTTTATTAGATACTTTTTGCTGATCAAAATCTTTAAAATAAGCATTTATCAAGATTTTGACTATTTCGATCTCTTTAAATAATTTTAATTCTAACGGATAGTTAGGTATGCCCCCTTTGGCAATGCGGCTAAAGCGAGTGACAAGCCCCGTCGCCTCTTTGCCACTACCTACGGGATTAACATGGTCAATAAAATCTAACACTTCATTATCGACAACCGTTTCAAGCTTACCATTTTCACCAGCTGCAAGTGCTGAAATAAGGTAAGATTTACCTGCCTGTGATAATCCAAAAAAACCAACTGCAACAGATTTAGTTGAGACATCTCCCAATCGTTTTGCGCTGTTACGCAAACGACGCAAATCCAAAATTAAGTTATCCGCTTCGCTATTTAAACGTTTAGATGAATGCCGTGTTTGGTTCACCCACTCAATAGCCTTTGCAGATGCTTGATAGACCTGATCCCAAGATTTAGGCAGTTGTTCATTTAAGTTTTTCATCGTTTTATCATTCCACTATCAAGCCAATATTGCGTACTTATTAACCCCGAGTTAACCATGGTGTTTAAACTTAGTTTAATATCCTGATTTTTATTACAGGCTCGCCCATCTGAGGCTTTTACTTCTTTAATATAAAAATTTTCGATCGTTTTTTGTTTATTTTTTATGCCTAAAGTAACTTCTAGAACGACGCCTTCAGCACTTAATCGCTTAGCTACCTCACTGTTTTCAATCGTTAAAATATAGATAGGCGATGCCGGCCAACGGTCAACGTCAAGTTGCCTAAAGCCAAGTCTTGTAGTACCTCGAATTTCAAATGAGAGATCAGGAAAATCATAATCAGGATTATCCAAATCAATATCTTGGTAATAGACATTTTCTTTTTTAATCATATTAAGATTATCTAAAAGTCCAATGTACTTAACGGTTGAATATAAATCTATATTAGAGGATCTAAAATAGAAATTAGGTAATCGTAAATTCTTGCTTAAAAAGCATAGCATCGCCCCCACGGCTGCCGTTGTTTTAGGATCATCAATTCGCTCTTGTTTATGGAAAGGATACCAACCACCTGTATAATAACCATGCAAAGGTAAAATTCGTCCAGCAGGCATAGATAAGCGTGATCGGAAATAACTTTGGATACCAGGTAAACGCGAAGGACGACCAGTTAACAAAAGAACATCACACTGATAACAACTAATAATTTCGGATAATGCATCAAACGTTTTACAAATATTGTAATAATCACCCCGAATAAACAAATAATGAATACGTTTAAGGTTAATCTCAATACTTAAGTTAAGTACTGAAAAATCAGGATTATTTAATGCGCGCTTAATCGGTTCATTAATAAAATTGAGCACGTTATCGGTCATCATATTGTGTTGTAATAATTCACCGAAAGTAGAACAATAGACATGTTGCTCTGTGTGTAATGGGTCATAAAGTTCGTACGCTTTTAATATTTGTAATCCAATTGGTGTAAATAGCTGTAAGGTAAGTTGCTGGCGTAATACCGCATCTTGAATGGATAGTTGCTGAGAGCCAATAATGGTGGACAAAATTGGGTTAGGGTCTGCAATTCCAGCTTGTTTTAAACCATTGGTTAAAGCCGTTATAACGGTATCTTGGATAATATCGAGTAAAATATCATCCCCAGCGACTTTGAACCCATCACGAAAAAGCTGAGTTGGCACAATATAGGCATTACTACTGTTGGCTTGCCCGTTAACGCCGTAGTCTAATTGATAATCGTTAATCACTAAATCGGTTGTGCCACCACCAATATCAACCGTTGCAATCGTTAGCTTTTGCTTATCAGCTTTCCCCGGACGGATCATTGAGGCAATAAACTCTTCACATCGCCCATTATAATTATTTTGTGTTTCATTAAAAAGATACACAACTTGGCCACAAGTCGCTTCATCCCATTGAATATAAACTTCAGGAATATTTGGCCAAACACTTTTTAATTGCTCAGGGTTATTGAAATCAATATTGTCATCTGAACTATCCCAACCAAGGCTTTTCCAAACCAAACCGATGGCTTGATATACGCAACTTTTAAATATTGCTTGTTCGGGTTTTGGCATGGCTGGCGGAATCGTTAAAATAATTGAACGTAAATTACGTGGTGTTTTCGCATGCTCTAGTTTATTACGCTGAGCGACACTATTCATTTGCATTAATGCATGCATTAATACTTCACATAACATAAACGTCATCAAAGAACTGCGAGAGTATTTTGGGTGGAAAACCGGCATTTTGCGATCATACTCTTCTTGAATATCATTGCTAAGAATATGCAACGCTTCACCATATTCATTAATTAAACTCGAAAAAGGCTCTGCCGTTGCAAATGGTTCATGATCACTTTTTACATAATGAGAGTTAAAACGCCACCCTTGTTCATATTTATCTTGATCCCACAAATAACGTTTTGGGCTTGAAAGTCCCGTTGCGCCTTCATTGCCTTCACGCCGACTGGCAAGTCGGCTTGCTTCTTGACCAACACGGACAATACTTGGCCAACGAAACGTGTCACGTCGCCCACTTTGCAAAGAAAAATGTTCCTTGCCAAAAAAAGTTTGGGCAAATTCAACTCGACTTTCAAACGGTTCATTATAAATATGTTCAGGCTGAGTTAAATCACGGATTTCAAGCTCATAACGATGATTTAAACTATCTTTATCTTGGGCATGATCTTCAATTAGAATCCCACAAGTGCGTGAATTACCCACATCTAAAATCATATCGACAGGAATTGATTTCACCACATCATCTTTATTATTTGATACAATTTTAATTGTCGGTAATTGCAATGAATCGGCAAGTAAATGGATAATATTTAGGTAGTGTCCATAATAAGATTTGCTTTTAATTTCTTGATTAAGATCATCTTTATGGATCTTTAACCGCTCAGATTGTGGCGCCAGCTCTTGAAAGAGATCAATTAACCAACTGGTTATCCATTTGAGCTCTAAATACCATGAAACCTGATCAGAACGATGTGCTAAACTAAAGACTGCACCAGTCATCACATCATTTTCGGTTGGAGCAAGATAAGCCACATCTTGTAAGTTAGCAAATACTTTTGTATCAAAAGCAAACGTAATTCGATGTGTATTACCATCAGGATCTTCACCTTCAGGAATGCTAACAATTCGAACTCGGCTCCAATTATGCGGTCCTTGATCAAAGCGCTCTGGCGGTATTGAACGCAAAACAGGCACAGGTAACCAAATACCATCGTATAATTTTAACGACTGATCAACACTAATTTCTTGTGTTGGTTTGACAGCAAATGTTGGATTATCAGGTGTAAAAAATTGACCACTTTCCACATCTTCAATCAATCTGATGAGTGCACCACTTTCTGATGGATCAATAAAGGCTCCATTGACTTTACTGCGCCATTGATTATCTTTCCAATCGATTTTAAGTGCAAAATCAAGAAACTGAATACCACTATTCATAATCAGTGTCACTTCTTGACCATAATTGCGTAATTCTGGAAGCATATATAACCTTTATTGTTTTTTCATCGTTATTGGGAATGCAGTCCCATTATTATAAATTCCTTGGCAATTGGCTTTATTATCTTTGCCTGGTGTGCATTGAATTTTGGGTAATTGATATTTGGTGTTATCACTGCAAACAGCCTCAGTATTACCCGCTATACCTAAATTAGCATTTTTAATATCGGTGCCAACATTACCTGTACATTTTACACCGTCACTACGCGTTATAGTGACTTCGCCATTACCATCTTTAAAGTTATAACTTAATTGCAACGGTTTACCTGTGGCTTTGTCTTGAATACCCCCATTGGCAGACCATTGACCATCTAAGAATTTTGTAGAGCCTTGCTTGATTGCATCTGCTGGTAAGGCTAAATTATTGGTTTGATCAACCGCAGAGTTAGAATCTGCTTTATTGTCTTTATCTGATGGCGAAGAAGTTTGGTCAGCGCTATCTTTGTCTTGTCCATTTTGAACATCTGTATTATCTTTTTTATCGGGAGCGGTAGGCGTTGATTTTTCATCTTTATCATCTGTTTTACCCACATCAGGCGCAGTCACTTGATCATTTTTATTATCTTGCGCATCTGGATTTGAAGTATTATTACCCTCATTTGCATTATCTGGTGCTACAGAATGATCAACCGAATCACTTGCTACATTGGGGTTAGTTGGAGTATTGGTTGCATTGTCTAAAATCGTGCCATTTGGTATAGCACTACCCGTGACACCGAACCGATTATCAACAACCACATCTCTTGGCTCAGTTTTTAATGCTGGATCTATCGCTTTTTTATCCTGTTTGTCATCCTTTTCAGGTTGACTAATATTGTTATTATCTAAAGATACATTCGGATTAATCGATAGCTCAGGTTTTAACCAACAACCGCGTAGCAAAAATAACGCTAATAGAAGCAACAATAATAATGGTAATAACCCTAGCAACCATATCCACCAACGTTTCCACCATGGTTTATTATCAATAAGCGTCGCAGAAGTAACTGCTGCTGCTTGTGCAACTTTTGCTACCGGCTCTAAACTATAGAATGGAGAATTTCCCTGAGAGATGTGCGGATACACAAATCCCCAGAAAGTAATCACCGGTTTACCGTTAACAATATAAACAAATTGATTACTGGGAAAACGTATTGCCATCAAATTAGGTTCAGCACTATCAACATTATTTTTTGGATCATAAATAAGACGGCTAAAAAGCAGTTGATCACCTTTTAAATTAGGATTACTGGCTAGCTGTTTGCCAAAATTCATCACTTTATGTTCAAATTCTTTCAGTAAAGCCAGCGCTGACTGTTGCTCAGATTCACTAGCTGAAGTCCAAGGAACAATATCATATTGCCCATCAGGCTGATTTGAATCAAAAGGAATATACCAATCGATAATATTACCTTGATCATTGCGTTGAGGAATAGCTAAATAATCGGCATATTGTTTGCCTAATTTAACTCTAAACATTTCACGGATTTGAGCTGCAACTAAATAAGCGGCTTTACCATCATGCCCTAGCATTTTAAAATTTTTAATATCACCACTTCGAAGTAATGTATTTGCCATATGTTCCTTTCTATTATTTTATTTCTAGCATTCCTACTCAACAAAAATAAGTTTAACAGAAAACACCATTATTGTAATTGATATGATTATGGATATTATGAATTTTTAGTCATATTTTTGATAAGTTTCACCATAAATAAAAATATTTATATAAACTATAAACAAAAAAAGATAACCAATTGTTTTATAAAAATTTTAATATCAATCATTACACCTATACGAGTTACAAATTTATACTGAAACACATACTTTCCTGAAATTTTTCCCTAAATTATTTTAAAAAATCTTGATCCGTCAATACACGTAATGGTTGCATATCGCTTTCACCTTTGATAACTAAAGTAGGATCAGAACGTAGACAAGTACCACCATAATGACCGCCTACCGTAAAAGTACATAATTGTAGATAGCGGTCTTCGACTTTTGGTAAGCACCATAATTCTTGGTAAATATTTTCTTGCTTAGCAAAACTTCCAACGGTTTTATCAAGGATCTGTTCTTGGTTACTTACTAATTGAATATCACTTCCACGACGCCCTGCTATTGGTTTTACTGCATAACCTTTTTTAATTAGGCTTTCATTAAGTTTGAACGTTGATTCTAATAAATAGCGATGATTTGGAAACAATGACCATAATACTGGCAAAATAGCTTTATTACTTGGAATCACCGTCCATAAGGGCTCAAAAACCGATACTTCTGGTCGCAATAATACATCAATTAACCTGACCGTATTTTCTGGATGCCAAGTACGGATCGGCAAGCCGGCAATCTGCGCTTCACTTTCTTCACGAAGTTGATCTAATACAGTTTCCCAAGCCCATGTTTTCCAAACGCAGGTGACTTGGCGCTCTTCATCATCTACAAGTCGACCCCGTTTATCCCACCTTAGCCCATTGAGCCCCCTCAAAATTTTACTGTCAAACCCTGCCTGAGTAAGGGCTGTTTGCATAAATAACGCATGATAATTTTCTTCACTGTCATCATCTTGCATGATATGAATAAAAGGTTGAGCATCACTATGCCGCCAACAGTTAGCTAAAGAATTGAGTAAGCCACAACCAGGATTAGTACCTATATTTAACCCAGCTTGATCCGCCCATTTTTGTAAAATATCCCCGGCTTCTGTATGACATGAAGCTGAATCGGCGTTATATTCATACACTTTTAAGCCGCGTTCATCCATACAAAAATCTAATCGTCCTGTTATCATTTGATAACGACGTTGCTGCCATGAAAGTCTTAACCTTGGCCATAGTATTTCGGGAATATTGAAGTTCTTTAACAGAGCATTATTTTTTAAAACCTTGTCAGTCGCATGCAAATACATTAGATGTAATTCATTAGTGGCTCGAATTAATTCTTGCTCAGCACTTTCAGAAATCGTGAAATAACGATAATGATCATCATGACTAATAGCATGACCTGCAGCAAATACATAGGCATTTTCTAATGGATTTGACTCATTAAGCCATTTTTTTTCAAATTGCCCTTCGTTTTTAAGGTGAGCACTATGAATCATCAATAATGGATTAGGAACTGTCGGTTGTGGCAAGCTGTGCTCTGTATCATCGGTTTGTATCATCCACCCTAAGATCTTGGTATCGTCAAATGTATCATGCAATTCGTAGCCTTCGCTCGTTACTGACATTTGAAGTTCACGGGTCCATTGCTGTCCAATGGGTAATCGTATATGGATGACATTTTGTTCTGCAACTCGTACTTTATCTTCAAATACTTCAGTGATAACCGCAACATGACCCGTTCTATCAAATACACCGCCATCATCCCATATCAATAAAGAGCCTGCTTCTGGCTTTTTTTTACTACCATTGGCAAACGCCTGCAAAGGTAAAATCGCCTCGTTAACTACTTGTCTTAAAAAACGTAACGAAAAAATTTCATGCGCCATCCCTACATCAGTAAATACGATCCCATAATTTAAAAATAAAAATCGCCTTGCAAATTCAACACATTGCCATTTATATCCCATATACTCATACCCACAATAACTACGAAATGATGCATCATTGGGATACAGTTTTTTATCCAAGGTTTCATAATCAGATGAATAAATAGCAACGCCGCCCGGTGCATAACCTAGTAATGTGCCGAAAGGTTCTTTATGATTGGACTTAGATAACATGATGTTTAGCCTTATTGGTAAATAGCAAGATACTTTTATTTTACTATGTTAGAATTTCCTTATCATAGCTCAAAATATATACTTAAAAAAGCGATGTTTATTGTTCGTTACTTGAAGAATGCTAAACTGCCTATATATACTAATCATTCTTGATACCGATACATCGAACCAGTAACTGAGAAAATTAATATTATGCAACCAACAAAATTAAATGAATTATTAGAGTTTCCATGTTCTTTTACCTATAAAGTTATGGGGGAAGCTAAGCCTGAACTTGTCGACAAAGTAGTAACTGTGATCCAGCGGCATGCTCCTGGTGATTATACGCCATCAATTAAACCGAGTAGCAAAGGTAACTATCATTCGGTTTCAATTACAATTAATGCTACCCATATTGATCAAATCGAGAACCTTTATAAAGAATTAGGCGAAATCGATATTGTAAGAATGGTTTTATAATACTTTACTTTTTTGATATTTTTTGCACAAAATAGAGCCTTATTATTATAATTAAGAGGCTCTCATATGAAACCAGAAACAGCTGTTCTTCACGCAGGCTATAATCCTGAACCAACAACGCACTCAGTCGCTGTACCAATTTATCAAACAACTTCTTATGCCTTTGATGATACTCAGCATGGCGCCGATCTCTTCGATTTAAAAGTAGCCGGTAATATTTATACACGAATTACTAATCCAACTAATGCCGTACTTGAAACTCGTGTCGCTACACTTGAAGGAGGTATTGGCGCATTGTCAGTAGCATCAGGCATGGCAGCCATCACTTATGCTATTCAAGCCATTACTTTTAGCGGTGAAAATATTGTTTCGGTATCAAAACTATATGGCGGTACTTATAATTTACTTGCTCACACTTTACCCAATTTTGGTATTACAACAAAATTTGCTCCACATGATGATCTTGAGGCAATTGAAAAACAAATTGATGAAAAAACTAAAGCAATATATTGTGAAAGCATTGGTAATCCTGCTGGCAATATTGTTGATTTAACTGCACTAGCAACCATTGCACATCGTCATGGCATCCCTTTAATTGTTGATAATACTGTTGCAAGCCCTGCTCTTTGCCGTCCATTTGAATTTGGTGCTGATATTATAGTTCATTCTTTAACTAAATACATTGGTGGACATGGTAATAGTTTAGGTGGGATGATTGTTGACTCAGGTAAATTTCCATGGAAAAAGTATGCTGACAAATATCCAATGTTAAATCAACCTGATCCATCTTATCATGGCGTTTCATATACTGAAACATTTGGCGATGCCGCCTACATTGCTCGATGTCGTGTCATTCCATTACGAAACATGGGAGCAGCATTATCACCATTCAATACTTTTTTATTGTTACAAGGTCTCGAAACGTTATCTTTACGAATAGAACGACACTGCCAAAATACGCTTAAAGTTGCCAAATACCTGGAGTCTCATCCACAAGTTAGCTGGGTGAATTACGCAGGTCTTGATAGTCATCCAGAACATCACTTAGCAGTAAAACAGATGGATAATGGTTTGCCTGCAGGAATTTTATCATTTGGTATAAAGGGTGGTAAGCAAGCAGGAGCTAAATTTATTGACGCTTTAAAGTTGATTATTCGCCTGGTGAATATTGGAGACACACGATCATTAGCTTGTCATCCAGCATCAACAACACACCGTCAACTTAATGATGAAGAACTGCAAAAAGCAGGAGTCAGCCAAGAAATGATTCGTTTATCAATCGGCATTGAACATATTGACGATATTATCGCAGACCTAGAACAAGCCCTTAAAGCAACGCAATAATATAATTAACAGAAATAGCAAGATAGATTTAAATATCTTGCTATTTCAATTGATAACCAATTATCCTAAAATTTTAGCTAATTCTTTTGTTACTTCAGCAACAGGCTGGGTCCCATCAACACGGAAATACTGTGTGCGCCCTTCTTTGGCTTCATGCTGATAATAATTGATCAGTGGTTTAGTTAAATCGTGATATTCGACAAGGCGTTTACGCACAATATCTTCATTATCATCTTTGCGAATAGTCAGCGGTTCACCAGTGACATCATCAATATTTTCAACTTTAGGTGGATTATGACGAATATGATAAACACGACCTGAAGCAGCATGAATACGTCGTCCACTCATACGATCAATAATTACAGCATCAGGCACATCAAATTCAAGTACATAGTCTACATCAATACCTGCCGCTTTCATGGCATCTGCTTGAGGAACGGTACGAGGAAAACCATCTAACAAAAAGCCATTTGCGCAATCGCTTTGTGCAATACGTTCTTTAACTAATGCAATAACAAGTTCATCAGTAACCAATTTACCCGCATCCATTAATTCCTTTGCTTGCAAGCCAAGCGCTGTACCCGCTTTTACTGCTGCACGCAACATATCACCAGTTGAAATTTGGGGAATACCGTATTTTTGCATAATAAATTGTGCTTGAGTTCCCTTTCCTGCTCCTGGTGCGCCTAATAAAATAATTCGCATAAAATAACCTCTTATGGCTTTAATATAGATAATATCTTCTATTCTGATAAATAATGAAATATCACCTTACTGCTGGAGATTAAACCATCAGTTGGGCAAATATAGTTCACCGATCCGCAGCCCTTAATCATCTGCGCTTTTTGCTGACATATCGGGCAAATATATTGTTCTAAATAATGTTTCTTGCAATGAAGACAATTAAAATATTGAGGAGAAACAACACTCATTTTATGATGACACTTTGGGCAAATGCCTTCTTGCCCCTGCTTAACTGTCATTGGTTTTGACATAAACTATTTTCGCCCTCTAACATGTTTCATCAATCGGCGTCGTTTACGTTGCTGTGATGCGGTTAAACTATTTTTCCGTCCTTCAAATGGGTTAGCCCCTTCTTTAAACTGAATTCGAATTGGTGAGCCCATAATTTTTAGCGAGCGTCTAAAATAGTTCATCAAATAACGCTTATAGGAATCAGGCAAGTCTTCAACTTGATTACCATGAATAACGACAATGGGTGGATTATACCCCCCAGCATGCGCATATTTTAATTTAACACGACGCCCTCGCACCAAAGGAGGCTGATGATCATCTTGTGCCATTTGCATAATCTTAGTCAATAAGGCGGTGTTGACACGGCGCGTTGCACAATCATACGCTTCTTGAATGGAGTCAAATAAGTTACCAACACCACTACCATGCAAGGCAGAAATAAAATGTACACGAGCAAAATCAATAAAGTCTAGCCTATCATCTAGTGTCGTTTTAACTTGTTCTTTGATATCTTGTGACAAGCCATCCCATTTATTAACAGCTATCACAAGTGAGCGCCCACTATTAATAATAAACCCTAGTAATGATAGGTCTTGATCGGATATACCTTCACGGGCATCTATAACTAAAATGACAACATTAGCATCTTCAATGGCTTGTAACGTTTTAATGACAGAAAACTTTTCAACAGTTTCGGTGACTTTTCCACGCTTACGAACGCCAGCGGTATCAATCAAGATATACTCACGTTCATCGCGTGTCATGGGGATATAGATACTGTCACGCGTTGTGCCTGGCATATCATATACAACTACGCGCTCTTCCCCTAAAATTCGATTAGTTAGTGTGGACTTACCCACATTTGGACGTCCCACTATAGCAACTTTTATAGGTTGGTTAATTAATGATTCTGTATCATCAAGATCAGAATCATCATAACATTCAGATAAGTCGTTAGATTGTTCATCGTCGTCAAAATCGCTATTTTGTTCATCATCAAACTGAAAAATAGGATCTAATACCGTTTCAATTAACGAGCTTACACCTCGACCATGGCTAGCTGCAATAGGATGAATTTCACCCAATCCTAAGCCATAAAAATCAGAAATCGCAGTATCGGCATCAATACCATCAATTTTATTAGCCACTAAAAAAGTGGCTTTTTGACGAGAACGTAAGTGTTTAGCAATAGCATGATCGGCAGGCATCGCACCCGCTCTAGCATCAACCAAAAAAAGAACAATATCGGCTTCTTCTATTGCTTGCAGGGATTGTTCAGCCATAAAGCTCTCAACCCCATCTTCAGAGCCATCAATACCACCAGTATCAATCAAGATATATTCATGGCCCTTAATTTCTGCTCTTCCATACTTACGATCACGAGTTAATCCAGGAAAGTCAGCCACTAAGGCATCTCGGGTTCGCGTTAACCGATTAAATAAAGTCGACTTTCCAACATTTGGACGACCAACAAGTGCTACAACAGGTACCATGTTTATTCTCTAAATTACTTTAATTTTGTGTATTAATTTTTTGTAAAAGCATAAATATCACCATTTTTAGCTTGAACAATGACTTTATTGTCTACTACTAATGGTTTAGATATTAATCCGCTACTACTTACTTGTGTTTTTGCGGCAAGTTCACCATTTTCAGCATTTAGCCAATATAGGTAACCTTCAAAATCACCAAACACAACATAATTTTGGTAGATCACTGGATCAGTTAACTGACGATGAGCAAAGTTTGATTGAGTCCAAAGTTCACTACCACCATTCTTAGCAATAGCTTGAACGTTGTCGTTTTGGTCAATAATAAATAATCGATTAGTATCAACAGCAAAGCTATGAATAGAGCCAAGTTCTTTGCGCCAAACTGGTTGACCGTCACTTAAGTTAAGCGCAACGACGCTACCATTATAACCAACGGAATAAACTAAATTACCTTCAACTACAGGTGTAGAATCCACATCATTTAATTTTGCAATTTCAGTAGAGCCCGATGGTTGTGAAATACGCTGTTGCCAAATTAATTGCCCATCATTAATGTAGTAAGCATTTACTCGACCATTATCATCCCCAACAATAGCTGCACCATGAGCAATCGTCGGTGTAGAGTTACCTCTTAGAGACAATGCAGGAACTTCAAAGGATACATCCCACAAATTGTCGCCTGTATCACGATTAAGACCTTGAAGAATACCGCTTGCCGTATGGATGATTAATTTATCTTCGGATGGTACAGGTCGAGCAAGCACCTCGCCTTTTACTGTTTTTTCCCATACTGTTTTACCGTCTTGGCGATCTAACGCATACACAACAGCACGCTCACTGCCCACATAGACATATTTATCATCAGCACTTACACCACCAGAAAATAGTGCTGTTTTACTGCTAAAAAGTGTACTCTGTGATAGGTTTACATCCCACAATGTGCTACCGCTCGATAAATCAATGGCTTTAACTTGCCCACTACGACTTGCTGCATAAATCGCATTATCATAATTAATCGGACCTAATAATGAATAAATATGAGTATTGCCCGTCGTGCTATTTCGCCACACTTGTTGAATAGGAAATTGGTTGTTTACCGTTGGGGACGGGGAAACTTGAACTATTTCTTCTTCCCCACCGAATAAAGAACACCCAGCAAGTGAAAACATAAAAACACCAGTAAAAAGATATTTTGATAACTTCATTGTATAGACCCTTATAGCAGGATAAATTAATTGTTACTTCCTTCTGTTTCAGCTTGTTTTGCTTTCGCCTCTTGCTCGGCTTTTTGTTTCGCTGCCTGAGCTTCTTGTTCTGCCTTTTCTTTGGCTGCTTGTTGGGCTTCTTGTTCAGCTTGTTGTTTTGCTTTTAAATATTCAGCTTGATTCAGCTTCATTTTAATGCTTTCTTCTAAATCTGGGGTTGGGGAAGAAGTTAAAGCCACGTTATAAGCATCAACCGCTTCAACATAACGCGCCATTTTAACTAATACATCACCACGAAGATCATTAATTATTGCGCTCCAATTTTCATTAGCAACATGGTTTAGTGTTGTTAAACTTTCTTGATATTGACCTTGTTGATACTGTAAACGTGCGATACGAATATTAATAATTGTTTTAATTGGCGCTGAACTGGTTTTCTTTAATGCATCAACCAATAAGACTTCTGCACCAGGGTAATCGTTTAAGACTTCGACATAAAATTTGGCCGCACGTAAATTAGCAAACACACCGTAAATTGTGTCATTGTCTTTAGCAAAAGAGACGAGTTCATTAACAGAATCTGTTTTAGTATTATCTAATTGAGCAATTAGTTGTTCATACTTATCTGAATATTCTATCGCCTTTTCAGCTTTATATGACTGCCAATAGCGCCAACCATAAAAGGCTAATAATCCGATCACAAGAACTGCAACCATCATTTTCCATGTTTTAGCAAAAAAGCCCTTTATCTCTTCAAGTTGTTCTTCACTCGATAACTGATGACTCACGTTTTTCTCCTATTTCTTTTACTTTATCGACAAGCAAGTTTGGACAACTTCTTTTTGTGCAACTTCAACTTGTTTGCCTGTTTGTAAATTTTTAATCATAACTGACTGATTAGCTAGTTCATTTTCACCAATAATGACAGCTATTTTAGCACCTAATTTATCAGCCTTGGTAAATTGTTTCTTAAAATTATTACTACCGTAATTCGTCATGATTCGCCAGTCAGGTAAACCATCTCGTAACTGCTCTGCAATATTTTGTGCAACTGAAATAGTTTTTTCATCGCCAGATGAAATCATATAAACATCAATTGAATTATCACAATTTAGCGATGGATTAACAGCTTGAACCAATAACACTAAACGCTCAACACCCATTGCAAAACCAACTGCGGGGGTCGATTGTCCACCCAGTTGATTAACTAGCCCATCATAACGACCACCACCACACACGGTACCCTGCGCACCTAAACTACTGGTTACCCATTCAAAAACCGTACGATTATAGTAATCTAAACCACGCACTAATCTTTGATTAATATTATATTTTATCCCAGCATTATCCAATAAACGACATAGCCCTTCAAAGTGCTGTTTAGATTCTTCATCTAAATAATCAAACAATTTTGGCGCGTGATTGAGTAGCTCTTGGACAACTGGATTTTTTGAATCAAGTACACGCAATGGATTAGTATACATTCTACGTAAACAGTCTTCATCCAATTTGTCTTTATGTTGCTCAAGAAAAGCAACTAAAGCATTTCGATAATTAGCTCTTGCCTCTAGTGAACCAATAGAGTTGAGTTCTAAAGAGGTGTGCTTTTCAATACCTAAAGCTTTCCAAAAGCGTGCCGTTAATAAAATAAGCTCTGCATCAATATTTGGTCCTTCAAGCCCAAAGACTTCAACACCAAATTGATGAAATTGACGATAGCGCCCTTTTTGTGGTTTTTCGTAACGAAAAGCAGGCCCTAAATACCAAAGACGCTGTTCTTGATTGTAAAAAAGACCATGTTCAATGCCAGCACGAACACAACCGGCAGTGATTTCAGGGCGCAGGGTAATGCTTTCATCATTACGATCGTTGAAAGTATACATCTCTTTTTCAACAATATCGGTAACTTCACCTACTGCTCTTTTAAATAGCGCAGTATCTTCAACAATGGGCGTTCTAATTTCGTTATAGCCATAACTGTTTAATACGCCTTTAACGATTTTTTCAATCTGTTGCCAACTTGCACTATCTGTTGGAAGTAAATCGTTCATTCCTCGTATAGATTGGATCTTTTTTTCTGTCATTTATTTATTCGCTATCTAATAAGATTATAATTCAGTTGCTGTAATTCTGTTTTTTAATATTAATGCTTTAGCACGAATTTTAGCTTCTAACTCATCAATCATTTGTTCATTATCAATACGGCCAATACGTACACCATCTTCATAAAAACCACTTTTGTTATGACCGCCAGCAACCCCCATCGTTGAAGCTAACGCCTCGCCCGGACCGTTAACCACACAACCAATAATTGACACATCCATTGGTGTAATAATATCTTCTAATCGTTGTTCTAATATATTGACGGTATTAATCACATCAAACTCTTGACGGGAACAGGTTGGACACGCAATAAAATTAATACCACGAGACCGTATACGCAACGATTTTAAAATATCAAATCCAACTTTTACTTCTTCAGTAGGATCAGCCGCTAAAGATACTCGGAGTGTATCGCCAATTCCTTCTGATAGCAATAATCCCAATCCAATAGCCGATTTAATTGCACCACTCCGCACGCCACCAGCCTCAGTTATACCTAAATGTAATGGCTGCTTAATTTGCTTAGCTAACAAACGATAAGCATCAACTGCAGTAAACACATCAGATGCTTTTACACTGACCTTGAATTGATCAAAATTAAGTCTATCAAGTATATCGACATGACGCATTGCTGACTCGACAATCGCTTTGGGAGTTGGCTCGCCATATTTCTCTTGGATATCTTTTTCAAGTGAACCTGAATTAACCCCAATACGTATTGGAATATTTTTATCTTTTGCACAATCGACAACCGCACGGATCCTTGATTCATTGCCTATATTACCGGGATTAATTCTTAAACAATCAACACCATATTCTGCCACTTTTAAAGCAATACGATAATCAAAATGAATATCAGCAATCAGCGGCACTTTAGCTTGTTGTTTAATCAATTTAAACGCTTCAGCTGCATCCATTGTTGGAATAGAAACGCGCACAATATCCACCCCAACACGTTCAAGCGCTTGAATTTGAGCTACCGTTTTTTCGACATCCGTAGTACGAGTATTTGTCATCGATTGAACAGCAATAGGCGCCCCCCCACCGATGGGCACTTTGCCGACGTAAATTCGAGTAGATTCTCGTCTAATAATAGGTGAATCTTGATGGCTCATAACATGCCTAATTATATAACAAAATAACTAGCTGGCAATCTTAACAAGATTTAAGGCAAATGTCTGTATGAGAATAAGAAAATTTGCTAACTATTAACATGATTGGAAGGAGATGGCGAAATATAATGACTTACTTCGACAAAATGGCTTTTATTGTCTTTATTAATATAATATAAAGTTACACCAAGTGCACCAAGAAGAATAAATATACCGATAAAGATAAGAGGAGTCTTTCTTGTTTTTTTCGTTATAAATGCTTGCGTTTGAATTTTTTTTTGTTGGGACTTAGATTGTTTTGTTAATTGATCAAGATAAGGCTGATATTGGTCTACTGATAAGCCAACAACTTCTGCATAAGAACGAATATAACCTTTGACAAACACAAGAGGGGCATGAGGCAATTGGTCTTTTTCGATATAATCAATCACCGTTTTTCGCACATGAATTTTATTGGCAATATCATCTTGAGTTAATCCCATTTGTTCTCGTAAATCCGCAAGCATTACTCCTAATGAAATATCGTCCATTATCCCCTCATAAATTCAATGCTAATCGTTTGTCAATTTTATCTTTACATATTCTTACACATTTTAATAATTAATCAATTTTTTTCGCATTAAACCATTGAGTAGGCTTTTCTATTTCATTCTGAGCAGCAACTAATTGTAATTCATATTCATCTTGTTTTAAGGTTTCAAGCATAACCGCATACACCGCCGAAGTAGTATGCTCTAAGGCTTCAACCAATGATTTTCCAAGTAAAATATTAGCTAAAAATAATCCACTTGTCATATCACCAACACCAACCGGCTGCCTTACACCAAAATCAACAAGTGGGCGATCAATATGCCATGCTTCATCTTGAGTCACAAGCAACATTTCAAACCGATCAATTTGATATCCAGCTCGGCTTAAATGTTTAACTAAAATCGCTTTAGGCCCTTTTTTACATAATTCTCGACAAGCTAGAATAGCTTCTTCAACATTATTGACACGTTGTTTACCATTTAGCTCTTCAAGCTCCAAAATATTTGGTGCCATCATATCTGCCATAGGCAGCGCTGTATTGCATAAAAACTCTGATACACCTGGGGCAACAAAGCAACCTTTTTCAGGATGCCCCATTACAGGATCGCAAAAATAAATAGCATTTGGATTAACCGCTTTTACTTTTTTAACAATCTCAATAATAGCATTGCCTTGCTCAGGTGATCCCATATAGCCACTTAATACCGCATCACAACGTTTTAGTTCATCAATTTCATGAATTCCATCAGCAATCTCAGTTAAATGAGATGCAGACATTACCGTTCCAGTCCATTGGCGATATTGAGTATGATTAGAAAATTGTACAGTATTTAAAGGCCAAACATTTACACCTAATCGACGCATAGGAAATTCCGCTGCGCTATTTCCAGCATGACCAAAGACTACATGTGACTGGATCGATAAAATATTTTTCATAAAATTAATTCCAAATTAGCAAACAGTAATATTTTTTACCGCGACGAAGTAAAGTATAACGATTAAAAAGTTTATCGCTATCAGCAAAACGGTAATCTGTTGTTGTATTTCTTTCACCATTAACTGAAATGGCATTGGATTCAATCATCGTTCTTGCTTGCCCCCTTGACGGAGCAAACTGCGCATTAACGATTGCTTGTTGTAAATCAACATCACTTTCAACAACTAACGTCGGCATACCATCTTGAGCTAACTGCTCAAAATCAGCTTCAGATAAATCCGTTAACTTACCAGAAAATAGGCTTTCTGTAATACGTTTTGCTGCAATGAGTCCATTCTCACCATGAACTAAACGAGTAACTTGTTCCGCAAGTACATATTGAGCCCTTGGTGCAACACCACTATTTTTATCTTCTTCTTCCAAAGCGTCAATTTCATTTAACGGCATAAATGTAAAGAATTTTAAGAATCGATAAACATCCGCATCTGCCGTATTAATCCAGAATTGATAAAATTTATACGGACTGGTCTTTTTAGGATCCAGCCATACTGCACCACTTTCAGTTTTACCAAATTTAGTCCCATCTGATTTAGTAATTAACGGCACAGTCAAGCCATAAACCTGTTTTTGATGTAAGCGACGAGTTAAATCAATACCGGCAGTAATGTTACCCCACTGATCAGAACCACCAATTTGTAAAACAACATCATGCGATTGATTCAAACAAGCAAAATCATAAGATTGTAATAAGCTATAAGAAAATTCAGTAAATGAGATACCCACTTCATCACGATCAATACGTTGCTTAACTGATTCTTTATTGATCATCGCATTAACCGAAAAATATTTACCAATATCACGTAAAAATGTCAGCACATTCATGCCACTAAACCAATCGTAGTTATTAGCCACAATTGCCGAATTTTCACCACAATTAAAATCTAAAAATGGGGAAACTTGTTGTTTGATTTTTTCGCTCCACTCAACAACTGTCTCTTCAGTATTAAGTTTTCGCTCAACGGCTTTAAAACTTGGATCACCAATTAATCCGGTTGCGCCACCGACTAAAGCTACAGGTTTATGTCCAGCTAATTGAAAGCGCTTTAAACAAAGCAATGGTACCAAATGCCCAAGATGCAAGCTATCGGCTGTTGGATCAAAACCACAATAAAGCGCAATAGGATTTTGTTCAATTTGTTCTATTAGTGCTTTTTCATCAGTAAGCTGCGCAATCAGTCCACGCTCTTGCAGTTGTTTGATCACATTTTTTGTCATATATTTTACCTATTAAATTTTATTACGTTTATATTCTACTTTAATGAAATTTATACTGTTTTATTATGATAACGTTTATACGCTTGTTTAAAATGATCTTCCACTATTTCATTAGGTTTTTTATCACATAAGCTAAACACGACAATCGCAATTGAAGCAAATAAAAACCCGGGAATAAGAGAGTATAAATTAAACCAATTAAAATTAATCCAAAGCAATACGGTTGCCGCACCAATTATCATACCAGCTAATGCGCCATTACGTGTCATACGTGACCAAAATACGGAAAAAACGATAATTGGACCAAACGCTGCACCAAATCCAGCCCAAGCATGGCTGACTAAATCAAGCACACTATTATTTGGATTAGTGGCTAATAAAATCGCAATAACTGAAACTAATAGCACCATTATACGCCCAACCCAAACAAGTTCTTTTTGTTTTGCTTTTGGTCTAAAAAAGGCTCGGTAAAAATCTTCCGTTATAGCACTAGAACAAACTAATAGCTGGCAACTTAATGTGCTCATTACCGCAGCTAAAATAGCTGCAAGCAATACACCTGCAATCCAAGGATTAAATAATAACTTTGAAAGCTCAATAAAAATGCGTTCATGTTTGCCGTTATTAATCAAATAAACAAACTCTGGATGATTAGAGAAAAAAGCAATACCCAAAAAGCCAACCGTAATAGCTCCAGCTAAGCATAAAATCATCCAAGTCATACTAATTCGGCGTGCATTTTTCATCACCTCATGGGAATCAGCTGCCATAAATCTGGCTAAAATATGGGGTTGACCAAAATAACCGAGTCCCCAACCTAACAATGAAATAATGGCGATAAAATCCATGTGAGCAAATAAATTGGTGTAATCAGGATTAAGCGATTCAATATATGCCATTGCATCAGAAAAACCCCCAGCATTCACCATAACCATAATGGGTGTTAAAATAAGTGCAAACATCATTAAACTTGCTTGAATAGTATCAGTCCAGCTTACAGCTAAAAAACCGCCAATAAAAGTATAAGCAATTGTTGCACCAGCACCTGCTAACATTGCCCAACCATAACTCATACCAAATGTGCTTTCGAATAATTTTGCGCCAGCAACCACACCAGAAGCACAATAAATGGTAAAAAAGATAAGAATAATCACCGCTGAAATAATGCGAAGTAAAGAACTTTTATCATCAAATCGTCGAGCAAAATAATCGGGTAATGTTAAAGAATTATGGTTGATTTCGGTAAAAACACGTAACCGTCCAGCAATCAGTAACCAATTGAGATACGCACCAATTACCAAACCAATGGCAATCCAACTTTGTGATATACCAAACAAGAAAACAGCACCAGGAAGCCCCATTAATAACCAACCACTCATGTCTGAAGCACCTGCTGAAAGCGCTGTGACAACACTACCAATACGGCGTCCACCTAGAATATAATCACCAAAGTTTTGCGTTGCACGAAACGCAAAAAAACCGATCGCAATCATCCCTAAAATGTACACAGCAAAGGTGACAATCATTGGTAACGACATTTTTATAACAAACCTTGTATTATGAAATTAAAAATAGTGGGCTAGCTTATCACAAAAAGCGCATGCTAAAAAGCAGACGATTTATGTATTTGAGTGAATAAAAACTAGATAATATTGTTATTTTATAATATTACAATCTACATATATCGTTGATAGCCAAAACTAAAACATCTATAACAGCTAAATTTAACTTACAGATAAACTGCAAATACAGTATATAATACCAAACAAACTATTTTGGGATACTAATTATTTTGTGAAACAATTAACTCGAATTCAAATTTTAGACAGACTAAAAGATCATATTAAAGATCCAACTACTGAGCTTGTATACCAAACGCCATTTGAATTACTTATTGCAGTTGTTTTATCTGCTCAAGCAACCGATGTAAGCGTCAACAAAGCAACAAAACCGCTTTTTGCTGTAGCCAATACAGCGCAACAAATTTTAGAACTTGGTGTTGATCAGTTAAAAAGTTATATTCGTACCATTGGGCTTTATAATAGTAAAGCCGAAAACATAATAAAAACATGTCAAATTTTAGTAGATAAATATCAAGGCGAAGTACCAGAAAATTTCGATTCACTTATTGAGTTACCTGGTGTGGGTAGAAAAACAGCCAATGTTGTGTTAAACACTGTTTTTGGTTGGCCAACCATTGCTGTCGATACGCATATATTTAGAGTAAGTAACCGTACAGGTTTTGCACCTGGTAAAACTGTCGAAGCCGTTGAAGAAAAATTGCTGAAGGTCGTACCCAAAGAATATAAAATAAATTGCCACCATTGGCTAATATTACACGGCCGTTATACTTGCATTGCCAGAAAGCCTAGATGTGGTTCTTGTGTTATAGAAGATTTGTGTGAATTTAAACAAAAAGTTTACCCAGAGTGAAAATTAATGCCAAATAAATTTAATTTAGACCAAGATGACATAAACTTGTTTAAAAATAGCATTGGTAACACCAAAAAGCTAAAACAAGATACTGTTATTCATAAACCGGTGAAACGCTCAAAAAAAATAATGGAAACCCAAAAACTACAACATGAAAAAACGCATGCTGAGTTTTATTTTTCCGATAATTATCAACCTCTATTACAACAAGAGCCTATCCGCTATAGTCGAGAAGATGCCGATCCCTATGAAGTAAAAAAATTACGACGTGGGTTTTATGAACCAGAATTTTTTTTGGATTTACATGGACTGACTCAGCAGGAGGCTAAAAAAGAGATTGCAGCTCTTATCGCCGCGTGTTTACGTGAAAGAGCACATTGCGCATGTATCATGTATGGACATGGAAAAAATATCTTAAAAAAACAAACACCAATGTGGCTTGCACAACACCCCCGCATTATTTGTTTTCACCAAGCACCAAAAGAGTTTGGTGGCAGTGCAGCACTACTCATTTTATTTGACATCGACAATGAATTAGCAAATAGCTAGTACTGGAAGATTAAAATAGTTGTAAGTAACACAAAAATAAAAAAGCCAGCTTAGCGATGCTAGTCTGGCAAACATTGGAAGCAATGTGAGCAATGTCATACTTTTTCAGAAGCTGTTTAGGCTCTAACAAAGTACATAATAATGATAATGATTATCATTACTAAAAGCAAGCATTTTTTAGGCCTTCCTAAATTAAATGAAAATAAATACCTGACTCACTCATCTCATAAGAAAGTTTTTATATTCAACCATATAAAAAATAAGCAGAAAATTTCTTTTCTGCTTTTATAAAAGGATTTTACACAATAGCTAAATCAAGATAAAAAGACCATAATACTGATTATTTTTGATAAATAAATTCTACGCCCTCTTCATCACTTTCATCCCAATCATCAAAATCATCTTCATCAAAAGCTTCATCCATTGCTTGTTGATGATAATCATCCCACATAAATTCAACTTTTTCGGGTGATGATTCTTCTGGTTCAGCTTCGCGTGGGTGAGCATTGATATATTCCATTAAATCCCAGCATAATGCTTTTACGCCTTCTTGATTAATGGCGGAAATAACATAATATTTATCCTGCCAGTCAAGCGCCTTAGCAATTTCAGCCGCACGTTTAGCACTCTCTTCAGGCCCCAATACATCCATTTTATTAAATACTAACCAACGTGGTTTATTCGCTAATTTTTCACTATATTGTTGAACTTCTTGAATGATTACTTTAGCGTTTTCTATCGGATCTGATTCATCTACTGGCGCCATATCAATTAAATGAACTAAAACACGACAGCGTTCAAGGTGTTTTAAAAACCGAATACCAAGCCCTGCGCCATCTGATGCACCTTCAATCAAACCAGGAATATCAGCAACAACAAAACTTTGCTCATTATCCATTCGAACAACACCCAAACTAGGTACTAAAGTGGTAAATGGATAATCGGCAACTTTCGGTTTAGCCGCTGAAACAGCGCGAATGAAGGTTGATTTACCAGCATTAGGCAAGCCTAACATCCCTACATCAGCAAGCAATAATAATTCTAATAGCACATCACGCTTTTCACCCGGAGTACCATCAGTTTTTTGTCTTGGCGCACGATTAACCGATGATTTAAAACGTGCATTACCCAAACCGTGAAAGCCACCTTTGGCAACTAACACTTTTTGTTGATGATGCGTTAAATCACCGATAATTTCGCCAGTATATTTGTCCGTAATACGTGTTCCTACAGGTACTTTAACAGTAATATCTCGACCACGTTTACCCGTACAATCAGAACCTTGTCCATTTTGACCTCGTTCTGCGCGATAATTTTTTTCAAACTGGAAATCAACAAGTGTATTTAAATTTTCATCAGCAATAAAAAAGACATCACCACCATCACCACCGTCGCCACCATCAGGACCACCTTTGGGTATATACTTTTCTCTGCGAAAACCGACACAACCGTTTCCACCATCTCCTGCTTCAACTCGAATTGATGCTTCATCAACAAATTTCATTATTCTTCCCCTTTATTGCGGTTAATTAGCCAGCCTTTTCTTGGATGCCAAAGATAATGCCCAATGGTGGCAAACATTGCGCCCGCAACAACAGACACTGCGCCAATATAACCTAAAATATTTAAATATTGCATAGCAAACTTTTCAGGCCAAATTAATGCAAACAAGTCTGAAAAGATAAGTGCAAATAATGGTGTTAAGGTTGTTATAGCACTCACTTGTGCCGCTTGCCACCTTTCCATTGCCATCACTAACGCCCCGTAAGCAATAATGGTATTCAAACCACAAAATATGATAGCAAACAGTTGCGTTGCATCAGCATTGGCCATTTTACTTGGTGAAGTAAAAGGCAATAAAAATACAGTGCAAATAAGGTAAATTAACCACAGTAATTGTTCTGCACGTAATTTTCGTAATAGCACTTTTTGAGCAAGCGCATAGCAGGCCCACGATACAGATGCAAGTAAACCAAGCCAAACACCAATACCATACGCAGACATATTAGAAAAAAGGTCGACAATATTTTTATTAAAAAATAGTACAAGCCCAGTGAGTAAGACTAAAATACCAATAATCTGCGTAGGTCTTAGTCGCTCTTTAAAAATAAAAGCACTTGAAATCATAAATATCACAATGCCAGTTTGCGCAACGACCTGAGAGGCTGTGGCAGAAAGGTACTGAACTGCACTTGCAAATAATGCAAAATTACCCAACAAACCAAATCCAGCAATCATCAATAAAATAAAACGACGACGTTTTTTAAACATCATTAAATTAGGAAATTGCTTTTTGTAAGCTAACCAAATGGTAATCCCAAGTGCTGAAATAGCCAATCGTGACCATGCTAATGTCAATGGATCAACAACCACTAGCGCATATTTAATTGCAATTGGCACAATGCCCCACATCACTGCAGTTAACATGGCAAGTGCAAAACCTAATTTAACATTTTGTTGTTTTATCATATCGCCATCAATTTTATATAAATTTCAAGAAATGAAAAAAGCCCCACAATAACTGTGAGGCTTCTATAACTTTTAAACCGCTTTTAGATTAGCTATTAGCAACTACACTAACATAACGACGGTTTTTAGGTCCTTTAACTTCAAACTTTACTTGTCCATCAATTAAGGCAAATAGAGTATGGTCACGACCACAACCTACATTAGTACCTGGGTGGAATTGAGTTCCACGTTGACGAACTAAAATGTTACCAGCAAGAACTTCTTGACTACCATAACGTTTAACACCTAAACGTTTACTTTGGGAATCACGACCATTACGTGATGAACCACCAGCCTTCTTATGTGCCATTGTTCGATACTCCTATTAAGCGATTGCAGTGATCTTCACATCAGTGAACCACTGACGGTGACCTTGTTGTTTACGATAGTGTTTACGACGACGGAATTTAACAATTTTCACTTTATCGCCACGACCGTGCTCAACAATTTCTGCTTTAATTGTTGCACCTTCAACAAACGGAGCACCAACTTTGATGTCTTCACCATTTGCTACCATTAAAACTTTATCGAAAACAACTTCTGCACCTGTTTCGACTTCAATTTTTTCCAAGCGAACGACTTGTCCTTCGCTAACTCGGTGTTGTTTACCACCACTTTGGAAAACTGCGTACATACTTAACTCCGCAATAAAAAGCAGACGATTACTTGATTAAACATATATGTCTGCGCGATTAATCTTATAGGGCGTGAATTTTACGCAAAATTTATCCTTGTTGCAAGCGCTGTTTACCAAAAGATCGCAAAAAGTGATAAAAAAGATCAGCGATATACTGTTTTTCAAGCTACAATCATAAATTACAATTTATCTTCAAAATAAAATTATAAAATAATGTTGAGTGTTCATATGCCGAAAAAAAAATTTCGCTACACTGCATCAATTATTAATCGTTTAACACTATTAATGTTTTTTTTAGGTGCTATTGCTTTAGTCGCATTATCGTTTTCAATTCAAGTAGCCAATGATGCAAAAGGTGGTGCATATATGGTCAATCAATTGGGGTTACTGAGAATGAAAAACTACCAACTACTGACCATGATTCCACTCAATGAAAAAGAGTATGACCGTTTAAATATTTTTATGGATATTTCTTCATCACAACAACATTTAATGATCTTAAAACGCTACAACTTAATTAATGAATTTAATCAATTAAAAATCGACTGGAAAACGCAACTTACTACTAAAATAAAGCAAGCACAAAAAATTGATGATATAAAAACTGATATTGAAAACTATGTTAATCGTATTAATCATTTGGTACATAGAATTGATCAAAAAACCGAAAACAAAATTTATTATATTTCACAAATACAACAATTATTTATCATTATCATCATCTGTTTTTTAATTATCCAAATTTATTACTTACGTCACCACCTCCTTGCTCCATGGAAAAAACTGATTAAGATGGCTGACGCGATTTCTAATCACGATTTTAGTCAACGATTTAATATTGGAACAAAAAAAGATGAATTTGATCTATTAGGATTAGCTTTCAATAAAATGTCAGCGCAGATCGAATCACAATATTTATCGCTAGAAAAACAAGTTATTGAAAAAACAGCCAAATTACAAGAAACCAATAAAATTGTTTCGTTTCAATATCAAGCAACCAAGCAATTACATACGTCAGAACCATTGTGTGAACGTTTTTTAAAAATACTACGTAAATTAGAAGATTTAGTGCCATTAACACAATTTCAAATTCGCTTTTATGAATCCGATGATCCTAACCACTATCAACAAATCAGTTACGATAATCAACATAAACTACCTTACTGCCAAAACTCCAAATGTAGTGCTTGTTTAACCGCAACAACGTCTTATCAACAAAATAGTTTTCAGCGTTATTGGTATCTTCAAGAAAATGGGGAAAAATATGGGATATTATTTGCGTTACAACCAACAGAAGTAATATTAACTAATGAACAAGAAAGCTTAATTATGGGACTAATTGAACAAATGACCACCGCAATGAAGCTAGAAAGAAAAGTAGAACAACAAAAACAATATTTATTGATGAAAGAGCGCTCAGCCATGGCTAGAGAGCTACATGATTCGATAGCGCAATCACTATCTTGTTTAAAAATACATCTTAGCTGCTTACAAATGCAGTCAGATTTAACATCTCAAAACAGTATTGATTTATTAGCAACCATGCGCAAAGAGATCAATATCACCTACTCTCAGTTACGAGAACTGATTACCTCTTTCCACTTACGCCTTAATCAAACTGGCTTTTATGCCAGCTTAATAGAATTAATTGAAGAATTTAATCAAAAGTTACAATTCAAAATTCAGTTTGAATACCACTTGCCACTTAATATTATCAATAGTAAATATGCTTTTCATTTATTACAAGTAATTCGGGAAGGGCTTAATAATATATACAAACATGCTAAAGCTTCACATGTCAAAGTGAGTTTAAAAATAGATGATAATCAAATCATCTCTATTTGCATAAAAGATGACGGTATTGGTTTACAAAACGATTTAAAAAAAGATAATCATTATGGTCTAATTATTATGCGTGATAGAGTCGAAATACTAAATGGTAATTTAGCAATAGATAGTAACCCCAATCAAGGAACACAAATTGTGGTAACATTTAAAGCCAATAAAACCATTCCATTTAAGGCAATAAAAGAGTAAGAAATGGAACAAATAAATAGTTCAATACTGCTTATTGATGATCACCCAATGTTAAGAAATGGTGTGAAACAGTTAATTAATACAGTAAATCATTTCGAAATTATTGGTGAGACTGGCTCTGGAATAGAAGGCGTTAAACTAGCAGAAGAGCTTGATCCTGATATTATTCTGCTTGATATCAATATGCAAGATGTTAATGGGTTAGAAATATTACGCTACTTGAGAGAGAAAAATATCTCTAGCCGTATTATTATATTTACAGTATCAGATGCGAAAGAAGATATTATCACAGCACTAAAAAACGGTGCAGATGGTTATTTGTTAAAGGATATGGAACCTGAAGATTTTCTAAAATCGCTACAGGATATTTCAATAGGCAAGCTCATTATGGATAATGCTATTTCGCATATTATCCTCAATTACATGCGTCATAACAAAGAGCCAATCACAAAGCAAATACATGATGTCAGCTTGTTAACACCAAGAGAAAATGAAATTTTTAATTTACTAGTCCAAGGATTATCAAATAAACTGATTGCAAAAGAACTTGGTATCGTAGAAAGTACAGTGAAAGTACACATCAAAAGTATATTCAAAAAACTTAATTTTAAATCCCGAATGGAAATGACCGTATGGTATTTACAAAGTAAGGAATAAAATTATCCATTGAAAAATAAAAATAGATAAATCTTCATGCCTAATCCTTAATAAGATAATTACAAAACACAAAAATGGAGCATGGTCATTAAAAACTACAAAAGTACAATAACTTATAATAGAATTGGATAAACAAATAGCCGCTAGTTATAGCCATAAAACACACAAAATCTAAAATAGGAATGTTTGAAATGCCAATATTGATCAATGCTTATTCTACAGTAACGCATCCACCAGCCATTGATTTCCCTTGTGAACGTTTATATCATCGCGGATTAGATGATTCTGAATTGATGAAACATCTTGATGGTTTTATCGGTTATGTCATGCAAGCAGGAGATGGACAGATGAATTCACATCGTTATGCTTTGTATCGCCATATCCAACGAGTTAAACATCAATTTGCCTTTGAGATTGAAGAAGATAATTTCGGTGAATTTACCACTTGGGGCTGGCAGGCAAATGCCATTATATTGATGCAGGATGGAACTATTCGTAATCCTGATGGAGAAGTATTGCAATATCCTGATGGTGATATTGATTTAGATGCAGTTATCCCTTACCCACCAGAAGCATTAAAGCGCAAAACGAAAACGGAGCAGTATTTAGCCAAATTGGGATTGCATACGCCGACACATTTACCACCGGTTATTGCCGAATCCGAAGTAATTCTTAGAACGCCTGATGAGGTAGCTAAACGTGCTTTAGCGATAATGTTAACAGGTATTCAAGCCGAAAGTTTTCGCGAGAATGATCCGATTAATCCGATGGAATTTAAAGAACGTTGCCCAATAGGATTTGCGGCTTTATCAAATAATGAACATGACTTTATTTATAGCGGGCAACCAACAGAGCAAGATGTGATCGATATGTCTTGGAAATACGAAGCATTATTACCTTTACAATGGGCAATCAATTGGCAATCTGAGCTCCCTTTTGCTGATACTATCTGTAATGTTTCATCGCTAGTTGACGAAGGAATGCAACATAGTGAGCAAGACATGTCTACAGTGACCTTAAGACCTGTTAGTGAATTGTTAGATGCTTTAGATTTGCACTACCGCTTACATTGGATAACCACAGATTTTCGAATGAAAGATAAGCAACCACCTGCATCGATTATAAGTGATGTTATTCAAGAACGCCATTATGCATTAAATTGGTTAACTTGCTTTGAAAATGCAGATTGGGATGATGTTGATACCCCAACCTGATATTTTTATCTCATCATTTGGCTAGCATCATGCCCATATTAAATTGATAGATACTTTACTCATTGGCTAATGATTCATTTCATTAGCCATTTTTTAAAGTAAATAACTGAACCTTTTATAAGTGGCGAAAAAATACAATCGTAGAATTGTGCACAACTAAAACTGACCTGCCTATTCCAATTAATGTTCAGAAAACCAACTCAGTTTTTCACGTAATGCCACAACAGGTCCAATAATAATTAAACTTGGGCTACAAGCTTGCAAAGATAATTGTGTTAAATCACATAATAATCCCGATACTACTTTTTGTTTTGTCGTAGTGCCTTCTTCAACAATAGCTACAGGCGTATTTGCATTCATACCATGCTTAATTAATTGTTTTTCAATACTTTCAGCTTGCGACAATCCCATGTAAAACACTAACGTCTGTTTTTCAGCCGCTAGGCTTTGCCAATCAAGGTGACTACCGTCTTTTAAATGACCGGTGATTAAACGCACACTATGGGCATAATCTCGATGCGTTAATGGGATGCCACTATAGGCAGAGCAACCTGAAGCGGCCGTAATTCCAGGTACGACAGAAAAAGGAATATCGGCGTTAAATAATGTTTCAAGCTCTTCACCGCCACGACCAAAAATAAAGGGATCGCCGCCTTTTAGGCGTACAACACGCTTACCTTTTTGCGCTTGCTGTAAAAGAATCTGGTTTATTTGATCTTGGGGAACACAATGGAATCCGGCGCGTTTACCAACAAATACACGCTTAGCATCTCGACGAGCAAGATTCATAATGTCATCTGAGACCAATCGATCATAGACAATAATATCCGCTTGTTGGATCTGTTGTAATCCCTTTAACGTCAATAATCCCGCATCACCAGGCCCAGCGCCAACTAAAACTACTTCGCCACGGGCATCAAGTGATGTATCAAATAACTCATTCGTGAGTTTTTCAACATCATCAGAATCACTATTAGCAAGCGCTTGAGCTAATCTATCATGCGAAAAGAGTCTTTCCCAAAAACGACGTCGTTCCGTCATTGTTTGGTAGGTTAGTTTAACTTTATCGCGTAAATAACCAGCATATTTAGCTAATTTACCTAAATGTTGAGGTAATATAGACTCTAGTTTTTCGCGCAATAATCTGGCCAAAACAGGGGCATGTCCTTCCGAAGAGACGGCAACCATAATAGGAGAACGATCAATAATCGAAGGCATAATAAAACTTGCCGCTTTAGGAGCATCAACAACATTACAAAAAATACATCGTTTTTCAGCCTCAATACTCACTTTTTGATTAGTCTCTTGGCAATCTGTCGCAGCAATGACTAGCCACTTATTATCAAGTAATTCAGCATTAAATTCCCCTTGAGCTAGGGTAAGTTGTTTTTGCTCATGCCAACACATAAATTGTTCATTAAATGTTTGCGCATTCACTGTGATACAAGCACCCGCTTCAAGCAATAATCGCGCCTTACGTTCAGCGACTTCACCACCACCAACTAATAAACAATCACGATTTTCTAACTTACAAAATAGGGGGAAATAATCCATAACACCTCAAAATAGAACATTCTCTGTTTAAAACTCACCAACACCTAGCCTTTAATAATAGAACTTTATTAATTAGCCTATTTTAATCACCCCGCTATTTTGTATCATTAATAGCAATTAACACAAAATAGAAGACTAAACAATTTAGCACTTTTTAAAAGAAGGGGAATTATTCATTATACATTCCCCCCTAGGTTGATTATGGTAATAACATCTCGTTAATTAAGTGGTTATGCTGGGCGCTCTGCTTTCGGCGTTGAATACCAATATCCTAGCCCCATAAATAATGCGCCAGAGACAAGATTTCCTAATGAGACCCATAACAAATTATAACCAATTCCAGTTAATGTGTAAGCTTCACTATGATGACCAAACCACGAAAGTGCAAATAAGGTCATATTTGCAACCGAGTGTTCATAACCACAAGCGATAAATGCTAATAAACACCACCAGATAGCAATAAATTTTGCCGAGCCTTCAACTCGATTAGCCATCCAAATTGCTAAACAAACTAGCCAGTTACATAACACGCCTCTAAAAAATAATGCAGACGCCGTAGCCGATGTTTTGGCTAATGCTGCGGTATGAACCAAGCTGGTATCAGTGGATAATAAAGGCGTTGCCGCATAACAATACAATGCAGCTACAAAAATTGATCCTAATAAATTACCTAACCATGTTTGCGGTAATACCAACCACATTTGACCATGGGTGATTTTTTTGCATTTAACACCCAGAGTTAAAAACATGGTATGCCCAGTAAATAATTCCGATCCGGCTATAACAACCAATGTTAATGCAATACCAAACGTTGCCCCCATAACTAACGGTCTGATTGCCGGATCAACAAGATTTCCTAAAGTAAAAATTAAAATAATACCAAGCCCTACATAAGCCCCAGCCATAGCAGAACTTACCCAAAAACCAAATGGATTTGTTTTTGCCAAACGAACAATGCGCGCAGCATTGGCTGCACATTTATTAATTGTTTCTGTATACATAATAACTTTGTCCTTTTAAAAATAAGTTTAGTGCGATTTTACTTGTACTATCCCATCGTCATTAACGGTTACGTCATAATGAGCGATCGAGTATTGTTCATCTTCAAAACAATAGCCATCTTTTAAACGAAACCGTTGTTTTTTTAGTGGGCTTGCCACCCATAACTGATTTTCGTGCTCCGCAATAATGCCACGAGATAAAACACTGGCCTTAGCAAAAGGATCAATATTACTAATCGCATAAAGCTCAGCATTATTATAAGGACGGAAGATAGCAACATGATCATTACCGACAAGAGCACAAACGCCAGTGCCTGGCAAAATATCATCAAGTTTACAAATAGTTATCCATTGACTCATATTATTCCCCTAATATTACTTTACGTTCTTCTGCTGTAGCTGGTCGATGCTGATCGCGTTCAGGTACAATTTGCACATTCTCATCCCGTTTGCTGCTGTTAATAAAATGCGCAAATCGAATTTGTTTTGCATTATTTTCAACCGTTTCTTTCCATTCGCATACCATTAATTTACGTAAGCGTGCCATCTCACTTTCTAGCTCTGCATTAACACCTAACTTATCGTCTATAATAACGCTCCGTAAATAATCAATACCGCCTTCTAGATTTTCAAGCCAAACTGACGTTCGCTGTAATTTATCTGCAGTGCGAATATAAAACATCAAAAAACGATCGATATATTGAATTAGTGTATTTTTATCGAGATCCGCAGCAAGTAAATCGGCGTGACGAGGCTTCATTCCCCCATTACCACACACATACAGATTCCACCCCTTTTCAGTGGCAATCACCCCAATATCTTTACCTTGCGCTTCGGCACATTCACGCGTACAACCAGATACACCCAATTTAAATTTATGCGGTGCACGAATACCTTTATAGCGGTTTTCAAGTTCTACCCCTAATCCCACACTATCACCTACACCAAATCGACACCAAGTACTACCCACACAGGTTTTCGCCATTCTTAACGCTTTGGCATAAGCATAACCACTTTCAAACCCTGCTTCTATTAGATCTTTCCAAATAGCAGGCAGATCATCTTTTTGTGCACCAAATAGACCAATACGCTGTGAGCCGGTAATTTTAGAATAGAGTTGATATTTTTTAGCGATTTGACCAATGGCAATTAATCCTTCTGGTGTAATTTCGCCACCTGCACTGCGGGGAATAACAGAATAAGTACCATTTTTTTGAATATTACCTAAGAAAATATCATTACTATCTTGCAAAGGAATTAAATTATCTTTAAGAATATAATCATTCCAACATGAGGCTAATAACGATCCAACTGTAGGTTTACAAACTTCACAACCGTAGCCATTACCATGTTTTTTAATCACTTCATCAAATGACTTTAAGCCCTCAACACGAATTAAATGATATAACTGTTGGCGCGAGTATTTAAAATGTTCACATAAAGCATCGCTAACCTCGATCCCTTGTTTAGCTAATTCCAAATTAAGAATTTGCGTAACTAATGGAATACAGCCACCACATCCAGTGCCCGCTTTAGTTTCTGCCTTAATGGCTGCAACTGTATGACAACCTGCATTAATCGCATGGATAATTTTTTCTTTAGTCACATCAAAACACGAACAAATTTGTGCTGAATCGGGAAGCGCATCAACCCCCATAGCCGGCTTTGCACCTGCATGTGCTGGTAGTATCAACGTATCAGGGTGTTCGGGCAGATCCATATCATTAAGCATTAATTGTAATAAATTACTATAATCCGACGTATCGCCGACCAATACCGCACCCAAGAGTTTTTTATTATCACCCGAAACAACTAATTTTTTATAAACGGGCGTTGTCTCATCTAAGTAAACATAACTACGACTGCCCACAGTTTTCGCTTTAGCATCACCAATACTACCAACATCGACCCCCATCAGTTTTAGCTTGGCACTCATATCGGCGCCTTCAAATTTATCAGCTTGCCCCATTAAATGGGCTAAGGCAATCTGAGCCATTCTATAGCCTGGTGCAACCAAACCAAAAACCTTGCTTTGCCAACAAGCACATTCGCCAATAGCATAAATATCAGAATCTGATGTTTGACAATAATCATTAATCACAATCCCACCGCGTGGACCGATTTCTAACTCACACTCTTGAGCTAATTTATCGTTTGCTCTAATACCAGTTGAAAAAACAACAAAATCGACTTCAAGTGCAGAACCATCTGCAAATTGCATGATTTTACCTTCAGGGGAATGAATAATTTCTTGGGTATTTTTACTGGTGTGAACCCCGACTCCCATCTCCTCAATTTTACGACGTAATTGTTCTCCGCCTTGCACATCAAGCTGTTCAGCCATTAACACTGGAGCAAACTCAACCACATGCGTTTGCATACCTAAGTTTTTCAAAGCGCCCGCAGCTTCAAGCCCTAACAAGCCACCGCCCACAACAGCGCCTTTTTTACAACGCTTTGCACATTCCCGAATGGCATCAAGATCTTCTATCGTACGGTAAACAAAACAATCCGAACCATCAGCCCCTTTAATCGGCGGCACCCAAGGATAAGATCCTGTCGCAATAATCAATTTATCATAAGCAACAATTCGCCCTTGTTGAGAATGCACCTCTTTACGCTGACGATTGATTAATATAGCCCGTTCATTAAGTAAAATATTAATATTATTCTCTTGGTATAATCCTTCACGAACCAGAGAAAGCGCTTCGGCAGTATGCCCAGAAAAATAAGAAGAAAGATGCACCCGATCATAGGCAAGACGTGGCTCTTCACAGAAAATAGTAATATTGAATTGATTGGACTGCTTTTTATCAATTAACTCTTCGACAAAACGATGCCCAACCATCCCATTACCAATAATAACGAGATTGGTTTTACTCATACAAAACTCCAATTTTATTTTAATTTAATGATTTAATTTTATTTTGATAACATTGTATGAAACTTTGTACAGATTATAACTACCCTCAAGGATTACCACTTTAGTAGTAAAAGTGATTGTTGAAGTCATAATTTGAAGTTAAGGCTTGTTTAAAAATAGATAAAAATCAAAAATACCTATCAAAATACCCGACTTAATTACCCAGCAAATCAATAAAAACAGCTAAAAAAGTTGCCAACCATAATTAAATGTTTATAATTAGCCGACTAAATAAATTGAGTAATGATAATTGAATTACAATTCTAGAAAGCTTCCTTCACGTGAAACCTTAGCGCGTGCACAAAGATTTAATAATGACATTGTTGAAGTTTCTGGTGTTGATCTGGTTTTAAGTTTAATCACAACCGCCGATCTCATTCGCGCAAATATCTATGCACAATTAGATAAAGATTACGGCGTTTCTGAGGGTAAATTTGCCCTACTGATGTCACTGTATTCAGAAGGTGAAACCTGTGCCAGCGATCTTGCTTTGCGCATTGGCGTAACACCGGCGACGGTATCTGTCATGGTTAAACGCATGCTGGCATCTCCAGCGCCTTTAATCTCGATGACAAAAAGTGGTGAAGATGGTCGTTCTCGTCTAATCACCTTAACAGATGCAGGTGAAAGGCTGATTCAAGAGGCATTGCCTAACCACCTTAAATCAATTCGCGCTTTTGCGCAGGTGCTAAACTCGCAAGAACAAGAGTCTTTAATCGCGATGTTGCGCAAATTATTACGAAAATAACGGACTTTAATCATTAAAGTCATTCTTTTTACTTAAATAGTTAGCTGACTAAATAAATGGAAAATAAGCTATATATGAAAAAAAATGTCAAAATTCCTGTTATCTTTTTACTTCTACTCATTTTTGGCTCATTTTTAATCTTTGTAGGTTCAAGAAATGATGCGGTATCTGTTGCCAAAAGCATTAAATCTGGCGTATTAACAGCTGACGAAATTAATATTGCCTTTCAAAATGTCGGCGGAAAAGTCACCCAACGATTTGTGCAAGAGTCACAAATGGTTAAAAAAGGTGATCGGTTAATGCAATTAGAAGACATCGATACCAAGCTGGCTATCGATCGCTTACAAGCTTTAGTTGATAGCCAAAAAGCAGCAGTCAATCAAGAACAAGCCGCTATTGAAATTACGGAAAACGAAACTAACCTTTCAGAATTAACAACTTGGCGCAAAATTGAAGAAGTACAAGCCAATTTAGAAGCAGCAAAATCTGCTCGCAATTTAGCGACAACTGAATTTGATCGCCAAACCCAATTACGCAAAACAGGTGGCAACTCACAGTCACAACTTGATAATGCACGTAATGCATTTATTAATGCCAAAATGCAAGTTGTGCAAATTGAAAGCCAATTATCGACTTTAATGATTGGTGCAACACCAGAACAAATCAGCCAATTTGAACAAACACAAAATGCAACCGGTATGACATTAAAGTCCATCTTAATTGCACGGCAAAAGCTCCAAAATCGCCAAAATCAATTAGCACAGCTTAAGGCACAACTTGCGCAAGGTGAAGCTGAATTAAAACAGTTACAACTCAATTATGAACGACTAACGTTAACAGCACCTGAAGATGGAAAAATATTAAAACTGATGTTTGAAGATGGCGAAATGGTACCCAACGGTGCACCAGCAGTATTGTTAGAGACTAACCGCAAATATATCGACATTTATGTGAATGAAAAAATGGTGAATGATTATCAACCTGACACAACTATCACCGCTAATGTGATTGCGCTAAATAAAGAAGTAAAAGGTAAAGTCCGCTTTGCCACCGCTGCGCCATCATTTGCCGATTTACGTATGACACGAGAACGTGGTCAAGCCGATCTAACCTCTTATCAAGTTAGAATTTACATAGAATCGATTCCAAAACTATTAACCGGAATGACACTTGAGGTGGATCAATGATGCAAAACATCATTAAATCTATGCTTGAAGAACTTGACGCCATGTTGTCAGGTCACTTTATCCCTTATTATAAAGTTTCGCTTGGCTTAGCGGCCATTGTTTCGCTGGTGTTTTCTATTGTATTAAGTCATGGAGCCGTATTTGAAGGTAAAATTGCAGTGATTGACCTTGACGGCTCAAATTATTCGACGGAATTAATTAGTAAAGTCAATACATCACCTTACATTGAAGTAACCGAGGTCATAAGATCGCCAGTAAACCCCATAACCTTAGTTTCACACGACCGTAATTTAGGTGTTTTATATATTCCTAAAGGCTTAGAAAAAAGCTTAAAAAAAGGCGAGCAAACCGTTCGCCTAGGTTATTTTGCTGATGACACCAATGATGCACAAAATGCCAAAGTACTACAAAGTCTTAATGAATATATTCCTGAATTAGGCGCCGAACTGAGTGTTGGTAAAATCGCCGCATTAGGGCTTGGTAAAGAAGGCATTGAAGCGACCTTATCACCCATGCAACTTAAAACACGCTACCTGTTTAATCCAGCGAGTTCATCGACAATTTCAACAATTATTTATTTTGTTTACTTTTTTTCATCATTAACTTACGGGTTAACCTCATTAATGATTATTGGTCGATTAAAAGTAACCGGCATGTGGCAAATGGCCATAGAAAGAGGCTTCTTATCTTTATTAGCAAGAACAATTCCTTATGCGCTATTTTACACAACCGCATTAACCCTTATTACCGCTATACTGGTAATATTTGGACAACTGCGTTTTGAAGGTAACTATTTTGCTTTTGTACCAAGTGTATTTATGACAGGGCTTGCTTTTGGTTGGTTAGCCTTTTTACTTTCTTGGACAACAAAAAACCCGGGCGAAGGTGCGGGCCGAATGATCTTCTTGGTTCCGCCGGGGTTTATTATGGGGGGATCAACAATGGCAGTGGGTATTATGCCAATTTGGACATACTACATTAGCCACGCATTTCCATTAGTTTGGTTATTTCGATTTTTCCGTGATTTTGCCATGCGAGGGCGTTCACTGATTGATATGTTAGCAACTTATGGGGCTTACATCATCTATTTAACGGTTATTGCTTTTGTGGTAATGATGTTTGTTGAGCGAGTCAAAAAGACAGCTAATGCATCATAATTATTAGTGGTTTTAGTTTCGAGCGTTTTAAGCATTATAAAAAATAACAATGCCTCGCTCGAAACAAAATAATCAATAAAATTATCTATATTAAAAAAAGCCTAATTCACTCATCATACTTAATTAAGCACAAAACCTATTATGTTTCTATTCTAAACGACTGTAAATTTCAACTATCTTGCTCATAAAGGGGAAAATTTGTGAGCACCATCACTTATAGCATAAAATTTCATTTCTTTTATTCTTATCAAGGATTATCTTTTTACAAAAAATAAAGAAAGCCGTTATTGCATAATCCAATTAAAACTCAAATACCGAAAATCAGTTTTTATTCTTATAAAAACATTGTGCAGACAACAATTACCATAAAAAAATTAAGCATTGCATCAATGAAATCATCATCTATATAATTCAGAGGAAAACATATGAAAAAAATAGTATTAAAAGGGATATTCGGTTTAGCATGTATTGTATCATTTTCAACATATGCAGCAGATAGCCATGATGATTACACTTTAGAGCAAGTTGTGGTTTTTAGTCGCCATGGTTTACGTGCTCCGTTAGCTAGTCCAACAAGTACTCTAGGAAAAATCACCCCCAATCAATGGCCACAGTGGGATACGCCAGCCAGTTATTTAACGACACGAGGAGGAGCATTAGAAAGCTATTTTGGCCACTATTTTAGTCAGTGGTTAGCCGATAATAAATTATTAACCGCCGATAACTGTCCAAACGAAAAAGATGTTTATATTTATACTAATAGTCTTCAACGAACTATTGCAACAGGTCAGTTTTTTATTGTCGGTGCCTTCCCCGGATGTATTTTACCTATCGTTCATAAAGAAAAACTTGGTCAAATGGATCCCTTATTTTCCCCTGTAATTAGAGATGACAGTGTTGAATTTAAGCAGGCTGCTATTGCTTCAATTAACCAAAATGCGGATGTAAATGGTATTACAGGTTTAAATAAAAAACTTAACAACGCATATCAAAATATGGCTAAGATAATTGATTATCAAAAATCAACTAATTGCATAACTGACAAACAGTGCGACTTTATTGATTTACCAACAGAATTAATAATAGAAAAAGGAAAAGAACCAGGCATTACTGGACCACTGCGTACCGGCACATCAATTGCTGACGCCTTCATTTTACAATATTATGAAGGAACACCTTTAAAAAAGATTGCTTGGGGTAAAATAAAAGATGAGCAACAGTTAAAACAACTTGTTGCTATTAAAGAGCATTATAATACCGTACTATTTGGCTCACCTACCGTGGCAAAACATGTTTCTGCAAATTTAGTGAATTATATTAATCACGCTTTTACTGACAATGGAGACACAGCTAAATTCACTCTTTTAGTGGGGCACGATTCCAATGTTGCTTCATTATTTTCCGCTATGCAAATTCAATCCTATAACTTGCCTAATCAATTTGAAACCACACCGATCGGAGGTAAAGTCGTATTTGAAAAATGGCGCGACAATCGTAGTGGTGAGAATTTAATGAAAATAGAATACTTTTACCAATCCACTGAACAAATTCGCAATTTATCACCATTAAATCGTAATAATCCACCACAAAAAGTTACGCTAATCATGACAAACTGCCCAACTAATGCGAAGGGGTTCTGTTCTTTTTCAACGTTTAAACAGGTAATGGGAGATATCATTAAATAAACAATAAATCATTCATAGTAAGCCGTATTTGATTATGATTTCAATACTTATGAATAATTAAATTGCCGTCACTTAACACATTTCAACCAGCAGAGATCACCTGCTGGTAATTAATTTATTAACGTTTCTGCTAATTCAAAACAACGCCTTAATCTTTCATATTATAATTTACCTGCACTACCGCAAATGCGAATTTTATCTTCAACAATTTTTTTCATGGCGGCTTTTGCCGGCTGCATATAGTGCCTAGGATCGTTGGCGTCAGGATGGAGTTTAAAATCTTGTTTTAAAGCATCTGAAAAAGCAATTTTTAATTCGGTTGCCACATTCACTTTACAAATGCCCAAAGAAATTGACTGCTTAACCATTTGTTCAGGAATACCGGATGCACCATGTAAGACTAAAGGAATATCAACTTTATTGCGGATTTTTGCTAAACGATCAAAATCCAGTTTTGGCTCACCTTTATATAGGCCATGTGCTGAACCGATTGCCACCGCTAAAGAGTCAATCCGAGTTCGTTCAACATATTCTTTAGCGGCATCGGGATCAGTAAAAGCGCTATCTTTATGATCGACAATAAGATCATCTTCTTGCCCGCCTAATCGACCTAGTTCGGCTTCAACACTGGCATTATATTTATGACTAAAAGCAACCATTTTACTAACTATGTCAATGTTTTCTTCAAAGGGGTGATGCGAAGCATCAATCATAATTGAGCGAATTCCTGCCTCTATTTTTGTTTGAATATCACTGATATTTTCATGATGATCCAAATGTAATGCAAAAGGAAAATGGTGAATGCTTGCTGCTGTTTTACAAATACTGATTAAATACTGTATTCCTGCGTAACTATAAGTTGCTGGCGTTGCTGCAAGTATCACGGGGGATTGCATCTGTTTAGCTGTATCAATAACAACTTGGATGGTTTCAAGGTTGTGTATATTAAATGCAGGTACAGCATAACATTCACGTTGAGCTTTTTTTAACATCTCTTGACTAGAAATAAGATACATAATTTAATCCTCATTAATCTGTTATTTTGCAATGATCTTTGTGACTTTAACTTGTTGATAATACTTGTCATAATTACCCATATTGACAAAACCGGTCTGCGATTCCATTGCATTTAGCATTCCCATAGTCATCGCACGTTTAAGCATTACCTCTACAGTTTCATTTTCATGGATGCTGACAGCAAGCCCAGATAACGTAACATCCCCCGATCCAACAGGATTCACCACGTTAATTTTAGGAATTGAAACTTGGTAATAGTTGTGATGACAACGAGCAAAAGCGCCATTTTTACCTAATGAGATGATGATAAAAGCAATATCATTCAATAAAGGATGATTGATGGCTTTAACTAATGAAGTTACATCATTTGGATCGATATCCATTTGAATAATCTGCTGTAGTTCATCTTTATTGGGTTTGATTAAAAAAGGTTTATTTTTAGACACGAGCGTTTCCAATAACATTTTACCCGATGAGTCTAGCAATACTGGGATCTGATACTTATTTGCCTTTTCAATTAATTGAGTATAAAAATCAACTGGAAACCCTTGTGGCAATGACCCTGAAATAGTAATAACCTGAGCTTGGCTAAGCAAATTCTGGTAGTGTTCCAGAAAAACACTGACATCATAACTATCTAATACAGGCCCTGACTCTAGGATTTCAGTTTGATTTCCCTCATGTAAAATGGCAATACAGTTTCTTGATTCATGTTGAGTGATATAAAAGTTGTAATTGATATTATCTTTATCTAATTGTTTTTGAATGTACTCGCCAGTCGTTCCACCAATAATTCCTGATGCAAGAACGGGAATACCTGAGTATTTAATGCCTCGAGTTACATTAAGCCCTTTACCTCCTGCGGTTTTTTTTACCTCTGAGACTCGATTAATATCATTAATCACAAACTTATTTAATGGATACGATATATCCACCGAAGGGTTCATCGTAATTGTTAATATCATATTCTCACCTACGCATTCATATCGTTGTGAGAAATAACAAGCTTAAATGATCAATATCATTAAATCGACTTGGCTAGAAAAAAACGATTTTATTGTTCACATTTATAAAAACTAACCATTTAATTATTATAAATATTTATTGACCAATTAAGCATATTAAAAAGTACACTATTGTAAACACAAATATTAAACCTCTATTAATTTAATACCTTTTTCTACAAATTCTTGTTTACAACTATTGTCAACATCAGTATCGGTAATAATGGTATTGAGTTGGCTAAGTGGTAACACAACATTAATACCATTACGCCCAAATTTTGATGAATCTAGCACGGCAATCACATTGTTAGCGGCATTAGCCATAACACTGCTGATAGTGTAACCTTCGTTAAACGTTGTTATTCCTCTTTTTGCATCAATTCCATCTGCACCAACAAACAAAATATCAGCAGAGATGCCAGTTAACGATTGCTCAGCAATTTTTCCATGAAAAGAACGCGTTTTATGTCTAAGTGTACCACCACACATAAATAGCATAATGTCACTATTGTCTGATAATATAAATGCAGAAGTAAGACTATTGGTAATCACAGTAATATGCTTCAATTTTACCAGTTCTTCAGCTATCAACATAGTAGTACTACCACTATCTAAAATAATAGTATCACCTTCTTTAACATATTTAACCGCTTCAATTGCAATACGTTTTTTAGCTTCTATAAATCGCTGATAACGTTCTTCTAATTGCAGTTCTTTAAATGATTTTAAGTCTCCGTTATTTATGATTTTGGTTGCTCCGCCATGAAATCGTGTTAGCACTCCTTGTTTTTCTAGCAATCTTAGATCGGTTCTGGTTGTGACCTCCGAAACATTGAACTGTTCCGACAAATCAGAAACTAACACCGTTCCTTTCATATTAAGAAGTTCTACTATCTGTTGGCGTCTTTCACTTGCATTCATATTATTTCCTTTTTCGAAAATTTTTTAGCAGTGTATAACAAACAGAATCAAAAGATAAGGTTTCATTTTCAATGGCTGACTTAAATCAAAATAATTACATGCAATTTAATAAAATTTTGCCATTCATAGGGCGACCATTTAAGGCAGTCACTTGTTTAATAAATGAATCAAAGTCACCCATGCCAGCAATCAGCTCATCAAGTTTAATTTTTCCATCTATAAAGTACTGACTTACTAGTTGCCACTCTTTACCTGGCCATGGCGCTGAATAGTTCATCCAACTGCCTAAAATTTGTAACTCTTTCCGTAAAATCAGTCCGAAAGTTTTTTCTGGAAGTGTAATATCATGATGAAGTGTCCCCACCAAGGCTATCTTCGCTCTAGGGCCTGCAATTTCAATCGACAAGTTGACTGTAACAGGTGAACCTGCGGTTTCTAATACAACTTGATCAAAGCGTGATGAAGATAAAGCTTGGTGAATCGCTTCGGAGCTAAGTTTTTGAGAATGATATACCGCATCAGCACCTAATTTTTTGGCAAGATCGAGGCGCTGCTGGTTAATATCAATAACCGCAACTGATTTAGCTCCCATTGCCTTGGCGCATTGCATTGCAAGTAATCCAATTGTACCACCACCAACGATGACAACATTTTTGCCCTCACATCCATCAGCCAATAACAAAGCATGCATACCAACGGTCATTGGTTCAAAAAAAGCACCCTCAAGCGGACTGATACCTTTAGGTAATTTAAATGCATTTTTCTTATCTAATACAATATACTCCGCAAAGCCACCGGCTATCCTTGAACCCACAAAAGTGTAATTTTTACAGAGTGAATAGTAATGCTTTTGACATTCATCACATTTGAAGCATGGCAATAATGGTACGCAACAGATTAAATCACCATTGTCAAACTCAGTCACGCCATGCCCCGTATCCACAACTGTGCCACTAAATTCATGACCAAGTGTAATCGGGTAAAAATGAGCACCATGGTGAAATATACGCGGAATATCTGAACCACATAATCCACAATAAGCCACTTTAACTAAAATTTGATCTGGAGATGTTATTTTGGGCATTTCTATATTTTGTATAGATAAAGCTCCCCCTTCGTTGACAACAACCGCTTTCATGTTATTTTCCTTTATTGGTAAACAAATTACGTTGATGTATTGCTTTCACTCGTTACTGAGTGAAAGCGTTCTGATTGATTTTGGTGATGACTGTTTTGGGATTATTTTATTACTCCATCTTCTTGAGCTAATGATTGATTTTTTAGAAATAACTGGTATTTTTGGGCACGTTTCCATGTCAAAAATAAGCAGAAAAGGTAAAACAATCCAATAAGGGCAAAACCAATAGGTTGTTTCAAGTTGACCAACTGAACCATAAGATAAGTAATGGGTGACCCACCTTGATCCATTGCCCCAACCGAAACACCATTATTCGTAGTCATCGTGCCTGCATTAATGGCTAGTTGAGTAGTCAATGGAACCATTTGGGTGGCAATCCAAAGTGTAATGGCGATAATAATAGAGCCTGAAACAATGATCCTAAACAGATTCCCTTGATGCACCGCAACCCCCATTGCAATAAAAAAGCCAATAGTTGCCAGATCACCAAAAGGTAAAACTTCATTACCAGGTAGGATGATGGCGATAAAAATACTTAATGGAATAAAAATTAAACTCGCCGATACCACCGTTGAATGCCCTAATAACAATGCGGGATCTAAACCAATAAGAAAATCTTGCCCACCAAATTTGGATTGCAAGTGTTTACGTGCTTGTTTAGAGATCGGTGTTAATCCATCCATAATAGGTTTAATTACCCGTGGCATTAATAACATTACCGCTGCAGTTTGAATCGCTAGTTGTAGCGTTTCTTTCACACCATACCCAGCTAATAAACCTAATATGATGCCCATAAATAAGCCAACAGTAACCGGCTCACCAAACGCACCAAACCGTTTTTGCATATCAACAGCATTAAAATTAATCTTATTAATGCCTGGTATTTTTTCAATGACAGCATCAACAAAAACAGCAATTGGGCCACAATATGCAGACGTACCATGAGGAACCGCAATACCGTCAAGCTCAAAAAAATCTTTGGTATCTTTGGCAAACCAATCACCCAGTTTATAAGCAATAATGGCATGAACAATAACCCCTGCAATACCAAGCCAGTAAGAGCCGGTTGCAATGTAAACCAGCGCGCCGGTAAAGGTCATGTGCCATATATTCCAAATATCTACATTAACCACTCGAGTTAACCTTAAAACTAACATAACAATATTCACTGCAATTGCGATAGGAATGGCAACTAAAGCAATTTGTGATGCCCAAGTCATTGGTGCAGCCCCTGGCCAACCAACATCAATAACATTTAGGCTAATATCAAATCGTTCGGCCATCGCTTGAGCTGCCGGCCCAACCGATCTGGTTAACAAGCCAACGACTAGACCGATACCAACAAACCCTATCCCTATATGAATCCCTGCTTTTAATGCATCACCTACTTTCATTCTTAGCACTAACGAAAATAGGATAATCACAATAGGTAACATCACCGATGGACCAAGATCCAAAATGTACTGCATAATTTCAGTAAACATAGATTTATCCTTTTAAAATAGATAAAATTTTTTCTTTTAACTGGTCGATACCCACACCAGATACAAAAGGCATGCCATGAACAATTGGAATATCCCCAAAATGTTGATCCATTCTGGCTGTAGTACAAATCAAATCAACATCATCAATAAACGTATTAATTTCATTAATACGACATTGAATGAGGTCAAGTTGAATGTTATTTTCGCTGCATAACTCTTTTATCTCTTCGGCAGCCAAAGTTGATGTTGCAACCGCACCGCCACAAGCAACAATAATCTTTTTTTTCATAATGCCTCCTGAAACTTATTGATTAAATATCACGTTATTAAAACGCACCGCTATTTCATTTTGCTGAGCATTTAATAAAAATTGATAGAAGTCTTCATTTTGTAAATTTGAAAAAAGTGCTTTTAATAGTTCAATTTGATCTTCTGGCGCAGTAACAACAAGTGAAATAATCAGTGAAACATCAACGGTGCTGTCATCATCGGCTCGATTAAAAGCAACCGGTGTTTGAGTCCGAACAATAAAGATTGCCGGTGTATTAGCATGCGTTGCTTCACAATGCGGAATCGCCACAGCATACCCATCAAAAGCAATACCTGTTGGAAATAATACTTCCCGTTCAATTAAAGCTTGCAAATGGCTTTCTTTGACAATCCCCTTGTGTTGTAATTGCTCGCTAATATAAGTTAATGCCTCTAATTCATTGTCAAATTTAAGATTGTCTTCGAAAAGAAGCTGACATTTATTCATCATTGCCCTCCACTATTGTTTTCTTATTTAAGGTTTTAAATTACAACTTTCGAAAACAAAAGCAATATCGAAATACTATTTACTTTCGAATTAAAAAGCAAATAGGGATTTGTATTTTTGTGATCGAAATCTATTTTTCAATGTAAAGAGCAAAAAAATAGATAAATGACTATTTAAGAATTAAAAATAAAATCTGATCCAGATCACAAAAAAAACTTTTTTCAATTGCAAAAAAAGATTAACGTGCAAAAATGTTACCCGTAACAATCAAAGGTATACTAAGGAACAGCAATGACGAAAAAAAACAAACAAGTTTTTGTATTAATGGGTGTATCGGGTTGTGGTAAATCAGCGGTAGCCAAACAAGTAGCTTATAACTTAGATGCCGCGTTTTTAGATGGCGATTTTTTACATCCTAAAGCCAATATTTTAAAAATGCGCAGTGGCACGCCTTTAAATGATGAAGATCGAATGCCTTGGCTTAACTTAATCAGCAATGCCGCATTTGCCATGAGTAATGTTAACGATGTTTCGATTATTATCTGCTCGGCGTTAAAACGAAAATATCGAGATATTATTCGTGGTGAAAATGAAAACGTACATTTTATTTATTTAAAAGGCAGTTTCGATGTCATCGCTGAACGCCTAGCGAAACGCACAGGCCACTACCAAAAAACCGGCATGCTTCAATCGCAATTTGATACACTTGAAGAGCCAACAGCCGATGAAAAAGATGTCTACAACATCAACATTGAGCAACCATTAAAAGACGTTGTGCATGATACTGAGCAAGTAATACGCGCAACATGCCATTGCTAAAAAAGAAAAGAAAAGAAAAGAAAACATAAGCGAACAAAGAAGAGGTCAATGTGAATTCAACTGTCCAAGCTGTAACAAAAAGAATTATTGAACGTTCAAAAGCATCGCGCGAAGCTTATTTACAAAAAATAGAAAAGGCAATGCGCAACAAAGTCACCCGCGCCAGTTTACCTTGTAGTAATTTGGCCCATGGTTTTGCCGCTTGTTGTATTGATGACAAAAACGATCTAAAAAATATATTAAAAAGCAACATTGGCATCATCAGCTCTTACAACGACATGCTTTCAGCGCACAAACCTTACGAATTTTACCCTGAACAAATCCGCAAAGTGCTTCACGAAGTGGGCGCGGTTGGACAAATGGCGGGAGGAGTACCGGCAATGTGCGATGGCGTAACCCAAGGTGAACCCGGAATGGAGCTGTCATTAATGAGCCGAGACATCATTGCCATGTCTGTTGCAGTTGGCCTTTCACACAACATGTTTGATGGCGCTTTATACCTTGGCATTTGCGACAAAATCGTACCGGGATTATTTGTCGGCGCATTAACCTTTGGACATTTACCTGCCATTTTCATACCAGCAGGACCAATGCCATCAGGATTAGCGAATAAAGAAAAAGTCCGAATTCGCCAACTTTATTCAGAAGGTAAAGCAACGCGCGAAGATTTATTAGAATCAGAATCTGCCTCGTATCACACTAGCGGAACATGTACCTTTTATGGCACCGCCAACAGTAACCAAATGGTAATTGAATTAATGGGATTACATTTACCCGGTGCTGCATTTGTTCAGCCAGAAACGGCATTGCGCTTTGAATTAACCAACGCAGCGGCCAAACAAATTACTCGCTTAACCCAACAATCAGGTAATTACATGCCTGTTGGCAAAATGGTGGACGAAAAGGTCATCGTCAATGGACTCGTTGCATTACTCGCAACCGGTGGGTCAACCAATTTAACGATGCATATAGTAGCGATGGCAAAAGCGGCAGGAATTATTATTAATTGGGATGATATATCAGACCTATCAACTGCCGTACCACTACTTTGTCGAATTTACCCAAATGGTCCCGCCGACATCAACTACTTCCAAGCAGCTGGTGGCACAGCTTTATTAGTGAGGGAATTATTGGCAGGTGGTTTACTACATGAAGATGTTGAAACAGTTGCAGGCCACGGCCTAAGCCGCTATACCAAAGAACCAATATTAGAAAATGGCCAACTTGTTTTCCGCGAAGGTCCAACCAAATCATTAGACGAAAACGTCATTGCTTCAATAAACAAACCATTTAACTCACATGGTGGGCTAAAAGTCATGTCAGGCAACCTTGGGCGGGCGGTAATGAAAACATCGGCTATTGCGCCAGAGCACCAAATTATCGAAGCCCCAGCCGTTGTTTTCAATAGCCAATACGATTTAGATGCTGAATATAAAGCAGGCAAATTAGATAAAGACTGCGTAGTTGTTGTACGCTATCAAGGCCCCAAAGCCATTGGCATGCCAGAATTGCATAAACTGATCACACCGCTAGGCGTACTACAAGATAAAGGTTACAAAGTTGCCTTATTAACCGATGGTCGACTATCGGGCGCGTCTGGCAAAGTGCCGGCAGCTATCCATGTCACACCAGAAGCTTATGATGGTGGTTTATTAAGTAAAGTCCAAGACGGCGACATAATCCGCGTTAATGGCCAAACTGGCGAAATCACACTACTTGTCGACGAAGCAGAACTAACCAAACGCCAACCAGCCCCATTTGATCTCACCGATTCTCATCAAGGTTGTGGACGTGAACTTTTCACTATTATCCGTGAAAATTTAACCTCAGCAGAAGAAGGCGCTGTCAGCTTCTAGTACCAACACTCTGCCGCATATAGCGGCAGAGATCTTAAGTATAAATTACTTCTTGATAAAATTATCTACCAGCAAATTAACAACATCCCCCATTTTCCCGTGTAATGAAGCTTTTACGCTATAAAGAGCCATCCCCATAACTTGCGATGGTAGAATTTCAGGCGGCATTACTAACTCATTAGAGCTGGTTTTCACATCTAACAAGGCAGGGCCGGGATGTGATAAAAATGATTGCATCGCCTCCTCAAGTAAATCAGAGCTATCAACTCTTATGGCAAATAGTCCCATGGATTCGGCAACTTTAGCAAAATTAGGATTTTGTAAATCGGTATAGTGATCAACCAACCCTTCAGATTTCTGCTCCAATTCGACAAAGTTGAGAGAACTATTATTAAGCACAATAATTTTGATTGGCAACTTTTCTTGAATTGTGGTTAACAAGTCACCCATCAACATACTAATACCCCCATCACCTGATAAAGTAATAACTTGCCGATTAGGAAATGCTTTTTGAACACCTAATGCTTGTGGCATTGCATTTGCCATTGTGCCATGTTTTAGGCTAATTACTGTGCGCCTTTTTCCATTGGTATTAAAATGCCGACAAGCCCAAACCATAGCGGAACCAACATCGGCACAGAGCACGGCATCATCTGTTGCATATTTATCAACAAGTTCTGTTAAATATTGAGGATGAATTGTTGTTTGCGAAGGCACTGCTTTCTTATTCAATTTATTCATTGATTTGGTATACAATTCACGGCATTTTTCTACAAAACTAGTATCTTTTTTTTCATCCACTAAAGGAATTAAAGCTGCCAACGTTGGTTTACTGCTACCAACAACCCCAACGCTCACAGGATGACGTCGTCCTAGATGGGTCGCATCAATATCAACTTGAATAATAGTGGCTTTATCTGGATAAAACTGCGACCATGCAAAATCAGCACCTAACATAAGCAGCACATCACATTCTTTAATCGCCGTCGTTCCCGACTCCATACCAAACATTCCCGTCATACCCACATTATACGGATTATCATATTCAACAAAATCCTTACCTCTAGAAGTATGCACAATAGGCGATTTTAATTTTTCAGCAAGCCCAACAAGTTCATCATGAGCTTCACAGACACCTTGCCCAGCAAAAATCGCGATTTTTTGATTTTTATTGAGTATTTCAGCAATTTGATTAAGCTCTTCATTAGATGGGCGAATAACCGGTTTAGGGTGATAAATCTTATGCCCGCTATTATCCTCCACCTTAACTAAACTAATATTGTAAGGTATCACTAAAACCGCCACACCGCGTTGATTAATTGCGGCTTGAACTGCGGCTGTCGTTATTTGTCTTGCTTGAGTAGGATCATTGATTTCCTGACAAAATACAGAACAGTTTTTATAAATAGATTCAAAATCGACTTCTTGCGGAAAATCAGTACCTTTTTGTGAAGTCACTAGCTGACTTGCCAATAAAATAACCGGCACTTTATTACGTTGAGCTTCGTAAATACCATTAATAAAATGCAAACTCCCCGGCCCACACGAACCGGCGCAAGCCGTAATTTGGTCAGTTAAATATGCTTCTGCTCCTGCTGCAAAAGCACCGACCTCTTCATGGCGGACATGCACCCATTCGATATTACTTTTTTTAATAGAAGAGGTAATATAATTCAAGGTATCACCAACAATACCATAACAATGTTTAACACCAGCTTCGGACAAAACATCAACAATTATTTGTGCAACGGTTTTTTTTGACGACATACTTTCTCCTAAAAAAGTTACGGGTTAAATAATTTAAATTACTTAAATTACACCTACTTTTCGATAAAGCGAATAGGCGATAAAAAAAACAGCAAAAAATGTTAAAAATGTCATAATAGAACAAATTTTGTCATATAAACTTAATGCAAAAATATTCCCTATTGCAATAAATCAAGGTATTATGTGCAAAATCTAATCGACATTTATAGAGCTACTTTTTGTGGAACATTTGTCACCTGTGCATAATTTAGTATCATCAATTACACAATTCTTACCGAATAACATTATTGAATACTATCAGCTGATTACCGTCTGTTTATTATTATTAATAGCTATTTTAATGTTTTCATTCAGCAAATTAAGAATGGACATTATCGCCCTACTCACCATCACGGCAATCACCATCACAGGCGTATTAACCCCTACCGAAGCACTATCAGGATTTAGCGATCCCAACATCATTTTAATTGCGCTACTCTTTGTTATTGGTGAAAGCCTTGTCAGAACCGGCATATCATACAAAATGAGCGAATACATATTAAAAATCGCGGGCAAAAACGACATACGCATCATCACCTGCATCATGCTAGGCGCTGCTTTACTGGGCTCAATAATGAGCTCAACAGGCGTTGTTGCCATCTTTATTCCTGTTGCCATTAGCATTGCAAATCATACAGGTATTCATGTCAAAAAATTAATGATGCCACTATGCATAGCAGCACTCATTAGCGGCATGATGACATTAGTCGCAACGGCGCCAAACCTAGTTGTTAATAGTGAATTAAACCGCTCGGCATTAACTGAATTCAGCTTCTTCTCGATTACGCCAATTGGCATTGGTGTTCTAATTGTTGGTGTGACTTATTGCCTACTAACACGCAATTGGCTACTCACTGCCGAACAAATCACCCCAAACAACACCCAACCGCAAAGACGCAAAATTACCGACCTTATTCGCGACTACAAATTAATTGGCCGTGCTCATCGAGCACAAATACTAGCAGGCTCGCCTTTTGTTGGACGCACTATCGATGGCTTACATTTACGTAGCAAGCATGGCGTAAATGTTATTGGTATTGAACGTTGGCGTAAATTTCACAAAGTATTAATTCCCGTTAATGGTTGCACCGAATTTCGTGAAAATGACATATTACTACTAGACATGTCGCACTCCGAAGCCGATTACCGTACTTTTTTAACCACCAATAACCTTGAACCCAAAATATTGCGTGGTGAGTATTTTTCGGAACAAGTAAAACAAGTCGGCATGGCCGAAGTTGCTCTACTACCAGAATCAACACTGTGTGGCAAAACACTCAACGAAATCGATTTCAGAGGGAAATACTTCCTAACAGTCATCGGCATATGGCGTAATCACGCTCCGGTTGAAACCAACAACCTATTCCAAGAACGTTTAGAAATGAGTGACACATTATTAGTCTGTGGTGATTGGAGCTCAATTCAAAAATTACAAACTCGCACCAATGATTTTGTTGTATTAGACTACCCCGCAGACATTGACGACATAGCGCCAGCAAGCAGCCAAGCGCCGGCAGCATTAATCAACTTAGCTATAATGATAACCTTAATGGTTACCGGCATTGTACCCAACGTAGTTGCGGCCTTAATTGCCTGCTTACTTATGGGCGCCACGCGTTGTATTGACATGACTAACGCTTATAAATCAATACACTGGCCAACCTTAATTTTAATTATTGGCATGATGCCTTTTGCACTCGCTCTCAATAAAACGGGTGGAATTTCGCTCATATCCGCTTGGCTTGAAGTTCACCTATCCTCGTTCGGCCCCTATATGGTGCTGACATTTATTTTCTTATTATGTTCAACAATTGGATTATTTATATCCAATACCGCAACCGCTATTTTAATTGCGCCAATCGCCATTGATTTAGCACTAAAATTTGGTTACTCGCCCTACCCATTTGCCATGACGGTTGCCATTGCCACCTCCGCCTCATTTATTACCCCTGTATCATCACCAATAAAAACCATGGTAGTTGCACCGGGTGGGTATAGTTTTGGGGATTTTGTTAAAATTGGGGTGCCGTTAACGTTTTTGGTTATGGCGGTGGATATTGCTTTAGTGCCAGTGTTTTTTCCGTTTTAAAGCCTAGCTATGATAATGATTGAAAAATAAGAGAATTAAAAAATGATGAATTTTTTACAAACTATTATGGGACTTGCAGTTTTTGCTGCATTAATTATTGGACTGTTGACTTTCGTAGGCTTATTTATTCGATTGTTATGTAACGTAATTATAAAGCAAGTAAAATTAGATAGAATAAGTGATGAAATATTGATACAACACTATAATATGTTTAAAAAATACAAAGATAGTGTTTTTTTGGCATTTTTATGCTACGGCATTCTTTATCTGTATGGTATGAAATTAAATCAAAAAGCTTTTGATGTTTATCAACAATGTATGATTAAACGTAGTCTACCTTTGTAATTTTCACTCACCAATTTAAACTATAATGATGGCAATATCGCTGTTGTGATTAATTTGTCAACGATAGTTTGGTTCAGGACAAAATATCCCTGTTTGGCGTGCTAACCTCGCTCTGTTGTCGGCACATTCTGACGCCGGAATAGGACAAACAACATAACCATCTTTTTTGGGAAGGATTGTTGTGTTTTTGTAAGGCGGTTTTTGTTAAAAAACAGCCAGAAAAAACTTTAATAAAATCAATACCTTTTCTGACCGATTTTTGGGTGTAAAATCAGGCCTTTTTGGGTTGGTGAATAGGATGGATTGGGTGCAGTGGTTTCGGACGTTTTGACCTTTAGCGAACAAAATAGTTACAGTGACCACGTCCGAGTCAGGGAATTAAAGCGAATTCCCTGACAACCCGCGCTTTGGCTGCAGAATGTGGCCTGCGGCTGCCCTCCGCCGCCGCTCGGTCTTAACGCACCGGCTATGATTCGCTCCCGGCGAAGCATAGCCTCGCCAAACATCCCTGTTTGGCGTGCTAACCTCGCTCTGTTGTCGGCACATTCTGACGCCGGAATAAGACAAATAACATAGCCATCGTTTTTGGGAAAGATTGTTGTGTTTTTATAATTATATCGTTGATTTTATTTTGATTAAACGCCTACACGGCGTTAAGGGGCGACGTTACAAAGTTACGCAAGAATTATATTTTCTAAACCGCCTATACGGCGTTAAGG
>NZ_FMAQ01000015.1 GCF_900094945.1 Gilliamella bombicola
GTGTTGGCATACAGTAAATCAACAAAACCAAGAATAGTACCCTAATAACAGCAATTTAACCGCTCCAAAACTTTTTTTTAACGACAATTTAAAATTAAATAAAATCAACATATTAAAAAATAGCTCAAAAAAAGGGTTTTCAAAGCCAAAATTGTTGTTTATCTTTATACAGCAAGATTTATCAAATCTTAAGCTCTACCTTAACGCCGTGTAGGCGGTTTAGAAATACCCGACTAAAGTTTTCCTTTAGTAATTCCACCTTAACGCCGTGTAGGCATTTAATCAGAATAAAATCAACGATATAGTTATAAAGACACAACAATCTTTCCAAAAATGATGGTTATGTTATTTGTCCTATTCCGGCGTCAGAATGTGCCGACAACAGAGCGAGGTTAGCACGCCAAACAGGGATGTTTGGCGAGGCTATGCTTCGCCGGGAGCGAATCATAGCCGGTGCGTCAAGACCGAGCGTCGGCGTCGGGCAGCCGCAGGCCACATTCTGCAGCCAAGCGCGGGATTGCTAAGGGAATTCGCTCTAATTCCCTTAGCTCGGACGTGGTCACGGTAGCTATTTTATCCACTCAAGGTCAAAACGTCCGAAACCACCGCACCCAATCCATCCTATTCACCAACCCAAAAAGGCCTGATTTTACACCCAAAAATCGGTCAGAAAAGGTATTGATTTTATTAAAGTTTTTATTTAATGGTTTTACCAAAAACCATAAAAAAACCCAGCCAAAGCTGGGTTCTTATTTTAACCAACTAATTAAATTTTAGTTGTAAATGTACGAGCAATAACGTCGCGTTGTTGTTCAGCAGTTAGTGAGTTAAAACGCACCGCATAACCAGAAACACGAATGGTTAATTGTGGATATTTTTCTGGATGTTGTACGGCATCTTCTAAAGTTTCACGACGAAGAACGTTTACATTTAAATGTTGACCACCTTCAACTTTAACAGTTGGGGCAACATCTAATGGGACTTCACGATATTCGAATTTACCTAGTTCTGCAGTTGGGATCACTTGATCTTCTTTATAAACTGATTTAGCAGCTACACAACGTGCTTCTTTTGTAGCGTTGTCTAATAACCAGAAAGAGTTAAGAAGTGCTGCATTGTCTGCTTTAGTAATTTGGATACCTGTAATCATTTTAAATCCTCCTAACGGGGCCTTATTGCCCTAAAATAATTAGGGTTAATATAGCACTTTGGATATTTGATTAAAGTCAAAAAAAGCTATCAATTCAATAAGCAATACCTTTGTTTAGCATTTTAGCTATGGTTGTATGAAAACTATTTATTACATTAATTATTTATTTTCTTTGTTAATTGTCCTTTTAGCAATAAAGGAGCACGACTGAATATTTAATACTCTTGATGTAGTGAGGTTTAAGCTGATTAGCATTAGGTTTATTATGATTTTTAGGTATAATTATTGTAATCAGCAAGTAGCATTGTTGAGTCATATAAAATTATAGTATAGGTATTGTATGAGTAATCAATTAACATGGCATGACGTCATCGGCGGTGAAAAAGAGAAGCCCTATTTTCAGCATATAATACAATTTGTGGCATCTGAGCGCGCTAATGGTAAGATTGTGTATCCGCCCCAGCATGATGTGTTTAATGCGTTTCGTTTTACGCCATTTGATCAAATCAAAGTCGTAATTTTAGGGCAAGATCCTTATCATGGTCCTAATCAAGCCCACGGACTTTCATTTTCTGTTTTACCGGGCATTAAGCCACCACCATCGTTAATGAATATCTATAAAGAGCTATCAACAGATATTGAGGGATTTACAATTCCTTCCCATGGTTATTTAGCTTCTTGGGCGACTCAAGGCGTATTATTATTAAATAATGTGCTCACTGTTGAAGCAGGGCAGGCGCATTCTCATGCAAAAATAGGTTGGGAAACCTTTACTGACCATGTGATAGCCGCAATTGATAAACATCTTGAGGGTGTGGTTTTTTTATTGTGGGGATCACCTGCACAAAAAAAAGGGCAGTTTATTAATCGTCAAAAACACCATGTATTAACGTCAGTGCACCCATCGCCGTTGTCTGCTCATCGTGGCTTTTTTGGTTGTAAGCACTTTTCTAAAGCAAATGATATTATTACGCAGCAAGGTAAAACGCCAATTGATTGGCAACCAACGCTACCGGAAGATCATAAATGAATACGAATAAAAAACGTCGAACAAGTTTGCAAGAGATCGCTAATTTAATTGGGATTAGTAAAATGACGGTGAGTCGTTTTTTGCGCGATCCTAATTCAGTGTCTAAGCCTCTTCAATTACAAATTTCTGCTGCGATTGATAAGCTTGGTTATATTCCGAATAAAGCGCCTGATATGCTGTCTAATGCAAAAAGTAATGCAATTGGCGTTGTGTTTCCTTCGTTAACTAATCAGGTTTTTGCTGATATCTTAAAAGGTATCGAAAAGGTTACCGATGTTAGGGGTTATCAAACTATGATTACCCATACTGGCTACAGTGCAGAAAAAGAAGAGTCTCGATTACGTTCACTGCTTTCTTATAATATCGATGGCCTAATTTTAACCGAAAGAATACATACCCCTGCAACATTAAAAATGATCGAAATTTCTGGTGTTCCTGTGGTTGAAATTATGGATAGCGTTTCCCCCTGTATTGATATGGCTGTTGGATTTGATAATTTTACTGCGACTAGAAATATGATCCATCGTATGATAAATAAAGGGCGTCGTAATATTGTCTATTTTAGTGCAAGGCAAGATCAGCGCAGTATTATTCGTCAACAAGGTTATGAAAAAGCAATGGAAGATGCGGGATTAAATCCACGAACGCTAGCGACTAAAGAAGCATCGTCTTATGAATTGGGTGCAAGATTTTTACATCAAGTTTTAAATGATTTTCCTGATGTTGATGGTATTTTTAGTACTAATGATGACTTAGCTTTAGGGGTATTGCTTGAATGCCAGAGAATTGGAATCGAAGTGCCAAAACAAATCGCGATTGTCGGATTTCATGGACACCAAATTGGTCAATTTATGAATCCAAAATTGGCGTCTATCCATACCCCAAGAGTTGAAATGGGGCAAATTGCTGCCGAGCTGTTATTAAAACGAATTAATGGTGAAAAAGTCGAGCAAAAAGTGGTTGATTTGCCGGTTGAGTATTTAGACGGCGAAAGTATCTGATCAAATAATTTTAATAAAACAACTGTTAATATTAAAATTGATTTTACTTTATCCAGCTCGTTGATTTCAGGTTTTCATAAAATGAGTTCTATGTTAGAATTATCGCTCAGTGGTTATTTATACCTACTAATAGATTATAGAAATAACACTGAGGTTCCCTCCCATGAAAATAGTTGAAGTAAAACACCCTCTCGTTCGCCATAAAATTGGTTTAATGCGTGAACATGATATCAGTACCAAGGACTTTCGCGATCTGGCCAGTGAAGTTGGTAGCTTATTAACTTATGAAGCAACGGCTGATCTCCCTACCGAAAAAGTCACCATAAATGGTTGGTGTGGACCGGTTGAAGTTGAGCAAATTAAAGGTAAAAAAATTACTGTCGTGCCTATTTTGCGTGCGGGCTTAGGTATGATGGATGGTGTGCTTGAGCATATTCCAAGTGCTCGTATTAGTGTTGTCGGTTTTTATCGTAACGAAGAGACACTTGAACCTGTTCCTTATTTCCAAAAGTTAACCTCAGATATTGAAGAGCGAATGGCTTTGGTTGTTGATCCAATGCTGGCAACAGGCGGTTCTATGGTTGCGACGATCGATCTGCTTAAAAAAGCAGGCTGTAAAAATATTAAAGTATTAGTTTTGGTTGCTGCACCAGAAGGCATTAAAGTGCTTGAACAAGCTCATCCTGACGTTGAACTTTATACCGCATCAATCGATGAGAGGTTGAACGAAAAAGGCTACATATTGCCAGGACTTGGGGACGCTGGAGATAAAATCTTCGGCACAAAATAAAATCTCAAATTTTAGACCGGTTAATCCGGTTTTTTTATGCCTGTCAATTAGGCAAGTTATACAACAAATTAGTTAAGTAAGAGAGGCGCGATGTGAGCAATATCACAACAGACAAAACAAAAAATATAACATCACTGCATAAGCATTCTTGGCAGGATATTTTTACTGGCGCACAAATGTTATTTGTCGCATTTGGTGCATTGGTGTTAGTACCATTGTTAACGGGGTTAAATCCCAATGTAGCGCTTTTTACTGCTGGGGTAGGTACTTTACTATTTCAATTAACCACTAAAGGTAAAGTGCCGGTATTTTTAGCTTCATCATTTGCTTTTATTGCCCCTATCTCATTTGGTGTTGCTCAGTGGGGGATCCCCGCTACGTTAGGTGGTTTAGTTGCCGCTGGTTTTGTATTTATGCTTTTGGCTTTTTCAGTCAAAATGAATGGTAGACATGTTATTGACCTCATTTTACCGCCGGTTGTGACCGGTCCAATTATTATGGTTATTGGTTTATCGCTTGCACCGGTTACTGTTGGGATGGCAATGGGTAAAAATAGTGGGCTACAAGCTGAAAATTATCAATTGATTCTTATTTCAATGGCTTCACTATTAACAACGCTAGTAGTGGCTATTTGGGCAAAAGGTTTTTTAAAATTATTACCAATTATTTCCGGTATTGTGGTTGGTTATGTGCTTTCTTGTGTGTTCGGTATTGTCAATTTTCAACCGGTGATTGATGCGCCATGGTTTAAAGTGCCTGATTTCACGTTTCCTGAATTTCACTGGCAAGCGATTTTGTATATGTTGCTAATTGTGATTGCTCCAACCATTGAACATGTTGGTGATATTATGGCAATTGGTGCTGTTACAGGTAAAGATTATACGCGTGATCCTGGTTTACATCGCACATTACTCGGTGATGGACTAGCAACTTCGGCAGCTGGATTTTTTGGTGGACCACCTTGTATTACTTATGCCGAAGTGATTGGTGCGGTTACATTAACGCGTAATTTTAAAACTCGCGTTATGACATGGGCGGCAATTTGGGCTATTTTAATGTCTTTTATTGGTAAAATCGGTGCACTTTTAGGAACAATTCCAACTGTAGTCATGGGGGGAATTATGGTGCTATTGTTTGGTTCAATTGCATCAGTAGGCATTAATATTTTAGTCAAACATAAGGTAGATCTATCCGTGCCTCGAAATATGTGTATTGTCTCATTAGTTTTAGTTTTTGGGATTGGTGGAATGATTTTTGATTTTGGGTCATATGCATTACAGGGTATAAGCTTGTGTGGGATTTTAGCCATTGTGTTAAATCAGATTCTACCACATCAAGGAAGCTCAACTGATATTCATTAAGTCCTTCTCCTATAATCGTTGGCGCTATTATGGTGGCCAACGATATAGATAAATCAACGTACTAATCTATCGTGGTATTGTGCATTTTTTATGGCTTGCATGAATAGTTAAAAGTGAATAATTACTCACTTCTTTATTTTTATTGGACACAGTTAAGAACACCTATCTTTATTTCCTTATAATGAGCCCCCTCAACCAATTTTCCCTTCGTTTAGTTATGTTATTTTTGTTGTTCTATTAGCATAATGTATATTGTTTTTTTGAGTATGTAAGTAAAAACTCACAACTGATCATGGCTTTTATATATTGAGTATTAAATAAGGTTTAATTTAGATTTAAGTAATATTAATGGGTGCGCCTTTGGGGAGAATGATGCAGATCTGTTTATCTTAATTGTGGGCGAAGTGAGTGCTTAAGCATAAAAACTCACTTATCAAAAATAAGTGAGTTTTAAGTAATAATTGACTTTATTTGATTGGACGCATAGTCGGGAATAAAATCACGTCACGAATAGTGTGACTATTGGTAAATAGCATCACGGTACGGTCAATCCCAATCCCCAGTCCTGCTGTAGGTGGTAGGCCGTGTTCAAGTGCGGTGATATAATCTTCATCATAAAACATGGCTTCATCATCACCCGCATCTTTTTGTGACACTTGGTCAGCAAAGCGCTGTGCTTGATCTTCCGCATCATTAAGTTCTGAGAATCCATTGCCAATTTCACGACCACCAATAAAGAATTCGAATCGATCAGTAACAAATGGGTTGTCATCGTTACGGCGAGCAAGTGGTGAAACTTCGGCTGGATATTCAGTAATAAACGTTGGTTGAATTAAATTTGCTTCAGCCACTTCTTCAAAGATTTCAGTCACAACACGACCAAGTCCCCAGCCTTTTTCGATTTTGATGCCAACAGATTGAGCAATGGCACATGCTTTATCAAAATCATCTAAATCGGCATTATTGGTTTCAGGGCGATAATGGCAAATGGCTTCACGCATGGTCATTTTAATAAATGGTTTACCAAAATCGAAAGTATGCTCGCCATATTGCACAACAGCATCACCTGTTACGGCAATCGCTAAACGACGGAATAAGGCTTCTGTTAACACAATTAGATCTTTATAATCAGCATAAGCCATATACATTTCCATCATGGTAAATTCTGGATTATGTCTTGGCGATACGCCTTCGTTACGGAAGTTACGGTTAATTTCAAAGACACGTTCAAAGCCACCTACCACTAAACGTTTTAAATAAAGCTCTGGCGCGATTCGTAGATACATATCTAAATCAAGCGCATTGTGATGCGTAATAAATGGTTTTGCTGATGCACCACCTGGAATGACTTGCATCATTGGAGTTTCAACTTCCATAAAGTGATTTTCAAGCATAAAGTTACGGATTTCGCTAACCACTTTTGAACGAGCCTTAAACGTCTCTCTTGATTCTTGATTGGTGATAAGATCCAAGTAACGTTGACGATAGCGCATTTCTTGATCGGCAAGTCCATGAAACTTATCAGGCAATGGACGTAGCGCTTTGGTTAGTAAACGAATTTCTTCACAGTGAATAGAAAGCTCGCCTGTTTTTGTTTTAAATAGGTAACCTTTCGCACCGACAATATCGCCTAAATCCCATTTTTTAAATTGTTCGTTATAAAAACCTTCAGGGAGATCATCGCGGGTAACATAAAGTTGGATCTGTCCAGCAACATCTTGCAAAGAAACAAATGACGCTTTCCCCATAATACGGCGCATCATCATACGTCCTGCGACCGTTACGGTAATTTTGTTTTCAATAAGTTCTTCGTTAGTTTTATCGCCATATTGTTTGTGGAGATCATTGGAAATCGCATCACGGCGAAAATCATTAGGAAACGCAACACCTTGTTCGCGAAGATGAGCGAGCTTTTCGCGACGTACTTTTAGTTCGTTATTTAACTCTTCAATTTGTTTTTGTTGATCTTGCTGCTCTGTTGACATAGTTTTACCTTTTATTTATAGCCAAGCGGTTTATAAGCCTGCTTTTAAGCTTTCTTCAATAAATTGATCTAAATCGCCATCTAATACGGCCTGCGTATTACGCGTTTCAACACCAGTGCGTAAATCTTTAATACGTGAATCATCAAGCACGTAAGAGCGAATCTGACTGCCCCAGCCGATGTCAGATTTGTTTTCTTCCATCTGTTGCTTTTCGGCATTTTTTTTCTGCATCTCAAGCTCATACAGTTTTGCTTTTAACTGTTTCATGGCTTGATCTTTATTGCTATGTTGTGAACGGTTATTTTGACACTGCGTCACAATACCGGTTGGCACATGGGTAATACGTACAGCAGACTCAGTTTTATTCACATGCTGTCCACCCGCACCTGATGCACGGTATACATCAATGCGAAGATCAGCTGGGTTAATGTCGATATCAATATCATCATCAATTTCAGGATAAACAAACACTGACGAAAACGAGGTGTGACGTCGATTACCTGAGTCAAATGGACTTTTACGGACAAGGCGATGTACGCCTGTTTCAGTACGTAACCAACCGTAAGCATAATCACCGGATACTTTAATCGTTGCTGATTTAATACCGGCAACATCGCCATCAGAGACTTCCATCACTTCGGTTGCAAAGCCTTTTGATTCCGCCCAACGCAAATACATTCTCAGTAGCATTTCAGCCCAATCTTGTGCTTCAGTACCGCCCGATCCAGATTGAATATCCAAATAACAATCTGCACTATCGTAATTGCCTGAAAACATACGCCGAAATTCAAGGCCGGCCAGTTTTTTTTCTAGTTGTTCAAGTTCGCTATTTGCTTCATCGAAAGTCTCTTGATCGTCCGCTTCGATAGCTAGTTCAAGTAAGCCTTCAACATCGTCAAGACCTTGCGTTAATGAATTGATAGTATTAATAATTTCATCTAATGCAACGCGCTCTTTACCTAACGCTTGCGCTTTTTCGGGATCGGCCCAAACTTCGGCTTGTTCTAGTTCGGCATTAACTTCTTCTAGCCGTTCCTTTTTGACATCATAGTCAAAGATACCCCCGAATCACGGCCGTGCGTTCGGTAAGTTCTGCTATCTTTGATCTAACAGGATTAATTTCAAACATGATTTAAATTGGTTTGCTCAGTTTTATGATTTTTTAACAAGCGTTCATTGTAGCGGATTTGGGCATAATTTAGCAATTGCCAATTGCCATTTTGACTTGAACTTGATGAATAAAGTGCTCAGCGAAAAGCAAAGATAGCGCATAAAGCGCTATCTTTTTAGTCGAAGATATTTAGTGCAAGCTGGGTTATTTTTTTGCTTCAGCGTATAGCTCAGCAACTTTATCCCAGTTAACCACATTCCAAAATGCACCGATGTAATCAACACGACGATTTTGGTATTTCAAATAATAAGCGTGTTCCCAAACATCAAGCGTTAAGATAGGTGTACCAGAAACGCCAGCAAATTTTTCGCCCATCAATGGTGAATCTTGATTAGCTGTTGAAACAACTTCAAGTTTACCATTTTGTAATACTAACCAAGCCCAACCAGATCCAAAGCGAGTGGCTGCCGCTGCTGCAAATTTTTCTTTAAATGCATCAACTGAACCAAAATCTTTTTCGATGGCTGCTTTAAGTTCACCTTTAAGTTCGGTACCAACTTTTAATAGTTCCCAGAAAAGGGTGTGATTAACATGACCACCTACGTTATTTTTAATGCCTGTAAGTTTATCAGCGGGCACTTTATCTAAATTTTTTAATAAATCGCTTGGGCTAAATTCTTTAATTTCAGCAGATAAAGTTTCAATGATAGCATTGGCATTGTTAACATAGGTTTGATGATGTTTATCGTGATGAAGATGCATTGTTTCAGAATCAATATAAGGTTCTAATGCATCATAAGCATAAGGTAAGGGAGGTAAAGTATAAGCCATGAAATTTGCTCCTTTCATATATTAGGTATTATTAACTACTTTATCTTATGAGTATACGGGCTATTAGTATAGCCCTCAAACTATCACTTAGATAGTTAGTGGCTATCTGTGATTGGGGTGATTATTATTTTCCCAATTAGCTTTCATTACTTGCGATAAATGGGGTATACATCATAATTGCGTGGTTTTCGCTGATGAGCTTTTCTTCGACATGGTTATCAATTAAATGTGTTTTGCGTTGCCATATTTTATTATGTCTGGTATAGCCTCCCCACCACTGTTGTTCAATGCGATGATCGGTTTCTAGGATTTGATAATGATGAGTTAATGGGATATTAGCAAGTAATTCACCATGTAAATACTTATCATCAAGCCAAAGATTAAGCCGGTAGGTGGTATTGGTTTTATTGATTAATTGTAAATCAACATAGTTATAAGACAAGGTTGCGCCACAAGCAAAAGGAATTGTACGATTGATATCAGGGAAAACATCAAAACTATGCCGCCAACGCTCCATAATGGTGAGATCAGAATGTAACACAATCCAATAAATCAAATTACCTAATTGGCATAATCCTCCACCAATATCTTTGCCTATCTGCCCATTATGTAATGATAGTCCTTCTAAAAATCCTCGTTTTTTCGATGGGCGTCCTACTTTTTGCCAGATCGAAAAACGTTGATTGGGCTTAATGATTGAACCATTAAGTTTTTCAATGGCTAATCTAAGATTAGTAATTTTATTATACTGTAAATACATATCCACATCTTTTAGCGGTCTTAATAAAACAGACTGATGTTTTTTGTGTGAATAACAACAGGTATTATTATTTATGTCGATAGTGCTATAGGCGTGACGATGTCGCCACCACTCAAATTTTCGTTTTAAGATAAAATACTCTTTGCCTAATTTTAGCCTTAATTTACTGCGCTTTATCGGTTTATCGACAATGATATCCTTCATATTTTTCCATTCCTTTATCTACAATATATAATCAGTTATTTTTTTAAAGATGATTGATAGTGCTGGCTCAACTTGTCGAGAAAAGTGAAAAGTTTTTGATTCATTGCCGTGTAATCATGCGAGCGAAGCGTTTCAGGCGTATCAACAAAGCGGTAATTTGCAGCTTGATTAAGCTCTTTTTGCGAATGGACAATCAGCAATTCAACGACTTCAGGCGTGAACTCCATATGGCATTGAAATCCATAAACGAATTTATTATAAGCAATAATTTGCCGAGGACAGCCTGTGCTATAAGCTATAATTTGGGCATCTTTGGTTAAACCAGGCATATCATTGTGCCAATGACCGACTTCTAATGTATTGCCAAAATCAGTAAATAAAGGATTTGTTTTACCGAGTTGCGTTAATGTAATTGGGAATTTTCCAATCTCTTTTTCTGGGCTTTGGGCATGACTTGCGCCTAACGCCTCGCCAATTAATTGTGCACCTAGACACACGCCAATAACTATTTTACCGGCATTTATCATTGATAAGATCACAGCTTGTTCTGCTATAGAATCAAAATGAGCGCATTCTTGTTTGGTTGTTGACGGTGATTGTGGACCACCCATCACAATAAGAAAGTCGATATCATCAATGCAATTAGGAAGTGGTTCACCAAGATAAACGCGAGAATAGGTTATGGTGTGATGATGCATCCTAGCCCATTGTTCATAGGCTCCAGGTGCTTCGAAAGCTTCATGGATAATAAAATGGATATGCATTAATAAAGGTTCCTTGCCTATAAATATTATCACCAAAAATCATGGTTTAATGACATTATATATATCTAAAGATAAATTTATTATTGAATTATTATGAATAATTTTTTCGCAAATACAATATAGACTTTTGATATCAACAGGATAAAAATTTGGAAGAAAGAAAAGAAGTTTGGTATAAGAAGTAATTTATCTAAGATGGTTTTAGAATTTAGAAGTTGGCTCCTCCAACAGGACTTGAACCTGTGACATACGGATTAACAGTCCGCCGTTCTACCGACTGAACTATGGAGGAACCGAAATGTAGCGCGCATATTATAGATTTTATGGCGCTATGTCAATAGTTAAATGCTTTTTTTGTATGAACTCGCCTCCTTTATAATCATTCAAGTGTTAGGATTGTCTTGAATAAGTGTTTTTGTCTGAGTAATTGTTGTGGATGCGAACCAAGCTCTTGTTGTGGGATGCTCTGTTTTAGATCGCGATAATAATCAAGCCAATAAGGCAAAATTTGATTTGTTGTTATATCCTTAAAATTCATTGGATATAATGCGAAATAATCATTACCTTGTTTAGTTTTAAAAGCATAAGTAATCAGTTCACTGCAATAAAAACCATCTGCATTTTGATGAAAGCTATGATTGTAAGGTGAACCTAAGCAATGTTTAGCTCGCTTTAATGCATTTTGAATAATGGCCAAATCATGGATTCTACCAATGATATTACGTCTAGCCGCACCAACAAAGTCAATCAAAGATTGTTCAATTACGCCATGCTTTTGTGTCGCTTCAATGACGCTATTATTGCCAATATATAAACCGACATGATTGATATTTTTTGTTATCTCATCCATGTTAGGCACTGCGCCAGAACGGTTTATTGCGTGACTAAAATCATTATCTTCGTTAAGGCTTTGGAAGATGATATCGCCACTTTGAATATTATTGATTTTTAGCACGATAACGCCATAGAGAAAACATTACACAAGTTGCAATAATAAATTTAAGTGCATCAATACCAACAAATGGAAAATAACCCACTTTTAATGCATCAATAAGTGTAATATGCAAATAACCCATTAAATAGACAACACCAAATATAAATAACAATTGATGTGCACAAGCAAATGCAATTAAGCCTAAAATAAAGTGACGATCATATCCCTTTTCTGCTGCAAAACCAGCTAAATAGGCACTAAATACATAGCCATATAAGTAACCGGAAGAAGGTGACGCTAATGCCATAATCCCACCACTGCCATTAGCAAATAGCGGTAATCCCATCGCGCCTAAAAAAAGGTATTGAATTATTGCTAATGCACCTAATTTACGACCTAAAAAAGCGCCAATTAGCAATACTGCCAATGATTGTAATGTAAATGGAACCGGATATGTCGGAATACTAATATTAGCAGCTAATCCTAAAAGTAATGCTGCACTAGTGGTGGCCAGTAATTTACGTTGCCAAGAAGATAAATTAACCAGTGTCGTGATAAATGTTGGATAATACGAAGTAAGTTGTTGTTTCATTATTTTCTACCTTTGATACATAAATAGTAGAACTATAATAGCGCAATGTATTTCAATGTAAACTATTTTTTATATAAAAAGTTTACATATGAGTTAAATTGTTGCTATCACAGCCCAATACAAAGAGCGTGATAACAAAAAATAAGGTTCTACTTAAACTAAGTAAGGATTGCTGATTCGTTCATGACCAAAACTTGACATAGGGCCGTGTCCTGGTACAAAAATAAAGTCATCACCAAGTGGTAATAATTTGTTAGTGATTGATGAAATTAAATCGGTATGGTTGCCTCGAGGAAAATCTGTCCGTCCTATACTGCCTTTAAATAATACATCGCCGACAAAAGCTAGTTTATCCAAATGATTAATAAAAACAATATGTCCAGGAGTATGGCCTGGGCAAAAAAGCACATCAAGAGTTATGTTACCTACTTGAATTTGGTCGCCTTCTTTTAACCAACGATCAGGTAAAAAGCTGTCAGTATGAGGAAAACCAAATTGTATGCATTGCTGTGGCAAACTTGTTAGCAAAAATTCATCTTCTTGGCTTGGTCCAATAATCTTTACATTATAATATTGAGCTAATGTGGTTGCCGCACCAACATGATCCAAATGTCCATGGGTTAATAAAATCTGTTTAATATTTACACCTAGTTTTTCAACGGCTTTTTTCAGTAGTTCTGGTTCACCACCAGGATCAATCAGTGCGCCTTCCATGGTTTGATCACACCAAATAATGCTACAGTTTTCTTGGAAAGCAGTAACAGGGACGATTTGATATTGAAACATTTACTTATCTCCTTATTTCTTGGCGATGGGTGATTAGATTTTTGCCGTCTTCATTTTTTAGTTGCGCAAAAATAATGCTTGATAGCACTGTAACCACACCGAGTATAACAAATGTTAATTGAAATGCGTGAATAGTACTAGCAGAGTTGCTAATTAATCGCAGTAAAACTGCACCAAATCCTGTACCAAAACTAATAGCAAGTTGTTGATTAACTGCCATTAAGCTATTGCCACTACTCGTATTTTCCTTTTCTAAGTTCGCTAAAGTTATGCTATTCATCGCGGTATATTGCATAGAATTAATACCACCAATACAAAATAGCAATAAACTAATTAATATAAGTGGTGTTGATAAATTTAACAACGACATTAAAACAATCATGATGCCCGCTAAAATGGTATTAGCAACGAGCACAAAACGATAGCCTAAACGAGCTAAAATACGTGGAATAAATATGCGAGTACAAATTGATGCAATGGCCATTGGCATTAGCATCACACCGGCAAAAATGGCTGAGTAGCCAAAACCAACTTGTAACAACAATGGAATTAAAAAAGGCACACCAGATATACCTAATCGGCAGATTAAATTGCCAATAATGCCTATTTTAAAAGTATGGATCTTAAAAAGTGATAGTGGGAATAAGGGGGTTGGTTTCTTTTTGGCATACCCATAATAAATAATTAGAAAAACGAAGCTGATTACGGCAAGTAGCAATGGAAAATCATATGTCTGATTTTGGTTTAAAACCTCTACACTTAAAGTGGCACTAATAAAGGCAATCACAATAAATATAAAACCAAACAGATCAAAAGGCATATGTTCACCCTTTAGATTAGGCATATATTTCCAACTAATTATCACACCTAAAATACCAATGGGTAAATTAATAAAAAACACCCAATGCCAACTCACCACATCAACCAAATATCCTCCTAATACCGGTCCCAAAACAGGTCCAATTAAACCGGGAATGGTGGCTGTATTTAAGGCAGCTAAAAAATCACTACGCTTAAAAGATTTAATTAATACTAAACGTGATATCGGCACCATCATTGAGCCACCAATACCTTGAATAACACGTGAGATATCTAAAAAAATTAATGAATTGGATAAGGCACAAAGCAATGAGCCAAGGGTGAACAGTGAAACTGCCATCACAAAAATATTTCTAGTGCCAAATTTATCCGATAAAAAACCACTGACTGGAATAAATAATGCCAAGGTTAAAGCATAGCTTATCACTGCTGATTGCATATTTAGGGGGGATTCATTAAGATCTTTAGCCATCGTGGGAAGCGCAGTGTTTAATATCGAGGTATCAAGCGATTGCATAAAAAATGCAAATGCTGCAATCCATGGTAATATTCGATAAACAAAGGGTGGTAACTGTAATTCGCTATTCATTTTAATTTTGCCTAAAATTAATTTAAATGCTGGGTGAGCAGTTGGCTATAAGCACTGGAAATTAAGCTCTCTTACTACTTATTTTATTAAGAAAGAGAGCGATGGATGCCATTTTACAATATTATTTATTAATTATTGGCTTTTTTCTTATTCTTAACAGATTTATCTTGCCAATAGCCAGCTAGTAATGAACCAGAGATATTGTGCCAAACCGAAAATACTGCCGCGGGCAGCGCTGATAAGGCCGAAAAGTAGGTAGTACCTAAGGTAGCGGCAAGGGCGGAATTTTGCATTCCCACTTCAAGTGACATGGTTCGGCAAGTTGACTCATCAAAACCAAATAAACGACCACCCCAGTAACCGCCAAGTAAACCTAATGCATTGTGAATCACAACTGCAAAAATAACGGTGCCCCCCACTTGACCAATTTGCGTATGGCTACCTGCTACGACAATGCACAGAATTAATAAGATACAGAGCATTGATAAAAGTGGTAAAAATTGTTCACATTTTTTGACGATAGGATATAAAAAATGGTGAACAATTAAACCTAATATAATCGGTATTAAAACGATCTGTACAATATGCAAAAGCATGTCCCAAACAGGGACTTCAACAGTTGTTCCTACTAATAATAGTGTGAGTAGAGGTGTTACAACCACGCCTACTAGTGTTGACACTGATGAAATTGTCACCGATAACGCAACATCGCCTTTAGCAAGATAAATCATCACATTTGAAGCCGTACCGCTGGCAACGCTACCGACTAACACCATTCCAACTAATAATTCTGGTCTCATTGTAAACAGTTTGGCTAAGATTAAAGCAGTTAGTGGCATTACAATATAATGTAGTAAAGTGCAAATTATTACTGCTTTAGGCTTGGTTACCACACGTTTAAAGTCATCAATACTTAATGTAACTCCCATGGTAAACATTACAAACATAAGTAAATGTGCGGTGTGGGGGCGTATAGGAATAAAGGTATAAGGAAAGAAATAGGCAACACCGGCGCACAGTATTGCCCACAAAGGAAATAATCGGGTAAGAGAGATAATAGATCGAATCAACAGCTGATTAAATTGTCTGGTCATATAAACCTGCTATGGGTTTAATAAAATAATTCTAGAATAATGATAGGGTTATTTTATTTGTTTTGTGTAATTTTCATTCTATTTATTCTATTAAATAGCGTCAAGGTATTTATTAAAATCGTGCTGCGTATGTGTTCTGCTGATTCATTGCGTAATTGGGTTAATATTTTAAAGACTTCGGCGATATATTCAGGGCGATTTATTTGACCTTGACGGCCATTTAATGGCATATCAGGAGCATCCGTTTCGAGCACAAGGCTCTCTAGCGGTAATTGAGCAATCGTATTGCGCGTTTTATTCGCTCGTTCATAACTTATTACGCCACCTACACCAATATAGTAGCCCAACTTAACAAATTGCATAGCTTGCTGATAGCTACCTGAAAATCCATGTATTACACCACGGCAAGGTAAGTTGGCGCGGTGTAATTCGTGGTACATAATATCGTGCGCTTTGCGTGAATGAATCAAAACAGGTAAATCAAACTGTTTAGCAAGCGCTAATTGTGACCTAAAAAATGATAACTGCTGTTGCCAATCAATACTTAAATCATAGCGATCCAGTCCTATCTCACCAATGGCAATTAATTTTTTAGGTTTGGTTTTAACGATATTGGTTAACAGCTCTAAATCCGCCATGGTATGTTGATAAATAGGATGCAGCCCCAAAGCAGCATAGATCTCGCAATAATTATCAGCAAGTTGCAAAACGGTATTAAAATAGTTAGCGCTAACTGCGGGTATGATTAACCCAACAATATCCGCTTGGCGAATTTTATCTATTGAATCGGCCAGATGATCAGTAAAAGGCGGAAAATCAAAATGACAGTGTGTATCAATAAACATAATGCCCCTTATTCTACGGTTGCTTGATGTAATAAAATTGGTAGTAAAAATCGTTGGGCAGCAAAAGTAATTTGTTCAATTAATTCATCCGTTAATTCAGGATAAAGTCTAGCGTAGTAGCTATCACACTCAGCCGATTGGTATAATCCACCTTGCCAAGTATTTAACAGTTGATTAATTGCTTTTTCACTCGCGATAACCTCACCTGTTTTTTTGTTATAGGCTGCAATTAACCAATTCCATGCGCATTGTACAGGTAGTAATAAAGGTTGATTGATACCTTGTACATAGCCTTCAATTAACGAGGTTAAAATTGCCATAGCCTCATTACTTGGAAAGTGTGAAAAACGCCATTCGTTTTCTTCTCTGCCATAGATACGGCTTTGACTTTCAACTTTATCTGGATTTAAGATGCAATAAACCAAATGGTCGATCCACAACGAAATACCATCTCGAATTGAAAGTTTTGAAGGGCGCCATGTTAAAATACCATCATCTTGAATATGGGTTAACCAACCTTGTAATTGGTAATGTTGTTGATTTAGTGAAATGGCTAAGTTCACTTCTTGAGTTGTTATTTCTAGGCGTTCTTGGCAGATTTTATTAGCTAATGATTGCATTGCTTCATTTTGTTCATGATAAATAATCTGTCCAAATGCGCCATCTGGCAAGTCACCAGTTAGCGCTAAGTGTTGATAACAATCATTGGATTGTTGTGATTCTTTGGTGATAAGTTGATTTAAAATCTGCAAGTTCAATTGATAACGCTGTAAGCTATCAAGATTAAAGTTTTCCGCATCGGGTAATGTATCATCAAGATAATTAATATAAAAATTAAAACGTTTTTGTAAAAATAGCCTAATTGAGTGCTGGTAAAATCGTTTTAGTTCGTCAAGATTGATATTATCGACGCTAATAGCGGCTATTTCACTAATAAAGTCTTGATTTTCCCCTCGTTGTAATGCAGCGGGTAACCATTCATCAGCATAACTTTTGGGATCTTGCAAAAAGTTTTGGGGGTTAAATGGTGTGCGTGTATGGTTTACACGTAAAAAATCCAAGTTATTTGTCGAGCTATCAACTTGATTAACAGGCTTGTTATAATATTGTGCAATATACTCCCAAAGCTCATCAACTAGTATTGATGGGTAACGTTCACTATCATCTTTTATATCTCGCCCAATATAGCTAATATATAACTGGTTTTGCGCTGATAAAATAGCCTCTAAAAATAAATAGCGGTCATCATTACGGCGACTGCGATCGCCTCGTCTTGGATGATGAGCAATAAGATCAAAGTCGAGAGGAAGCGATGTTCTTGGATAATCTCCGTCATTCATACCCAGCAAACAGACCACTTTAAAAGGAATGGATCGCATTGGCATCATGGTACAAAAGTTTATCCTACCAACTAAAAAACGATGCGCTAGATGATTTTGCTCTAAGCGCGATTGCATTGCATCATGCAAAATTGTGATAGAAATATTATCAGTATAATTAGCAGCTAAACCACTATTAATTAATTTTTGCCATTCCTCTTCGATCATTAATAAAATTGATTCACGTTGTGGGGTATCGACAAAAAAATCGTTAATTAGTTCAAGACAGCAACTTTGCCATTCAACTAATGTTTTTTCTTCGCTTAAAGCTGTAAACCATTTACTTACAATTTTAATAAACTCAGCTAATTGGCCGATTAATTCGGCATCTAAGCCTGTCGCGCCATCATACGGCAAGATCTGTTGCCAACCGCCTTGTTCACTACTCATGGTATAGCCTAGTAATAAACGCTCCAGTCCAAATAACCAGCTATGTGCACTTTCAAGACCAAAACGAATGCCTGATTCAATAATCCAAGTACGTAATAAAGTTAACTGTGATTCACTAATTGCAAATTTTTCTGAAATAGCTGGTATCTCTAATAAATTAAACAGCTCTTCAGCAGTAAATCGACTTTGTGGAAAATTTAATATAGTAAAAAAACCTTGTACAATCGGATCAATGTTACGTGCTTTTTGATCAGATATAGTAAAAGGCAAATAGCGTTTTTCATAAGCATTACCAAAAACAGCACGGATATAAGGGACATATTTATCAATATCCGATACCATCACAATGCAATCACGTAATTCTAATGTAGGATCAGCATCAAAAACAGATAAAAGATAATCATATAACACTTCAACTTCACGTTGTTCGCTATGGCAAGCATGAAAAGATACGGATTTATCTGCTAGTTCAACGGGTTGTTGAGCATCTACCATTGGATAAAGATCAAGGATATCTTGTTGAATTGCATGTAATAGACAATCTCGGTTTTGATCGGCAAACACATCAATATCTTGCTTATTATTGAAGTCCTGTAATAAAAACAGATTATCACGCCCAAGTTTCCCCCACGAAGTTAAAAGTGGATTGGGGCTTTTTTCAGGGGTATTGAAGATATCTGATAACTGCTTTTCAACAATATCGCCCCAATACCATTTACATGGATTATTAAACATCAAATGGACATCAATATGTCGTCCAAGCGCTGAAAGTAGTGAAAGATAGATCGGTGGTAGCGAAGTAATACCGAAAATAAAAATACGGCTAGGTAACGGATCTAAACGTGAACGATCAAAGTTATTATCTAACAAAATTTCAAGCATTTGTTGATAAATATTAGCGCGATGATAAGGTTGACTTATGGATATTAGCTTTCGCCATAGCTCTGCTTGCCAAACTTCGTCAGAATGATGATTTAATTCGGCAACATTTTGGTTGGCTTCCCATTTGGCTAACCAATCGGGGCGATAAACTAAATATTGGTCAAACAAACGGGCAATTCGTGTTGCAAGTTGGTACTGCTTTCTATCTTGCTTATCAATATCAAGATAATGTTTAAGTGCGCTAAACTCAGGTTGTTTAATAACTTGAGGCAACAAATAATACAAACGCCAACTCATTGATTCAACATTATAACTATTTTCAATTGGCGCCTCGGGTAACAAGGTTTGATAAAGTTGCCAAATAAACTGCGTTGGAAAAAGAAAATCAACATTAGCCACAATACCAAGTTCATCCGCTAACGCAATTTGCAACCATTGTGCCATACCTTGGCTTTGCACCATGACTATATCAGGTGTAAATACATCCTCTAATGGTTGCCTGCGCATCAATTCACTTACAATAGACTTAAGTAGATCGACTTGGTTTGAATGATAAATGGTAAACATAGCAATACTAATTATTGGTAAGATTGGGTTAAGATTATCGCTGATCGTTACTCATAAATCTAGTCGCTATTATAGTATCAATTTTATAATAAAAAAGAATAATTAGCGGTTATGTAACTTGCTTTGTTTATTCTAATTTTATGAGCTGATGTAATGAATGTGCATAAAAAATAGCCTTAACCAATTTGGGTAAAGATTTTATGATCAGCCCTCGACAATCTATAACGAGATAAAAATCTATTAAAGATAAATTAAAACGGCAAGTTAAATGTGATAACAAAAATTATTCGAGTGGAGTGCTAGATATCGAAACCTAGCGTTTACAGTTAACCGAGCATCACAAAACCAAAGGCTTACTCAATAAGGGGGCAATTACTGAAGATATTGAGGTGGATAATATCACGCAAAAAGGCAGTGGGATTTATGGTGATAGGGTGAACATTAATCGGGCAACTACTTAACAGTGACGGGCAGCGAAGTGGTTGGGACGCATAATGTGAGTCTTAGTGTAGGCAAAGATATCACGATTTGACATGGCGGTAAGCCTTATCAACGGCTTATGATCTTGAATTAGTTGCTACAGCATCATTAGGCAGTAAAACGATGCAATGGATTGGTGGTAAATTGGTTAAAGTTGAGGTATTGCTAAAACGGAAAGGGGAATGCTAATGTAAGAAAATCACTTAAGTGTAAGTGAACAAATGGCAGTTAGGTCACTTGAAGAACAAATAAGATTACATGAAAAAAATTAGCGGAGTATAAAAGAGATCCATATTCTTTTTGATAATAAAGGGCATTTAAAAAATGCACCAAATCAAGAAATTAGACAAAAAATTATAAATGCTAGAATTAAACATTTAGAACATGAAATTAATACTTTTAAAAATAATATTAATAAAATAAAGGATAAATTAGTTATGAATATTGAACTCGATAGAATAGATAATTTTTTTAATTTAATTATAAAAGAATTAAAAGGTAACGGTATTCACAACATACCTCTCGATTATGATTTTTATTGGAATATACCGTCTGATTTGCTATATGATCTTTATAATGAACCAAAAGAACTTGATATGGGGCAATTAAGCGAAGATTATCAATTTTTATCTTATGCTATAAATCAAGATATACTTACTAGTGGTAATTTGAGAAAGTTGTCTAGTCTTTTAAGATATATAGCAGATAAGTTAGATATGTAAAATTAGATGTAGTAGCTCAAACTTAACCCAATAAATATAGCGTATAAAAAAATTGGATTTTTTACTTTTAATTTTGGGGTGCAGTTCAAGCCACTTTAAAATTTTAAATTATTAATGACTAACCTAAAAATAAAAAAGGTTACTAGATATTTTAGTAACCTTTATTATTTTGATAAGATACTAAAAAGCAAACTATTGACCCATGCGGCGAGTCAATTCGATAACACGAATTTTTGCCAACGCTTTTGATAGTTCTGCAGAAGCTTGAGCAAATGACATATCATCGCTTGGGTGATTAATATGCTCTTGCGCTTGTCTTACTGCTTCTTGTGCTCTTGCTTCATCTAGATCTTCGCCACGGATAGCGGTATCCGCTAAGATGGTTACGATGTTAGGTTGTACTTCTAATATGCCACCAGATAGGTAGATAAACTCTTCTTTACCATCCGCTTTCACAATGCCAACCATACCGGGTTTTATGGTTGTCAGTAAAGGGGTGTGCCCAGGATAAATTCCAAGTTCACCTTCTTTACCCGTGATTCTGATTCGCTGAACATCACCTGAAAACAAGTGAGATTCAGCACTAACAACTTCTAATTGATAGGAAGTTAGTGCCATAATACGATCTCCATTAAATACGATCTTCGCTCAATGAATCTCTTAGAGAGATTTTGCCTTCTCAATCGCTTCATCGATTGAACCAACCATATAGAATGCTTGTTCAGGGATGTGGTCATAATCACCGTTCATGATTCCTTTAAATGCACTGATCGTGTCTTTTAAAGGTACATATTTTCCTGGTGAACCAGTAAATACTTCTGCAACAAAGAATGGTTGAGATAAGAAGCGTTGAATTTTACGAGCACGAGCAACGATCAATTTATCATCTTCTGATAACTCATCCATACCAAGAATGGCAATAATATCTTTCAATTCTTGATAACGTTGTAGAATTGATTGAACGCCACGGGCACAATCATAGTGCTCTTGACCAACAACTAAAGGATCTAATTGACGGCTGGTAGAATCTAGTGGATCCACGGCCGGATAGATACCTAAAGAAGCAATTTGTCGACTTAATACGATTGTTGCATCTAAGTGAGCAAAGGTTGTTGCTGGTGATGGGTCAGTTAAGTCATCTGCTGGTACGTATACGGCTTGGATTGACGTTATCGAACCTGTTTTAGTAGATGTGATACGTTCTTGTAGTAAGCCCATTTCTTCGGCTAATGTTGGTTGATAACCTACCGCCGATGGCATACGACCTAATAATGCAGATACTTCAGTACCGGCTAAGGTATAACGGTAAATATTATCGATAAATAATAAAACGTCTTTACCTTCATCACGGAATTTTTCAGCCATGGTTAACCCCGTTAACGCAACACGTAAACGGTTTCCTGGTGGCTCATTCATCTGACCATAAACTAACGATACTTTATCAAGTACGTTTGATTCTTTCATTTCATGGTAAAAGTCGTTACCTTCACGAGTACGTTCACCCACACCAGTAAACACTGAGTAACCCGAGTGTTCGATAGCGATATTACGGATTAACTCCATCATATTAACGGTTTTACCTACACCCGCACCACCGAATAGACCCACTTTACCACCTTTAGCAAATGGGCAAATTAAGTCGATAACTTTAATACCTGTTTCAAGCAATTCAGTTGAGTTTGCGAGTTCTTCATAGGTTGGCGCTGCACGGTGAATCGCCCAACGCTCTTCTTCACCAATTGGACCTGCTTTATCAACAGGATCGCCAAGCACGTTCATAATACGACCAAGTGTTTTAGTCCCCACTGGTACTTCGATACCGTGACCTGTATTTACAACTTTAAGTCCACGTCTTAAGCCATCAGATGATCCCATTGCGATACAACAAACAACGCCACCACCTAATTGTTGCTGAACTTCCAGAACTAATTTTTCAGTGCCAGTTTCCACTTCTAATGCATCATATACCTTTGGTACTGCATCTTCTGGGAATTCGACATCAACCACCGCACCGATGATCTGGACAATCTTTCCAGTAGCCATTTTTAATCCTCTACGTCTTTTTCTTAACTATAAGCCAATATTTAGCACTAACCTGAAACAGCGGCTGCACCGGATACAATATCAATTAATTCATTAGTGATAGCACCTTGACGTGCTTTGTTATACACAATTTGTAATTCATTAATTAGGTTTGCACCGTTATCTGTTGCTGCTTTCATGGCCACCATTCTTGCTGCTTGTTCACTCGCTAAATTATCAACCACTGCTTGATAGACTTGTGATTCAATATAGCGACGTAAAATCACGTCTAATAGCGATTTAGCATCAGGCTCATAAATATAATCCCATGATGAAGCTTTGAGCTCTTTATCTTCTGATGGCGGTAAAGGTAATAATTGCTGAATTGTTGGCTTTTGTGACATGGTATTAATAAATTTATTCGTCACAATATATAATTTATCAATTTTACCATTATCATATGCCTCAAGCATTGTTTTTACCGGACCAATTAAATCGGATAAATTGGGTTCATCCCCTAAGTTAGTCACTTGAGTTAAGATGTTTGCTTTTATTGATGAGAAAAACGAAACACCACGAGAACCAACTAAAGCAACATCAGCTTCAACACCTTTTTCCTGCCATGCTGACATGTCAGCAATGACAGTTTTAAAAAGATTGATATTTAAACCACCACATAAACCACGATCGGTTGAAATAATAAGGTAGCCAACTCGCTTTACATCTCTTTCTTCTAAATAAGGATGTTTGGCGCCTATCTGAGCTAACGCTAAATGTCCAATTACTTCGCGGATCATTTCGGCATAAGGTCGACTAGCGGCCATTCTATCTTGCGTTTTACGCATTTTAGAATTGGCAACCATTTCCATTGCTTTTGTGATCTTTTGCGTACTTTGGATACTGGCAATTTTTGTTCTAATCTCTTTTGCATTAGCCATTTGTTACCTCACCCTTACCAAGTTTGAGTTGATTTAAAGCTTTCAAGTAATGCTTTTAGCTTACTTTCAATCTCATCATTGTAATTACCCGTCTCGTCGATTAATTTGACAAAATCGGCATATTGACTATGGGCATAAGCAAGTAGCGCTGTTTCAAATGATAATACTTTAGCCAGTTCTACATCTTCAAGATAACCACGTTCAGCAGCGTAAAGCACAATTGATTGTTCAGCAACAGTCATTGGAGAGTATTGCTTTTGCTTTAACAATTCGGTTACTTTTTCGCCGTGACTTAATTGGTTTCTTGTTGCTTCATCTAAGTCAGATGCAAATTGAGAGAACGCAGCTAACTCACGATATTGCGCCAGTGCGGTACGAATACCACCTGATAATTTTTTCATTATCTTTGTTTGCGCAGCACCACCCACACGTGAAACCGAAATACCCGGGTTAACCGCAGGACGGATACCTGAGTTAAATAGGCTAGTTTCAAGGAATATCTGACCATCAGTAATCGAAATTACGTTAGTTGGTACGAATGCCGAAACGTCACCTGCTTGAGTTTCAATAATTGGTAATGCTGTTAATGAACCTGTTTTACCTTTAACTTCGCCTTTTGTGTACTCTTCAACATAAGCTTCGTTCACGCGCGCTGCACGTTCAAGTAAACGAGAGTGAAGATAAAATACATCACCTGGATAAGCTTCACGTCCAGGTGGACGACGAAGTAGTAATGAAATTTGACGATAAGCAACGGCTTGTTTAGATAAATCATCATAAACAATTAATGCATCTTGACCACGGTCGCGGAAGTATTCACCCATTGCACAACCCGCATAAGGTGCTAAGTATTGTAACGCAGCTGATTCAGACGCTGATGCCACAACTACAATAGTATTTTTAAGGGCACCATGTTCTTCAAGTTTACGCACAACATTTGCAATAGTTGATTGTTTTTGCCCAATGGCAACATAAATACATTTTACCCCTGAGTCACGTTGGTTAATGATGGCATCGACAGCAAGCGCTGTTTTACCTGTTTGACGGTCACCAATGATCAGCTCACGTTGACCTCGTCCAATTGGAATCATTGAGTCAACGGCTTTATAACCGGTTTGTAATGCTTGGTCAACGGATTTACGATCGATAACACCTGGAGCAACAACTTCGACAGGTGAAAAGCCATCATGTTGAAGTGAGCCTTTACCGTCAATTGGTTCGCCTAGTGTATTAATAACGCGACCTAATAAACCTTCACCAACTGGTACTTGTAAAATACGACCAGTACATTGTACTTTCATACCTTCAGACAAGTCTTCGTATGGTCCCATAACTACCGCACCGACAGAGTCTCTTTCAAGGTTTAATGCCATTGCATATCGGTTGCCAGGTAATGCAATCATCTCACCTTGCATTACATCAGTTAATCCGTGGATTCGAAGAATACCATCACTTACAGATATGATAGTTCCTTCATTGTGAGCATCACTCACAATATTGAACTGAGCTATCCGCTCTTTAATTAGTTCACTTATTTCAGTTGAATTTAGCTGCATTATCAGTCCCCTTAAGACTGTAGAGCGTCATTTAAACGATTTAAACGCCCTCTGATACTACTATCAATAACCATATCGCCCGTACGAATAATAAAACCAGAAATGAGCGACTTATCTATATGACATTTTAGTTTTACTTTTCGTGATAAACGTTTTTCGACAGCGACAGAAATCTTATTAAGTTGTTCATTAGATAGTTCACTGGCAGAAATAACATCTACATCTGCTTGTGCTTCTCTATCTAAACAATATTGTTCAAACAAGGTTAAGACTTCAGGAAGAAGTGATAATCGCTTGTTTTCAGCCATAATCTTAATAAAGTTAGTACTAAACTCATCTAACACATCTTTACAGATGTTGATGAGTAAGTTAGCCACCGAATCGGTTTTCATGTCAGATGTTAAAACACTTCTTATTTGAGCATCTTTACTCACTTCAGATGTTAACACTAACATGTTATGCCATGATTCGATGCTGTTTCTTTCTACTGCAAAATCGAAAGCGGCTTTAGCATAAGGGCGAGCAATTGTAATTAAGTCAGCCATTGCTCTATTCTCCTTATAGTTCAGCTACGAGTTTATCAATGATGTCGCTATTTGCGGCTTCATTAACAGAACGTTGAATAATTTTTTCTGCACCAGCAATAGCAAGTGTAGCGACTTGTTGTTTGAGCTCTTCTTTAACTCGTTTGCGCTCGGCCTCTACTTCGGCAAGTCCTTGCGCAACAATTCGTTCTTTTTCACGAGAAGCTTCTTGTTTTGCTTCTTCAAGAATGGCTGCTTTACGTTTGTTGGCTTGCTCAATAATTGCATTAGCCTCAACCTTAGCCTGTTGCATTATGTCAGATGTATTTGCTTTGGCTAATTCCAAATCTTTTTTTGCTGTTTCTGCTGAAGCAAGTCCTTCGGCGATCTCTTTTTGGCGTTTTTCAATTGCGCCAATAACAGGAGGCCAAACAAACTTCATACAGAACCAAACAAACAATACAAATGTAATTGCTTGGCCGAGGAGAGTTGCGTTCATATTCATGACACGATTCCTCTTAAATTTTTATTAACCTGCGACAGCAAAAATAACATAAAGCGCAATCCCCACACAGATCATTGGGATCGCATCAACTAGGCCCATAACGATAAAGAATTGAGTACGTAACATAGGCATCAATTCTGGTTGACGAGCAGCACCTTCTAAAAATTTGCCACCTAATAAACCAATACCAACTGCACCACCAATTGCAGCTAATCCCATCATGATGCCTGCGGCTACAAATAACATACTATCCATTATATACTCCAGTTTATTATCAAAAAAATATTAAAATTAATGATCTTCCGTTGCCGACGCCATAGCTAAATAGACGATCGTCAACACCATAAAAATAAAAGCTTGTAACGTAATTATTAAAATATGGAAAATGGCCCATGGTAACGATAATACCCATTGTGACCACCAAGGTAATAATGCAGCAATTAGGATGAAGATAAGTTCACCTGCGTACATATTTCCAAAAAGTCGAAGTCCTAAAGAAACAGGTTTCGCTAATAGACTAACTAATTCAAGTACTAAATTGATAGGAGCAAATGCCCAGTGGTTAAATGGGTGCAAGGTATATTCTTTGATAAACCCTGAAATCCCTTTGTACTTAATTGAATAAATGATGATAAGTGCAAACACACCTAAAGACATTGACATGGTAATGCTAACATCTGCAGTTGGCACAACTCTTAAATGCGATAGACCTAAATATTGACCGGCATAAGGGAGAAAATCAACCGGGATAAGATCCATTAAATTCATCAAGAAAACCCAAATAAATACCGTTAATGCTAACGGTGCAATGAGTTTATTCTGACCGGTGAACATATCTTTGACAGTATTGTTGACAAACTCAAAGATCATTTCTACTGCACATTGTAGCTTACTTGGTACGCCACTGGTTGCTTTTTGGGCAACACGATGAAAAATCCACAAAAAGATAACACCAAGTAGAATCGAAAAGAACAATGAGTCAAGATTAAAGGTCCAAAAACCGGAACCTACTTGCAAGTTCTCAAGATGATGCTTGATATAAGCTTGTGGTGAAGCTGGAGAGGAAACTGACATATAACCCTCTTAACCTATTTCTAAAAATAAAATATTGCTTATAGTTTCATTCAAAAAGGTATAAGCAATCGCTGTAATAATTTGAAGTTACTATTTTAAACCTAATAGCCTATACCAAGTCAACCTTTGATTAGCTAAATTAAGAATTTAAACACTTTTTACTAATTTTTCGTAAATATGTATAACTTCTTTTATTATTTTAATCCGAATATTAGCCTATCAATGGTTAAATTAATGGGTATAAATTGTGCTATTTCAAACGTTAACTTTAAGCTGTAAGTGCTGCTGCGATATTTTGGGCCAATTTTTGCACTTCGTGTTGATTACTTCCTTCCACCATGACACGAATTAACGGTTCGGTTCCTGATTTACGAATCAACACTCGACCGTGATGACCAAGTTGTTTTTCTGCTTGCTCAATCGCCGATTTTACTGTAGTGCTATTTAGTGGATCATGCTCACCCGAAAGTCTAACATTAATCAACACTTGTGGTAACATTGTCATACCGCTACATAAATCAGCTAATGACATGTCATTGCGTACCATTGCGGCTAGTACTTGTAGGCCAGCAACGATACCATCTCCTGTTGTCGTTTTATCTAATAATAAAACGTGACCCGAATTTTCAGCGCCTAAGCGCCAATCTTTTTCGACCAGTTTTTCAAGCACATAACGATCTCCAACTTTGGCACGAACAAAAGGAATACCAAGCTTTTTAAGTGCTATCTCAAGCCCCATATTGCTCATTAATGTGCCGACAACACCACCTTTTAGTTGACCTTGTCTTAATGCTTCGCGTGCAATGATATAGATAATTAAATCACCATCAACTTTGCGACCTTCATGATCAACCATGATGATGCGATCGCCATCACCATCTAATGCAAAGCCTAGATTGGCTTTTTCGTCAATAACACATTTGGCTAGTGCTTTTACGTCAGTTGCGCCACAATTTTCATTAATATTTACTCCATCTGGCTCACAGCCAATTTTAATCACTTGCGCACCAAGCTCTCGTAATACTTTAGGGGCAATGTGATAGGTGGCACCGTTAGCGCAATCGACGACAATTTTTAATCCTGCCAAACTTAAATCATGATCGAATGTACTTTTACAGAATTCAATGTAGCGGCCTGCGGCGTCAGTAATACGGCTTGCTCGACCAAGTTGTTTGGACTCTACGCAATCGATCTCTTTTTCAAGTTCAGCTTCAATTTCTAATTCGATGGTGTCATCAAGCTTTTTCCCTTCAGTCGAAAAGAATTTAATGCCATTATCATAAAAAGGATTGTGTGAGGCAGAAATAACTACGCCGGCATCGGCCCGGAAAGTACGGGTTAAATAGGCAATCGCTGGGGTTGGCATTGGGCCTGTAAAAGCCGCAGCAACACCTGCCGAGGCAAATCCTGCTTCGAGTGCCGATTCAAGCATATAGCCTGAAATGCGAGTATCTTTACCGATTAATACTTTTTTCACGCCATCTTTAGCAAGCACACGACCTGCTGCCCAGCCTAATTTGAGCGCAAAATCTGGTGTGATAGGATATTCTCCAACTTTACCGCGAATCCCATCTGTACCAAAATATTTTCGATTAGACATTTTACTCCCTCACACTAAATTATTTTTGATAAACGCATATTTTAATTTGTAAAAAACTTTCAGGAAAGTATACCGCTTTGTATAAAGTTACTCTCTATTATCATTGGCAAATTTTAATAATACTTGGCTCTCTTTAATAAAGCGCTCTGCGTAAGAGCCAAACCAAGTAGTTACTTCATTAAAATTTTTGATAAATTTTGCTTTGTCTCGCTGTTCAATTAATTTAACCATTTGTCCAAAGCGTTCGTAATAGCGTTTAATTAATTCGATATTATCATCCGATGCCATAATGATATCAGCATAAAGCTCGGGATCTTGAGCAAACAAGCGCCCAACCATCATCAGTTCAAGACGATAAATAGGCGAGGAGAGCGCAATGAGTTGTTCTAAATCAGCCTGTTCACGTTGCAAATTAACGCCATATGAAAAAGAAGTAAAATGGCGCAGAGCTTGGATGAACGACATGCATTTGTCATGCTCTTTGGCATCAATTGCGCATAAATTAGCGCCCCATATACGCATTTGCTCAATTAGCCATTGATATTTTGTTTGATCGCGTCCATCGCAATAAACAATGATTTGTTTAGCTAAATTAGGAACGTCGGGACCAAACATTGGGTGCAACCCGACTACTGGACCTTGATGTTTATCAAGCATGGCTTGGAGTGGCTTGACTTTTATGGATGTGAAATCTGTTAAAATACAATCTTTAGGTAATGGTGGTAATTGTTTGATGATTTCGCAAGTTTTGTTTATTGGTACTGTCACAATCACAGCCGCTGCATCAGCAACCACTTCGGCGGCTTGATGCATGGTTTTTGATCCCAAGGTTTTAACCTGATAGCCAGATAAAGTAAATAATCGAGCAAACAACCGCCCCATTTGCCCATTACCGCCAATAATCACGACTGAACCTTCACCAGTATAGACTTTTTTGAAACCTTTGTTGTTTTCACTAATATAAGATTCACGCATTAAACGACGTAAAATATCTTCAATTAAGGCAGGGGATACACCTTGAGCTTCAGCCTCTTGCCGCCGTTTAGCTAGCATATCGGCTTCACGCTGAGGGGCATAAATGGGAATACCATGCTTGCTTTTCACCTCGCCAACTTCGGCAACTAATGCTAATCGTTTGCTAATTAAAGATAAAATAGATTTATCAACTTCATCAATTTTATCGCGTAAGGCAAGTAATTCCGTAGACATATGCGGTGATTCCTTATTATCACAAAGGTTGCTTTTTCTGTAATAGCTTAACAGTATAACGTATTTTTGATACGATGCGTATTTAGAACATCAAATCAAAGACAATAAATCAGTATGAAGATTATCTCTTTTAATATTAACAGCCTTCGTGCTCGCATCCACCAATTATCCGCTATTATTGATAAATATCAGCCCGATGTAATTGGTTTGCAAGAAACTAAAGTGCATAATGATCAATTTCCCGTTGCCGAACTTGAACAATTTGGTTATTACCTCAACTACCATGGGCAAAAAGGACATTATGGTGTTGCGTTGCTAACAAAACAAAAACCGTTGTCAGTACAATATGGCTTTCCAACTGATGGTGATGATGCGCAATGTCGCTTAATTATAGTTGAACTACCCACAAGTAAAGGCAATTTAACGGTAATTAATGGTTATTTTCCTCAAGGTGAAAGTTTACATCATGAAATAAAATACCCTGCAAAGCGTAAATTTTATCAAGATTTGAATAATTATTTACAAGAAAATCAATTAAATAATCAGTTATCTTTAATTATAGGTGATATGAATATTTGCCCAACCGACTTAGATGTTGGCATTTCGCAAGAGAGCCGTAAGCGTTGGCTACACACCGGTAAATGTTCATTTTTGCCCGAAGAACGCGAATGGATGAACAGTTTAATGTCGCTAGGTTTTGTTGATACTTACCGCCACGACCACCCAACTGCGCAAGAGTATTCTTGGTTTGATTATCGCTCAAAAGGTTTTGAAACGGATACAGGGCTTAGGATTGACTTGATCTTAGCCAGCCCCAAATTACTAGCACATTGTCAACAAACGGGGATTGATTATGATATTCGTGCAATGGAAAAGCCATCTGATCATGCGCCAATTTGGGCTAAATTTGATTTAGTATAAACCTATCTCGTCATAACAAAGGATCATCACATGCAAAACAGCTCCGTTTTATCGGTCAAAGATCTTAATCAAATAGTTAAAGATTTACTTTCTGATGCGATCGGACAGGTTTGGTTAGTGGGAGAGGTTTCTAACTTTTCGCGCCCTTCATCAGGGCATTGGTATTTTTCATTAAAAGATGATAGCGCACAAGTGCGTTGTGCCATGTTTCGCAATAGTAATTTTCGTGCTGGTTTTACTCCACAAAATGGGCAACAAGTTTTGGTTAGAGCAACGGTAACGCTGTATGAAGCGCGTGGTGAATATCAACTGGTGATTGATAAAATTCAACCCGCAGGTGCAGGGCTATTACAACAAAAATTTGAACAGTTAAAGAAAAGGCTATCTGATGAAGGGTTATTTGATGCCATTTATAAAAAGCCACTACCCGAAAATATCCGCACCGTTGGGATTATTACCTCCTCAACGGGAGCCGCGTTGCATGATATTTGCCAGATATTAAAACGTCGTGATCCAAGTTTGCATTTGATTATCTACCCAACACAGGTACAAGGCAGTGAAGCGGCAGGGCAAATTGCTAAAATGATTCAAATTGCCAACATTCGTCAAGAATGTGATGTATTAATCGTTGGGCGAGGCGGTGGCTCGCTTGAAGATTTATGGTCATTTAATGAAGAAGTGGTGGCAAGGGCTATTTTTGCAAGCCAATTACCTATTGTCAGTGCGGTTGGGCATGAAATTGATTTTACCATTGCCGATTTTGTGGCTGATGTCAGAGCAGCAACACCATCTGCTGCGGCAGAATTAGTTAGCCAAGATAGCTTAGCTCAAGTAAAACGCCTACAAGTTCAAGAACAACACCTATCTATGGCAATGGATTACTATTTAATTCAGTGTCGTGAAAAACTCAACAAATGGCGTCATCAATTACAAACTCAACACCCACAAGCAAAACTAGCAAAACAGCTAAATATGTTACTAACTTATCGCCACACATTATACGACAACATTCAGCAATATTTGCTCAGACAGTCAAACCGCCATAATCAATTAGATAAACGATTATCGCGCGTCTCACCGCAAAATAAGATCCATTATTTACAGCAACTTGTTGGCCAAAAGCAACAACAAATTACTCATTTAGCACAACAAAAACTGACTCAATCTCAACATCAATTTGTGTTACAAACCTCGCAACTTAACAGTGTTAGCCCACTAGCGACACTTGAAAGAGGTTATTCAGTTACGACCAACCAAAACAAAGCAGTGGTTCGTTTTTCTGAGCAAGTTACTGTGGGTGAATTAATTATAACAAGGTTAAAAAAAGGAAAACTCATTAGTCAAATTACAAAAATTGATGAATAAAATTATTTTGCAAATCAACCTCTACAAGGCATAATAATGGCAAATTTATTGGAATTTGATTATTACTAAGTAATAAGTCATAAGGAGTGATAATGAAAAAAGTGACCTTAATGGTAATGTTAATATCTTGCACATTAATATTACAAGGCTGCGTTGCTGCCGTTATCGGGGTAGGAGCAGGGGCCACGGCAAAAGTTGCCACAGATCCTCGTACAGCAGGTACTCAAGTGGATGATACAACACTCAATTCACGTATGAGTATGAAAATTAAAGACAATGGACCTTTCTTTATTGGATCGCGTGTTATTTCGAGTACTTATAATGGCAACATTCTTTTAACTGGGCAAGCAAATAATGAACAAGCTGAAAAAGCTGAAAGTCTTGCTTATCAAGTTGACGGGATAAAAAAAGTCTATAATCAAATTCGTATTGGTGAACCTGTTGGCGCCGGTACAATTACCAATGATGCTTGGATAACAACACAAGTTAAATCTCAATTAATTTTAAATGCACAAACAAAAGCACGCAATATTAAAGTTGTTACTGAAAATAGCGAAGTATTTTTAATTGGTATTGTCACATCAGAAGAAGGCAAAGCAGCGGCTGAATTGGCAAGTAAAGTCAATGGTGTGAAAAAAGTCATCACACTATTTACTTATATTGAAAACTAACCAATACCGAAAATATACTAAAAATAGGGGCTAATTAGCCCCTTTTTTTATGTGATCGATTTAATACGCTCAATTAATTTTGCAAGTCCTTGCAAACGGGATTGACTGAGTTCGTCAGTAATTTTTAATTCATGCAAAATCGATTGAAAATCAATAGCAGCAATTTGCTGTGCTGTTTTGTGATTAGCAATAATGATTAAAATTGCCAATAACCCTTTCACAATTCGCCCTTCGCTATCGCCGCTAAAAATATAGGTATTATCGGCCTGCTTTTGATAACTAAGCCAAACTCGATTTTCGCAGCCATTGACTTGGTTCTGCTCTGTTTTTTGCTCGTCAGGAAAATCAGGCAATTGCTTTGCTAACAACACTAACTGTCGATAACGATCTTGCCAATTATGATGCTTTGCAAATAACTCGGTTAAATTTTGCTGTGATAGCATAATATTGACCTATTTATGGTTGACTATTTTGTAAAAAACTTTCAGGAGTCTATACCGTTTAGTATAGAATTACACCAATATTTCAATTGCACTTTGCAATTCTGAAATAAATTTATCCACATCTTGCTGATTATTATAGGGCATTAATGATAGACGAATCGCACCATGGCAACCTAATTTATTCATTAAAGGCTGAGCACAAAGCTCACCAGTGCGGATGGCAATATTTTGTTCACTTAACAAAATAGCAATATCATTATGATGAATATTGTTGATATTAAACGTGATGATTGGGCTATTATCCACACTATAAAATTGAATATCGGTCAGTTGGTTTAGTTGTGATTTAGTATAGAAAGCTAGCTGCTTTGTGTAGTTTTCTGCTTGCTTATTATCCCAACTTTTTAACCATTCAAGTACTGCGTTAAAGCCAAGAATGCCTGCAATATTGGGGGTGCCTGCTTCAAATTTATAGGGGAGATCTTCTTGAATAAAATCATCAAATGAGGCGCTTTTTAGCATTTTACCGCCACCATGCCAAACCGGCATTTGCTCAAGTAAAACCTGCTTACCATATAAAACACCAAGACCCGTTGGTCCATACAATTTATGGGCAGAAAAAGCATAAAAATCAATATTTAATTGCTGAACATCAAGCGCATGGTGAACAATACCTTGAGCACCATCAACAACTAAAATAGCATTATGTTGATGAACAATGTGGCTAATTGTCGCTAAATCAGGGCAAAATCCAGTGACGTTTGACATTTGGGTGATGGCAACAATTTTGGTCTTTACTGACAGTAGCGATGATAATTCATCAATATCTGATGACCATTTTATGACTTTAGCACCTGTTTGCTTAGCAATAATTTGCCAAGGTAATAAATTGCTATGATGCTCTAACTCACTCACAATAATTTCATCATCAGGTTGTAGCAACGGGCGAGCATAGCTTTGTGCGATTAAATTAATTGATTCGGTTGCACCCCGTGTCCAAATAATTTCAGCACTGTTGTTGGCATGAATCAAATCAGCAACATTTTGCCTTGCCTTATCAATTGTTGTTGTGACTTGCAAAGCATCTTGGTACAAACTACGTTTTGCGGTGGCTGTATTTTGTGCATAATATGCAAGTGTTGCATCAATCATCACTTGTGGTTTAAGTGCAGTTGCAGCCGAATCCAGATATACGCTTTCATCATTAAGCGCAGGAAAATCTCTTCTAAATTGCTCAGGCACAAAATGCTTATTGGGTAAGTTCAAGTCCGGCAATACCATTCCAGTAACCATTACAATCCCGTTTATGTTCAATTTGTAGTGGATTTAATCCATCTTCATTAGCTTTGAACTGTTTGACAATATCGAGCGTTTCAAGACCAAGTGGTGAAATTCTAACAATATCCACTAATCCTTTCATCTCTTTGAGATTATTGCCCAAGTTATAACAATAACCACTTTGGGTCTGAATACCATTTAGCACAAATACTTTTTGCTGTTCTTGCGAGAACACTTCGCGCCCAACAGGATAGTTAATGCAACAAGTTTCACATTTATCTTTAGGCTTGTCTTCTGATCGAGCGGTAAAACAACGTGCTGAATAAGCTAAAGGTAAATAACCGTAACTGAATACTTCAACTTCAAAATTTCGCTTAATATTTAAATTTTCAAACTGATTAAGCACATTGGTTAACCAATCACGAGAAAGCTCAACCGGCATACACCAACGTACCATTCCTTGTTTTTGTAATAATTTTAAAGTTAACGCGTTATAACAGTTAATGGCAGGACCTGCAACAAACGGTAATTTATGCTCTTGCGCAATATTAATGGCAGCTAAATCATTTGCTTCCACTAAAAAATCACCATTATTGACCAATTGTCGTAAATCGTTTAATTCTGATGGTGCTTCAAGTAACGCCAGAGTTGAAAGTACTACTTGTTTACCCGATTTAGCAATTTCTTTTGCCAGTTCAAGCCAATTGGCAACTTTCATTTCACGACGTTTGGTGCAAACGGTTTCGCCCATATAAATAATATCCGCTTGACTATCTTTAGCGGCATAATAAAAAGCTTCTGTTTCAGTTTTAGGCCAATAATAGAGCACCGGTCCTAATGCGTATTTCATAGTTTTGCTCACAATATTTTTTATATCAGATCAATTAAATCATTAAGATAATACCTTATCACCTGCATGTGTTGACAAAAAACAGAAGATATAAAAAGCAAAATATTACCTTAAAACATATATTTTTTAATTATTTAGGTAGATAAATTACGTTATTGCCATTTACGGTGATAAGCGCCTAATGTTGTCTGTGTCCCTTCTGAAACAGAGCCAAGCGTATCCATCCAGCTTTTTTCTGCTTGGAATGACTCAGGATTGGCTTTATAACGATCGATGGCTTGGCGCCACACTTTTGTCACTTGCTCGACATAAGCAGGACTACGTTGACGACCCTCAATTTTAACCGAGGCAATATTAGCAGCAAATAGCTCAGGTAATAGCTCAATCGTATTTAAGCTGGTTGGCTCTTCGATAGGATGGTAAAGCTCTTCACCAACAAAATACCGTCCTTTACATAGCGTTGGGTAGCCTGCATTTTCGCCTTTTTTATGGCAATCAATTAACACATTATTGAGTCGTGACTCAAGTCCTTTATCGGTCTCTTCCCAGCGAACAAATTTAGCTGGCGAACAAGCCCCAACAGTATTGGGTGATTCACCAGTTAAATACGATGATAAATAACAGCGTCCTTCCGCCATAATGCACAAGCTACCGAAAGCAAATACTTCAAGCGGAACAGGAGAAACTTGAGATAATTGTTTGACTTGATGCATCGAAAGTACACGCGGTAACACAATACGATGTACCTGAAAATTGTTATAGTAAAACTTAATCGACTCTTCATTAGTCGATGATGCTTGCACCGAAACATGACGTTCAAGATCAGGGTACTTTTCAGCCGCATAATCAAGCATAGCAAGATCAGCAATAATTAACGCATCAGCCCCAATATTGGCTGCAGTATCAACCGCATATTGCCAACGCTGAAAATTTTCAGGATGGGCAAAAGTATTAATGGCAATATGTAATTTTTTGCCGCGTTTATGTACATAATCAGATGCTTCAATCAAGCGCTTCTCGTTAAAATTCAAACCAGCAAAATGGCGGGCATTGGTATCATCTTTCAAACCAATATAAACAGCATCAGCACCGTTATCGATAGCCACTTTTAGTGACGGTAAAGATCCTGCTGGGCAAAGAAGTTCCATAATTATTCCTAACTTTAGTTTGGTCATTTATACGCAGTGTATTATGCAATAATTCTGAAAGTAATGCGAATGGAAAGCAACAGGGTTAGCTAAAAAAACAGCAGACGCGAGTGTATTGTATAACGTTGCTTGACCGTAGTCTGATTTGAATACTAATACACACTTGTTTGATTAGTTTTTATTTTTAAAATAAGACAACATATAGTTAAACACATATTGATGCAATTTTGAATAACGATCTTTTTTAGGGTGACACAGCAACACCTTCCAATCAATGGGATCGACAAAACGCCGTTCGACAATATTATGATTCGAATAAATATCCAAAATAGGCGAAGGTAGAATAGTCAAAAACTTCGAATTTGTGGCAAGTAATAACAAAAAATCCCATGATGCTGACATGGTACATTTTTGTGGTTGAATATTGTATTCACCGAATTTTTTCATCAATTTATGGTGAATCATAAAACTAGGTTCAAAAATGGCCAGCATCTGATCATTTAAATCTAACCATGTTAATTTTTCTTTTTCGGCAAGAGGATGCTCACGATGAAAAAAAACTGACAATTCACTTTGTTGTATTAAATGTTCATCAATAATAGAAGGATTGATATTAGTTGGATCAAGTAAAATAGCAAAATCCAGCTCATCAACCATAAACATACGACCTAATTCGTACGCGCCTTTTTCGATAATTTCGACTTCAATATTGGGGTGGTTAATAATCAAATCAGCAATAATATCAGAAAACACCGCTCCCAAAATCAATGGTGGTATTCCGATTCTCACTTTACCTTTTAATTGCCCTGCATCTTCCCGAATTGCTGTTAGCATTGAATTATATTGTAATAACAGCTGTTTAACTTGCTCATAAAAGAGTTCACCAGTTGGTGTTAAACCTTGTAAACGGCCTTTATAACGTTCAAACAAATCGACCTTTTCTGAATCCTCAAATTGTTTAATAAATTGACTTAAAGCTGGCTGAGAGATGTAAAGCCTTTTAGCCGCTAAAGACAAATTAAAATCCGCCTTCACAATTGCAACAAAATATTGAAGATGCCTGATATCCATACTTTATTATCACTTTTCAACGTTAAATAACAACACATTCTATAAGATGAACTTATAGATACTATAATAAACCAGTCTTGGACAAAGATAAATCCTTCACTTAGCATAAGTTAAATTTATTGTTTAGGCTAAAAAGGATGATATCGTATGAAAGAAGTTGTAATCGTATCTGCTGTTCGAACACCGATTGGTAGTTTTGGTGGCGTATTTAAAAATGTATCTGCTGTTGATTTGGGGGCGACGGCGCTGAAAGAAGCGATGGACAGAATCTCCCTTAACCCTAGTGAAGTTGACGAAGTCATTTTGGGCAACGTATTGCAAGCAGGGCTAGGGCAAAATGTTGCAAGACAAATTGCCATCAAGGGCGGCGTGCCTGACAATGTATCGAGTTTTACCGTCAATAAAGTGTGTGGTTCCGGTTTAAAAACGGTACAACTTGCTGCTCAAGCTATCGCAAGTGGTGAGGCTGACGTCGTTATTGCTGGTGGGGCCGAAAGCATGAGCTTGTCACCGTATGTCATGCCCAATGTACGTTTTGGTCTAAAAATGGGCAATGCACAAATGGTTGATACCATGATTAACGATGGATTAACCGATGCTTTCAACCACTACCACATGGGCATCACGGCCGAAAATGTTGCTGAACAATACAATATTACACGAACCGCTCAAGATGAATTAGCTTTTGCTAGCCAACAAAAAGCTGCAACCGCACTACAAAGCCAACGATTTAAAGACGAAATCGTACCAGTATCTATCCCCAACAAAAAAGGGGAGCCAACTGTCATTGATACAGACGAATACCCAAAACCCAACACAACATTAGACAAATTATCTGCATTACGCCCAGCCTTTAAAAAAGATGGTACTGTTACCGCAGGTAATGCATCGGGCATTAATGATGGGGCTGCAATACTTATTTTAATGAGTCGAGAAAAAGCAGAAAAATTAGGACTTGAACCACTTGCCACCATCACCAGCTCGGCATCGGCTGGTGTTGCTCCAGATGTGATGGGCATCGGCCCAATTCCTGCTACGCAAAAGGCACTGCAAAAAGCAGGATTGACTGTCGACGATATTGATTTATTCGAAGCTAACGAAGCATTTGCCGCACAAGCACTAGCCGTTTGTAATACCTTAAAATTGCCAGCCGAAAAAGTGAATGTCAACGGGGGCGCTATCGCCTTAGGGCACCCAATTGGTGCTAGTGGTGCTCGAATCTTAATTTCACTTATTTACGAAATGAAAAAACGTAATGTAAAAAATGGTTTGGCTACACTTTGCATCGGTGGTGGTCAGGGTATTGCAATGGTTGTTTCTCGATAAGGACTGGAGGCGTTATGGATAAAGTAGTAAGTATTGAACAGGCGTTATCTTTGATTAAAAATGATACAGTCATGATGGTAGGCGGATTTATGGCAAACGGATCACCTGAAATGCTGATTGATTTTTTATGCCAACAAAACATCAAAGATCTAACATTAATTTGTAATGATACTGGCTTGATCGACAAAGGTGTTGGAAAAATGGTGATGCTAAAACAATTTAAAAAAATTATTGCATCTCACATTGGACTAAATAAAGAAACAGGTAGACAAATGAATACCGGTGAAACCGAAGTTGAACTTGTTCCACAAGGCACGCTAGCCGAACGTATACGATGTGCAGGCTATGGTTTAGGTGGCGTTTTAACACCAACGGGCATAGGAACATTGGTCGAGCAAGGTAAACAAAAAATCACCGTTGATGGTAAAGATTATTTACTTGAAAAACCATTATTTGCCGACGTTGCTTTATTGTATGCAGCAAAAGCTGATCGTGCAGGCAATCTCATTTATAAAGGCTCAATGAATAACTTCAATAATGTCATGGCTAGCGCAGCCAAAACAACGATTGTTGAAGTAGGAGAAATTGTTGAAGTTGGTGAACTTGACCCACAAGAAATAGCCACACCAGGGATTTTTGTTGACTACATTGTAAAAGGGAGAAGTTGCTAATGGATAAAGAACAATTACAAAATTATATTGCAAAACGTGTTGCTAAAGAGTTACATGATGGTGATATTGTTAATCTTGGAATTGGTTTACCGACTCGTGTTGCTAACTTTATTCCCACAGGGATTGAAATTATCTTACAATCAGAAAATGGCTTTTTAGGACTAGGTCCAACCCCATCAACAGACGAAATCGACGAAAGCATCGTCAACGCAGGGGGGCAAGTTGTCACCATTTTACCCGGTGGCAGCTTTTTTGACAGTGCCACCTCGTTTGGAATTATTCGCGGGGGGCATGTTGATGTTTCTGTACTTGGCGCACTACAAGTAGACAAATCTGGTAATATTGCTAATTATATGATTCCGGGCAAAATGGTGCCGGGCATGGGGGGCGCAATGGATTTAGTGACTGGCGCTAAAAAAGTCATTGTCGCAATGGAGCACACCTTGAAAGGCACACATAAAATTCTAAAAAGTTGCACATTACCATTAACGGCAGTTAATGCGGTTGATCTCATCATTACAGAAATGGGCGTCATCGACGTAACACCAGAAGGGCTCAAACTAATTGAAATAAACCCTGAATATTCCATTGACGACGTTATTGCTGCAACCGAAGCGCCATTAATTATTGCATTATAAATTAGTGTATTATAATTATTGCAACATCATGGCAATTCACTACCAACAAAACCATTCATCACAGTGAGTGGTTTTGTTATTCCACAACGCAAGGTAAGCAATATTTTTATAAAAAACAGCTAGAAAAAACTTGAATAAAATCAATACCTTTTCTGACAGATTTTTAGCGGAAAATCAAGCCTTTTTTGTTTTGGTGAATAGAATAAATTGTGCAGAGGTTTCGGACGTTTTGACCATTGGTGAATAAAATAGCTACAGTGACCACGTTCGAGTTAGGGAATTAAAGCGAATTCCCTAACAACCCACGCTTTGGCTGCAGAATGTGGCCTTCGGCTACGCTACTCGTATCATCCTGATACTCGCCTCTTCGAGGCCACCTTCGCTATGCTCAGGTGTTCAAATTTGTTCCAGACAAATTTGTCCGCCGTCGCTCGGTCTTAACGCACCGTTTGTGGACGCGCTCCCGGCGCACCACAAACTCGCCAAACGTCCTGTTTGGCGTGCTAACCTCGCTCTGTTGTCGGCACATTCTGACGCCGGAACAAGACAAACAACATAATCTTAAGTATTTTTTGATGAGTTACTTTTGTGTTAAAAAGCAATGCAATTACATCCAAAAATCGGTCAGGAAATGTATTGATTTTATTAAAGTTTTTTATGAGGTGATTTTTAGCCAAAAACCACCACCCCAAATCATTCCCCCAAAGTCAGCCAACGTTAGCTGACTTTTACTTAACAAAACTTTACAAAATTTTAACAAAAAAAGTAGCACATTATTAATCAAACGCTTATAATTTAAGCGCTTTTAAAGCAAGAGAGTGCTCATTAGTTGAGCGGTCAATTATAAAAAAATCAAATAAAACAAAAATTTACTTGACAGGATAATCGAAATGCGCTATCATACTTGGCATCTGGCATCTGGCATCTGGCCTGCCAAACTTACGCCCTAAATCTTTTTCAATTTCACCGTAGTCGAAATCAGACACAGTTCTTATTTTCATCACCGAGGTCATTTCGCGTAGCGAAATCGGCGACGTTATCGCCAAGGCCGAGACACTTATCTTCTCTATTTAAATTACCAGACTTACTTAAATTATTTAGATTACCTAAAGTGTTGTTCTTCGTGCCATTATTGTTGTCATATACACAGAGTTCTGTGGCATTAACCGCGCATACATCAAGAGTCATTGAAGGTACTCCGCCGTATTTTACGTTTGATGCGGGTCAGGTTAAGGTAACTTCAACGGATAGTTTATTGTCTATTAAGTTGAATGGTAATCGACTTATCACACCGTCGACAAATACATCAAGTCCGACAAATCCGATAATATTACCAGTAGCGAGTGGTTTGGATAATATAAGAACGGTAGTTCCATCATCAGCTAGTTCAGTAAGTTTTAGTGATTTAGTGGATAGATATCTGAATTGGGGGGACGCTGATGGGGATGGTCAGGGTAGAAATGATGTTACGGCATCTGGGAGTGTGTCAATATCATTTACGGATAAGGATGGGAATACTGTTAATCGTAGTGATAGATTAGATATATGTAATGCTCCTTATAGGGTAACCTTAAGTAGTACAGGGGGATATTTACAAACACGGTACGGGGTTCCTAATAGAACTAATTTTAGTGGTAGTACAGTGACATATTATGTTAATCCGTATGGTGGTCCTGTTGTTTGTCACGTAAGGCCGAATTTGTACTTTGGTGGCACTGGTGTTAATATTTCTTTTCCTTGGGGTATGATGTATGACGATTCCAATCAGGCCGGCCCATCTATCATATGGTCTCCTAAAAAGGGTTTTTTAACTCAGTCAATAAGTTCATCATCTTACGGCCAAAATTTTCCTACAACAGGCGCTGATGGTTTGTATTTTGATTTGCTCATAGGTGGAGTTGATGGAGATGGGTTGTCGTGGTCATCTGCCACGACCGCGAGTGGTAGTATAAGAGCAACGGTGAATCAGAGGGCGCTGCCAAACCAAGGCGCAAACGAAGATAGATGGATTACTGATAAATCAAAACGTGTAGTAAGAGTAACGTTAAAAGGTCCTAGGGCAAGTAGTTCTCAGATACAGTCAGCTAATCCTAGTCCACTAACTGTGCCATCTTTGCCACAGACATTTGAGTTAGAGGGTCGTGATAGAAATGGTAATGTAGTGAGGTATGGATTTGTGTTAAAGCAGTGGTTTGTCAATCGGGGTGATAAAGGGGATACATCGTCTAACCAAGTATCTTGGTGTAGTCGTTTAGGTTATCGTATGCCACGGATTAAGGATTTAACTAACGCGAAGTGTGGTGTTTATAATAGTTTCCCATGTAGAAGTGGCATAGATGGAGCCACGCCTTACTCATCTGGTAATCATTACATGCGTAACATAGGTGCTGGTTTTTTCACGGAGTGGGGCAGCATGAATGACTACACTGATGCGGGCTTCGTCTACTTCTCTTATTGGACGGGCGAATCTGTAAGTAGCTATGTGTTATCCAGTGTCTCTTCGTTCAACGGCTCTGTTGAAGCCTATGGTGCCAGCAACTACTTTGCTGTTTGCACTACACCTTAACTTTTATATCTTAGTTATTAATCTTTAGGCCGCGGGGGCGGTTATATTGACTGAGAGGACAATATAACAAAGAATAACGCCCCCGCGTCAGTTGGGGCATTTCCCTTAGGGTTGCGCTGTTGTGGCAAAGCCACAATCGCGCCGCCCCCCCGCCCGCCGACGCTGAAAGCGTGGTTGGCAATTCTAGTGATTACGCTGTAGCGGTTTAAATTCGTAGTTTATTTATAGTACGGCAAGGTTTCGGACGTTTTGACCTTTGGTGAACAAAATAGCTACAGTGATCACGTCCGAGTTAGGGAATTAAAGCGAATTCCCTAACAACCCACGCTTTGGCTGCAGAATGTGGCCTTCGGCTACGCTACTCGTATCATCCTGATACTCGC